>JAJXZL010000052.1 GCA_021780075.1 Acidobacteriota bacterium
ACATCGACCTGACCAACAAGCGGGTCTTCATCCGCGTCGATTTCAACGTCCCGCTCACCGAGGACGGCTCCACCATCACCGACGACACCCGCATCGTGGCCACGCTGCCCACCATCGAGTACGCCCTGCGCCACAAGGCCAAGGTCATCCTCGCCTCGCACCTCGGCCGTCCCAAGGGCAAGCCCAATCCCAAGTACTCGCTCCGCCCCGTCGTCGATCGCCTGCGTCAGTTGCTCGACAAGCAGCTCGGCGAGAGCATCAACGTTGCCTTCGCTCCCGACTGCGTCGGTGAAGTCGCCGAAGAACTCGCCCGCCAGCTTGAATCGCACCAGGTCCTCCTGCTTGAGAACCTCCGCTACCACGCCGAAGAGGAAGCCAACGATCCCGCCTTCTCCAAGGCCCTCGCATCGCTCGCCGAGGTCTATGTCAACGACGCCTTCG
This sequence comes from Acidobacteriota bacterium, assembly GCA_021780075.1. Classification (GTDB taxonomy): domain Bacteria; phylum Acidobacteriota; class Terriglobia; order Terriglobales; family Acidobacteriaceae; genus Telmatobacter. Next base: position 442 of record JAJXZL010000052.1, read on the forward strand.
GCTCCGCGCATCGCGCCCACGCCTCCACCGAGGGCATCACCCACTTCCTTAAGCCCGCCGTCGCCGGCCTGCTCATGGAAAAGGAAATCACCTACCTCGGCAAGGCTCTCGAAGCGCCTGAGAAGCCCTTCGTCGCCATCATCGGCGGCTCCAAAATCTCCGGCAAAATCGACGTCATCTCCAACCTCCTCGAGAAAGTGGACACGCTCGTCATCGTCGGCGGCATGGCCTACACCTTCCAGCGCGCCCTCGGCGTCACCACCGGCAAGTCCCTCGTTGAAGAAGACAAGATCGATATGGCAAAGGATGCGCTCGCCAAGGCCAAGGCCAAGGGCGTCAACCTCATGCTGCCCGTCGACAACATCCTCGCCGACAGCTTCGCCGCCGACGCCAAAACCCAGCCCTGGGACACCAGCAAGGATTTCCCCGCCGACTGGCAGGGCCTCGACATCGGCCCCAAGTCCGTCGCGGCCATTGAGGAAGTCGTCTCCACCGCCCGCACCATCGTCTGGAACGGCCCCGCAGGCGTCTTCGAGTTTCCCCGCTTCGCCGTCGGCACCAACGCCATTGCCAAGGCAGTCGCCGCCAACAAGGCAGCCACCTCCATCATCGGCGGCGGTGACTCCGTCAGCGCCATCAATCAGGCCGGCGTCGCCGACCAGATCACCCACATCTCCACCGGCGGCGGAGCCAGCCTCGAATTCCTCGAAGGCAAAAAACTCCCCGGCGTAGAAGCCCTCACCGACAAGTAAGCACCTGCGGTGCGGCCAACTCGCCTTCGGCGCAATAGCCTGCCCCAATGAAAGAGAGCCGCACCCGGAAGAGTCTTCCTAGGTGCGGCTTTCTCTTGCCGCCGGGTACCTGATTAACTCACTGCTGAAGGGTACGGGCTTCAGCCCGTACATAAGTCCAGTAATCGAAGGGGGCTTTAGCCCCTGGGGGTGGTTTTCCGACAATCAGCCGGCTTCCCAGATCCCGCTTTTGGGACCTGGGAAACCGTGAACCCCAACCCGCCGATGCAGGGTGCACGCACCCTTCGGAGGAAGCAGGGGCCTTCAGGCCCCTGAATCGAAGCAACACATACAAGGGGGCTTCAGCCCCGGGCTCTCTCGCCCGCCGCCCGCCGGATGCCCGTTCCTTGCCGCGCCTTTTGCGGCAAGGGTGGGAAACCACGAACCTCGGCCACCGCCGCCAGGTGCCCCAGGTCCCGCTTTTGGGACCTGGGAATCCACTACCCCCCGCACGCCGGGTGGCCCCCCGTCGTGGAAGAACCTGCGTTCCTGAAAACCGGACTACCCGCCAATTTTGCTTCCTATGATCGCTGACTAATCTTGGCCGTAGATTTGAAATTCTCCATCGCTCATTTTCATCGCCCCGAATTGCGAGGAGTTGAATCCGATCAGAATGGCAGGGACATCTCTCCGCCGGACTCCATTGACCAACCAGCTTCCTTTGCCGATGGAAACGATTTGTGGCTTGTGCGTCCTGTAATCACTCAGTTTGGCGTCGTGGAATGGGTCCCTTACCCAGAGGATCTTCCCCTCCTTGGAGATTGCGGCTACATGGAGCCCGTCGGACTCCACGTAGAATGTAATCCCGGTCTCAGGATCACGGTAGCTTTGAGGGCCCGGAAAGCGCGCAACGGGACCATTCGATCCTCCGATGGGCTCGCCTCCAAAGAATTGGGCTTTGGCGCAGGGAACGAGGAGACAAAGAATGAAAATCAGTCGGGTCATTGGGAACCTCTGGAACATGCCGAAGCTTCGGATAGGAAGGTGGCTTAATCATCGATTCTAAGGGCTGAGAGGAGTTTTGTTTGCCAAGAATGTGGCTCGTTGAAAGACAGCCAGGTGCCCCATCCATGCCGCGCCTTTTGCGGCATGGGTGGGAAACCACGACCCCAATGGCCGAACAGACCGGATCCTTCCGCGCAGCGCCCAAAGTGAAAGACGACACTCCAACCTCACCGGAAATCTTGGAGCAGACTCTCGCAGCAAAGTCAGACGTTCCGCGCTCTTCCCGCCAGCGCCCTTAAAAACTGCCGCCCGTCCATGTGATATTTGAACGCCTTGTGCCCGTCGATGAACACCACCGGCACTTCCTCGTTGTACTTCTCCCGCAGCACCGGATCCCCGTCAATATCCACCACGCGCCACTCGAACTCGGCCTCGCCCTCCACCTGCTTGAGCGTGTCTTTCACCACGTCGCACAGATGACATCCCTCGCGCGAATACACCACCACCTCGTGCATAGGCCGATTCTAAACGCGAACTCCTCCTGCCGGGTGCCCAGCGGCCCGCCTTGGGCGAAGTTGTAGGTTCCCTGCCGTTGAGACCCGCAAAAGCTCGTGTCCAACGCTGTCAACCCTCCCACGCGCGCCTTTCCCGCAATCCACTCATTCCATGGCGCAAATACCCGACCCCATTTGCGCAGAATTTCCCGCCGCAGGCGCATGATGGAACTATGTCCTCCCACCACTCAGCCCAATCAATCCGCAATGTCGACGATCCATACCTGAGAAACCGCGCCTCCCACCCAGAAAATCCTCCACCCAATTTGCATAGAATTTTCGCGCAATACGGCACAATGAAATTGGAGCAGCAGAAACCACACCGCCGCTCCCGCTCCGCACCGGACTCCGTCCAGTCATCACCTCAGCTGGAAGCTGCGGCGAAGCGATGCGGGTACCCCTACCCCCCCTTTCATTTTTGCTTTTCTCAATTGGATCGGGAAGCCTGCTCCATCAAAAATCTCCGCTCAAGTTCCAGCAGCGTTTGCGGATAGTCTTTCGCACACGCACACTGTCGGTTGTGCCATGTCGAACAAAGCCAATATCCCTATTCCTAAAAATGTGGAATAAATATGTGACGCCGCTCACAGTTACTTCCCTCCCTCTTCGCTTATACAAGTAAGGGGGCTGAATGCAGCACGAGCCCTCACTCGGTCGGCCATGTGCCGTCAGGGATTTCAGCTTAGACAAACGAATGCGCAGCACCAGTCGCTCTTCGGAGCAATCGAACCATTGCCTTGACGTGATGAGGTCGAAAACCTAATCTCAAACGAGTGGCCCTTGTGCCGGGCGGGTGTAACCGGTGCATCCGGTACAACTTTCAAGAACACTATCCAGACTGGGTTCCAAATGATTCCCTATCACTGGCAATATCTTCCGCTGTTGATGCAAATACTTGCCGCTTTTGGACTTGGGGCGGGTATGGTGGTGGCCTCCTGGCTCGTCGGGCGGCATCGCAACACAGCCGTCAAGCTGGCCGCCTACGAGTGCGGCATTGAGGCTGTAGGCGATGCCCGCGGACGCTTCAGCGTCCGCTTTTACATGGTCGCCATGCTTTTCATCCTGTTCGACGTGGAAGCGGTTTTCATGATGCCGTGGGCGGTGATCTACCGGAAACTACCTCAGATTACCGGCTCCCGGCTCTTTGGTTTCTGGGAGATGGTGGTCTATCTCGGGTTCGTGGCCGTGGGACTGTACTACATTGTGCGCAAGGGCATCCTCAACTGGAGCCAGGACAAGGCGGACCTTTAGCATGGGCAACGAACCAATGAAGACGCTGCCGGACAAGGCAGCAGTGCTCGAAGGACTCCCGGAACATCCGGCAGTGAAGGCCATCCTGGCTTGGAATGCCGAGGCCCTTGTGGATGCCAGGTTCGACCGTGGCGAACTAACCCTGACCGTCACTCCCGAGACGATTCGAGCAGCGGCAGCCGTGGTACAGGCAGCCGGTTACAACTTTTTTGAAGACATGACAGCCGTCGACTGGTTCCCTTCAGCGCCGCGCTTTCAGTTGAGCTACCACATCCTTTCGCACTCCTTTAAGGAGCACATCCGGCTGCGGGTGCTGGTGGATGAGGCAAACCCCGCAATCGATTCCATTACCCTCGTCTGGCCCTCGGCCAACTATTATGAGCGCGAGGTCTTCGACCTGTTCGGCATTCGTTTTGAAGGACACCCCAATTTGCGCCGCATCATGTTGCCGGATGAGTGGGAAGGGCACCCGCTGCGCAAGGACTACCCGGTGGAGGGATACCGCTGATGACCGAAGTTGCAGGCACGCCCATCCTCGAAGCTCCCACCGCTGAAGGCGCCAAAGACCAGCACATGGTTCTGAACATGGGGCCGCAGCACCCTGCCACTCATGGCGTGCTGCGCCTGGTGGTAGAGATCGACGGTGAAATCATCGTCCGCCTCTACCCGGAGATCGGCTACCTGCACACTGGTATTGAAAAGACCTGCGAGGCCAAGTTCTACCAGCAGGTCGTGCCGCTCACCGACCGCGTCAACTACCTGGACCCCCTCTCCAATAACCTGTGTTATTGCCTAGCAGTTGAAAAGCTGCTCGGGCTTGAGATTCCGGAAAAGGCACAGTGGCTCCGCGTCGTGCTGGCTGAGTTGAGCCGCCTCAATTCCCACCTTATATGGCTGGGCACGCATGCCATGGACATTGGCGCGCTCACCGTATTCCTCTATACATTCCGCGAGCGTGAAGACATCCTGCGCATCTTCGAGGCTGTGGCCGGACAGCGCATGATGACAAGCTACTTCCGCATTGGCGGCCTGTCGATGGAGCCACCGCTGGACTTCTTTGACCGCGTTCGGGCTTTCATCCACTCCCTCCCGGAAAAGATCGACGAGTACTCGAACCTGCTGACCGGCAATCCGATCTTCAGAAACCGCCTGAAGGGCGTGGGCTATCTCTCGCCGGAAGACGCAATTGCTCTGGGCGTCACAGGGCCGCCGCTTCGGGCATCCGGCGTGGACTTCGACCTGCGCCGCGATATGCCTTACTCCGGCTATGAGAAATTTCAGTTCAAAGTGCCCATCGCCACCGAAGGCGATTGCTGGGCGCGCTATCTTGTGCGTCTCATCGAAATGCGCGAGAGCATAAAGATCATTCAGCAGGCGCTGGATGGAATGCCTGAAGGCCCCGTCAAGGCCGACGCGCCAAAAATTGTTCTCCCCGATCGCGAAAAAATGAAGACGCAGATGGAAGCGCTGATTCATCACTTCAAGATCGTCACCGAAGGCTTCAACGTGCCGGCCGGCGAAGTCTACCAGGGCGTTGAAGCAGGCCATGGACAGACCGGCTATTACGTGGTTTCAGATGGCACCGCAAAGCCCTATCGGGTGCACATGCGCTATCCCTCCTTTGCAACGCTGCAGGCACTGGAGACGATGTGCAAAGGTCGAATGCTGGCCGACGTGGTGGCCGTCATTGGATCCATCGACATTGTGCTGGGGGAGATTGACCGCTAGTGGCCGCCACGGCGCAGTTGTATGCGGAGTTGTGGGTATCGCTCGCTTCCCTGCTTCGCAGCTACACCGCGGCACATGGATTGAACGGTGACCGGCAGGCGACCGTAGAACTGGGCGAGCAACGAATCACGGTACGGCACGGCGACAGATGGTTGGATTTGCAGCGTAGCGGGGCGAAGGTAACCTGGCAGCGCGAAGATGAGCGGAGTGGGATGTTAGAGCTGACCGAAGCCGGGCGACTACGATCAAGCAGGGACGAGGAAGAAATGGATATGGCCGCTGAAGCGTGGGCGCGGGAGTTGATGCAATGAGCAATGAAACCATGACCATCTTTTCGCCAAAGCTGGCGGCCCGCTTCGACGCGCTGGTTCAGAAGTACCCGGCGCGCCGCTCTGCCCTCGTTCCCATGCTGCTCTACGCGCAGGACGAGATCGGCTATCTTTCTGACGCGGTCATCGCTGAAGTCGCCGCGCGCATCGGCATTACCGAACTAGATGTGCGCAACGTGGCCACCTACTACTCGATGCTGCGCTTCAAGCCGGCAGGCAAATTCAACGTGCAGGTATGCACCAACATCAGTTGTATGCTGCGCGGAGCCTACGACCTCTTTGAGCGCTTTCAAGATGAGCTGGGCATCGGACACAAGGGCGTGACTACAGACGGCCTCTTTTCTCTCGAAGAAGTGGAGTGCATCGGAGCCTGCTGCTGGGCGCCGGCCATCCAGGTAAATTACGACTTTCACGATGAGCTGAATCCCGACAGCGTGCCCGGCATTCTCGCTGAATATCGCGGTAAGGCAAAAGCAGAAGGGACGGTCTCCCATGCCTAGGCTGGTCTCGCATCCCGATGAAGTCAAAATTGTGACCCGGCGCTTTGGCCAGGGAGCGGCAAATATCGACCGCTACGTTGAACTCGGCGGCTACGAAGCTGCAAAGAAGTGTCTGGCGCAGGGGCCGGAGTGGATTATTAACGAGATGAAGGCCAGTAACCTGCGCGGCCGCGGTGGCGCGGGATTTGCCACCGGTCTGAAATGGTCGTTCGTGCCCAAGCAGAGTGCCAAGCCCAAGTACGTGCTGGTCAATGGCGACGAGAGCGAGCCCGGTACCTGCAAGGACCACCTGATCTTTCTGCATGACCCCCACTCAATCATTGAGGGCACAATCATTGCGGGCCTCGCAATTGGCGCAAAGCTCGGCTTCATCTACCTGCGCGGCGAGTATCGCTACCTGCTGGAAATCATGGAAAAGGCCGTAGCCGACGCCTATGCCAAGGGCTTTCTGGGCAAGAATATCTTCGGCTCCGACACCGAATTCCAGGTGATCACGCAGACCGGCGCAGGCGCCTATGAAGTCGGCGAAGAGTCGGCCTTGATGGAGTCGCTGGAAGGCAAGCGAGGTGTGCCGCGCATCAAGCCGCCGTTCCCTGCCGTCGTCGGCCTGTACGGCGGTCCAACGGTCATCAACAACGCAGAAACCATTGCCACCGTTCCGCACGTCATATCCATGGGCGCAGCTGCTTATGCGGCTGTCGGCTCTGAGCGCAATGGTGGAACGCGCCTCTTCGGCGTCAGTGGCCACGTTGAGCGGCCCGGCGTCTACGAACTGCCCATGGGCTACAACCTCAAGAAAATCATTTACGACGTAGCTGGCGGCGTGCGCGGCGGACGCAAGTTGAAAGCCGTTGTTCCCGGCGGCTCCTCAACGCCCGTCCTGCTGCCCGAAGAAATCGAAAATCTGGGCATGGACTTTGACCAGGTGGGCAAGGCCGGCTCCATGCTCGGTTCCGGCGGCGTCGTTGTCATTGACGACCAGACCTGCATCGTCGAGTTTGCCCTGCGCACCATCAGCTTCTACCAGCATGAAAGCTGCGGCTGGTGCATTCCCTGCCGGGAAGGGACAGACTGGCTCAAGAAGTCGCTGACCCGATTCCATGCGGGATTCGGCACGGCGAAGGACATTGACAACATTCAATATCTGGCCGAAAACATGCTGGGCCGCACCTTCTGCCCGCTGGGCGACGCAGCGGCCATGCCCACGTTGGGCTTTGTGAAGAAGTTCCGCAAGGAGTTCGAGGACCACCTGAACGGCAAGCCCTGCCCGTTCGCCAAGCATGTTGAAGTGGCCGTAGTGTAAGGGGCGCTGGAGACGAATGGCAGACGTAACCTTCACAGTCGATGGAAAGAAGCTGACGGCTCCCGCTGGGACGCTGCTCATTGACGCGTGCCGCAAGGCGGGCATTGAGATTCCAGCTTTTTGTTACTATCCCGGACTCAGCCTGCAGGCAGCCTGCCGCATGTGTGTGGTGCGCCAGGAAAAAGTGCCCAAGCTGCAGACCGCTTGCACCACCACGGTCGCCGAGGGCCAGGTCTTCATTACCGATTCGCCCGAGATTACTCAGGCGCGCAAGGCCACGATCGAACTGCTCCTCGGCAACCATCCGCTGGACTGCCCGGTGTGCGACGCTGGCGGCGAATGTGAACTGCAGGACATGACCTTCAAATACGGCGCTGGCGAAAGCCTGTATGCGGAGGCAAAACAGCATCGCGAAGAGCAACAGTGGTCGCCTGCGGTTTTTTATGACCGCCCCCGCTGCATTCTCTGCTACCGCTGCATCCGCATGTGCGGAGAAGGCATGGACGTCTGGGCGCTCGGCGTCCAGAATCGCGGCGCCAGAGCCGTGATTGCACCCAACGGCGGCGACACGCTCGACTGCGAGCAGTGCGGCATGTGCATCGACGTCTGCCCGGTCGGCGCGCTGACCAGCGGAAGCTATCGCTACAAGACGCGGCCGTGGGAAATGAACCACATCTCCACGGTGTGCACGCATTGCGCCGACGGTTGCAAGGTAACGCTGGGCGTGCGCCAGTCCAATATCGGATCTGAAATTATCCGGGCCGACAATCGCGACAAGAGCGGCATCAACGGCGACTTTCTCTGCGCCAAGGGCCGCTTCGGCTTTGACTTTGTCGAGAATCCCGAGCGGCTCAACAAGCCTCTGGTGCGCAATGCCAATGGCCAGCTGGAGCCTGCTTCCTGGGAGCACGCGCTGCGCTTTGCAGCCGGCAAGCTGAAAGAGATTCGCGACGCCAGGGGTGGCTCAGCCATCGGAGTCATCGGCTCCAACCTGACCACCAACGAAGAAAATTATCTGCTTCAGAAGTTCGCGCGCACCGTGCTCCAGACGAACAACATCGATCACGAGCGGACGGCGGACTACGCAGGCTTTGCCCGCGCCCTTGCCGGCAGCCAGGGACGCACTGCCAGCATGCGTGACACGGCGACGGCCCCGGCAATTCTGCTCATCGGCGGCAATCCGACTGAGGAGCATCCGCTGCTGGCGTGGAACCTGCGCACAAACGTGCGGCTGAACCGTGCGCGCCTCTACGTGGCCAATGCAAAACAGATCAAGCTGGAGCGGCAGGCGAAAGCTGTATTGCGACTGCCCGCGGACGGCTACCCTGCCCTTGCCGCGCATCTGGACGGAAGCGACAAGGTGATTGCCGGCTCGGCCTTTCGCGAAACTTTGCTGGCTGAAGAGTCGTTGCTGGTCATTCTCGGCCAGGAGTATCGCGGCGCGGAGCTTGAAGAACTGGTCAAGTGGGGCCTCAAGCGCGACAATGTGCGCTTTGCATTCCTCGGCGACCACGCGAACTCGCGCGGCGCGGCAGACATGGGCCTGCTGCCCGACCTCCTGCCGGGCTACGTTCCCGTCACTGCACCCGGCCAATTCTCCGCGGAGTATCCCGGCATGCCCGCCGCGCCAGGCAAGGCGCTGCCGGACATCTTCGCCTCTGCCGCAAAAGGCGAGCTTGCAGCATTGCTTGTCGTGGGAGCCAATCCGATTGCCAAGCCAGGCATGGATGCTGCGGCATTGAAGAACACCTTCGTCATCGTGCACGACATCTTCCTCACAGAGACAGCGGCTCATGCGGATGTGGTGTTTCCTGCCGCCAGCCTCTACGAGAAATCCGGCACAGTGACAAATACCTACGGAGATGTGCAATTGGCCAGAAAAGCGGCCGACCGCTCCGGTGTAAAGCCGGACTTCGAGATTCTTGTCCGGCTGGCTGGAGCCATGGGGGTAGATGTCAAAACCCTCGTGCCCTTTGGCACAACCGGCATCACGGCAGACCTGGGCCAGTCGCGCGGTGCGCAAGCCGGCGAAGCAGACCGCCACGCGGTGTGGCTTGCCGCCAATGGGCTGGAGCCGAAGTTGAGTCCGTTTGATCCCCTCGCCGTGCTTGACGAGATCGAACGCCTGGTCCCCGGGTACAAGATGGACCGGCTCAATCTTTTTGGAGGCAACGATGTGCCCAGCGAGCCGGGCTTTGTTCCGCTGTCCGCACTCACGGCGAATGCGGCCATCACCCCGGCACACGACGGACTGTTTACCTCCGGAACCCTGGGGCGTTACAGCCCGGGATTGAAGGATCTGAATCGGCATCAGGCTGCGCCCGCACTGGCGAAGACTGCGGCGGATTGATGGGAAGTTTGGCAAGAGAGGCTGAGAACTCGTGACGATTTTGCAATTTTTCCTGTGGAGCCTGCTCAAGGTGGCTGTGGTCACGGTGGTGATGCTGCTCGGCATCGCCTACACCGTGCTGCTGGAGCGCAAGCTGGTGGGCCGCATCCAGAACCGCTGGGGACCTAGCCGTGTTGGTCCGTTCGGACTGCTGCAGCCGCTGGTGGATGGAGCGAAGTCTTTTTTGAAAGAGGACATCATTCCTACAGCGGTTTACAGGCCCCTCTACCTGTTCGCTCCCATCATTGCACTGGGCTGCGCGCTGATCTCCATCGCCGTTGTCCCCTTCGGTGCGCCCGATGTGGGACCGGGAGGACTACATCTCTTTCAGATTTCCGACGTGAACATCGGTCTTCTCGTCATTCTGGGTGTTACCTCAATTGGGGTTTACGGAATCGCGCTTGCGGGATGGTCGTCGAACAACAAATATTCTCTGCTTGGTTCGCTCCGTTCCTCGGCACAGTTGATCAGCTATGAGCTGGCGCTAGGACTCTCGCTGGTCGGCGTGGTGCTTCGGGCTGGCTCGCTGAACCTGCGCGTGATTGTCGAGGGTCAGTCCAGTAAAGGCATCCTCAGCTGGAACATCTTCGGCGGGCTGCAGTTCATCGCTTTCTTCATCTATCTCATGGCGGCTTACGCTGAGACCAATCGCTCGCCCTTCGATCTGCCCGAGGCCGAAAGCGAGCTGACCGCCGGCTATCACACCGAATACAGCTCGATGAAGTTCGCCATGTTCTTCATGGCGGAATACGCAAATATGATCACCGTGGGCTGTGTGGCCACGCTTCTCTTTCTTGGCGGGTGGACCAGCCCTTTTGGCAACCTGATCCCCTTGCCTCAGAACATTGTGATTCATGCACTGCTGCCGATCTTCTGGTTCGTGCTCAAGGTTTTCAGTTTTCTCTTCCTGTATGTCTGGGTCCGCGGGACGCTGCCGCGTTTCCGCTATGACCAGTTGATGAACTTTGGATGGCGGTATCTGCTTCCGCTTGCCATCCTCAACATTGTGGGCACAAGCCTCTGGCTTGCGTATCGTTAAAAGCGCACTGCTCGCCCTCGGCGCTGCCACACGATTGAACGGTTGAATCGTGTGGCCTGCAGAGAGACGCGCTAGGTGACAACCGGAAGGCATTTGACGGAGCCAGCAACATGCTCCATGAGCCTTCCCTCAGCCTGCCGGGATTCGCTCCGGCACTACCAGTCTGCGACGGAACGATGCACCTGATTCTGTTTGTCCTTTTTGCCGGACTCTGCCTGGCTGGAGCCATCAATCTCCTGCTACAGAGCCACCCTATCAACAGCGCCTTGTCGCTGATTGTGGTGATGACCTCGCTGGCCGTGCTTTACCTGCTGCTGGGTGCGGAGTTTCTGGCCGCCGCGCAGGTAATCGTCTATGCCGGCGCCATCATGGTGCTGTTCACCTTTGTCGTCATGTTGCTGAACGCCGGCCGCGAAGAACGCACGCTTGGCAGTCGCGTGGCGCGCGCCGTGGGCTTCCCGGCTGTGGTGACCATTCTCGGCGTGCTCGCCACCGTGATCCTCAGGGCACAGGGCCTCGGCTCGGCATCGCTCCATGACGGCATCACTTCAACTGAAGAACTGAGTGCAGTGCTCTTTACCAAACTGCTGCTCCCCTTTGAGGTGACCTCCGTACTGATACTCATCGCTATTCTTGGCGCAGTTGCCCTGGCCCGTCACGGCGACGGAGAAAGGATGGACGGCAAGTGACTCCCGCCTCGCACCTGCTTCAGCAGGAGATTCCTCTCACCTGGTATCTGTTATTGAGCGCCGCACTGTTCTCGCTCGGCGTCATTGGTTTTCTCATCAAACGCAACCTGATCACTGTCTTCATGTCGATCGAGTTGATGCTTAATGCCGTGAACCTTTCGTTCGTAACCTTCGCCCACCAGTGGCATATGGTGAAGGGTCAGATCTTCGTCTTCTTTGTGATGATGGTGGCCGCGGCAGAGGCTGCCGTGGGTCTGGCCATCATTATTGCCGTTTTCCGCGCACGCACTACCCTGGCCGTCGATCGCATCGACCTGATGAAACTATGAACGAACATCTCAATCTCTGGCTGATTCCGCTGCTCCCTTTTGCCGGGTTCGTAATCAACGGACTCCTGGGCCGCCGGTTGCCCAAAAGCCTGGTGACCGCGATTGCGCTGCTGGCGCCACTTGTCTCATTCGGCGTGGTGCTCAATGCCGTCAAGGCAAGCGGCGCGGGCCTGGTGCTGCCCTACTCTGAGACCTGTCCCATCGGCTGGATCAACGCCGGCGCGCTGCATGTCGACTTCAGCTTTGTCTTCGATCAGCTTTCGCTGGTCATGCTGCTGGTCGTCACCGGAGTCGGCTTCCTGATCCACATCTACTCCGTCGGCTACATGAGCCACGAGGAAGGCTACTGGCGCTTCTTTAGCTACATGAATCTCTTCATGTTCTTCATGACGGTTCTTGTGCTCGCCGGCAACGCCTTGTTGATGTTTGTGGGCTGGGAGGGCGTGGGTCTGGCGTCGTACCTGCTCATCGGCTTCTACTACAAGAAAAACTCCGCCGCCGATGCAGGCAAAAAGGCATTCATCGTCAACCGTATCGGCGACTTCGGTTTCCTGATCGGCATGTTCCTGCTGCTCGCCAACTTTGGCACGCTCAGCTTTAGCGAGATCGGCGCAAAGCTTGCCGCAAGCCCTGCTTGGACCGGCGGCGTGCTCACCGTCATTGCGCTCTGCCTGCTTCTCGGAGCCACCGGCAAGAGCGCGCAATTGCCTCTCTACGTCTGGCTGCCTGATGCCATGGAGGGCCCCACACCCGTTTCTGCACTCATCCACGCTGCCACCATGGTCACCGCGGGCGTCTACATGATCGCCCGGACCCATGCCATCTTTGACCGCTCGCCCTTTGCTCTCAGCGTCGTTGCAGTCGTCGGCGCAGCCACTGCCCTTTTCGCAGCAACCATCGGTCTGGTACAGAACGACATCAAGCGGGTGTTGGCCTACTCCACCATCTCGCAGCTTGGCTACATGTTCCTCGGCTGCGGCGTTACAGCCTACTCTGCGGCCATCTTCCACCTCATGACACATGCCTTCTTCAAGGCGCTCCTCTTCCTTGCCGCTGGTTCGGTCATTCACGGGATGGGTGGCGAGCAGGATCTGCGTAAGATGGGCGGCCTGCGAAAGAAGATGCCGGTCACCTTCTGGACCATGACTGCAGCCGTCTTTGCCATTGCCGGCTTCCCTCCGTTTGCCGGATTCTTCTCAAAAGACGCGATCCTGTACGCAGCCTTCCTGCAAGGCACAACCGGCAAGCTTCTCTGGTTCGTCGGCGTCGTCACAGCCTTGCTGACCGCCTTCTACATGTTCCGTCTCTGGTACCTCACCTTCCTGGGCGAGTCGCGCAGCCACGATGTCCACCCGCATGAGAGCCCGTGGTCCATGCTGGGGCCACTGTCGATCCTCGCTCTGCTCTCGGTTGGCGGCGGCTGGATCGGCATCGAACGCTTCGGCGCATTTCTCGCGCCTGCTGTCGGTCGGCAGACGGGCGAAGGTGGTAGCGCCCAGCTGGAAATTTTGCTCATCCTTCTGGCCGTTGCTGTGGCCGCGCTTGGCTGGTTTATGGCTCACAGGCTCTACCACCAGCGGCCCGAAGGCGCCGCTCAGTTGGCTGCCGCCATGCCCACCGGCTACAAGCTCCTGCTCAATAAGTATTTCGTCGACGAGATCTACAGCTACACCTTCGTCAAGCCACTGCTCGCCTTCTCCCGGTTCATCCTGGGATGGGTGGTGGACACCGCAGTGCTTGGCGGCCTGGCTTGGCTGCTTGGCGGCATCGCCCTGTTGGGTGGGGCAATCCTGCAGCGGTGGCAATCCGGCAATCTGCGTTCGTATGCGGCTTGGCTGGCCTTTGGCGCGGCCGCGCTGCTCCTTTTTGTGCTGGTTCCGTGGACCTCGGTACTTGCGAGTTTTCCCGTATTTCACATGAACGTGGCGGGGCATTAAGAGATGGCAATAAACGAGTCAATTCTCACTTGGATTCTGTTGGTCCCGCTGGCCGGTGCGGTACTCGTGGCGCTTTTGCCGGACCGCGGAAAGCTGCCTGCCTGGCTCGCCCTGCTCACCTCGTTGGTGAGTTTCGGCCTCACGCTGCACCTACCCGCACACTTTGTTCTGGGCCAGCACGGCTTCCAGTACGAAATCAACCGGCCATGGATTGAAAATCCCGCAATCTTCTACCATGTGGGCGTAGACGGGCTGAGCCTCTGGCTTGTAGTGCTGGTCGGGCTGCTTGCCCCAGTAGGCGTTCTGGCCAGTTGGAACGCCATAAAGGACCGGCGCAAGGTTTTCTATGCGCTCTTTCTCGTGCAGCAGACGGCCATGTTCGGCGTCTTCATCTCGCTCGACCTGATGGTCTATTACGGCTTCTGGGAGCTGTCGCTGGTACCCATGGCGATCCTGATTGCCATGTACGGCCGCAAGGACGGGCCAAAGGCCGCAATCAAGTTCTTCCTCTTCACCTTCATTCCTTCAGCCCCACTTTTGGTCGCCATCCTGTGGCTCTACGCACGCACGGGCACATTTGATTTTGTCGAGCTGCGGCTGCTCATTGACAGCGGTTCCATGCCCACAGGTGCTCTGTGGTGGGTAGCCCTGGCGTTCCTGTTCGCCTTTGCGGTCAAGGTGCCGGTCTTCCCTCTCCATGGCTGGCTGGCAGACACCTTCACCGAGGCGCCGGTTGCGATGGCAATGGTAGTCGCCGGCAAGCTCGGTCTTTATTCCATGCTGCGCTTCCATGTGGGACTGTTCCCTGTGCAATCGCGCGCGGTGGCACCCATTCTCGTTGCGCTCGCGGTGATCGGCATCCTTTACGGTGCGTGCCTGGCGCTGGTACAGCGCGACTTCTGGCGGCTCCTGGCATTTGCGGCCATCAGCCATCTCAGCCTGATCACCTTGGGTATTTACGGACTCACCTTTACCGGATGGGATGGCGCAATTTACCAGATACTGAACCACGGCGTGGTGGACGCCGCACTGTTCCTGCTGCTCGGCATCCTGGAAACGCGCTACGCCACCAGCCAGATTGCCGCCTACGGTGGCCTCGCAAGCCGGGTGCCCCAGACGGCAACCCTCTTCGTCATCACGTCGCTGGCTATGATCGGGCTGCCCATGCTGAACGGCTTTGTCGGCGAGTTCCTTATTCTCTCCAGCACATTCACAGGCGTCAGTCACGGATGGGCCATCGCCGCCACGCTGGGCGTAATCCTTGGTGCAGCCTACATGCTCTGGCTGGTGCAAAGACTTTTCTATGGACCTGAAAGTGAGCTCGCCATGCGGCCCGCTGCAGACCTGCGACTCGGTGAACTGGCCGTTCTGTGGCCGCTGGCCATCCTGATGTTGGTGATGGGACTTGCACCTGCCATCTGGATCCCATCCATTGAGAATCGCATCGGCATTCCCGCACTGAAAGGTTCGACCGCCTTGCCTGCATCCAGTCTGAGCGTTTCATTCCAAGGGGAGGGCCAGCAGTGAATTCTGTTCCCGACATCTATCGAATTCTCCCCGAGGTGATCCTCACCCTAACCGGTGTCCTCGTCATGCTGGTGGACGCCTCGCTGCCGCCAGGCTTGCCGCGACGTTCGCTCGGCTGGGTGGCCGCTACGGGTACCGCAGTGGCCTACTTGGCCAGCATTTGGCAGCTTTCTCTGCCCGTCGGAACCGGCTTCTACGCGACTGTTGAAACCAGCCCATTCACCGTGTTCTTTCATGCCCTCATCTGCGGCATCGTTCTTGTCGCGCTACTCCTTTCGCTGGACTCGCTGCCGGAAGATAGCCATCATCAGGGCGAGTACTACGCACTGGTCGTGTTTGGCGCAGTTGGCATGTGCCTGCTGACCGCCGCAATTGAGTTGCTCGTCGTCTTCATCGCTCTCGAAATCTCCTCCATCGCCACCTACGTTCTGGCCGGCTACCGGAAGGAAACCGCCCGAGGGCCCGAAGCAGCCATCAAGTATTTCCTGCTCGGCTCGTTCGCCACCGCATTTCTCCTGTATGGCGTCGCTTTGATCTTTGGCGCAACCGGAACCACGCAGATTTACGATATTGCGAATCTAGCGCCCTCCGCACAGAACCACTCTCTGGTACTGGCGGCACTGGCTCTGATGCTTGTAGGAATACTCTTCAAGGTCTCGGCGGTGCCCTTCCACGTGTGGACGCCCGACGTGTATGAAGGTGCTCCTTCACCTGTCGTTGCATTGATGTCCACGGCGCCAAAGGCAGCCGCATTCGCCCTGTTGTTGCGCGTGGTATATGAGATGTTCCCCACACTCCACTCCGTCTGGGCGCCGCTCCTCTCAATCGTTGCGGTGCTCTCAATGACCGTGGGCAACCTGGCCGCGCTGCGCCAGCAGAACGTGAAGCGCATGCTGGCCTACTCATCGATCGCTCATGCCGGCTACCTGCTGGCAGCCTTCGCTGGGATGGGTAACGCGGGCATTGCCGCAGCCAGCTTCTATGTGGCAGCCTACGCCGCCATGAACGTGGGCATCTTCGCTGTCGTCACAGTCGTCAGCGGATACGACGAAAATCTGCCGATGATTCAGGACTTTCGCGGGCTGATCTATCGTTCGCCCTTGCTGGGCGGCCTGCTGATCTTCTTCCTCGCTTCGCTGGTTGGAATTCCCTTCACCGGAGGCTTCTTCGGCAAGTTCTACTCCTTCTCGGCAGCAGTGGGCGGCGGAGCGGTTTGGCTGGCCATCATCGGCCTGCTCAACTCAGGTCTGGCCGCGGCCTACTACCTTCGCCTCGCCTTTGCAGCCGCGCAGCGCCCCTCCGACGAGACTGGCCTGACACGCAGCTATGAGCCACGAGCCGGCGTAGCTGTCATTGCAGCTCTGCTCTTTGCCGTTGCAGCAACGCTTATTCTGGGCATCGTACCCGGAGATGTGTTGCATGCGGCGCAAACCGGCGCGCACACGCTGCAGCCCCCGCCACCTACCGCCACTGAGGTTATCGGAATCGCTACGACCCAACCACGCGTTCCATAGAGCATCTCGCTGGGTTACTCCCCAGCGAGATGCTCCAAGGCTTACTCACCTTGCCGATACCACTCGACGGTGCGCCGCAATCCCTCGCGAAAATCAACGATGGGACTGTAACCAAGCAGTTCTCCAGCCAGTCGAATATCGGCAAGTGAATCGCGGATGTCGCCGGCACGAGGCGGGGCATACATCGGCTCACCCTTGTAGCCAGTCAGGTCGCGCAGAATTCTGAATGTGTCGTTCAAGGTAATCCGACTGCCTGTCGCGGCATTCATCATCTGCCCACTCACCTTTTCCGCCGGAGCCGCAGCGGCCAGCAGGTTCGCATGCACCACATTGTCGATATACGTGAAGTCGCGGCTTTGCTCGCCGTCGCCATAAATGGTGGGTTGCTCTCCGGCCAGCATCCTGCGGCAGAAAATTGCCAGAACGCCCGAGTAGTGCGACGTCGGATCCTGATGCGGCCCAAAGACGTTGAAGTAACGCAGAACGACCGTCTCCAGCCCATAGACACGCGCGAAAGCTCGCATATAGTGCTCGCCTGCCAGTTTGGCAACGGCATACGGCGAAATGGGATTCGGCAGCATCCCCTCATGCTTGGGCAGCGTGGGCGTGTCGCCATAGGCCGATGAAGAACCCGCATAGACCACGCGTCGCACGCCTGCGGCCCGCGCGGCCATCAGCAGGTTCAGCGTCGCCGTCACGCAATTCTGGTTGGTACTGACGGGATCTGCCACCGAGCGAGGGACAGACGCCAGTGCTGCCTCATGGAAAACAATTTCCACGCCTTCACATGCGCGGGCGCACGCCGCCGGGTCCGTCAGGTCGCCCTCGATGAAGTCCATCGCCTCCAAACCCACCAGGTTGGTGCGTTTGCCCGTAATAAAGCTGTCAATACCGCGAACGTTTTCACCGCGCGCCAGCAGTGCCGCCGCAATCGAGCGGCCGATAAACCCCGCCGCACCCGTCACAAGGTAAGTAGTCAACTGAGCCTCCAAAGTAATGCAAGCCGGCAACTGCACCGGCATAATTCACAACCAAGAGAATACTACCCGGCGCTACACCAATGTTGTATCTGGTTTTGCCGCGATGATCTGGTGCCAAGAAGACGTAACGTCATACAATCTGTGACATGACAACTGACATGGCAGGTTCCCCAACCGAATTCAAGAAACGAGTTGAAACACGGCAGGCCCGCATTGGAATTGTAGGCATGGGATATGTGGGTTTGCCACTTGCACTGCTGTTCAGCGGCGAGCGGTTTCGCGTTACGGGCTTTGATATTGCGCAGGACAAGGTGAAAACGCTCAATGAGGGCGGCTCCTACATCGTGCGCATTCTGCCCGCCATGATTCAGGAAGCGCAAAAGGCCGGCTTCCACGCCACAGCCGACTACTCTGAGATCGCACAGATGGACGCAGTCATCATCTGCGTGCCCACCCCGCTGAATGAGTATCACGAGCCTGACCTGAGCTATGTCACGGGCACTGTGGAAGCGATCGCGCCTCACATCCACGAAGGTCAGCTGATCGTGCTTGAAAGCACCACCTATCCCGGCACAACCGATGAACTCGTGGTGCCGCTGCTGGAGAAGGGCAACCCGCACGGTTTGCGCGTGGCCCGCGTTCAGGGCGAATCCGGCGTACATGTGGCCTTCTCGCCCGAGCGCGAAGACCCCGGCAATGATTCGGTATCCCGCCACGATATTCCCAAGGTCGTCGGCGGCTGTGGACCTGCTGCGGCGGAGCTCGCCGCCACCATCTACGGGACGATTTTCCGCCGCGTGGTACCCGTCAGCAGCCCGTCCGCTGCGGAGATGACCAAGCTGCTTGAAAACATATATCGTTGCGTGAACATCGCGCTGGTGAACGAACTCAAGCAGCTTTGCATGCGCATGGGAATCGACATCCACGAAGTCATCGACGCCGCCAAGACCAAGCCCTTCGGCTTCCATGCCTTCTATCCAGGCCCTGGCCTCGGCGGACACTGCATTCCCATCGACCCGTTTTATCTATCCTGGAAAGCCAAGAAGTTCGACTTCCACACGCGCTTCATCGAACTGGCGGGCGAGGTCAACTCTGACATGCCGTATTTTGTCATCGAGCAGATTGGCAACGGACTCAACGAACACTCCAAATCCATCAAGGGATCGAAGATCCTGGTGCTTGGACTGGCCTACAAGCGCGATATCGACGACCTGCGTGAATCGCCTTCGCTCACCATCATCGAATTGCTGCGCGACAAGGGTGCCACAGTCGCCTACAACGATCCCTATTTCCCCAGCGTGGGTCAGGGCCGTCACTACGCCCTCAACATGACCAACACGCCGCTCGACAATCTTGCCCATTACGACGCGGTGATCATCGTCACCGATCACTCCAGCTACGACTACAAAGCCATCGTCGAGCATTCGAAGCTAGTCATTGACACACGCAACGCCACCAAAGGAATTCAATCTCCCAAAATTCTGCGTTGCTGAGTCCATGTGCAGTGTTACCCATCACACGACATCTTCCACTCTAATCCTGTATCTTGCTAGTTCGCCTATGATCCTCTTGCCCGCAACGCTGGCCGAACCTCAACACTTCTCCCTCTGGGAGAGGCTCCTCATTGTCGGACTCGCCGCAGCATCTGCCTTCCTTTTCTGGCAGCGCTTCGGCGTGGTCCTCGACAAGATTCTCCACTCGAAAAAAGATGCCGATTTCCGCCTGTTCCCCATCGGTAGGCGCATCTTCGATTTTGTATGGGAAGTGATGTGCCAGGCCAAGGTGATCCGCCAGCGGCCTCTGCCGGGACTGGCTCACGCCTTCGTCTTCTGGGGATTCTGCGCTTTTGTGCTGGTCACACTCAATCACTTCGCCGTAGGGCTGGGCATAGGATTTCTTGACCCCAAAAGCATAATCGGCGGTTTTTACTTCTGCTTCGCCGCAGTTTTTGCCCTCGCATGTGCCGTTGGCATCCTTGGCCTCTTCGTACGCCGGTTTCTCGTTCGCCCTCGCTGGCTCGGCAAGAAACTGTCCTACGAATCCGGTTTCATTGCCCTGCTCATCTTCGTTTTAATGGTCACTTACCTGGCTTCGTTCTTTGTAGCAAACGCAAGCCCCACCGCAACCGCGCTATGGTGGATACACACACTGGCCCTGCTCACGTTTTTGCCCATCATTCCTCACACCAAGCACCTGCACCTGGTCCTGAGTCCTGCCACGGTCTTTCTTTCGCGCGGAGGCTTCAGCAAAATCCCTCCGCTCGCTGGAGATGAAGACTTTGGGCTGGTGACCGGCAAGGATCTCACTCGCCTGGCAAGCCTGCAGGCCTATTCCTGCGTCGAGTGCGGGCGCTGCACCGAGCACTGCCCCGCCGCAAACACCGGCAAGCTTCTGAATCCCAAGGAAATCATCCTCGGCCTGCGCGGCTACCTCAACGAATTCGGCCCGGCATCGGATGAGCCCTTACTCGGCAAGTACATTGCGCAGGATGCGGTCTTCGAGTGCACCAGTTGCGGCGCATGCGAGTATCAGTGCCCCGTGGGTATCGAGCACGTGCCCATTATCGTGGGTCTGCGGCGCGGCGCGGTCAACACCGGCGCATGGGAGGACGATCACGGCGGCAAGCTCTTCCTGGCTCTCGAACGCGGCTCAAATGCGTTGGGCATAAGTGCCGGCGAGCGCGACAAATTTATCCAGAAGCAGGCGCTGCCCATCTTTGACGGCACGCAGGAATATTGCCTGTGGCTGGGCTGCATGGGCGGCTATGACCCCAAGGGCCGCGAGATCGTGGCCGACTTTGCCCGCGTGATGGAATACCTGGGCGCCAGCTACGGCGTGCTGCGCAAAGAAAAATGTACCGGCGACCCTGTGCGCCGGCTAGGCAACGACCTCGTCTTCCAGCAACTGGCCGAGGCCAATCTAGAGGCCTTTGCGCAGAATAAGGTAAAGAAAATCGTCTCCATCTGCCCCCATTGCGTGCGCACCATCCAGGATGATTGGAAGGAATACGGTACACCGCCCGAAGTAGAACACCACAGCGAGTTTCTGGCTCGGCACCTTAGCCAACTGCCGCTCGTCCAAAGCCAGGAGAAGATTGTTTATCACGATCCCTGCTATCTGGGCCGCTATCGCAACACATACGAGCAACCGCGCGAGGTAGTCGAGCGTGCAGGTGGCCTTGTAGAGGCGCCTCACTCGCACGAGCGCAGCTTCTGCTGCGGAGCCGGCGGTGGGCTGGCCTTCCTCGGCGAAGAGCCCGGCGAACGGGTTAGTCATGTGCGCGCCAGAGAATTGGCAGGCACGGGAGCAACCATGGTGGGAACTGCCTGCCCCTTCTGCAACAGCATGTTTCGTGACGCACTGGCCGCTGAGGGCGAGGGCGTACCGCAGCTTTTGGATATTGCCCAGTTGACTGCGCGCAGCCTGCCCAGCACGGAGTCCGGGAGCGCCGGTTAAGATTAACGGGAGTCATACCTTATGAAAATCATTGTCGCCATCAAACAGGTGCCGGAGCGGGATGCGCAGGTGCGCATCGACGCCGCTGGCAATTGGATTGAAGAAACTGACCTCCAGTGGGCGCTGAATGAGTCCGACGCCTACGCGCTCGAGGAAGCACTGCAACTGAAAGAGAAAAACGGCGGCGAGGTTGTGGTCGTCAGTGCCGGACCTGAACGGGTCGGGTCTACGATCCGCGAAGCACTCGCCAAGGGTGCCGACCGGGCCATACATATCGACTGCGACGACTTGAACCAACGCGATGCTCTCAGCGTGGCTAAGCTTCTGGCCGAGGCGGTCAAGCCTGAGAGCCCCGACCTGGTCCTGACAGGCCTCCAGTCGGACGATCTGGGCTACGGGCAAACAGGCGTAATCCTCGCTGCATTACTGGAGCTTCCACATGCTTCTCTCATCCTGCACGTGGAAAAAACCACGACAGGTCTCCACGTTAAGCGCGAATTGGAGGAGGGCTGGTTTCAGAACATCGAATTGCCCACGCCGGCTGTGCTGACCATCCAATCTGGAGGCAGCAAGCTGCGCTACGCCACCCTCATGGGCATCAAACGCGCCAAAACCAAGGAGGTGCGGCGCATCAACCCTGCAGAGTTGGGGGTTCCTGCATCAGCCATGGTCGCCCTGGAGCGCATTGCCCAACCACAGAAACAAAAGTCCACGCAGATTTTGCCAGGCTCAGCCAAGGAAGCCGCAGCGGCGCTGGTGGAAAAACTCAAGTTTGAGGTGCGCGTCCTATGAGCGGTGTCTGGATAGTACTGGAGCAACGGGAAGGTCGTGTTGGCCGCATCAGCTGGGAAGCACTAGCTGCTGGACAACGTCTGGCTGCGCAGTTCAATCTGGCCGCCAACGCGGTTCTCATCGGGTCGCAAACCGAGTCTCTGGCGGCCGAGGTTGCCGGCAAGGCAAACGGCAAGGTCGTGCGCGTGGAGCATCCTTTGCTGACCACGTACACTGCCGACGGCTTTTCGCTGGCACTGGAGCAGTTTTTTCGGGCAGAAGCTCCGGAATATGTGGTGTTTCCACATACTTACCAGGTGCGCGACTACGCGCCTGCGCTGGCTGCTCGACTGGGCCAGGTACTCATTGGCGATGTGACAGGCATTGGTGAAGGGCCCGTCTTCATCCGGCAGCTGCTGCAAGGACGGCTGAACGGAAGTTATCGCCACACCGGCGGCGGACCTTGCTTTATCTCTGTGCAGTCGGGCGCCTTTCGCGCAGAGGTAATCGAGACCGGCGGTGCAGAGGTTTCGGTCTTTACGCCGGCCATTGAAGCAGTCCAGATTCGCACCAAACCCGGTGAACCTTTCCGGGACTCGGCGCAGACTGTTGACTTGGGTTCAGCGGCCATGATCGTCAGCGTGGGCCGGGGTATCAAAGAAGCTGAAAACCTTCCACTGATCCAGGATCTGGCTACGGCGCTAGGCGCGGAAATGGCCGCCTCGCGGCCCATCTGCGATAACGGTTGGCTGCCCATGGAGCGGCAAGTGGGCAGCTCCGGCCAGACTGTCTCGCCAAAGCTTTACATTGCGGTGGGAATCTCTGGCGCCATCCAGCACCTTGTCGGCATGAAAGGCTCGCAGTGCGTGGTGGCCATTAACAAGGATCCCGACGCTCCCATCTTCGAGGTGGCCGACTATGGCATCGTCGGCGACTTGTTCGAAGTGGTGCCTGCATTGACTGAGGCCATCAAAGCAGCAAAGCAGTAACGCGCGGATTCACGCCCGGACGCAATCTGAGAGGATGAAATCCTTCGGTTTGCGTCCAAAGAGTCTGAGACGCTATGGTTCCCAAGTTGCAGCGCAGTGATCGCGCCAATGGGGGCAACGGGGATGTTTCTTCCTGAGACGTACCAAGCCGCGCTCTTTCTGATGCTTGTCAGCATGGTTTGCTGGGGCTCGTGGGCCAACACGCTCAAGCTTTGCCCCGGCTTTCGATTCCAGCTTTTCTATTGGGATTACGCGCTCGGTCTGTTCGCGGGGGCTTTGCTCTGCGGACTGACGGCAGGCAGTTTGGGCCACACAGGGCCATCGTTTGTAGCTGCCGTCTTGCACGCGCCTCGTTCGACAATGGTGTGGGCCGTCTGCGGCGGCATCCTGTTCAACGTGGCCAATCTGCTGCTGGTGGCCGCTATCGATGTCGCCGGGCTGGCGGTTGCCTTCCCGGTGGGAATCGGGCTGGCGCTGGTGATTGGCGCAGTTTCCAGCTATCTGGTCAGTCCTGCAGGCAATCCCCTGCTGCTGTTTGGCGGAGTGGCACTGGTTGCGATGGCGATTGTGACGGACGCCGCGGCCTACCGCAAGCGCGAGGGTTCCGCCCGGGCAGCAACCACGCGAGGCATTGTTCTCAGCCTCGTCGCGGGCGTGCTGATGGGCAGTTTCTACCCGCTTGTAGCGCGCGCCATGAACGCGAAGCCGGCCTCCGGCCCGTATGCCGTTGCGCTGTTCTTTGCCGTAGGCGTCCTGGTTTCCACTGTCCCGGCAAACCTGCTGCTGATGGCGCGTCCGCTGGACGGCAAGCCGCCCGTGGATGGTGCGGATTACCAGCGCGCACCGATTGGCTGGCACGCGGCGGGCATGCTGGGCGGCGCAATCTGGTGCACGGGAGCAGTGGCCAACTTTGTGGCTTCGGGTGCGCATCTGGTGGGGCCTGCCGTCTCCTACTCCATCGGCCAGGGAGCCACCATGGTCTCCGCCTGCTGGGGAGTCTTTGCATGGCGCGAGTTTGCCGGGGCGCCACAGTCGGCCCGGCTACTCCTGTTGTTGATGTTTATCTTTTTCGCGCTGGGGCTGAGCGCTGTGGCGCTTGCACCGCTTTACTGACATCGAGGGTACGACCATGGCAAGCACGCATCGTAAACCAATCGTTGTTGTGGGCAGCATCAACATGGACCTGGTCACAAGGGCACCGCAGATTCCGGTACCAGGCCAGACCCTGATCGGAATCGACTTCACGACCACCCCGGGTGGCAAGGGCGCCAATCAAGCCGTTGGCGTCGCACGACTGGGCTATCCAGTCCACATGGTCGGCATGGTCGGCGACGACGTATTTGGCCAGGCACTTCTCGACACCCTCAATGCAGCCGGTGTGAGCACTGAGGCAGTCGCGCGTGTGCCCGGACATTCCGGCGTCGCATCCATCGTGGTGGCTCCGGGCGGACACAACATTATCGTTGTGGTTTCCGGTGCAAACCACAAAGTCACCCCGGAATACGTCGACCAGCATGAGGCCCTGATTCACTCCGCCGGCATGGTCCTTTGCCAGTTGGAGTTGCCGATGGCGACACTCTCCCACACATTTGCACTCTGTGCAAAAGCAGGCGTTCCCGTGATGCTCGACCCCGGCCCTGCGTCTCCACTTTCTGAAAAAATCTGGCGCCAGGCCGCCTGGTTTACTCCCAACGAAGTTGAGACAGACTTCTTTCTTGAGAGAAAGCTGGAACCCGAGACTGCTGCGCGTGAATTGCTCGACCGAGGACTAAAAGGTGTCGTGCTGAAGCGTGGCTCCGAAGGGGTCTACGTTGCAGCGGCGGGCGGCAAGTCAGCTTGGGTACGCCCCTTCCCTGTGGAAGCCATTGACACCGTGGGCGCCGGAGACTGCTTCAACGCCGCCTTCGCCGTTGCGCTCATGGAGGGCCATGACCGCTGGACTGCGGCGCGTTTTGCCTCAGCCGCAGCCGCGGTGTCCGTGACGCGGCGTGGCGCACAGGCCTCCATGCCCACACGGGCCGAGGTAGAGGCGTTGCTGGCTGAGAATGCTTGACTTCTTTTCAAGCCCCGGCTGTACCGGACCCGCCGCGAGCCCGTCCAGAACAAGAGGAGAAGGCTAGGCTGATGCATTGCACAACGTATCTAGGAATCCTTGCAAGTGCGTTTGTCCTGGGTGCGGCAGCGCAGGATACGCTGTATCACGCCGACGGGCAGCAGATTCCCCCACCGGCGTGCATGAATCTGCAACATGCCTGGGAAACCCCGCTGTATCTTTGTGCGCCGCATATTCATTCCCTCTGGCTCGCCGACCTGCAGCACTGGCGTGCCGAGCGCCGTATCCGCATCGACTACGACCCAACGCGCTATGAGCTGCCGCCCCTGCGCTGGACACAGTCCAGCTTTATCCAGCCGCAGATGATGGTGCAGGACCGCTACTTCTATGACCCGGTTGCCGGCCGCTATACCGTGGACCGTTATCTCCAGGACTTGGAAAAGCGCTACGGCGGCATTGATGCCGTGCTGGTGTGGGCTACCTATCCCAACATGGGCATCGATGACCGTAACCAGCTGCAAATGGTGCAATCCATGCCCGGCGGCGTAGAGGGAGTGCGCCAGATGGTCTCCGATTTTCACCGCCGCGGAGTGCGCGTGCTCTTTCCCATGATGATGTGGGATGAGGGCACTCACGAGCCGCCCGAGGCCTGGCCGCAGGCCATTGCATCATTGATGAAAGAGATCAATGCGGATGGTATCAACGGCGATACGCAGGACGGCGTACCGTTGGGCTTCTCACTCGCCGCGGAAAAGATCGGCCATCCACTCGCCTTCGAGCCCGAATCCAGCCCGAGCGACGAAGCGTTGGCCTGGAACGTGATGAACTGGGGGCAGTACAAGTTCCCCTTTATTCCCATGGTGGACCGCTTCAAGTGGCTCGAAACCCGCCACATGGTCAACATTAGCGACCGCTGGGCAAAAGACAAAACCGACGACCTGCAATTCGCCTTCTTCAACGGGGCGGGCTGGGAGAGTTGGGAGAACGTCTGGGGCATCTGGAACGGCATTACCCCACGCGACGCCGAAGCCACACGGCGCGTAGCAGCCATAGAGCGCGGAATCGCTCTATTCCTTGTAAGTCCTGAATGGGAACCGCTCTACACGATGCACAACTACGGTGTCTACGCCAGCCGCTGGCCGCTTGATCAGCAGACCGTCTGGACCATTGTGAACCGCGCTGCCTACGACATCAGCGGACGGCAGATGGATGTCCCGCTCATGCCGGGCATGCGCTACTTTGACCTGTACCATGGCGTCGAGCTGAAACCCGAGGCGAATGGGCAAGACGCGGCATTGAGCTTCGCCATCGAGGCCCACGGATACGGCGCTATCCTCGCCACGCCCGGCGAGCCAGATCCGGCGATGAAAGCTCTGATGAAGCACATGGCGGAGATTACCGCGCAGCCGCTCGCGCACTTTTCGCACCAGTGGACTGTGCTGCCACAAAGCATGGTGGAGATTTCTCCGACCGCGCAAGCTGACGAGGCGCCAACCGGCATGGTGCACATTCCCGGCGGCAACTTCATCTTCCAGGTGCGTGGCACAGAGATCGAAGGCGGCGCAGACAATGGCGTGGACGTGCAATATCCTTGGGAGGATTCGCCGCGCCGCTTCCACGAGCACACAATACAGATCAAGTCGTTCTTCATCGACAAGTTTCCGGTGACCAATGCGCAGTTCAAACAGTTTCTTGACGCTACGCATTACGCACCGCAAGACGGTTTGAATTTTCTGCGCGACTGGAAGAACGGAACCTACCCTCAGGGATGGGCAAACCGCCCGGTCACCTGGGTTTCGCTAGAGGATGCGCGCGCCTACGCCAAGTGGGCTGGCAAACGCCTGCCGCACGAGTGGGAGTGGCAACTGGCAGCGCAGGGCACGGATGGTCGCATGTACCCATGGGGCAACCAATGGAACCCGGCTAACGTGCCGACGCCGGACAACGGCCGCTTTATGCGCGGGCCCGACCCGGTCGACGCACATCCTGCCGGCGTCAGCCCGTATGGCGTGATGGATATGGTGGGCAACGTCTGGCAATGGACAGATGAATTTATGGACGAGCACACACGCACCGCAGTTGTGCGCGGCGGCGAATACTACCAGCCACAAGGCTCCATCTGGTACTTCCCGCAGGCCTACCGCAACGACGAGCACAGCAAGGTGCTTCTAATGGCACCCAGCTATGACCGATCAGGCGGCGTTGGATTCCGTTGCGTGCGCGACGCAGAGTAGGCCAATTCACGCCACTTCGTTTTCCAGCGTGCCGATGGGCTCAATGGTAATGCGTATGCGGTCGCCGCTGGCCAGCGTGAAGGAATTAGGAGGGACAATGCCCGTACCTGTCATCAAAAAGCATCCATGCGGAAAAGAATTGTCCCGCATCAGGTAGCTGACCAACGTTTTCGGGTCTCGCTTCAACTCCGTAAGAGCCACAGATCCAGAGAACTCGATCAGCCCACGACGCATAATCTCCAGCATGATTTCCGTCGAATGCGGCAGCGGACCCGCACTGATCAGAATGCCGGGGCCGAGCGCGCAGCTACCGTTGTACACCTTGGCCTGTGGCAGGTAGAGTGGGTTCTCGCCTTCAATGTCGCGCGAGCTCATGTCGTTGCCGATGGTGTAGCCCGTGATATTGCCGCCGGGGCTCACCAGTAGCGTCAGCTCCGGCTCCGGTACAGACCAGTGTGCATCGGCGCGAATCCGCACTTTGCCGCCCGCTCCCACAGTGCGGCTGGCGGTGGACTTGAAGAACAGCTCAGGCCGTTCCGCCGAGTAGACACGATCGTAGAAATCGCCTCCACCCGCGTTCTTTGATTCCTCCATGCGCGCGCCTCGGCTGCGGTAATATGTAACCCCGGCGGCCCATACCTCCTGCTGTTCGATCGGCGCCAGCAGCTTTGCAGCTTGAAAGTCCTGCGACTGCTTTCCCTGCGCGATCACCGCCGAGAGATGCTCTGCAATATTTTCTAGTGCCAGAAGCTCGTCCCATGCGATTCCGTCCACTTGGTAGAACTGGCCCTCTTCCTCAACAAAATTCCCGGCGGTTGTGTGGTAGAGCTTCATCTACGCGCGGCCTCCTGCCCACGCTCTCCATCGTACAAGGAAACCCAGGTGGGCAAGCCAGAAGGCAAAACTGAAAGTTGAAATGCCGAACCTATGCACGCCACGCGTCAAACTGCCCCGCCCTTAAGGCTGACGCCATCGCGTCAATATCCTTCGCCAGAACGCGGTCCCGATCCAGATGTGGCACCACTTGGCGCACAGCTTCATAGGCTTGCTCCACTGTCCGGCTGGGCTTGAGAGGCTTGCGGAACTCCAACGCCTGCGCCGCGCACATCAGTTCAATGGCCACAATGCGCTCAGCGTGCTCCACAATCTGGCGCAGCTTGAGCGCTCCTGTCATGCCCATTGACACGTGATCTTCCTTGCCGCCATCTGTGGGAATGCTGCCCGTAGACGATGGATGCGACAGTACCTGGCACTCGTTAATGAGTGCAGCCGCGACGATTTGCGCAATCATGAATCCTGAGGACAGCCCCGGATCAGGAGAGAGAAAGGCTGGCAGACCCTCGTTGATGTCGGGGTTGAGCAGCCGGTCGATGCGCCGCTCTGTAATGCCCGCCAGATCTGTCAGCGCAATCGCTGCGTAATCGAAGGCATAGGCTAAAGGCGCTCCGTGAAAATTGCCGCCGGAGATAACCGCATTGCTGCTTTGTGAGTCAGAAGAATCCTTTGAAAAAATCAATGGATTGTCTGTCGCGGAGCCAGCCTCGATTTCCAGCACGCCGGCCACATGCGCCAGCACATCACGCACGGCTCCGTGTACCTGCGGCATGCAGCGCAGGCAATAAGCATCCTGCACCCGCGCATCATGATCGCGATGCGACTCGCGAATCTGCGAGTCCGCAAGTAATCGCAGCAGATGAGCCGCAGAGGCAATCTGCCCGGAGTGCGGGCGGGCCTGATGAATGCGGACATCAAAGGCAGCGGGGGTACCCATCAGCGCTTCCAGTGACATGGCCCCCGCCAGGTCGGCAAGCTCCGCCACGCGGCGAGCACGCGTCACTGCCAATGCGCCCACACCGGTCATGGCCTGCGTGCCGTTCAGCAGTGCAAGCCCCTCCTTGGCTGTCAGCGATAACGGCTGCAATCCAGCGCGCCGCAACGCCTCATAACCGGCCATGCGCTCGCCGCGATAAAAGGCCTCTCCCTCGCCAATCACCACCAGCGCCAAGTGCGCCAGCGGCGCCAGATCGCCACTCGCGCCGACGGAGCCCTTTTCGGGTATGACCGGATGAACGCCCGCGTTGAGCAACGCCACCAGCAGTTCAAGGAGTGCAGGACGTACGCCGCTAAATCCCTTCGCCAGCACATTCGCGCGCAGCAGCAGCATGGCGCGCGACTCTGCCTCAGCAAGCGGCTGGCCTAAACCCCCGGCATGACTGCGCACCAGGTTGAATTGCAGTTCGGCAAGCTTTTCGGGCGGGATGCGCACGTCAGAAAGTTTGCCAAAGCCGGTATTGACGCCATAGACAGTTTGCCCCGTGGCAAGAATCTCTTCAATGATGGCCCGGCTCTCAGCCGCTCTTGCCAGCGCGGAGGACGCAATCGCTACCGGGCAGGTAGCCAATGCAACAGCTGCAATCTCATCCAGCGCAAGTGGCTGGCCGTCGATAACCACAGTTTCCATGTGCCCGATATTAGGCCCGGAAGCTGTCTCAGTACATACTGATTGCTCGGCTAAATTTGGCTATGCTGGCGACTTCGGTTATGCTTTGCCATTATGGCAATGGATTCAACGGCTCTTTTGGACGGCTACGGAAGAAAGCTCCTCGATGAGTTGCAAGTGAATGCTCGCCTCAGTCTGGCAGAGTTGGGCAGGCGCATCGGCCTCTCGCCCTCGGCCACCGCTGAACGGCTCAAGCAGATGGAGGAGATGGGCATCCTGCACGGATACACGGTGCAAATTGATCGCGAGGCGCTTGGCCTGGAGGTGATGGCTTTCATCCGCATGAGTTGCGGAGGCCAGCACTACCACCGCTTGCTTGAATACGTGCAGACGCTGGAGGAGGTGCGCGAATGTCACCACCTGACTGGCGGTGACGACTTTCTGCTGAAGGTGACAACCACCAACATGGCCGACCTGGAGGCGCTAATCGAAGCCTTACTGCCTTATGGCAATCCCGTCACCAGCCTGGTTCTCTCATCACCCGTTGAGCGTCGGAAATATGCGGTCACCGGCAAGCTGATCACGGTCACAAAGAAGCAGTCCCGCCGTCGCTAAACAAGAAAGGGACACCACCAAACTGGGTGCGCGGGGCCTGGCCGCCTCGGGGGGCCATTGCTCTGCGCACATGGCGGAGGCAGCATGTAGGCTGCAGGCGCAATTGCCTATTCCATATCCAGAATTCTTCGATTCTTAAGCTGGTCCGCTCCGACCCCGGCAAAGTCGTCAAAGGCGCGTTCTGTCACATGGATAATGTGATCGCGAATAAACGCCGCCCCCTCAGCAGCCCCGTCCTGGGGATGTTTCAGGCAGCACTCCCACTCCAGTACAGCCCAACCGGGAAAGTCGTACTGTGCCATTTTGCTGAAAATCTGGCGGAAATCCACCTGGCCGTCGCCCAGTGAGCGGAAGCGACCAGGCCTATCAATCCAATCCTGATAGCCTCCATAAACTCCCGAGCGCCCGCTGGGCCGGAACTCGGCATCTTTCACATGGAAGGCGCGCACGCGGTCGTGGTAGAGATCGAGGAACGCCAGATAGTCCAGTTGCTGCAGGACCATGTGGCTTGGGTCGTAAAGAATGTTTGCGCGTGGATGATCCTGCACGCCGGCCAGGAATCGCTCGAAGGTAATGCCGTCATGCAGGTCCTCGCCGGGGTGCAGTTCAAAGCAGACATCCACACCTGCTTCGTCGAACACCTGCAAAATAGGAAGCCAGCGACGCGCCAGTTCTTTGAATGCTTCGTCAATCAGTCCAGCCGGGCGCTGCGGCCAAGGGTAGAAAAAAGGCCAGGCAAGCGCGCCAGAGAAAGTCGCGTGCGCATCCAGGCCAAGCCTGCGGCTGGCTGCGGCGGCCCACTTCAATTGCTGCACTGCCCAGGCCTGTCGCGCCTTTGCATCACCCGCCAACTCCGGAGGAGCAAATCCAGTGAGCATCACATCATAAGCCGCATGACTGGCGACAAGCTGTCCCTGCAGATGCGTTGAGATCTCAGTGAGTGCAAGACCTGCGCTGCTCAGAGTGCCTAAAACTTCATCACAATAATCCTGGCTCTCTGCGGCCCGCTTCAGGTTCAACAGGCGACTGTCCCAACTGGGAATCTGCACGCCTGCAAACCCAAGCTTTGACGCCCAGTTCGCCATTCCCTCCAGGCTATTGAATGGTGCTTTATCATCGGCAAACTGTGCCAGAAAAATCCCCGGCCCCTTGATTGTTTTCATCGACTCACTCCTGCAAAACGCAAGCCCTGCTTAAAACTTGACCCAGCTTTTGCTGCGGCTGCTCTCAATGGCACGATCAATGAACCTCATGCCGCGCACACCTGCAACAATGCCGGGCAACGTGTCCGGCATAGGCGCCACGCTACCGCCCTTCCATGCAGCCAGCGCATCGGCAAACTCGCGATAGAGCACGGCAAAAGCCTCAATGTAGCCCTCGGGGTGCCCGCCCGGCAATCGCGTGACTACGCGCGCATCATCGCTCAGGTAGCGTCCAGCGGCGTGGCGAATCTCCTCCGGCCCATCCAGCCATTTCAGTCGCAACCGGTTCGGGTCTTCCTGCCGCCAATCAAGCGAGCCCACCTCGCCATAGATGCGCAGACGCAGTCCGTTGCCCTCTCCCGCCGCCACCTGCGATGCCATCAGCGAGCCCCCAGCACCATTGTCCATGCTCAACATGGCCGTGCAGTCGTCGTCCAGCCGCCTGCCAGGCACCACAGACAGCAGCGATGCATTCAGTTCCGTCACCTGTAGGCCGGTCACGTATTCAAGCAGGTGAAACGCATGCACGCCGATATCGCCGATGCAGCCTCCGGGGCCGTTGAGCGCCGGATCGGAACGCCACGCGGCCTGTTTCTGGCCTGTCGTCTCAATCGGCTGGCTAAGCCAACCCTGCAGGTACTCCACGGCAACCTTGCGAATCTGCCCCAGTTGACCACTGGAGCAAATTGCACGCGCCTCCCGCACGAGCGCGTAGCCCGCATACGTGTGCGTCAACCCGTAAGGCAACTGCGACTCAGCTACCGCCTTCTCCAGCGCAATCGCTTCGGCAAAAGTCGCCGTGGCAGGCTTGTCGCTCATCACTGGAAAACCAGCCTTCAGCGCAGCTTCCGCCACAGGCAGATGCAGATGATTGGGAGTCACAATCGCGACAAAGTCGATGGGGTCCGGCCGCGATAACTCCGCCGCGATCATCTCCTGGTAATTCGCGTAGGCCCGCGCAGGATCGATCCGGTAGGTGGAGGCCGCATCCCTTGACCGCTCATGCGACTGCGAGAAAGCGCCCGCAACTAACTCGATCCGTCCATCCAGTTCAGCAGCCATCTTGTGGACAGGACCGATAAACGCTCCCGGCCCTCCGCCAACCATGCCCATCCTCAATTTGTGCATCTCTGTCATGCTTTCAATCCCTCCGGGGACATATCGCTGTCGGTCTCGACTTTGAGCGTGGCAAAAGTTCGGCGCGGCGAGGTGATATTCACGCAGGCGTTGACGATCTTCACCGCTACAATTGCTCCTTATGCGCGAATCGGAGGGATGGACTGAAGCCGCGCCTCTACTGGTTCACACCGCTAGCCAGAAATCCGCCATCGACTGCCAGAATCTCGCCCGTAATAAACGAGGCCGCCTCCGAAGCGAGAAAGATGGCTGCACCGGCAATTTCCTTTGCCTCGCCAAAGCGGCGCATGGGCGTACGCAGCAGCAGTTCTTCTCCGCGCGGCGTGCCCTGCACCAACGCTGCGTTTAGCGGCGTGGGAAAAACCCCGGGGGCGATCGCGTTCACGTTCACCCCAGTCTGCGCCAACTCGATGGCCAGCACCTGCGTGAGAGAAGCCACTGCCGCCTTGCTGGCCGCGTACGCAGCCACGCGATAGAAACCGACGAACGTAGTAAGGGATGCAAAGTTAATGATGCGCCCGTAGCCTTCGCGCACCATGGTCTTGCCGAAGATCTGGCAGGCGCGCAGGGTTCCGGTCAGGTTCGTGTCCATCACGCGGGCCCAGTCCTCCTCCTCCGCATCGAGCGTGGGCGCCTTGTGGGTAATACCGGCTGCGTTCACCAGGATGTCCACTTTGCCGAATTCCTTGATGACAGCGTCGTGCAGCGCCTGCACTGAGGCCCTGTTTTGCACGTCGCTCGCCACGCGCAGCGAGCGGCGGCCCAACGCTTCAATGTCCGCGGCCGTCTTTTCCACCTGCTCCAGCCTGCGAGAAGTGGGCACAACATCCGCTCCGGCGCCGGCAAGGCCCAGTGAAATTGCGTGACCCAGCCCCGTAGTCCCGCCGGTCACTACGGCGACTCTGTCTCTCAGGTCGAAAAGACTCCGGCTCATGGGTGCCTCCCTCCTGCTCTTTGTCCTGACTTCGCCACTTTACAGGACGCGCTTGCCGCTGGTCATGTGCCTCCACAGGCTCTTCCTTGAAAATCTATCATCCAACACGATTTACTCATGGCCGGCGACCACACGGTCGAGGCGCAATGCGATAGAGTGTCATTGAACGATTGATAGAGAGCCATGGATCCGATTCTGATTCCCGACTCCGCACGCCGTTGGGACTGCCTGAGCCTGGGTGAAGTGATGCTGCGCCTCGACCCCGGCGAAGGCCGCATTCACACAACGCGCCAGTTCCAAGTGTGGGAAGGCGGCGGCGAATACAACGTGGCCCGCGGACTACGGCGCTGCTTTGGGCTGAGGACCGCCATTGCCACGGTGCTGGCCGACAACGCAGTTGGACGCCTGGTGGAGGATCTCATTCTGCAGGGCGGCGTCGATAGTTCCCTGCTCAAGTGGGTTGCCTATGACGGCGTGGGTCGCGCCGTCCGCAACGGCCTCAACTTTACCGAGCGCGGCTTTGGTGTGCGCGCGGCAGCCGGCTGCTCCGACCGGGGACACACAGCCATCAGTCAGGTGAAGCCCGGTGACTTTGACTGGGACTCAATCTTTGGCCCGACCAATGGGTCGCGCTGGCTGCATACCGGCGGCATCTTTGCCGCGCTTTCTGCATCCACGGCCGAGGTGGCCGCTGAAGCCATGGATACGGCCCGCCGCCACGGTACGCCGGTCTCCTTTGACCTGAACTACCGCGACTCGCTGTGGAAGTCCATCGGCGGCAAAGCCAAGGCCCAGGAAGTGAACCGTGCGCTGGTCCGCAAGGTGGACCTGCTCCTCGGTAATGAAGAAGACTTCTCCGCCATGCTCGGCGTTGAGATCAAGGGCGTGGGAGAAGACTTTGCGGAGTTGCCCGTTGCAGGCTACGAGGCGATGCTGCGCGAGGTGGCTGCGGCCTACCCCAACCTGAAGCTCATCGCCAGCACGCTGCGCACCGCGCATACCGCCAGCCGCAACGCATGGGGAGCCATCGCGCTGTATCAGGACGAGATTATCCACGTGCCCCAGCGCGAAATTGACATCCTGGACCGCGTGGGCGGCGGAGACAGTTTTGCATCGGGAATCATCTATGGATTGCTTGCCGCAAAGCCCATCGAGTGGGCCGTGCGCTGCGGAGTCGCTCACGGCGCGCTGGCCATGACCACCCCCGGCGACACCAGCATGGCCACACTGGCTGAAGTGGAACGCGCCATCAAGGGCGGATCCGCAAGAATCGCGCGATGAGAAAGAGCGCATAATACTCTCGGAACTGCGAGAGGGACGACATGTCAGACACTACAAGAGAAACCATCGAACTCGTCGGACTGATCCCCGTTCTGCGGGCACACTCGGCTACCCAGGCACATGCGATGGTCAGAGCGCTGATCGCGGGCGGCATCAATGTTGTCGAGGTCACAATGACCGTTCCCGGCGCGATCGACCTGATCAGGGAACTTAAGCGCGAATACGCCGATGATCTGGTGCTCGGCTCCGGCACCGTGATCACCATGCAGCAAGCTGAAGCCACCATCGACGCAGGCGCGGAGTTTGTGGTGAGCCCCAGCTTCCACCCTGAGGTAGTGGCCGTGACCCGGGACTGCGGCAAGGTCTCGATTCCCGGAGCGCTTACGCCGACTGAAGTCATTACAGCATGGCGCGCGGGCGCGGATTACGTGAAGATCTTTCCCTGCTCCGCGATGGGCGGAGCCAGCTATCTGAAGGCGCTGCTTGCACCGTTCCCTGAACTCAAGCTGATTCCGACCGGCGGCGTCACTCTGCAAACAGCCGACAGCTTTCTGCGTGCTGGAGCTCGCGCACTGGGCGTGGGCAGCGACCTGGTAAATCTGGCCGCTATCGACGCAAGAACACCGGAGATCATTACCGAAACCGCTAGAGCGTATCTGAACGTGCTGGCACAGGTGCGCGCAGAGCTGCAACCGGCCGAGTAGGCTGCACGAGGAGGCCGCGTGACCACGCTCCGCATCGCGCTGCGCAACTACGCTGATTTTGAGAATGCGCTCGGCGAAGAGGCCCGGCTCTTCGAAGCGTTGCATCCCGGCGCGCGTGTCGAGCTGGTCTCCACCGGCATCCACGAACTGCACCGCGCGGCCATTGCTGAAGGCGGCCTGCGCAATGGGCATTTCGATTTAGCGCTGCTGGTGACGGACTGGCTCGCTGAGGGTATTGCCGCTGGCGCACTTGAAGACCTGCACCCCTGGCAGCAGCGACTGCCGGTTTCGGGCTGGCCTGATGGATGGGCGCGCTCCCTGGTGCAGCCGCTCGTTTTCGGCAACAAGCTATCGTCATTGCCCTGGCATGACGGTCCCGAGTGCCTCGTTTATCGCAGTGACCTCTTCAACGACCCTTCGCGGCGCAGTGCATTTCGTTCACGGTACGGACGAGAACTAGCCCCGCCCGCCACCTGGCAGCAGTTTGAAGAGACGGCCCGGTTCTTTACTGACGCAGGCGCTGGGCTATACGGAACTGCCTTCGCCGCATTTCCAGATGGCCACAACACCCTCTACGACTTTGCCCTGCAACTCTGGAGCCGCGGAGGCGAGCTTCTTGATAAGGAAGGACGGCTGCAGGTCGCGACACCTCAGGCAATCGAGGCCCTTGATTTCTACCGCCGCGTGGTGCGCGATCCTGCGCTGTGCCATCCGCGCTCGCGCGAATTGGATTCCACGCAATCCGGCGATCTTTTTCTTGCAGGCGAGGTGGCCATGATGGCCAACTGGTTTGGCTTTGCGGCGCGCGCAAGCCGCGAGGAGTCGCCTCTAGCGGGCAAGGCCGCCATCGCACCCATTCCAACAGGCCACAGCGGGCCTCCCGTTTCCCTTTCGGTCTTCTGGGCGCTGGCAATGGGTGCAGGTTGCCGCAACAAGGAGCTGGCCTGGGCGTTTCTTCGATTCATCGCCACCGCTGAAAGCGACCTGCGCATGACGCGCCACGGCACAGTGGGCGTGCGTCTCTCGACGTGGCGCAATCCCGAGCTACAGGCCCGCATTCCGGTCTACCGTGAGATTGAAGCCATCTCGCTGCGTGCGCAGCAACTTCCTTCAGGTCCGCTCATGGCCGAGTTCGCCACGCTGATTGATGCGGTAGTAACCCGCGCGCTTGGCACAAGCGATGCCACTGTCGCTATTCTTGAAGCAGCGCAACATGAAGTCGACAGCAGAGGAATGAGATTCCCATGAGCACGAAAACACAGCACCCCTCAGTAAAGGAAGGCGAAGATCAAGCATTTCGTCTCGACGGCCGTCACGCCCTTGTAACGGGAGGCGCCAGCGGCATTGGCGAGGCCACTGTTAAAGAACTTGCACGCGCGGGCGCCATCGTGTGGATTGCCGACATCAACCTGGCCAATGCTGAGGCACTTGCCAGGTCCGTCAGCAGTGCAAAGGTTCTACATCTCGACGTGACCAGCAGGGAGTCCATTGCCGCAGCAGTCGCTCGCATCGGCCGGCTTGACATCCTGGTGAACAACGCGGGCATCGGTCACGTGGGCTCCATTGAAGCCACCGAGCCAGAGGACTTCGACCGCCTGATGAACGTGAATGTGCGCTCGGTCTATCTGGTCACGCGCGGGTTCCTGCCGCTGCTCCTGAACGCCGGGACCACAAGCGGAGTAACCGGGACCATCGTCAACATCGGCTCTGTAGCCGGACAGGTGGGCATCAAGCAACGCTTCGCCTACTGCACCAGCAAAGGCGCTGTGCTGGCCATGACGCGCCAGCTTGCTGTCGAGTATCCCAAGACCCTGCGCGTGAACGCTATTTGCCCCGGCACGGTGGAAACGCCTTTTGTCGAAGGCTACCTGGAGAAATTTCACAAGCACAACAAGGAGGAAGTGCGCACCGAGCTGCGCGCACGCCAGCCTATCGGAAGGCTTGGGCAGCCTGAAGAGATCGCCTCCATGGTTCGCTATCTGGCCTCGGACGAAGCAGCCTTCATCACCGGCTCGCTCTTCAACATTGACGGCGGCTGGACAGCAGCATAGCCGGTCTGCTCTCACCTTTGCCACGGAGGCACAATGAAACTCGTTTCCTTTTCTGCCGCAGACGGCCGTGTCCGCCCCGGCGCATTGCTGGAAGACCGCTCTGTTGTTGACCTGAGTTCCTTTTATCCGGATGCGCTTGCCGTGGTGACTGCGGGGTTGAAGGCCGCGCCTTCCGGCCGCACGCTGCCTGCAGACCAGGTGCGGCTGCACGCGCCGCTCGCGAATCCGCCGCGCGTGTTTGCCATCGGGCTGAACTATCACGATCACGCGGTCGAGTCAGGCATGGCGATTCCCACCACGCCGGTGGTCTTCTTCAAGCTTCCAACTGCGATCATCGGCCCCGGCGAAGCGATCGTGCTGCCAAAGAATTCCAGCGAGCCGGACTACGAGGCCGAGTTTGCCTTTGTCATCGGCAAGGGCGGCTACCGCATTCCCGCATCGGCGTGGCGCGAGCATGTTTACGGCTACACGATGGTCAACGACGTGAGCGCGCGCGATGTACAGTTTGCCACCTCGCAGTGGTCCATGAGCAAAAGCTTTCCTACCTTCTGCCCGCTGGGCCCGGCGATTGTGACAACAGATGAAATCGTGGACCCGCACAAGCTGGAGATCGGGCTCAGTATCGACGGCGAGGTGCTGCAGAAGTCCAATACGTGCGAGCTGATCTTCAAGATTCCCGAGCTGATCGAGTATCTGTCTTCGATCACGCCTTTGCTGCCGGGAGATATTGTTTCCACGGGCACGCCCTACGGCGTTGGTCTGGGCCGCACGCCGAAGCGCTGGCTCAAGCCTGGCGAAACCGTCACCGTGACCGTGGAAGGACTCGGCGCCCTCACCAATCCCGTGGTCGGGGAATAATCCGCTCATATCGCATCACCGCGCCGATGCAGGAGAATCCAATACTGATGATGGAACTCACAGGGCAATCCTTTCTGGGCAGCCGCCGCGGCACGCGCTCCGGCGCAGGTTTTCAGGCGCAGAACCCTCAGACCAGCGAGGCACTCACACCTCTCTACTACTCAGCCACACCGGCCGAGGTGGACGAGGCCATTGAGCTTGCGTCCTGGGCATTTGCCAGCTATTCGCAAACAAGCGGCAAAGCGCGGGCGGCCTTTCTGCGCCGCGCGGCGGACGGATTCGATGCGCACAAACAGGAGCTGGCTGAGCGCGCGCATCTGGAGACTGCCCTGCCCATGCC
The DNA here is from genome assembly GCA_021780075.1 of Acidobacteriota bacterium. Classification (GTDB taxonomy): domain Bacteria; phylum Acidobacteriota; class Terriglobia; order Terriglobales; family Acidobacteriaceae; genus Telmatobacter. The sequence continues at coordinate 39,312 of JAJXZL010000052.1, forward strand.
GCGGCTGCTGGGCGAGGTGGGCCGCACCGCGGGACAACTTCGCATGTTTGCCGGGGTGGTGGAAGAAGGCTCGTGGGTGCAGTCGCGTATTGACCCGGCGATGCCCGATCGGCAGCCACTGCCGCGGCCGGATATTCGCTCCATGCTGCGGCCACTGGGGGTGGTGGCGGTGTTTGGGGCGAGCAATTTTCCGCTGGCGTTTTCGGTAGCCGGGGGTGATACGGCGTCGGCTCTGGCGGCGGGATGCCCCGTGGTGGTCAAGGCGCATCCGGCGCATCCCGGCACGAGCGAGTTGGCCGGACACATTCTCGCAGAGGCCGTGGGCGCGGAGGGTTTGCATCCGGGGGTGTTTTCGCTTTTGTTTGATGCGGGCGTAGAGGCGGGTAGTGCGCTGGTGCGGCATCCGCTGGTCCGCGCCGTGGCGTTTACGGGGTCGCTGCGGGCTGGGCGAGCGCTGATGGATCTGGCGGCGGCACGGCCCGATCCCATTCCGTGCTTTACGGAGATGTCGAGCGGAAACCCGGTGTTTGTGCTGCCGGGTGCACTGCGCAAGGGACCGGCGGCGCTGGCTGCGACGCTCTTCGGGTCGTTCACGCTGGGCGCGGGGCAGTTCTGCACCAAGCCGGGGATTGTGCTGGTGCCGGAAGCGCCGGAGGGTCAGGCTTTCTTCGATGAACTGAAGGCGCTGGTGGAGAAGTCTGCGCCGTTTACGCTGCTGACCAGCGGCATTGCGCGGGAGTATGGACGCGCGACCAAGGAGCGGGCGGCAGAGATTCCAGCGGCGGCGCAGGCGGCGGCCGAGGCCGGGCCGGCGTGCATGGCCGGCGCGAAGCTGTTCACTGTTTGCCTGGAGGAGTTTCTGGCGAAGCCCGCGCTGGCCGATGAGATCTTTGGGCCGAACACGCTGCTGGTGCACTGCGACAGCACGCAGGATTTTGCGCGCGCAGCGGCGGCGCTCGACGGGCACCTTACGGCGACGCTGCTTGGTGACGACGATGACCTGGCGGCCAACCGCGAGTTGATTCAGGTACTGGAGCAGAAGGCTGGACGGCTGATCTTTAATGGCATGCCGACGGGCGTCGAGGTCACGCATGCGATGGTGCATGGCGGACCGTATCCTGCAACGAGCGACCCGCGGTTTACCTCGGTCGGGAGCCTGGCGATTTATCGATTTGCGCGGCCGGTGTGTTATCAGGGATTTCCGCAGGCAATGCTGCCGCCAGAGCTGCAGGACGGGAATCCACTTGGAATCATACGATTGCGGGATGGAAAGCTGGAGCAACAGGCCTGAGGAAGGCGCAGAAGCGGGAAATTTTCTGCAAGCTTTTTGTGGAAAACCCGGAATTTTTTCCGGGTACAGGGGGGGGTGGGGGGGGTACCTTGAGCCGCCAGCTTCCAGTTCCCAGCCTGCGTGGTGGATCGGCGAAATCCTGTTTGAGCCGGGCACATCCGTGACAGATTTCTACTCACCCATTTCTATTGTGCGGGATTGCGGGGAAATTATCTGTAAATGGATGTGAGGAATTTTGAGGTCGGGAGTTGTGGTCTCCCACCCATGTCGCCCGCTGGCGCGGACGCCATGCGTCGGGCACACAGTTCTGTGGTCGGGAAGGAAAGAACCTGGATGGATGGGTCGCCCGTCCTCTACCATCCCCGGTCCCCAGCAGCGAGGGACCGGGGCCACCCGCCAATAAAAGGGAGTTACGGTCCGTACTTTAATGCTAATCCAAGCGTACCTGTCGAGCACTACATCAACATCTACCAGTGAGGTTTAGCTATGCGAAGAAAATGGGGCGCCCCAATTCTATTTTTTGCCTTTGTCTGGCATATAGCGACAATTTCTGCTCTAAGCCAGGCGACAGAACAGAGAAGTGCAGCCGACCTAAAGAAATGCGTGAAGAACGCAACCTGTTCAAGCGTGCTTGACGCGGCCTATAAGCTTGCAAGACGTCAGGAGTTTGATTTTTTGCTACGCCAATATCCCGTAGCGGGAAACAGCACACAACAACTGCTCGTGCAGGCGATATACGAATCAAAGCTTGGTCGAAACAACCTCAAAGTAGTTGAACTTATGCGGGAGGTCGCCTTCTCGCAAACGTCAGTCGAACAATTTTCTGATACAAGGTGGTATGCGTTACAGTTCTTGGCGGACATGTGTAATCAAAAGGCGCTGATGGAGTTGAGCACGCATGGCGGCGACGCACAAACACCTTATCAGTTTCAGGTTTCATGCGGTGATTGGGCACGAACTCTAAGTGCATTTGGCAAGTGCAAATATGCCGCAAGTCGGGAGGTACTTGTAAATTCTCTAAACTCCTCTTGCTTAGATGTTTTGAACGCAGCCGCAGCCAGCTTACAACAACTGTACCCTGAAACCTGCCAGAAACTGAAGACATCACAGAAAATCATCGATTGCTATCATCGCTCCTGGAATAAGTAAAGGCCCAACAGCAGAGTTCGAATTCAACGACAACTACCGTTACGTTGAATAGCCGCCCTGCGAACATTCCTGGAGGCCAACTCCTTCACGATGCAGGCATCAATCACGAGTGGATCAGCACACCTGACGGCACTGATGTTGGGATGGGTACGGGCAGGTGGCCCGCTCAAAAGCCGCAGTGATTTGCGCCGAGCAGGATGAGGCTGTGCCCCGTTCATCGCGCATTTTGCGATGAGCGGGGGGTGAGGCACGATGATGGGCGAACGAGGACCGGGTTA
>JAJXZL010000035.1:0-113204 GCA_021780075.1 Acidobacteriota bacterium
ACGAATCGAGAGAGGTGCGCTTGCCACATGCACCCTCTACCCGGGTAAACTTCATTACGGAGACCATGATGCGAAAGAAGTGGATGCAGGCCGTTTGGGCCGTGATTGGAATTGCTGCGTTGAGCAGCACGATAGCCCTTGCACAGGGTGCGGTAGCCCCCAAGAAGGCCAATGCGTCACCTGCGGAGACAGATGTGGCAGCGAGCTTCTACGAGGCGCTCAACAGCTCCACCAGCGGCACGGGGACTTCGCAGACCCCGACGAATGCCATGGGCGGCATGTTTGAACTGCGTCACATCAGGTCATCCATGATCGGCTACGAGTTAACTTATTCATTCAATCCCGGGGACCAGTCCTACAAGCCTCTCGCAGGCAACTGCGCCTACCAATGCAATAACCAGCCGCTGACGCAGACCGCCGGCCAGAACATTTTCGGTTTTGACTGGGTGTTCTCAAAGCAGTATGGCGCTCTGAGGCCGTTCGCTGTGGGCGGTCTGGGCTTAACCGCTACCGTGCCGAGCAGCAGCGCCTATGCCGCAAACAATACCGTCAGGCCGACGTACATCTTCGGCGGCGGCGTGGATTTCTCTCTGGGAGAACATCTGGGTGTGCGCGCGCAGGTGCGAGACAACTTTGCCAAGGCTCCGGCGCTGTCTTTGTACTACTCGCCAACCGGCGCCTATATGCAGACCATTCAGCCGATGGGCGGGGTGTATTACCGCTTTTAGCGGCGATAGCAGGACATAGATCAAACGGGTAGCAGGGAAGTGCGTGAGCCCGGGTACCACAAGGTGAAACCCGGGCTCCGCGCTGTTTCCGTAATGATTCTTATTCTTCCTCTTCCTCCACCGGCCGTTTGGCGTTGGCCAGGATCTTCTCTGCCACGGCCTGCGGAACGATGTCGTAGTGGTTCATCTCCATCCGGTAGCTGCCCTTGCCCTGGGTCATGGAAGTGAGCAGCGTGCCGTAGGTGAGCATCTCTGCCATGGGAACCTCGGCGTTGATCACCGTGGTGCGCCCCTTGGATTCCATGCCCTGCACGCGGCCGCGCCGGCCATTCAGATCGCCCATCAGGGTTCCGGCAAACTCGTCCGGCGCCTCGATTTCCACCTTCATGATTGGCTCCAGCAGGCAGGGCTTGGCCGATTCCATGCACTTGCGGAAGGCCAGGCGGCCCGCCATCTTGAACGACATTTCGTTCGAGTCCACGTCGTGATAGCTGCCGTCGTAGACCGTCGCCTTAAAGTCCACCACCGGGTAACCGGCAAGGTAGCCGCGCGCCGCTGACTCGACGATGCCCTTTTCGACCGCGGGAACGAACTGCCGCGGAATCGCGCCGCCGAAGATTTCGTTGGCAAACTCGAAGCCGCCGCCGCGCGGCAGGGGCTCCATGCGAATCTTGCAGTCGCCAAACTGGCCATGGCCGCCGGTCTGCTTTTTGTGGCGTCCCTGCGCCTCGGCGCGCCCGCGGATGGTCTCGCGGTACGGCACCTTGGGTGCCTTGAGCGTGACCTCGGCATGGTAGCGCTTCTTCAGCCGGCTCACGATGGTCTCAATGTGCGGCTGCCCGGCCCCGGCAATCAGAAATTCATTGGTCATCGGGTCGCGGTAGAAGCGGATGAGCAGGTCCTCTTCCATCAACTTGTGGATCGCGGGGGCCAGCTTGTCCTCGTCGGCACGCGTCTTGGGCTCAATCGCGTAGGTCATCGCGGGCTCAGGCATTGCAGTCAGCTCCACCTGAATGTCGGCGCCCTTCTGGCCCAGCGTGTCGCCGGTGAAGGTATCGCGCAGCTTGGCTACGGCGCCCAGGTCGCCGGCGTGCAGTTCGGGTACCTCGACGGCCTTGCGCCCCTGCATCACGCTCAGGTGGCTCAGCCGTTCCTGGCCGCGGCGCGAGTAGTTCTCCAACGTTGCGTCATTCTTGACCACTCCGCTGACCACCTTGAAGAAGCTGATGCGCCCAGAGAACGGGTCCGTCATTGTCTTGAAGACAATCAGCGCCGTCGGTTCCGTATCGTCTACTTTGCGGGATGCGCTGCCGTCGCCGGCGGCGCCATCCCCTCCGTCGGAACCCACCGCCTGCATCGCCGGGGTTTTCACGGCGAATGGCGCGCGCTCAATGGGCGCGGGCGCGTAGACCTTGATGAAGTCCAGCAGATGGTCGGCGGCCATGTTGGCCAGTCCGCTTGAAAACAGCACCGGGAAGATACGGTCTTCGCGGATCGCCTCATGCAGCGCGGTAATCAGGTGCTGTTCGGGGATGGTGCCCTCGGCAAAAAACTCCTCCATCAGCTCGTCTTTGCCCTCGGCCACCAGTTCCACCAGCGCCTCATGTGCGGCCTTTGCCTGCGGAGCCAGGCTGGCAGGAATCTCGCCGGTAATCTTGCCGCGGCCATCGCCGCCGGGCGTGTAATAAAAAGCCTCCATGGTCACCAGGTCCACCACGCCGTGAAAGCCCTCGGCGTCTGAGATCGGCAACTGGACGGGCACGCAGTTGCGGCCCCAGCGCTCGTGCAGATCGTCAATGAGCGCGCTCAGTCCGCCGCCGCCGCCGGCCTTGGGGTGGTCCATCTGGTTCACCACTACGATGCGAGGAACGTTGGCCTCCTCGGCAAATTTCCACACGCGCTCGGTCACGGCCTCCACGCCGTTCTGGGCGTTCACCACCACCACGGCTGCCTCCACGGGCATCAGGGAGGCGCGCGCCTCATGGCTGAACATGTGGAATCCCGGCGTGTCTACAAAATTGATCTTGACGCCCTGCCACTCGGCAAACGCGACGGCATTCTGCATGGTGGTGCCGCGGGCCACTTCCTCTTCGTCATACGCGGTTACGGCCGAGCCGTCCTGCACGCGGCCCTGAGTCGGTGTCATCTTTGCGGCATGCAGCAGAGCAGCAATCAAGGTGGTCTTGCCGCTGTGCGCATGCCCCACTACAGCTACGTTGCGGATCTCACTTCCCTGGTACGTTTTCATGGTGTTTCTCCTTGCCACCTGCGGTGGGGCCAATTGCCTTCGGCCTCGCGAGGCGGAGTCTTGCGGTTGCGCGCCCCATGGGGCGCAAAGTCAATGGCTGGTTTGTAGAAGAAAGAGTGCGGATGGCACAGGGACTTCATGGAGGCGTCCGGGAGGACGTCATTGGGGCCGGATTGCCGGGCTCCAGGTCCCGGTCTGCCGTCTTCCTCATCCATGCAGAGGCGCTCCGGCAGGCGCCGGGCGCGGGCAAATGCAGCATGCGCCGGGCGTCTTGCTGTAAGAACGGGATGCTATCACACGCGGATTGTGAACGTCCTGTGACTGGAGGCACAGCGCTCAGTCGGCCAGGGAAGGAGCTGTGTTTTCAAGGAGAAACAAGTATGTTGAAGCTGGACGCCTACAAGCTCACCGTGGCCGGCAGAATCTCGTCTACATCCACCCATTGCGTGGGATATTTGCCGGTGTAGCAGGCGGTGCAGAAGCCCTTGCCGTCGGTGCTGCCGCAACACCTGAGCATGCCGTCGAGCGAGAGATAGGCCAGCGAGTCGGCCTCGATGAAGCGGCGAATCTCTTCGATGGACTGGTTGGCGGCGATCAGGTCGCGCTTGCTTGGCGTGTCCACTCCGTAGAAGCACGGCGAGGTGGTAGGCGGGCAACTGATGCGCAGGTGGACTTCCTTGGCGCCCGCGCCGCGCACCATGCGCACGATCTTGCGGCTTGTTGTTCCGCGAATGATGGAGTCGTCAATCAGGATGACGCGCTTGCCCTCCAGCAAATTGCGCACCGGGTTCAGCTTGAGGCGCACGCCAAAGTCGCGCACGCGCTGCTCGGGCTCAATAAACGTGCGGCCCACGTAGTGGTTGCGGATGAGGCCAAAGCGGAATGGTATGCCGCTCTGGTCGGCGTAGCCCAGCGCGGCGGTCACACCGGAGTCTGGCACGGGCACAATGACATCGGCAGGCACGCCGGACTCGCGGGCAAGCTGGCGGCCCATCTGGTCGCGGCTCTCCTGCACCCAGCGGCCATAGATGCGGCTGTCGGGGCGCGCAAAGTAGACATGCTCAAAGATGCAGCTCGACTGCGGCACGCCGGACGCGTACTGGCGGCTGGTCACGCCGTCCTCGGTCACCATCACCAGTTCGCCGGGCAGCACGTCGCGCTCATACTCGGCGCGCAGCAGGTCAAAGGCACAGGTCTCTGACGCAAAGACGATGGTATCGGGGCCTTCAGAATTGCGGATGCGGCCCATCGAGAGCGGGCGGAAGCCGCGCGGATCGCGGGCGGCAAAGACGCGGTCGCGCGTCATCATCACAATGGAAAACGCGCCCTCGACCTGCGAGAGCGAGTCGGCGATGGCGTCCACCAGCGAGCCGGCCTTGGAGTGCGCGATGAGCTGCACGATGATTTCAGAGTCGGAGGTGGTCTGGAAATACGCGCCGTCGCGTTCCAGCCGCGCGCGAATGTTGCCCAGGTTCACCAGGTTGCCGTTGTGCGCGATGGCGATCAGGCCCTTGGTCGAGTCCACGCGAATGGGCTGCGCATTCAACAGCGCCGAGTCACCTGTAGTGGAATAGCGCGTGTGGCCAATGGCCATCTGGCCGGGCAGCTTCTGGAGCACGTCGTCGGTAAAGATTTCCGACACCAGCCCCATGCCTTTGATGTTGGCCAGCCTGTGGCCGTCGGCGGTAGCGATGCCTGCCGACTCCTGCCCGCGGTGTTGCAGCGCATAGAGGCCAAGATAGGCCTGCCGCGCCGCGTCGGGATGGCCGTGAATCGCAACAACGCCGCACTCTTCGCGAAGCTTGGGGTCTGTACTGCGCGCACGGCGGGACGCGGCTTTGCCGCCCATCTGCATCTGGCATTCCGCTGCTGCCGAATCTGTTGTATCGACTATGCCTTCGACCCCCTGAAACAGCAACCGGCTCATGCCGTCACCTCGTCATGCAGTGTGGCCTCAAGCGAACCGGCCCAGGGCTTGCGCAAATCGCTCAGCGGAGCGGAAATGAACGTGTCGCCGTAGACCGAGATTTCAAGCCGGTCCCCGCCGGTGGTGCCGATGCGGAAGGCGTGGAAGCTGAAGTGCTCAGCCAGCTCCTCGATTGCGGCCAACTGATTCGGCGCGGCCGTCACGATCATAGTGGAGGCCGGCTCGGCAAACAGGCCGAAGAGTGGATGCACCATCAGTTCCTGCTCCTGCTCGACTTTGGCGCCGATGCCGCTGCCGAAAGCCGCTTCAGCCAGCGCAACGGCGATGCCGCCCTCGGCGAGGTCGCGGGCGGAGTGGAGCAGTTCGCGGCTGGCCAGTTCGATCAGTAGTGTGTGCAGATCAGCTTCCGCGTCCAGATCCAGCGGAGGAGGCTGACCCCACACGCCGCCGAGAACTGTCTTGGCATAATCCGACGAGCCGAAGACGATCAGTTCGGCGTTGGCCGCGGCGTCGGTGAGCGTCGAGTCCTCGGGCACGATCTCGGCCTCATCGCCCAGCACGCCGGGAACGATGCTGCGCTGGCCTTCGGCGTCTTCGGCGCGCTTTGGGACTTTCAGATTGGGGTCCGGCGCTTCGCCTGAAGGAATGGGCCAGAGCAGAATGATGGCGTCGCCAGCCTGCTGAAAGTCCGCGGGCACGGCCTTGGTCACGTCGTCCAGAATGCCCACGATGCCCAGCACTGGCGTGGGATAGATGCCTTCGCCGCGCGTCTCGTTGTAGAGCGAAACGTTGCCGCCGGTGACGGGCGTGCCCAGCGCCGTGCAGGCTTCGGCAATGCCATCAATAGCATCGGAAAGCTGCGCCATAATCTCCGGCTTCTCCGGATTGCCGAAGTTCAGGCAGTTGGTCGCGGCCACGGGTGTTGCGCCAGTGGAGGCAACTTTGCGCGCGGCTTCCGCAACGGCATGCATCGCGCCCAGCTTCGGGTTGAGATACGCCCAGCGGCCGTTGCCGTCCAGTGCCATGGCCAGTCCGCGCTCGTGGCCCGGCGTGCCTGTGCCCTTGATGCGCATCACGCCCGCCTCGCCGCCCGGCCCCTGCACCGTGTTGGTCTGCACCATGGTGTCGTACTGCTCATGCACCCAGCGCTTGGAGCAAATGTTGGCGCTGCCCAGCAGCTTCTTCAGGTCGGCTGTGTAGTCGCGGTCTTCATCCAGTTCCGCCATCGCTGTCTCGGGCGGATTCAGCGGTACGGGCGTTTTCCACACGCCGATGGGGCGATGATAGCGCGGTGCATCGTCCGTGAGTGACTGGTTCGGAATGTCGGCCATCAGCACACCGTGATGCCGAATGCGAAGCCGCGGCTCGGGGATGACCGTGCCGACGATGACCGCGTCCAATCCCCACTTGGCAAAGACCTTCATCACCTCGTCTTCGCGGCCTTTTTCTGCCACCAGCAGCATCCGCTCCTGGCTTTCAGAGAGCATGATCTCGTAGGCGCTCATGCCGGTTTCGCGCTGAGGCGCCAGATCCAGATCCATCTCCACGCCCACTCCGCCGCGCGCGCCCATCTCACAGGAGGAGCTGGTCAGGCCCGCTGCGCCCATGTCCTGAATACCGACAATCGCACCGGTCTTCATTGCCTCAAGGCAGGCCTCCAGCAGCAGCTTCTCCATGAACGGATCGCCCACCTGCACGTTGGGCCGCTTCTGCTCCGACCCTTCCGTGAATTCCTCGCTTGCCATGGTTGCGCCGTGGATGCCGTCGCGGCCTGTTTTTGCGCCGACGTAAATCACGGGATTGCCGGTGCCGGTCGCCTTGGCGTAGAAAATCTCGTCCTTGCGCACCAGGCCCAGCGCGAATGCGTTCACCAGCGGATTGCCGCTGTAGCAGGGCTCGAACTTGGTTTCGCCGCCCAGGTTGGGCACGCCAAAGCAGTTGCCATAGCCCGCAATGCCACTCACCACTCCCTCGACAATTGAGTGGTTTTTTGCCACGAGCTTCCGCTCCTCAGCGTCCTCGTCCGCTTCTGTCACGATCGGTCCAAAGCGCAGTGAATCCATCACCGCCAGCGGTCGCGCGCCCATGGTGAAGATGTCGCGCAGAATGCCGCCTACGCCGGTAGCCGCGCCCTGGTAGGGCTCAATGTAGCTGGGGTGGTTGTGCGACTCGATCTTGAAGGCGCAGGCCCAGCCGTCGCCTACGTCGATAATGCCCGCGTTTTCGCCCGGTCCCTGCACCACGCGGTCGCTCTTGGTGGGCAGCCGTTTCAGGTGTACGCGGCTCGACTTGTAGGAGCAATGCTCGCTCCACATCACGCTGTAAATGCCCAGCTCGGTGAGAGAGGGAACGCGCCCCAGTGCGGCCAGAATGCGTTCGTACTCTTCCTTGGTGATGCTGTGCTGCGCCAGCAGTTCCGGGGTTACCTTGGCTGGCTCGGGAACAACGGGTGAAGAGGAAACGGATGTCATCACGGTTGCCTCCATTGTCGCATGCGGCGCGTAGTCAGAAATTCAGGGAAACGCGGAAATCCGTTGATGATGCTTCCCTGCGAACCGTGTTTGCCCTATGGAATTCCGGCCCGGCCGAGGCCCCTGGGGCGCGAGAAAAACTACCCCTGGCGGCGGGACTCTCCGGTGCGCAGCGCGGTCTCAATCTGCTTGCTGTAGCGTCCGGTGAGGGCGTTCCAGCGGATGATCGCCAGCTCTTCCAGCATCTTCATCCCGTCCTTCAGATAGCTCATGCGGGTTCGCTCGTCGTGCGCCCAGCTGACGGGCACCTCGACCACGTTCAAGCCGCGCTTGAGTGCGATGTAGAGGATCTCCGGATCAAACCCCCAGCGCTCAATGGTTTGCAGTTGGAAGACTGTCTGGGCGGCAGAGCGAGTAAAAGCCTTGAAGCCGCACTGCGTGTCGGCAAAGTGCAGGCCCATCACGGCGCGCGTAACGGCGTTGAAGCAGCGGCCGAAAAACTGCCGGTAGAGTGGCTGCCGCTGGGTCTGGCGGCTTTTCTCCAGCCAGCGGGAGCCGATGGCGATGTCCGCGCCCTGCTCGATCGCGCCGAACAGCCGCTCCGCTTCTTCAATGGGAGCCGAGAGGTCCGAGTCGGTGAACATGACCACATCGCCCAGCGCATGAAGGATCCCGTTGCGGACGCTGTAGCCTTTGCCGCGGTTGCCGGGATTCTCAAGCAGCCGCACCTCGGGCGCCTGGCGGGCAAAGTCGCGCACCACCTGGGCCGTCCCGTCCGTGGAGCCGTCGTTGACCACGACGACTTCCGCACGCCACGCGTTGGCGCGGATGCAGGCCACGACGGACTGGAGCGTCGCGGGAAGGCGAGTGCTCTCGTTGTAGGCCGGAATCACGATGCTGTATTGCGGATAATCCGTCATGTTCACGCTCCATCCCGCGTACTGCGGCTCCGATGGCGAGGGAGAACTCTGCCCATCATAACGCTATTGGAGAGCCCAAACCGAGCCCGCTGGCAGGAATGCCGTTTTTTGCGGTCCGAAGCCGCAAAAGGTTCAATTCTCACAGGTAAACTTGATTTTTGAACTTATCCGGCTCAGAATCCGTTTATGCTGAGAGCGGAGGCGTACGCAATATGACAAAGGCAGACCTGGTGGAAAAAGTCACTCGGCTGGGTGACCTGACTCGCCGCGACGGCGAAGTGATTGTGGAAACCGTCTTCGATTCCGTGATTGGCGCACTGCAGAGCGGAGACAAGATCGAGATTCGCGGCTTTGGTTCTTTTCGTATCCGCCAGCGCAATCCCCGCATTGGCCGGAACCCCAAGACCGGAGAGCGCGTTGAAGTGCCCGCCAAGCGCGTGCCCTATTTCAAGCCATCCAAAGAACTTCGCGACCTGGTGAACCCGGGAGAAGCCGCCAAAGCCTCGTGAGTACACGCCTCGACTGACGGCGTCTTTCCGCTGCAGGCACCCCATCCCTGGCAATTCGGGGCGGTCTCAGCGTGCCCGGATGCCGATGGCGCTCAGCATGCGTCCGGCGTGGCCGTGCGAGGCGCGGTGCGAGAAAAACAGCTCCCGCTGGCAGCTTGTGCAGCCGCCCACCACGCTGATGGCGCGCGGCTTGAGCCCCGCGTCCAGCAGCTGGCGGCGGTTGGCTTCCATCAGATCCAGATGCAGGCTTGGCCCAATGGGCGAGTGCCCCGGTGCGCGCTGCGTCAGGAACAGCATCGGGTAGCGGGTCCGCACCGGATCGGAGTCATAGACCTCGCGAAAGAGCGCCCGTGCGTAGCTGAATTGCGATTCGAAGATGGAGAGCACCTCTTCGCCGACGGAGTAGCAGCAGGCGCCGATGCCGGGGCCGATGGCGGCCACCAGGTCCTCGGGCCGCGAGCCGAATTCGAACCGCATCCGCCCGATGCCGGTCTCCACAATGCGCTTCACCGTTCCCCGCCAGCCTGCGTGGAAGGCCGCTACCACGCGCCTCTTGCGATCGGCCACCAGCACGGGGATGCAGTCGGCGGTCTGCACAGCCAGCAGCAGGCCGGGCTCCGCAGTCATCACGCCATCGCCCTTTCGGGGCCGCTCGCGCAGCGCATCCGCCGCGCCCGCCACAACCACTACATTGGAATGGACCTGGCGCAGCGTGACCAGCGGAGTGGCTGTGCTGCCGGTGATGGCTTGCGCAAAAAGGCGGCGGTTGCGGGCCACTGCCGCGCGATCATCAACGGCTGTAAAGCCAAGATTCATCTCGCCGGGCGCATCGTCGGCGCAGTAAGCGCGGCTGGCTCCACCCTTGCGCGTGCTGAAGCCGTGCCACAGCCAGGACATCCGCTGCCATGCTGGAACGGCCAGCCAATGCACTCCGTTGGCGGCCACGCGAGGCTCCGGCGCGGGTAGCCTGAGCTCCTGCGGCATGGCGCGCTCCATGCGAAGCCGGCGCGTGATGCCCGCAGGCTTGCCGCGACGCTTGCGCTCAAGACCGGCGGCATCAAAAAGCGCGTCGATCGCCTCAATATCCGACGATTGCTTTGCGGTCTCAGGACTGGTTTTGCGTTGGATGCGGGACGGCTTCACATTCCGATTGTAACGGGCAGGCAGATGGACGGGAGCGGGAGAGCAAATGGGCCTGCCTTCCGGCAGGCCCGCTCGAGAGGCATTGAAAAGGAGGGAAACCTGGAGGGTTCAAGAGAAGAGGTCCGTCACCAGACCTTCGTGGGAGAATGGTCGCCTATCTCGGAAGGAACTTCATCGGGGAAGCCTCTGCATGTTACTTGGTCAGACGTCATCTGCTTCAAGAAGGTTGCCCGGAGCAAACAAATCGCGCGGCGGGCAGATTATTTTCTGCATTCAGCCCGTCCCGCGCGATTCGCTTTCCAGTCCGCCTCTGTGAGCCTACTGCTTGGGTTCCTCTTCCTGTTTCGCCGTCGGCCCCTCGCCGGGGAACGGCCAGTTTGTGTCCAGCAGCAACTCCTTCTCGCGCTGCGCCTTGGGCACGTTGTTGATTTTCAGATTCTCAAAGAAGTGCACCCCGGTCTTGCCTGCCGTCACAATGTCCAGGTCGCCGTCGCCGTCCATGTCTTCCGTCACAAACTGCGTTCCCGCGCCCGCAGTGCCGTTCACTGAGATGGCATAGCGCGTAAACTGGCCGGTCTTGCGGTCGATTTTGTAGTAATAGACAACCAGCGGATCGTGGGAGCCGGGGTCGTTGCCAGAGTGGCCGCGGTAGCGCTTGCCCGCCAGCAGTTCAGGCTGGCCGTCGCCGTCGATATCCACCAGCTTCAAAGCATGTACCTGCGAGAAGCTCTCATCGATGGTGTGTTTGATCCAGTGGCGGCTGGCGCCATTGCCTTGCTGCTCCAGCCAATAGATGCCGTAGCTGTGGCCCTGGCCATAGATCACGTCGGTCTTGCCGTCGTTGTTCACGTCGTAGCCGATGATGGGGAAGCCGGCGTCGTCCATCTGCCAGTCGGGATGCCACTCCCACTGGTCCTTGTTGGCATCAATCTGACGGAACCAGCCGTTCGGCGTCAGGATGTCCGCCTTGCCGTCGCCGTCGATGTCGGCCACGCCAATGCCGTGCCCATCCTGTGCGCGGCCGCCCACGTGGTGCACCTTCGGCTCTGCGCCGGAGAAGTCAATCCACAGCACGCCCATGTGGCCGTAGTGCGAAAAGACCAGGTCCGGCTTGCCGTCGCCGTTGATGTCAGCTTCCCAGCCGCCTTCGGTGTCATAACTGTCGGTGATGAAGTGCTTCTTCCACACCGCGCCCAGCTTCTTGGGATTTTCATACCACCAGATGCCGTTGAGCATCCAGCCGGCCGTGACTACATCCGGCGCGCCATCGTGGTTCACGTCAATGGCCCACTCGCCGCAGTCGCTCACAAACTCGTTCAGCGTGCCGGCCTCGCGATACTGGTGCCGCTTCCACTCGCCGCCCTGCGGGCCGGGGTTTTCATACCAGTACGCCCCGCTCAGAATGTCGGGCCGTCCGTCGCCATTCATGTCCATCGTGGTTACGCCTTCGGCATGATCGGTGCCCAGGCGATGCACAAAAAACATGGCCTGCATCACGCCATACGGGCCGGGGCCGGGTGTGGTCTTGCGTTCAGTCTGCGACAGGCCGGGAAGGCACGACGCACCGATTGCGAACAAGAGCAGTGTGGCAGGGAAGTTGATTTGCATTGCGGGCCTCTCTCGCCAGCCATTCTCGTCTGCGGCGGTGCTGGACCGCAAGTCGCTTATGCTTCGTCGGATTTGGGCCGCGCAGCGCGCTCGATGAAGTGGGTGATAAGGGAGACAGGCAGAAAGCGTACCAACAGCGCCGTGAACCGGCCACTCAGGTGCGGAATGATCGTGCGCTGGCCGCGCGCCAGCGCCGCGACGGCTTGCCGCGCCACTTCCTCGGCGGTCTGGATGCCCCGTCGCTTGAACTTCTCTGCGCGTGCGACCTCAAAGAACTCACTCTCCGTCGGTCCGGGGCACAGTGCTGTCACCTTCACTCCAAAGCGCGCCACCTCCGCCGCGATGCCCAACGCAAAAATGCGGTCAAAAGCCTTGGTCGCCGCGTACGTCGAGATGTACGGCACGGGCTGAAAGCTGGCCGTCGAGGCCACCACCAGCATCCAGCCGCGGCGGCGCTTGACCATGGGCGCAATAAACAGCCGCGCCACGCGCACTACCGCCTCGCAGTTCACGCGAATCTGGCTCATCTCCTGCTCAATGGGGCTCTCATGGAAGGCGCTGTACTGGCCGAGGCCGGCGTTGTTGATGACGATCTCCACAGGCAGGCCCGCGCCTTCGGTGGCGTCATAAATTTGTTGCGGCGCATCAGGGTCATTCAGGTCCGCGACGATGATGCGCACGTTTGTGCCCCTGGCCGTAAGCTCGGCGGCCAGCGCCTCAAGCCGCTCCGTGCGCCGCGCTGTGAGAATGAGGTGTGCGCCATGTGTTGCCAGTTCGCGCGCCAAAGCCGCACCAATGCCCGCGCTGGCTCCTGTAACCAGCGCCCATTTGCCTTTGTAGTCCCGTGTGCTCGCCATCGCGTTTCATCATAGCGGATGCACGGATCCGATTCGTGCGCTCTGTGACAAAGGCTGCATGTTCGCGCGGTGGCCGCTCTGTGCGCACGCCCGGCCTGCTCAACCGGAGCATAGGCATGCATCGGCTGGCAGAAAGCCGGATGCGCGAGCACAGGGATACCTCCCCAAAACACGCACAGCCGAAACTATCTCTCGCAGTTATCGGAGCCCGCGCGCAAACTCCGCATCCACCTAAGGCTACCTTTCTGCTTCTTCTCGCATCTTTATTAGTCACTGGAAGAGCGGAAGAAGATGGAGGTTCCTCAAACTATGAAGTTACGATTTGCCGTAGTGGCGGCTCTGTGCGCAGCCGCTTCATTTGTTTCAACGTCCGCATTTGCGGATAGCGTCAAAGTCGATTACAACCATCAGGCTAAGTTCGAAAGCTTTCACACCTACTCATGGGGTTCCGTGAAGGTCTCCAATGAATTGAATGCCGATCGCATCAAGCGATCCGTCGGCAGTGTTTTGCAGAAAGCGGGCTGGAAGGAAGTCCCATCCGGCGGCCAGGTCACCGTCATGGCCACCGATAACATTCACAATGAGCAGGAAGCTGAAACCTACTACAACGGGATGGGTGGCGGCTGGGGCATGGGCTGGGGTTGGGGCGGCTGGGGGATGCCTGGCGGTGGATTCGGAGACGAAACCACGACCACAACCGACGTCCGCAAGGCGCACGTGGTCATTGATATGTTTGACGCAAGCTCCAAGGCGCTGCTGTGGCGCGGAGTCTCCAGGGGCCAGCTGTCAAACAACTCTGACACCAACCGCAAGAGACTCCACGCGGACATCCAACGGATGTTCCGTTACTTCCCGCCGAAGGGCAAGGGCTAATCCTGAAGCAAGGGGGCAGCACAATGGCGCTGCCCCTTGCTTCAAACGCATGCGATGCGCAGTTGCTCTTGCAACTGCTGAGCTTCTGTGCGGAGTGCCGACCAGATCATTTCAAGCCGCCCAATGACACTCCTATTTACTCGCCGTGCGCAACTGCATCGGTGAAGATCAACCCGCCTTCAAACTCCTCATGCAGCCACTTACTGAAGGCAGCAAATTCCTCGTCGCGGCCCAGGAAGTCGCGCACCATAGTGCGCCCCGGCTTTGAGCCGCCCTGCTCCAGCACGGCCTTGCGGTAGCGGCTGCCTGCATCGCAGCCCAGCAGGTCTGCCGGATCAAACTGCGCAAAGAAGTCCAGCGCAATCACCTTGTCAAAGGCGTAGGTGTAGTAGTTCGACGAATAGCCCGTCAGGTGGCCAAAGCTGGCATACATGCGGTTGCCTTCGAGCCACGTCCACGGCTGCAGGCTCTGGTAGAGCCGCTTCGTCGTGGTGTCCAGGTCCAGTCCCGCCGAGTCCTGGTCGTGCAGATCGAGCGAGAGCCTGGTGTAGTAGAGCTGCGCGCGCACCCAGTCCGCGCGTCCAAACGAGCCCGCCAGCTTCATTTTCCTGATCGTCTCCGACGGCAGAACTTCGCCTGTCTGGTAGTGCCGTGCGAAGGACTGCAGCAGTTTTTCGTCGCGGAAAAACTCTTCGAGCATCTGCGATGGCACTTCGATAAAGTCGCCTTCGGTCGCAAAGCCCGACACGCCCGCCCACTCCGTCTGTCCGCCAAGAATGGCGTGCATCAGGTGGCCGAACTCATGGAAGAACGTAACCACGTCGTTGTATTGCAGCAGGCCGGGGTCGTCCGCCTCGCCACCAGGGAAGTTGCAGATGAGCGCGGCCTCAGGCAGGTAACGCCCGCGCACGCCTGTCACCACGGGCGCGGCGCTGAACCACTTGTCCTTGCCCTCGCGCGGGTGCATGTCCAGATAAAAGCGCCCCACGACGCTGCCGCCCTCAATGACCTCGAAGACCGAAACAGACGGATCCCACCCCTGCGCGGACGAGGGGCGGAACTCGACCTTGAACAGCCGCGCCGCCGTGTCCAGCACGCCTGCCTCCACCTGCGCATAGGGGAAGTAGGGGCGCACCGACTGCGAGTCGAAGTCGAAGGCCGAGCGGCGGAAGAGCTCATACCAGTAGCCCCGGCTCGCGATGTCGATGGCTTCCAGTCCCGCCTGCTGTTGGCGCGCGAAGTTCAGGACCAGCTCGTGCTCGCGGTGGGCTCCCTCGCGGCTGGCCTCGTCGAGTCGCGTCAGAAACGTGCGCACGTTGGCCGCCGAGCCCATCATCTGGTCGGCGGTGGCGAGATCGGCCCAGCTGCGGAAGCCGAGGATGGTCGCAATCTCCTGCCGCGTAGCCAGCAGGTCCAGCAGAATCTGCTGGTTCGCCGGATATGCGCGTGTGTTGTAGGCCAGAAACATGCGCTCGCGCAGTGCCGCACTGGCGGCGAAGGTCATCACCGGCTGCATGTCGGGCTGGTCGGTCGAGAGGGTTACGCGGCCCTCGGCATCCGGTTGATGCCGCGCCAGATAATCCGCGGGCAGGCCGTCGAGTTCTGGGGTAGTGGCTTCAACGGTCTTTGCGCCCTCCTGGATGTTGCGAGCAAACTCCAGCGAGAGGCGGGTGGTTTTCTCATGCAACGTCTGCAGGTGATCGCGGGTGGCCTGGTCCTTGTCCACGCCGGCCAGCCGGTAGCTCAGCAGAGTGCGCTCCAGGTAGTGCTTTGTCGCGGGGCTCGCTCCATCCAGGCGGATGGCAGAAAGCGCGTCATACACGGCTCGGTTCAGGCTCAGGCCGCTGGCCGCCATGGCCACCCGCTGAGCCTCCAGCTGCGCCTGGTCGCGGACGCCCTTGTCGGCGGCCACGGAGTTGAGCACACCTGCCTGCGCACCGGCCAGGCTAAGTTGCTCCACCACCACGTCATACAGGCGTAGTGAATTTTCAGGCGTGCGCGGCTCTTCGACGGCAAGCAGGGCAGCCAGAGCTGCCTCATGCAGGGCCAGGCGGGCATCGACCCACGCGGTCAGCGCTTTGCCAGAGGCGGCTCCGCCCGCCTCCCAGGCGTGCAGGTCTTGGGTAAGGGCGGTGGCAGCGATGGTTGCAGCGGACATAAGGGGACAATCCTCCGAAGTTCCAGATTGCCACAGCGGGGCGGCGTGGGGCAGTCAATCGAAAAGAAATGCACACAAGTGGTTGCATCCGTGCAACAACCCGTCTAATATGCGTCAGTTGACGCAAATGCCTCACGCCGCCTCCATCGCGCCCTCCACGCCCACCGCCGGTCCGCGCCTGCGCCTGGGCAAGCTGTGCGTGGCCATCCAGGCCGGCTCGCCGGCGGAGATGCTGGAGCGGGCTGAAGCCGCTTTGCGGGACTCGAAGTTTTTCGAGTTCCGTCTGGACTCGCTCTCCAAGCCGGCGGCGGTGCTGCCCAAGCTCAAGGACTTTATGGCCGCGCATCGCGATGTGACGGCTATCGCCACCTGCCGGCGCAAGCAGAACGGCGGCAACTTTGCCGGTTCCCTGACTGCGGAACTGGCGATTCTGGCGGACGCCGCCCTGGCTGGCTGCCAGATTGTCGATCTTGAAGTCGAGTCTGCCGAAGAGGCCAAACCCGCGCAGCTTGCCAAGCTGCGAGCCGCGGGTGCGGCGCTCCTGGTCAGTTTTCACGACTTCACCCGCACCCGCAGCCTGGAGCAGGCCGCGGACCGCATTGAAGCCTTCAGGCCGGACTTCGTCAAAGTGGTTTCGACCGCCCGGTCGCTGGCCGACAATCTTGCCGTGCTGCGGCTCATCGAAGACCGCTCGCTGTCCGCGCACGTCGTGGGCATCGCCATGGGCGAGGAGGGCATTCTAAGCCGCGTGCTGGGCCCCCGGGCGGGCGCGGCATTTACCTTCGCATCGTTTTCTGACGGAACGGAGACCGCTCCCGGCCAGGTGAGTGCGCGCACCCTGCGCGAGTTCTACCGCGTGGAGCAGCTCGACCAGGCGACGCGCGTCTTTGGCGTGGCGGGCAATCCGATCTCCCACTCGCTCTCGCCGCTGATGCACAATGTGGCCTTCCGCCGCGAAAACGTGAATGCCATCATGCTTCCCCTGAAGGTGCGCGCGCTGGACGACCTGCTGACCGTGGTGCGCGAGCTGCCCTTGGCGGGCGTGGCTGTCACCATGCCGCTCAAGCAGGAAGTGCTGCCGCATCTGGCCAACATGGACCCGCTGACGGCGCGTATCGGCGCCTGCAACACGCTGCGCACGGGGGCCGACGGCAAGCTCTACGGATTCAATACCGACGTGGCCGGCGTGGTCAGGCCGCTGGAGAAGCGGCTGCGCCTGAAGGGCGCGCGCGTTGCCGTGCTGGGCGCGGGCGGCGCGGCGCGGGCCGCAGTCTTTGGCCTTGTGGAGCAGGGCGCGGAGGTCTTCATTGTCAACCGCACCCATGAGACCGCCGTGGCACTTGCCCGTCAGGCCAAGGCCAGGTCGCTGAAGCATGAGGCCTTTGTCAAACAGCATTTTGACGTACTCATCAACTCCACGCCCTGCGGCATGAAAGGCATCAAGCAGGCGCTGCCGATTGCCGAAAATGAGCTGAGTGCCGGACTGGTCTTTGACATGGTCTACAACCCGCTGGAGACGCCGCTGCTTACGCTGGCGCGCTCGCGCGGAATTCCGGTGGTCAGCGGGCTGGAGATGTTTGTGCAGCAGGGCGCGCGCCAGTTCGAGATATGGACCGGCAAGCCCGCACCCGAGTCGGACATGTTTCGCGTTGTGGAGCATGCCCTGCGCCAGCGCGGCTAGCGTCGCTTCTTTGCGCCTTTGGGCATCCCGGCTTTTTCTTCAGGCGAACGAACAATAGGAATCGGGGCAAGATCGGTGCCCACGCGGCGGACCTGCGTGTCCCGAAGCGCGTAGCTGATAGTGCGCGGATTCACCGGGCGAGCGATGCCGGTTTCCGGGTCAATGGCGACATCGGCCGAGCTGGAGATCTGGAAGCTGAAGACGGGCTCCGTGCCATGGGGTCCCGGCTGCGACGACAACTGCACCGGCAGGTAGCCCTCAATGGGGTGCAGGCGGTAGGCCGTCTCGTAGCGATGGTGCTTCAGGCTCCACGTAAACACGCGGATCTGGTCGAAGTCGAACGGCAGTCCGGATTTTGGCGGGCTGAGCACGGTCACGTAAATCGGCACTTCATGGTTGGGCGTGGAGGCTTCGGGGTCGTTGACCCTGGCGAGCACGTAAGCGCCCACGATGCGCTGGCCCTCGGCATATTGCGCGATCTCGTCGGGCACATCCACATCCGCGCGGTTGCCCAGCATCCACCCCGTGCGGCCTGCGGCATCGCGGACCAACCACCAGTCTTCCATGATCACGGCAGAAGCGGCGGGCGGCTCTCCGGGGCGCTGCTCCGCGGGCTTGGCGGGAGCGGCAGGTTTGGCGCCGGGGCCGGGCAGAGGCGTTCTGGGAATCGAGGCGCGCACGAGCATCTGCACTTTGGCGTTACCGGGCAGCAGATAGAAGCGGTCTGTGTCGCGCCCGGCGGTCAGGTGCAGGTAAATGTCGTCGCGAATCGTCGCGGTTGCGACGGTGGGGTCGCTCTTGTGCTGGCTGGCGAGCTGCACAAAATCGTCGTAGATTTTGGCGTCGATCACAGCCCGCTCGGGAATCCAGCCAATCTCGTTCTTCTGCGTTTTCACCTTGAGAAAGCGGCGGCCGTGCTCCAGAACTTCGAGCGGCTGGCCGTTGGTTACCTCGGCCACGCGGTTGGAGACGGCGGCGACCCGGTCGCGCAGGTACATCTGCCGGGTCCAGACGTAGACCGTCTCATGCTGCTCGTGGCGCATGCGGCCGCATCCGCTGGCAAGCACAAGAAAATAAAGAATAAAGAGGCAGCTTGTCCAAGGCCAGATACGCTTGAGGAGTGGAGCGGCGGGAATCGGAAATCGAGTCAGAGCAGCCACTGGCGGTCCCTATGAGAATAGCACTGCGCAGAGATCAACTGTCCGCGTGCCTCGCCGCGCGGATTTGCGGCAGCAGGCCCTCAATGCGCAGCGGCGATTCCGCTGGCCTGGACGGGGTCAGTGCCGGTGGCCGCGGAGATGACCGGGTCAAGATAGCCGGGGTTGGTCGCGTCGAATACGTAGCCCATCAGGTCCGGGCTTCCGTCGTAATTCACCACAAACACAAAATTGCCGCTGTTGTCCTCGGCCATCGCAACAGAGTGCGCGCCCGCCGTGAAGGTGCTGCCCAGCGCGGTAAGCGAAAAGGCGGAGTTGTTTGTCGAGATGGAAAAGCCGCCGATCACGCCGGTGGTACCGCTGCTGGTCTGCCGGTTCGCCACGTAGACATAGTCGCCGGTAAAGACCGGCAGAATCGAGTAGGGAGCCAGCCCTGAACTGGGGTAGGGCGATCCGGTAAGCTCCTTCAACGTACCGTAGTTGAAGGCCCGTATCCCGCCCGAGTTTGAGCCCGACGTGGCGACGGTTTCGCCAATGTAGAAGAGCCTGGCGTAGGGGTCCACGGCCACCGAGAGCGCCGCGCCGCCTGCGTTCCTGGGGGCGATGGTGCTCACCGTGCCCAGCGGATTGGTGTTGGCCGCGCTGAAGGGGACAAGTGCCGTGCCGCCCGTGCCCATCGCTACCAGCACCAGCGTATTATCCGGTGAAAAGGTCATCTGCTGCACGGTGGAGGCAGGCAGCAGGGTGTACTGCTCGGAGCTCGAGGTGACTCCGCCAGTGGAAGGGTTGATGGGGATCGCATAAACGTAGGGCTGGCTGGAGATCGTGTCCACAAGCCAGGAGTTTGTTGCGTCCACCTGCATGCTGGCGGCCTGGTCTGAGGAGATGGGACTCTGCGCATTGCCCAGCGTGAGCTGGCCGTTGGAGGCAATGGTGTAGAGGTAGATGCCGTTGGTGGTGCTCACGTAGAGAAAGTTATTGTTCGGCGCCACGGTCATGGCGAAGGGTGGCGCCAGCAGCGGAAACGGACTGCCGGGAACAGCAGTAATGACGCCGGCATTGACGTAGTAGCCCGCGATCTGGCTGGTCAGCACGTTCATCACATAGAAGATGCCGCTGGAGAGGGTGGTTGTGCCCGTGCCTCCGCCCCCGCCGCTGCTGGTGTAGGGGTCCTGCCAGAAACCCTTGCAGCCAGAGAGGAGCGGAACTGTCATCAGGGCCAGCCTTGCCCACTTTCCAATCGTCATTGCTGCTCCTTCGTCGTTGGTTTCCGGCTCCGTGGGTTGCCGGCGTCGTGGGCTCGCAGCCCCATGGGTTTCTGCCGCCAGACACAAGGGTATCGTCTCGGGCCATGCTGCGTCCCAGTGTGGTCCACGGCAAGAGAGCACAACTCCACCCCTGTCGCAAAAGACGCACGCAGGCCGGAATCGCTTGCTCGGCCGCTCTGGACTCAGGGGGTTACTTCTCAGGATGTGGCGGCGCGCGCCTGCCAGACCAGCCGTGCAGCCACCAGGTCCTCAATGGCCAGGCCCACGGACTTGAAGACGATGCGCCCATTGCGCCGAATGGCCACGGAACCGGCCAGAACCTCGCCAATCTCGGCTCCCACGCTGACGCCCGAGAGCCGCACGTCGCCTGACTCGCGCTCCACCGCAGAGCGTGAATCGGCGACCACAAAACTTGTGCGCATGGCCTCGTCGTCCAGCTCGCGCAGCGTGTTGCCCGTGGCTCCCACGGCCAGCACCAGCGCGTTTGCCGCCAGCCATCGGCCCATCAGCACCGGCTCAGGAGAACTGGTGGCAGTCAGCACTACGTCCGCGGCGGCAGCCTCTTCCACGGTGACGGCGCGCGCACCGGTTTCCGCTGCCAGCCGTTCGGCGTTGGCCGGGGTGCGGCTCCAGATGCGAATGTCGTTGAGCGCGGGCCACACCAGCCGCAGCGCCTGGATGTGCGCATGCGCCTGCACGCCCGAGCCGAGAATGCCAAAGCTGGTCGGGGCTATTTCAAAATGGAGCGGGGCAAGCGCAGAGAAGACGACGGCGGAAACAGCAGCGGTACGCATTTCCGTGATGAGGGTGCCGTCCATCAGGGCCAGCGGCTCGCCAGTCTGGCGGCGCAGCAGCTCAATCATCGCCATGTGCGTGGGCCGGCCCAGCCCGGCGTTGCCGGGGTAAAAGGTAACGGTCTTTACGCCCATCACGTCGCCGGCGATAACCGGCATCACGGCAAACCAGCCGTTGTTGGCGCCCTCGGCATTGCCCGCGCGCAGAATCGTCCGCGGCGGCTGAATTACCAACCCCGCGGAGTAGTCCATCAAAGCCTGACGAATGGCGGGAATCAGCGCTTCGTAGGTGAGGACACCGCGAACTTCGTTTTGGGAAATGTACACGGGCTGCTGACTCTGGCGTGCGCGTCTGGAAAGCCCTAGTTGGGCCGCCTGCTGGGGTTGGAGCGGCGGCGGAAGCGCTCATCGACCGGCTGGCGGCCCTTGAAGCCCGATTCCATCGTGTGCCAATGCTCGATCGTCGTCTCGCCCATGCGCCAGCAGAGCAGCACCACTTCATCGTCCAGACGGCAGGGAAAATCGAGCAGCCCGGATTCCAGGTCCTTCACCTGTACGCCGATGGAGTCCATTTCCGCAACGCTCTCGCGAACGCATTGCAGGTGCGTCTCAGCCTCAGCCCGAATCTTGGCTACTTTGCTAACATCCACACGCATGCCGCCAGCCAGGTAAATGCGCTGCGCAAGCTCGGAAATGTCGGATTCGGCCTGCTCTGCGGAAGTTTTGCACTCAATGGCGCGCTTCAGCAGCGACTCCAGCACCGGCAGTAAAGATTGCGCTTCGTCAAGGGTAAACGTCTTCATGGCGACATCCTTGGTTACTAAGATACAACGTAAATTCGAAAAATTAGTTGTGGCAAATGGTCTTTAATTTGGTTTCTGCCAGCCCTATTTCACTTCCAGCATCCGGTCCAGCGCTACCCGCGCCCAGTGCTTCACGCTCTTCTTCACCTGGATATGGTTCACCACGCGGCCTTCGACCAGGTTCTCAAGTGCCCATGCCAGGTGCTGCGGGCTAATGCGATACATGGTGGTGCACAGGCAGCCGGTATCGTCCAGGGTGATGACGTGTTTGCCCTGCGAGGCGGCGTGCCGGGCCAGGCGGTTCACCAGGTGAATCTCAGTGCCCACGGCGAATAGGATGCCTGCGGGTGCCTCATCAACCAGCGCGATCAGCCGCTCGGTGGAGCCAAGAGCATCCGCCTTCTGGCAGACCTCCCAGCGGCACTCGGGGTGCACAATCACCCGGATGTCCGGGTATTTGGCGCGGACCTCGTCCACATGGCTGGGCAGAAAGCGCTGATGCACCGAGCAGTGGCCCTTCCACAGCAGAACGCGGCTGGCGGCGAGGCTTTGCTTTGTCTGCCCGCCTTCGAGCCCCCACGGGTCCCACACCGGCATGGCGTCCAGCGGAATGCCCATGGCGTAGCCGGTATTGCGGCCCAGGTGCTGGTCCGGCAGAAAGAGGATGCGCTTGCCGCGCTCGAAGGCCCAGCGGAAGGCCGCGCCGGCGTTGGACGAGGTGCACACCAGCCCGCCCCGTTCGCCGCAGAAGGCCTTGATGGCGGCGCTCGAGTTCATATACGTGATGGGGATGGTCTCTTCCGAAAGGTGAAGGTGCTCGAGCACTTCCCAGCAGGCTTCCACCTGCGAAATCTCGGCCATGTCGGCCATGGAGCAGCCGGCGTTCAGGTCCGGCAAAATCACCTGCTGGCCGTCGCGGCCAAGAATATCCGCGCTCTCTGCCATAAAGTGCACGCCGCAAAAGACCAGGTACTCCGCATCCGTCTCCGCAGCGGCCTTTGAGAGCTTATAGCTGTCGCCGGTGAAGTCGGCGAAGCGGATCACCTCGTCCCGCTGATAGTGGTGGCCCAGCAGGATGGTGCTGGAGCCGAGCCGGGCGCGCGCCTCTGCGATGCGCTCATCCATCGAGTGGTCGGGCAGTGACAAATAGTGGTCAAGGCTGCACATGCTGCCGGCTTCGGTCGTGGCCGCCGCGGCCTCATCAAGAATCAGGTTCGCCATACTCCGCCTTCAGCCCGGCCGGTGCCTGCGAGAGGACGGCGGGCGGGGATGTTGAAAGCTAACGCGGCTGCAGTGGATGCATTCAGCCTGCTCCAGACGCCGGCGTTGCCACCGGTTGTTTGACGCAGCCCCACCCACGGGGTTGTTGCAGCCCTTTCACATAACGGATGCTGTTCGGGGCCGGCGGATCTCTCGATTCCTGCCCGGCGAGGAACGCTCCCGATACCTTCCAGTTTAACAAAAATGAAATAAAGGCACCTGACGCACGCGCGTTGGTGCCCGGGCTGGCGGCTGCCTTGCAGCGCAGTTTGTGAGCGCCCGCAAGGAACAGGTATCATTAGCCTGCATGGGAGCCCCGCCGACAATTGAATTTGCCAGTCTGGGCATGGCCGACTCGCTCATCCTCATGGTGTTGGCGCTGGTGGTCTTCGGTCCGCGGCGGCTGCCCCAGATCGGCCGCCAGATCGGCAAGCTCATGTACGAGTTCCGCAAAGCCTCCAACGACTTCAAGTTCCAGATGGAAGAGGAGTTGAGGAATGCCGAGGATGCCGAGCGTCGCAAAAAAGATGAGGAACTGCGGCGCACCCTGGCACTGACCGCGCCGACGCAGGAATCTGTATCGGCAGATCCGCCCGCGGTCAACGCAATTGAGTCTCCCTATCCAGGCGAGGGGCATTATCCGCCCGAAGCTACCCCCGCAGTAACCCCGGCAGAGGATGCCACGCTGCGCATTCAGCCGCCCTCCACGGGCGAGCAGGTGCCGGCCACGCGGCCTTCGCGCCTCGCAGGTGAGCAACCGGCAAGCGAGGACAGCGCCGCTGCGCCGTCCAGTGCCGTTGAGCAGGCTGTTGCTGAAGCTGTGCCGCAGGCTGAGGCCGCCGCCGCCGCGCCGCCAACGCAACCTGCCCAGACCCCCACGGAGGCAATACAACACAATGGTTGACCCCGCGGACGCAATCGGCAAGGCGCGGGAAGCAGTGAGCCAGCGCGCGGAACTCCCCGGCATGAGCCTCATGGAGCACCTGGAGGAACTGCGCAAGCGTATTGTGCACTCCGCGCTCTACCTCTGTGCCGGCTTCATCGCGGCCTACGTCTTCCACGAGCGCCTTTACGGTTTTGTCCAGGAGCCGCTGGACAGGCTGCACATCAAGCTCAACTACACGCATCCGATGGATGCCCTGAATCTGTACCTCCAGGTGTCGCTGATCGGCGGAGCGATTCTGGCATCGCCCTTCATTCTCTACCAGGTGTGGCTGTTCATTGCGCCGGGACTCTATCAGCGTGAGCGGCGCTTCGTGGTGCCATTCATGGGCGCTACCGTGGGGCTTTTTCTTGCGGGAGCCTTCTTCGGCTATCACTGGGTGCTGCCCGGCGCGCTCAAAATTCTCATCGTGGACTTCGGCAGCAAATTCAACCCCATCATCACCATTGAGGAGTACACCGCCTTTTTCCTCTCGGTGATTCTGGGCCTGGGCATCAGCTTTGAAATGCCGGTGCTCATCTTCTTCCTGGCCATGTTCGGCATTGTGAGCCCACGCTTTCTGTGGAAGAACATCCGTTACGCCATTCTGGCCGTGTTTCTGGTGGCCGCCATCATCACGCCCAGCCCCGACCCGTGGACCATGTGCATCTATGCCATCCCCATGCTGGCACTCTATCTCGTCGGCATTGGCGTGGCCTGGTGGGTTCACCCCTCGCGCCGCAATGCGAAGGAGGCAGCGAAATGACGCGCTTCTCTTTAGTTCAACGCGCCGTGGCGGCACTGCTGCTGGCTGCTCCTCTGGCTGCGCAGGCGCAGGCGCACTTCAACGGCGAAAAGGCCTATGAATATGCGCGCGAGTTCGCCGCCATCGGCCCGCGCTGGCCCACCAGCCAGGGACACCTCAAAGCCGAGCAGTTCCTGCGCAGCCACTTCCAGCACGACCAGCTTGAAGAAGACACCTTCACCGCCGATACGCCCATTGGCCCAGTAAACATGCGCAACTTCATCGTGCGTTTCCCCGGCAAGAAGGACGGCGTCATCGTGCTGGCCTCGCATTACGAAACCAACTACCCGCTGCGCAACATCAACTTCGTCGGCGCCAATGACGGAGCCGCAACCACCGGCCTGCTGATGGCCATCGGCGACCAGTTGCGGGAACAAGCCGCGCACGGCAAAAAACTCGACGGCTACTCCGTGTGGCTGGTCTTCTTTGACGGCGAAGAAGCGATCAAAAGCTGGTCAGCCTCAGACTCGACCTACGGCAGCCGCCATCTGGCCGCCAAGTGGGGCCGCGACGGCACGCTGGGCCGCATCAAGGCCTTCATGCTAGCCGACATGATCGGCGACAAGGATCTCGACATCCAGCGCGAAAGCCGCTCCACCGACTGGCTGGTTTCACTCGTGCGCCAGGCAGCTAAAAAGTTCGGCTACGAGCGCTACTTCTTCCAGCAGGATGAGCCCGTGGAGGACGACCACATGGCATTCGTCCAGCGCGGCGTGCCGTCCATCGATATCATCGACCTCGACTACGGTCCCAACAACAGCTATCACCACACCGCACAGGACACGATGGACAAGATCAGCGCGCGCAGCCTGACCATCGACGGTGACGTGTTCATCGAGACCATCCGCCTCATCAACCAGCGGCAGGTGCAGCTCACAGTTGTCCGCTGACTTCCTGTAGCATTCAGCTATGTTTGCCGGCGCTTCATGGACATGGTGGCTGGGTTTTCACCTGGCGGTGGTCGTCCTGCTTGCTGTCGATTCGTTTCTGCCCGGGCGCAGAAGCGCGACGCGCCACGGCGAGCTGATTCCCTGGCTCTGGACGGGCGTGCTCGTGCTCATCACGGCGGGCTTCGCCGTCTGGATCGCTGCCACACACGGGCATCAGATTGCACTTGAATTCGTGGCCGGATACACGATCGAGGCCTCGCTCAGCATCGACAACCTGTTCGTGTTCATGGTCATCTTCCAGGGCTTCCACATCAGCGAGCTCAATCAGCACAAGGCGCTGCTGTGGGGCGTGGGCGGAGCCGTTATCCTGCGCGCACTCTTCATCGCCGCCGGCATCACGTTGCTGCGGCGCTTCGAGTGGATTACCTGGATCTTCGGCATCTTTCTCATGTATGCCGCGTGGCGGCTGGTCAAGGGCGACTCAACGCGCGACGTAATTCCCGGATGGATTCGCCACCTGCACGTAGGCACCGGTTCGCTGCTGCCCGTGATTCTGGCCATTGAATTCACTGATCTGCTCTTTGCCGTGGACTCCATCCCCGCCGTGCTGGCGGTGTCTTACCATCCCTTCGTGGTCTACACCTCCAACATTGCCGCCGTGCTGGGCCTGCGCGCGCTCTATTTCGCGCTGGCTTCGCTGCTTGACCGTCTGCGCTTCCTGCACTACGGCCTCGGTGCGCTGCTTGCCTTCGTCGCGTTCAAAATGCTGACCGCGCACTGGATCGAGATTTCCATCGCGCTTTCGCTGGCCATCATCGGCGCCATTCTGGCGGTGTCCGTGATGGTGTCGTTGTGGGCAGCGCGGGCAGACCAGCGATAGAGCCGCCAGTCGATCATCGGCGTCGCGTCACTTCGTCGCAATCCGCACCAGGGCAGTTTTTTGTCCGTGCGCAGCCCGGTCGCGCTCCAGCCACGCGGGCAGCCCTGTATTTCTCAGTCGAGCCATCATGTTGCCGATGTGCATCGAGCCATGCAGCAGATGCCCTGCCTTCAGCGGCCCGGCAACGCGTATTCCGCTGATCCAGTGCGCCGCCGCGCTCGCCGAGCAGCCGCACTGCGCGCAGTCCGGATCGCCGCCCAGAACGCAGGGTTCCACGTGCGTCCGTAAATCGGCGGAGTAATTTTTTGAGAGACGTGAAAACGTGCACTCTCGCGGCGACGAGGGCGGATGCAGCAGCGCCTGACCGTATCCAACCGGCGTCAGCAGGCGGGTATAAAGCGCGCGGAGCCGCGGCAGCTCGCTCGACAACCACGCGCGCTGCGCAGGGCTCAGTCGCTCGGCGCTCTGCTCTCCGCGCTGCGGCGAGTAGAGGCTTACCCAGATCCGCTGCACCTCCTCTCGCGCGCTCCAGAAGCGTACATACTCCTCGATGTAGCCTGTCCGCTCCAGCATCGGCGCAGTGATTGTCCAGTGAATGTTGACGCGGCGCCCGGCGATGTTCGAAAGGATGCGCTCATACGTCGCGGGATGCCGGCGCACGTCGTGGTGCTCAGGCAGGCCGTCAACTGACACGGCAAGCGTAAAGTGCGGCAGATTCATCCATTCGGCGGGGATGGGGATCACGCCGCTGGTCACGATCATGGTGTAGATGCCGCGCCCGCACAGCTCCGGCAGAATGCGGCTCAACTCGCGATGGCGCACCATGGGTTCGCCGCCTACCAGCGACACTTGCAGCGGCTTGTGCTTGTCCACCAGGTTCAGTACACCGTGCACAAGATCGTCGCCGCGCTTGTCGCTCAGTTCGCGCAGTGAAATCTCGCCGCCCAGGTGGTTTACTCCGTAGGCGTAGCAGCCGGGGCAGCGCAGGGGACACTCACGCGTAATTTCAATCGAGAGCATAGGGGTATGGCCGCGCAGGACCTTGCCCCAGGACTGCAAGATGTTTAGAGTCCGCAATCTGTCACCCCCTAGCGACGGAGAATGAACAGCTTTAGACGTGCCTGATTTTATTAGACTCTCGTTTCGTTCCGGCGGAAGCGCAAAAGTGAATGTGGATTACCGCCGGATCGTTGCTCCGCTACCACGCCTCAAAGACGATGAGCTCATCCTGACCTTCCACCCTCTTCAAGACGGAGTGCTTCTGGAAGTGCGCGTCGTCGCGGTGGGGATAGTCGTTGCGGAAGTGTGCCCCGCGGCTCTCCGTGCGGGCCAGCGCCGAGTGCAGAATGGCGTGCGCCACGCGGCTCATCGCATGGGCCTCGGCCAGCCGGCGGTTGCCACGGCCATAGTGCGCAAACTGTGCCAGGCCAGCCTCGCACGCGGCATGCGCGGCCATTCCCTCGCGCAGCGTGGAGTCTTCGCGCAGCAGCCCTGCATAAATCCACATCGCGTGCTGCAATTGCGCAATCACGGCTTCCAGTTTCTCCTCTTCGTCGGCGGAGAGCCGTGCGGCAGGCAACTCCTGCGCATCGACGGCGACCAGCGGAAGACCGTCGGCCAGCATAGCCTGCGCTGCGCGCGCGCCAAAGACCAGCCCCTCCAGCAGCGAGTTCGAAGCCAGCCGGTTGGCGCCGTGCACGCCGGTGCACGCCGCCTCGCCCGCGGCATAAAGCCCGCGCAGGCTGGTGCGGCCATCAAGGCTGGTGCGGATGCCGCCCATCAGGTAGTGCGCCGCCGGGCGTACGGGGATAAGGTCGCTTTGCAGGTCGAGCCCATAGCGTGCAAGCTCGGCGCTGATGCCAGGAAAGCGCTCGTGCAGGTTGATGTTTTTCACATGGCGCATGTCCAGATGAACCACGCGCACCGTGCCCGGCCCGCTGCCCATTCCCTCGCGCGTAATCGCGCGGGCCACCACGTCGCGCGGAGCGAGTTCGAGCAGAGGGTGATAACGCTCCATGAAGCGCTCGCCGCGGTCGTTGCGCAAATACGCGCCCTCGCCGCGCAGCGCTTCTGAGAGAAGAAAGCGCGGCGCGCCCGGCAAGGACAGCGCGGTGGGATGAAACTGGTAGAACTCCATGTCAGCCAGTTCAGCGCCTGCCTCCGCGGCCAGCGCGATGCCGTCGCCGGTCGCCACGGCGGGGTTGGTGGTGTCGGAGTACGTCTGCCCTGCGCCGCCTGCGGCAATCAGCACGGCGCGCGCGTTCATGCGCTCGTGCCGGCCTTCGCGGTCCAGCAGGTCAGCGGCTACCACGCAGCCATTCGCAGCCACCAGGCCGGTGACCGTCGTCCATTCGGAAAAGCGGATGCGCTCATGCGCGCGGGCAAACGCCGCCAGAGAGCGGCTGATTTCCGCGCCCGTGGCGTCTCCATCGGCGTGCAGAATGCGCGGCAGGGAGTGTGCGCCCTCGCGCGTGCGCAGCAGCTTGCCGTTCTCCTCGTCAAAGTGCGCGCCCCACCCAATCAACTCAGCCACGCGCAGCGGCCCTTCAGTCACCAGCGCCCGGGCTGCGGGCTCGTACACAAGGCCGTCACCAGCGGCGATGGTGTCGCTCAGGTGCAGTGCCACATCGGCGTCGCCTTCCATCGCCACGGCAATGCCGCCCTGCGCATAGTGCGTGTTCGACTCGCCAACGGACTCCTTGGTGACCACGAGAACATTACCGTGATCTGCCAGTTCCACAGCCGCGCGCAGTCCAGCCACGCCCGCGCCCACCACCAGAAAGTCAACCTGCTGCGCCAGTGCCATAACCTTTGAGGCTATCACCGCGGCGGGCAATCGTTGAATCGCGCCCAGCGACATCCAGGCGGAACAGAGTGTAAGCTGTCTGGCATGCTGCGCAGTGGTGGTTGCCGCATGCCCGCGCCGCGTGCGCCAGAACAACAGGACCGGAGGCCCAACTCGAATGCCGACATACCAGCAACTGCCCCCCGATGCCTTGAAGATTTTTCTCGTGCTGTTCCTGTCCTTCCTCATCGGGCTTGAGAGGGAGGAACACAAGTCCGAGCGTGGTACCTATTTGTTCGGCGGCGTGCGCACCTTCCCGCTCATCGGGCTCATCGGGTATTCCATTGCTCTTATTTCAGGCACGCAACTGCTTCCGCTGACGATCGGCTTGCTGGTTGTCGCCGGCTTCCTGCTGTTGTCGTATTGGCACAAGCTTTCCTCGCCCGAGGCTGCGGGCGTCACCACGGAAATGTCCGGCCTGGCCACGTTCCTGATTGGCGCGCTCATCTGCTACGACCACCTGTGGGTTGCCACCACGCTCGGCGTGGCCAGCCTGCTGCTGCTGGATCTGAAAGCCGCGCTTGAAAAGCTCGCCGTGCGCATCGCGCCCAATGAAATTCTCACCTTCGCCAAGTTCCTGTTGCTCACCGGCGTCATCCTGCCCGTACTTCCCAACCAGGAGTTCAGCCACTTCCACATCAACCCATTCAAGACGTGGCTTGTGGTGGTGGCCATCAGCGCCATCTCGTACGCCAGTTACGTTCTGCAAAAGCTCACCAAAGGCCAGGGCGGAGTCGTCCTGGCCGCGTTGCTCGGCGGCGCTTATTCCTCCACTGTCACCACCGTCGTCATGGCACGCCGCTCCAAGAGCGAACAGGAGCCGCATCTTTTTTCAGGCAGCATCCTCATTGCATCCGGCGTCATGTACCTGCGCATGGTGGTACTGCTGGCGCTCTTCAACCGCCAGTTGATGTCCGTTCTGCTGGTGCCTTTTCTTGTGCTCGCGGCTGTGGGGGTCGGTGCCGGCTGGCTATGGACCCGTCGTGCCGACGCAACGGCGCAGGCGGCGAAGCGCGACTTTGAGCCCAAGAATCCGCTCGACCTGCTCACGGCGTTTCTGTTTGCCGGGCTCTTTCTGGGCATGCTGGTCGCCACCCAGTTGGCCGTCACCTATCTCGGCCGCGGCGGATTGAACACGCTGGCCGCACTCATGGGCGTCAGCGATGTTGACCCGTTCATCATGGGACTCACGCAGGCAGCGGGCACGCTCACGCCGCTCAACATTGCCGCCGCCGCCATTCTGATTGCGGCGGCCAGCAACAACGTCGTCAAAGGCATCTACGCCTACAGCCTGGCCGAGCGCAAAACCGGCCTGCAAAGCATGCTCTTTCTGGTGGCTCTGGCCGCCGTCAGCCTCATTCCCTTGTCCTGGATCGGTTCATAGAAGCTGAGCTCAACGACAGAATGTCTAGTGCGGGCGCGCCCAGACGCCAGGGCCCGGCTGCGCGCTTCCAGCGCTTGCTTTAGGATTGAAGACAGCGTGCAGACCATACGAGTAGCAACACCATCGGCAAAATATGACGTTGTGACGGGCAGCGGCCTGCTGCAAACCCTTGCGCCGCGCATTCAGCGCGTTGCGGGCAGGCTGCCGCGGCGCGTCTTCGTCCTCACCTCGCCCGAGATCTGGGCCCTGTGGGGCAAGGCATTCCTCAGTTCATTTCGAGAGCCGCCCATTGCCTTGTTTTTGCCCGCGGGCGAGAAATACAAAACCATCGGCAGCGTGGACCGGTTGCTGCGCCAGATGGTTGCGGCGGGCGCCGATCGCGGCTCGCTGCTGATCGCCTTTGGCGGCGGCATCGTGGGCGACGTTGGCGGATTCCTTGCCGCGATCTACATGCGAGGCATCCCCTATGTGCAAGTGCCCACCACGTTTCTCTCGCAGGTGGACTCATCCGTCGGCGGCAAGACGGGCGTCAATCTGCCCGAGGGCAAGAATCTCGTGGGCAGCTTCCATCATCCGCTCGCGGTGTTTGCGGATATCGATGTGCTCGGTACCTTGTCTGACCGTGAGTTGCGCGCCGGCTTGATGGAGAGCGTGAAAGCAGGCATCATCCGCGACCGCACCCTGGTCCGTTACATGGAGGAGCATGCGCGCGAGGTGCTGGGCCGCGACCCCAGGGCGCTCGAAAAAGTCATTGCCGCGTCCATTCGCATGAAAGCCGGCGTCGTCAACCGCGACGAGCGCGAGAGCGGCCTGCGCATGATCCTCAACCTCGGCCATACCCTGGGCCACGCCATCGAGCAGGTCACGCGCTACAAGGTTCTGCTCCACGGCGAGGCCGTGGGCTGGGGCATGGTGGCAGCGCTCTATCTGGCGCGGCAACGCGGCACCATCTCAGCCGCGCAGTTCCAGCGGCTTGAAGGCCTCGTGTACCTCTACGGGCCGTTGCCGCCCCTGAAGGTGCGTGCGGCCAAACTCGTGGCGGCCACGGTCGGTGATAAGAAAAACGTGGGCGGCATCAAGCGCTTCGTGCTGCCCGTAGGCATCGGCGATGCAGGCGTGGTGGAAGACGTAACGGTCACCGAGCTTGAAGCCGCTGCCAACTACATGATTGCGCGCGCAAAGGAACGGCACGCCTGATGACAGTGAGCGGAGCCAAGCCGGCGGGCGTGCAGGACGAAGCCAGCGCTGCGCAGACCGTGCAGCAGATGTTCAACAGCATCGCTCCGCGCTATGACCTTCTGAATCATATTCTTTCAGCCAACATAGATCGGCTGTGGTGGTGGCGAACCGCGCGGCGATTCCGTCCCGTGCTCTCCAACCCCGACGCCGCAATTCTTGACATCTGCTGCGGCACCGGCGACATGACCATGGCCCTGCTCAAGCGCCGGCCTGCCGGCGCGCGTCCCGTCCTCGCCGCGGATTTCGCGCGTGGCATGTTGAGCCGCGGCGCGCAGAAATTCTCAGGCCGCGGCGCCGTTGCGCTGGAGGCCGATGCGCTCCACCTGCCACTCAAATCCGCGTCGCTGGACCTGGTCGTGACCGCCTTCGGCTTCAGGAATCTGGCCAACTACGAGGCCGGTCTGCGCGAGTTTCATCGCGTGCTCAAGCCGGGCGGCCAGTTGGGCATACTGGACTTCAGCGAGCCGGGCGGCCTCATGGGAAAGGCGTACGCCGTCTACTTTCGCCGCGTGCTGCCAGCCATCGGACGCATGATCTGCGGCAAAGACGGCCCCTACAGCTATCTGCCGGCCTCGGTCGGCAACTTCCCGCCTCCACCGCAGATGCTGGCGCTGATGCGCTCCGTGGGCTATGCTGAGTGCGCCTGGCAGCCCTACACCTTCGGCATCGCCGGGTTGTACACCGCCACGCGCACCGCTGTAGCCTAAAGATGAAATGACCTCCGCAGCCTCCAGTACGCATGCCGCAGTCACGGCCGAGCACTCTGCCGAGAAAAAGCGTGCGGCGCTGCACTCCATGGTGGCCGCCTCCGCCATGACGTTGTTGAAGCTCGGTGCGGGCATCCTGTCGGGATCGCTGGGCGTGCTGTCGGATGCGGCCCACTCCGGCCTCGATCTTACCGGCGCGGTCCTCACTTTCTTTTCCGTGCACGTCTCTGACAAGCCGGCAGACGAAAACCATACCTACGGCCACGGCAAAGTGGAGAATCTCTCCGCCTTCTTCGAGGTGGGCCTCATGGTTGTCTCCTGCGCGTGGATTATCTGGGAGGCGATGCAGCGGATTTTCCATCACACCGTGGAGCTGCGCCATTCCATCTGGCCCGTGCTCGTGCTCGTGACTTCGATTGCCGTGGACTTCTGGCGGTCAAGGGAACTGCGCGCAGTGGCCAGGCGCACCGGCTCGCCGGCGCTGGAGACAGACGCATTTCACTTTGCCTCCGACATCTGGTCCACGCTCGCCGTGCTGGCCGGGTTGCTCGCCAGTTGGGTAGGCAGCATCTCCGGCATCGCCTGGCTGCAGTATGCCGATCCCTTCGCAGCCGTGTTGGTCTCGCTCATGATCCTTCGCATCACCGCCCAGGTGGCGCACGAAACCATTGACGTACTCATGGATCAGATTCCCGCCGAAACGCGGCGGCACATCCTGCGCGAGGTGGAACAGGTGCCCGGCGTCCTGAGCGTGGAGCGGGCGCGCGTCCGCCGCGCCGGGCCCGCACACTTTGTTGATCTCACGCTCGCGTTGCCTCGTCGCCACACCTTTGAGCACACCGGCGAATTGGTGCGCGCGGCCACCGCGGCTGTGCATCGCGCTCTGCCCAAGGCCGACGTGGTCATCCATACCGTTCCCCGGCAGGACAGGACAGAAAATATCTTTGATCGCGTGCGCGCCGTGGCTGCGCGCAACAACGTAAGCGTGCATGAGCTCAGCGTGCAGTCGCACCACGGACGTCTGCGCGTGGAGCAGCATGTGGAACTGGATGAGACGCTCTCGCTGCTTGAAGCGCACAGCTTTGTCAGCGCGCTGGAAGAGGAAATTCTGCGCGAGACGCCGGAGGTCCACTCCGTGCTGACGCATATTGAGAGCGAGCCGGCAACCATCGAACAGCCCGAGGAGATGGTCGAGGAAGACCGCAGGATCGAGCAGATGTTGCGCGCCACGGCCAGTCACTTTCCAGAGATTGCAGACGTGCATGAAATCACCGTCGGCCGCGCCGGCGAGCACATCTATCTCTCATGCCACTGCACACTGCCCGACGATCTGACCATGCAGCGCGTGCATGAGGTCATCACCGCGCTTGAAGACCGCTTCAAACTGGAGTATCCGGAGATGTATCGGGTGACGATTCACCCTGAGCCGGTGACGGACAATACGCGCTAGAGCGGGAGAGGAATGGCAAACATGATTGCCCACAGCGAGTGGAAGCACGACGAAGTCTTCGAGGCGGTTGCAGAGAGCGGCAAGACGATTGTCTTTGATGCGGATGCCGAGCACACCCACGGTCCCAGCCCGGTTGAAGCAGTGCTGATGGCGCTGTGTAGTTGCACTTCGGTCGATGTGGTCGGCATTCTCAAAAAGAAGCGTCAACCGCTCACCGGCCTGCGTGTTACAGCACTCGCTGCCCGTGCTGAAACCTTCCCGCGCGTATTCACTCACATCATGCTCACGTATGCGGTGCGCGGGCAGTTGAGCCGCAAAGCCGTTGAAGATGCGGTCGCGCTGTCAAAGAACAAGTACTGCTCGATCTCAAAGATGCTTGAGAAGGCAGCCACAATCGAGTATCAGATCGTCTACGTCGATGGAGAGCCTCTGCCATGAAGAGGCATCCATTCATCTACTTTTTTCGCGTTGTCTCGCTCGTCATGTTGCTTGTCACGGTGGCCATGCTCGCCGCCATCGCCACCATGCACTTCGCCATTCACGGCGCTGAGGTGCAGGTTCCGGAGTTGAAGGGCATGACCGTTGCCGAGGCGCGCAGCCAGGCGGCGGGCATGGGGCTCAACCTCAACGTGGACAATCGCTACTACTCGGCAGAGGTGACGGCAGGGCATATCCTGTCGCAGTCGCCCGCGCCGGGAACCGTGGTGCGCCGCGAGTGGCATGTGCGCGTGGCTGAAAGCCTCGGCCCGCAAAAGGTGGATGTGCCAGACACCGTGGGCAGCGATGAGCGCCTCGCAGCACTGCGCCTCAGGCGCGTAGGGCTTGAGGTGGGCGTGACCGCGCGGCTGCCTTACGCCGCAGCGGCCGAGGGCACGGTGATTGCCCAGGATCCGCCCGCGCATGCCCAGGGCATTGAGCAGCCCAGCGTGAATCTGCTGGTGGCCGCGCCGGAGGATGATTCTCCCGACGGCTTTGTGATGCCCGATCTGACCGGCCTGCCCGTCGTGACGGCGCAGACGCAGTTGGCCAAGGTGGGCATCAAATCAGCGCTGCCTGTCTTTGTGGATGTGCCCGTGTCGCCGGTGGGCACAGGGAGCGCTCCGCCCAAACCGCCAGTTCCTCCCGGCGCGGTTATTGCGCAGGATCCGCCTGCGGGCGCGCGCGTGGACCAGGCAGCAGAAGTGAAACTGACCGTGGCAAAGTAATCCAACAGCAGCGCGCAGGCAGTGCGAGCAATGCGCGAAGGGAAGTCAGCATGGGATTGAGTGAAGACATTGTGCGTGTAGCACTGCAGGAGCGCGAGCTTGTGTTGTCGCGCCTGGACGCGCAGACGGCCTGGGAGCTTGGCTCGCGTCTGCGGACGATGGCCGTCGAGCGCGGCCTCGCCGTGGTCATCGACGTGCGCCGTTTCGGACAGCCGCTCTTCTACACGGCGCTCTCAGGCACAACGCCGGACAACGTGGAGTGGGTACGCCGCAAATGCAATGTCGTCGCCCGGTTCCATTGCAGCTCCTATGCAATCGGCCTTCGAGACAAGTCAAAGAATGAGACTGTCTACGAGTCGCAGGGACTCTCGCTGGTTGACTACGCCACGCATGGCGGCTCGTTCCCGCTCACAGTGGAGGGCGCGGGCGTGGTGGGCAGCGTTACCGTCTCTGGCCTGCCGCAGCGTGCCGATCACGAGCTTGTAGTCGAAGCGCTCTGCGCCATGCTGGGCCGCGACTATGCCACGCTCCGGCTGCCGGCAGAGTAGCGCGATACAAGTCAGCGCATAAGCAGGCCACCGCTTCTCAGGCAGTCTTCTCCATCACCGCGATGAAAAATCCGTCGGTGTCAAAGATGCCGGGCAGCAGTCGCAGAAAGCCTTCCGGCGTAATGCATCCGCGCAGCCGCTCCGCACCAGAGGCCGTGAGTAGACCTTCGTTGAGCATTGCCGTAATCCGTGCGTTCATCGCAACCGTTCGCGCATTGCGCACTTGTGCCAGCACCGCCGCAACCACCTGCTCGTTCTCCTCCGGCTCCAGCGAACAAGTGGAGTACACAACGCGCCCGCCGGGCCGCACGGCACGCAACGCCGCGGCAAGAATCGCGCGCTGTCTCTCCGCCTGTCTCGCCAAATCTTCCACATGCAGGCGGTGGCGAATCTCGGGATTGCGTCCCAGCGTGCCTGTGCCGCTGCACGGCACATCGGCCAGCACAACGTCATAGGCTGATTCCTCCGCAAGCGCGGTCGCATCGGCCTGTCTGCACTCAACGCGCGCACCCAGCGGCGCAAGGCGCTGGCGCAAGTAATCCAGCCGCGGCGCGCTCGCTTCGCAGGCCACAATGCGCGCCCGCGGATTACGCTCTGCCAGAATCAGCGTCTTGCCGCCCGGCGCAGCGCAGCAGTCCAGAATCGCATCGCCGCGCCCGGCCATCTCCGCTACAAGCTGCGAGCCTTCATCCTGCATGCGCGCGCGGCCTTCGCGCAATGCCGCCGTCGCCGTCACGTCACCTGAAACCACAGCGTGCGCGGCGGTGAGCAGCGCGCCTGGCTCCAGCTCGATGCCGGCTCTCGCCAGTTCATCTTCCACGTCGGCGCCTGTCACGCGCACAGTGTGCACGGGTTGGCTCTGGCCGTGGCGGCAGATTGCGCGCGTCGCTTCTGCTCCGTAAAAACTCGCCCAGCGCTCCACCATCCACGCAGGATGCGCCGCCACCGCAGCCTGCTCCGTCTCGTTCAAAGAAGAAAGCGGCGAAGCCGCCAGCTTGCGCAGCACGGCATTCACCATGCCGGAGGCAAAGCGATGCCCGGCCTGCTTGGCCAACTCCACGCTCTCGTCAATGGCGGCGCGCGCCGGAATGCGATCCAGATGCAGCAGTTGAAACGCGCCCATGCGCAGGGCAGTCAGCACTTCCGTGTCGAGTTTTGCCTTGGGCCGCGCAAGCAGCGCCTGCAGCGCGGCATCCAGATGCAGTTGCCACCGCAGCACACCCAGCACCAGTGTTGTCGTCAGGTTGCGATCCGCGGCCGCCAGCGCAGACACGCCTTTGCCGCGCAGCAAATCATCGGAGTGCGACTGCCCGCGCTCCACCGCAAGCAAAATTTGATAGGCCGCTTTGCGCGCCGGAGACACGGCAGCCATGGCGCTCAACCCAGCCGCGCGCCCGGCGCGTATTGCGTCCCGCGCAAAAACTCCGCCGCAGCCATGCGCTTCTTGCCCTCAAGCTGCACGTCAGTCAGTTCCAGCCATGTGCCCTGCGCACACGCAACGAACATGCGGTGGTTTTCGATGCAAATCTCGCCGGGCTCTGCCGATGTTCCGCCCGCAGGCTGCGCCAGTTCCATGCGATGCACAATCAGCTTCTTGCCGTGCAGCATCGCATACGCGCCGGGCCACGGCTGAAAGCCGCGCCAGCGATTCTTCAACTCGGCAGCCGTGCGCGCGGCAAAGTTCATGTGCGCGTCTTCGCGCGTCAGCAGCGGCGCCAGCGTGGCCCGCGCATGGTCCTGCGGCTTCGGCGTGATCGTGCCGCGCTCCAGGCCCGCCAGCGTCTCCACCATCAGCGGAGCGCCTGCCTTTGCCAGCACGTCAAAAAGATCCGCCGCGGTCTGCTCCGGCGCAATGGCCATCGGCTGCTGCAGCAGAATCGGCCCCGTGTCCAGGCCTTCTTCCAGCAGCATCGTTGTGTTGCCTGTAACGGTTTCGCCCATCGCCACTGCCCATTGAATCGGCGCCGCTCCGCGATATTTCGGCAGCAGCGAAGCATGCAGGTTGATGCAGCCCAGTCGCGGCAGCGCCAGCATCCACGGCGGAATGATGCGCCCGTAGGCCACCACCACAATCGCGTCCGGAGCAATCGCCTCCAGTTGCGCGCGAAACTCTGCGTTGTTGCGAATCTTGTCCGGCTGCGTTACAGCAAGGCCCGCGGCCAGCGCCGTCTGCTTCACTGGCGGCGCTGCCATCTCCTGCGAGCGGCCAACCGGGCGGTCGGGCTGCGTGACGACCAGCGGAATCTCGTGGCCCGCGGCCAGCAGCGCCTCCAGCGTGGGCACGGCAAAGCGCGGAGTGCCGCAAAAGACCAGTTTCACGGCCTTACCATGTGCCTTCGCGCTGCATCTTGCGAATGTGGCGCAGCACCATGTCACGCTTCAGCGCGCTCATGCGGAAGATGAACAGCATCCCGTCCAGGTGGTCAATCTCATGCTGGAAGGCGCGCGCCAGCAGCTCATCGCCGTCCATCTCAAACCACTTTTCTTCCAGGTTCTGCGCACGGATGCGCACCGTCGCCGCGCGCGGCACCTTCTCGCGAATCTCCGGGAAGCTCAGGCAGCCTTCTTCTTCATACTGCCTGCCCTCGCGCAGAATGATCTCAGGATTGATGAGCACCAGCTTTTGCGCCGGATCCTTGCCCATGCTCAGGTCGATCACCGTCACGCGCTTTGACACGCCCACCTGCGGCGCTGCCAGCCCGATGCCCTGCGACGCATAGGTGGTCTCGAACATGTCCGCCACCAGCTTGCGCAGCTCGTCGTTGAATTCCGTGACCGGCTCGCCGGGCTGTTGCAGCACCGGCTCGGGATATTTCACAATCTTCAAAATCATGCGTTCTTCTTAGTAACTCCCTATCTGTTCGATGTAGCCCTTGAAATTTCGTTTCATTTCCAGCGCCGAATCGCCGCCAAATTTCTGCTGAGCCAGCCCGGCGACAGTCAGCGCCACCATGGCTTCTGCGGCCACGCCCGCCGCGGGCACCACGCAGATGTCGCTGCGCTCATAGCTTGCGCTGGTCGCCTCGCGCGTATCAAAGCGCACGCTCTCCAGCGGCCTGCGCAGCGTGGAGATGGGCTTCAGGTAGCCGCGCACCACAATGTCCTCGCCGTTGGAGACGCCGCCCTCGATGCCGCCGGCATTATTCTGCTCGCGGGTAAAGCGCGTCGGCCTGCCCGTGTCCTGGCTGGAGTAGTGGATGGGGTCATGCACCGTCGAGCCAAAGGACTCCGCCGCCACCACGCCCCGGCCAATCTCCACCGCCTTCACCGCCTGCAGGCTCATCACGCTCCAGGCCAGCAGCCCGTCCAGCCGCTCGTCCCAGTTGGCATAGGTGCCCAGGCCGGCCGGAACGCCATGCACCACCACCTCAAACACCCCGCCCACCGTGTCGCCGGTGCGCGAGGCATGCTCCACCTCTTCCTTCATGTGCGCTTCGGTGGCCGGGTCCACGCAGCTCAGCAGCACCTCATCCTTGGCGCAGATGGCGGTAATCTCCTCCCACGTCGCGGCGCGCTCCAGCTCCACGCGGCCCACGCGGATCACGTGGCTCGCAATCTCGATGCCCAGCTCCCGCAGCATCAGCTTGGCAAAGGCTCCCGCTGCCACGCGCGAGGTGGACTCACGCGCCGACGCACGCTCCAGCACGTACCGCGCGTCAGGGAAGTTGTACTTCAGCGCGCCCGCCAGGTCCGCATGGCCCGGCCTGGGCGAGGCCACCGCCTGGTGCTTCGCGGGGTCGCCCGCCTCCACCGGCAGCTTCTCTTCCCAGTTCTTCCAGTCGCGGTTGATGATCTCAATGGCGACCGGCGCGCCGATGGTCTTGCCATGCCGCACGCCGCTCAGCACATGGGCTTTATCGGTCTCAATCTTCATGCGGCCGCCGCGCCCATAGCCCTGCTGGCGCCGCCACAGCTCGCGGTTCACAAAGTTCAGGTCAACGGGCACGCCGGCCGGCAGTCCCTGGACCAGCGCGATCAGTGCCTCTCCGTGCGACTCCCCGGCAGTTGAAAAACGAATCATATTACTTTGATTGTAACGGTCTTGCACCTATCCGAACCAGAATGCCGAGCCCTGACGCAGTTTCCAGAGAGGTGACAAACAGCTTTCAACCCTGTCGATGAGTGCCAAAGTCTGAAGTCAACAGACCGAATCGCTGGAGGCTAGCGGACTTTCCGGTAGTGATCTGAGCTGGCGGGTTATTGCGAGCTTCCATTCTCGGTCCCCAAAAGCGAGGGACCCGGGGCACCTTCATCGGAGT
The DNA here is from genome assembly GCA_021780075.1 of Acidobacteriota bacterium. Classification (GTDB taxonomy): domain Bacteria; phylum Acidobacteriota; class Terriglobia; order Terriglobales; family Acidobacteriaceae; genus Telmatobacter. Next base: position 39,540 of record JAJXZL010000035.1, read on the forward strand.
TGGGATTAGCAGGTGTGATCGAGGCCACCTGCCAATTGGTGCAAATCGTTGACATAAAGGACCCATCAACCCTTGATAATCTCGGCGGATGTCTTTGCGACGATATCAGTGAAAACATCCTTCAAAACAGCACCCGCCTTCGCTAGGTTAATTTCAATTAACTTCTTTTTCGCAGGCACGAGGTCGGCCTTCGGATCCGACATCACGTATTGCAGGTCATTCCAGAGTTCTTCCCGCTCCTCGTACGATAGCTTATCGTCATGGTCGAGAAGGCGCCGCGCAGTCTGGAGCTTGTCTTCCATCCAGGGATACGCCCTGCCACATCCATGACAGAACAGTGGCAAAGCGTAGGCTCTAGGGTCCTGATATATGCGGCTTCCGCGGATCGGCTCCTTGCAATACTGACATTCATGAACACAAGAGGCACCGCACTTTGTGCAATGGGCTTTTGGGTCAAATGGCATCCCATCGCGGTGCTGAATGTGCCCCTGCTTGCAAATCTGTGCGCTGCAATGAATCCCGTCGGGATGTGTGCCATCCGCCGTGACCTGATTTTGCGACTGTTCTTCCAGCGCTTCTTTCACCAGGTGGCGAGCTAGCTCTTTATATTCGTCCTGTTGTTCTTCGTTCTCAAAGTATCCGCCAGTTCGCCTAATTTTGAATTGCGGCAACCAATCGATGGCTTTTCCTTTTGCTGCTGACGGAGCGTAGACACGAAACTCTCTCTGGTTGATATAAACCGTGGCAACCGATTGCAAGAGCGCGGCATTACCGGAACCGGTCAAATTGCTCTGATCTATAACAACCTTCGTATTCGGGTTGCTGATCATATGTGGAACCTCTGCCACCCATTCTAGCCAGCCCCCGCCACCCTCACCGCCTCCCATTCCCGCCCCGCGCCTCGCGTATCCTGCCCCATGGCCTGCTTCCTCGTCAAGGCCGAGCCGACCTTCGCCAGCTCGCCCCTCATCATCGGCAGGCTTTCCGTCGTGCCTCGCACGCAGGAGCAGTGGGACTGGTTCGTCGATTAAGACTGAGCTGCCAGCCCCCCGTCGGCAATCCGCGCCGCCACCGCCCCTGGCCGGGGTCTCCGCGATAGCCTGCCGTTACTTTCCGTTCCGTAGCTCGCGCATGACGATGGTCAAAGCCTCAGTTTCTTATCTCGCCCTGCGCCAGCCCCTCAACAACCGCAGCAATCTTATCGAGGATCTGGTTCCAGCCCTCTAATTGACCGCTATTTTTCGCGCTCTCCATAGGTTCATTTCCAATGAAGGTGAGTTTCGTCTGGCCGTTTCCCAAATCCTCAAAGAGAGTCACGTCGTACGCATTTTCGATGGCCTCATGTTCTATTCCGTATTGTGCAGGCTCAACCTTGTTTCCCTTCGAGTCGGAAAAGTACATCGAGGAGACGATCTTCTCGTGCAGAACAATCTCATGGTATTCACCGCCATTCCAGAACTCCTGCCCATCCGGCGTTCTCATGCAGCAGAGAAATTTCCCCCCAACGCGAAAATCCATCTGGCAAACGGGCGCAGTAAATCCCTTGGGCCCCCACCACTGCATCACATATTCCGGGTCCGTCCACGCCTTCCAAACCAGTTCGCGTGGGGCATCAAAAACTCTGGTGACAACCATCCGCTCCGTCTCATTCGCCGTGTTTTTTGTCATCTCTGACCTCCTCTTTTTTCATTCGATTCACAACCGCGTCCAGCTTGTCGAAACTCTCTTCCCAGAACTGGCGATAGCTGATCGCCCAGTCGCTGACCGTCTTGATCGCCTCCGGCCTGAGCGTGCAAATACTCTCTCGTCCATGCTTCGTCTTGATTACAATCCGCGCCCGCACCAGGCAGGCAATATGTTTTGAAATCATCTGCTGCGAGAGTGCAAACGGCTCCGTCAAGCCATGCACAGAGGCAGGCCCGCGGGAGAGCCTCTCGACCATCGCCCGCCGGGTTGGATCAGACAAAGCCGCAAATGTTGTACCTAACCTATCCACAACCGTATGGTAGTGGATTTCCGCTGAATGTCAATGGCTATTCTCGCGACCGCGGTTTTCTGTTCCTGATCTCCGAACCCTGACGCTCGCGCGACCAGCGATCAATGGCTGCGCCACCTCGATAAATGAGTTGGCCTGCTATAGCCATTCGAGATTCGTGGCGCTAATGGGGAGAAACTAGCAGACGGAGCAAGGTGATTTCCAAGCTGCGCGGTTCACGTGAGCGCGGGATAGTTTGTGTAGCCGGCGGCGTCTCCTCCGTAGAAAGTCGTTGGGTCCGGTTCATTCAAAGCTGCTCCGAGCTGTAACCGCCTTGGCAGATCCGGGTTGGCCAGAAAGGCGCGTCCGTATGCGACAGCGTCGGCATGTCCAGTACTTAAAGCACTCTCTCCCCTGAGCCCGTCATATCCGCCATTCACGACGTAGAGACTTTTCCAAAGTGTTCTCAGGTGAGCCGACGTGGCGAGATCCGCCTCGCTGCTTCCTTTGCTGTTCTGCGCCGTTTCAACGACGTGGAGGTAACCGAGCCCATAGCCGTTGAGTCTTTCAACCGCGACGGAGAAGGTTTCGACTGGGTTGTTGTCCGCCATATCGTTGAAGCTTCCCGTCGGGGAGATTCGAACACCCACATGCCCGCTGTCCCAGACTTCCAGGACGCGTTCAACTGTTTCCATGAGCAAGCGGACTCGATTGGTCGTAACGCCTCCATACTCATCGGTTCGCCGATTCGATCCTGTTTTGAGAAATTGATCGATCAAGTATCCATTTGCCGCATGAATCTCGACGCCGTCAAATCCTGCTTCTTTTGCGTTGCTGGCTGCGCGCCGATAGTCATCCAGGGTCTCGTTGATCCCGCTCGCTGTCAACGCAACTGGCTCCGAAACAGGTGCCAGACCCGTGGCAATTAACGTCTGGCTATTGGCGCGGATTGCGGAGGGAGCTACTGGCTGTGCATTGTTCGGCAACAAGGACGAATGAGAAATTCGGCCAACATGCCACAACTGAAGGAAGATTCGGCCTCCACTCTTATGAACGGATTCGACGATGCGGCTCCACGCTCGCACCTGTTCAGGCGAGTGGATCCCGGGAGTATCGATGTAGCCTTTGCCCATGGGCGAGATTTGCGTCGCCTCGGTCACGATAAGTCCAGCCGAAGCGCGTTGTGCGTAGTAGGTCGCCGCGAGTTCGCCCGGCACGCCATCGGCGTGTGCGCGGTTGCGCGTTAGGGGTGCCATGAATACACGATTTGCCAGGACCAAAGATCCAAGCCGGACGGGTTCGAAGAGGGTAGCCATTTCTATGCTCCTGTTGTTTTGCGACGCAGTGGATTGCTGCTGAGACGGCAGCGGTAAAGAACTCATCAGGTTCGACACGGCTGCTCCTTACTCTGACGGTATATGGTTGGGCTCGAACTCTATTGATTCGGCGTATCGCTAGCCTTCTCTGCCCGCCACTCCTTCCAAACACCGAAGGCAGTGAGCAATCCGAGGAGGAGAACGACAACGGGAATCACAGGTGGCTTGATACCCAGAGGAAGAACGCTGGCAGGCACCTCCGGCTGCAGGTGGACATAGATTGCCACGCCCATCTGGGTAAACAGGATCAAACACGCAAGCAGCAGGAGTTGATCTTTGCCTTTTGCGGTCAGCGATCGCCAAACCCATGGCAGTAAGAAGAGGGCGCCTGTAACCATTTCCGTCAGCTTGCCCGCAAGAATCGACTCGTGGGGCAGATGACTCTGTTGAATCTGGATTTCAAACCATCCGCGAAAGGGCTGGAAGAACTTGAGGAATCCGAACAGGAACATCAGGACTCCCAGGAGCAGCGATAAAGGTTTGATGAGGCGATGAGCCATTTTTCCTCCACTTTCGAGATTCTGCAGTCTGTCGATCGAGACAGACAAGTCTGTCTCTAATTCTTCATGAGTATAGACAGACTGGTCTGTCTTCTGTCAAGATGGATCCGATGAAATCACAAAAACAAGCCGATCCGCGGCAGAGAATTCTGGAGGTGGCCGACCGGCTCTTTTACGCGGAGGGAGTCCGCGCGACTGGCACCGAGAAGATCATGTCCATCGCCGAAGTCGCCAAGGCGACGTTTTATCGGCATTTCGAAAGCAAGGATGCCCTCGTGCTCGCGTACCTCGAAAACCGCGATCAAGCTCTTTGGGACTATCTCTCTCAACCCATTCCCCCAAAGAATCTGCGCGAGGCTCTGATCAAATTCGAGCAAATGGCGAACCGGCCCGAAATAATCGGCTGCCCGTTCCTGCGGATCGCATCCGAATACCCGGATACGGCCCACCCGTTCCATCACCTGGCGATCCAACACCAAAACAAGATTCTCGACTATCTAACCGATCTGCTAGAGCCCTTCGCAATCGACAAAAGGGCGGCGGCTGCTGCGATACTGAGCGTCATCGATGGCGCCCTTTCTACGCGAATGGTCTATGGGACTTCGAAGGAGATTCCGATTCTCTTGCCCGCCGAGGCAGTACTCAAGAGCTTTCAGAGCGCGCGAACTCAACGCCGAAGTTGATCGGCTGCCCTTATGGAAGCCTGATCTCCTCATAAGCGCGTTAGGCAGGAACGGTCTGGATTCATGCAATATCGCCAAGGCCACTCATCCATCGCTCAATGCAGATTGCAGGCTGACCGGCTCGCCATCACCGCACCCACACCGCCTCCCGCTTCCACCCCGCGCCTCGTGTATCCTGCCCCATGGGCGGTCTGCAGGCCCTGGATCAGCGCGATCAACGCCTCTCCGTGGGACTCCCCGGCGGTTGAAAAACGAATCATATTGCTTTGATTGTAAAGGTCTTGCACTCATCCGAACCAGAATCCCGCGGCATCGCGCAGTTTCGGGATAGCCGACCAAACGGTGAGAACGCGCACTTCCGTTTAGTTGTGATATAAAGTGCGCAATCCCTCACTGAAAGCGAACTACGAATGATTCCAGATGAGCGATTCGGCAGATGGGTATCAATTGGTGTTCCGGCAATTCTCATTGAGGGTGTTGCCGTCGTTCTTTTGGCGCACCTACGTTACCTGATCGCATTGCACGATCTTTTGCCACCCGTAGCTCTTGGCCTGACAATACAGATTGGCTTTTTTGTCTGCGCATTTTGGGCGGGAAACTTGGCGCGGGAACAACGCAGATTTGGCCCGATCTCTTTCCTTGTTGGATTCAGCTTATGGGCCACGCTGCTAATCGTGATGCATTACGGTCCACTTTGGGGAATCCTTTCGCCCGTTGGAGATCCATTGAGCTTTACCATTTTCATGGCGTTTGTAACATTGGCTTCTTGGCTTGTCATGAGTAGACTGCGCCGCATCTAGCAGCGCGAAAGTCAACCCATCCGTCCGGTCGTCGCAATAGATACCCCTGTTTCCATCGGTTGACCGTCAGCCGGAAATCGCAGCCTTCCCGCTCCCACCGCCACGCCTCGTGTATCCTGCCCCCATGGCCTGCTTCCTCTTCAAGACCGAGCCCGACGTCTACTCCTTTGACGACTTCCTCCGCGACAAGGAAACCATCTGGGACGGCGTCACCAACCCCACGGCCGTCAAGCATTTACGCGAAATGAAAGCCGGCACGAAGTGGATCTTCTACCACACCGGCGACGAGCGCACCGCCATCGGCACTGGAACAGTCCTCAGCGTGGATCCCACAGACCCCAAAGTCCCCATCGTGCGCGTCAAGGTTGGCAAGCGCCTCAAGCAGCCCAAAACGCTGGCCGCCATCAAGGCCGAGCCGATCTTCGCCAGCTCGCCCCTCATCATCATCGGCAGGTTGTCGGTTGTTCCGCTCACCCAGGAGCAGTGGGACTGGTTCCTGAGTTAGGGGCGCGCCGCCAGCACCGCGTCAGCAATCCGTGCCGCCTCCACCGCCGCCCGCACGCTGTGCACCCGCACAATCGAGGCTCCTTGCAGAATCGCCGCCACCAGCGCAGCCACGCTGGCCGTCTCGCGCGCCTCCACCGGCGCATCCTGCCCGCCGTGCAGCGGAGCCAGCGTCCTGCCCAGAAATGACTTGCGCGACAGCCCCGCCAGCAGCGGCCGCCCCAGCGCCAGCAACTCCGCCTGCCGCGCCAGCAGGGCGTAATTCTCGTCGAGCCGCTTGCCGAATCCATAACCGGGGTCCAGCACAATGGCCTCCGCGCCAACTCCCGCGGCGGCTGCCGTGCTCAGGCTGGCTGAGAGCCCCGCACGCACCTCGGCAAGCAGCTCATCCGGCTCAAGCTGCGGCTGCGCGCGCCACTCCTCGGGTCGCCCGCGCGTGTGCATCAGCACTACCCCGCAGCCAACCTCAGCACACACGGGAGCCAGTCCAAAGTCCCAGAAAAAACCGCTCACGTCGTTGATGATTTCCGCGCCCGCCGCCAGAGCCGCCCGCGCCGTCGCCGCCTTGTACGTGTCCACGGAGACAATCGCCTCCGCCCGCGCCTTCAGAATGCCTTCCAGCACCGGCAGCAGCCGCGCCTGCTCCTCCTCCGCGCTCACCGCCGGAGCCGCCGACGTGCCCGCCGCTCCGCCCGCCCGCGAGCCTGGCCGCGTGCTCTCCGCGCCCAGGTCCAGCAGGTCCGCTCCTTCGTCCAGCAGCGCCAGCGCGTGCGCCACAGCCGCAGCCGAGTCAAAAAAAAAACCGCCGTCGCTGAAGGAATCCGGCGTAATGTTCACCACGCCCATCACCAGCGTGCGCCGTCCCAGTTCCAGCGCGCGCGTGCGCAGCCTCCACGGGCAAATCATGCGAGTCAATGCGGTCATCCTGATTCCAGCGTTCCCTGATGAGTTCTACTCGATTCTAAGAGCATGTCGCCCGTCCCACAGCCATTCCACCGGCTTTTGCCTCCTGCTACACTCCGGGCATGGCGATTTTGCGGCGGATTTCGGCGTTTCTGCTGGCGGCTCTTCTGCTTTCTTCCACGGGCCTCCAAGCCCAGACGCGGCCCACGCGCCCTGCATCGCACCGCGCCACCAGCGCCGCTCCGGCCAAAGACGCGCTGGCAGACCGCATCAACGCCATCCTGTCTGAGCCGTCGCTCAGCCACGCCGAGTTCGGCATCAGCGTCATGACCCTTGACGGCAAGGTGCTTTACGGCCTCAATGAGGGCCGCCTGTTCACTCCCGCCTCCAATGCCAAACTCGCCACCACTGCCGCCGCCTATGCGCTGCTGCCCGTGGATACGCTCACCTGGACCACCAATGTGGTCGCTGGCGGCGAGGTGGATGCAGCCGGCGTGCTCCACGGCAACCTTGTCCTGCTCGGTGCCGGCGACCCCACCCTGAGCGCCCGTCAGTATCCCTATGTCGAGCCTTCCGCGGCCACAACCACCGCGCCCGTTCCCGCCGCGCCCACCGAGCCAAAACCACGCGCCATGCACGTCCTTGACCTGCTTGCCCAGCAGGTTCTGCAGGAAGGCGTCCGCAAAATCGACGGCAACATCGTCGGCGACGACAGTTATTTTCTCCACGAGCCCTATGGCACAAGCTGGGCATGGGACGACCTGCAGTGGAGTTACGGCGCGCCGGTCTCCGCGCTCACCTTCAACGACAACACCATCGGCCTCAGCATCCTGCGCGACACCTCCGCGCCCGAGGGCGTCGCCGCCGTCTGGGAGCCCAATCTCGACTACTTCACGCTGGACAACACCATGACCATCGCTCTCCGGGATGAGGCCGCGCATCCCGGCCTGCAGCGCATGCCCGGCAGCCTGCTGGTGCGCCTCTGGGGCACCGCGCCAGCCGACGGCTTTCATGCCAATCTCGCCGTCGAGGACCCCGCGGAGTTCACTGCCGCGGCCTTTCAGTTGGCGCTCCTCCAGCGCGGCATCACCGTCACTGGCTCCGCAACCGCTGCGCATCGTCTTCCCGTCGACACAGGCGACTTCGCCGCCGAGCGCGCCATGCCGCTCAAGCTTGAGCGCCTGGATTTCGGCACCATTGAGGTTCCGCTCAATGGCCGCCGCGTTCTCGCCCGGCATGTCTCCGTGCCCTTGGCGCAGGACATCAAGGTCACCAACAAGGTCAGCCAGAACCTCCACGCCGAAATGCTGCTGCGCCTGCTCGGCAAGATCTGCGCAGACGACGGCAGCCTCGCCCAGGGCACACGTGTCGTACGCCAGTTCCTGGTGGACTCAGGCGTGAGCGATGCCGACTTTTTCTTCTACGACGGCTCGGGCATGAGCATGGATGACCGCATCACGCCGCGCGCCTACGCGCAGTTGCTCGCCTTCGCTTCTCGCCAGGCCTGGGGCGCGGCATGGCGCGACACCTTCCCCATCGCAGGCGTAGACGGCACGCTGTCACGGCAATTCAAAAACTCGCCGCTCAAGGGCCGTTTGTGGGCCAAGACGGGCACCCTCGACGAGACCAACGCGCTCTCCGGCTACCTGACCACCGCCCGCGGCAAGACGCTGGCCTTCTCCATCCTCGTCAACGGCCACCGCCCCGGCAGCGAGGCAGAGGAGCAGGCAATCGACCGCATCTGCGAGGCCATCGCCGCATCGGAGTAGCAGCAGGAGATTGCAGGACTGACGCGCGCCACCTTGGAACCCCGCGCCGCAACCGCGCGTACCCTCTTTGTTCGATTCTGTTCGATTGCATTGCTTGCCATGGCCGCGACCGGCAAGGGAGACCCCGTGACATCTGAATCGCCTGCATCCACCTCAACTCCATCCTCGCGATGGCTCAACGATGGCCTCGCGCCAGTGGCCGTCCTTGCGCTGGCGCGCGTGGTGCTCTATCTGGTGGCGGCTCCGAACTACGGCTACTTCCGCGACGAAATGTACTACCTCGCATGCGGCGAGCATCCGGCCTGGGGATACATGGATCAGCCCCCGCTCATTGCCTGGATCGCCTGGCTGCTGCAACACACCATCGGCGTCTCGCTCTATGCGCTGCGCCTGCTGCCCATGCTGGCAGACGTGGCCGCCATCTTTCTCACAGCCCTGCTGGCCCGCAAGCTGGGCGGCGGACGCTGGGCCATGTTTCTTGCGGCGCTGGCTGTGCTGGCTGCTCCCATCAACCTTGGGCTCAGCCATCTGTTCACCATGAACGCCTTTGACCCGCTGCTCTGGACGTTGATCGCATGGTGCCTCGCGGATCTGGTGCAGACCGGCGACGAGAAAATCTGGCTCCGCATCGGCGTGCTGGTCGGCATCACCCTGCTCAACAAGTACGGCGTGCTCTTTCTTGTGCCGGGCCTGCTCGCAGGCGTGCTCTTGTCGCCGCTGCGGCGCAGCCTGGCGCGGCCGTGGTTCTGGGCCGGCGTTAGCCTTGCCACGGTGATCGCCCTGCCCAATTTTCTGTGGCAGTTGCACTGGAACTTCCCGTTTGTCCAGCTTGTTCATTCCGTGCGCGAGCATGGCCGCGACGTGATGCTGGCCCCGCTGCCCTATCTGGGCCAGCAGGCGCAGATGATCGGGTATATCCCCGCGCTGCTGGTCGTTCTCGGCGCATGGTTCTTTATTTCAGCGCACGGCAGGCGCTACGCGGTGCTGGGCTGGGGATTCGCCAGCGTGCTGGGCCTCATGCTTGTTCTCAAGGGCAAGTTCTACTACGTCGCCCCGGCATATCCCGTGATGTTTGCCGCCGGCGCGGTCCTCTTTGAGCGCTGGACGCACGGCCGCGGCCTGCGCTGGACGCGGCCCGCCTATGCCGCTGTCGTGCTCGCCGTGGGAGCCTTGATTGCCCCGACCATCATCCCGGTTCTCTCCATTCCCGCCTACATCGCCTACACGCAGAGGCTCGGAATTCAGCAGCCGAAATTCGAAAATCAGCCGCAGAGCAGCCTGCCCCAGATCTATGCCGACATGACGGGCTGGGAGCAGCGCGTGAAGCTCGTCGCAGACTACTACCACTCGCTGCCGCCCGACGTGCAGAAAGTTACGGCCATCGGAGCGCCCAACTACGGCGAGGCAGGCGCCGTGGACCTGTTCGGGCCGAAGTACGGATTGCCCAGGGCCATCAGCGGCTCCAACAACTATTGGATATGGGGTCCGCGCCAGTACACCGGCGAGAGCATCATCCTCATGGACGAGGACTCGCCGGAAAAATACGCGCGCAGTTGCAAGTCCTTCACGCTGGTTGCTCGCCCCGTCGATCCCTACGCGCGCCCGGACGAGGACTACCCCATCTACCACTGCGTGGGACTCAGCATCAATCTCCAGGACATGTGGCCGCGCCTGAAGCCGTGGAAGTAGCCACGCCAGCCGCGTGATGCCGGCCTGGGTTGCTCGCGGTGTCTCTGCGCACGCTGTATCATCAGGAAACGAATGCGTATGCGACTTCTACCTGCTTCTGTAGCGGCCCTTCTGTGCGTGGCGGGCCTGGCCGTTTCCGGTTGCCGCAACCTCCCGCCGTCCAAGCCGTCCTCGCAATGGACGCCCCAGGAAGCGCGAGGAGCCCAGGTCTTTCAGCGGGACTGTGCGCGCTGCCATTACCCCACCACCACCGCGGGCCTGCACGGACCGGGTCTCCAGGCGCTCACAAAGCTCCAGTCCATGCCCTCCGGCGCGCCGCCCACGGATGAGCGCATCACAGCCACCATCCTGCGCGGGCACGGCACCATGCCCGGCACGCAGATGTCGGACGATCAGCTTGCCGATCTGCTGGCTTATCTCCACACCTTATGACAGAAGAAGCCCGCAACAATCCCGCCGACTCCCCGCACAAGCCCGCTGGCGTGGCTCCGCCGCGCCGGGAGTTGCTCCCGCTGCCCGGCCTTGCGGCCATTGGACTCTATCTGCTGGTACTGGCCGGGATCATCATTCTCGGCGTTGTCGGCGGGCGTCACTATCCACCGCTTTTTCTTCTTCTTGCCGCCGCTTTTATCACGGCCGCAGCCGGGCTCATTGTCCTGCTCCGCTGGGCTTGGGCGATGGCGCTCGCCGCGGTCCTGCTGCTCGCCTGCTATAACCTCTGGATCTTCTCCACGCTTCACGTCGCCCCCGCCCTGGTGCAGGGACTGCTCAACCTCGTGTTCTTCCTCTACTTGATCCGAACCGAAGTCCGGGAAAAGCTGCGCTGAAGCCAGAGCAAAACTTCTCATGCGCGCTTTACGGGCGGAGTGATACCCTCTCCGCATGTTTCGAACAGCGCTGCGAACCCTGCCTGCCCTCGGATTGCTGCTTCCGCTTCTCACCCCGGCGATGGCCGCCGATGCCCCCAAAAAGCGCAGCATCACGCTCGACGACCTGCCCCGCCTGGTGCGCGTCGGCGCTCCCGTCGTCTCCCCTGACGGCCAGTGGGTGGCCTACACCGCCAGCCAGATCGACACCAAGGAAGACAAGACCCTCACGCATCTCTGGATGGTCAAGTGGGATGGCTCCGCGCAGATCCAGCTTACCTATGGCAAGGAGGGCGCGTCGCAGCCGCGCTTCAGCCCCGATGGCCGCTACATCAGCTTTCTCTCCTCGCGCCCCGGTCCCGCCAAGGGAGAACAGGTCTGGCTGCTCGACCGCCGTGGCGGCGAGGCCCAGCAGCTCACCAGCATCACCGATCAGAGCATCGAGAACTACCTCTGGTCGCCCGATTCCAAAAAACTGCTCCTCACGCTGCATCCCAAGGCCGAGCCCGATGCCGAGGAAGGCAAGCCGCCCGCGCCGCCCAAGCCCATCGTCATTGACCGCTACCACTTCAAGCAGGACATCAAGGGCTACATCCGCGACGACGACTGGGATGCGCTCTATCTCTATGACATCGCCACAAAGAAGGCCGAGAAGCTGACCACATCGAAGAACGTGGACGAGAAGAATGCGCTCTGGTCCCCGGATGGCCAGTGGATCGCCTTCGTCAGCAATCACGATGCCGACCCAGACCGCAGTGACAACACGGACGTCTTTGTCGTCGCGCCCAAAGCCGGTTCCGCGCCGCGCCAGCTCACTACATGGACCGGCCCGGACGGCGGCCGCCTCGCCTGGTCGCCCGATTCAAAGTCCATCGCCTACACGCAGGGCGCTCCGCTCCCGCTTCTGGAGTACTCGCAGGACAAGCCCGCTGTGGTCACTCTGGATGGCAAGGTCAGTTACCCGGCATCGGCCTTGGACCGCAGCGTCCGCGAGCCCATTTACTCCACCGACGGCCATCTCAGCTATCTCGTCGCCGATGATCGCAACCAATACCCCGCCGAAGTCGAGTTATCCGGCAGTTCTGACAAGCGCCTGCTCGCGCAGCAGGGAGCTGTCATGGCGTGGGACACCGCCGCCGGGCACATCGCCGTCCTCTACACCAACGACGAAGCCCCCGGCGAAATCTACGCCTTCGAGCGCGGTGCGTTGCGCAAGCTCAGCACGCAGAATGACGCGCTCCTTGCCGAGCTCAACCTCGTGCCCACTGAAGGCGTCGAGTTCAAAAGCAAGGACGGCACCGAGGTCCACGGCCTGCTCACCCGCCCGGCCAGCTTCAAAGCAGCCTCGCCCGTGCCCATGGTGCTCTTCATTCACGGCGGCCCCAATGGGCAGGACGAGCACAGCTTCGACTTCCTGCGCCAGTGGCTTGCCACCAAGGGCTACGCCGAACTCAACGTGAACTATCGCGGCAGCTCCGGCCGCGGCCAGGCCTACGCCAAGGCCATCGCTGGCGATTGGGGCCACTACGAAGTCGAAGACCTGCTTGCAGGCGTTGACAAGGCCGTTGCCCTGGGCGTTGCCGACCCCAACCGCCTCGCCGTCACTGGCTGGAGCTACGGCGGCATCCTCACGGACTACACCACCGCCAGCACTGACCGCTTCAAGGCCGCCATCAGCGGCGCAGGCGTGGCCAATTCGTTGGCGTTCTACGGCGTCGATCAGTACATCCTGCAGTACGACAACGAACTCGGCCAGCCGTGGAAGAACTCGCAGCTCTATCTCAAAATCAGCTATCCCTTCTTCCAGATCGACAAGCGCATCCACACGCCCATGCTCTTCATGGGCGGCACGTCCGACATGAACGTGCCCCTCATCGGCGGAGAGCAAATGTACCAGGCGCTCAAGTCACTCAACCGCCCCACGGAGTTGGTTGTCTACCCCGGCCAGTTCCACGGCTTCACGCGGCCAAGTTACATCCGCGACCGCTACGAGCGCTGGCTTGCCTGGTGGGATAAGTATCTGCAGCCCGCGCCTGCCACCGCCGCAAAGTAACTCAACTGCATCGCGCAGATTCCTTGAGGGCCTGTCACCTGCACAGGCCCTCAAGCTTTTCTGTAGGCTCCGGCTCGAACGGCGGATACGCCAGATGCCGCGCGTTCAGGAACTGGTTCGGCAGCGGCCCGCCTACTGCGGAGGCTGCATCCGGGTCCAGCGCATAAACTCGGTTGCGCTGCACCTTGGCCAGATCGCGATAACGAAATCCCTGCCTGTCCAGTACGCGGAGCAACTCCGGCAGCATCAGCGCCGTAAAAGGCGTCTCATGCAGCAGCAGCACGTTGGGAACCTCGTGCCCAAAGGCCGTCAACTGCTCCTCGCGCCCCACGCGAATGAACTCCGCCGCATTGTCGAGATAGCTCTGCCGTAGCCAGCCAATCGCCGTGTCATCTTTCTTTGCCGCGCAACGGCCGTAGGCGTCATCCCAGTCGTCATCGTTAAAGTTCAGCGTCACCTGTGCAATGCGATAGTGATGCGCCTTGAGCCATGCGCGCACCGCGCGCCGCTTCTCCAGCGTGTCCCCTTCGTACAGGTAGGGATACCGAAACCAGTGCCAGTCATGCTCCTTCGCAAACTGCGCCAGCACCGGCTCATTGCGCGCAATCTCCTGCTCAAAAGCCGCTGCGGACACATCATTCAGCGAGGGATGCGACCAGGTGTGATTGCCCAGCAGCATGCCCGCCTCCACCCACGTGCGCAGGGCCTCTTGTTCGTCGGGATCGTCCGCCACATCAACGCCGTTCACAAAGCCGTAGACGCCTTTCAGATGGTGCGCTAGCAGTTCGCTCGCCAGTGTCGCGGCAATCTGCGCGCGCGTCTGGTTGGGTGGCAATCCGCCGCCCGCGGGCAGGTCGTCAAAGGTCAGCGCCACCACCGGGTGCCGCGCCAGCCGCACGGGCTTCTGCTTCTTTGTCGACGACTTACCCTCGGCGTGCGCCGCCAGCCCCGCACACACCAGCAACACCAACACCCATATCCGTCGTTTCATTCGGAATTGAGACTTTCAGCGCTGGGCTTCGGGCCGACCGCGCATCCTATTGGACGCAACAGCCCTCAATCCGTTCCCGCTACAATAAGAGCAATGGATCTGGTACAGATTGAGCCCGCCCGCAAAGCCCCCGCCCCCAAGCCGGAGTGGCTGAAGGCCCGCGCCCCCGTCGGCGAAAACTACCACGACCTCAAGCGCCTCGCCCGCTCCCTCAATCTGCACACCGTCTGCGAGAGCGCCCAGTGCCCCAACATCGGCGAGTGCTGGCACCACAAAACCGCCACCTTCATGATGCTCGGCAACCTGTGCACGCGCCGCTGCGGCTTCTGCGCCGTGCCCAAGGGCCGCCCTGAGCCCATCGACTTCGACGAGCCCCGCCGCGTGGCTGAGGCCGTTGCCGCGCTCGGCCTGGAGTACGCTGTCATCACCAGCGTCAACCGCGACGACGATCTCCTCGGCGGAGCCCGCGCCTTCGCCCTTGTCATTGAAGAAATCCGCCGCCAGGCACCCAACTGCCGCGTTGAAGTCCTCATCCCGGACTTTCAGGGCGACCGCGACTCTATCCACACCGTCGTTGATGCGCGCCCGGCAGTCCTCAATCACAACACGGAATCGGTCCCGCGCCTCTACCGCGCCGTCCGCTCCGGCGCGCGCTACGAGCGTTCTCTTGAGCTATTGCGCTACTCCAAGGAGCTAAACCCCAAAGGGGTCACAAAATCCGGCGTCATGGTCGGCCTCGGCGAAGAAACCGCAGAGTTGCTCCAGGTTTTCCGCGACCTCGCTGCCGTGCATTGCGACATCCTTACCATCGGCCAGTACCTGCGCCCCTCGCGCGACCACCTGCCCATGGCCCGGCTCTACACGCCGCGCGAGTTTGCCGAGCTCAAGACTGAAGCGCTCAAGATGGGCTTCCGTCACGTCGAGTCCGGCCCGCTCGTCCGCTCCAGCTATCACGCACACGAGCAGGCAGCCTCCACCGGCCTCACCGTGCTGGCATAGCCGTCGCGCCGCTGCTTCCCGCCCGCAAGGTTGTAGAATAGCCGTTGGCAATTCGCTCTTGAAGAGGACAAAACCTTATGGCAGTCTCGACCATGGCCGGCATCCCGGCCCTCAAGGATCTCGCAGCGGATATCAAGCGGCGCATGGACCAGGCCGTCACCGGCTTCCAGGCAAATCTTGCCTCCACGCGCACCGGCCGCGCCAGCGTACACATGCTTGACCAGATCAAGGTGGACTACTACGGCACCCATACGCCGGTCACGCAACTGGCGCAGGTCTCCACGCCTGAAGCGCAGCTCATCCTCATTCAGCCCTGGGACCCCACCGTGCTCAAGGAGATTGAGAAGGCTATTCTCACCTCCGACCTCGGCTTCAACCCGCAGTCCGACGGCAAGCTCATCCGCCTGCCTGTCCCGCCCATGACCGAGGAGCGCCGCCGCGATGTCTGCAAGCACCTCAACAAGGTGCTTGAAGAGCACCGCACCGCCATCCGCAACGTGCGCCGCGACGGCAACGACGCCCTCAAGAAGCTCGCCAAGGACAAGAAGATCAGCGAAGACGAAGAAAAGCGCGCGCTCGAAGAAGTGCAGAAGATGACCGACGAAGAAATCCGCCGCATGGAAGAGCTTTCGCGCAAGAAGGAAGCTGAAGTCATGCAGGTGTGAGCCGGCGGCCGCATGGCCCGGCTCTTCAGTGTGCTGGTCCCAAAAGCAGCGAAGGTGGATCCTCCGTCAGGGAAGATCCACCTTCGCGTTTTACCTTGGATTTACAGGAAGCAGATGATCGTGAGAAGTAGCACGATCCCCATCATCGCTTCAAAGCGAACCCCGGAGCACCCGGTCTTTAACCCCATCCTGAACCTCCCGCGTCCGCCCTGCCCGTGCGTCCGGACCACTGCTTAGAAAACAAGAACCAGCACGGACACTGCATCCAGGAATCCCCATACCACAGCCACCACCTGGCAAATCCTGCCGCCATAGAGGAAGATCTTCTCAACGCTCCCGGGATAAAGGATCCGCCGCGACGAGGTGTCCGCCCACTTCTGGCTCTGTCTCGTCATCAGCTTTCCAAGTTGAAATACGCCGCAAAACAAAAGAACGCCCAAAAGGTACTGGAGAGCTAGCATGGATCCTCCTCGCAACGTCGTTGGTATCAACGTCGTTTGTTTGCTTATGTAAAAGCACGTCGCGTGCCAAACCACCGGAGCCGCCGGTTTCCGTCGCCTGCCTCGCATGTTGAGCCTGTCTGCGGACAGGGAAATGAAAGCCTATCATGCATGTATTAAATAACTTATCCTGGAGTTCCAGCCGGGCGCGGCATGAGTCTCCCGTGGTCGCGCAGCCGCCTTTGCCTGGCCCCCGGAAAAAATGTAGAAATTGCCGCTGGCTCGTCGAATTTACACGCCACGCCTCCCCTTAATTTTCAGGTCTATACTACTCAGCGCGGCAAAAGCACCGGGAACGGAGGAAGCCGATGAGCCGGAGAACGAGATTTTTTCTATCTTTTTCAATTTTGATTTTTGTAGCAGGAATTCTAGTTAGGCCCGCAGAGGCGCGTTTCACGCCCACACCGTGCAAAAACCCCTACACGCAGCAGCAGGAAATTCAGCTGGGCCTCAAGGCCATGGCCCAGGTTTACCAGCAGCAGCCCATTCTGCCAGACTCCGATCCCGTCTCGCGCTATGTTCAGGCCCTCGGCATGAAGCTCGTCCAGTACGCCCCCGGTTACCGTTGGCCTTTCCAGTTTCATGTGGTCAACTCTGCTGATATCAATGCCTTTGCCCTGCCCGGCGGCTCCATCTTCATCAATCTCGGCACCGTGCAGGCGGCCACGGATGAGGCTCAGCTCGCCGGCGTCATGGCGCATGAAATCTCCCACGTCGTCCAGCGCCACTCCACCTGCAATCAGGCCAGGGAGCAGATGCCCAGCATTCTCGCCGGTCTGGGCGGCGCGCTGGCAGACATCTTTCTCCCCGGCGCGGCGGGCGCAATCGCGCAGCAGGGCATCAGTTCCGTTGCAGGTCTCACCTTCCTCCGCATGTCGCGCGATGACGAGAAGCAGGCCGACCTGATGGGCACTGACATCCTTTACGACGCGGGCTACGACCCGCGCGCCTTGCCCCAGTTCTTTGAGACCATCCAGGCCAAATACGGCTCCGGCGGCGCGCAACTGCTCAGCGACCACCCCAACCCAGGCAACCGCATCGGCTACGTCGATCAGGAGATTGCCACCCTGCCGCCCAAGACCAATGAGATAAAAGACAGTCCGCAATTCCAGGCCATGCATGCCGACGCCCTCAAAATGCACGCCGATACGGCGGAGGAGATCAAGGCTGGCAAATGGAAGAGCAAGCAACCCCCTCTGCCCGCTGAAGCCTCCGCGGCGGTTGCCGCAGACAAATCCACCGCCGCTCCGCAAACCAGCTCCACCACCGCGCCGCAGGCAGGCACGCTGGCCAGCACCGTAAACTGGCGGCCTTCCTCGGCGATGAACACATTCACCCACTCGTTGTATTCCGTGCGCTATCCGCAGAACTGGAGCATGAGCGGCAGCACGCAGTCCTCCGTCACCATCGCGCCCCCCGGCGGAACGGGCACGGACGCCAACGGCCAGACAGCCACCGCCTACGGTGTCATCATCGATCACGTTCAGGGCCAGGGCGATCTGCAGCAGCAGACCGATGCGCTCGCCCAGAGCATTCAGCAGAGCAACCCCGGCATGAGCGAGGCAACCGACGCGACAGGCATCACCGTCAATCACCGCCAGGGCCGCAGCATCGAGTTCCTCAGCACCTCGCCGCTCAGCACCTCGAGCAACACCGTCTACGAGCGCGACTGGATGGTCACCGTGCAGCGCCCCGACGGAAGCCTGAGCTACCTCGTCTTCATCGCGCCAGAGAAGGACTTCAACAGCCTGCGCCCCACGTTCAAGAAAATCCTCAACAGCTTTACCGTGCGATAGCCACGGCGAGCGGCAACAGAAACAACAAGGGTGGCTCACTCCCGGTTCCTGGCAGGAACTGAGAAGGGAAGTGAGCCACCCGCTTTCCCGTTGTGCAGCCGCAGGCCTGTCCTGTCTGCCAGCGCTGCGTTACTTCGTCCGTCCCTTTCCCCCCGTAGGACGAGCCGAGAGGATCTTGATCTTCAGTGAAGAAGAGTAGTCGTCAAAGTTCACCGTGGTAATGGACGAGGAGACATCCGCTACTCCGATGATCTTTGCATTCCGCGTAATAGTGGTGTCGCCTGTATTCTCGTCCAGCTTGAAGGTGATAAGCCAGTCGCCAGCTTTCGAGGCATCTGTCTCAACGGTACAACTGCCGAGATCCCAGATGTAGCCGTAGATCAAGGATCCTACGACATTGATTTCAGCGGCATAGTTTCCAGGACCGTCTGCCGCAGCCTCGTAAACGGCCTTGTTCACGTTGCATCCATACGTCGTGTTGGGCGCGCCATTACTGTCGAGCTTTTGAATCATCAAGCGCGCCGTTCTGGAGTACACTGTGGCGCCTAACATCTCCTCGGCAACACCTGTAGTCCCCACAATCTCACTCCGGCGAGAGCCAAGCAAAGATGCCATGGGATAACCCGTCATGGATGTCTCTGTCGTGAGCGGCTTGCGCAGTACCGTCTCCACGCGAATGGGTTGCGAAGCCGTCCAACTCTGGCTGATCAGGTTGTCGCCCCAGTCCACCTGAACTTCTTCAGGGGCACTGCCGCCAACTCTCCACTCTGCGCGCCAGGTGTTCTCCGTGTTCTGCGCATAGTAGTCCGGGTTGGCTGCATAGGGCACGACAAACCACGGAAAGCTCTCATAGATTTCTCCCGCGAGCGGCCGCAGCCCTGTGTTATCGGCCGGCTCTGGTGGAGTGTTCCAGTCCAGGCCTGAGAGCGTGAGGCCGGTGAGGCCATACCCCTCCGCAAAGACCACGGGGTAAGACAGGTTGTTTCCATAGCCGGTGGTTTCGCCTCCGCCTCCACTCTTCCCTTTGCCCTGGGCGAGCGCGGCCGTGGCGCAAGCGAGGCCTAACACCAGAACGAACAGCAAGGTCATCTTGACTTTCATAAGAAAGCTCCTTCCTGCTGCAGATCTCCGGCTGCCCGCTTTTCAGCCAGGCACAAGAGTTTGGCACCTTTCCTATGCAGGAAATGTGATATGTGTCATGTCGCCTTGTGATCCAGACACAAGCCACAGCCACTCGCATGCCCATCAAATGGATGCACGCAGCAAGCCCGCAAGTGAAACCGGATTCGGGAAGATCAATAGGACCGAGGGTTCATCAACAGCGCGTCAACAAGCGCGTTTGCAGCAGATCGTTGGCCCGCCTCGCAGGTGGTCCGCGGAAGGACAAATGAGCTATGTCACCGGGCGCCCGGTTCTATGTGAGGAAGAATACCGCCGCAAACGAAGCCAGCGCCGCACCCGCCTGCAATGTCAGGATGGTCAAGGTCTGTCGGGGAACGCGCGGCAGCCACTTCGCCGCGAAGAAGCAGATCAGCGGCACCTGCGCCACCATCAGAATCTGCCAGATGTGCGCTGCGGCTCCCTCATCGGCCTCGTGCGCGGTCCCGTAAATCGCCGCATGACCCAGCACCACGGCCAGTCCCGCCAGCGACATCGCAATCGGCAGCGCCGCGCTCGGCTTCTTCAGCAATGTGGCATTCATGGCAACCTCCGGGGAAAAACATGCCGCTCAAGCCCGCCCGAGCGTGAACCCTTTGTATCAATTCCGGCGCAGCCTTGTCACCTTGCCGACCCGCTCACCTGCCGCAGCCTTACTTCCTGGCCCGCTTGTAAAACGGCAGCGGCACCTGCTTCGCGCGCACGCGATTTCCGCGCACCTCCACCAGCACATCCTCGCCGCTGGCAGCCACCGCTGCGGGCACCATCGCACACGCAATGTTGGTCTTAAGGAACGGCGCAGGCGAACCCGACGTAATTGCCCCGATGCGTTCTCCAGCCAAAGACAACACGGAGTACCCGTCCCGCGCAATCCCGCGCTCCACCATCTCCAGACCCACAATCCTGCGCTTCGGCCCGTCGGCCGCCTGCACTGCCAGCAGCGCATCGCGTCCAATAAACTCTCCCTTGTCCAGCTTCAGCCAGCGCTCCAGCCCCGCCTCCAGCACGTTGATTTCGTCAGAAATCTCATGCCCATACAGGCTCATGCCCGCCTCCAGCCGCAGCGTGTTCCGCGCGCCCAGCCCGCACGGCCTGATGCCAAACTCCGCGCCCGCCTCCAGCAGCGCCTCCCACATCTTCACGGTGGTCGCCTCGTCCGACGGGGTGTACACCTCAAAGCCGTCCTCGCCGCTGTAGCCCGTGCGCGCAATCAGCACATTGTGAATGCCCGCCACCTGCCCCCACGTGAACCAGTAGTTCTTGATCGCGCCAAGGTCCACCTTGGTCAGCTTCTGCAGCGTCTCCAGCGCGCGCGGTCCCTGCACCGCAAGCTGCGAGTAGTAGCTGGAGTAGTCGCTCAGGTGGATGCCCGGCCACCCGCCCACCTGCTGCCGGATCCACGCAAAGTCCTTGTCCTTCGTCCCTGCATTCACCACCAGCAGATAGTCGTTCTCGCCCAGCCGGTGCACCAGGATGTCGTCCACAAACGTCCCCTGCGGCGTCAGCAGCGCGGAGTAGTGCGCCTGCCCATCCTTCAGCCGCGAGGCATCGTTCATCGTGATCTGCTGCACGGCTGCCAGCGACCCCGGCCCGCGAAACTGAATCTCGCCCATGTGGCTTACGTCGAAAAGCCCCACACCCGTCCGCACCGCCATGTGCTCGGCAATCAGTCCGCCGCCGGGGCCGGGATACTCCACCGGCATATCCCACCCGCCAAAATCCACCATCTTGGCCTTCAGCGCGCGATGCGTCGCATTCAGGGCGGTTTTCTTCAGCGTTTCGGCAGCGGGTGCGACAGGTGTGCTCATCAGTGTTCCTTTCAGGCGTTGTTACGGTACCCTGTTAACGATAGGGATTGGGCCGCCGCGGGGTCAAACCTGCGCCCTCCCGCTCCAGGACGGCACGTTTGCACTGGCGCAAGATCATTCCGTGGTCGATGGTGGGCTTTCGAGCCCTCCTCGGGCCTGCAATGGCAGGCGCAGCATGGGGGATGACAGCACCCGAATCCTGGCTGGGAGCGATGATCGCCGCCGGCCTTGCCTCCGATGTGTACGACGGCATTCTCGCCCGGCGCTGGCAAACAGACACTTCCGCCCTCCGCGTGGCAGACTCTGCCGCCGACACCGTCTTCTACCTCGGCGTGCTCGCGGCCATCGTCGAGCGCCACTGGCCTGCCTTGCACGAGCGCCTCTGGCTTCTTGCCGCGCTTCTTGTCCTCGAGGCCCTTCGAATCCTTTTTGATTGGATGAAATTTCGCCGCATGGCCAGCTATCACTCGTACGCCGCCAAAGCATGGGGCCTGCTCCTGGCTGCTGCCACCATTGCGCTGCTCTGCTTCAACCGCGCGCCATGGCTCATGACCGCAGCGCTGGTCTGGGGCATCCTCTGTGACATGGAAGGGCTGGCCATGTCTGCCTTGTTGCCGCACTGGACACACGACGTTAAATCTCTCCGCCGCGCCCTCGAATTACGCCGTCAATTCCCCGCACAAGTTTTGCAAGTAAACGATCAATGAGCCTCTAACGATTCAAAAGGAAAAGACGATGGACAAGATCAGGGGGATTGTATTGGTTGTGCTTGGCATCCTGGCGCTCTATCACGGCTCGACCATGCACCCCAGCCACTCCGCCATCCTGGCCTATGCCCTGGGAGGGTTCTCCATTGCCATCGGCATCTGGCGGCTGTCCCAGAAGCCACCGCCGCGCCAGCACCCATAAAAACCCGGCTCCGCAGCTCGCCGTTATCGGCGCCGTGCGCGCCAGAATGAACTGATCGTTAGATAAAGGAAGAGGGCAATCAGACACGCTGCCACCACAAACTTCGCGTGGTCCGGCCCGTGTTCTGCGCTGGCTCGGGTCCGCCACAGCGACTGCCCGAAGATCAGCACAAACATAAAGAAAAAAACCCCAGACACCTCAAGCCACAAAATGCTCCCCACGCGGGCAAAGGGCCGCAAAAAGCCCCGCACGCCCTGCGCAAGTCCTTTGGTTGCACTGCCCGTCACCCGGCCTGCACTCCGGCCCACGGGCGCGCTCGCTGCTGGCACAGGCTCGGCGCTGGCTGTCAGGCGCTCGCTGGCCAGGCGCCACGCTACGCGTACGCTCATGCCCAGCACTCGTCCAATGGTTTGTGGTCTCACTTCAAATAGGATGGTATCAGCGGCGGTTCCTGCCCTGCTTTGCACAGTTTTTGGGCAGCAGCAGGTTGCCCCCAGCGCGCTGCGGAAGTAAGGTATATGAAACCAACGCAGCGACTCACGCCGGCCGCTGCCCCGGAGGCATGCTTTGACATCCCGCCTGCGCGAACTCATTCAGCAATTGGGAGAAGCGATCCATGAGTCGGTCATCGAGAGCGAGCAGATTGCCGGCGTTGTGCAGGATATCCGCAAGCACGGTTTCGATGTACTCCTGATGCTCGAGGCCACCATCGGCCTCAACGAGGTCACGGCCAAGGATGCCGGCGATTCCGGTGCAGAGTCCAGCGGCGAGGAGGGCCCGTTCACCCAGAATGACCTCCACTTCCTCCGCTCCCTGCGCATCTCCGTCGAGGGCGACACAGACGGCGACGGAGAGCCGCAGGCCGAATAAGCCTCCTGCTCAGCTCCGCCAGTGCAGCTCCACCGGCCCGTCCATCGGATGACTGCGTGCCACAGCTCCCACCTTCGAGCGCTGGCACTCTGAGAGCGCGCAGATTAGCATCGGCAGGCTGCTCGTCCTTGTCATACAATCGGCAATTGCATGAAGAAGCTTCCCCTTCCGCTCGTGCAGTTCGTGCTGCTCGCCGTGTGCGCCTGCGGCTTGGTGCGCGCGCGGCGCCTCCGCGGGGCAACGTGTGACGTGCCGCTCAGGCCCGCGCTCAAAAGGATGGTGCTCGCATGACAACAGCACTTATCCTGGCCGCATCCGTGCCCCTCCTGCACCAGCTATTCACGCCCTTATCGCTCGCCGAGCAGTATCAACACACCCCGAATCTGCTCCTTGCAGTCCTGCTCGGCTGCTTGGCGACGGCATACCTCGCTTTGTGGCGTGCGGCACCCGATTTTCGCATTTTTCGAGATATGGGCATCTTTATTGCCCTCGTTGCCGTGGATAATTTTTCGCCCTACTTCGGGGTCCACGGTTCCACATGGACGGTGCGAGCCATCACCGTCCCTGTGCTCGTTGAGATTGCTGCCGAAGCAATGCGAATCCAGAAACGCCGGTGGACGCGGACCTTTTGGCCCATCTATGGGTTTGCAGCGGTTGCCGGCTGGTCCCCCGCGATGGTCTTTGTGCGCGAGTGGCCCATTGTTTTCTCTGATATCGCTCTCTTCATTCTGGTCGTCCAGGGATTCCGCCAGGGCAAAACCACGAACAGGTCGATTGCCTGCGTCTTCCTCGGCTACTTCCTGGTGCGTATGCCGCTCTCAACCAGCTTCCAACACCTTACGGGCATCGGAGGGGCCATCAACCTGGGTGGCTGGGTCTGGCCCTACCCAGTCTTCGTCGTGATCTTGCTGGGCTCCGTCATCCTTGCCGTCATCGTGCGGGATCTCATTCGCGACCGCCGCGAGAAGATGCGCATGGAGGCGGAACTCGCTGCTGGCCGCGCCGTGCAGCAGGTCCTCATTCCCGAGCAAACGCCCGTTGTCCCCGGCTTCCACATCGACTCGGTCTACAAGCCCTACGGAGAAGTAGGCGGCGACTTTTTTCAGATTCTTCCCCGTTCGGATAGCAGCGTGTTGATCGCCATCGGAGACGTCAGCGGCAAGGGCATGCCCGCCGCCATGATGGTCTCGCTGCTCGTCGGCGCCCTCAACGCGCTCGCTGAAACCACCACCAGCCCCGCGCAGCTTCTCGCCGGCCTTAATCGCCGCATCCTCGGCCGCAACCACGGAGGCTTTACCACCTGCCTCATCCTGCATGCCAACCCCAGCGGCACATGCACCGCCGCCAATGCCGGACACATCCCGCCCTATCTCAACGGAGAACCGCTGGCCTGCGAGAATAATCTGCCTCTCGGCCTGGTGGCGGAAACCTCCTACTGCGAATTCACATTTCGGGCAAGCGACAGCGACCGCATCACTCTCTTCACAGACGGCGTCATCGAGGCCGCCAACGCCAGGCGTGAACTCTTCGGCTTCGAACGCACGGAGCAGATCATCCATCAGCCCGCTGCCGCCATCGCCGACGCCGCCCAGCGCTGGGGCCAGGAAGACGACATCACCGTGCTTACCGTCGCGTTGACTGCCCACCAGCAGGAGGCCACCGCATGAAAAGATTCACACTCCTCATCGTGCTGACGCTCGCCTTTTGCGCCGGCCTTCACGCGCAGACCTTCAGCCTGGAAACCGGGCGTCAGCCCGTCGCCTCCCTCGATGGCCTCTGGCGCTTCCACACAGGCGACAATCCTCAGTGGGCCAGTCCGAGTCTTGATGATTCCGCGTGGCCTTTGCTGCGCTCAGACAAAGACTGGGCTAGCCAGGGCTACAAAGGATACGGCGGATTCGCATGGTATCGGTTCCGCCTGGCAGTTCCTGCCGGGCTGGATGACGTCTCGCTGCTGTTGCCGCCGCTGATGACCAGCTACCAGGTCTTCGCGAATGGGAAACAAGTCGGGGGCTTCGGCGGGATGCCTCCCCATGGGGTGGCCTACCGCACTCCGCCCGCGGCATATCGGCTGCACCTGGGACAATCCGCCGAGCCACGAGAAGTGACGATCGCTCTCCGCGTTTGGCATTGGCCGGGTTGGTCCAGTTACTTCGGCGGAGGACCCAGGCAGGGTGGCTCTCTGGCTGGCCAATCGGTGCTGATCGACCAGCAGCTCCAATCCTTGAGGGATGCAAGCGTCCTCAGCAGCGGCGCCAGCTACTCGATGGGACTACTCGAACTCATCGCCGGAATCATGGCCTTCCTGTTGTTTTTCATCCGGCGCAGAGAAACCGAGTACCTCTGGTTCGCGCTCACTGAATTCACCGGCGCGATTACCTTTGGCCTCGAAGTCTACTCGCATTTCCACCCCGTTCCAGTCCTCAGCATCGACGAATTGAACGAGGTATTAGCAGTCATTGGCTCGTTGACCTACTTGCTTTTTCTTAAAAAGCTCCTGCGTGGGCGCAGGTCGCTTCTGTTCTACATGGCGATCGCGGCAGTCGTGATACCCTTCCTGCTCTATAACATGTTGTTACTTCAGATTTCCCTCACTATCGGCGCTGTCGATATGGCCAACGCCGTGTGTCTGCTCGCGTTTTTGGTGTGGGTCTTTGATCTGCTGGTGCGCCAGGCTAAACAAGGTCTGCCGGATGCGCGACTCCTGTTAGCGCCCGTGTTGCTCTCTGCCGTGTGGAACCCTTTGCAGGGCGCGCTGTGGGCCGCTTTTCAGCTTGGATGGCTCAAGACTGATTTACACGATTTCGACCTGGTCATGCATCCCTTTCCCGTGTCTTTGGCAGTCTGCATCGAGATCCTGTTCCTCATCGCCATGCTGGCCATTCTCAGCAACCGCTTCATGCGCTCGCGGCGAGAAGAGCAGCGCATGATCAGTGAACTGGAGGCGGCCCGCAGCCTGCAGTCACTTCTCGTCCCTGCGGTGGCGCAGCAGACTCCGGGCTTTACCGTCGAAAGCGTCTATCTGCCCGCCAGTGAAGTTGGCGGGGATTTCTTCCATGTGCATTCCGCAAACGATGGCTCCTTGCTCATAGTGGTGGGCGACGTCAGTGGCAAAGGCCTGCAAGCCGCCATGACCGTCAGCGCCATCATCGGCGCGCTGCGCAGCGCCACATTCACCAGGCCCGCCGAAGTCATCGACAATCTCAATCGTGTACTCCACGGCCAGATCGCAGGCTTCGTCACCTGCTGCGCTGCGCTTATTTCTCCCCAGGGCAACATCACCATCGCCAACGCTGGCCATCTTTCCCCGTATCGCAACGGTAAGGAAATTGCCATCGATGCGGGACTGCCGATCGGCTTGTTACAGCACATCGACTGCAACGAATCGACCGCCCAACTCGGCATCGGCGACCGCCTCACATTCGTCTCCGACGGAGTGGTCGAGGCGCGCGATGCGAAAGGCGAACTCTTCGGCTTTGAGCGAACCGCCACCCTCGCCAGCCGCACTGCGGAGTTCATCGCAGAGGCCGCGCAGTCCTTCGGACAGGAAGACGACATCACCGTGCTGTCGGTGACGCTGACGGCGGAACTGCAGGGGGCCACTGCATGAGAAGGCTCACGCTCCTCATTTTGCTGGCGCTCGCCTCTTGCGCCGGCCTTTCCGCGCAGACCTTCAGCCTGGTCACAGCCCGCGAGCCGGTCGCCTCCCTCGATGGCCTCTGGCGCTTCCACACAGGCGACAATCCCGCTTGGGCCGGCGTCAACTTCGACGACTCAGAGTGGCCGCTGCTGCGCTCCGACGAAGACTGGGGCAAGCAGGGTTACCTGGGCCTGAAAGGATTGGCCTGGTATCGCTTCAAGGTGGTTTTGCCGGGAGACTCGGGCCCACTCTCGCTGCTGTTGCCGCGCATCGTGACCAACTACGAAGTCTACGCAAACGGCGCGCGGATCGGCGGATGCGGTGCCATGCCGCCGCATCCCGAAGGCCGGTTCTGCACCCCGGGGATTTTTGAGCTTCCGCCCGGGATTCACAGCAGCTCGCCGACTGTGACAATTGCGCTGCGGGTGTGGCAACAAGCTTCGTGGTCGTCCTATACCGGAGGAGGGCCATATGGAACCAGCTACCTGGGCGCCACCCCGCTTTTGCGCGCCAGGCTCCAATCCGCGCTCGACGCCTACATTCATTCCGCAATACAGGATTACGTTCTTGTCCTGATGGAGACGCTGGGCGGCCTTGTGTCGCTGGCGCTGTTTCTGTT
The DNA here is from genome assembly GCA_021780075.1 of Acidobacteriota bacterium. Taxonomy (GTDB): domain Bacteria; phylum Acidobacteriota; class Terriglobia; order Terriglobales; family Acidobacteriaceae; genus Telmatobacter. The sequence continues at coordinate 66,613 of JAJXZL010000035.1, forward strand.
TCGCCGCCGGGAGCGCGAGTATCTCTGGTTTGGCTGCATGATGCTGCTCGAAGCGGGCATGGGCGCCTATGACATTCACAGGGCACTCTACGGCGCGGAGATTCGCGCGTATTACAGGTGGAGCCGCGGGCTGAGCGATCTCGCCTTCTATGCCGCGGTGGCTTTTTACTTCCGTCTGCTGCGCGGACGACGCTCGTGGCTTTTGTACGTGGCGCTCATCTGCCTGATACTGGGGACCGCATCCAATCTGCTTTTTTCGCTTCCACACGCGCGCGATTATGTGCGCGTCCCGGTCATAGCCTCCTTCGAATTCTTGGCTCGATTCCCGTATATCGTCTGGGTCCTTACTCTCTTGCTGCGGCGGGCAAAGGAGCGGCTGGCGGATGCGCGGCTCCTGCTCGCGCCCGTGCTTCTTCTATATGTCAACTCGCTCGTGCGCTCCATTATCCTCGTAAGCTTCCAGTTCGGCTGGCAGCATCGCTTCTCACGCCAGGCCTTCACTGTGCTTTCGCAGCCGTTTCCGGTCAACTCCGATTCCCTCGCATCTTTCCTTTTTCTGATTGCGATGCTGGCCATCCTTGTAAACCGCTTTGCACGTACGCGCCGCGACGAAGAACGGTATGCGAGTGAGATTGAAGCGGCGCGCATCATACAGCAGGTTTTGATCCCGGACGCGACTTCGGCTGTACCTGGATTCCAGATCGAGAGCGTCTACAAGCCTGCGGGCGAAGTGGGAGGAGACTTCTTCCAGATTGTTCCTACGGGCAGCGGCGGGGTCCTCATCGTGGTCGGCGATGTCAGCGGGAAGGGAATGCCTGCGGCCATGACAGTGTCATTGCTGGTGGGCACCTTCCGCACCCTCACCAACTACACGCAGAATCCGGGCAGCATTCTTGCGGGGATGAACCAGCAGATGCTGGCCCGCTCGCAGGGCGGTTTTACCACCTGCCTCGTTCTGCGCGCTGAACCAGACGGCATGCTCACCATGGCCAACGCCGGCCATATTCCGCCATACCTGAACGGCAAGGAACTCGCCCTCGAAAACGGCCTGCCCCTCGGCCTCTCGGCTGAATCAGCCTACGCAGAATGCACGTATAGCCTTGACTGTCACGCCCAGCTTACTCTTCTTACCGACGGCGTCGTCGAGGCCACCAACGGCAGGCGCGAACTGTTCGGCTTCGACCGCGCAGAGCAAATCATCCACCAGTCCGCTGCAGCCATAGCCGACGCCGCTCAGCGCTGGGGCCAGGAAGACGACATCACCGTGCTCACCGTCGCGCGCACCACACCTGAAATTGCATAGGCCGTTAGCTCCTCCAGTGCAGTTCCGCCGGCCCATCCATCGGGTGCTTGCCCGTTCCATCCAGCCGCGCCTGCTTCAGCGCGAAATACCACTTCGCTGGCTTGTCCGCATCGTCAATCAGCATCAGGCTCGGGTTATGCTTCAGTCCCTCCGCCTGCTGAATCATCGTGACTTGATCCTGCCGCACAAACTTCGCGCCAAAGAACTTCGCAATCGGCAGCACAAACGGCACGTGATAGAACACATTCCACGCCGCTACCACGTCAATCCTGCATGTTGAAGCCGTCACCGGCGTTACCGTCGTCAGGCTGCTGAACCACTTGTCGCCGCAGCGAATCACCTCCGTGCGCCGGTTCGGCAGCACAAAGTCGATCGTCGTCTCCACCGCCTGCCCATACACGCCCAGCAGCTTGTACGGCGCGGAGTTCCCGCTCGGCGCATGCGCGCTCATCCTGAAGCCTTCCGGTATCGGCTCAAAGCGCTTCGTCTTTTCGCGAATCGACCCCCGCGTCCGCCACCACCACGCTTGATGTACAAACGGCCCATGCGCCGGGTCCATCAATCCAATAATTCCGTGGTCCACGTTGCACGGCAGGTCCGCCGTCAAAAACGCCGAGCGGTACCGCGGCCCAAACTTCTTCAGCTCCGGCACCGGGGGGTGCGCACCCGGCGCAAGCCTTCCGCTTCCGGGGCTGGGGATATACACCCACGCATGCCCGTCCCGCTCCTCGCAGGGATACGCCGTCGCATAAATCTTCGTCGCGTCCAGGTGATCGTGGCTGCTTAGTGAGGGGATCACCGCGCACTGCCCGCTGCACGGCTCAAACTCCCATCCGTGATACCGGCACGTCACATGCTTACCGTCAAACCACCCCACGCTCAGCGGAATTCCACGGTGCGGGCAACTGTCGCGCATCGCAAACAACTGCCCGTCGCTCTTTCTCCCAACCACCAGTGGGATTCCAAGCAGCATCGCCGTCGCCAGCTTGCCCCTGCGCAATGTATCCGTGCGCAGGGCAGGGTACCAGTCGTCGTAAATCAGCGTCGCGCTCGGCCCCTGAATCGGCACGCCCGTCTCTGTCGTCGTTACCAGCGGCATTTCGCCCTCACCATACCACTCTTCCCGGCGCGTGCTCTACTCGGCCTTGCGCAGCCGTCCAGCCTTCACTTGAAACCGCTCCCCGCGCCACACAATCGTGTTGCCCGCAAAGCCCGCCGCCCACAGCCCCATCGCCACGATGTCGCGCACCGGCAGCAGCCACAGGCTCGGCAACACCTGCCTGTCGCCAAGCACCTCCGCGCCCACGGTCATCGCCACCGTCAATCGCAAAAAGAAGCTGAGCCCCAGCAGCCACAGGCTCACGGGACTCAGCCCGCTCGCCACCACGTTCAGCAGCGCCCAGCCCAGCCCATGCGTAAACACCAGCCCCGCGTAGCCCCCCGGCCGCGCATCGCGCACCGTCCGCGCCCAGCGCAACTGGTGATCCGCAAAGCCGCGCCAGCCATATGCGGGCACCGCCGTCTCCACCACCTCGCCGCTCAGCGCCACACCGTAGCCCGCCGCCGCCACGCGCGCGCCCAGCTCGTAGTCATCGGCCAGGTGGTCCACCAGCGCTTCGAATCCGCCGATCTTGTCAAGAGCCTCGCGCCGCACCGCCAGCGTGGAGCCCAGCCCATAGTGCAGTCCGCCCTCAATCATCTTTGAAAGCAGCACGCCCGCCTGAAAGTCCGTTGCAATGCCCAGCGACTCCATCCGCGAGGCCAGCGTCTCGTGCGCGCGTCCGCGATAGAGCGCCGTCACCAGCCCCACCGGCTGCCCCGGCGCCGCAGGTGCAAAATGTGCCATCACCCGCTCCAGGTAGCGCGGGCTCACCGTAATGTCGGAGTCATTGACCAGCAGAAAGTCATGCCGCGCATGCGGCACTAGCTGCACCAGCGTGCTCACCTTGCCGTTCGTGCCCAGCCGCTCCGGGCACTCCACCAGCCGGATCGCCCGCTCCGGAAACTCCTGCTGCAACTGCTGCACCGCCGCCACCGCCGGGTCGTCCATCCGCGACACGCCAAACAGCAGCTCAAATTCGCCCGCATAACTCTGTCGGCAGTGGCTCCTGAAGGCATCCAGCATCCCGGGGTCCAGCCCCTTCAGCGACTTCAGAATGCTTACGCCCGGCGCAAACTCCGCCAGCGGCCTCCGCCGCGCGGCCACAAACACACGCGCTGCCACGATCGCCGCCAGAAAATAGCTCATCCCGGCCACGGTCAGCACCGTAGTCGCCACTTCCAAAGCAAGGGCCAAAGCGTGCGGCATCACAGCGCCTAGTGTAACGAATGCGGCGCGCAGCTCACAGCAAACTGCCAGCCGTTGCCGGTTGTCTGCTGTCCGGTGTTCTCACTCGTAGCGCAGCGCCTCAATCGGATCCAACGTGGCCGCCTTCCATGCGGGATAAATCCCGAAGAGCAATCCAATCGCGCATGAAACGCTAAAGCCCGTCAGCACCCACGGGGTTGAGAGTGTTGCCGGCAGCCCGATCGGCAGCAGGTAGACGATCCACGTCAGCGCCGCGCCCAGCACCACGCCGAGAACGCCCCCAATGGCGCACAGCGTCACCGCCTCTGTGGTGAACTGCGTCAGCAGCGTGCGTTGCGTCGCGCCAATCGCCTTGCGCACGCCAATCTCCCGCGTCCGCTCCGTCACGCTTACCAGCATGATGTTCATCACGCCCACGCCGCCTACCATCAGGCCTACGCTGCTCACCGCAATCATGAACAGCACCAGCCCGCCCGTCAGTTGTCCCCACAGCTTGGTCAGCGAGTCGGTGCTGAAGATCTCAAAATCGTCGTCATCCTGCACCTTCACCCTGCGCAGCACGCGCACCTTCTCGCGAATCTCTTCTTCCACCAGTGCCTTGCTTTGCGGGCGGTCGAATTTCACCACGATCACCAGGTCATCATCTTCAGGGTGCAGATTGTGAAAGGTGTTCAGAGGAAAGTAGATGGAATTGTCGTTCGGATTCTTCCCGCTGCCGAAAGGCTGCTTGTGCTTGTCCAGCACGCCAATTACCGTGTAGAGCCCCGTCTCCACATTGATCTGCTTGCCCACCGCGGACTGGTCGCCAAACAGCGCCTCCCACGTGTCATGCCCCAGCACGCATACGTGCGCGCGTCGCTGGTCCTCTCCGTCCGTAAAAATCCTGCCCTCGCGCAGAGGCATGTCAGACACGTTGCCCACATCCGCCGTGTCCCCTTCCAGAATCGAGCCTGAGACTTTCTTGCCGTTGTACTTGGCGCTGACCTTGCCCAGCTCGAATCCCTTCTGGTAATCGGCCTCCACGTCCGTATCCACCACGTGGGGCATGCTGCGCAAGGCCGTGGCCTCTTCCAGGGTGAGCTTTCTGCGGGCCAGCATCTCTGCCGTGGGCCACACGCCCATCACCGGCATGCGCGAAACCCAAAAGACGTTTGTGCCCAGCGAGTCGACAAAGTCGCTTACACGGATGTTGATGCCGTTGATCACTGACGAAATCGTGATGACTGTTGTGACCCCGATGACGATGCCCAGGATCGTCAGCCCTGAACGCAGCCTGTTGGCGCGCAGGGTATCCAGGGCCATCCTGACCGACTCGCGGGTTTGTCCCTTAGCCATTCGTGGAATATCCGGTTCATCTATTCATACCGCAGCGCTTCGATTGGGTCCAGATTTGCCGCCTTCCAGGCCGGATAAATCCCAAAAAGAAGTCCAATGGCACAGGAAACCCCAAAGCCGGTCAGCACCCATACCGCGGACAAGGTGGCCGGCAGCCCAATAGGCAAAAGCCGCACGACCCATGTCAGCACGGCCCCTACAAGCACGCCGATCACGCCGCCCACCGCGCACAGCGTCACCGCCTCTGTGGTGAACTGCGTCAGCAGGGTGCGCTTGGTGGCGCCGATGGCCTTCCGCACGCCGATCTCGCGCGTCCGTTCCGTCACGCTTACCAGCATGATGTTCATCACGCCCACGCCGCCCACCATCAGCCCCACGCTGCTCACCGCAATCATGAACAGCACCAGCCCGCCCGTAAGCTGACCCCACAGCTTGGTCAGCGAGTCGGGCCCGAATATCTCAAAATCGTCCGGCTGCTCCACGTGCACCTTGCGCCGGATGCGCAGCATCTCGCGAACCTCTTCCTGCACCAGAGCCTTGTTCTTCGGGTCGTCGTACTTCACGCTCACCCACAGATCCTTATCCTCGGGGTGCAGGTTGTGGAAGGTGCCCATGGGGAAATACACCATGTTGTCCTGGGGATTCTTCCCGCCGCCGAAAGGCTGCTTCTGCTTGTCCAGCACGCCAATCACCGTGTACAGGCCGGTCTCGATATTCACTTCCTTGCCCACCGCGGACCGGCCGCCGAACAGTTCCTCCCACGTATCATGTCCCAGCACACAAACGTGCGCCCCGCGCACGTCTTCCTCGTCGTTGAACATGCGGCCCTGCAGCAAAGGCAGGTCATTCACCTCGCTCACCTCTGCGGTGTCGCCCTGCAGAATGGTGCCCGCCACTTTCTTGCCCTCGTACTTCACGCTCACGGCGCCCACGCGGAACTGCCCTGTGTGCTGATATCCGCCGTCGGCCGCCACTACATGGGGCAGCGTGCGCAGCGCCAGCACGTCTTCGGGGGTCAGTTTCTTGCGCGCCAGCATCTCTGTCGTGGGCCGCACGCCAATCACCGGCATGTGAAACACCCAGATCACATTGGTGCCCAGCGAGCTTACCCACTCCGATACTCGATTGTTCAGCCCGTTGATGGCCGACGAGATCGTGATGACCGTCGTGACGCCAATAACAATGCCCAGCACCGTTAACCCGGAGCGCAGCTTGTTCGTCCGCAGCGTATCGAGGGCCATCTTCACGGATTCGCGGGTTTGTCCTTGTGCCATCAGAGTTCCGCCCTCAGCGCAACCACCGGGTCCAGCTTCGCCGCCTTGCTCGCCGGGTATACGCCAAAGAAGATGCCCACCGCTCCGGCCAGCAGCAGTCCCAGGAAGATTGCCCACACCGGCACGGCCGTCGGGAAGCCCACAAAAATCGTGATTAGCTTGCCCACCAGGATTCCGCCCATCACGCCCAGCGCGCCGCCCACCACCGCCAGTGAAGCGCTCTCAATCAGGAACTGCAGCAGGACGTCGCGCTGTTTGGCGCCCAGCGCCTTCCGTACGCCAATCTCGCGGGTGCGCTCTGTCACGCTTACCAGCATGATGTTCATAATCACCACGCCGCCCACCACCAGCGCGATCGAGGCCAGCCCAAGCACCACCCACGCAAACAGCGAGCTGATCTGTTTCCAGATATCCAGGAAGGTATCGTTCGTCTCCAGGTTGAAGTCGTCCGGCGTACCCGGCGCGTCGTGACGCCGCGTGCGCATCAGCACCCGCACCTGGTCCTCGGCCTGTGCCATCACCTGTGCGTTGCCCGCCGCGCGCGCATAAATCGTCACCGAATCGTTGTACCCGTAGTTCTGCTGATACGTGGTGATCGGCACTGCAACCCAGTTGTCCTGTGACTGCCCCAGCGTCTTGCCCTGCCGTTCGCCTACACCCACAATCGTGTACGGGATGCCATCCACCCGAATCTCTTTGCCGACCGGGTCGCCCGCGCCCAGCAGGTTATCCACAATGTCGTAGCCCACCACCGCGTTCTTGGTCGCGTGATCTTCGTCGATCGGCGTAAAGCCGCGCCCCAGGGCAATCTCAATATTGTTCAAGGAGAGCATCGTCCACGTGTATCCGCGCACTTCCGTGTTGTTGCTTGAGTGCCCGTTGGCCACCACGTTGGTCGACTTGCTCAGCAGTGCCCCTACCTCGGAGCAATCCGTGCAGGTCGCCTTCACCGCCTCGTAGTCGTCCATGCGCAGAATCTTGCGCTTCTGGTAGCTGAGGTACTCCTCTGCGGAGAAAATCACCTGCGGCATGCGCGCCACCGTGAACACGTCCGCCCCGTAGCCGGAGAGCTTGGTGCTCACGTAGCGGTTGGCGCCCTGCACCAGCGTGATCACCATAATCACCGACGCCACGCCCATGATCACGCCGATCAGCGTCAGAATCGAGCGCAGCTTGTTGCTCCACAGTGACTGCAGTGCGAGTTTGAAGGCCTCTATCAGCTTCATGGTTCCGCTTTCCCTCGGAATCGATTACCAGCCGCACGTCCCATCCGCATCGCACGCCTCGCGTTCGGCAGGCTCGGGACGAATGAGTGACTGAATATATGGACGGATGAACGGCTCCCAGAGACCCCGAACTCCGGAACACAGCTGCCCACGCGGTTTCTCGCTGCTTAAAGAATACGCGCGCTCCAGGTCGACGGTTCCAGCCCTTTGTATGCCGTCAAATATGCAACAAATTTGCTGCAAGCCTGCTCGTTCCGCCTGGCTCTGTCCCCGCGCAGCGGGCAACCCGGCCAATCCGAGCCACAGCCCAAATGCAAATCCGCGCATTGCGTATCCGTATCTGTGCTGCGATCCCGCTCTGGCCCCATTTTTTTGAGAACCACGCGCCATCTTCGCGCGTAGGATACGTTTGCAGCATTAAATCGCCGGATCCCGGCCGGCAGTAGGCCGGTCGTCACCAACTCAGTGACTCCCAACGGAGGCCCAATGAATCGCTCTCGTTCCTGTCTGAAGCTTTGCCTCTTTGCTCTCACGCTCATTCTTCCGGCCCTTGCCTTGGCCCAGGATGCCACCACCCAGCAGCCGCTGCTGCTGCGCAACCCCTCGCTCTCCCAGAACAAAATTGCCTTCGTCTACGCCGACGACATCTGGACCGTCGGCCGGCAGGGCGGCGAGGCCGAGCGCCTCACCTCCAATGGCCACGTCGTCGCCGGCCCGTTCTATTCGCCTGACGGCTCGCAGATTGCCTACTCCGCCCATCTGCTCGGCAACACCGATGTCTACGTCATTCCTTCCAGCGGCGGCATTCCTCAGCGCATCACCTGGCACCCGGCGGGCTCCGGGGTGGTCGGCTGGTCGCCCGACGGCAAAAACGTCCTCATCGTCAGCGGTGCGCTCAGCTATCGACACTTCCTCAAGCTCTTCCTCGTTCACGCCGACGGCTCCGGCATGCCTGAACCGCTCCCGTTACCCTCCGGCTTCCAGGGCTCCTATTCGCCCGACGGCCAATCCATCGCCTACCAGCCCATCACCAAGTGGCAGCCCGCATGGAAGCGCTACGTCGGCGGCCAGACCACGCCCATCTGGATCGTCAACCTCAAGACCCTTGACCTCGTGAAGGTGCCCCGCGACAACTCCAACGACTCCAACCCCGTCTGGGTCGGCAACTCCATCTATTTCCTCTCGGACCGCAACGGCCCCATCTCGCTCTTCAAATACGACGTAGCCTCCAGGCAGGTCGCCCAGGTCGCGCCCAATATGACCTACGACCTCAAGACGATGCAGGCCGGCCCCGGCGGTCTTGTCTATGAGCAATTCGGCTCCATTCACCTCGTCGATACCGCCACCAGCGCCGACCACACCGTCCCCATCCAGATTCACGGCGAGCTGCCCAACCTCGCGCCTCATCTGGTCGGCATCAGGCCCGACGAAATCCAGAACGCCGCCCTCTCGCCCACCGGCGCCCGCGCCGTCTTTGAGGCCCACGGCGAAATCTTCACCGTGCCCGCCGAAAAAGGCGACACCCGCAACCTCACCAACACCTCCGGCGTAGCCGAGCGCGACCCTTCCTGGTCGCCCGATGGCAAAACCATCGCATACTTCTCTGATGCTTCCGGCGAGTACCAGCTCTTTCTTCATGACCAGACCGGCTTCAAGGCGCCCGCCGTCATCGACCTCGGCCCCAACCCCAGTTATTTCTACAACCCTGCCTGGTCGCCAGACTCCAAACACATCGCTTACTCTGACAAGCACCTGCACCTTTGGGTCGTCGATGCGCCCACCGGCAAGCCTGCACTCGTCGATACGGGCATTTACGGCGGCTTCGGTTCCAGCTACGGCCAGGTCTGGTCGCCAGACTCAAAGTGGATCGCCTACCAGCGCGACCTCCACAACCAGCTCCACGCCATCTTTCTCTACTCCATGGACACCCACAAGTCCACCCAGGTCACCGATGGCATGAGCGATGCCACCAGCCCCGCCTTTGACGCCAACGGCAAGTACCTTTACTTCCTCGCCTCCACCAATGACGGACCCTCCAGCGCTGGCATTGACCTTTCTTCGCTTGACCGCTCCCAGACCAGCGCCCCGTACGTTGTCGTGCTCGCCAAGGATGGCGCTTCGCCCATCCCGCCCGAGAGCGACGACGAAAAAGTGAAGGACGAAAAGAAGGAAGAGCCCAACAAAGCCGACGACCAGAAAAAGGGCGACAAAGCCGCCGCGAAAACCGCCGACAAGGACAAGGAAACCGCGAAGTCCGACGACAAGGACAAAGACAAGGACAAGAAGGAGCCCGTCAAGGTCACCGTCGATCTTGAAAACATCGGCAACCGCATCCTCTCCCTGCCCATTCCCCCGCGCAACTATGCCGGGCTTGCCGCAGGCAAGGCGGGCGTCCTCTACCTCTTTGAGACATCGCCCTTCGGCCGCCCGTCTGAAGAGGACGGCCCCGGCATCCGCGGCGTCTGGCGCTTCACCCTTGAAAAGCGCAAGCCTGAGCTGCTCCTCAGCGACCTCGACGGCTTCACCGTCTCGCAGGATGGCGCCAAGGTCCTCTACCATCGCAAGGAGGCCTGGGCCATCGCCCCCGCCGACGACCTCAAGCCCGGCGCCGACAACCCCGGCAAGCCCCTCAACCTCGGCACCATGCAGACCACCATCGACCCCCGCGCCGAGTGGCGGCAAATGTTCAATGAAACCTGGCGCATCGAGCGCGATTTCCTCTACGACCCCAATACCCACGGCCTCTCGATTCCAAAAATCGAGGCCAGGTACAAGCCCTATCTCGACGGCCTCGCCTCGCGCGAAGAGTTCACCTACCTCTCCATCGAGATGCTCGGCGAAATCACCATCGGCCACATGTTCGTCAGCGGCCCGCACGCGCCAGACACCGCACCCAAAACCGGCCTCCTCGGCGCCGACTACACCGTCGAGAACGGCCGCTATCGCATCGCAAAAATCCTCGGCGGCCAGAACTGGACACCCGGCCTCGCCTCACCGCTCACCCTCCCCGGTGTCTACGTCAAGCAGGGCGAGTACCTGCTCGCCGTCAACGGCCGCCAGTTGCTTGCCACCGACAACATCTATCAGGCCTTCAACGGCACCGCCGGCATGCAGACCGTGCTCCACGTCGGCTCCACCCCCGACGGCAAAGACGCCCGCGACGTCACCGTCGTCCCCATCCCCGACGAAGACGGTCTCCGCAACATTGATTGGGTTGAATCCAATCGTCATAAGGTCGATGAGCTCTCCGGCGGCAAGGTGGCCTACGTCTACATGCCCAACACCGGCGGCTCCGGCTATGACAGCTTCAACCGCTACTTCTACGCCCAGCTCGACAAGCAGGCTCTCGTCCTCGATGAGCGCTGGAACGAGGGCGGCTTCATCGCTGACTATGTCGTCGACGTGCTCAAGCGCTTTCCGCTCTCCGGTGCCATCGAGCGCGACGGCAAGCCCATCCACGACCCCGTCGGTGCCATCTTCGGCCCCAAGGTCATGCTCATTAACCAGAACTCCGGATCCGGCGGCGATGCCATGCCCTGGTACTTCCGCAAGGCCGGCATCGGCAAGCTCATCGGCACGCGCACCTGGGGCGGGCTCGTCGGCATCGGCGGCTTTCCGTCGTTGCTCGATGGCGGCGGCGTCACGGCGCCGCGCTACGCCATCTACGGCCTCCACGGCGACTGGGAAGTGGAGAACCACGGCATCCCGCCCGACATCACTGTTGACCTGCTGCCCAAAGACGTAGCCGCGGGCCACGACCAGCAGCTCGAAACCGGCGTGCAAACCGTCCTCGACGAGCTCAAGGAGAATCCCATCGCTCCCATCCCTGTCCCGCCCTACCCCAACTACCACAAGAACGACGGCCTCGGGAAATAAAACCCCCGTGGTTGCCCCACCCTTTTCCGCGCTCTTTGCGGAAAGGGTGGGCGCTCACGTCAATCTGCAAGAACACAGATGCCCCAGGTCCCGCTTCTGGGACCTGGGAATCCACGAACCTCAACCACACGCCCTACTCCAGCGGCCACAAGAACGACGGCCTCTCTCTTCTTTGGACAGACAATCAAGAGGATTCAACCCTTCTACGCTCTTGGTGGCTATGCCTTGTGGGGAAAAACCACATCTCCGAACGGTTCAGTAGCTGTTCAGAATGCGTGCGGTTGAGCCGAACTTATGGTAATCGGTGAAGCGCACCACATTGACGAATCTCTCAAGGCCTACGCCGTCCAGCCGTTCCATTTGAAGATCATGAACAATACTCAGTGCGACTCCCCGCACAGGGCAAACGTAGTTTTTCCCGCCAATCTCGACTTTGTCGTATTGCACTGATATTTTGGAAACCCTGAGAGGCGCATCTTCGCTCAGTTCAGCTTCGAGCGTGATGCCAAATATCGCTCCGGACGCAGGATCTATATATAGGTCCCCGTGGTATGCCGGTTTGTCACGGAAACTCAAGAATTGCGGATTCTCTAGAGAAGTTAGATAGCAGCACAAGTCGATCCAGTCGTGAGAAGCAGGCTTCGGAACGGAATAGCGAAAGACAGCCAATACCTTACCGCTCGCACTGTTTTGCCAGCGATTCCACACGACTCTCCCCTTCAGCGAGTCACCAAGAATCGTCGTGAGGATCGGACCGAATTCCCCCCACGTCGATAAGCCCTCTGAATCAATTGTGCGGCTTTCTTCTCCTCCTGATCCAGTCCCTCGGGAAGCAAGAATCTCTTGGCCAGCGCGAAACGTAACCTCGCGGCGGTGTTCGCGAACGAAGTGTAGTCCGATCTCCGGCTTTGAGTGTCTCTTGCCTGTGAACTGAGGTGCGTTGTCGAAGGCCCGGGTCAATCGAAGGGCTATGAAATCAGGCAAATCGTGAATAGTTGCAGCCGTGTAGGCTCGCGCTGATTCCATAATCTGCTGCTGTCTCAATGAGTCTGGAGGAGATACCGAAGGCAGTTCAGCGGACGGAGGAACTTCAAATACAGAGGAGATCGCAAGTAGGTCAAGCTGTTCGGCAGTTTTCGGGCCCACTCGTAATTTGGCGCATATGCCAGCGAGTCTTGAATCGGTGAGATGCTCTGAAAGTTGGATCGAACTCAGTTGATGTGCAAGCTCGGCATCTGTTTCCTTTGAGGCACGGCGAGAAAGTAAGAACTCTTCTAGCTGACTCACCGAGACTTGGGTCGCGGCGCTGAGCGGCCTCGCCAGGTTTAGGAAAAGTAGAAGCAAAGCAAACCGCCGCATGACCGCTCCGATTATATCTGCAAGAAGAATATATCTTCAGTTCGCATCCAGAGCAGCCATCCAGGTGAGACCAGGCCGCCAGATGCCCCAGGTCCCGCTTCTGGGACCCGGGAATCCATCACTCCCCAAACCGCAGTCATCTGGAACGAGCCAGCCACACAGCCGCCTGTCAACCGCAAGGAATGTGATCTGCGAGAAAGGCCCCGGAATTACAGCGCCTTGATAAAAGCCCTCAAGGCGGCATTGAACTTCCGTGGCTGTTCGTAAAACAGGATGTGCCCGGCATCCTCAAAAGGGAGGAAGGTCCCGTGCGGCGCCTGGTCGGCAATGGCTTTCCCCATCGCGATCCCCTTCGGAAAAACGCCCGAGTTGCCGCCAAAAACGATAAGCGGAACCTTTATCGAGGGCAGTGTCTTGAAATAATCGCTCATCACAAAATCGGAGTAAACCGCCTCTGCAATCCACGGCGGCGTCTTCATCATTTCCGCCACAACCCAGTCCGCATCCGCATCGGAAGGCTTTTGCTTGAACATTCTGTGAGTAAAGCCCGCCGCGAACTTCCTCTGATCCGCCGTGCAGGCGGCAAACGTCGCATGCATGCCGTCAAAGCTGTAGTTCCTCAGCGCATGGCTGTTCCAGTCTTCAGGGCTGAATGGGAAGGGACAGGTGTCCACCAATCCCAGCGCCTTAAGCCTGCTGTCGCTACAGGATTGCTGGTAACACGAAAGAACGACCGGCCCACCCAGGGACCAGCCCACCAGCACGGCGTCATGCAGGTCCAGATGTTCAATCACTTGCTGAACGTCGCGCGCGTACTGGGCGATGGTGTGGCCACTCAGCGTCTTGGACGAGTTCCCATGGCCCCGCAGATCGATCGTCACCACCCTGAACTCGTCCGCAAGCTCGGGAACATTTTTCTGCCAGAACCTCGAGGAGCACAACCACCCGTGAACGAGCACAATGGGCTGGCCCTCGCCATCATCCTCGTAGTAGATCTTTGCGCCGTCAGTCGTCTCGAAATAACGTGCGGCACTCACCGTCCGTCCACCCCGTTCCAGCACAAGTCGGAAACTCAAGCGGCTCGCATCACCTCAAAAGCATAGCTCCGTTTCAGAATGACCGTTGCCTGACGGCCAGCAAATCAAAGTGCCCGCAACCGTCCAACCCTGTCAACCGCCCCCGCGCCCGCGCTTTCACTTAACTCATTCATTCCAATCGCACTAATGTCCATCGCCGCTTTGCAGATCATTTCCACGCCCCGTCGCACAATAGATACATGAGAAGCCAGAGCCCAGCGAACGTGTCAGGTATGTCCCGGTTCAAAATGTCAGACTTGTCCCCGGTCCGTACCTCCGTACCCCCCCTACCCCCCCCCACCCCCCTTATTCAATTCTTGTTTTCCATAAAATGTGCGCAGCCCATTGCGCGGCCATGTTCCGGCTCGCCTTCGCATTCGCGGCATAGGCCACGCATGTTGCGCCAACGCGCTACCATTTCTGCGTGAGCACATTCTCGATCCAGGACAACCGTCAACCGCTCGCGCATGAGAGCTTTGCCGCCCATCGTGAACTGGAAGCCCGCCTCAAGGCCACGCTGCGCGGCGACGTCTGTTTCGATCTCGCCTCGCGCGCGCTCTACGCCGCCGATGCCTCCAACTACCGCCAGATTCCCGTCGGCGTCATCATGCCGCGCGACGCCGCTGACGTCGAGGCCGCTCTCGCCGCCTGCCGCGCCACCGGAGCCGCTGTGCTGGCCCGCGGCGCGGGCACCAGCCTCGCCGGCCAGTGCGCCAATGTCGCGGTGGTCTTTGACTACTCCCGCTACATGAATGCGCTCACCGCGCTCGATCCCGCCGCAAAGCTCGCCACCGTCCAGCCCGGCATCGTCCTCGACCGCCTGCGCGAAGCCGCAGAAGTGCATCACCTCACCTATGCGCCGGACCCTGCCACGCACTCCCGCTGCACCCTCGGCGGCATGATCGGCAACAACAGTTGCGGCGTACACGGCCTCCTCGGCGGCAAAGTCGTGGACAACGTCCATTCCCTCGACATCGTGCTCTACGACGGCACGCGCATGACCGTCGGCCCCACCAGCCCCGCGCAGCTCGAAGCCCTCATCCGCGCCGGCGGCCGCGTGGGAGAGATTTACGCAGGCCTCGCCAGGCTGCGCGACCGCTATGCCACCCTGATTCGAGAAAAATTTCCGCGCATCCCCCGCCGCGTCTCCGGCTACAACCTCGACGATCTGCTGCCGGAAAACGGCTTCAATGTGGCGCGCGCGCTGGTCGGATCGGAAGGCACCTGCGCTGCCATCGTTTCCGCTACGCTCAACCTCACCGCCAGCCCACCCTTCCGCGTGCTCACCGTGCTCGGCTTTTCTGACGCCTTTCTTGCCGCCGATGCCGTGCCCCTTGCGCTTGAACACAACCCCATCGGCCTCGAAGGCTTCGATCATCTACTCGTTGACTTCATGCGCCGCAAGGGCCTCGCGCTCAAAGATCTGGATCAGCTCCCGCCCGGCGGTGGCTTCCTGCTGGTGGAGATGGGCGCCTGGAGCGCCGAAGAAGCTCAGGCCAAGGCCGAGGCCGTCGCTCGAGCTTCACAAGCGTGGCCCAATCCGCCGGCGGCTCATATCTGCACGCCTGCTGAAGCCGCAAGCGTCTGGCATGTGCGCGAATCGGCACTGGGCGCCATGGTCTTTGTCCCCGGCGAGCCCGACCGATGGGAGGGCTGGGAAGACGCGGCCGTGCCGCCCCACCAACTCGGCAATTACCTCCGCAGCATTACAACCCTCATGGCCGAGTATGGCTATCGCAGCCCGCTTTACGGACATTACGGGCAGGGCTGTGTGCACATGCGCATCAACTTCGACTTCCGTTCCGAGAAGGGCCTGCGCAACTTCCGCGAGTTCCTCGACCGCGCCACAGACATCGTGCTGCACTTCGGCGGCTCGCTCAGCGGCGAGCACGGCGACGGCCAGGCGCGCGCTGCCCTGCTGCCCAAAATGTTCGGCCCGGATCTCATGCAGGCATTTCGCGAATTCAAGGCCCTGTGGGATCCTGCCAACCGCATGAATCCCGGCAAGCTCGTCGATGCGGTGCGCGTCTACGATCCGCTGGAGAACCTGCGCCATGGCCCCCCCATCGAATCCGGCCATGAACACACCCACACTGACCTCGAAACGCATTTCGTCTTCGCTGCCGACGGTGGCTCATTCGAGCGCGCCACGGAGCGCTGCGTCGGCGTGGGCGCATGCCGCAAGGCATCGGGCGGCGTCATGTGTCCCAGCTATCGCGCTACTGGCCAGGAAGAGCATTCCACACGCGGCCGCGCTCGCCTGCTGTGGGAGATGCTCGCCGGAGCGCTCCGCGACGAGGGCTTCCAGAGCGAGGCCGTGCATGAGGCGCTCGATCTCTGCCTCAGTTGCAAGGCCTGTAAATCCGAGTGTCCCGTGCAGGTGGACATGGCCGCCTGGAAAGCGGAGTTTCTGGCGCAGCGCTACAAGGGCCGCCTGCATCCGCTGCAGCACTACATCTTCGGCTTTGCCGACCGGCTGGCGCGCTGGGGCTCGCTCACGCCCGCGCTGACCAATGCGCTGCTCACCGGCCCCATGACCAGCCCGCTCATCAAGCACATGGCCGGCGTAGCGCAGCAGCGTACGCTGCCGCGCCTCGCGCACAAGAGCTATCAAAAGCAGAGAGCCGAAGCGGATAAAGGCTCTCCCGCAGTGCCCGACCAAAACTCCGCCCCACCGCAGGTGGCGCAGCAGGTGGTGCTGTGGCCCGACACATGGAACAACTACTACCATCCACAGACCCTCGTCGCTGCGGAGAAGGTGCTTGCCGCGGCGGGCTTCCGCGTGCACACGCCCCAGGGGCACATCTGTTGCGGCCGCCCGCTGTATGACTTCGGCCTGCTCGACGCGGCGCGTATGTACCTCGCGCGCGTGCTGGAGCGCATGGCTCCGCAGATTGATGCCGGTCTGCCGTTCATTTTTCTTGAGCCAAGCTGCGCCAGCGTTTTTAAAGACGAGCTGCTCGAACTTTTTCCCTACGAGCCGCGCGCAAAGCGCCTCAGCATGCAGGTCTGGCTGCTGGCCGACTGGCTCGCCGCCAAGGCTCCCGAGGTGGTCGCAGGTAGCCTGCACGGTGCGCACATCCTCATCCATGGCCATTGCCACCACAAGGCAGTCTTCGGCGGCCCGGCGAGCGAGATCGAGCTGCTGCGTCGCGCAGGCGCCACCGTCGAGCCCATCCAGGCAGGCTGCTGCGGCATGGCGGGCCCATTCGGATTTGAAGCCGACAAGTTTGAGGTCTCCAAAGCCATCGCGCAGGACGGCCTTTTGCCTGCGGTTGAATCTGCGGGGCCGGCAACGATTGTAGTGGCCGACGGTTTCAGTTGCCGCGAGCAGATTGCGCAGCTTGCCCACAAGCGGGCCGTTCACTTTGCTGAGGTACTTGCCCGCAACTGCGGCTGCGGCGGATGAGCGCGACAAAGTTATCGCATGGGCGCATTAGTTTGCGCGCGCCTGCTGTGCCGATTTACGATGCGGGCCTATGAAGAATGCGCTTCATTGCCTGCCGCTGTTTCTCGTATTGGCCGCGCCGTTTACGTTTGCGCAAACCTCGGCACAAACTGCCGCATCGGGTACAGACCCGCTGGCGCCCACGCTCGGCGTCAAGTCGGCAGCCGAGATTGACCACGAGTGGCAGCAGTCCGTCAGCAAGTACGACGCCGAGCGAAACCGCCTTGTTGCCGAGGCTGAGAAGCAGGCCAATGACGGTCCCTTTCGCCCCGACTGGGCTTCGCTGATGAAGTACCAGCAGCCGCAGTGGTACAAGGACGCGAAGTTTGGCATCTTCATTCACTGGGGTGTCTACTCCGTGCCTGCGGCGGAGAATGAGTGGTATCCGCGCAACATGTATCAGCCCGGCGAAGGCGCATACAAGAATTTCCACGAGCACTACGCCAACGGCAACCCCGCGCGCGGCTACAAAGATCTAATCCCGCTGTTTCGCGCCGAACACTTCGACGCCAGTGCCTGGGCAAAGCTGTTCAAGGAGTCGGGCGCGCAATACGTTGTTCCTGTGGCCGAGCACCATGATGGCTTCTCGATGTATGACTCCGGCCTCAGCGACTGGACCGTGGTCAAGATGGGGCCTAAGCGCGACACGCTGGGCGAACTGGCGAGTGCGATTCGTGCCGAGGGTCTGCATTTCGGGCTCAGCTCGCACCGTGCCGAGCACAACTTCTTCTATGACGGCGGCCGCGCGATTCGTTCTGACGTCAACGATCCGAAATATGCTTCGCTCTACGGCCCTGCGCACCAGTGGATCAGCGAGCAGGGCGGCCTGACGAATGACTGGACCTACGTGAGCCCAGCATGGACGCGCGACTGGCTCGCACGCGATACCGAGCTCGTGGAGAAATATCATCCTGAGGTCGTCTACTTCGACTGGTGGATTGGCCAGCCCAGCTTCCGCAACACGGTCGCCGAGTTTGCCGCCTTCTATTACAACTATGCCGCGGCCCACGGCTACACCGGCGTCATCGACTTCAAGGACTACTCGCTCAACTGGAAGGCCGGTGTGCGCGACTTTGAGCGCGGCCAGCAGGACCACATACTCCAGGACCACTGGCAGACCGACACCTCCATCAGCAATGCCAGCTGGGGCTACATCGAGCACGACACCTTCAAGACGCCGGAGTTCCTCATCCATCAGCTCGTCGACATTGTCAGCAAGAACGGCAACCTGCTGCTCAACTTCGGTCCGCGCTCTGACGGCACAATCCCCGATGAAGTCCAGGCGACGCTTCGCGAGATCGGTGCCTGGCTCAAAGTGAATGGCGAGGCCATCTACGCGACCACACCGTGGAAGACCTTCGGCGAGGGGCCAACACAAGTGCAGGCCGGCGCCTTTCACGACACGGACACCAAGCCCTATACGACAGAGGATTTCCGCTTCACCGCCAAAGGCAGCACCGTGTACGCCATCGGCATGGCCTGCCCAAAAGATGGCAAAGCCACCATCCACTCTCTGGGCTGGGCGCATGAGGGCAGTGTGCTGCCCATCGCGTCAGTGCAGGTGTTGGGTTCGGCAGGGAAGGTCACGTGGACGCAGGGCGCCGATGCGCTCGAGGTCACGCTGCCCAGCGGCGCGGCGTGCAAGCATGCCTATGTGCTCAAGTTGACACCCACGTCAAAATAGAATCATCTGCCGCTCACCACTGTGCGTGCAGTCCGTCCAACCGCGAGACGCAAAGCCAACACTGCCGGTAACGCGCACGAAAACGGATTGCACACTGCACCACTGTTGCCTCGGCTTCGAATTCATCATCATGAGGTGACTGGATGCTTCGCACTCTCTTCCTCGCGCTTCTTGCGGCGTCAGTATCGGCTGTGCCCATCGGCCTGTTCGCGCAGGCGGCGCCTGTCCATCGCCCTGCGGCGAACTACGAGCTGTATGGCGGCTACTCCTATGTGTTTCGCCCCTATGACCATACGCAGGACTTCCCTGTGAGTGGCGGTATGAATGGCTGGGAAGCATCCCTGCGCGTGCCGTTTCCCATCTTCGGTTCATGGCTTGGCATCAAGGGCGACGTGTCGGGCAGCTATCGCAATGACGCGCCGGTCTTCAATCCGCATGCGTATTTCTTTCTGCTCGGGCCGCAGATCTCGGCGCATCTGGGCAAGTCCACTGTCTTTGTGCATGGGCTCGTAGGCAGCTCGCATTTGAATGATTCCGCCATTCCCAGCCTCAAGTCCAACTCGACGTTTGCTGTGGCCGTGGGCGGCGGCTTGGACTACGGCCTCTCGCATGCCCTCGCCTGGCGTGTGCAGGCCGACTACTACAACACCAATTTCCAATCGAACGACAATCAGATTCAGCAGATCGTCAATTCCAACGGGCGCGTGTCCACCGGGCTTGTGCTGCGCTTCTGAGGGCTGTATCACGAGACTGCGCTGCATCGCTTTCTCGACGCAGCATTCATTGAGACCTTCATCGGCAATACACAGGCTGTCATCGGCAGCAGTAACGCAGTGCAGCCGGGCCACACCGGGCTGGATGCCGCTCTCGATGGAAGCGGCGCAGGCGGCCCGCCGCGCCCTTGCACTATAGTGTCCAGAAGCACTTATCCCGCCGCAAAGGACCAACACATGGCACTGGATCGTCGAGGCTTTCTCACCGCCTGCAGCCGTGCAGGCATTGCTTCTCCATTGCTGCCCGGAGTTCTGTACACACTGGCCGTGCAGGCGCAGGAGGCCGCAGGTGCGGATCAGTCCAAACCGCCGGCGATCACGCCCGAAATCATCGATCAGGCCGCGGTGTTGGCCGGTGTGGGTCCGTTCACCGCCGAGCAGAAGCAGATGATGATCGATGGACTGGTTGACGACAACGGCTCAGGCAAAGCGATCCGCAAGCTGAACCTTCCCAACTCTGTTGTGCCCGCGTTCGTGTTTCATCCACAATCGGCGGCGAAGGCCGGCTCCGGCGACAACTGTGCCAGGCAATCGGATGCCAGCGCGAGCCACGAGCCGCAGGGCGTTCCAATAGCGGCCCCGGCGCGCATCGAGGACCTCGCCTTCGCCACCGTGACTGAACTCGGCACTCTGCTGCGCACCCGCAAGATCACCTCTCTCGCGCTTACGCAGATGTATCTTGCACGCCTGAAGCGCTACGACGGCGAGCTTCACTTCGTTATCACGCTCACCGAGGAGCGAGCGCTGGCGCAGGCCAGAGCCGCCGATGCCGAGATGGCCGCAGGTAAATATCGCGGGCCACTGCACGGAATTCCCTGGGGCGCAAAGGATCTGCTCGCCGTCAAAGGCTATCCCACAACATGGGGCGCGGGCGGCTTTGAACATCAGGTCATCGACGAGGATGCCACCGTGGTGCAGCGGCTGGATGCAGCCGGCGCCGTTCTCGTGGCCAAGCTCACCCTGGGCGCGCTGGCCATGGGCGATGTGTGGTTTGGCGGGCGCACGCGCAATCCGTGGAACCCGCGGCAGGGCTCAAGCGGCTCATCTGCCGGCCCGGCAAGCGCGGTGGCGGCGGGCTGCGTGGGCTTTGCCATCGGCTCAGAGACGCTTGGTTCCATCTCGTCTCCCTCCACACGCTGCGGCGTCACGGGTCTGCGGCCCACCTTCGGCTTTGTGCCGCGCACCGGCGCCATGGCGCTCAGTTGGACCATGGACAAACTCGGGCCCATCGCCCGCTCGGCAGAGGATTGTGCGCTGGTGCTCGCCGCTGTTGTTGGACCTGATGGCAAGGACACATCCGTCATACCCGCGCCGTTTGACTGGAATGGCGACTGGCGCTCGCTGCACGTCGGCTATCTCAAGAGCGGCTTTGACCCCATTGAAGCTCTCAAGCTGCCTGCCGCGCCCGCTGATGAAACCGCAGAGCAGAAGTCCGAGCGCGAACGCCGCAACGCCGAGCGCAAGGCCACGCACGCACGCCGTGTCTATGACCAGCGCTACGACTTCGCCGCGCTCGAAAAACTGCGCGCGATGGGAGTGAACCTTATTCCGCTGGAACTGCCCAGGCTGCCTTATGGCGCAATGGTTCCGCTGCTCACAGCAGAGGCCGCCGCCGCTTTCGACGAGCTGACCATCACGGGCCGCGATCGCCTGCTCACCGCGCAGGGCCCGGAGGACTGGCCCAACGCTTTCCGCGTTGCGCGTTTTTATCCCGCCGTTGACTACATTCAGGCCAACCGTGCGCGCACACTGGCCGTCGAACAGGTCTCCGCACTGTTCCATCAGGTAGACATCATCGTGACGCCCACGCCGGGCGAGCAGCTCGTGGCCACCAACCTTACCGGCCATCCTGCTCTCATTGTGCCCAACGGACTGCGCGGCGCGGATGCGCCCAGACCGCCAGAAACTGACACCGGCGACGAAGACAATATCGGCGGGCCGGGCACGCCTGTTTCGCTCACGTTCCTCGCCGGACACTATCAGGATGCGAAGCTGGCCGCCTTTGGCCGCGCTTATCAGCAGGCCACAGGATTCGACAAGCTGCACCCAAAGCTCAATTAGCGCGGGCATGTACCATTTGGGCATGGCGCTGGTTGAGGTGGAAGCGGTCTCAAAGAGCTATCCGCGGCGCGTGGGGCTGCGCACAGAGCAGCGCACCGTCGTGGACGACGTCTCGCTTACGGTCGAGGCGGGCGAGACGCTGGGGCTGGTAGGCGAGTCCGGCTCCGGCAAAACCACGCTGGCGCGCATGATCCTGGGGCTGGTTGCGCCCACCCGGGGCAGCATCCGCGTGGATTCCATCGATGTGGCGCACGCCACGCGCGGTGAGCTGCACAGCCTCCGCAGCCGGATGCAACCGGTTTTTCAGGATCCTTTTGCCGCCCTCAACCCGCGCATGAAGGTGCGGGAAATCGTCACCGAACCGTGGGCCATTCACGGTGTTGAACCGGGCATGAAAAAAGGCTCCGCCGCATTGCGAGCGCGCGCAGCGGAATTGCTGGCAAAGGTGGGTCTGGACGAGTCAGCCCTCGGCCGGTATCCGCACGAGTTCTCCGGCGGGCAGCGGCAGCGCATCAACATTGCACGCGCGCTGGCGCTGCGGCCAAGGCTCCTGATTCTGGATGAGCCCGTGTCCGCACTGGATGTAAGCGTGGGCGCACAGATTGTGAACCTGCTCCGCGACTTGCAGCGAGAGCACGGGCTCACGTATTTGTTCATCTCCCACTCCATGCCGCTCGTGCGCTATCTCAGCACACGCATCGCGGTCATGCAGCACGGCAGGCTGGTGGAGACGGGCGAGGCCGAGGCGCTGTGCTCCGCGCCCCGCCAGGCTTACACGCGCCAACTGCTGGCGGCCACGCCGGAGTTGCCCACCGGCGCAGCCTGAGCAGTTAGTTTGGCTGAGCGGGCTGCGCCGGTTTGGCCGGAGTCGCAGGAGCCGCCGGAGGCACAGGCGTCACGGGAATATGCCCGGACGGAAGCGTGGTTCCAGGGTGAACCAGGTTGCCGCCAGGCATCACGGTCGGGTGATTCGCCGGCATCACGATGTCGGTCATGCCCACCAGTTCAATGTCAAAAATCAGGTCGGACTTTGGCGGAATGCCCGGCCGTCCGCGCTCACCGTAGGCCAGTTGCCACGGGATGAACAGGCGGCGCTTGCCGCCAACCTTCATGCCGTGGAAGCCCTGATCGAAGCCCGGAATCACGCGGCCAAAGCCCTGTGGAAAGCTGATGGGCTGCGGCTCGCCCTTCTTCGGTTTGCCGTCGGGACCCATGACCGGCATGCCATCCGGTCCCATGACGGGGTGGTCAAACGACGAGTCGAACTTGTGCCCATCGGCAGCGAGCCAGCCCGTGTAGTTCACCTTGTATACCTTGTTCGGCTCGGCAGGTGCGCCTGTACCGATCTTGATTTCCTCATAGCGCAGCGAGAAGGCGGTCTTGGTGACGCCATGCACGGGAGGCACGCCCGGTGGCAGCTTGGCGCCTGTGGTTACAGAGTGGGTAATGGTGGGCTTGGCGGTTGTGGCAGGCTTGGTGGCAGTTTGAGCAGCTGCGGCTGTGCTGGCCGCTACGAACAGGACGAAAAGAAATTGTTTCATTGCGTAGGATAACTCCGGTTTGATTCTCATCGGGAGTGTATCAGGCATGCCCTGCCAACAGTCCCGCCAGCAGCGCGGTACGCGGAGCCAGATGCTCGATCAGAATGGATTCGTGGCTGGCGTGCGCACCATCGCCCACCGCGCCCATGCCGTCCAGCGTGGGAATGCCGAGCGCCGAGGTGAAGTTGCCGTCGGAGGCGCCACCGGTTGCGGCTTCATCCAGCGCGAAGCCCAACTCTGCTGCGAGTGCGCGGGCCTGCTGATAGAGGCGCACTGTGCCGCGGGTGCGCTCCATGGGAGGACGATTGATGCCGCCAGTCACCGCAAGCGAGCAGCGCTTGTCCGCCGCCTTGAGCGCGGCAAATTTGTGTTCCATGCGCGCCCCATCGGCCTTGCGTGCGATACGCACATCCACTTCCGCCCAGGCTTCGGCGGGGATCACATTGGTTTTGGAGCCGCCTCCGGCTAAACCCACACTCACCGTCAGGCCGCGCTTCAGGTCAGTCCAGCCGCTCACCGTCTCCACTACGCGGGCCAGTTCGCGCAGGGCGCTTGCACCCTTCTCAAAGTCCACTCCCGCGTGAGCCGCCACGCCCCGGATGTCGATGCGCCAGTTGCCGGTGCCTTTGCGGGCAGTCTTGTAGGCGACGCCCTGTGCCGGCTCCAGCACATAGACGGCGGAACAACCCGCTGCAAGCTTCTCTGTGATGGGTCGCGAAACAGGGCTGCCGATTTCTTCCTCGGTGTTCAGCAGCAGTATGATTTCCCGCTCCAGCAGGTCTGCCTCCGTCAGCATCTCGAGTGCTGTTAGAGCCATGGCAACGCCAGCCTTCATGTCCAGCGTGCCCGGACCCCACAGTCTTCCTTCGCTCACCCGGCAGGGCATGCGCTTGAGCGTGCCGAGGGGCCAGACGGTGTCCAGGTGGCCCAGCAGCAGAATCCGTCCGGCCTTTGACTTCTGTCCGAAGCGCGCCTCCAAAACATCGCCAAAGCGGCGCTGCTTGTGCAACTTGACCATCCCGCCCAGTTCGCTGGCCCGTGCTGCCGCCATCGCCACGCAGTCGTCCACGGCAGCTTTGTTGTCTGAGGGCGATTCGATCAGCACAAGCTTCCGAGTCAGGTCCAGCAGAGCGGACTCCTTGCGCCGGGCTCCGGCCAGCAACGCACGCGTCGGTACGGGAATATCAGAAGCTACGGGCATAGCAAGTCCTTTCAGGCGGGGTGTGCCGGCTAAGCCGGAGACCTTCTGATTCTAAGGGTTAGCGGGCATTTCTGCTTGCTGTTCCGCTCCTGAATGATGGCGTACGATACCCAGAGTGTGGCAAAAATGCCACAAGACGGATTTGTAGATTAGAGGCTAATCTAAGCACTGCATACGTTTTCCGCAGTCGGAGAAGTTCATTTTGGCGCCATCAGCACACTTGGAACAGACAATTGTCGAGACCCTGGAATTTACAGGTGTGGGGTTACATTCCGGCGCGTCCGTGACCATGCGTCTGCTGCCCGCGCCAGCTGGCTCGGGCATCGTTTTTCGCCGAACAGATCTGGACAACTTCGAGATTCCCGCCATTGGCCGCAACGTGGCCAAGGTCAGCTACGCCACCAGCCTGATGCGCCAGGGCGTGCTCATCTCCACCACGGAGCACCTGCTCTCCGCGCTGATCGGTATGGGCGTGGACAACGCGATTGTCGAGTTGGACAATTTGGAGCTGCCCATTCTGGATGGCAGCGCGCTGCCTTATGTGGAGGCGTTTCAGCGCGTGGGCATCCGCACGCAGCGCCGCCGTCGCGAATACCTCCGCGTACTGCGGCCTGTTGAGGTGCGCGAAGGCGACAAATTCATCGGTGTCTATCCTGGCTCCGGTTATCGCATTGAGTACACCATCGACTTCCCGGCGCCAATCGGACAACAGCGCGCGAGTGTTGACCTGGCTGCCGAAACCTATGGCACATTCATTGCCGCCGCACGCACCTTCGGCTACAAGGCCGATGAGCAGCGCCTGCGCGACATGGGACTGATCCGCGGCGCAAGCCCTGAGAACGCGATTGTGCTGGGGCCGAAGGGGCCGGAGAATGGCCCGCTGCGCTTCAGCGATGAGTATGTTCGCCACAAGGTGCTGGATCTGATTGGCGATCTGGCGCTGGCTGGACGGCGCATTGAGGGCCATGTGGTTGCCGAGCGTGCCGGGCACGCCATGCACACCGCGCTCGTGTCGCGCCTGCTGAAAGACCGGTCTGCATGGGAGTTGGCACATGTGCCCGTGACAGCCGCATCGGCCGGGGCAACCAGCCTGCGCGGAACTGCCATCGGCAGCCCCGCGCTGATGGGCGCGTAGAGCGCGGCTTCTCGCCTCGCCGCTACCCCCAGTCGTAAAGACTTACAAAAACAAAATGCACATCGGAGTGGCCGCGGCAAAACTCTTGCCCTCATTGGCCAGCTCGCCGGTTTCGGTATTGCGCGCAAAGACGCTCAGCAGATTCGAGTCCTGGTTGGCCACCAGCATCCAGCGTTCGGTGGGGTCCAGCGTAAAGTTGCGCGGAATCTTGCCGCCGCAGTTGGAGCGTTTCATCGGCGTCAGCGCGCCGGTCTTCGGGTCGGCCTTGAAGCTGTAGAGGAAATTGTTGTCGCGATTGGCAAAGTAGACGAAGCGTCCGTCGCGTGTAATGACCGTGTCACAGCCGCGCGTGGGGCCGTGATATCCCTCCGGCAGCAGGTGGAATCGCGCCTGCAGAGAGAAGCTGCCGTCAGCCTTGTTCCACTCCAGCACTTCCACCACTGAAACCAGCTCGTACATGCAATAAGCGGTGTGGCCGTTGGGGTGAAAGTGCAGTGTGCGCGGGCCCGAGCCGGGCTGGCCGTGATACGCGCCCGCTGCGACAAGGTGGGCGTTATCCGCGTCAAGGCGATAGATGTGAATCATGTCGCCGCCTAGATCGTTGATGTAGGCGAAACGGTTGTCGGGCGAGAAAGAGCAGAAGTGGGCGTGCGCGCTCTCCTGACGGTCCTTGTTGGGGCCATGCGCTGTGTAGTGCTCTGTCCATACTGCGGAACTGAGCTTGCCGTCGGTGACAAGAAAACTGGCAGCGCCGCCACCGCCGTAGTCGGCAGAGAGCAGCACGCGTCCGGTGTGATCAAGACCCACGTGGCAGGTGCCTTTGGCTGCCGAGTTTTGCGTGGAAAGTGGATGCAGCGCGCCGCTCTTCACGCTGAAGCTGGCTACTTCGCCTGTAGGCTTGCCGTTGAAGCTGTCCACCTCGCAGGCTGCGTAGAGATACTCACGGCCGGGAGAGAAAGTGATCCAGTCGACGGTGTCGATTTTGGCGGCGACGCCGGCGGGCGAGAGTTCGCCCTTAGCGGAGTCCCAGTCATAGGCCAGGATACCGGTGGGTGTGCCGGAAGCAACAAAGACGCGTTGGCGGGCTGGGGCGGCGAAACTGGGCGAAGCGGCTGCTGCAAGAGTAGCGGCGGAAGCAGTCATAAGAAAGTCGCGGCGGGAGAGTTTGTCCATGGCACCAGCGATTGTCGCCGATAGAGCGGTGCAAGCGCCAGCGACGGGGAATCTAGTCTTCGATTTCCTTCACTTCAAGTTGCTCATCGGGCTTCAAGTAGCTCTTGCGGCGAAACCAGTCTTCCATTGCAGGCTGAAGACGCGCGAGGGGGACGCGCAGCCCGGCTTCCAGCAGACCGTCGCCGACCGGCAGCGTGTCATCGAAGATGGGCTCATTGGTGAAGTTGCGCATGGCAAAGTTGTCAATCCAGCGCAGAGGGCACGCATGGCGGGCGCCGGTTGAGTCAATTCGTTCAATGGAGAGTCTGCGTGCAAACATGCATTCACTTTATCGTGGCGTTTCGAGACTGCTCCGTCTCCACCTTGAAGCGCTTGTAATCGTAGTCCCGTTCGGTAAAGTGCTGGCGAAGGTTCTTGAGCAGCAAGATGCGCGCCTGTACGTCCCCTTCGCCGCCGGTGGGGAGCCACAGCCCGTCTTTCACCGGAGCCTGGTCGAAGCGAAAGTTCGAGCCTTTGTCGATTCTGGCAAAGAGGCCGCCGGCAATGCGAAAGTCGTCTTTAAAGCTTACTTCAAGATGTGCCACTTGGCGGTCTGCCTCATCGATCCAGATGGCGCCCTGTATTTTCTTTGAGGCATCCTCGGCCAGTCCATGAGTTTTGGCGTCCTTGCGGCCGGCAAAGTCAAAGACAATGGTGCTCCGTCCGCGATACATCTCGCGGCGGGGATTGCGAACGTCCATGATATCCAGCAAGCGGCTGATGCTTATGCCGGAGTCTTCAAGAGGCTGGCCAGGCGGTGTTGTCTCCGCCTTTTCCACCAGCTTTGTCACGCGCTCGGTCTCTTTTTGCTCGGCCTTGGCGTCGAGCGGCTGGCTATTTTTCTTTACGGTGCGCTCGATAAAGTGCCCGTTAACAAAGAAGTCTTCGTGTTCGGTGGTCTCGGTCTTTTTTACCTGTCCGGAAGCGTCGATGTCCTGGGTTGTCTCAAGCGAGGTGAAGGTATATGATTCGCGCACCTTATCAAGCTGTCGTTGATGCTCCTGTACCTCGTGCATTAGTTGGCGGATGTCGGGTAGCGGCGCGTTGGCCGCCGGTTGGGCTGGCAGCACAGGCATGACGAACACCAGAAACCAGACCGCACTGCAAACCTGCATGAAGGCTTTTCCTCGGAGCAACTCTGCCGCCTGCAAGCGGCAACGCTGCCAGTTGGACCCGGAGTTATCCGAAAGGTCATGTCGGCACGGAAATAGTAATTTCAGTTCTCTTGCCAGACATGTTATACCGAAGGTTTTACGGCATGTTTCATAGACCCGGTGTAGCCACAGTTGGCCTGTAACCCCATTTTGGGCTGCAACAAGGAGATTCGCCACATGTTTCGAATGGTGATTCACTGGCTATTAACTGCCATCGCCCTCATGGTCGTGTCCCGCCTGATCCCCGGCTTTTTTGTGGATGGGCTGGATTCGGCGCTAATCGCGGCAGTGGTGATTGGCTTCTTGAACGCAACGCTGGGCTATCTGCTGAAATTGATTACCTTCCCGCTTGCCATCCTCACATTTGGTTTGTTTCTGCTGGTCATCAACGCCGCTATGATTCTGCTGGCGTCGAAGTTTGTCGATGGCTTTTATGTGTACGGATGGGAGCCCGCGATCTGGGGAGCGGCTGTGCTTTCCGCGATTGGCCTGCTCATCCGCTTTGCTATGAACGAGGACTAGAATCCCACCTACTTCAGCGGTGCTTTCGCTGCTTTCCCGACCTCATCTGCTTTGCCGGTTTCAGGGGCCTTCTTCACGCCGTGCGCCGGAGTTTTGGCGGCTGGATGCTGCATTGGCGTCGCAACCGTAGGGTGCTTGAGCACTGGGCCGTTGAGGGTCTGCGGGGTGCGCATGGCGCCGGCGCTTGAGAACCCGCCGGGCGCGGCCACATGCGGCATGGCGAGCGCGTTCGCCGTCCGGGCCGGCTGAACGTGCAAGTAAACGCTCCATCCACCGCCAGCCACAACAAACACTATGGCAGCCGCCGCAACACTGCGTGCCAGCGCGCTGTCCAGCCATCCCCGGCTTAGGGCTGGCATGCCTGGCCAGTGCAGCACCCGGCCAGCGCGGGGTGCTGCGCGGAGCGCCGCCTTCATGCGGTCTTCGAGGCCTTCGGGTGCAGGCAATTCGGCGATCAGACGCAGAGTTGCTTCGGCCTCTTCCATGCCGTAGCTGGCCTTGCGATCATTGGCGATCGGGGTTGGAGAATTCATTTGATACTCCTGGAGTGTTGAAGCAGGCCGGCCATCAGGTTTCGTGCGCGGAACAGCCGCGAACGGACGGTGGACTCGGTTACGCCCAGAGCCGAGGCAATCTCTACGCTGGAAAGCTCCTCGAATGCCGACAGCATCAGCACCTCGCGCTCCTTGGTGGGAAGCTGGTCAACGCAGGCAAGAACTCGAGCATGATGCTGGGCGGCCGCGGCGTGTTGCTCCGCAGTCAGTCCAGAGGCGGGCAGCACGCGGGCCAACTCGTCGATGTCATCGGTTTCCGGGCGGGTTTTCGTGCGACGCTTGCGGTCCAGCACGATATTCCAGACGATGCGAATCAGCCAAACACGGTGATCGCGTACGGCGCCAAGAGTGTGGCGATGGCGCAGTACGCGCAGAAATGTCTCCTGCACGGCATCTTCGGCATCTGCAGGGTTGCGCAAGACAGAAAAAGCGACCCGGTAGAGAGTGGATGCGTACTGATCCACCAAGGCTGCGAGCGCTTCTTCTTCAGCGTGCTGGCGGGCTTCGTCATGCACGGCGCTCGTGGCGATCTCCATCCAACTTGCGAGTACGACCTGGCTGGCGCTCATACCAGAACCAGACGCAGGTAAGAAACAAAATGCTCATTTGCCATGCGCCACCGGGCGCTTGGTTCCACTGGGTCAGGGCTGCCCTATTGCCCCGCGGCGAGCTTTTGTGCGGCAATCGAGCCGGCCGCGCCATCCTTGTCTGCGTCTTTTACTTTGGCCCACAGTGTGCGCGCCTGGTCCTTCTTGCCGGTTGCGGCGTACAGATCCGCCAGATTCAACTGTGCCACGCCCGCTGACACGGTCTCAGATGGCTTGGCGGCGAGGGCATTGTAGAGGTCGATGGCCTGGGCATCACGGCCCATCTGGTGATAGAGGCCGGCTAAGGCGAGCTTGGCCAGATTTGCAAGGTTGTGGTTCCACGAGCCGGCGGCGATCTTCAATTCCGCCTCCGCCTGGTCGTTCTGCCCCAAGTCTTCGTAGGTAACTCCTGCAAAATAATGGGCCTTGGTGCCTGCTGAGAGCCAGCCGTACTGCTTGGCAACAGCCACAAACTGCTGGTTGGCCGCTTTGGCCCGCTCGCTGGCGGTTGCGTAAATGCCAGGCTGCGCGGGGGCGCCGGGCTCAGCCAGCGGCGCTGAATACGTGTCCAGTGCCGCGCCAAGAGCGGAGTTGGCAGCTGCCGAACGCACGCTCCAGAAAATCAATGCGCCGATGCCCAGAACAAGAACCACTGCGGCGCTGATCGCCCAGCGCATAACACCAGAACGGTGGCCGCTGAGCCAGCTCACGCTGGTCTTTGTGGCCTGGGCAAATTTGTCGCCCTTCAGGGCGTGACGAGTTTGTGTGTCCACGGAGTTTTTTGTCCTTCGTCGATTGACTTGCAGGCGGGTCCGTACAGGAAGGGGCGCAACGACTGCAACCCTGTCAGTCTATCAGTGTGCCAAGAGCAGCGTCCACCGGGGCTGTGCGGCCGGTCGTCCACCGCCTTGAGCGGTGCCGGCTTTAGTGCCCGGGCCGGGGTGTGCTGGCACGCAGCGCACGGATGCACTCGATGGCGCTGGCGACGGCCTGGTCGTCATCGAGCACTCGGCGGCCCTTGGCGACCAACATCTCCACATAATCGATAATCGGCAAGTCACGGGTTTCGGCCTCGCGACGCATCTCGTCCGTTACATCAACACTTACCTGCATTGTGGACGCGCTCCCTGCGCGGTTTATCGGCAGGGCCATGCGGTTGCGTGAGATTGTGCCATAACGCGCCACAGACGCCGAAATTGGAGATGGAGTCAGGGCCGCGCGCCGCAAGCCCGACACTGCAGGCTTGCCCTTGCCGGGCCGGAACGATAGGCTAATTGCATGTACGAGGAATTCCACGTAACAGACCGCTGGAGCGGCGAAGACCTGCACTGTCGCTGGAAGGGCACCATCGTGGCCATCGCCACGCGCCACGCTGATGCCGTGGATGTGCGCTTTGATGTAAACAACCGTCCCATGTGGATCGCCCTGCCCTGCCAGGCATGGGTGGAGCAAAAGCAGCGCACGGGAATGGTGATCACCGACCAGCTTGCCGCCCAGATCGCGGGCCGCTACCTGAAGCAGCTGGTCGAGGCGGGCGAGGACACCCGCCGCGAGATCTACACCATGACCGTCCCCGAAGTGCTCGAACACCTGGATGTGGTGGTCGCCGAAGCTAAAGCTCGGGGAGCCATGCCGACGCTGCCGGTGGGTGTGTAAGAATCTGCCAGCTTCGGGTCGAAAGCTCCTCCCGGTCTGCGCAGCTGCTTCGTGCTGCAGTTCCGCGGCGCAGGTTTGCCGCCCGGACCGCTATGTCAATGCGGCTCCATACGGGCGCGTGCTCGCAAGAAACGAGCATTGCGCGCAAACGCACACAAAATAAATGAAATATAAGCATATTTCCGCAGCCTGTACTTCTGTGCAGGCCGGGATGCTTCATGCTTCAGATGAGATGTCGATTTATGGTGGGCGCTGCAGGATTCGAACCTGCGACTTCCACCGTGTGAAGGTGGCACTCTACCGCTGAGTTAAGCGCCCTTTTGGAAGGCTGGCAGAAGTAGCGCCAGAGGGGCATCCCGTAGGTTAGAGTAACACCAGTGGGGCTTTACGGCCAACCCCAGCCACCTGTCGCCGGGGCTTGCCGGAATCCTCCATTGTTACCCGTCACTGATGCGCTGGAAAGCCAGATCGATCCGTAATACGGGCGAGTCCGTCCCCGACGCTGAGGCGTTGCGCCCTGCCCCCGGCGTGGGGGGCGCTGGCCTGCGAGGCGTTGAGCTTTCAGGCGCGGATCAGGGCCCGATCGACGGCCAGAATTCCTCCACAAAAACTTCCGAGGCGGCGCAACCTTCCGAGGGGGACGGGGTTTCAGAGGATATGGCTACCCTGGTCCTGGACAACCCGGCCCTGGGAAGTGGCCCGGCATCACGGCCGGACGCGTATCGCGGGCTGAATCATGCCGCAGATGAATCGAGCGACGCAGCCATCATGTTGCGCGTGGCAGCGGGCGACGAATCGGGCTTCAATTATCTGGTGGAAAAGCACCATCGGCCCATCATTCACTTTCTGTTCAGGATGGTGCGCAACCAGGCAGTGGCTGAAGAACTGGCGCAGGAAGTGTTTCTGCGGGTTTACCGCTCGCGCGAGAGCTACCGGGCAGAGGCGAAGTTTACTACCTGGCTTTACCGGATCGCGACCAACCTGGCGGTAAATCATGCGCGCGACACCCGGCACGAACGGGCCGCGCAAAACGTTTATCTGGACGCGCCCGACGAGGAAACTGGTACGACCCCGGACGTGGCCGACGATGAGCCCTCGGTGGAGCAGCGCCTGGTACGTGATGAGCGCATGGCGGCTATCCGGGCGCAGGTCATGGCGCTGCCTGAGCGGCAACGCATGGCGGTGCTGATGCACAAGTACCAGGGAATGGATTACCGGCAGATCGGGGAAGTGCTTAAGTTGAGCGAATCGGCAACCAAGTCGTTGCTGTTTCGGGCTTACCAGACGCTGCGCGACAAATTGAAGGGTTTTGTGTAAGTAAAAACAGCCGGACGACACCGGCGGGGATTGGGGTGGCACAGATGGAATCGACAGTGAGAAATTGCACCGGAATGGATACGAAGCTGGCCGACATGCTGCTCAATCCAGACGCGGCGCCTGCCAAGGTTGCAACACATGTTGCCGAATGTGACTCCTGCCGTGGGGAACTGGAGGAACTGCAGGCGACCATGAAGCTGCTGGATCGCTGGGAGGCACCTGAGCCGAGTCCATATTTCATGACCCGCCTGAATGCGCGGCTCGACGAAGAGCGTGCGGCGGCGCCGGCCAGTTGGCTTGAGCTGTTGCGTGCACGTTTTGCTTACGGGCCGTCGATGCACATCCGGCCGCTGGCTGCCATGGCGCTGACGGTGGTGATGCTGCTGGGCGGAGGGGCCTATCTGGGCATCTCGAACTGGACGCAGCCGGCCACGCCTCAAGGGCAGGCAGCCGTGGTGCATGATCTGCAACTGCTGGACAATAACGCGCAACTGCTTGACCAGCTTGAATCGATTTCAAACAACGAGAATTAAGGGGCTCGCGGTTCGCAAGGATGAACCGTAACGGCAGGGGGCCGGGGGCACCATGGCTGGGAAACACATGATATGGGTGATGAATGAGGCAAGGCGCGCGGCTTTGACAGTAGCCGTGACCGTGATTGTGTGTCTGCCTCCCGCTCTGGTTCATGCCCAGCATGGCTCTCCCCATCAGGCTCCTCCGGTACAGCAGCGCTCCCCGCAGCCTTCACGCCATCAGACTGAACACCCGCAAGTGAGACAAGCGCAAAGCCGGAATCAGAATCGAAACTCGAACCAGAACCAAAATCAGAACCGTGGACAGTCCGCCACGCAAAATCAGCCGTACCGTGGCA
This sequence comes from Acidobacteriota bacterium, assembly GCA_021780075.1. Classification (GTDB taxonomy): domain Bacteria; phylum Acidobacteriota; class Terriglobia; order Terriglobales; family Acidobacteriaceae; genus Telmatobacter. The sequence goes on from JAJXZL010000035.1 coordinate 100,086, forward strand.
TGGCGCAGGAGAACCGCGGCCAGCACCCGGCTTATCCTGGAGCGGCCTTTCCGGGCTCTTCGTTTATAGGGCAGGGCAGCACAGGACAAGGGATGGCGCGCCCTAGCTATTCTGGCAGCGTGCCGCAGATTTCTGGCCCGCAGGGCCATCTGGGTGCGTGGCTCAATCAGCACCGCAGCGTTCCCGTGCAGGATCAGGAGAAGATGCTGCGCCAAGACCCAAGTTTCAGCCGGCTTCCCCAGTCTGACCAGCAGCGGCTGGTTCGCCAGTTGCACCAGGTGGACCAGATGCCCGAGCCGCAGCGCGAGCGCCGTCTTGCCCGCGCCGAGGCGCTGGAGCGGCTGTCGCCGCAGCAGCGTGCGCAGGTCACGGACTCGGCGCACCGCTGGTCAAGTCTGCCGCAGGACCGTCAGGCGATGATGAAGCAGGCCTTCAGGAATCTAAGTGAAGTTCCGCCGGACCAGCGTCAGACGGTGCTGAACTCCAGCCGCTACCAGAACAACTTCAGCCCGGAAGAGCGCGGCATCCTTTCGAACCTGCTGCGCGTGGAGCCGTACCAGCCGCCGCAATAGGCATGGCCGCGCTCGCTTGTTGCCCGGTTATCGATGGTTCAGGTTCAGCGGCAGGGCGCTCTCCTCCGGCTCCACTTCAGCTGCAAGCAGCAACCAGCCGACACCGGCGCCAATCAGCACCATGCCGAGCCATGTGCGCAGCGTGAGCGAAGGACGCAGCAACACCAACCCGATGAGGAGGGTAATCAGCGGCGCCAGCACAAAGCGTGTGGTCATGCGCGCCGCAGACATGCGTCGCATCAGCCAGAAGAGCAGCAGCAGCCCGGGCAGTTCAATGACGGCAGACCACGCCAGTTCCGGGGCTAGCGCACTCCACGTCAAGAACGGCTGTTCCATGAGCACACTTGCGGCCACAAGGCCTACCGCAGCGGTTGCGCCGGCAATCGCTGCCAGAGGTGCTACGGGCTTGCCTGGGGTTCTGATCACCACGCGCACTGCCTGGCAGTTGGCTGCTGCCACGCACGCTACCGCCAGAATCACCGTGCCAAAGGCGACGCCCGCCGCCGGCGATCTCGGAATCTCCACCGGGAAGATGCATAGCGTTCCCACCACGGCGGCAAGCGCCGCCGGCAGCCTGCCCCTGCGCTGTGTCCCTGCAACGTGGCCTATATAGGGCTCAAGGACGATCGCGAAGACAGGCGCAAGAGAGAACAGCGCTACCCGCATCAACTCCGGTACCCATGCCCTTGAGAGAGAAACCAGCACGGCAGGCGCCACGAACAGCCCCAGCCCGACCAGTATGGGAGGCAGAAGGCGTCGCCCACCGGGCCAGTCAGTGCGGCGAATGAGGGCAAACAGCGACGCCGTCACCGCCAGCAGGGCAAACGGCACCGCCTGCTTTTCCATTGGCGGCAAGGGATGCAACGTCAGATTGCGAAGCAGGTCGGACCGCAGCGAGCCCAGCGACCATAGAAAGCACAGCAGGAGGAGCACCGCGATGGGGCCTATCCTTTGCCTGGTTCGTATGAGCCGATGTGCATTCATGCTTTCATTCAAACCCCGCCGGCCACAACGCAAGAGCGGGCATGATCCCCCGTAGCCCGGCAAACTACGTCCCTACGATACAATGGTCAATGGGCCAAGGCCGATCTTTTTTGCGCAGTGAGCGCAAGCACAGCAAGGAGTTTTACCCTTATGGCGATTCCCGCCACTCAAATGCGTCCGGGCATGATTATCAAGCACAATGACCAGTTGCACCTGGTCTTTAAGGTGGAGCACCGCACTCCGGGTAACCTGCGCGCCTTTATCCAGGCCAAACTGCGCAATCTCAAGTCCGGCGCGATGTTCGAACACCGCTTCCGCTCGGCCGACGCCATTGAAAAGGTAGTCGTGGACGAAGTCTCAATGGAGTTTCTCTACTCCGATGGCGACGACTATTACTTCATGAATCCCGTGGACTATGAGCAGACCGTGCTCAAGGGCTCCACGCTTGGCGATGCGGTTGAGTACCTTACGCCGAACCTGCAGATCAAAGTGAGCTATCACGACGGTCAGGCAGTGGGTATCGAGCTGCCCTCGGCAGTCGAGTTGACGGTTGTCGAAACTGAGCCGGGCCTTAAGTCGGCCACAGCCTCCAGCGTTACCAAGCCCGCCAAGACCGAAACCGGCCTCGTGGTCCAGGTTCCGGCCTTCATCAACGAAGGCGAAAAGATTCGCGTGGACACCAGCGAAGGCGCATACCTTAGCCGCGCGTAGGCTGTCTGCAACTGCAATAAAAAGGCCACCGCTTCATGCGGTGGCCTTTCTATTGGTCCAGATGCGAACGAGTGTCCGCTACAGTTGCACCAGCTTGGCTTCGATCAGTGCCTCAATTGTGCCCAGCGCCTCCAGTACAGTTCCAGAAACCGGCGCATCCACCTGCACCACGGCAAGCGCCTTTACGGGCCTGACGCCCGCGCGTTCGCGGCCCAAGGCAAAGTTGGCGATGTTCACGCCGTGCTCGCCGAGGATGGTGCCAATTTTGCCGATGACACCGGGCACGTCGAGGTTACGGCAGACCAGCAGGTTGCCTTCAAGTGGAGCCTCGATGTCGATGCCGTCGAACTCCAGCAGACGCGGCTGTTCGCCGCGAATGACCGTCGCGCTGGCGCGGCTTATGCCCGCAGCCGCGTGCAGTTCGATGGTCAGCACGGTACCAGCGCCGCCACGGCCACTTTCCTGCTTTTCCTCGTGGATGCGGATGCCGCGCTCCTGGGCCACTGCCGCTGCGTTGATGCGATTCACGTTCTCCGAACCCTGCAGCAGGCCTTCGATGGCAGCGTTGCGTATCAGATCGGTTTTGGCCTCTGCCAGCGCGCCGCAATAGACAAGGTCAATGGCCTCGATGCCGCCCTTGCCCGTCTGCGCCAGGAATGAGCCGAGCCGCCCGGCGAGGTCGATGTAGGGCGCCAGTTGCACATACTCCTCGTGGCTCAACGAAGGCAGGTTCACCGCGTTCTGCACCACGCCCAACTTCAGATACTCGCGCACCTGCATGGCGATCTGCACGCCCACCGCCTCCTGAGCTTCGGCTGTGGAACCGGCAATATGTGGCGTCAGAATGACGTTGTCGAGCCCAAAGAAAGGTGAGTCCTTGGGGGGTTCGATGGTCAGCACGTCCAGCGCCGCTCCGGCTACGTGACCGCTCTTGAGCGCTGCTGCCAGTGCCGCTTCGTCCACCAGTTCGCCGCGCGCGCAGTTGATGATGCGCACGCCCTTTTTCATCGCCGCCAGCGTTTTGGCGTTGATGATTCCTGTGGTCTGCGGCGTGAGACCCACATGCAGAGTCAGGTAGTCGGAACCGGCAATCAACTCATCCAGCGTTGCCAGTCGAATGCCGTTTTCACGCGCCACTGCGGCAGACACAAACGGATCGCTCCCGAGGATCTCCAGCCCAAAGCCCCTGGCGCGCTTGGCGACTTCAAGCCCGATGCGGCCCAGGCCCAGAATACCCAGAGTTTTGCCACGCAGTTCCGAGCCCTGCAGGGATTTCTTTTCCCACTTGCCGGCGTGCATGGATGCGTTGGCCGCAGGCACCTTGCGTGCCAGATCGATCATCAGGCAGATGGCCAGTTCCGCCACAGCCACGGCATTTGCGCCGGGAGTGTTCATCACCACAATGCCGCGCCGCGTGGCCGCATCGGCGTCAATGTTGTCCACGCCAACGCCAGCGCGGCCAATCACGCGCAGTTTGGGCGCATGCTCCATCAGGGCATCATCCACCTGAACGGCAGAGCGCACTACCAGCGCATCGGCATCGGCCAGGGCAGCCGCTAGCCCATCCTTCAACTGGTCGTGCGTCAGAACTTCCCACCCCGGCTCGGCCGCAAACACGGCCAGCGTTGCTGGAGATACCTTCTCCGCAAGTACAACCTTCATCGCTTCTCCCTTGCCTTGCTGCGCAGGTTCAAACTCGTCAAAGCGGATACCGTGCTTCTCGCACAGCAGCTCAAACATCCGTACCACCGCCGCGTGCGGCTTGCCCTCGCCCCGCTCATACTTGGTGAGCGAGTTGGGATGCACTCCCAGCCGCTCGGCCATCTCGTATTGGTAAAGGTCAAGCTGCCTGCGTGCAATCAGCAGCTTTTCCCCAAAACTCAGTTCAGCCATAATCACAGCTCCTGGCGGCTAGCTCTTTACCGCGTCGGCGTACACCTGCTGTGCCACCGCCAATGCCTGCCCATACTTCACAGGCAGCTTCAGCGTGTCTTTGGCGATATGCTCCATCGCTCCCAGGAATGCAACTGTGTCCAGATAGTCAAAGAAACCCAGGTGCGCCACGCGGAAGATCTTGCCCTTCATCTCGCCTTGTCCGTTGGCAATCACCGCCGCGAAGCGCGTTTTAAGCGCTTTCACCACGTCGCTCGAATCCATCCCTTCAGGCACTGCCACGGCCGTTGCTGCCGCCGCCGGCGCTGTAGGCGCAAACAACGTAAAGCCGAGCGCCACCAGTCCGGCGCGCGTAACCGCCGCATTCACCTGCGCGTTGTTCACCAGCGCAATGCGGCCTTTTTCCAGATCGCCGCCCGCCTGCCCGGCAATGTAGTCCAGCGCCGCTCCAAGCCCCGCAATCAGCGCCACCGCAGGCGTGTAGGCGCTCTCGCCCTTGACGGCGTTCTTGCGCTCCTTGCGCAGGTCAAAGTAGTAGCGTGGGTTCTTTGACTTTTCCATCGCTGCCCAGGCCTTTTCGCTCACACTCAGATAGGCCAGCCCCGGCGGAATCATGACCGCCTTCTGCGAGCCTCCAATCAGGATGTCGATGCCCCAACCGTCCACGTCGAAGTGTGTCGTGCCCAGTCCGGTGATGCCGTCCACCACCAGGAGAGCTTCACTGCCGGTCTCCTTGATGAGCTTTGCTACCGCTTCCACATCGTGGCGCACCGCGGTTGAGGTCTCCGTGCCCTGCATGAAGATGGCGCGATGCTCAGGCTTCAACGCCTTGCGCACCTGAGCTAGGTCAAACGTCTGGCCATAGGGAGCCTCAACCAAATCCACTTCGCAGCCAAAGGCCTTGGCCAGACCCACCCAGCGCTCGCCAAACTTGCCTGCCGTCAGCACCAGCACGCGGTCGCCCGGCGAGGTCAGGTTTGAGACCGCCGCTTCCATGGCTCCTGTGCCCGAGGAAGACAGCAGCAGCACGTCGTTCTTGGTGCCCACAAAGATCTTCAGTTGCGCCAGAACCTTCTGGTACAGGGCGCGGAACTCAGGCGTGCGGTGGTGCATGTCGGCCGCAGCCATGGCAAACTGGGCAGCTGGCAGCAAGGGGGTGGGGCCCGGCGTAAACAAGCGCGTTTTGCAAATCATATTTTCCTCATTTCGGACTAGCCGTTGAGACGCGAGCCAGCCGTTATCAATCACAGAATACACATTATTGTGGTTTTTGTGAATTGCTTTACTGTTTAGCCTTCGCCGCCCCGCCTGCGGCAGTCAAGAGCGCCGGAGGGGCAAATAAGCCTCGCGATCCCGGGCTTTCTACGAGCTTGCTCGTGGATGTATTTGGAAGATTTGGATTTAATCAGGAACTGGAATGTTTTCAAGTGCGGAGATTCGAGCAGCGGGGTGTCCAGTCAGGCATTGCGGGGGTTGTAAAAGCATCGGGGGAACGCAGGCAGGCCGCGTTCCCCCGGTGTTCAACTATGTGCGAAGCGCTGTTTAGCGATGGCCACCCCCACCACCGTGGAATCCTCCTCCGCCAAAGCCGCCTCCGCCGAAGCCGCCGCCATGGAATCCTCCTCCACCGAAGCCGCCGCCACCATGGAAGGCACCACCGCCGAAGCCGCCACTACGCAATCCACCCCCACGGATGGGGCCGCCTCGAGGGCGAATGCCGAGTCCGCCTTGGGCGGCAGCGGTGCTGCCGTAGTTGCGGTATCCATAGTTACGGCCGCCGAAGTACCCACCGCCGAAGCCGCCATAATAACCACCGTAGAGGCCGCCCCAATAAGGATAGAATCCGAAGCCGAACGGGCTCCAAAACGGGCTACCGCCGATAAAGGTGTAGTCCATGAAATAGGGATTCCAGTACCAGCCAGGGTCGAAGTCCTCTGAGTCGGCATATTCGCCGGCCATTTGCTGATTAGCTTCAGCCAGATACTGCGAGCGCAGGCTGCTCCAGTTGTACAGGTCGTCCTTGGCATGTTTGACGTCGAAGTCTATCGGCTTCTCCTTGGCCAGCGGCTTGGCGCCGGGTCCGGGAGCGAGCAGAAACTCGTGGTGATCTTTCACAACGCGGTATTTCCCCTCTTTTATTTCGACGGCAGCCTTGCCGTTGAAAACCATGGCCATGGGATTGTTGGCATTAAACTCGTAGTAGCCGTTCTTGACCAACTGTGTGACAACACCAGCATCGATGATTTCGAGGTCATTTTCGGGGTGAATCTCATCCACTTCCACTCCGGCGCGGCCGCGCAGCAGCTCCACCTGGGTGAGTGTGAGGCTGGGGGAAACCATCCTTACGGCGCTGTTGTCATCGAGGCGGAGAAAGACGCCCGGAGTCAGGAGAAGTTCGACTTTGCCCTTGTTTGTGGAGAGCACCTCGCCGGGATTAAGCTGCGTGTCGCCCACGCTCTTATTGGATAGTACCTGCCCTTCAAGGAGCGCCGAGCCTTCCACATAATTCAACGCTCCAGGCTGGGGGGTGACTCCCGTCTGTGGTGTGTCGGCGCCAAAAGCTGGCGCACTCAGGAGCCCAAGGCCAAGTAGCATGATCGTTATCGATTTGGTGCTCATCGATTTGTACCTCAGTTGTGTAAACAGGAGTGGCCAGGAAAAGTTGTGGAGCGGCCGGAGCTCGAGCCTCTTGTGTTGCACAGGGTCAACAGGTAAATGTATTGAAATAAAACGTTTTTGTTTTCTGAGGCTCACTAAACCGAAAGATGCGTAATGAGGAGGTTACGCCGCAGCAGATGGGCTGCGTGGGCCGTGCAGTTTTTCAAACCCTATAATGCTGTGCTGGTGAAGGCGATAGACTTATCAGCAAAGTCCGGAAAAGCATCGATTCGCACGGAAGGCAGGAAACGCAATGGCAGAAGCAGGCGCGCTCGAAACTATCGTCAATCAGCAGATCATCGTTGCCATGAAGGCGCACAATGCCGAACGTACTGGAACACTGCGCCTTATCAAGAACGCGCTCAAGAACAAAGCCATCGAAAAGCGTTTCATGCTCACGCCCGCCGAGGAACAACAGGCACTGGCCACCATGATCAAGCAGCGCCGTGACTCTATTGAGCAGTTCACCAAGGGCAACCGCCCCGAGCTTGCTGCAAAGGAAGCGGCTGAGATTGTCGTCATCGAGGAGTTTCTGCCCAAGGCGCTCGACGAAGCCGGCCTGACCGCACTGGTTGCCGAAGCCGTGGCCGAACACGCCGCCGCCTCAGGTCAGAAGCCGACGCCCAAGGACATGGGCCCTGTCATCAAGGCTGTGCAGGCCAAGCTGCAGGCCAGCGGTCTGCGGGCCGAGGGCCGCCTTGTGAGCGAAGCCGTGAAGGCCACGCTGGCCGGCTAGCGCTCGCGAAGGACATATCAGCGTGGCATTGCGAATGGATCAGAGAGCCAGCATGGTGCGGCCCGTTGTATTGCGCTCCGGCGTACCGTACTGATTTTGACGCGACTAAAAATTATCACCTCTTGCATCAACCTCACGACAGAAGGCTGATTGAGAGCACCATTGTCGCGGCACGGGTTGCGCAAACACATAAGACCCTTGTAAGAAATATGAAGATTTTCAAGCTGGTTCGCCTGCTGAAGACGATCAAATAGATCGCGAACCGGACATAGCCTTGATCCAGCGGCTCGGGCTGCTCGCGGTGAGAATTGGCCAGGTTTACGCGCTTCGCCCCGACTTTCTGGGCGACGAACGCTGCCGCACGCTCTCGCGGCTCTACAGCAATACCGAAAGTCCGCCGCCTTAGGACGCGGTCAAACTGATAGAGGCCTATGCGGGGACCAGCTATCTCAGGCTCTAGTGGGTGGCGGAAGCTGTATGCAGGCAGCTTCTTCGTAAGCACAAAATGCCGGAGCCATCTGATGACGGCTCCGGCATAGCGGTGAGTGAGAGCTGAACTCGCGCTAGTTATCCTGCGAATCCACGTAATGAGCCACCAGGATTGCGCCGCCTGTGGTCGGATCCTTCAGCAGCACACCAACTACGCGTACGTTGGTGGCGGTACCGACGTTCGACAGGTCACCCAGTCCATCGCGGTACTCTGTCTCGCCCGCAATATAAACTGTCACCGTCTCTGGTATCAGGATTCCAGCAAAACCATTCACCTGCATCTGGAAGGTATTGTTGCTGGTATTCACGCTGCCGGGAACAACCGTTCCGTTGAAGCCCCAATCCCGCAGTACAACGCGGTTGACTGAGACTGCCTGCGGATTGGTGGCACCACTTGCAGGCCCTCCTACAGCGACATCCTGGCCCGGTAGCATTGCGCTGGAGTTGAAGAGGAACTGCGACATCTCATCGTGCATCCAGTAGATGGAGAAATTTTCGGTGCCTGTGAGGTCTACTGTCGCAATCTGGCCGTCCGTAAGGCCGGTGGTCGCGGGCAGCAAGCCGCGCACGTACATGTCAAAGCTGGTGGCTGCTCCCGACGCAGGCGTCACATACGTAACCTGCCCACTGGCATAGAAGCCGTTTTGCGAGAGGATCTCAAGTTCGTCCGCGTCCAGATTTCCGGTTGTCTTGTCCAGCTTTCCTGAGACCTGCACTATGCTGTTCGCGGTCAGGTCGCTCAGACTGGCTCCTCCATCCCACTCCGTCTGGCCATTTAGAGCAACGGTGATCTGATTGCCATCGGGCCCCTCCAGGATAAGCGTCTGCTGGCCCATATCCACGCTCACAACCGAGGCCGTGTACTCGTCAATGTGCGCGCCGGAGTCATCGGGCCCCACTGTGCTCACAGTGAACGTCGGCGTTACCTGCCCGGTAATCTGGCCAGTCGAGTTCACCTGGATCGATTTGCGCAGGTTGAAGTCCACGTGCAGGCCTACCGGCGCCGCGGCGTTGGCTACAACCAGTGGGGTGGTCAGCATGAGGTTGATGGTATTGGTGCTCAACGTTGCCGCCATGGTCTGAATCGTTGGTGCGCCGGTGCCGCTGGTGTCAAGGTACCCGAGAGTTGCCTGCCCCAGCGTGATGGTCACGTTGGTATAGGATCCCTCAGGAACGTTGTTCAGGCTCAGCAGCGTCTGCAGACCGTTGAAACGCGCAAAGTCAACCACGGGCGAGCCGCTGATTAACTGCACGCTGTTGCCCTGCGCGTCAGTAGCCGTGATGCTTTGTACTTGTACCGAGAAGGAGGTCACGGCATCCATGGGCGCATCGGTTCCCACCACAAATGAAGTGCCGGTTTTGGCGCTCGTCGCGTTCATCGAGCCGCCGCTGCTGCAGCCTGCCACTACCCAAGTAGCAACGCTCAGCGCAAGAAGGGAAGGAAGGACAAGCGCTTTGTGCATCCTGATGGTCATTTCTGATACATCGCTTTCTGCGAGCGTCCGTGGCCTCCACGGTCCCGTCGCGGTAGGAGGAATTAGACCAAGGCAGTTGGGAAAACAAGGCTTGAGCCGCCAAGGCCGTTGTTGGGCATCAACACAGCCGTCGCGGTGAAAGTCGCGCACTGGGCGAATTTTCTAAGTGACCTAGGTAATCTGCCAAAGGCACTTACTTAGGCCCTCTGTACTTAAATTCCGTCGTCTTCAGTGCGATGGGGAACTGAAATTCCGTTTGAGTGAATGCAGGAGTACCTATTTGCATCCGCCCACTTCAACATGGACGCTGACCAGTGTACGGCGTGAGCATGGAATCGTGCAAAAGCGTGATCACGAACTGTCCAGATATAAATATCTCACTTCTTAATCTATTAGTTGTTTAAACAGGGGTTATTTTGAGAGCAACGAATGCTGAATGGGGGATCGAAGAGGCACAAGACTCCTTGAGGCGACGGAGCGATCCGGTATCAGGAATCCCGTGAATAGCCGCTTTTGAAGATTCCAATTCAGCTGATAATAGCGACCAGCACACAGCCCCAACTCTACGAAGAACACGACTTCGATAGCGTAGAAAACCAGGGTGTCAGTTTGTGCAGCATAGCGGCGAGGAAGAATCCTATCTCTCCTCGTTTGGAATTGACAGCCGTGCCCTTGCAGGGGGGAGGGCCGGGAACGATAGGCCAGCCTGCAGACCTTCTCTTAGAAAAGGCCTGCGTATCCCTCTGCCGCGGGGGCAAACTTGAGCAGCCCCAATTCTCCTGCGAGGCGCTCCAATCGGGCTCGAGTTGCGGCTGAGGGCGGCACCAGCGGCAGCCGGACCACATCCGTTGTGCGGCCCATCAGGCTGAGCACGGTCTTCACCGGCCCCGGGTTCGACTCCCAGAAATTGGCCTCATAGAGTCGCCCGTAACGGCGATCAAGCTCGCGCGCCTGCAACCAGTCGCCATGCAGGGCTGCACGTACCATGCGGCCCACTTCAGCGGGAGCCTCATTGGCCGCCACGCTGATCAGTCCGCAAGCGCCCACGCCAATGGCAGCCAGGGCCAGGTTGTCATCCCCTGAGAATATCTTGAACCCGCGGGGCAACAGATGCACTAGCGCAGCGATCTGGGGTAGCCTGCCGCTGGCCTCCTTGATAGCCTCGATGTTGGGCGCGGCATCCACCAGCCGGACAACCGTTTCCGGTTCCAGATTCACGGCTGTGCGTCCGGGCACGTTGTAGAGCACCACTGGCAGCGGATCGACGGCTTGAGCCAGGGCCAGGAAGTGCTGGAACTGCCCCTCCTGCGAGGGCTTGTTGTAGTAAGGATTAGCCGAAAGCACGGCGTCCAGGCCGCGCACCCGGCGCAATAACGCGGCTTGCCGCAGCAGTGTCCGCGTGGAGTTGTGCGTGCAACCAGCCCACACTGGCACCCGTCCCGCTGCGGCGTCTACTACGATCTGAATCGCAAACAGCCACTCCTCTTCGTCCAGTGTCGCCGCCTCGCCGGTTGACCCGCAGGCCACCAGAAAATCGATGCCTGCGTCGATCTGCCAGTTCACCAGCGCGCGCAGCGCAGGCTCATCTATCGAGCCGTCTGCCCTGAAGGGCGTGACAATAGCCGTACCGCAACCCGTCGTTTCCATAACAGGTGAGTGTATAACGAGAGGCCTTGCCGGGGTGATTGCCAGCGTGGATAAAAGGGGCAAATGCCGCAACACGCGCAGGTTCTATGGTTGCAGCGCGGCGTATTCGCGGTCCAGCATGGACATCAGGCGCAGCGTGTAATATTCGCCGTCACGGCAGGCGGCCTCGCGCAGCGTGCCCTCGTAAACAAAGCCAAGGCTCTCGTAGAGGTGGCGGGCGCGGGGGTTGTTCTCAAAGACGTCGAGAAAGAGCCTGTGCGCCTTGATCTCGTTGAATGCAATGCACATCAGTTCCTCGAGAATTTGGCGGCCAAGGCCACGTCCAGGCGTTGCAACGGCGATGCGCTTCAGTTCGATGGAGCGCGAGTTTTCCCTGAGGCCGCGGAGGATGGCGAAGGCCTGTATGTTGCCGTCTTCCGCCTCGCGGACATAGTAGCGGGCGTCGCCACCGGCCATGGTTTGCTGGTGACGCTCCTCGCTCCATTGGCCAACAAATAGACGAGACTCGGGCAGTCGCTCGAGGTCGATGATGCGGGGAATATCCGCTGGGATCGCTGGGCGCAAGAGCATGAAGCCAGAATAATGCAAGCGCGCTTTGCCGAGTCACCAAGACGTGACCAATGGACCATAAGGACAGGTGGCGATAGGGACTAAAGTTACTTTCATATGGCACTAAGGTGTTTGCTAGTAACACAAAAGCGTATAGCATTTGCGTTAAAGCAGCTGAAACCGGCTGGCATCTACGCTCTCCAGCGGCCTAATAATCAGCGCATAGCATTGATTTAATGAGGTTTGATCTGAAGCCTCAGGAATATAGAAAAGCTTCAGGCACCAGTCATTCTTTCCCACAGATCTCCATAGTTTTCAACAGGAAGTGTCGCCAAAAGATGTCAGTGCTTGCGAGCGGCGTGTTGTTTCGCTTCAATTCCGGGAGCCGCCAGGGGTTGGCGAGGAAAGAATGCAGCGACAGGACTTGATCCTGATGAACCGATACGAGGAACCAAAGACCTATGACCGCCAGAGCTGAAATGTCGATGACCCTGCAAGAAGCCGAGCTCGAGCAATCTGGCTCCAGTGGCATGTCGGTAGCCCTTATCGGGCCTAACAATGCGCACAGACGAGTAGTTGCCAAGGCTTTGGCTAGTTCGGTGGCCAACAGCGTGCGCGAATTCATCGACTATCCTGGCCAATTCACCGACTCGCTGCGCATGGTGAGTGAGAGTTTCGATGCGGTGATGATCGACGTGGACAGCGACCAGAGTTATGCGCTTGCACTCATCGAAAACATCACCGCCATGGGTAGAGCGCGGGTGGTGGCCTATTCGATGAGGAGTAACCCGGACCTGGAGGCGAGCTGCCTGCAAGCCGGGGCCCACGATTTTTTGCCACTTCCGGCGGATGACTATGAAGATTCCATGCCAACGCCTCCAGCCGTCGCGGAAGACGCCGAGCAGAGCGGGGTAGTTGAGCGCCTTTACGAACAGTACAGCGAACCGGAAAGAAGCATCGAGAAGGGCACTACGCATGCGAAAGCAAGCGAGATTCCTTCGCCTCTCCCGCTGAACAATGTTCGCCAAGCAGTGCCTGACGCATACGACTTCACTGAATGGGATGCGAAGTTCCTTCGCCGGGCGCGGCCGGCAGTTGTCGAAGTTGCCGAAAAGAAGCCACAACCCAAAACTGCACCTGAGCCCGCTCCGAAAAGCAACCTGAAACTCACTGCCGAGAAGGGCATTGCTTCGGCAGTTGAGAGTCTTTCGGCAGTGGCCGAGAGCCACCAACCAGCGGCTGAGAGCCTGGTGCCCGCGGTTGAGAGCGTTGAGATAGAGGCCGAGGATCTTGCACCGGCAGTTGAGAGTCTTTCGTTGGTGGCCGAGAGCCATCAACCAGCGGCTGAGAGCCTGGTGCCCGCGGTTGAGAGCGTTGAGATAGAGGCCAAGGAAATTGCACCGGC
>JAJXZL010000035.1:113304-134839 GCA_021780075.1 Acidobacteriota bacterium
TTGCACCGGCAGTTGAGAGTCTTTCGTTGGTGGCCGAGAGCCATCAACCAGCGGCTGAGAGCCTGGTGCCCGCGGTTGAGAGCGTTGAGATAGAGGCCAAGGAAATTGCACCGGCGGTTGAGAGTCTTTCGTTGGTGGCCGAGAGCCATCAACCAGCGGCTGAGAGCCTGGTGCCCGCGGTTGAGAGCGTTGAGATAGAGGCCAAGGAAATTGCACCGGCGGTTGAGAGTCTTTCGTTGGTGGCCGAGAGCCATCAACCAGCGGCTGAGAGCCTGGTGCCCGTGGTTGAGAGCGTTGAGATAGAGGCCAAGGAAATTGCACCGGCGGTTGAGAATCTTTCGCCCGTACACGAGAGCCAACTACGCACATTTGAGATTAACCCGCAGAGGATAACTCGGGCACCTATAGCGATCGACCAGGCCGCCGGCAAACCCCTCCCGATCAGCCAGGACGAGCCCTTCCAGGCGAGAAAAAAAGTCGAGCCACTCCCGTTCAGCATAGACGAGGGCGACGAGAGCGAGAATCCATCACGCAATTGGATGAAGTGGACACTCATCCCGGCTGGGTTAGGCCTTGCCGCGTGTTTCCTGGTGATTGTTTTCGGACCTCCAGTCCGAGACTTTATTGAGTCCGTACTTCCGGCGCAGAGCGTCGCGTCCCAGGCGGAGACACCTGGCACACCATTGAAGGTGTCCCATTCGACTCCCAGTACATGGAAAACGATCTTCGAGTTAGGCGCAAAGAACCCCGGTGGAGAGAGGCCAGTAAAGCAAGTTTCAGCTGACATCATGGAGGCGCAACTCACGGCGCCGTCAAGAATCCCCATCTCCGCGAAAAAACCTGCGCCTCAGGAAGAACCGCCGGCCGGATTAGTGCCCGTAGCCTTTGACAGTAGCGGCAGCGTACCTGGCGCAGTGTTCGGTAGCGCAAGGGCGGTTAAAGTCGTGCCTGCCATGTCTGCGATTTCAGCTGGCGTGGCCGCGGGCCTTCTGATTCACAGAACAGCGCCGACCTATCCGGCATTTGCCAGAGAGCATAAGTTAAGCGGCACGGTGATTCTGGGCGCCACCATCACCAAGACTGGAGCAATAGACGGCGTACACGTTCTGAGCGGGCCCACCGTCTTCCGCCAATCCGCCGTAGATGCGGTGAATACCTGGCGCTACAAGCCTTACATGCTCGACAATCAGCCGGTGGAAGTCCTTACGACGATCAATGTGGTCTTTCAAGCGAGTGGGTACTGAACCCTGCCGCGTTGCTACTTCAGGCTGCCGGTCTGCATTCCAGAGCTGCGATGCGGGGGCACCGGCTCATAACTGGTTGAAAATTTCGCGGAATTCCCAGGCGCCGTGTTTGTCAGCAATCCACTCGGCGGCGCGGACGGCGCCGAGCGCGAAGCCGCGGCGGGAGTGGGCATCGTGACGCAACTCCAGCATGTCATATTCGCTGGTGGCTGTAACAATATGCTCTCCCTTGGCGTCGCCCACGCGCAGCGAAGTAATTGGAATCTCGATGCCGGGCCGGGCCTCCAGGATGATTTCCTTAAGCGTGAGTGCGGTGCCGGATGGCGCGTCGAGTTTGGACGTGTGGTGTGTCTCGCTGATCGAGAACTGGTAGCCGTCAAGTTGGGCCAACTCTGCCGTCAGGCGGAAGAGCTTTTGCACGCCGATGGAGAAGTTGGTGCCGTAGAGCAGTGCTCCGTGGCGGCGATGAGCCAGTGCCTTCATCTCATCAAGATGCGCATACCAGCCTGTTGTGCCGACGACGATGCGCGAACCCAGGGCCAGCACCGCTCGCATGTTTTCCAGCGCCGCCTGAGGAGCGGTAAAGTCAATCACCGCGTCTACCCCGGCGAGGTTGGGCGCAGTGAGCGCGGAGGCGTTCTGGTTTTCTGTAATGTCCAGGGCGCGCACGCCGTGGCCGCGCTCGCGGGCTATCTCCGCAACCAGCGAGCCGGTTTTTCCTTTGCCCAGCACGAGCAAGAGCATGGTTCCCTCGGTTCGGTTCTTTTCTTCCAGGTCTCAAAAGCCGGAATTGGCCGTGTATGTTTGTCAGCTTGCAGGCTCGACGGCCAGCTTTCGCGCTTCCACGTCGAAAATCTCCGAGTCGGGATCCTTGAAGAAGGCTGCATGCAATGAGCGTACTGCCTCGTCGGCGTCGTCCTCGTCGATCATGAAGCTCATGTTGATTTCGCTCGCGCCCTGCGAGATCATGCGCACGTTGATGTGTCGGATGGCCGCGAAGACCTGCGCGGCGATGCCGTTCTGCCCGCGGATGTCTTCGCCGACCATGCAGATGAGCGCCTTCTTGCCCTCGTACTTCACGTCAGCGAGCTGGCTCAGGTCGGCGGCAATCGCGGGCAGTTTGTCGTTCGAGTCCACGGTAAGCGAAACGCTGACCTCGCTGGTGGAGACCATGTCAACCGGGCACTTGTGCTTGTCGAAGATGGTGAAGATTTCCTTCAGGTAGCCGTGGGTCATTAACATGCGGCTGGCCACCACGTCGATGATGCTCAGCTTTTTTTTGACCGCGATGGACTTGAACGGACTCTTGCAGTGCGGCGCCAGTGAAATAATGCGTGTGCCCTCGTTGGAGGGGTTGCGGCTGTTGAGTACATGCACAGGGATATTCTTCTTGACCGCCGGCAGAATGGTGGCCGGATGCAGCACCTTGGCGCCAAAATAGGCCAGTTCGGCTGCTTCTTCAAAGCTGATGACCTTCACGCGCAGCGCATCGGGGCAGACGCGCGGGTCGCAGGTCATGATGCCGTCCACGTCGGTCCATATCTCGATGGCGTCCGCGTTGAGAGCGCCGCCGATGAGGGCGCCGGTAAAGTCAGAGCCACCGCGACCCAGCGTTGTGGTAATACCTTCTTCGTTGGACCCGATGAAGCCGCCCATCACGGGCACTTTGGATCGGTCTACAAGCGGACGCAGCTTTTCTGCAGCGCGCTTTTCGATGATGGCGTCTTGCGGTACTGCCTTCTGGAACTGGGAGTCTGTGATGATGACGTCGCGCGCGTCCACATGGACGGCGTCGATGCCCCGCTCGGAGAAGGCCGAGGCGACGATGCGGCTTGAGATGCGCTCACCGTAGCTCACGATCAGGTCAGAGATGCGGGGTGTTAGCTCAAGAATGGCCGCCAGGCCGCGCAGAATTTCATCGAGCGAGTCGAACTTCTGGTCGATATGGTTGATCAACTCGGCAGGGTTTTTGACGAGCGCAGCGGCCGTGTCGCGATGACGCGAGCGCAGCCGCGAACTGATGGCCAGAGCGCCTGTGCGGTCTCCCTTTGAGGCGCACGCAGCAGCGCGCAGCAACTGGTCAGTGACCTTGGCCAGGGCACTCACCACCACCACGGGCTGCTTGCCCATGGCCACGCGTTCAGCCACAATGGCCGCTGTACGATTGATGGCAGCCGGATCCTCGACCGACGTGCCGCCGAACTTCATCACAACCAGGCTCATGCGAAATTTCCCATTGTTCCAGCCCGTGCAGGGCAATGAACGGTTGCGGTTCAGGCGCGCGTGGCTACCTCGGCAACAGGTTCCAGTTTGCCCAAACTTGCCAGCAACTCGGCATTCAGAATGGCCGCTCCCGCTGCTCCGCGAATTGTATTGTGCGAGAGTACGGTAAATTTCCAGTCCAGCACGCTGCAGGGGCGCAGGCGGCCCACAGTCACCGCCATGCCGCGGCCGCGATTGCGATCGAGCCGGGGCTGCGGGCGGTCGCTCTGCGGAGCCCATTCGATGGGCTGCTCCGGCGCGGTGGGCAGGGCCTGGCCGGCAAGCGGCTTGAACTCCGACCATGCGGCAAGAATCTCGTCGTGAGTTGCGGGCTTTGCCAGCTTGATGCTCACGCTTTCCATGTGGCCGTCCTCGACCGCCACGCGGTTGCAATGAGCGCTGATGCGTGCCTTCAGCGGCGTCACGGCATGGCCTTCCAGCCGACCCAGCAGCTTGAGCGTTTCGGCTTCCATCTTCTCTTCTTCGCTGCCGATGTAGGGAACGACGTTGCCGAGGATGTCCATGGATGGCACGCCGGGATAGCCTGCGCCACTGATGGCCTGCATGGTGGTGACAAGAATCTGCTCGATGCCGAAGCGTTCCTCGATGGGCTTGAGTGCCATGACGAGGCCGATGGTGGAGCAGTTGGGATTGGTGACCATGTAGCCACCGGTGGTGCGGCGCGAGGGCTGCTCCTCGATCAGGTGTAGATGCTCGGCGTTGATCTCGGGAATGACCAGTGGGACACTGGGGGCCATGCGGTAGGCGCTGGAGTTCGACACCACAGCGCAGCCGGCCTCGGCAAAGCGGGGCTCCAACTCGCGGGCAATGCCGGCGTCGAGCGCGGCAAATATAATTCTGGGCGCACCCTCGGGGTCGGCTGGCGCGACGATCATTTTAGCAATGCGTTCCGGCAGGGGCGTATCCAGCCGCCACTTGGCGGCTTCGCCATAGGGCTTGCCGCTGGAGCGGTCGCTGGCCGCAAGCCAGGCAATCTCGAACCACGGGTGGTTCTCAAGCAGCTGAATGAAGCGTTGGCCAACCATTCCGGTCGCGCCGAGGATGCCAATGGGATATTTTTTTTGCATGGTCGTGAACCCTCCAGTGTACAGGAGGTTGAGCTCAGACCAACAAAATGCTTGCGGACGAGTGCAATTTTGACGTGCGGTGGCAGACCGTCCGAGGCGCCGTTCGACTCCAGTTGCAAAGGGGCGCGTGGCGAGGACACGCACGCTTTCTGCAAAGTAAAGTCTTTGTGTATCTGTCTTCGGGATAGCCTGTCAGCACATCGGAGACACCGCAGTTTTACGCGGCGCGGCGACGTTTCTCGGGCATAACCGCGGGTGAGATCTGAACCACTGCGGGGGCCTTGTGCATTTCTTTCCAAATGGACAACATGCGGTCGCCGTCTGAACCCATGATCGGCAGCAGATTGCACACCCCAAAGCAGAGATTGGCCAGGCCAAACATGGGCGACCAGGGCCAGAGCAGCATGAGCAGCAAATTGATGAGCGGGCCGGCGAAGGAGACGATCAGATTCTTCGCGGGGGGACCTGCTTCCCGGACCGTGTACAGTCCCTTTCGATTGAAACCGACACGTTTGACTTTGATGCCAAGGGCCCGTGCTGCAACGAAATGAGCAGCTTCATGCACCACCATTGCCAACAGACCAAAACAGAGGATCTGGAAAAATGGGGAGAACCAATCGTGATCAAAAGAGCTCATAACAGCCTCCGCTTGATGCCCTCCTCTTCCTGCCCGTATAGACATTGGAATTGGATTTTTGGGGAGCAAATGTCGATAAAGTCGATTTAGTGCTGTCATAAAAGCGGAGAAATTTGGACCCGGGAGCCAATTTGCAATGGAATGGAGGACTCCCGGGATGTTTCCCGCAGAGTTGTGACCGGCGCTTCTACAGGGTTAAGGTCGTCTGCAACAGCAGTATTTGCTAAGGGATAGAGAAGCAACCCGCGCCCCTTAGCGCCCAGTTACGGTGGAGTTTGAGGCTGTCTGATTCCGCGATGAGTCGGCTCGCGTCCATAGTTGATTCTTTTGAATCGCATGCGGAGCGCTTCTGATCGAGAAGGGTTGGCGGGGGCACTAGAGAATCGCTTATTTTCAGCCGATGAACGTATTGCAGGGTTGGCTCAACGGGCCTGATTGCGTGCGGCCTGCCGCAGTGGCCAGGTGAAGCAGAACTCATTCACATCTGGCTGCCCCATTGTGCGCCAAAGCAGCGCTGTTCCGATCCGAGCTTGCGTTGGAGATATGACCATGTCGCAACACATGATCGAGGAAGCCATCGAGCCGGTCCGGTATGCGACGCGTCTGCCGATTCTTGCCGCGAGCCAAAAGGTCATTGGATACAAACTCCTTTTTAGAACGGGTATTCAGAGTTATTTGACCGGCAACAGCGCAGGCGATACCGATCGCACCGCCATTGACGTTTCAAGCCTCCTCGGCCTGACAACTTTGTGCGATAACCGCCTTGCCTTTATCAGCTGCGGAAGGGAAATCCTGCTGAAGGATCATCTCCTTCTGCTTCCGCCAGAGAAACTGGTGGCGGAAATCGAGAAGGCGGTTTTTCCCGATGACGATGTGCGGCAGGCTTGCGGCCGATTGAAGGTGGCCGGGTACAAGATTGCACTTGGCGATTTCACACTCGACGATCCACGGGGGGCGCTGATTGCCTTCGCCGATTTCCTCAAGGTGGATATTCAGGGCGCATCCCGCGACGATGCAGGCAAGATTGTTGCCCGTTATCGCGGCAAAAATTGCCGCATGTTGGCCGAGAACGTAGAGACAAGCGAGGACTTTGAGCTCGCAAGAGAAGCGGGATTCCGGTATTTTCAGGGTTATTTTTTTCGCAGGCCGGAAAAGGTGCGTGCGCGGGGCGTGTCGTCGAACCTGGCGATATGCCTGCAACTCCTGAAAGCTATCTCAAGACCGGAGATGGACTGGCAGGAAGTGGAAGACATCATCAAGTGTGATGCTGCGCTCTACTACAGGCTTCTGCGCTACCTGAATTCAGCGGCTCTTGGGCTTAGAGGCCAGGTCCGCTCGGTGCATCAGGCGCTGACGATTCTGGGCGAAGACCATTTTCGTCGCTGGTGCAGGCTGGCACTGATGTTCGACATGTCGCAGGGCCAGCCATCCGATCTGATGCTCTCTGCGCTGGTGCGGGCGCGCTTTGGCGAGTTGATCGGGGAGAAAGTCGAGCACGGCGACTCGGATATGTTTCTGCTCGGTCTGTTGTCGCAGATGGATGCGATTCTCGAAATCCCGATGGGCGCGGTACTCGAGGATCTTCCCCTGGAGTCTGAATCGAAGACGCTGCTGCTGGAGCAGACGGGGCGCCTTGCTCCCATTTATGCGCTTGTTCTGGGCGTGGAAGCCGGCTCATGGTGGGATGTGGTGAGGTCGTGCAAGCAACTCGGCCTGGAAGAGCAATTCGTGGCGGACGCGTATCGCGCTGCGCTGGAATGGGCCCGAACGATTGCAACGAGCGCCTGAGCGGTATCACCCGGCGCAGGTACGCAATCGTTCAGGACGCTTCATTGCAGAGTTGCTGACTACCCCATCGCTGCGAGCACGGCATCGGCAAACTGGCTGGTGCCGGCGTGGCCGCCCACGTCGCGGGTCAGGGTCTTGCCCTCGGCGTAGACGGTCTCCAGCGCCTTATGCACCTTGTCGGCGGCGGCTTCCTCGTCTAAGTGGCGCAGCATGAGGATGGCCGACTGCAGCAGAGCAGTGGGATTGGCGATGTCTTTGCCGGCAATGTCGGGCGCGGAGCCGTGGACGGCTTCAAAGATGGCGCAGTCGTGGCCGAGGTTGGCACCCGGCACCAGGCCCAGGCCGCCGATGAGCCCGGCGCAGAGGTCGCTGACGATGTCGCCGTAGAGGTTTTCAAGCAGCAGTGTGTCGTACTGGTAGGGATTCATGACGAGCTGCATGCAGGTGTTGTCAATGATGTGCTCGCCGTACGTAATGTCAGGGAAACCCTCGGCAACCTTGCGGGCGCAGCGCAGGAAGAGGCCGTCAGAGAGCTTCATGATGTTGGCCTTGTGGATGGAGTGAATCTTCTTGCGGCCGTGTTTGCGCGCGTAGTCGAAGGCGAACTTGGCGATGCGCGTGGAGCCCTTTTCCGTGATGACCTTGATGCTTTCGACGACGCCGGGAATGACCTCGTGCTCCAGTCCGGCGTAGGCGCCCTCAGTGTTTTCGCGGATGATGATGAGGTCGACGTTGGGATACTTGGTCTCAAGGCCGGGCAGGTTGCGGATGGGACGGAAGTTGACGAAGAGGTCGAATTTTTTGCGCAGGGTGACGTTGATGCTCTTGAAGCCGCTGCCGACCGGTGTGGTGACGGGACCCTTGAGGGCCACTTTGTTGCGCTCGATCGACTCGTAGAGCGCCGAGGGGATGTACTCGCCGAAGACTTCAAAGGCCTCGGCGCCAGCGGCATAGCGCTCCCACTCCCACTTAACGCCAGTGGCTTCGAGGATGCGAACCACGGCCTGTGTGACTTCGGGGCCAATGCCGTCGCCGGGAATCAGCGTAACTTTGTGTGTCTTTGTCTCTGCCATCACTCGTCCTTCTTATCTACTTTTTGCTCTTGCTTGTTCTGTGGCTGTCGAGCAGCCCTTCCAACTCTTCCTTGAATTCCCGCACATCCTTGAAGTCACGATAGACCGACGCGAAACGGATGTAGGCCACCGTGTCCAAGCCCTTCAGGTGCTTCATAATCAGTTCGCCCACTTCGCCGGTGGTGCGCTCGCGTTCTGGCGCCTCCATGAGGAAGGTTTCGGTTGCGTCCACAATGGCTTCCAGCTTGCTCGATGGAACGGGCCGTTTTTCGCAGGCGCGCAGCAGGCCGCTCAGGACCTTCTGGCGGTCGAAGCGCTCGCGGCGGCCGTCCTTTTTCACCACCATGTAGGGGATTTCGTCAATGCGCTCGTAGGTGGTGAAGCGGCGGTTGCACTTCTCGCACTCGCGCCGGCGGCGAATGGAGTCCGCCTCCTTGCTCTCGCGCGAGTCAACGACGCGGTCTTGTGCGAAACCACAATAAGGACACTTCATACAAGGCTGATTTTACGGCATAAGGGCCTGCGCCTCAGAAAGGAGAGAATTGAACGCCCTCCCGCGTTGCGGTAAGAGTAGCCTAGCGATGTGCACCGCCCGCTGTGAGTGCGCATCTACCGTACAGGAGAGCTTTTGGATTGGCTGAAGGCTCGTTCGATGGCGAAGCTCGACCTCCGGCTGCGCCGGCAAAAGATTGGGGAAGAGACGATGCGGGTAGCTGAATTGTTTGTTGACGTGCTGAAAGCTGCAGACGTAGAGCGAATCTATGGCGTGGCCGGCGATTCCCTGAATGGCATCACGGATTCCGTGCGGGTGCACAGCGGAATGGAATGGGTTGGTGTGCGCCATGAAGAGACGGCGGCATTTGCGGCCGGAGCGGAAGCAGCCTTGACGGGCAAACTGGCCGTTTGCGCGGGTAGCTGCGGGCCGGGCAATCTCCACCTCATCAACGGGCTCTACGATTGTCACCGCAGCCGTGTGCCGGTGCTGGCGATCGCTGCGCATATCCCCTCGCAGGAAATTGGCAGCAACTATTTTCAGGAGACTCACCCCGAACAGCTGTTCAAGGAGTGCAGTTGCTACTGTGAACTGGTTTCACATCCTTCACAGATGCCGCGCGCGCTCGAAATTGCGATTCAAACGGCCTTGTCAAAGCGCGATGTTGCCGTGCTGGTGCTGCCGGGCGACATCGCCCTCGCAGATGCGGTCAATGAGGACAGGCGGATTGTCTTCACACAGCAGAGCGCAGAGCTTACGCCTGCCGCCGGGCATCTTGCCCAGATGGCGGAAGAGCTGAACGCTGCACAAAAGGCGACGATTCTGGCCGGGGCCGGCTGCGCCGGCGCGCACGACGAATTGATCGCGCTGGCAGGCAAGCTGCAGTCGCCCATCGTCCACGCGATGCGCGGCAAGGAGTTTATCGAGTACGACAATCCCTACGACGTGGGCATGACCGGATTGCTCGGCTTTTCTTCCGGCTATCAGGCAATGATGAACTGCGACCTGCTGCTCATGCTTGGAACAGAT
Organism: Acidobacteriota bacterium; assembly: GCA_021780075.1. Lineage (GTDB taxonomy): Bacteria > Acidobacteriota > Terriglobia > Terriglobales > Acidobacteriaceae > Telmatobacter. The sequence goes on from JAJXZL010000035.1 coordinate 122,919, forward strand.
TTTCCCTATCAGCAGTTCTATCCGAAGAATGCACGTATCGTACAGGTCGATCTCCGGGAGGAGCAGCTTGGCCGCCGAAGCCATGTTGAGCTTGGGATCGTAGGCGGCGTTGCTGAAACCCTGAGGGCACTGTTGCCCTCAATCCGGCAAAAGAGTGACCGCAGCCACCTGAGCGCATCACTGTCCCATTACCGCGAAGCGCGCAAGAGCCTCGATGATCTGGCGATCGGCAAACCGGGGCAGCGGCCCATCCATCCCCAGTACGTTGCCAAGGTCTTGAATGAAATGGCAGCGGACGACGCCATCTTCACTGTGGACGTTGGTACGCCCGTGATCTGGGCCGCGCGCTATCTCAAGATGAACGGGCGCCGCCGACTGCTCAGTTCGTTCAATCATGGCTCAATGGCCAACGCATTGCCCCAGGCCATCGGTGCGCAGATCACACACCCGGGACGCCAGGTTGTCACGCTCTCCGGCGACGGCGGCCTTTCCATGCTGATGGGCGATCTTTTGTCACTCCGGCAGTTGAGGCTACCCGTGAAGATGGTCGTCTTCAACAATGGGTCGCTAGGCTTTGTAGAACTGGAAATGAAAGCGACAGGGTTTCTGAGCCACGCCACAGATCTGGTGAATCCAGATTTTACAAAGATTGCGGAAGGATGCGGAATCCTGGGCGTGCATGTCGATGATCCAGAGCAGGTGAGGCCCGCACTGGAGCAGGCCTTCGCGCACGATGGGCCCGCGCTGATTGATATCGCTGTGAACCGGCAGGAACTGGCGATGCCCCCATCCATCAAGCTGGATCAGATCGTCGATTTCAACCTGTACATGATCAAGGCGATTTTGAACGGTCGCGGCGACGAGATTGTCGAGTTGGCACGAACAAATTTGTTCCGGTAAGGCCTCTGGTTTGCCGTTCATGATCGGATGCCGAAGCTGGCTTGGCCGAAACTTGTTTTGGCGCCGTGCTGCGTTGTTCGCTCAGCTCAAAAATTCGGCAATTGAATCGACCACCGTCTGCTGCTCGTCTTCTCGCAGTTCGGGGAAGATGGGCAGTGCCAGGACTTCGCGGGCGGCGCGCTCGGACTCAGGAAAGCTGCCTTCGCTGTAGCCGAGGGACTTGAGCGCTTCCTGCATGTGCAGCGGGACGGGATAGTAAATCTCTGAGCCAATCTTGCGCGTGGTCAGAAACTCCCGTAATTCGTCGCGACGAGCGGTGCGGATGACGTACTGATGCCAGACATGGCGGCTGCCGTGCACCTCGTGCGGAAGGACAATGCCGTGGCGAGGATAAACACCGTCCTCGGCCAGCCCGGCGGCGCGGAAGAGCGTGTGATAGCGCTCGGCCACGGTGCGGCGGGCTTCGTTCCAGCCATCGATGTATTTGAGCTTGACTTGCAGGATGGCTCCCTGGAAGCCGTCCATGCGCGCATTCCAGCCCACCTCGTCGTGGTGGTAGCGGCGGCGCATGCCGTGCTGGCGGAGCATGCGGGCCCGCTCGGCCACATTGTCGGAGTTGGTGGTGACCATCCCGGCATCGCCTGCGGCACTCAGGTTCTTTGTGGGATAGAAGCTGAAGGCGGCGGCGTCTCCGAGCGCGCCGGCTTTCACGCTGCCCCATTCTGCTCCCCAGGCTTGCGCGGCGTCCTCAATCAGCTTGAGCCCGCGCTCGTTTCCCAGGCGGGCAAAAGACTTCCAATCAGCGGTTTGGCCGTAAAGATGCACAGGCAGGATGGCGCGTACATCGGCTCCGCGCGCGCTATCGAGCACGGATTCGACTGCCGCGGGGTCGAGATTGAGGGTGGCCGGGTCAATGTCTGCCAGCACGGGCGTGGCGCCTGCGCGCAGAATGCAACTGACCGAGGCGAAGAAGCTGAACGGCGTGGTGACGACCGCGTTGCCGGGGCCGATTTCGGCAGCGGCCAGGGCGAGCCAAAGGGCATCTGTGCCGGAGGAGCAGCCTATGGCATGGGCGGCGCCAAGCTGGTCTGCCGCGGCGCGCTCAAAGGAGGCAACGGACTCGCCAAGGATAAACTGCTGCGTATCAAGTACATGAGCGAGAGCGTTGAGCAGTTCCTGTTGGAGCGGCTGGTATTGGCGCTTGAGGTCCAGCATAGGAACGGACTGGTCTGCTGAAGCAGGATGCGCAGGCATGTTGGCGCTGCTTTTCACCAGTCCATGGTATCAGTTACCGAGGGGGCGACGTCTAACGCGCAACGTCGCCGATCCGCCTTTGCCGCGGAGGTGATTCAGACGGGCGGGAGTTGAAAAAGGTTGTAATTCTCTATACTGTTGTCACATTGCGGGAAAAGGCAGCACCGGGACTTCCGGCGCCGTCCCCGCTCAATTGCAGATTCGTGTAGGTGCAGGTCGGAACCACCAAAAGAATCCCCAACAGAAAGCAGGAGATCGGCAAATGGACAACAAGCCGGCACAAAACATCCAAGACACATTTCTGAATACAGTTCGGAAAGACAAAACCCCCATCACGATTTATCTGGTAAGCGGCGTCAAGCTTACAGGGAAGATCCGTTCCTTTGACAAGTACTCCGTGCTGCTGGAGAACAACAGCCAGGAGCAGTTGATTTTCAAGCACGCCATTTCGACGGTCGTGAGTAACCGGAGCGTACTCCATTCTGAGCACCGCCCGGCAACTGCGCAAAGCGGGCTTGGGCCCTCGGCGGTGTCATCGTCAGCCCCGGGTGCAGCGACCGCGGAGCAGAGATAGCTCGCGGGGAGCGTTTAATTGGCAGAGGTTGAAAGCGGCAGCAGCGCGCACCCGGAGCGCGCGGTGCTGGTAGGAGTGGACCTCTCGGCCCGCCCAAGCAGCGCCCGTCCCGGTGTGTCCGTGGCACGTCTTGCCGCAGCGCGCGAGGAAGCTGAAGATCGCGAAGCCGTTGCGCTGCCCTCCGCTATAGGCCTTGGCGCCGAAGAGTCTCTTGCCGAGTTTCGCGAGCTGGTTGCAAGCGCCGGCGGCGAGGTGGCCGCAGAGCTGATGCAGCGGCGCGCGCGCCCCGATCCGGCTACGCTGGTTGGCGCGGGCAAGGTGGAAGAGATTGCCGGAGTGGCGGCGTCTACCGCGGCAGACCTGGTGCTCTTCGATCACGACCTGACACCCACGCAACTGCGCAATCTTGAGGCCGCACTGCCGTGCCGGGTGCTGGATCGCACGCAGCTGATTCTGGATATTTTTGCGCGCCACGCCCGCACCCGGGAGGGCCAGTTGCAGGTGGAACTGGCGCAACTTGAATACATGCTTCCGCGGCTGACGGGGCGGGGCAAGTCCATGTCGCAACTGGGCGGCGGCATCGGCACGCGCGGACCTGGCGAAACGCAACTTGAAACCGACCGGCGGCGCATTCAGCGGCGCATTGACCAACTGAAGCGCGACCTGGAGGCGGTGCGCCGCGTGCGGCGGCAGCAGCGGCAGCGGCGCGAGGCTGTGCCTGTTCCTACGGTGGCGCTGGTGGGTTATACGAACGCAGGCAAGAGCACGCTGTTCAACCGCCTGACGGGCGCGCAGGTTCTTCAGTCGTCGCGCATGTTTGCCACGCTGGACCCCAAGCTGCGGGCGATCGAGCTACCGAGCCGACGCAAGGTGCTGCTGAGCGACACGGTGGGCTTTATCCGCAATCTGCCGCACACTCTGGTGACGAGTTTTCGCGCGACGCTGGAAGAGGTGGAGCAGGCCGAGGTGCTGCTGCACGTGCGCGATGCCGCGTCCACGTATGGCGAGGAGCAGAAGGCGCAGGTGGAGAAGGTGCTTGGAGAACTGGAGGCACTGAAGAAGCCGCGCATTGAGGTGCTGAACAAGATGGATCTGCTGGCTGAGCACGAGCGCGCGGGCCTTGCGGCGCGGGGCGAGGTGACGGTGTCTGCGCGCACCGGCGAGGGCATGGACGCACTGCGCGAAGCCATCGACAAGGCGCTTCATTCGGACCCGATCATCGACGCGGAGTTGCGCGTGCCTCAGCAGGAGGGCGCGGTGCTGGCGGCGATTGAAGCGGGCATGGTCGTGCATCGCAGGGAGTACGAGGGGAATCTTGTTCGCCTCAGCGTGAGCGGCCCGGCGTCGCTTATCGGACGGCTGCGCCAGTTTCGCGTACGCGGCGACCAGAGCCTGCATCAGGAGGAGCATTGAAACCGGACAACCAGAACGGCGGCCACTCGATCTTGACGCTTTCAAGCCGCGAGATCTATCGCAACCACTGGATGCGCTTGCGCGAGGACGAGATTCTGCGCTCCAACGGACAGCGGGGTGTGTATGGCGTTGTCGAGAAGGATGAGGCTGCCATTATTGTCCCGATTCATGAGGGGCATGTCTGGCTGGTAGAGCAGTTTCGCTACACGATCCAGGAGCGCGCGCTGGAGCTGCCGCAGGGCGGCTGGGAGATGGACGTCGAGAATCCAGAAGAGTTGGCGCGCGGCGAGTTGAAGGAAGAAACCGGCCTTCACGCCGCCGAGATGACGCATCTGGGCACGCTGTGGATCGCCTACGGCTTTACGCGGCAGAAGCAGCACGTATTTCTGGCGACGGGATTGACGCAGGCGGAGAGCGATCCCGATGACGAGGAGCATGACCTGGTGGTGCGGCGCATGCCGGTGGCGGAGTTTGAACAGATGATGCTGGACGGACTGGTTCGCGACAATTGCACGGTCTCAGCCTGGGGTCTATATCTGCTGTGGAAGGCGCGGCAGGGCTGAAGAGGGCGCAAATGGCCTGTCTCACACAAGCGCGCAATGCTCTGCAAACTTATTGTGGAAAACCGCAAATTATTTTGGGGCAAAAGGGGGGGTAGGGGGGTAGGGGGGGGTACCGACCGGGCATGGGCTGGGCCCGGGGATGGGTCCGGGGCTGAAGCCCCTCGCGCTTGTTGGCTGGTGTTCAGGGGCCTGAAGGCCCCTGCTCCCTCCGATGCTGGTGGCGATGGTGCTCTGGCTTGGCATGGTTTTATTGTGCGCCTATGGGGAGAAATACTCTGCAAAGTGGCGGCGGGGTTTTGCGCTTGCGGAATGAATGGGTTAGGGGCGAGTGCGCTTTGCTGTTCGGTTGACAAGGCGAAAGGCGAGTGGCTGGTGTGAGTTTGAGTTATGTCCGGTTAGCCGACAATACAGACGTAAACTGATTTCTGCCACAACGACTCGACGACTTCTTGGAGGCTGGGGTGTTACGTTTCCATGTCACTACTGGTGTTTGGCGGGTAATTCTCGCTGTGTTCAGTTTGCCGGGAAGCGTGGGTCTCATTCACGCTCAGAGTGAGAAGACGCCTGTTGAAGTGTGTGGAGACCTCCATACACAGGGCGAAATGAACGATTGCGCGGCTGCGGAAGCGAAGAGGGCTGATGCAGTTTTGAATGCGACATACAAAGAACTACTTAGCAAGGTGAAGGGAAACAAAACAGCGACTCAAAAAGTCATCGCAGCAGAAAATGCATGGATTGTTTTCCGCGATGCCGAGCTTGCCGCAGAGTGGCCCGTCGCAGAAGGTGAGAACCCCAATTTCCTCTACGGTTCCGTCCATCCCCTCTGCTATTTCAACGAATTCGCCACAATGACGCGGGAACGCGTGGAGACGTTGAAGAATTTGATGAGAAACGAGGAAGGCGATGTTTGCTCCTCCGGCCTCGCGCAGAATGATCGCGGCGATGGGCCTCACGGCTGCAACTCAACGACGGGAAAGGCCTATAACTCGCCAAATCCGCGAGGTGTCACAGCGCCCTCGGGCGAGTGACCGGCTAACCGGAAGTTTCCCAAAGTTGGCACGCAGGGGCTGAAGTCCGCATCGCTTGATGTGGCGTTGTCGGCACGACTGAGGTCGTGGCCTGGCACAAGGTGAGGTTGCGTGCGGTTGGTCGGCTCGCTGAAGAGGACAAAAAGCAGCCGCAGATCTTTCGACTCCGCTGCGCTGCGCTCAAGATGACAGGTTTTTGGGGGAGGGTGGTTTTCGGCACGACTGAAGTCGTGCGCTGATGCAAGGCCAAGGTGCGGACGGTTGATCGGCTCGTCGAAGAGGGACAAAAACAACCGCAGATCTTTCGACTTCGCTGCGCTGCGCTCAAGATGACAGGTTTTTGGGGGAGGGTGGTTTTCGGCACGACTGAAGTCGTGCCCTGACACAAGGTGAGGTTGCGTGCGGTTGATCGGCTCGTCGAAGAGGGACGAAAAGCAACCGCAGATCTTTCGACTCCGCTGCGCTGCGCTCAAGATGACAGGTTTTGGGTGGGTGGCGTTTTCGGCACGACTGAAGTCGTGCGCTGATGCAAGGCTAGGTTGCGTACGGTTGATCGGCTCGTCGAAGAGGGACGAAAAGCAACCGCAGATCTTTCGACTTCGCTGCGCTGCGCTCAAGATGACAGGTTTTTGGGGGAGGGTGGTTTTCGGCACGACTGAAGTCGTGCCCTGACACAAGGTGAGGTTGCGTGCGGTTGATCGGCTTGTCGAAGAGGGACGAAAAGCAACCGCAGATCTTTCGACTTCGCTGCGCTGCGCTCAAGATGACAGGTTTTTGGGTGGGGGGCGTTTTCGGCATGACTGAAGTCGGGGCCTGATGCAAGGCGAGGCTGCGGGCGGTTTGTGGGATCCCAGGTCTCGGAGGCGAGACCTGGGGCATCCGTCAGCCACCATCAGTGGCATCAGCGCCGGCCTGCGCAACACGGGGTGAGACTTGTACGGGCACAGGCCCCTGCCTTGACCATCAACCAAGTGTTCAGAGTAAGTGCCCAGATAGTGGAGTAAGTTGTGATCGTGCCGCGCAACTTACTCCGCTACCCTCTAGTTCGCAGTCTCGCCCGTGCACAGATAGGTACACGCTCGCCGGGAGCCACGTAATCGCAGTGGGCCGCGCATCCCTCTCGCGATAGGCTTCTGGCTAGAGCGGCCAGCGCAGAATCCGTTAGACCCGCTACCTAAGTAATGTGCCAACAATCTTAAAGGTCGTTTATTCTGCAGACCTTATAAGATGCCCGGTTGAGCACTTAGCTACAACGGCAAAAATCGATAGTGCCAGTCGCATTGCAGCATATTTCGCGTCGCCCGCGCGCCTTCTGCAGAAGGATGGGACCTTAAGCTTGCTCATCCCCCTGCACAACTTCACAATCACACGCGCCTTGGACTCAGGCGGGAGGTTCCTACAATGAAGCAGCATAAACGCTCGGTTTCCGGCAGGCTGGTCGCACTCGCCGCCGGTCTTGCCCTCATCTCCGGCTGCGGCGGTGGCGGTGGCGGAAGCAGCAATTCAACCCCGCCTCCGCCCACGCCGCAGATTCAAAACATCAACAGCTCCACCACGCCCACCAGCCCGGTGAGCCTGCCCATTGAGATTAATGGCAGCGGCTTCCAGTCCGCTCCCGGCAAGGTCACCTTCGTGCAGGGCAGCATTTCAGTGGACGTTACCCCGACGACCTCCGTGTGGTCTGACACCGGCGTGGTGGCCACCATGCCAACCGGCAACGGCACCACCAACTTCACTGTGCCCGGCACTGTGAACGTCACCGTCACCACAAGCAGCGGCACGAGTAACGCAGTCGCCGTCAACCTGGTGCCAACGCTTAACTTCAATCCCAGCGCCATGGGCTGGTCCACCACTGCGCCGCTGCCTGTGCCTTTGACCGGCCTTCGCGCAGTCGGTGTTCCCGGTACGGATAGCACGACGGCCTTTGCGGTTGTGACCGGCGGCTATAACGGCACTGCCAACACCAACGCTGTTCTGGTGGACAATCTCAATCAGGACGGCACTGTCGGCAGCAACACGAACGTTGCCTGGAATACCATCCTCACCAACATATTGCCCACCACCCTCGCGCATCACGCCATGGCCGAAGCGGACGACACCAACTCCCTGGTTCCCGTCGGCACGCGTTATGTCTACGTGCTTGGCGGCCAGGTCAACGCAACTGACCAGGGCGGCACCAATGCCGTCTACGTTGCCAGCGTGAATTCAACCACAGGCGCCATAGGCATTTGGACCACGCTCACCACACCGCTGCCGCAGGCTCTGTTCGGCCTCACTGCTACTGTGCACAACGGCTACCTGTACGTTGCCGGCGGCATCAACACCAACGGTGTGCCGGTGAATGCGGTCTACTCCGCGGTTGTTAACTCCGACGGAACTCTCGGCGCGTGGAGCACCTCCACCAGCACGTTGCCAACAGCACGCGCTTTCGGCACGATGTTCGTCTTTGGCGGCATCATCTACTACATCAACGGCGATCCGAACCCCTCTGTGGCGCCGAACGATCAGGGCGTGGGCGACACGAGTGTCTATTACGCGAACGCCATCCGCGGGGCCGTGGGCACATGGACGCAGAACGGCAACTCTACCATCCATGACCGCGCCAAGGGCGTCCTCTTCTCCGCCTACGGACAGGTCATCTCCGGTGAAGGCGTTTATACCGGCGGCGTCGGCTCCGGCGAAATGGAGACGTCCACCATTAACGCCGCCAACACGGGCAACCTCGCGCTCAACTCCTGGAACGGACTCACCGGCTCTCTCGGTCAGTCACCGAAGGCCAACGTCTACAATGCCGCGGGATTTACCAGCCCACTCGTTTCCACCACCAACGCGCCGCGCTTCCTCATCATCGGCGGCCAGACCCTCACAGGGACCACCGGCCCCGGTGGCGCGCTCAGCAGCACCGTTTACTACAACAACAAGCCGTAACGCTGGAAGAAGTCAGCGATTCTAACTCTACACAGAAGATCCCGGGTCTCGGACGAGGCCTGGGATCTTACTTTGCTTCGCCCTTTGAAGACCTGTTGAGCGTTGCTATTTTGTGGAGCTTGGATCACTCGTTACTTGGTTTGTCATGAGTAAACTGCGCCGCAGCTAACAGCATGATCGTCATCGCCACCTGTCGGGCCAAAGCAGGAAATGCCGTACATGGGCGTATACCCCGCTCACCGGAAGTTTCCCAAAGTTGGCACGCAGGGGCTGAAGCCCGCATCGCTTGATGTGGCGTTGTCGGCACGACTGAGGTCGTGGCCTGGCACAAGGTGAGGTTGCGTGCGGTTGGTCGGCTCGCTGAAGAGGACAAGAACAACCGCGGATCTTTCGACTCCGCTTCGCTGCGCTCAAGATGACAAGGGTTTGGGGTGAGGGTGCGTTGTTGGCAGGGCTGGGGTCGGGGTCTGATGCAAGGCTAGGTTGCGGGGAACTCGTGGGATCCCAGGTTTCAGAATCGAGGCCTGGGCGCCCGGAGGTTGATTGGCTTGCTGAAGGGGGCGAAGAACAACCGCAGATCTTTCGACTCCGCTTCGCTGCGCTCAAGATGACAAGGGTTTGGGGTGAGGGTGGGGTTGTTGGCAGGGCTGGGGTCGGGGTCTGATGCAAGGCTAGGTTGCGGGGAGTTTGTGGGATCTCAGGTCTCAGAGGCTAGACCTGGGTACCCGGTATTGACAGCGCGTAAGGTGGATGGCGCACGCACAAGCTGCGTCAGCATAGCGTCTGGCATGGCCGCCAATTCTACCGGCAAAGAACGCGATACCGCATATGTTGCAAACATCAGAACCTTAATTCGAGCTCCGGGACTATCACCGCCCATGGGGAAGTCACTTATATCCCGTTACTCTACGTCTAGGTTCGGCCTTGCGCACACGTTCCCGTGATGCGAGTCACTGAGGAAGCCGCCCCAATCGCTTAGCATAATTCGCTCATTTCTGATGAGTAATTGACAAGGATTTTGGAGGCGCCCCATGCGGTCTTCGTTCGCATTCCTCTCATTAGCCCTTGCAGGCACGATGCTGGTTGCCCAGCCGTCGATGCGCCAAAAAGACGATTGGAGGGTCCTGCAAGCATTGCAGCAAAATGAGCAGGTCCGAGTCTCGCTTCGTGCGGGAGGAACGCACAAGGGTACGTTGCAGGAGGTGAGCGACAGCAGACTCACCATCAGCGACGGTCAAGCCTTCAATAGGGAAGACGTTCAGCGCGTGTGGGTGAAACGCCATGGACATCGCGGCAAACATACCCTGATTGGCGCAGGCATTGGTGCTGGAGCCGGCCTGGGCATCGGCGCGGCGATTGACCATCACTGCTCCTCAAATTCGCTAATCTGCACTGGTAACCGGGGAAAGGCGATCGGCACCCCGCTGTTCGCGGTTATCGGTGCGGGTATCGGGGCCGTATTGCCCGGGGGTGGCTGGGAGGAAGTCTACCGCAGCAGGTAAGCGCCGCACTCAGGCCGTGGTCGCGCGATGAATGATGCGGACAGGCGCCTCGATGCCCTTCTTTGCCTGTGCCTGTCCGTTCGAAACTGGAATAGCTGGAAGATCGATTGACCTGCATGATTGCGGTTTGGGTTTGCCGCAGAAGAACTATCCCGCCATGCAAAGCACCACTCCATGAGGTGTGAATTCGGGGGGATTTTCTTTCCCAGAGGGCCCATCCCCGGCTAACCGGAAGTTATCAAGAAATAGGCCCTCGGGGGCTAAAGCTGTGCCGCTTCACAAGGCTTGGTTGCGGGCGGTTTTGGCTTGCTGAAGTGGCGAAAGACAACCGCGGATCTTTCGACTGCGCTTCGCTTCGCTCAAGATGACAAGGGTTTGGGGCGAGGGTGGGGTTGTTGGCAGGGCTGGGGTCGGGGTCTGATGCAAGGCTAGGTTGCGGGGAGCTTGTGGGATCCCAGGTCTCAGATGCTAGACCCTTCGACGAGCTCAGGGCAGGCTCTGGGGCGTCCGGCTACCCGTTCGAAATTGAGCTCCTCCTGAATCTCCGTCTGCGGAAATTGGGGCGTCCTATCCAATGTCCCGCTCGTCTGTGAGAACAAGACTTGCATCTCAACCGGACGCCCGCGCCGATTCCGTGCGGAAACGCTCCGCAGGAGAATCACCGCCATGAAATCCACTGTCTCCGCCTTGCTGGCAGCCGCGCTTTGGGTCCTGCCGGCCGTTGCCCAGATCCAGCGGCCAGCCGCCCAGCCTGCGCCGCCGCCCATGCCGCTTCCCAATCCGAACAGCAACATCACTTCTGTCGAAGTGCAGCCAGACCACCATGTCATCTTCCGCATCTGGGCGCCGGATGCCACAGCGGTCAAGCTCCGGGCCGAAGGGCTCGAAGCTACGCCCGGCATCACGCCCGAGCAACTGGCTCCCACATACGGCGGGTTCCCGATGACCAAGGGCGACAAGGGCGTGTGGGAAACCACGATCGGCCCGATTACGCCGGGGACGTATCGCTACAACTTTGTAGTGGACGGCGTGGCCACCACCGACCCGCGCAACCCGCTCACGTCGCAATCGCTGACATCGGCACGCAGCCTTTACCAAGTTTCCGGCTCGAGCTTTACCGAGTACTCCCCGACGATTCCTCACGGCGCAATTGCCGCGATTTACTACAACTCGAGCGCTACGGGCGGGCTTCGCCGCATGCACATCTATACGCCGCCGGGTTACGAGGCGGGGACTTCGCGCCTGCCAGTGCTTTATCTTTTTCATGGCGGCGGCGACAGCGACGATTCCTGGCCCACAGTCGGTTGCGCCGGCGCGATCCTTGACAACCTGATTGCCGCAGGCAAAGCCGTCCCGATGATTGTCGTCATGCCTGCCGGTCACATCTCCACCAGCTTCCGGCTGACGCCCGGCGTGCGCATGGGGCATGATGCGTTCAATGATGACGTCACCAAGGTCATCCTGCCCTACGTTGACGCCCATTACCGCACAGTTGCCGATCGCGACCATCGCGCCATCGCCGGCCTCTCCATGGGGGGCCTGCAAGCGCTGAACATCTCCCTCGACGACTCCGCGGATTTTGCCTGGGTGGGCATCTTCAGCTCGGGGTGGTTCCCGGCGAACCAGAAGGAAGAAGACGAGACCGATCTGGCGCAGTACCACTCGTCGGGCAAGCCCTTCAAGCTGTACTGGGTGGGCGCGGGCAAGTACGACATCGCCCTGCAGAACTCGAACGCAACCGTGGCGCTGCTGAACAAGT
>JAJXZL010000028.1 GCA_021780075.1 Acidobacteriota bacterium
TCCCCTGCTTGCCGATACTGTGGTAGCTTTTCTTCACGGCGGTTCTCCCTTCAAGGTTTCGCAACCCGATTCTTTCAGAATCAGGCTGGACCGCCGCTCAACTTTCAACTACAGCCGGGACACTCTCTCGAGCTGAAAGCTCAGCTATTCTGGCTCGATTAAGTCAAGAGGAGTTCGAGCGGCTCAAATCCAATCAGGCAAAACATTTGTATCTCCTCCTCTCTCCCGGAGCAACACCGCAAGAGCATTACAAAAGAGCGTTGCACGTGGGGTGGGTGCATGAACTGTTGGGCGTGAGCCTTCCCATGCTGATGGAGGCCTATCACCTGTATCAGCAGAGAATCAAACGATATCTGGGTTCAACCGGTCTGGACACCCAGCAGCGTGAACTGCTCTGTAATGCACTCCACCAGCGTTTGCAACTCGATATTGAGGCGCAGATCGCCAGCCACGCCCGCTGTGATGTCGAGATCGTATCGCTGCTCGCCGCCCTTGAGAAAACAATTCAGGAAACGAGCAATCTTGCCGACCTGTTACGTCACGGCTTGCAGATACTGGGAAGTTTCAGTGGCATCTCGGCCTGCCTGTTTTCGCGGCCCGACGCCCATGGGGTGATGCAAATCGAGGCCGATGGCGGGCAGGAAGGGCGGCTCTATGCCGAGGCGCTGCAATCGCGGCGCGCACCTCCGTTCGAGATTCAAACGGCGACGGAAGCAGGGAACGGGCCTGCCGGACGCGCCTGGCGCACCGGACAAATCCAGGTCAACAACTCCTTTAGCCAAGGAGACGCCATGCGCCCTTGGCGCATCGAAGGGGAAAAGCGTGGGTTTCGCTCGGCGGCGGCTGTCCCCTTGCTCGATGAGTCCAGGCAAACCTTTGCCATCTTGAGTTTGTACAGCGGCTGGCCGGGATTTTTCAGCGCGGTGACGCGCGAGGCCATGCTGCGGTACATCCAGCACGCCATGAGCCACGCCGTTCTGTATCGCGAGCAATCCACGGTCATTCCTGCGGACGTGCGCCGGACCTATCAGCAATGCCTCGAAGACGGGGCGGTGCAGATGCTGTATCAGCCCATCGTCGACCTGCGCACAGGCAAGCTCGATAGTGTTGAGGCTCTGGCTAGGTTGCGCGGCGCTCAGGGGCGGATCATCGCGCCAGCGGCATTCTTGCCTGCGTTTGGCAATGCCGCCTGGTTGCGCTTGTTCCAATTAGGTCTGGACCAAGTCTGCCGGGACACACGGACTTGGTACGAGCAGGAGCCGCATCTGAATCTTGCTGTGGCGCTCAATCTTCCGCCCGACGGACTCACGCAAGACGCCTACCGGGATAGTATTTTTGAGACCTTGTTGCGTTGGGAATTGCCCGCCAGCATATTGCAGTTGGAGATGCTGGAGGCAAAGGAGTCTCTCGACCTGGCAAAGCGCGATGCGCGCATTGCGGAATTCCAGCAGGCAGGCCTGCGGATTGTGCAGGACGATTTGGGTTCCGGGCACAGTTCGCTGCTGCGCATGGACCGGGTTCCGTGCGATCGCGTGAAGATCGATCAGGCGCTGGTGCGTAGCACACTGAACAGACCAGTTCGCGCCCTGGAGTTCATCTACCACCTCACGCTGCTGGCACAGGATTTTGGGATTCCTGTGACCGTTGAGGGCCTGGAGGATGATGGCTTGATCGAAGCTGCCGTGATTCTGGGCGCGGATCATGGTCAGGGATATGGAATAGCCCGGCCAATGCCTGCGCAGGACGTGATGTCCTGGAACCGAGCATGGACCTTGCCGGTCAATCCAGAGCGACCCCGCACCGCCCTGGGCGCCTTGGCGGGTTATTTGCTCTGGGATCACAAGCTCGGGCTGCTGACGGATTGGCCGGATCTCGCGGCAAACTTTATTAAGAAGCCGTCCCTGGTCCATAACTATCTGGATCGCCATGAAAAATCGGATCCAAACCTGCCCGCGATGCTGGAGCGCACGCAAATAGTTGCCTTGCAGGGACACAGAAGCCGTCAGTATGCCCATATGCGCAAGGAACTCATCGAACGGCTCGGCGAGATTTGGCTAAAGGAAAGGAAGTTTTAATTCAGTTCAGGGCTCATCGCGGCCCCCGAGGGAGTCATATTGTTTGTTTCTATAACGTTTGGTGGGGGCGAGCGTACGCTCGCCTATTGAACGTCATGGCGGAAGGCGATGAGGGGTCAACACGTACTTTGAATTGACCCTTTGGGGGCAAGGGTCTGGTTGACCGCCGATGCTGACCTTACTCATTTTTGGTGCATTTTGGGTTCGCTTTGGCCGTAACCTCCATGTGAACCCGCGATGGGTTTCAAGGTCTCCCATCCCGCCCAGTCCGTGAAATCACCTTATGGGAGAGGCTTCATTCCTAGCCGCTGTAATCTTGACGTTTGCAGGAGGCTATCATGAGCGAACTCGAGCAGGTAATCGTAGGAGACAGTGCGGCGGCTCTCCGCCTCGGCGACATCCTGTGCCGCCTTGAACGGATCCTCATCCAAAGCAATCTGCACGGCGCGTTACCAGTTGCCGGTGCCGAGCCGAATCTCTCGCGTGCAGGTTAGCGTGGTTGAGATCGAGTGACACGTGCCATGGCCGTCGATGTGGCGTTCGGGTTCGGCGAAGAATTTCAGCAGGTATTCGTTGGGATTCCTCTTTACCCCCGAGGCCGGCAGGATCTTGCGCCTGCCGGCCCGATCTTTGCATGCCCTGCGGTCTTGGGCTGTTCGAGGTTGTCGACGAATCGGACAGCGATCTCCTGTCACGAAGCCACGTCGGCCAAGTCCGGGCCGAACAAGGCGTCGAAGCTGAGACTGATGGGTTCGCGGTGAAGCATATTCGCGCCGTCCGCAATAGTGAGTTCGGCGCGGTAGGGTCCGGTCCTGGTCACGCTGATCGCGTACCTGCCGTCGAGCGTGGATGACCCGACGATGAGATCGTCATCTTTGGGCGTCTCAAGTCCTTTCTCTCGCGATGAGACGTTAATGAATGGAGTGCGTAGTGGCTATTCAGTGTTCTCGCGGACCGCCGAGCAATTCAGCGAGTTGTGGCCGGAAGTCGGCGAGAAGCCGCAAAAGGGAACGTCGATACTGAGTCTCGGTCTCGTCTAAGTCCGCTGCGAAGTAGTCGTCCAGCCGACGGAACCGGTCTTCTGCGCAATCGATTCTTGAGTCGGCCAGTACCGCCAGGAGGAGTTCCTGCTCGAGATCATCTGTTGAAAGCCAGGCGGGCGCTTCGTAATGAACGGGTTCTCCGGCGGTGCCGGAGTCTTTACGTCGGTGAGGGTTGGTGTCGTTGGACATCTGTCCTCCTTGTTGGCCATAGGCAAGCCTGGGGCAGGCGTGTACCTACCCCGAAGCTCGAGCGGCGAAGGTGAGCGTGTGGATGTTGGAGGGTGGGCTCTGGCCGACCTGGCGACGGATATGCCAGGGCAAAGCGATCAAAGCGCGAGGCGATCGTTTACTGCGTGTTGGATCTGTTGTGTGCTGTTGAGATAACGTGCCGTGGTGGAGAGATCCTCGTGCCCGAGCAGAGCCTGAATCTGCTCCAACTCGCCGCCGGCTTTGCGGCAGAGTTTGGCGCACGTGCGGCGGAGGTCGTGGGGACTAAGGTGCCCGATGCCTGCGGCTTTTGCGGCCGTGACCACTACATCCCAAATCGCCCACGCGCTGAGCGGGAAACCTGTGACCGCGCCGCCCTTGCGCATGCGGCGAAATATCGGGCCTGAGGTGATCCCCGCGGCACCGGTCCATTCGTCAAGGGCTTCTTTCGCGGCCCGTGGTATCGGTACGGTACGAATCCGTCCGCGTTTTCCGATGAGGTCCGCGATGACCCACCGGCCCTCGCGCCGTTGAATCAGACTGGTGTCGAGACTTGCCGCCTCTTCACGACGAAGAGCGCAATGACACAGGACGGACAGAATCGCGTAATTGCGCTTGCCGATGAGCTCCGTGCAGTCGACAGTTGCAAGCATCAGCTGCGTTTCTTCTTTTGTGAGCCAGGTTCCAAGCCGAACGCCGTTCTGGGGCACCCCAGGAACAGAGGTGAGTCGAACCGCTTCGGCTGGGTCGATGAGGCCATTCTCGCGGGCCTCGTTTACGAGTTTGCGAATCGCGCAGAGCCGTTGGTTGATCGTCGCGGCACTGAGGCCTTCGGAGACCATTGATGCGCGGTACTCCATCAGAATCATGCGCGAGATGGGCCGTCCTGCCGCCAGCGTGAACAAATCATCGAAGGCAGTCAGGTAAGCGCGCTGTGTGTGCCGGGAAACGACTGCGTTCGACAGCATCCTGCGCAGTGCAGTCAATGAGTCTGGATTTGTGACTGAGGTCTTGTATAGACAGGAAGACACGAAGGCTCCTCTCGCCCGGATGAGGGGACTTGACCGGCGGTGGGGTTGGGAATGGAATTGAAATCCTGGGACGGCACTTGCGGCGCTACGTTTCTCGCGCCGCCACTGGCGCCGTCTATCAGGAGATGAGGTGAGGGAGAATCGTCGTCCCGAGGAGTTTTTGGGAGCAGCCTGGGGCAGGAGCGCCCGGATTATTTCACCCGCTTGTATTCGACATTGCCGAAGAAGCCAGGCCCGAGGAGAGTGTCGGTTTGCCTGACGTAAGTGAGTTCAGCGGACAGGAGCGCTCCTTTGACCTCAAGAGCGCCATCCTTATAGATGGCTCCGACTTTTCCGGACGGGCTGACAATGAGAAACTCGTCGCCGTTACGGACGACCTGAAAACTGTCGTTTGGGTTTGCCTTGTTGACCCACTTGCCAAGGAATTCAGACCCGGTGGATCGACAGCCGCTGAGGAATACGGCGCTGAACAGTGTGATTGCGATGAAGCGAAAGATCGCTGACTTCATAAAAAGCCTCCATTCGTTGGAACCGCGCACAAGTGCGCAAGTGAGACGAGACATCGCGGTCGACAGGCGCATCTGACTTCGGCGGAGCCGTGCACGGGGTTGTGGCAAGAGCTGCGGCGCCGGCGTACGCGAACTTCGCCTGGTTTACCCTGCCGTCGGTACTTGCCGCCGGAACTTGAAAGGCGCCACAGTCGATCGTCGAGATGGTCAAGTTGCGCTGGAACCGCTCGAGAACGCGAAACGCAGGCGTTCGTTTTGCGGCGTCCAGGGAGTCGGCCGAAGTCCAGATCCCAATGAGCGCAAACATGCCGGGTGTTTCGCGACTTCGGAGGATGCGAAGGCCGAGAAAGCTGGTGGGGTAGTATTCCTCGGCGAGCAGAAACCACAAGCCTCCTGGCAGGTGCGCCCATAAGAACGCCTGAATCCGGATCGGATCCGGATCGACAAAGCCGATTGTGAGTGTTCGAACCATGGTGACATCCGGGTCAGACAAAAATGGCGGCTCGAAGTGAGCCGCCGTGGTTGCGATACGCGGATTGAAACATCTGGCTGTTGTCAGTCATCCTCGTCGCAGCAGCAACCGCAATCGCTTCCTGCGGTTGAGATTCGCCAGACGAGAACGAACGGCAAGAACAGAATTGTGAGCACTATTTTGACCAGCTTCCAGCGTTCGGGTGCCGAGAGGAAACGGACGCATCGAATGATGAGGTAAACAAACGGCACCAAGATGGCGATTTGGATAGCGAGAGACACAACCTGCCCAACAGGCGTGTTCAAGAAGTCCAAGAGGAAATCGATCATGCTGACTCCTTTCCGGGCACGTTGGCGCGTGCCCGAAGAATGACGGTTAGATTGGAAGGCAGAAGTCTCGACGCTATGCAGAGTGCCTGGTGCTCATGACAGAGGCTGCTGGCACTTCAGGCATTAGAAGCCGGGCTACATGATGTAGCTGTTCTCGAAGATGAGTTCCATCTCCCCGGGTGGAAGAGTCTCTTCGTCGGGGTCGCACAGTTCCGGGTCGCGATATTCGCACTCCCGCTCATCGAATTCATCTTCGGGGTCGCGAGGGACGAGACCGTGGGCGCGGGCATAGGCGCCTCCCTCGTCCAATGCTTCGTTGAAGCGCCTGGCGCCCTCATCGCTCCAGAAATCACACGCTGGTTCCTCCTCCTCTGTTGGTTCTTTTTCCGGTGAGTTGTTGTTCGTCTTCGCCATCCGATGACTCCTTCCGCGGGCAGGCTTCTGACCAGGCCTGGCCCACATCTTGATTGTCGGAGCAAACTGGTGTCCGGACATCGAAACAGTACTTTGGGGTTGTTCCACACAGGCACATCGATTCCATCCAGAGGTTGCATTGTTCAACCGCTGCCCGGGGATTTCGAAGCCTTTCGGGGATCGAAGCCCTCGAAGCGCAGGATTACCGCGGTCAGGCCCAGGGCCCGAGCGAGCGGTAGAAGCTTGCTGACGGGAAGGAGTACATGCCCGCACTCGAGCTTGGATAAGTAACTCCGGTTCATTTTCGCGGCCAAGATTGCGAGCTGCGACTGAGACATGCGGCGGTGCTTGCGTAATAAGCGGAGCATCACGCCCATACTGCGAGCAAGCTGGTCCCGCTGTTCTTGGGGAAAAGAACTAAGTAGACTGTCGATTTCAATCTTCAGGTACTGAAGAGTAAGAGGGTTGTGGCACCGAACGCAATTCCCGCTACGTGGATATTGGCGGGTATTGCAGCGCCGGCAGGTGATGGTCTCGCTGTCGCGGATGGAGGGAAGAAATTGAGTAGACATGGCTTTCCTTTGAACAGGCGTGAGGTAAAGTCGTCGGGATCAGGAAGGCTCCGACTGACGTTGGATGGACAGGAAGCGGTGCGCGGCGCCGGCTCTGCGACAGTGAAGTCTGCTGCTCAGAATGAGCCGCAGGCTTCGCGCGCTGGCAGCTTGTTAGGTATTGAGGAGAAACCAAGATCGCAAAGACCGTCAGTTGGAGGAAATCTCTCCGCGTTCCTCAAGGACCGCCTCCAGGTCGAAGTCGTGGGCATCGGGGACATGTGCAGACCGGGACGCTATGCAAGTGAAATTGGATGGTGGCACGTGAGGCCTGTAGTTTCCGGCTTGAACAGACTCCGGCGAGTGGACCCTATACCCTCCGACCCACAGTCTGTCGCTGAGCGCGACCGCGTAGCCAAGTTCAGCCAACTGACTTTCGATTTCGTCATTGATTGAACCCGGGGGCACGTCCGCGTAGCCGCGGTCGCTCCTCTCAACTGCCGCGATCACATTAACTACCGCACGATACATTTCGTTCCTTTCTGTTCTTACGTCCTGCTGGCGAAGACCGCGCTCAGGGCTAACTACCGGCTCTTTGCATTTGGCTGGATGCACGTACCTGGTTTGTACCACTGACGAGATTCCCCAGACTGCAGCAGGGCGACCGGAAGGAGGTCGTGGGTCTGGAATAGAGGGTGTTGTGAACCGAAGGAATTGACCAGTGACCGAAGCCTGAGGCAGGGGGCAAGATAGGACTTCAACAGTGACGGGATCCTCAACCCTTGTCAGTCTCCCGTCCGCGATCGAGCCATAAAAACCAATCCTAAGCAGCGGCGACGTGTGCCATACGTGCGCCGCATTTCACGTCTTAGGAGGAAATATGGCCCGCAAAATTGGCCAGATTATTCGTCGCGGAACTAGAACCTGGCTGGTCCGCATCTACGTTGGTCGCAACCCTGAAACCCGGAAGCGAAGGTACATCGGCAAATTCATTCACGGCGGGCTGCGGTCTGCTCAGGCCCACCTCAACCGGATGCTCGCGGAGCGGGATCTTGGACGTAACATCATCTCGTCTCGCCAAACGGTAGGCCAGTACCTTGACCACTGGCTCGACATCTGTGCTCGCCCGCGCCTGCGGGAGAAGAGCTTCCGCGACTATTCGGCTCTGCTCGCACGGTACGTTCGTCCAAAGCTGGGAGAAAGACGGTTCGGCGAGCTTTCCACGGCGGAAATTCAAGGGCTCTACAGCGAGCTGCTGATCCGCAAGCTTTCAGCACGTACGATTCGTTACACGCACTCGGTCTTATTCTCGGCGTTGCGGCAGGCTGTGCGTTGGAGGCTCTTATTAGCGAATCCGGCCGAGGATGTCTATCTGCCGCGTCATTCACGGCGACGCTCTACGATATTCGATGTCGAACAGGCTAGACAGTTCATCTCGGCGATTTCAGGGCACAGGTACGAGGTCTTGTTTGCTCTGGCTCTGACCACCGGCATGAGACCGAGCGAATACCTCGCGCTTACCTGGTCGGATTTTGATCTTGAGCGTGGCGTCGTCAGCGTCTCCAAAACGCTCCAACACCGGGAACGAAGATGGTTCTTCGAAGATACGAAACGCGAACGAAGTCGTCGCACAATCAAGCTGCAGAGTTGGGTGATCGCTCTCGTTCGCCGACTGGAAGAAAAGGCCAGAGCCGCTGGAGCCAGACCCAATGACCTCGTGTTCACATCCGAGCGCGCGGGTCCTATACATGAAGCCAAGCTAGTAGGTCGTCACTTCAAACCGCTGCTTGTATCAGCTGGGCTCCCAAACATCCGGCTATACGATCTGCGCCACACAGCAGCGACTTTAGCCTTGGCCGCTGGTGTGTCGCCAAAGGTCATCAGTGAACAACTCGGACATGCCTCGGTAGCGTTCACGCTTGAGGTGTACTCGCATGTTCTCCCGCACATGCAGGAAGAAGCTGCTATGAAGGTCGAATCGCTACTGGTTAATAAGTGAGATGTTTCGGGGCGATTGTCGGCCGGGTTCGGACAATCGCTCCGAGACACATCGGCAAATCAGTCAAAGATGTTCACAAGTCCGACATGCCCGTTCTCCGTCAACTTGAATGCTTGCGCTTCGCAGGGGGGCCCGCGCATTAGATCGCTTGTGGCGCAGTGAGTCTATTGAATTTGTCGAGCAATCTCCTCCGATCGCGACGGATCACACTCCCATGCAAAGCTCTGAGGATGCCATTGGGATAGGTGCCCGCATTTTGCAACCTTCGCAAAAGACAGTAGCCAAACGACGCGGGCAAGTTGTCGATGGGCCCAGTCACCCACCTTCGCTCCGGGCTGGCAGTCACATGGACGAGAAATGCACACGAATTACAAGGTAATGTCTTAAGATTGGTCCGATCCTGATTCAGACATTTCATTGAACGCGACTTTCATACCGTATCTTCGCGCTCCACGGCTATCCGCTCGCCGATGGTGGGTGGAAAGTGCGCTCACAGTTGCGGCGCTGCTGGTCTTGGCTGCAGGCTCGGCCCGGTACTGGCGTCATCATGGGCACGCGACGGCTGCCGCGGCACGCCGGTCCGGCGTACCGGTATTGTCCTGGACCGATAGCTATGGGGACGGCACGCCCGACTTTCTGCGCCTCGCGGATCCAGCCGACCGCGCCGCCTTTCGCCGCTGGTTCACGCTGATTGCCGAGTACCAGGCGATCCGGCCACGGACGGAGGTCCCCGCCGAAATCACCGACTGCGCGAGCCTGCTGCGCTATGCCTACCGCGAAGCGCTGAAGAGCCACAACGCGGGATGGTTTGAAGACACGGGCATCCAAGTGGCGGCGCTTCCCGGCGACATTCGCGTATGGCAATATCCGCACACGCCGCTGGGGGCAAACCTCTTCCGCGTACGCCCGGGGCCGTTTGTGCCGGCAGACGCCACGGATGGAGCCTTCGCGCAGTTTGCGGATGCAAAGACGCTGGTGGAGCGCAATGCTTACTTCCTGAGCCGCGATGTGCGCACTGCGGAGCCGGGAGATCTGCTGTTCTACCGGCAATTCGGGCAAACGTCGCCGTGGCACTCGATGATTGTGGTGCAAGTTGGCCCGCAGGCGCGGGTGGTTTACGATACCGGCCCCGACCAGGGGCATGCCGGCGAGCTTCGCCGCGTGGCGCTGGCCGACCTGCTCGACCATCCGGAGCCGCAGTGGCGTCCGCTGCCCGGCAATCCCAACTTCCTCGGCGTTTACCGGTGGAACATTTTGCGAGGGTCCGAATGAGGCTGCATAAGCTGCTGTTTGCCGCATCGCTTTTGCTGTTGTCCGCGCTGCCTGTTGCGGCCAAGGATCCGCCGCGTTCGTTCTCGCTTTCCACCTCGCGAACCTTCGCGCCGGGTGAGAGCGTGAAGATTCAGCTCATGGCGCGCAACGTACCTGAGCTGGAATTTCGCGTCTACAAAGTTCGCGATGCGCAAAAGTTCTTCGCCGGGCTCAAGGACCTGCACAGCTTTGGCGAGCAGAGCTACGCGCCCGCAGAGCAAGTTGACCAGGAGACATGGATCGAGCGCATTCACGACTTCAAGGCGCATCTGTGGTGGCTTGTGCGGCACTTCTTCCGCGGGCAGTTTACCGATAATGCACGCGACACCTTCCGCGAAGAGCAGGGCAAGCTGGGGCGGCGCAGCCGGGTGGTGGGCGCCGCGCAGTTTGCGCAAATTCCCATACTCAATCCAAGCCAGCTTGTCGCGCACTGGCGGCTGATCACTCCACCGGTCATTGTGAGCGAGACGCAGCAATTGCCCATCGACGGCCTCGCTGCCGGCGTGTATCTGATTGAAGCCACGGACGGGACATACAAGGCATACACCGTGGCCATTGTGACTGGCATGGCCGTGGTGGAGCGGACGCAGAATGGGAAGGCGTTTCTCTACGTGGCTGACCGCAAGACAGGCGCGCCGGTTTCCGGTGCAAACGTCGCGTTGTGGGCAAGCGGCAAACAGCAGTCCGCCGGGCAGACGGATGCCAACGGCATGGCAACGCTGGGCCTGACCGACAGCCCTGTTCAGCTTGGCGGCACGCCAGACAACGTGTGGCTGCTGGCGCGGCACGGGGCGGATGCGGCGCTGGTGACGCCCTGGGGCTACGGTTTTGGCCCGTCGGACCAGCAGCCGGAGCGGGCTTACATCTGCACCGACCGGCCGGTCTACCGGCCCGGACATACCGTGCACATTAAGGCCGTGGTGCGCGTCGACAAGGACGATAGGCTCGCATTGCCGCAGGCGGCGACGCCCACACTCGAAGTGACAGACAGCGCCAACAAGGTTGTATTTTCAAAGGCGATTCCGCTGAGCCCGCACGGAACGCTGGCGGCTGACCTGGTGCTGGATGCGGATGCCGCGCTGGGCTATTACAACATCAACCTGCGTGGAGCTGGTGGCGGCGGCAGTTTCTACGTCGAGGACTACAAGAAGCCGGAGTATCAGGTCACGGTGAAATCTCCGGTGCAGCATCTGCTCGAGGGCAATTCGATTCAGGCCAATATCGAAGCGCGGTACTTCTTTGGCGAGCCGGTGGCGGGGGCCAAGGTCACCTACGTGGTGCACACCTCCACGCACTACTGGTCAGACTCTGACGACGAAGACGACTCCAGCAGAGATGCCGAAGAGAGCTCCGACGATTCCGACGATACCTGGGGCCAGACCGAGCAGCAGGAGCACACCGGCGTGCTCGACGCCAACGGCCGTCTTTCCGTGACGCTACCCACACGCGTCGACGACAAGCAGAACGACCAGGATTACCGCATCGAGGCCCGAGTGGCAGACGCCGCCAATCGCGAGGTCAGCGGACATACCACGGTGCTGGCAACCTATGGCTCGTTTCGCGTCAGCGCGGAACCGGCCAGCTACGTTTACCAGGCTGGTCAGCCGGTCAAGATCAAAATCACCGCGCAGGACTACGATGGCAAGCCTGTCCGGACCGCTGTGCACCTTGTTGCGGCGCAGGTGAACTGGGATTCCGTGACGCACGTGCAAAACAAGACGCAGGTTGCTACGGCGGACGCTACCACAGGCGCGGATGGCGCCGCCCTGGTGGAACTGCCCATGAGCGCCGCGGGCAGCGGAGATTTCGAGGTGACGGCGAGCGCGCAGACGCCGGAGAATCGCACCGTACACGGCACTACCTGGGTGTGGATCTGGAACGGCGCAGGCTCCTGGTACCAACCCAATACGCAAGCGCAGATTGTGGCGGACAAGAAGAGCTATAAAGTGGGAGACACGGCGCACCTCCTGCTCGTGACGGGGCTTAAGGAATCGTGGGCCGTGGTGACCGTGGAGGGCAACAGCGTGCAGAGTCGGCAACTGCTGCACGCCACAGGTGAGAGTTTCGCCTTCGATGTTCCCATTACTCAGCAGGCGCAACCCAATCTTGTGGTGAGCGCAATGCTGGTGCACGATAACCAATTGATTACGGCGCAAAAGAGCCTGAAAGTTCCTCCCGTTGAGCGGACGCTGACCATCACGGTGACTCCGGACAAGAGTCAATACGAGCCGGATGAGAAGGCGGCTTTCGACGTTTATGCCGCGGATTCCGCCGGCAAGCCGGTAGAGGCGGACTTGAGCTTCGGCGAGGTGGACGAAGCGCTTTACTCTGTGCGACCAGATACCACCATGAGCATGGTTGGGTTCTTCTATCCGCAGCGGTACGTCTATCTCCAGACGCAAACCTCATTCGACTTTTTCTTCTCAGGCCAGGCGGGCAAAAAGAGCCCGCTGCTTGCGGAACTGCAAGGTTTGTATCGTCCGCGCATGTCGCAGGTGAAGCCGGGCTCTGATCTGGTGGTGCCCAAGGTGCGCAAGGCATTTCCCGATACGGCGTATTGGAATTCGGATGTGCGCACCGGACCCGACGGCCACGCGACGGTGGGATTCAATTTTCCTGACGCGCTGACCACCTGGCGCACTACCGTCCGCGTCATGACGGACGATGGCAAGGCCGGCGGCGCGGTGGCGCGAGTGCTTGTGCGCAAAAACCTGATTGTGAGGCTCTCTGCGCCGCGCTTCTTCCGGCAGGGCGATGAGACCGTGCTGCGCGTCATTGCCCACAACTACCTGGCCACGGCCAAAGACGTAACTTTTGCGCTCGATGTGAGCGGTGTCGACGTGATTGGCGGCAAGACGCAGACGGTGAATGTGCCAGCCAGGGGCGAGAGCTATGTGGACTGGCGTGTGAAGGCGCGCACCACCGGCAACGCGGTCCTGACGGCCAAGGCGCTCACCAATGTGGAGTCAGACGCGCTGCAAATGACCCTGCCGGTGCTGCCGTATGGCGTGAAGCGGCGCGCCGTGGGTGCGGGCGTCGTCTTTTCCGGCACAGGACAAAACCAATGGGCATACAGCTTCCCGGCCAACTCCGATGCGGGAACACATGGGCTCACGATCACCGTAGCGCCAAGCGTGGCTGGCACGGTGTTCAACGCGCTCGAGTATCTCGCCAGCTATCCCTGGGGTTGCACGGAGCAAACCATGTCCAGCTTTTTGCCGGACCTGATGGTGGCGCAGGCGATCGACAAGCTGCACGTGAAATCGCCCATCGACCACAAGACGCTGGACGGCATGGTGAAGGCGGGACTGGAGCGGCTCAAGAGCTATCAACATGACGATGGCGGGTGGGGATGGTGGCCCGACGATCCCAGTCGCGTCTTCATGACGGCGTACGTGGCGAGCGGACTGGGGCAGGCGAGATCCGCTGGCTACGCAGTGGATGCCGATGAGGGCAACAAGGGCCGCACCTGGCTGTTGGCTGCACTCAATGCGCACCCGAATATGCTTCCCGATCTGCGCGCCTACGTCGTGTACGCGCTGGCTTCAACCGGCGGCGCACCTGCGGATGCGCTCGACAAAGTGTGGGCGAGCCGCGACAAGTTGAGCGACGAGGGGCTGGCGCTGGCAGGTCTGGCTCTGGATGCGGCGGGCGATAGCCGCGCCCGGCAGGCGGCGCTGCTGCTCGAAAAGAAGGCCAAAGTGACTGATGCGGACGCGCACTGGGAAAGCAACTACGACGGGCTGATGGACTACTGGGGTGACACCTCGTCTGAGACCACGGCCGTCGCACTGAAGCTTCTGGTGAGGCAGGATCGCGGCAGCGGTCTCATGCCGAAGGCGGCCGAATGGCTGGCTGCGCATCGCGACGGCAACTACTGGTTCTCGACCGAGCAGACGGCGATGGTGATCGGCGGACTTACCGACTACCTGGCGCTAAGCGGAGAGTTGGCCAACATTTCCGATGTTGAAGTTCTGGTGAACGGAACCAGCGTGGGCCGGCGGCACTTTGGCCCGGGTGACGGCTTCGGAGTCCCCTGGAAGATCAATGTGCCGGCTGGCCAGTTGGGCGCAGGCGGACAGGTGACGGTACGTAAAGCCGGCAACGGCATCACCTATTGGAGCGCGGAGAGTGACTGGTACTCGCCGGATCGCAGTCACTTCCAGCAGGGCAAGCTGGCCCTGAACATCACGCGCGATTACTTTCTCTTGAAGAAGCGACAGGACAGACCAACCGACCCCATCACCTATGACTTGTCACCGCTGAACGGACCAGTGCACGTGGGAGATATTGTGGCCGTGCGGCTGGCGCTGAACGGAACGCAGTGGAGCTATCTGATGGCCGAAGATCCCATTCCGGCGGGCACGGAGTTTCTTGAGAACACTGGCTTCTACACACTCAACAACAAGCCCGACTGGTGGGCTGACTGGTTTACGCGCAAGGAGTTTCACGACGACCGCGCCGCGTTTTTCAACACGAATTTCAACCGGCGAAGCGAATATGTCTACCTGCTGAAGGTTGTGAACCCGGGTAAGTTCCAGATCAGCCCGGCACAGGCGGGACCGATGTATCAATCGAACGTGGAGACTACCACCGATCCCGCAACCCTGGAGGTGCAGCCATGAGCGAGTTCGCGGATATGCTGAAGCGCCTGAAGCGCGCCTGGGGCTGGGTTGCTGGGCAATTCGGCGGAGTGCTCTTGCTCCTCGCACTCGGGCTGGCGTGGACCCGACTGCCGGACAAGCACGGCTGGCAGGTGGCGCTCACGCTCGTCGTACCGCTGCTTCTGGTTCTCTCCATGCTTGAACTGCAGGCCGCAACCATGAGGGCGTTGGCTACCGATGACGGGCGGCGCGTGAAGATGCTGTGGGGCGCGCTCACGCTGCTGGTGTGGGCCGCGCTGTTTTGGGCGGCATGGGCTGTGCTCGACCTGTGCGATGCGCGGATTCCGGAGTGGGCAGGCTACCTCAACTCGCGCTTCTCAGCCCACGCGCGCGCGAGGATTTTTGCCTATGCGCATCTGGTCCAGTGGATGACGTACGCCGAATGGGCTCTGCGCTGGGTCGTCGTGCCCGGCAAGCTGATCGTGTGCGCCGTGGCTTCCGCGCAGTGGGGCTGGCGGATGCCCTGGAGAAGACTGATTCGCCTGTTGTGGAACTGGCGCTGGTGGTTGGGCGTTGTAGTGGCGGCGTTGGCCGGCGTCCTGTTCCCAAGCCACTTCTTTAACGGCCTTCCCAATGGAACCGTCTCGCACCAGGTTTGGGCGGTCATCTTCAAGTTGGCCGCGGCGTATGTGCTCGGCGTGGGCTGCTGGATCCTTCTGCTGGCGTGGGCAGCCGCGCTGCTCGAGCGCGCTGAACGTCCCGTGCTGACCTCCTCAGAATTGCCGCTGCCCCAGGCTGCTGCCGACACCGGCGGGGATGCCTGAGCGCAGCCATTCGAGCGTCTGTCCACGGCCATAGCGCTGGAGTAGTCGTGCCGCATACCAGGCGGCGGCACGGTGCGCGCGCGCGGATTCCTCTTCGCTGCTGGAATCAGCCAGAGCAGCATCGACCGCTTTGCAACTTAGCGTGGGTGGCCGATCCTCGCGGCCGGCATCATCCGCCCAGACTTCGACAAGACCTTCGCGCAGCCACAGCGGAGTGTTCGCGCCGGCCTGGCCTTCTACCAACGCGTGCAGAAACTCGTGGCGTAGAGTGTTTTCCAGCAGATGGCGCGCGACCAAGGTGCGCAGGGGCTGTGTACCAATCCAGTTGCCCTGTGTAAAGGCCGCCACCCAGCCGGGCGCAAGCGTGGCGGCGCGAAACGCCGGCGTCGACCCAAATGCACGGACGGTGAATGGCGCGGATGCATTGAGGCCGGAGCGTTCTGACGCTTCGGCACGCGCCCGGGACAACTCCGGCAAGTAAGCGGCGTCGGACGGGTCGAGCGACTCGAGTTGAAAGCCCTGCCTGCTAAATCTCAGCCAGACATGGCCCGTGGCTTCGTCAGCGGCCACCGCACCAGAAAAA
This sequence comes from Acidobacteriota bacterium, assembly GCA_021780075.1. Classification (GTDB taxonomy): domain Bacteria; phylum Acidobacteriota; class Terriglobia; order Terriglobales; family Acidobacteriaceae; genus Telmatobacter. The sequence continues at coordinate 15,953 of JAJXZL010000028.1, forward strand.
TACTGATCGAGAATCTGCGCAGTGGAACGGCCCTCGGCGGCCATCACAGTCGCGCCGCGCTGGCAAAGACCAACTCCGTTTCCCCATCCTCGTCCGTGAAAAGAGAACCGGTCGCCTTGCCGGACCACTTCAAACCAGGTGCTGGGAAGACGGTTCCATCCCAGCGATTCGCCCACCGCAAGCCGAAACTGCTCTGCGGGAATCACGGTCGCATCTGCGCGCAGCAGGACGGCGCGCCCCGAGGGTCCGCGCTGGGCAATGGTGAGATTGTGCCAACCCGGACGTGCGAGACCGTGCGTGGCCAGAACGGCGGTCAAATCGTAGAAAGAGATCTTTGACGCCCACTCGTGGCCTCCGTCGCGCGTGCAGTAGGCATCCGGACGCGCCGGCAAATACGGGAGCGGATGCGCTCCAGGCCATATCTCTGCCGGCGAAGCAGTGTAGCCGCCGCAGTCTTTTCCAAAGTACGCAAGAGCCGGCCGGCCGTGGAACCACAGCGTTTCCCCGGCTGTGGCAAGCGCAGCAGCGCGCGCCATTGTCAGCCGTGCAGTGCTCGCGTTCCAGCGCACAAGCTGGCATTGCGTGGAGTCGCAAAGATCGTAGCCGGTGTGGCCGTGTGCCTCGTGCAGCGCGAAGGTGCGCGCCACAATCGCCAGTGCTGCAAGTGATGCGGCGCTATCGGCATCGTCGCTCTCGCTGGCCACCACGCGCTCCACATAGCTTTCGACCGGCATGGTTACCGCCATTACCAGGATGCCTGAGCGCGCCGTCACGGTGACTGGCCAGGGCAGCGTCAACGTCTCGCCGTGCGCGCCGAGTTTTACAGGCGCGGCAATTGTGACGCGGTCCGCACGAATTGATCTGCGAAGCTCCGTCAAAACCAGAGCATCGCCCGCAGCGCGAATCGACGCAGGCTGTGTAACGGTAATGGAGCCGCATCCGGTGCAGGTCTGAAAGCGAATGGAGTGTCCTGGCCCGGCAGCGCTCAGCTTCACTTCGCGGTCGTGCCATAACGTCCACACTCCAACCCGAAACGTGGTTCGCAAGTCTGGCCGCGCTGCGTTTGCGGTTGCACAACACAGCCCAATTGCAAGCAGGCACAGATGAGCAAGCCGCGGCCGCAATCGTCGAAGCCTCATCGCCGCTCCTCGCCGGCCGCGTGGGCAAGGATTTCACCGGCCAGGTGTGCGGCATCCGCGCCTCGACCCGCAGGCTCAAACACCACGATCACCACCTGCGGATCGGCCGCCGGAGCCAGGCCGGCAAACCAGCCATGCGTGCGCGCGGACGCCACGCCTTCCGCTGTCCCCGTCTTTCCCGCCACAGACAATCCACCGAGGTTGGCTTCGCCGGCCATTCCAAAACTCGCTGAGTCCATCAAGCCTTCACGCACTACCTGCGTAGCCGGCGAGTCGGGATGGGCTGCCATCCGCAGCGCCAGCCAGCGATACGCTTCCGCCAATTCGAGTGGCGAAACGCGAATGCCTTCCACGCCCAACAGTGTGAGCTGCTCGTCGTCAACGGTGTGAGGCGCGTAAAACTGGGCAACGGCTTCGTCCGCAGCCAGCCCCGTCGCGTCCAGCAATCCCGTGGGGCGAAGAATGCCGGCCAGCTCCCCAGGCGCAAGGGTGCGCGCCATTGCGGCAAAGTAGCTGTTGCAGGACCAGGTCAGAGCCTCCCGTGCGTCGAACGGGGGCGCAGGCGGATGCGGGCAGGCGAGGCTGTGACCGGCTATCTGCAGGTGCCTGTTGCAGGCAATGCGCTGTTGTGGATCCCAGCGGCCGGCGGCGATCAGGCTGTAAAGAACCAGAGGCTTGAGCGTAGATCCTGGCGCGGCCAACGTGTGCTTAGCTTCACCGAGCCTGTGCTCCGTCAGAAGCCGGCCGGTGCTGACGTCGAGGACAACGATCCGTGCCTCGGGAGCAATCCGCGCCGCCCTTTGCACAGTCTGCTGCCATGCGGAGGCATCGCTCGCGCTGCACCAGAAACTGACCATCGAGAGTAACGCCGCGAGAGCCGCCGTCCGAAGGATTCTACGCACTTTAAGAGTATGCCGCATGAGGATGCTCGCGGCATTGCTCCTCCATGCCAGAGCACGGCTGAAATCGACTCCTCTAGCCTGGAATCCACCGTTTCCACCGCCGGCCGCTTATCTGACCCGCTCCCTAGCGACTCGCACCTGGTGTCCACGGAAACTTCAGCCGCTCCATCGATCTACGCGGGTTCGAGAGTATCGTCTGAATCCACCTTGCCGAAAAGTCGCCATGTCGGACACTGACCGAGAAAACAGTCGCAATCTCCCCACTTGTGGATCCGATTTTGGGACGCTGACTGGCCATCAGCGGACTCGGCTCAAATGTGCCACGCCAGTCTTCTCTCCGACTCGCCTCAGGTGTGCGGTCAGTGTGCCAGAACGTCCATCAAGCGAGCTGTCGTCGGGGCTTGCCCCGGAAACCCGGCGTGATGCCAACTGAGTAGTAAACAATATCCTCTCGCGATTTCGCGTTACTGATCCGTTGTCGGTGAGTACGCCGACGATGGCCCGCGCGATACCACACGCAACAAGGCCAGCCTAATTCCGGTCAACAAGCGTCGTACAGACGGCGGCGCCTGACGGCGAACGTCACATCGAGGATAAGAGCGTCCACTGCGCTCTTCGGTTCGATCGGGAGATCCAGAATATGGACATCCTTGCGTTGACCCACTTGGATCACCACTGTCGCCGCGAGTTCCAGGGCAGCAAGACTCCTTTGTCCGGTCAGCCATTTTTGCACGGTGGCGAGCACCTGTTCGGTCGCTGCTCCTGTTTTAAGGTAGAGCTCAATCCAGTGATCGATCCAGCGTTTCCGCGGATCTGAGAGCATCTCATCCAGCGACGCTTTGATTCGATCCTCATCAAGATAGAGCCTGGAGTTTCCGCGTTCTACACGATCGTCGAAAAGCCGGCGACGCAAGTCGAACCAACCTCGATCGTTGCACAACTCCCAAAAGGTGTAGATGGTGAACTCAGCCAGATAGTCCAAGTATGGCGCAAGTGCCTCCAGTTGACTTGGGTGTGTAACTCCTCTCCACCCCGTTCGACGGATACCGTAACGCATGTGAATGTGTTCAAACATCACCTTTGGGTCCGGGCAGATGTCTATCACCATTCGAACATCGCGTAGCAGACGAGGTGTGGCAATGAACAAAGCGGTTTGCACGAATTCGTCGCAATAGTGCAAGTGACCCCAATGCCTTACGAGTAATGCCTCGGCTTGAGCAGTTGGGAGATTCATGATCAGTCTATAGATCTGCTCATCCGTGCTGAATCTTTCATTCCATGTCCGGTCTACGGAGGTGCTTCGAAGGGCAAGTTCCTCTTCCAGTGCTTGTGTCAATTCATCCGACCAAACATAATGAGTGAAGTGCCACCAGTATTCTCGATTGCGAGCGCCACTCTTCAACTTGAGGAGAAGCGCAGGAATTGCTTCCCTGTCTCCACGTTCCAGTCGCTGCCGCAAAACCGAATCGGCAAGCGTATCTGAAGTGTCTACGGAACGCAGAACGCCGAGGTCTTCGTCAGTCGTTGTAGCCGCCCAGAACCGAAACGCCTGGTGTCGTATGTGCTTGTCGGTCTCTAGACTGTGCCAGAGTGCCAAGAGTCTGCCTCGGGATTCCCGGGACATCTTACGGCCACCGTCATCCTGGTCCCGACTCCAGTCGTCCGTCGCTGAAATCGAAAATGGAGAAAACCTTCCGGTTCCTTCCAGGCGCCTGTCGGTATCTGCAAGCTCGCGGACCACAAATTCGACTGCGTCGGGATGATCTAGGCCGTTCAGCATATAGGTGATCGGCCAACGGAGTTCGTTCATGGTTTTTGCGCGGTCGATAAAGAAGCCGATTGCCGAGACCGGGACATCATTGCGAAATGCCCACTTGACATGATGGGCTGCTAGATCGTCTCGAGGCGAAGGCTTGGTGCCATCCCGCTCGCTTGGCAGGGCTGCCCACGCGTCGCATACGGGACCAAGGAAGCGCTGCGGTTCGCTGCCGCAGCACTGCGCGGCGGCCCAAAGGTAATCCCCGAGATGAGCGTCCTTCTCCGCATCAAGATTCCAGGACGCCTCGATCGACTCCGCCAATTGTGAGTCCGCGAAGTATCCGGCCAGCCGCAACGCACCCACTCGAAGACCGTTATCGAGATCTTTCTTCCTGAGCAGCTGCCCGATGGCAATCCGATACCGCGAACCAAAGCGCACCTTTGCGTGCTCGACCTGCCTATCTCGCCACGGTGCTCCCGTTCCCGGTTCGACAGAAAGGCAGAGCAGGAGGCCGCCTGAGATCTCCCCATTTGCAAAGAGGGCCTCCCATGCCGTCCAGCCTTGTTCCTTAAATCTGCGAACAAGATCTACGACCTTGCTTGATTCCGTGCGGGACAGCGCAGCCAGAGCCTCCCAGCGCAGGTTTGTATTCTGCGGTTTCTGGGTGTCTTCGTCTGCAAGCCAAAGATCGATCGCGGCAAGGATTGCGTGATGGACCTCGCTGGTTGGCTCGCGAAACAGGCGCAGGGCATGAAAGAGAGCGAGGGGATTCGATTCCTGGACCCGATCCACAATCGCGAGCGGGACATTGTCGTGCAGGAGAGCCGCGCCAATCACCTCGGCGAAGTATGGTTCTGTCAGCAGCTCGTCACTTAGATTATCGTCCCGAATCATGACGGCGATGGAATCCGCAAAAAGAGCATCGCGGACCCGATCATGCCGGAAGCTCAGGAATTCATCGCTCGGACTGCCAGAGAGTCGAATGACTTCGCAGTGACGAACGAGGTGGCGCAGCATCGTTGTAGCACTGCCCTCGGAAGGAAACCAGCCAAGGACAGCCTGCCACGATGGACTAAGCTCCCGATGCTGAAGCATCTTTCCTGCAAGCAAACGAAGAGCACCGCGATATTCACCGGCGGTATATTCGCGGCGCTCGAAAGCCAAACGTCTCACGCTCGCGTCAATAAACCGCTCGATGACGGACTCAGGCTGCGGACGCAATCCCGGCTCATGTTCGTGGAGCGCGATCAGAAGGGGATCGTTGCCAAGAGCCTCGGAGACGGCTTCGGCCTCAAGGCTGCTTAGAAAGGCCCCTTTCGACTCAGCACGGCGCAAAACAGCTTCCGCTCCCTCGCGCATCGTGAAGGGAACGCCAATTACAGCCAGGTTTTGCACGAGCTTCAGATTAGCGTCGCTGAGGGATGCAACAACTTGAGGCCATACTGGGCAAAGCAGTCGCCAGCATTTCCGCCTGGAAGCTCGACTTGGAGAATTAGTGGAGAGGTCCGCCTGTCCGAAAGAACTCCACTTGGCAAGCTTTTCGGCTAAGAATTGCGCTTCACCTGATTTATTGAGGTCTTCGACCACGAGGATCAACGGACGGTCGCCTGAGCAAAAAGCAAGCGCATCCAAAGCCGCCCCCTCGGTGAGCACGGGGTGGAGTTGGCGGAGTGTCGATTCAATCGCCTGCTCGATCGTGAGGGATGAAGAGATGACTTGGTGAGTCAGGATCAATCCGAAACCACCTGCGGCAACGTGTTGATCCAGCCGCTTGTAGCACGCGACGCTCTTTCCTAATCCAGACTCCGCGACAACGAAAGCAACGTCCTGTTCTCGAACCGCCTCGGCAATTCCTGCGTCAAGGTTCGTTGATACCCAAGCAGCTTGATCATTCGAAGGGAGATGAATCTTCAAACTTTCTCGCGAAAGCTCCTGCAATAGCTCCTGAGATAGACGCTCCTGTTCAATCCCTAAGTGTTTACGTCGCAGCCATTGTCCCGTTGCCGTATTGTCAAGGAAATGCGCCAATCGTGAGGCCGACCAAATATCGACATCGAACCCTCGGGATTGTCCTGCGGCGTGCGTATCCCGAACGAGATCTTCCGGCGGTTCCTGATTGGTTGTAAGCACGAGCGTGGCGCGGATCTCCGGGTCGCGGCCCTTTTCAGCCGCGACAATCTCCGCGGTTTTGATTAGGTCGCCCGGCATCGTGGGATTCTTACCTTTTCGCGGCTTGACTGCGGCGGGGTCATGGAGCCACTTTTTTCGCAATCGATCGCGATTGAATGTCGTGTGGTGCGCCGCGATCATATGCCGCGGATTCGCGCCGGCTACAAAGCCTATTCCATCCACGGGCGCCTTCACTGTTTTCCCTTCGGAATTGACGCCTGGATGAACCAAAGCAGCGTATTCAGCCTGTGCTTCGCGGAGGATGGCAGTCGCGAGCAGCTCAAAGGCGGCGTCGTCCATTTTGGACAGTTCCTGGATCGTACTCACTATCTTCTATCGCTCGTACTCTCAGTTTAATGTTCCGCCCCGCTCGCCGAGGCCGATTTCGGTTGGAGGTGACTCAAATTCTCCGTCCCGGCGGGCTTTGCAGTTCATCGACCGACAGCATATAGCTGCGGCGCAGTTCGGACCGGCGATAGCGCATGGGATGCCCGCCGGCGGTCAACCCTGCCCCGCGTAGTCGACGACCAGACCAGCCATAGATTCATAGATTTCTCAATGGGTTCAGTCGCCAGGGTTTTCGAACAACTCCAACGACGGCCATTTCAGGCCGGAGCCGAGATAAGGGTGCCGGGGTTCTCTTGGAGGCTTCCCGTGTTCCAGCCGCCAGACAGCGATGCGTCCTAAGAGGGAAAAGGCGTTCCAGGCCCCCAGACCTCCTGCGGTGACGATCTCCATCAGTTTCCGGCGCAGTTCCGTCGCTGATTTTGGCTCCAGAGTGTACGAATTGCTATCTGGATGAGTCGGTCGCTTGATGAGGCACAGATCCTGAAATGCCTCCTCAAGAACGAAATAAGGCCACCGGTGAGAACGGTCCACAATCGCAAGGTTCATGGTGGAGAGCAGCGCGTCGAGGGAGTTCATCGCAACGATGGACTTGATCAACATGAAATCCCGCTCCGGCGTTCCCGGGACAGTGACAAGCCCCAGAATATGGGACTTGAGATCGTCGTTCACCTGCACCAATGTCGCGAGCCGAGTCGCCGCCAACTCAAAGAGGTGGTGCTCATGGGGCGGCGATGCATTGGGCCTGTTCTGTGCGGATTCAACAAAGGCAAAGAGCGCTTCCGCCGCATCTCTGCCCCCGATGTTGCTGATCGCCTCGATCCACTCGCTGCCGACAGTGCTGAGATTCGGGCTGCCGGGACCGGAAATCTCGGTCAGGAGTGTAAGGGCGCCAGGAGCCCTGCTGTAGCCCAGGGCGGTGATCACGCCTCTCAGGACGTGTCCATAGAGCCGGCCGCCGGCAAGCACCTCCCGTATCGTGGCCACTCCCTGCTCCGGATCGTCCGTAAAGGGCATCAGGCAAAGTATCGATGTGACACGGGACATGCTCTGGTCATCCTGGTAGAAGCCGTGTGGCGCTGCTTGGGCAATTACCTCCCGCAGAATGGCATTCGCTGTTACGAAGGGCACAGACCCTCCGCAAAAAAGAACCTGGCGAAGGGCCTCGACTCGATGCCAGCTGTTCGATCTCGCTGGAACCGCGGCTGCATCGCAGACGAGCCCTGCCGACTGCGCGCCATCGAGTAGAGCCAGCATTCCGGCCAGTTCGTGAAGTGCCTGGGAGTGGTCAGCGGGGTGCTCCATCGCCCGGATCGCCTCGAGTTGCCGCTCGACACCGGAGCGAATCGCTGCGGAATAGCGCTGCCGCCGGGACTCCTCAAAGCGCGCTTTGGACTTTCCTTCGCGAACCATCCAGATCTGATTGAAGTCTGGCTCCTTGAAGGGCCAGGATGCGATCTGTTGTTCGATTCGGGCCAGTTCAAGAAGTCCCCTTGCTGCGTCCACACAATAGTGAGATTCATCCAGAAGCCTAATTAAGACCTCGTCCGTGTTTTCAGCTCCGAGCGAGAGGAGAGCCCGAATGTGCCACATAGCCCAGCCCGTCGCCTGCACTCGCCGCCTGGCGGCTTGAGCTTCGCGTACCGCTCTCCATCGCGCGATGTCCGCCTTCACCAGTTCGGCGAGGTCGTCTATGTCCTCGGGATCGCCAATCCGCGACAGCGTCGAAGACAGGTTCGCGAGTAAGCTCCCCTCCAAATCCTCAAGCGCACAGGCGAAAGGCACCGCTTTCTTCAAATACGCCCGGAAGCGTTGCCGCAGTTCTTCTGACAATTCGGGGCGCAAATCCAACGGCCGGCCGCCGTCGCCGCTCCATCTTCCTACCCCGTTCATCAAGTTCGTGACGCAACGGAGGATATGCTCTTCGATGGGTCGATCAAATGTGCCCGAAACAGCAGCAACGGTGACGGAGGCGGCGGTGTCACGGAAAAGCTCTTCAAGCTGGCGAACAATCGCGAAGCGAACATCACCGAACGGCGGATTCAATTCCCGAATCTGCGACTTCACGGCGCAATATGCCCCAAACGCATCAGCCATCCGTTCCACACCGATGGCTGCGGCCAATACAGAGATGGATTCGCTCCGGTGATGGCCGAGATCAGTGCTCGAAATGGAGGTCATCAGACCCTGCTGAACGTCCTCGGGAAGTTCCGCTACCAGTTCGCCCCACATTCGAAATGAGAGCGTGTTTGCTGTGACTTGCGAGGCCACCCAGGAACTGACCCAGGCTTTATCCGACTCTCGTAGGAAAAGGAGTGCTTCTCCCAGTATCCGATTATTGAGATGGGTGAACCCTTCTACTCCACCTCTTTCCAGCTCGTCCTTAAGAGCGGTTGCGGCGTTCGATGTGCCAAGCTCCCGCCCTTGCAATATCAATTGCACTCGGCGGACGTGGTCTGTCTCCGTCGCAAGGCGCCGCTCTTGCGCGGCGCGCGCCTCGGGCAGCAATTCCTCTGGGACTTCCTCTGCGCTGAGTTGCAGAAGCGCTCCGTCCCGCTCGGTCTCCGGAAGCGCCTTTATGGTTCGGGCTATTTTCTCCTTATCCCGTTCCCATGTCAGTAGTTGGATCGCGGACTTGCGGAGATCCATGCTTGGATCTTCCAAAGCAAAATACTCCGCGATGTCGGCACGTCCTCCGTATACCGTCAGTTCGCTCACGAATTCACGGCGAGCATCCTCTTCCCAGGCCGGGACAATCGCCTGCCAGTCTTCTCCAAGAATGGAAGTGTGAAACTTCTTCGCATTGCGATAGGTCCCTAATCGCGTCTGCTGGCTGTGACTTATCAGCAGCGGCACAATCATCTCAGCAAACTCGGGAAGTCCCGTTTCAAAGATTGCAGCCAGCGCCATCTCCTGGTGTGCCTCGTCGGGAATGGCGTGCCATCGCCGGAGCCTGTCCGTCAAAGCGGTCCTAGCATCGGCCGGAAGCGCACGCCCGCATAGACGCGCCAGCGTGCCCGCGAAGAACAGATCGATTTCGGCGGCCATGCTGACCAGCAACCTGGCTTTCCCGACCGCGAGATCTTGAGCATTCTCGAAGTCGCTGTCGACCTTCTCCGCCAGCATTGTGAGTGGCTGCTCCCACGCTGGCGAATCGATGTACTCCCGGCGGTAGCTTGTTGCCTGCTCTGCTCCCGTTTGCGCGATGTCCAGAGCGTCTTCGAGTGCGCGCGCCGAGTAAAACTCCTGGAATTGTTGATGCTCAAATTGCAGGTGTTCCGCAGTCTGAAGGGTCCGCTCCAGGACATGGTGGTCACTGAGTGCCCCAAGAACCTCCGACGGATTGGCGGCGTGCTCGATCTGCCCCTGGTCGATGAGTCGCCGGCTGACCGCCGAACAAATGCCTCTCGCGGCCTGCTCACTCACGACCGTGTCGCCGCGCCCCGTCATCTCTTGAGCGAGTGCGGACAGATAGGTGGAAGCCATTCCGTTGAGCGGCTCACGGAGGAGAGCATTGCGGTGCTCCGGGTTCTGCTCGAACAGACCTGAGACCTCGGCAAGAATCCCCATCCTAGTGGACGGCAGGTTCCGTCCGGCCTGCTTGAGCTTCACCACCTCGTGCAGAATGAATGGCGTGCGGGTCAAGTCATCCAGGGCTCGATTGCCTTCCACTTCATTCGCCAGGGCGTCCCCGTCCGCACCCAAGGCTGCGACCAAGTATGCCCTGCGCTGCGTTCGATCAAGCTTGAGGATCGTAATTCTGGACAGTCCCTGAAGGGGCGGCCTCAATCTGTGCCCTCTCGTGGCGATCATGAACCCTGTCTCTGGCAACTGCCGGTCTTCGGCTTGAATGCGCTGTTCGATCAGATCGAGAGCCGCCGCAGAGAGTTCATTCCAGCCGTTCAGCAGGACGACAGCAGGCCGCTGCTGAATAACCTGCAGCAGTTGAGCCGCGTGTATGGACCGTGCCTGGAACGGGCCGGAACCCGCGACAAAGTCGCAAAGGCCTCCGTGCGCCGAGTTCCCCCATTCGGGCAGGTGCACGAGGATGGGAATAATCCCATGATCCGCAAAGAACCGCGCGATCTGGACATGCGTAGTGGTCTTGCCGGCTCCGGGCGGAGCTTCTAGAAGGACGCGTCTTCCCTGGGACAGGAGTTGTGTGATCTGGTAAAAGTCAACGCGTTCACCGATCTTGCCGTCTCTCTCAACCGTCGCGAAATGGAGGTTCAGTGACGGGTGCTCGGCGAGGCGCCGGTGCGCGAACCACAGATCCACGTTTTCGCTCGCCGCGATGGCGACCTCTGAACAAAGCCTCTCAAACTTCGGAGGCGTCGTTCCCGCGAGGCCAAGCAGCAACTGAAGCGCCGGTGCGTTTGCTGTTTCCAGGAGCCGCGATATCAGATCCTCCCGGGAAATGACAATCAGCTCGATCCCGAACTCTTCTTTGATCTGTTCTATCCAGCCGGCCGCAAGCTGATTTGTCACAGCTGCCGGTGTGGCAAAAATCAGCACTCGAACGTTCGGAAAGTGAGTGACCACCTTTCGGGCATCGTTGCGGATCTTGGCATACGTCGGAGTAATGGAGCAGGCCAAAACTTTGCCCACTCCGTCGGGCGCGAGGCTCTGCGGCACTCGCGCATCTGCACCGAGGTCTTTCCCTGGCTCGCTGGCGATAATTTCGGGCCAGTCGCGGCGCACCAGTTGAACCGCCACTCGCTGGAAGCGAATGCCGTCCTGATTTTCCTTCATATCATCGAAGGCTCGTGCAAGATCGGTCCTTCCGACGGTCATAGATCCTCGATGTTCTTGAATTGATGATCCCTGCTCACTGACCGACTTGCCAGTACCGATTTGTTCGATCCTCAAGGAATTCTGGGCTGTTGACCTTTTAGTGATTGACAAGCAAGCGGTGACCCACTTCGTCAATTGGTCTTTGCCGAATCGCTTAGAACCGATTCACCATGAGTCTCTCCGTCTCGCAGGTGCCCGCGAAATCTGTGAATTGCAAAGCTCGTGAAACCTCCTATGACGATTAGGAACAGAGTTAGGGCTACGCCCCCCCATGTCGTGTTCTCTGTTAGTTCACCGTGCCTGAATAGCAGAAGTATGCTCGATCCGATAGGCAGGACGATGAGACAACCATAAGTCACAGTTCCGCTGAGTCCATCCCGAAAGCAAGCGATCCATGGATAAGTTCTACCTGATTTGACCTCCTCTTCGTCCCATGATGCTTCGGTATTCACCTGCCTCAGATGGAGCCAGAAAAAGAGCATCAGTGCTGAAAGGGCCGCTGGCCCCGCCAAGAGAATAAGGTCGCGGTCCACAGATACCCCGAATAGACTTAGCGAGCCCTGCGTACTCGCCTCGATGCGCTCCTGCAAAAAGAGAGTCGCGTTCTCCGTTCCCATATCTGCAATTCGCTCCCAAAATGGCTTGAGTTTGGGGAAGACGACACCGGATTTTGGATCGACGAGATTCTTCCCATTTTCATCCGATCTGAGCCAATCAAGCGCGAGATGCAAATTGTCGCTCGGCTTGAACGTACAACCAACTGAAAAATTAACTGACGGGCGTAAAGGCAGCCCGTTGAAAAGGGCGAATTGGAGGCTTTCAGAGTTGGGGCTGTTCTGGAGCACAACGGGATCAGCAATCCCCACATCGTTAATCGACATACCGCTGCCGAGAGTCGCGTACACGCTGGTCACTGTCAGAGGAACTGGCGCGGTAGAAGCCGGCTGTGTCGATGGAACCGGCTGTTGTTGCGTTTTTTGCTTCAGCTGCTCAGTGAGTTGCGCGAGAACTTCCCGCTCGTCATTCACCAGATAAATACCCACCGTGTGTCGAGCAGTGACAAAACTCTCGAAATCGCGCAGACGAATAAAGGCACCTACAGGCGGAGCATCCATGACGATAGGCTCGGAAAGCACCATGGAACTGCGAACGGTCAGATGCGCCTGCTTGGCAGCTTTCACCAGAAGAATGCGGTTGGCCTCTTCTTGACTGGCAAACTGTCGCTTCACATACACGGGATAACCTTTCAGATCGACTTTTCTGAAGATTTCAAGTTCATCGAGCGCGGCTCGATAATCCTTGGATCGATCCGTGGTCACAGCGAAAGCCAGCACTGCTGAAGCGGCCAAACAGATCAGCTGCTGGAGCGATCTGAGTGCCTTGAGTCGTTCGTCCATTGATTTTGACTTTGCGCTCGTGACAGGCACAAAACTCCCCTTTTTGGGCAGCGTCGAGCCACCACCACACGAGGGCCTGACGATGATTTCCAGCTCCCCAAAGACTTTGACCAGCAAGAGAAGTATACGAGGCGACTGTCACCAACACGGAAATTACAGTCCAGGGCAAAGGCAAACAGGGAGGATCCCCGGCGACCACGTGTATACCCTGATATCAGTACTGACAAACGTTAGGTTCCTATCGGAACTGGCCTAACGGGGCAGGCTTCAACTTTAGAGATGAGGCCTGGTCACAAGTCGGCATTCTGATCCGGCATCAGCTTACATTGGCCGATATGATTGTGAGAACGCGATGCCGCTACTGGGCCCGAGTGCGAGAGGTGTGCCGGAAAGTTCATTGGATCCAGTTCGAGTCGGGGTATGCTGCCCCTGTTATACGCCTCTCCAGCCCAGAACTCGCTATCCAGAACTCGCTATATAGAGCTTGGGTTTGCCTTGTGTACCCTTATAGGGTACGATTGACCCCGTAATGGGTACATCTATTACGCTTTCGGACACCCTTTTCGGCCGCACGCGCGGCGCGGTACTGGCTGTGCTGTACGGCCATGTCGGCGAATCCTATTACTTGAGGCAGCTTGCCCGTATGACGGGGATTGCACTCGGGCCGGTGCAGCGCGAGCTGCGCCAACTCGTCGATGCCGGCCTGGTGACGAGGAGGGCCCAGGGATCGCAGACCTTGTTCGCCGCCAATCAGTCGAGTCCCGTTTTTGCCGAGATGAGAGGCCTGGTGGCGAAGACGGTCGGGATGCATGATGTCCTCCTCGCAGCGTTGAGCCCACTCAAAGAAAAAATTGATCTTGCCTTTGTCTATGGCTCGGTAGCGCGCTCCGGCGAGACTGAACAGAGCGACGTTGACCTGATGGTGGTGGGCACGGCCGGGTTCGCCGAGGTGGTCGGCCGGGTCGCAGACGCCCAGAAGACGCTCAACCGTGAGATCAACCCGACGGTCTATACAGCCAGGGAATTCACCAGCAAGCTGCACGGAAACTTTCTGAAAACGGTGCTGGGCGGCAAGAAGCTTTTCCTGATCGGAGACGAAAATGACCTTAGAGAACTGGGCCGCCAACCGGTGGCTTGAGAAGCTTGCGTCCGACCAGGAGGAGATTGAGCGCTTGCTGGCCAATGCGGACGGGCACCTTGATGACTACCGGAAAGCGGTCAAGAGCGAGATGTCCGCGGACGCGCAGCTAAGCCTGGCCTACGATGCGATCCGCGCCTCGGCGACGGCAGCATTGCGGGCGGCCGGTTATCGCGTTGTCCGCGGCGGCGGCGAGCACTACCGCACGATTGAGGCTCTGGAGTTCTCGATCGATCCCGAAAGAAAGCTCATTCCCAAGCTCGACGCCTTGCGCCGGAAGCGCAACACCGGCGCATACGACGATTATGGTCTGGTGGCGCAGGGCGAGGCAGATCTGGCGGGCGAGCTGGCCGCCGAAGTACGCGAGGCAGTCGAGAAGTGGATCCGCAAGGTACATCAAGACAAGATTGCATGAGTGCAGATCGCCGCTGATCCCGGATAATCGCCCGTTCTCAGAGGCCAGGGATTGTTCCCTCTGATCAACGGCTCGCTGGGGTAAGCGGCCGAGAGAGCGAACTCGCGATGATAACGTCAGGTCCTCAGAGCTCAGGTACGGAGTCGGACCGGTTTATCAGGGTGTCAGAGACAAGTGTCGCCCTTGGCATTACTACTCTGATTGGGATCCACCTGTTCTTTCGGGCTACTGTTCATGTGGCAGAGCGCATGCAGGCATAGTGCTAAGAACCAGATTCGGAATGCAGTCCAATGCTGAATCTCTGCATCTCGTGTATCCGCATACATTTTCATCGGACAACAGAATCCTGTTCCGGGGGATGCTACCAATGCACCTGACCGCCCGACATAGTAAACCAACTGTGCGGGGAGCCATTGAACTTCGTCCTTACCCTCGAACACAACTACCGCAGACATAGCCCATGCCGGTCGGCTCTGGACACTCGCCGGAAGATGAAAATCGGGGTCCGTTGGCACAGCTGTGAAGATAACAGCTACACGTTCAAAGCCAACTGGCTTCAGCTCGATCGGTGATCCGGCCATCGGCGGTGTAGCCAATCGCCTGCGTCTGTACGCCTCCCACGCTGAGCGTCGCCATCAGGTCGCTGGCCGCGCCATATCCATAGGTGGTCGTCTCAGTCCCGTGCGTCTGGCTCAACCGGTTGCCGTCCTTGTCATATGTGTAGGCAAACGAGCCGTATCCACCGGCGGCACTGCTCAAACGCTGAAGGTTGTCATAGCTGAAGCTCTGGCTGTTGCCGGAGTTCACGGCATCGGTGATGGTCTGCACATTGTTCGTGGGGCAATGCTTGTTTTTGGAGGCTCAAATCGGAAGCACTAAAGATGCGCCTCGCAAGAGACCGCTGAAACCTCTGATTGCTTCGAGTCGACAGTGCCGTTGCCTTTTACCGTATTTCGCTCGAACACAGCGATCAGCGAGGAGAGTCTCAAGATTCCTGGGTTTGTCACACTGCGCTATTTATAGGAAACCCATAGCATTCGGTCATCAAATTTGAAGCATGTTTATCTATTGCAATAAAAGGGGTTATGGATACCGGCTTCTGCTTCAAAGCACGAATCTGTTACAGACCGTCACAAGCGACGGTTTATATCGCAGCGCGCATGTCAGAAATGAGCATTTTCCGTAATGGCCGCCCAGCCTTGACTTTTGTGGCTAACGCGGCCATGATAAATATCACGGCCATGATAATTAACGTGGCCACGATAAGCCATGGTCGCCCAGCCCTCCAATCCGAACTTACCCGGCGCGCACAGTGGGCGCGAGTTCGAGAACCTTGTCGCCAACCTCTTTCGTCAACACGGTTGGCGGGTGAAGAAGAAGCCGTTGCGCGCTGATCGAGGAGCGGACATCGTCGTCTCCCGCGGCGACCAGCGCTACATCATCGAATGCAAGGTTGCCTCCGAGGGACGGCCGGATCGGCTTGTGCCTCTGCTCTCGCAGGCCATCCTGCAAGCCCAGGCCTACGCCAAGGCATCCCTCGAATCCGCCGCGCCGCTCGCCGTCGTCGCCGCCCCAGCCATCTCTGCGAGCGCTGCGAACAGCCTGGTCAGTTTCCTCTCAGAGTTCGCGCCCGACGTCTCCATCGGCATCCTCGACCGCCAAGGCTTCCGGCACTTCGTCGGGCCCGGCCTCGAAGAACTCAATGCCGCGCCTCTCCGCCGGGCGCACCGGCAGACGCTCCCTCCACCCGAATCGGCGTATCTGTTCTCAGATCTCAACCAGTGGATGCTGAAGGTTTTACTCGCACCCCTGCTTCCCGAAGATCTTCTTCGCGCGCCGCGGAGAGAATACCGCAACGCTTCGGAGCTCGCGGCCGCGGCTGAGGTCTCCGTGATGAGCGCCTTCCGCTTCGTGCGCCAGCTGCGTCAGGAGGGGTTTCTTGACCAGAACGATGAACCATTCCGTCTGGTGCGCCGAAAAGAACTCCTGCGCCGCTGGCAAGCCGCGAATCTGCGCGGTGCACCCGAGCTTCCCCTGCGTTGGATCATTCCGCGCAAAAGCGAGCGCCCGCTGCTGGCCGCGCTCTACGCCTATAACGCCAAGCCCGACGTAAAGCGCGAATCGGCGCCACGAGCCTGTGTCAGCATGTTTGCCGCAGCCGAATCCCTCGGATTCGGTTTCGTGCACGGCGTTCCGCCTTACTTCTATCTCGAGAGCCTGGACCGGGAAGTCCTCAGCCGCATGGGGCTCTCACCGGAGGGGGCGGAACAAAGACCGGACGTTTATGTGCGCATTCCCGCTTTCCGGGAATCCGTCTTCCGCGCCGCAGTCGTCCGCGACGGCGTTCCAGTTGCCGACATCCTGCAGGTTTGGCTGGACGTGAGCTCCCATCCGGCTCGAGGCGAGGCACAGGCCGAAGAGATCCGCCACCGCATCCTTGCGCCGATCTTCGAGGAGAAAGCCTTGGCCCATAGGCTCACGATGAGCATTAGGTATCTCCATCCGTAAGAGCTGGACTTATCGTCGTCACCAGAAGTATCGGCAAGTACCGGCAGCAACTTGATTCCGATCGACTTGGCATCGGCTTTAAGTGAGGACTTTGGACGTGCCGGTTCGAATCGGTCCCACAATTTCCTGGGGATTGACTTCTTCCATTCCTGAGCCGATTGTTTGCTGCCAAAATAGCGGATTGTGCACTCTTCGGGCGCTACTCCGACCCGCAGAAGGAACTTGGCATAACTATTCGCAAGTGCCTTTTCATCGAACGAAAACTCGAGCCCGTTGCGTTCGTCGCGGCGGCTTTCGAGCCAATGGTTAGCGATCGCAACGAACTTCTCGCGTTTTTTCTGCGTGTCGGTGTCGGCGAACACGTTGGCGGCGAATCTCGCAAAAACAGCCCAATCTCGTTCTGCCCGGAGAGGAGTCGGGCGCACCATTCTCTCTGAAGATTCGGCGTCCAGGAAACTATGAACGCGCGCCGAAGTGTTGCTTTCCTTATTTCTGGGCTTCGAGGCCACGGTTAGACCTGCCGCCGATCGAGCTGCTCCAAGCAGAGCATCGAGAAACGGCTGGGGATAGCTGGAGCGCCAAACCAGGTCCTCCTGATTGGCGCCCTCGAAGACCTCGATCAGGATTCTCTCGATTTCGAGAAGTTCTTTTGGTGCTCGGCCCCGGGATTGTTCGCGTATTGAGGAATCTTGTGGCACTTCCGGCGAAGCGGAAGTGGACTGGATTCTTTTTAAAGAGGCGGCTTCTGGGAATCCGAATTGCTTCCAACGTTTGCTAATCAGGAACCAGAGAGCGCTCCGGACGCCCTCTTTTTTGATATCGGTAGCCCTTCTTTCAGACACCGCTGCAATGGTCTCGATTTGGTCTCTGTTGAGATTGATCGCCGCGCTGGTTGACGCAAAGTCGCAACCCGCGGCCGACCTCCTGGCGCCGGCTGGTGACGTTTTCTGGGTCCGCCTTTTTGAGCATGCCGATCACAAATACGTTCGGATTATCCCAGCCCTCGCGCAACGCTGAGTGCGCGAAGATGAACCGTACCGGCTCCTCGAAGCTGAGCAATTGCGCCTTCCGCCGCAGGATCAGGTCGTAGGCGTCCACGTCATCCGACGTCCGCTCCGCCGATCGCGCGCCCACATCCGGGTCAACGAGCCGCTTGCTTTTCTTATCTATGGAGAAGTAACCCTCATGCGTCCGGTCGGGCTCAATACCCTTCAGGTACTCGTTGTACTCGCTCGGCTGCAGGGTCAGAACCTCGTTCAGATGTGATCTGTATTCATCCTCGAAGATCGCAGCGTACTCACCTTGCTTCTCCATGCTGCCGTCATACACCCGATATTTGGCGACCTCGTCAATGAAGAACAGCGTCAGAACCTTGATGCCCTTGGCGAATAGCTGTTGCTCCTTTTCGAAATGCGTCTGAATTGCCTCCCGGATTTGCAGTCGGCGAAGCACGGCGTCCGTCACATCCCCGCACGCGTCCCCCACTGTCAGCGTCACGCCATTTGTAAAACTCAGCGTCCCGTCGTTGGCATTCATGTCGGCGACCACGTAGCCCTGGTACTGGTCCAGTTCGCCGGACTTGGCGTGCAGGTTGTCACCTTTCGCCAGCAGACGCAGCTTCCGGGCGATCCCATTCTCCTGCCGGATCTCCATCTCAACCCGAGCTTGCGGCGGCTTGTCTGCCGAAACCTCGATCGACTGAAGGTACAGATATGCGCTCGCGCCGGCCTGACCCTTCACGCTAATTCCGCGGACGCCTATCTTTTTGACGAGCTTCTGGTTGAACGCGTCCAGCGCATCCAGTCGGTAAACCTTGTTGTGTTCCTGCTTGTGGGTTGCGGAATAGCGCAGGATGAACAGCGGGTTGAACTCCTTCATGGACTCAACCGTGCGCGCGCCTTCCATCTTCTGCGGCTCATCCAGGATCAAAATCGGCCGGTTGGCGGCAATCACATCGATCGGACGGCGCGACTGGAAGTCGTCCAACTCTTCGTAAATCCGGCGGGCATCCTTGCCACGGGCATTGAACGCCTGCACGTTGATGATCATCAGGTTGATGCCGGAATCGGAACTGAAGCTCTCCAAATTGTGCAGCGCCTTCGAGTCGTAAATGAACGAGCGGACACGCTTCCCGTATCCTTCCAGGAAATGCTCGGCCGTGTCGGCAATCGACTGGGCCACGCCTTCCCGGATGGCAATCGACGGAACAACCACAATGAACTTGCACCAGCCGTATCTTTTATTCAGCTCGAAGACGGTCTTGATGTAGCAATAGGTTTTCCCGGTGCCGGTTTCCATCTCCACATCCAGGTTCACCGGACTCACCTTGGTCTGCTTCAGCGAATCGGAGACGGGCAGATTTTGGCGGACCTGCACGGCCTGAATGTTCTTCAGGATGGCCTCAGCCGGCAGCAGCAGATCGCTGTTCCGGAAACCCGAGTCCATCTCAAGGCGTGCCTGCTGCCCGGCAGCCACCCTGCCGGGATCGATCCGGTAACCCAGCTCGGTCTGCAGCGGCTGGCCATCGAAACAGTCCACCACGGCTTTGACCGCTTCGGTCTGATATCCCTGAACCTTGAAACGGAACTTCATCGTTTTCTCTGCTTTTCTCTTTTTGCAGACTATTTTTCTCTGCAATCTGTTCCAGGAAGTCCTTATTTTTCAGTCGACCAAGCTTTTCCGGACCGGCTTTTCTCTGCAAATTACTCTTTTTTCTCTGCAAGCGTCCATCGAGGAGCCCGGTCGCTCCCGATATTTTGGATCAATCCAGCCTTCCGCCATTTCGTCAGCAAGTAATTGATTTTGTGGATCTTCTGCTCAGCCGTCAGGGCCTCGCTCAGCTTCGGAACCAGCATCTCGTTGATCTCGGCGCGGTTGGCGCTGCCGAATTCCGCCAGCAGATCGGTTAGCAGCCTGGCGTAATGCGCATCGTCCAAAGCGCGGGTCCGGATATAAGCGGCCTTTCCACCGGTCGCCGCTGCCACCAGGGCCGACACATGGAGATGCGGCTTCCGCCCCTCAATCAGCTTGGCGCGTTTCAGGTGAGTCACCGCGCTGTCTGGAATGGGCAGCCGTTTCTGCACCCGGTCCAAGGCGAAGATATCGGTCAGCGGCAAATCGGTCTTTTGCATCAGCAGCCGGGTATAAGCCGCATCCACCACACCACCATATATAGTGAGCTTCACCGCCCCGGTTTCAGACAGATCGTAGTCCGGCAAGGGAAGGTAACGCTTGGCCTGGCGCTCATGCATCTCGTGAATGCCGTATCCCATGGTGTCGATCATGTTCAGCTCGGCCATTGCCTGCGCCAGAAACGGATTGCGATACCGCCTCGGTGTCTTCGTCCCCGGAATGTAATCGTCGGGCTGCCCCTCAAAGAATGAGCCCTCGTTCTCGAATCTCAGCCTATCGGGACGCTCCGTCACCACCACCCGTCCGTTGCGGGCGTAATCCTGATGCACAATGCAGTTGTGCAGCGCCTCCAGCACAATCCTCTGGTCATACTTTGAAATCTCGTGGGGCAGCAGCTCATCCTGCGGAAGCAGCCGAAGCTGGATATTCCGGATGCGCTGGTACAAGCGCGTGGTGTTCATCAGGAATGGTGGGCCGAAATGCTCGTAGGCATGTTCCGGCCCTTCCAGCTTCCAGATCAACTGCGCAGGATGCGGCGACAACAGCCCTGCCGACTCAGCCTTTCCCAGCAGCAGCAGCGCGGCACGGGTAATCTGGCCATTTTGGGCAATCCGGCAACGATCCAGAAAAGTCTCCAGCGGCCAGGTCCTGACCTCGTCAGGCCTGAACCGGTTGGCATATTTCTGCGCAAACGATTCCCGCGCCTTTTCGAGCGCCGCTTCATCCAGATCGGCCAATGTCGCCCTCGGCACCACCTGCGCAGTCCAGTCTTCCGCAATCGTCTGCCGGCGAATTTCATCCAGCTTATCCAAGCCCAGAGAGGTGAGACTCTCGCCGGCCCGGGCAAAATAGTGTCCCTTCCACGCAATCGGAATGCCGCGCGGCGCGGCTGGAATCTCAAACAGCACCACCCGGCCATCAGGGCGAATCAGCTCGTGAATGTTCCTGAACGTAATACTGGGTTCTGTGTTCTGCGCAATCTGATGCTTCAAGCTCTGCAGCCGCACTGGCTCCGGCCGATAATCGGTGCCGACGACCCCGCGCGTCCTGTTGTTCACGCCGAACACCAGCCACGAGTGCGCGGCGCCGCGTAGATTAGCCTCGTTGCTCAGGGCGGAAAAATACTCGCCAATCTTGTCCGTGTCATAGTCGTTCCCCGCCTGCTTGAACTCCACCACCTCGCTCTCCCAGGCGGCGATCAATTCATCAAGAGTACGGGCCAGCTCGGCGTGATTCATTTAAATGCTCCTGACCTCCGTGTCCGGGGAGAGGAGTTTGAAGATCTGGTCCACGTTGATCTTGACCGAGTCGGTGCCGTAGCTGGCGTCGCGGAAGACGGCGCGCAGCGGCTTGCGCCGGGCAATCTCCTTCACCATGTCGTCGGTCAGGCCGGCATCGAAGCACGCTGCCAGGGCATTGGTGTCCACGAAAAAGACCTGTTTGCCGGCAATGGTTTCGGTGGCAATCGGCAGCGCCAGGTCAATACCCCAATCCACCAGCACCTGGAAGAGCAGGTCCTCAGGCGTGCGGTCCGGCTTGATATTGTCCACCTGCGCCAGTAGGTCACCCTGCGCGACCGCATCGGGAGTGTAGTAGACGTCGCGCATATTGGAGGTGTCGATCTTGAGAACTCGGAAGCCGAAATCAGGCTCGTTGAATGCGAGACCTGCCTTCTCGGTAAGGCTTTTTCTGGCTCGCCGCAAGCGTTCCATCGCTAACTTGGACAGGGTGTCGAAGTCGTTTCTACCAGTCGGCTCAGGGATCTGCACTAAGACAAACCGCCTGTCGCGGTCGTCTTGGTTGACTAGCTCGAATATTGCGTGTCCGGTAGTAGCTGAGCCCGCAAAGAAGTCCATCACGATATCGCCATCGCCCGCTGCGCCTTGATCGATCAGTGTTCTCATCAGGCTTAGCGGCTTGGTAAATGGAAAGACTTTCTCCCCGAATAGCTCTTGTATTACCTGCGTTCCTTCAGATGTTTGTCCCACGTCGGAAAGCCACGAAGACGTTCCCGTCTCATTCCGTTTCGCGTCTTTCAGAAACTTCTTCAGGCGCGGTCTGCCGTCGGCTTTAGCTGGCCAGAGTATCCGATTCTCGGCGATGAGGGTCGCCATAGTGTCGGGTGCACAATACCAACCTCGTGTTGGCGAGGGCGGATAGGCCCGCTTCGTCTCTGGATTGACGAGGTCGTAGTGGAGGTTCGGCCGCTCTTCTCGATTCGCAATGCCGGTTAAGTTATCGCTGAACCATGGCCCCCGCGGGTCCCCATCAGGGTTCGTGTATTTATTCGTATCAATCGGCTTCCCCTTAAGCTGGGCTTTAGGCATTTTGTAGCAAACGACGTATTCATGATCAGAAGATGCCATGTCCGCGTTTCTGCTGTCCGCAACGGTTCGGCGCTTCCAGACAAATTGAATCAAGAATGCTTCATCACCGAATATTTCGTCGCACAGACGGCGTAGATTTCCCAGTTCACGGTCATCGACGCTGATCATCACAATGCCGTCGTCTCTCAGGAGGTTTCTTGCCAGCTTCAGCCTCGGATAAAGCATCGTGAGCCAGTCCGAATGAAACCGACCATTGGCATTCGTGTTCGTTACGAGATGATTTCCAATTTCATCTTTCTGATTTGAACGCAGCAGGTAGGACTCGCAGTCTTCCCCGAAGTCGTCCTCATATATGAAGTCGTTGCCCGTGTTGTAAGGCGGATCTATATATATGAGCTTGACCTTGCCGAGGTACGTCTCCTGAAGCAGCTTGAGCGCATCGAGATTGTCCCCCTCGATGAACAGGTTCTTCGTCGTCTCGAAATCCACGCTCTCTTCGCGGCAGGGGCGAAGGGTCTTGGCAATGGGCGCGTTGGCCGCCAGAATTGCCTCCCGCTTGCCCGGCCAGTCGAGATGGTAGCGCTCCCGCGGCCCCTCCACGATTGCCCCGGAAAGCTCCTGGCGAAGCTGGTCGAAATCAATGGCGCGCGTAAGCTTGCCGTTCTCGTCCGTCGCCTCAGTCACGCAATTCGGAAACAGCGCGGCAATCTTCTCAACGTTCTCGCTGGTGAGGTCGGGCGTGTGCATCTTCAGCTTTTCCATTTTGTGCGTCCTGGGCTGCAATGCCCTGCCAGTCTGCCTCTTGGCTTATGGGTTCTCTACCAATCTAATTCGCCGGGCGGCTTCCCCGCTCCAGCGTCGCCAGATCCTCTTCGCAGCGCCGGAGCGCCGCGTTGATCTCCACCTTGCGGTTGAATTGGCACTCCCGCCGGAGTGCAGTCCCCAGCCGCCGGCGCTCACGATGCCGGGCGCGAATGGCTTTCAACCGTTCGACCGCGTCGGCAATCGATTCCCCCGGCCGGGACGGAATGGCCAAAGGACTGGCGCTCATGTGCTTCAACAGCATCTGCTCATAGAGCGCTGCAAGATCGAGAGCGACCGGGAGCGGCTGGCGGGGCTCCTCGGCCGGCTGCCATGGCGTCAGGTAATAGTCCTCGACCACCGGCGCGCCGGAACTGCCATCGCTGGGGCGCTTGTACGCGGCGGCGAAACGGACCTTGTCCTGAAACGTCAGCTCAAAGAACAGCCGCCAGGGAATCGCGCGGTCAAGCGAGCGAAGAACATCTTCCTTGAGTTCCCCCGCCTTGAGCGCAATCTCGAAGATTTGAATCCCATCGATGCCGTCGCGGCTGACGCCGGGGACCAAGCCGCGCTCGGCGTCGGCCGGCAAGACCGCATGCATGCCGGTGGGATAACGAGAGAGGTCGCCCTGTTCCTTGACGTAATTGACCAGGTCCATGCGAAAGTCATTGAGCCCCAGATCGGTGATGCTGACGCCGGTCTTCAAATCTTCAAGCTCGATGACCTCCTCCTGCAGGCGCCGCAACTGCTCCTTACGATACGCCAGATCATTCGACCGGCCGTCGAGCGGGTTGTCGTCGCCAGTGGCGGCCACGTCGGCGATGATCATCCGGCTCTCAACACGCTCTTTAAGACGGATGTACTCATCGAGCGAAATGTCGGGCCAGTAGTTGACGAGCTGGATGGAGGCATTCTTCGAGCCGATGCGGTCAATGCGTCCAAAGCGCTGGATGATGCGCACCGGGTTCCAGTGAATGTCGTAGTTGATCAGGTAATCGCAGTCCTGAAGGTTCTGGCCCTCCGATATGCAGTCGGTGGCGATGAGCAGGTCGATTTCACCCTGCTCATCTGGCAGCAGCAGGGCCTTTTCTTTCGATACTGGCGAAAACAGCGTCAGGAGACCCTGGAAATCCATACGGCGGCCGAGGGTTGATTTCGGCCTGTCGGAACCGACCACGCGCGCAGTATGGAGATTGTGACGTTGCTGGAGCATCGGCGCTAGATGCTGATATAGATAGTCGGCCGTGTCCGCAAAAGCGGTGAAGAGCAGCACCTTGCGATTACCGCGGTTGATGGGCGATTCGATCTTGGCGAGGATGTGTTCCTTCAGGTGCTGGAGCTTGGCATCGTCGGCCGGTGAAACCTTCTCCATCTCCTCCAGAAGACCGTCAATCCGGTCCAGATCGGCGTTGAGGTCACGTTCCCAGGAGGGCAGGTCCATGTCGGCTAGATCAATGACGACCTTGCCTGGGGTTTGTGCTTCAGAGCCGTCCTCGGGATCGAGAAAATCGATATCCTCATCCGGTTCGGCGTCGTCAAACGCAAGCGATGGATCACTAAAGCTACCACCCTGGCCGGTGCGGCGGAAGTTCTCAATCCGCGCGAGAGTGCTCAAATGGAAGCGTTGAAGCTTGCCGAGGGTGATTCGGAATGCGGCCACCGAACTTTCCAGGCGCTTGAGCAGGTTCACCGTCATGAGAGAGCGCAAGCTTAGCTCGCGGTCCCGCTGCTTCAGCTTGCCGCCGCCGCCACTGACCTCGGTATCGTAGATCTCCTCATATTTGGAGACCCGGCTAGGAAGGATGTAGGAGACCGGCATGTAGACGCCGAGCTTGAATGCCGCCAATTCCAGAAAGATCTGGTTGAAGCCCATCACATCGGACCGGCCGGTGAGCTGCCAATGGAACGACAGCGGCTTGCGCCGAGTTGGGAACTCGCCAATTTCCTTCGTGTCGTAAAAGGTCGTGATATGGCGCCGCGAGCGGGCGATGGTGACGGCATCCAGAAGTTCGAAGAAATCGAAATCCAACGAGGAGAGAATGGCCGCGGGGGTGCGCTGCTCGGCCGGAAGCTTCGACCAGACATTGAAGGCCGTCTGCGCCCGGCGAAAGATCAGGTCGATGTTCCTCTCTGTGCTGAGCTTCGATTTGAGATTCTCCGGCTCACCTTCGTAGGCCAGGGCGAGCTGGTTCTTCAGGTCATTGAAGCGATTGTTGACCGGGGTTGCCGAGAGCATCAACACCTTGGTGCGGACACCCTGCCGCACGATCCGGTTCATCAGGCGCTGATAGCGGGTCTCCCGATCCTTGAATGCGTCGTCGTTCCGAAAATTATGCGACTCGTCGATGACCACGAGATCGTAGTTGCTCCAGTTGACTTGACTCAGCCGCATGCCGAGCGATTCACCACGATCACGAAGAAGATCAGTGTGGCAAAGGACGTCGTAGCTGAAACGGTCTCTCACTAGCGGATTGTTTTTCAGGTTCCCTTTGTATGTGGTCCAGTTTTCGGCGAGTTTCTTGGGGCACAGGACCAGCACCGTTCGATTGCGCAGCTCGTAGTACTTAATGACCGCCAGGGCAGTGAACGTCTTTCCCAAGCCCACGCTGTCGGCCAGGATGCAGCCGTTGTAGGTCTCGAGCTTGTTGATAATGCCTGTGGCGGCATCGCGCTGGAAGCTGTAGAGCTTCTGCCAAATGACGCTCTCCTGATAACCGGTACGCTCGTTCGGCAAGACATCTTCGCTGATGTCCTCAAGGAACTCGCTAAAGATGCTGAACAGCATTAGGAAGTAAATGCGCTGGGGAGAGTTTTCCTTGTAAACGGAAGCGATATGGTCGCGAATGAGGTCCGTAACGTCGGCGAGCTTCTCGGCGTCCTGCCAAATCTGATCAAACAGCGCGAGAAACGTTCGCGTCGCCAACGGCTCGTCCATCTTATTGACGAAGTTTGAGACGGCGTTCCCCTGCTGGTAACCCAGGTCCACGGCGGTGAAACCGTGCAGCGGCATGTAGACCGTGGAGCCTTCGGCCGCTTCCACGCAGGCAAACTGCTGCATCGGTGCGCCGCTTCGATTCGACCGAAACTCGGCTTTGCGCCGTATCCAGTCGGCGCATTCTCTGGCAATAGCCCGCTGGGTGAGCTTGTTCTTGAGCCGAATCTCGAACTCGGACCCGTGAAACCCCCTCTCCCCCTCGGCCTGGGGAATGCGAAATTCACGGGGGGCTTTCGCGACCCGGTCCGTCGCCTCCTGGGCAACGAACGTCGGCGTGGTGAAGATGAATTGCAGGGCTTCAATGCCCTCCAATTCCTGCTTCAAAGCTTCGAAAGCATAGATCGAGAAACTGGACGCCGCGATCCTCACCTTAGCGCCGGGGTGAACAGATCCCTTCAGATCGTCGCCCAGCAACATCGAGATGTTGTCTAAGACTTCCATGTTCCGAGCCGCGCCAATTTCAGGTTGTGTCCACTTTTTTGCCCGAATCGACACCCGGCCTCACGGAGTTCTCACCCGGGCAAATTGGCCCGTGTGTTTTTCATTCCGCAACTGTCAGATTCGAGGGCAATTCAACGTGAGCTTAGATCGCAAGATCAATTTACAGCACACGAGCCGTAATTTGCTCTCGCCATGGCGGTTCCGCTTTGCCCGACCGGGAGGTGTAGGGCTTCCTAAGGGCAGTTCGAACCGCTTTAAGGCTGCTAAATGGCCATTTTTCGAAAGGTATTAAAATGGCCGGCAGGCCGTTTTACCGAACCGCAAGGCGCAGCAGTTGATTCTTGGCTCTTGCGAAGGCTGGTCCCTCGGCGCTGGCCCGGGACAATGCCGCTAGGCTGAGAGCTTCCTCACTGCCGCTAGGTATTCGTCCGACAAAGAGCCTACGGCCACAAGCAGTCTTCCTGACGGAACATGGCAATATACGTCTTGCCCCTGCAATTTCATCCCGGTGCGAATCAGCGTCTCGTCCTCCGCCGCTTTCGCCTGCCGCCTCCGATGCGCTGTTCTGGAACCCAGGTTCAGAGGGAGGGGGTGATGAGGGTGTTCCGCCTCGGCCATCTGTTCCTGCTGAGCCTCCGTTCCTAGCGCGTTTCTATCTTTTGCAGCCATCTTCGGCCGGAGCGACTCCAGCAGGTCGTCTATGTCGTCCTCATACCACCCTGCGGACGTGCTCCCCTCAAGCTTTTCGGCCTGCGGCGGAAACTTGCCTGTCTCCATATCACGGTAAATCTTCGACTTCGACCAAGGAACGCGGCGCATCACCTCTTTGAGGTCAATAATGCGGCTCTTCTGGCGCTCCGGGTTGAAGGTTGCAGGCATGCTTTATACATGCTAAAATTTGCCCCAAAAAAACGATAGGTGGGCCAGAACAGAAAATTCAAGAAAAATAGAGATTTAGGGACCGTCACCAGGACAGCGAGTGCCCTTCAAGCCGCCTGCATGGAATTCAAAAACGATAGCTATGCGGCTGACGTGTTCCAAATCACTTTTCCGACTGAATTGCGACATTGCATTTGGGTTCATGAGGGCCTGCGCCGCAGGCTCAGGCCCGCAGGTTTGAAGGTCTTCATCCCGCCCGGGTTCGGCAAATGACTCGCGCTAATTGCGGTAGCCGGCCACCCGGATCATCCGAATGTCGGTCAGCGGAACCGGCTTTGGCGAGGGTACCTCCTCGCCGGATTTCAGCTTGTCGAGATAATCCGCCCAGTACTGCATCATCAGTTGCCGTTCAGCCAAAAAGCTGGCGCGGTTGTATGCTCGACCGTTCGGGTCGATCACCTGGTGTCCAAGTTCGTGCTCGATGTACTCCGTTTCGATATGGAGCTGCTCCCGCAAGATCGTGCGAGCCGCGGCCCGAAATCCATGCCCAGACATCTCTTCTTTGGGGATGCCAAGGCGGCGCATTGCAGCAAGCACAGCGTTCTCACTCATCGGACGGTCCTTCGTGCGAAGGCCTGGAAACACATATTTGCTGTTTCCGCTGAACCCGTGTAGCGTGCGCAGGATGGTAACCACTTGGGTTGATAGTGGAACGATGAGGTGATCATCGACGTCTGGTCGACCTTCCCGATCCTCGTCTTGCTTCGAAAGTTCCATACACCACTTGGCATTTTCCAGGTCGATGTCTGCCCACTTCGCCGTGCGCAGTTCGTATGGCCGAACAAAAAGCAGCGGAGCAAGCTTCAAGGCGCACTGGACGGGAAATGTCCCCTTGTAGCCGTCAATTGCCCGAAGGATTCCAGCGAGGTCTGCCGGATCTGTGACCGCGGCAAAGTGCCCTTGCTTCGGCTTCTTGAGGGAGCCCCGAAGGTCTCGGCAAGGATCGCTCTGACAGCGACCAGTCGAAATTGCATAGCGAAAGACATCGCTGCAGCTCCCCAACGTCCGGCGAGCAGTATCTATAGCTCCGCGCTGTTCGATTCTTGAAATCACTGCCAGCATCTCTTTAGGAGCGATTTCGCCAATCGGCCGTTTTCCGATCCAGGGAAAGACGTCGTTCGTGAATCTCGCATGAACGCGCTTGCTGTGACTCGCTGACTTTGGGTCGATGAATTTCGCCAGCCACTCCTTCGCAATCACCTCGAAGGCGTCCTCTGCTTGCCCAGTTCTCGCATCCTTTGCCAGCCTGCGGTGCAGGCTCGGATCGATTCCTCTTGCAAGCAGATCGAGGCACTTGTTGCGTTCCTCGCGAGCTTTGACGAGCGACACTTTCGGATACTTGCCCAAGGAAATCACGTTCTCCTTTGGAAACTTGAACCGGAACCGCCAGATCTTCGAGCCGTTCTGGAATATCTCAATGTAGAGATTGTCGCTGTCGTAGAGCTTGTACGATTTGGGCTGCTCCCCAGACTTCGTGTTGTACTTCTTCGGCGGTTGACTCTCTTTCCTGGTGCGCTTCCTCTTGTCGCCCTTCTCCTCGGGTGACGATTCATCGGAACCGTTGCGAGCCCCCTTCAAGCGGATGGGCGGTCGCTGATCCGGTTTTGCATTCCTCACCTGCGTATCTGTGAGAGGCATTGGGGTATGACTTTCTCCAACTCGGAATATACCCCAAAATATACCCCAGTCGAACCTGGGATGCCATGATTCCGGGTGGCACGGGATGGTACTTTGGTTTGCAGAAAGTAAAGGATTTATCTGAAGTTGGGGGCGCAGTGAGACGGGGTGAATCGAGGGAGTGGTGGCCAGGGACGGGATTGAACCGCCGACGCCGGCCTTTTCAGGGCCGCGCTCTACCACTGAGCTACCTGGCCTCAGTGCAGACTTTTGAGTTGCAATTTCCTGCGCGGAGTCCGGCGCTGCCGGAGAAAATGGGCGGGTCCACGAACAGTGCGCTGCAACAACTAGGTCAGTATACCAACTCCCTTTCTTTAAGCCAAACCCACTCCGGCCGGGGTGATGTTGTTTCGAAATAATCATGCTCGACGCGCTTGCTGCCTGGAGCTTTCGCGTTCTGGTGCCGCCATGATGCACCAGCCAGCAGTGTTCGATTCCGGATTTTAGTCCTTGAAAAGGGACCTTCCTGCTCTACACTGGATGGCAATCATGCGTATTCCCGCCCTTTGCCTGGCCTGCCTCGTCCTTGTTTCTGTTGCTGCTGTTCACGCCCTGCCCCCTGCACCGAGCCCGGCCGCAGAGGCTCGCGCCGCCCGCGCTTACGCAACTGCCGCGCATGACGGACCGCTGGCGCTGCGCGCATATCTTGTCCGCTTTCCCAAAGGCGCTGATTTGCACGTGCACCTGGGCGGAGCCGTGTATGCCGAGACGTTTATCAAGGACGCGGGCGAGGATGGCCTGTGCGTGGATCCGCGGACGCTGAGTTTGGTCAAGCCGCCCTGTGCTGCGCCCTTGGAGCCGGCCAGCGAACTCTCCGGCGCGCTGACGCCGGCCGAGCAGGATCTTTATGAACAGCTCGTCGATGCTTTTTCCATGCGCAGCTTTGTGCCGGGTTCCGGCTTTAGCGGGCACGACCAGTTTTTCTCGACCTTTGCCCGGTTTGGCGCCATCGACAAGAGCCATACGGGTGAATGGGTGGACGAGGTGGCCAGCCGTGCCGCCGCGCAGAATCAGCAATATCTGGAGCTGATGGAGACGCCGCCTTTCAGCCATGCAGCGAAGATTGCGCATGAGATTGGCTGGAACCCGAACTTTGCCCAGATGCGGGAAGCGCTGCTGGCGAAGGGATTGCGCGACGAGGTTGCGGCCGACCGCGACGATGTGCGCACGGCGGAGGCAGCCCGGCTGAAGCTGGAGCAATGCGGCACCGCGCAGGCTGCGCCGGCATGCCAGGTTGAGGTGCGCTACATCTACCAGGTGCTGCGCGGCTTTGCGCCGGAGCAGGTGTTTGCACAGACGCTGCTGGGGTTTGAGACGATTCAGGCGGCGACGGACGGGCACGATGACACCTATGTGGGCATCAACTTTGTGATGCCGGAGGACGGCTTTGTTTCCATGCGCGACTACACGCTGCAGATGAAGATGCTGGACTATCTGCACACGGTGTATCCGCGGGTTCACATCACGCTGCACGCTGGCGAACTGGCTCCGGGGCTGGTGCCGCCGGAGGGTTTGCGCTTCCACATCAGGCAGGCTGTCGAATTGGGCCATGCGGAGCGAATCGGCCATGGCGTGGACGTGATGTATGAAGACGACGCGCAGGCGCTGCTGAAGGAATTGGCGCGGAAGCACGTGATGGTTGAGATCAACCTCAGCTCCAATGATGGAATTCTGGGCGTGCAGGGCGACGAGCATCCGTTCCCGCTGTACCGGGCCGCGCATGTTCCGGTGGCGCTTTCGACCGATGATGAGGGCGTGAGCCGCATCGATTTGACGAGCGAGTACGTGCGCGCCGCGCTGGACTACAACCTGAGCTATAGCGACCTGAAACAGATGGCGCGCACGGGGATGGAGCACAACTTTCTGCCGGGCGAGAGCCTGTGGGCCGCGCCGGATGTGTTTGGCGCGATGGCTGCGGCATGCAAGGGGCAGACACCCGGCGCGGAGAAGCCCGCGGCCTCGTGCAAGACGTTTCTGGACCACAGCCAGAAGGCGGCTGCGCAGTGGGAGCTGGAGAGACGCTTGAAAGAGTTCGAAGCGCACGAATGAGTGCGGCTGCGCGCACACTCACTGCATGCGCTTCGTATCTTCCGGCAAGCCCGCGGGCTTATTCTTCGTGTTGCAGGGTTTCTCCGGCGGGGCCGACCTGGACCTCAGAGTGCTTGCCTGCGTTGAGTACCTGGGCCTCATAGGCAACGAGGACGCCATGCTTGACGAGCGACTCGACCTTGGTGATGGTTCCTTTGCCTGCCTTGCGGTGCAGGGAAGCCTGTACCTTTGCGGGCAGGTCGGCCAGCGTGACCTGCTCTTCAATTTCGAGCAACTGTCCGCCGGGAGCGATCGTTACATCTTTTGAATGGCCTCCGGTGGTCATCTGCACCTCGTATTCAAGCTGCCCGTTTTCCCTGTCCTGGCTGTAACCGAGGACGGTGGCGCCGACGCTTTGCTGCTCGGCTGTCTTTGCCACGGCGGCAGGCAACTGACTTTTCGTTATCTTTTTCTCTGCGGCAATGGACGGAACCGCCAAGGCGGCGGTGACGATGAGAACGGAGATGCCTGCTTGAACTCGAAACATAGGGGACTCGCTTTCTGCAGCCTTTCAGCATGCAAGGAGAGGGTATGCGCGGTCGGCTTAAGTGGACGTTAAGTGGATGCCCGGGTGGGCTCAGGCTGCGCGGGAGCAGCGACGCGCACACATGCCGGAATAGACTGGGTGGCATGGACAATGAGCGCATCCGCGCGTTTTGCCTGGCGTTGCCGCACGTGAAGGAGACGGTGAACTGGGGGCACCACCTTGTGTATTGGGTGGGTGATCGCGACATTGGCGGGAAGATGTTTGCCATGACCGATCTGGACGGGACGGGCGCCGGCGTGCTGTGGTTTCACTGCGGGGCGGAGCGTTTTCATGAGCTTCTGGAGACGGAGGGTCTTATCCCCGCGCCGTATCTGGCCAAGGCGTATTGGGTGACGGTGGAGCGATGGGACGTGCTGCGCGCAAGGGAGTTCGAGGACGAGCTGCGGCGGGCGCATGCGCTGGTGTATGACAAGCTGCCCAGACGGACGAAGGCTGTGCTGGCCATGCCGGAGAAGGAACGCGCGAAGGTGATTCGGGAGCGGAAGAAGGTGCTGGCGGCACGGGCGCAATCCGCTGCACGCGGCGGCAAAGCGAAGCGGGGTTGAGGCGGGAACCGGCCGGGCAAAACGAGCGTATCCTCATCTGTGTTTGGATTCGTGTTGGGGCGCGTGGTTTGCGGCCCTGACGGTAAGTGAGGCGCTGACATCATGGTGAAGTTCCTCTTG
Organism: Acidobacteriota bacterium; assembly: GCA_021780075.1. Classification (GTDB taxonomy): domain Bacteria; phylum Acidobacteriota; class Terriglobia; order Terriglobales; family Acidobacteriaceae; genus Telmatobacter. The sequence continues at coordinate 48,131 of JAJXZL010000028.1, forward strand.
TGGTGCATCTTGTTTGTGCTGTGCTGGCCGCTGGCGCTGGCGGCGCTGGTGGCCTATCCGTTTGTGTGGCTGCTGCTGCTGCCGTTTCGCATGGTTGGCATTGCGGTGGGCGGCGCACTGGCACTGGTGGGCGCGATCATTTTTTTGCCGGCGCGGGTGCTGCGGAGCATCTGAGGATTGCGGCTGCGCGTGCGTCAGAGGCGAGACATGAGGCCGCGCTCTGCCAAGGTTTTTCAACCTGCCTTCACGAGCCGTACAATCCTTGGGAATCAGAGACGGGGAATGCGATTCCATTTGGCAGGCGAGGTGAATGGTGAGGAAGAAAGTTGTTGTTCTGGGAGCGGGGCGGGTTGGGAAGGCGATTGCCGCAGATTTGTCTGAAGATTTCGAGGTTACGTCGGCGGATATCAACCGCGATGCGCTGGCATTGCTGTCTTCGCGCTATCGGGTGAACACGCGAATTACCGATCTAGGCAATTTAGAAGCTGTGGGCGATGCGATTCGCGATGCGGACCTGGTGGTTTGCGCGGTGCCGGGGCATATGGGCTTCAACACGCTGAAGACCATCATCGAGAGCGGAAAAGATGTTGTCGATATTTCATTCTTTGCAGAGGACGCGTTTGACCTGGATGAACTTGCGCAGCGCAACAATATAACCGCGGCTGTTGACTGCGGGGTTGCTCCCGGGATTCCTGACTTTCTGGCCGGCTACTTTGCGGCGCAGATGCAGATCAAAGATTTCGAGTTCATGGTTGGGGGGCTGCATTTTGGGCGCACAGGGCCTGCGCAATATTTGCCGACATTCTCTCCCTCGGATGTGTGGGAGGAATATACGCGGCCAGCGCGCTACGTTCGGGACGGAAAGCTGATTACGATGCCTGCGTTGTCTGAGCCGGAACTGGTGGAGTTCGAGATCGGCGGGCACAGGCTGGTTCTTGAGGCCTTCAATACGGACGGGTTGCGGTCGCTGATTCGAACGATGGATGGGCGCATTCCGAACATGAAAGAGAAGACGCTTCGCTATCCCGGCCACATTGCGTACATCAGGGAGCTGCAGGAAACGGGCAAGCCGTGGACGCCGGACACATGGAAGCCGGGCGATGACGAAGATGAGTTCACGATCATGCGCATCCATATTCATGGATTCGAGAGCGGACTGGAAAAGAAGTTTTCTTACACGCTATTTGCGGGCTACGACAAGGAAGCGGGCATCAGCTCGATGGCGAGGAGCACGGGTTTCAGCTGCGCGGGCGTGGCGCGCTGCGTGCTGGATGGCACGTACAAGCACGCAGGGATTTCGCCGCCGTCTGCCATTGGCGCCGCGCCGGGATGCCTGGAGCGCATCTTCGCGCACTTGCGGGAGCGGAAGATTGTTCTCGAACGGCACGATGAGGTTTAGACTTCCCGCTGGCGGCTTTTTTCGGGGGCTGAAGCCCCGGCTCCCTCTGGAATCCCGAATTTACCTCGGCAGTAGAAATTCTCTGCAAGCCCTCTGTGGGAAACCGCAAATACATTTCAAAACGGGGGGTGGGGGGGGTAGGGGGGTACCCGGCCGTTCCGTGGGCACTTGCTTCGCGCGGCCGGGATAGAGAGCCGCGCGGAGGTTGGCCTGATTTAAGTATGCACAACTGGAAGAAATAATCTGCAAACGGCGCCGGGACGGATGTTGCGTGCACAAAGCCTGGCTTTCAGACGAGCGGCGGGCGCGCTCGGGAGAACGATCGCTTCAGGGCCACACCATTGTTCGCGAGCCGGTACACGCGTAGTGCGTATTGGTTGATTCTGTACCGGAGAGTCCGCAAGCAAGAACTCAGGGTAGCTTGAATGCCTTGACTGCAATGGCGTTCGGAGCTCGTCCCGCTGGGAGCAAGGTGAACAGAGATCGCGAAGATGTGCGCACCACGGCCACGTCGTCTGAGCGCGCATCCACCACAAACAGCAGATGACCGGCGGCAGAGAATGCCAGCGCCGAGGGGCCGTCGCCGACGTGAATGGAGCCCTCGCGCTTGCCGTCGTCAATGGCGTAGACCGTCACCTCCTGCGAATGCAGATTGCCCACATAGAGGAGTGAGTTGTCGGCGGAAACGATTCCGCGCACGGGGTTGTTGCCCATCATGTAGGCGCCGCCCACGTCATCGGTGCCGGTGACCACCTCGGAGATGGAGTCCGAGAGAGAGTTCAAGGCGAACAGCTCGCCGCCGTCGGGCTTGAGGGCCAGTTGCACCGGCGCGCGGCCGACGTCCAGCAGGGCCTCAATGTGGGCGGGCTGGGCCGGGTGCGCATCGGGCCGGGCAAGGGCAATGGCCATGACCTGGCGGCCACCGGAGCATGCGGCAAAGGTCTTGGATGAATCGGGCAGAATCACGACGTCGCTGGCGCCGGGGCAGCCTTCAAAAACCGCACTCACCTGGCGCGTTGCCGGATCAATCAAGGAGACTGAATTGCCAGCGCGGTTTGCGACCACGAGGGTTTTGCCGTCGGGGGAGACGCGCAGCGCCACCGGCTTCTCGCCCGCTCCGATGACCGCGATTTCGCGGCGGGCTTTCAGGTCGAGGACGGAGATGCTGTTCGATCCGGAATTGGCCACATAGGCCAAGTCTCCGACAGGGGCAAGGGCGAGCGCCACCGGTTGCCTGCGCACCGTAATGGCGGCATCCACGGAATTGTCTTGCGCATTGATTACCGAGACCGAGCCCAGCCCGGCAGGCGCGCCGGAGTTGACCACGTACACTTCATTACGTGTAGCACTGGCGACCACGTCGACGGGGTTCTGGCCCACAGGCAGTTCGCGGTCCAGGCGCACGTTTACCACGTCGTATACCGAAACCGTACCGCTGCCTCCGTTGGTCACATAGGCGTATTCGCGATAGTTGGGCGGGTACTGGGGGAAGTCGTGGGGGCGGCAGCCCGCGAGGGGCAACGCGAGCATGCAGAGGGCGGAAAGGAGGCCCCAGCAGCCGCCTTTCCAGCCCGCCAATCCGTGCCTAGCTGATTTTGCCGTCATGCGTATCCGCAACAGCTGTTTCAACATGGATGCCGCGGGGCAGAGTGCGATGCACGACTGGGGCGATCTTCTCGATCTCGTCCATCATCTCGGAAAACTGACTGGGGTAAATTGACTGGGGACCGTCGGAAAGCGCCTTTTCCGGCTGGTGATGCACCTCGACCAGCACGCCGTCTGCTCCGACTGCGATGGCCGCGCGGGCCATGGGCAGCACCTTGTCGCGCTTGCCGGTGCCGTGGCTGGGATCGACCAGGATGGGCAGATGGCTGAGCCGCTGCACAGCCGGCACGATGCTGAGGTCGAGCGTGTTGCGGGTGTGGTCAACAAAGGTGCGCACGCCGCGCTCGCAGAGGATGACCTCGTAGTTGCCCTCGCTCATGATGTATTCGGCGGCCATCAGGAACTCGTCGAGCGTGGCGCTCATGCCGCGCTTGAGCAGTACTGGCTTGCGCAGGCGGCCGGCGTGCTTGAGCAGCGAGAAGTTCTGCATGTTGCGCGCGCCAATCTGGATGACATCGGCCCACTCGGCTACCAGTTCGAGGGTTTCGTTGTCGATGGCCTCGGTGATGATGCGCATGCCGAAGCGCTTGCGGATTTCAGCCATGATGCGCAGCGCCTCAATGCCGAGCCCCTGGAAGGCGTAGGGCGAGGTGCGGGGCTTGTATGCGCCGCCGCGAAAGAACTGCGCACCCGCGGCAGACACCTGCTCGGCGATGGCGAAGGCCTGTTCGCGGCTCTCGATGGAGCATGGTCCGGCGACAATGGCCAGGTCGCGCCCGCCGATGGTGGCGTCTGTGCCGGGAAAGCGGATGATGGTGTCTTCCTCTTTTACGTCGCGGCTGGCCAGCTTGTAGGGCTTTGAGACACGGATGACTTCCGCGACTCCGGAGAGCGCCTCAAGGTTGCCGCGCTCCACCTCACCCTGATTGCCGGTGATGCCAATGGCGGTGCGTTGGGCTCCTGGAAGCGGATGAGCACGGAACCCCAATTGCTCGATATGGTCGCAGACCGCCTGAATTTCCTCTGGCGTGGCCTGCGCCTTCATCACGACTAACATTCTTGCCTCTCAGACCTTAAGTTTAGAGCATTTCGGGTGATCTGAGCTTCTTGTTTTCAGGTGGTGCACCCGGTCCAGCCCGCAAGGTCCTAGCGGGCGTTGTGTCCCCTGCGTTCCGCGTTGCGCTTTTCCGTGCGCCACTTGATGCCCAGCCAGGCGAGGTAGCTCAACTGGATCACCCAGGTGACGGTGTAGGCGGCAACAACAAATTCATGGTCGAGAACGGCTGCTTGATCCATATTTCTCCTCGTCTCGGATTCGGTTCTGCGTGCGGTCAGGCGCCTTCAAGGGCCGTTCTAGCTTCTTCGGCGGCGTACTGCTGGTGCTTGCGCTCGACGTTATAGCGCAGGATGAGGATGAAGAGCCCCCATGCAAACCACGCCAGCATGTTCCACATGAACGGGATGAGCATGGACTTGTCCATGCCCGAGCCTTGCGCACCGCCGAACACGGGGGCGGGATGCTGCGTGCGCCACCAGCGATTGGACATGTAAACGATGGGTACATCGAGTGCGCCAAAGATGCCGAGGACGGCGGCCAGAGTCTGCACCTGCGGGCCAGCGGCAAAGCGGCGCAGCAACAGGTAGCTGACATAGATGAGCCAAAGAACGAGGGTGGTGGTCAGGCGCGCATCCCATGTCCACCAGATGCCCCATGCGCGGCGGCCCCACAGGGGCCCAGTGATGAGCACAACGGTGCAGAAGACGACGCCGACTTCAGCTCCGGCGAGCGCCCATGCGTCTGCAATCTGCGCCCACTGCGGGTGGCTGCGGCGAAAGGATAGATAGCCGATGGATCCGAGGAGGCTGATGCCAAAAAACAGAAACGCGACGGACGCCGATGGCACATGGTAGAAGATGATGCGGAAGATTTCGCCCTGCATGGCGTCAGTGGGCGCAACGTAGATGGCCTGGTAGAAGCCCCAGATCATGAGCGAGACGGTGACGGCGGCGTAGAGGCCGATTGCAAGTTTCTTCATTCGGGAATCCTGAACGAACTCTATCAGTTTACGATGCGCGCGGCGGCGGGGTCTCCATCGGCGGGTGGATAAGTTCGCCCGTTCCAGCCTGGAGTCTTGCCGGGCGGCACGGCAGCTTCAGGCAGCCTTCTGTCTCGGCTTGACCTTATTCCATGACTTGCTCCGCGAGGCGACCCATAGGTCGTGGCCGCTTTGCAGGCCGATCCAGAACTGGGCGGAGTTGCCGAAGTAGCGGGCAAGGCGCAACGCGGTGTCTGCCGTGATGCCGCGCTTGCCGCGCACCAGGTCATTCACCCGCGGAGCGGAGATGTGCAACTCCTTGGCCAGCCGGTATGCAGTCAAGCCCAGCGGCTCCATGAACTCAGTGAGGAGAATTTCGCCGGGATGGATCGAGAAGGCAAAGGGGATGTTGTCCATGAGTCCTCCTAGTGATAGTCCACGATCTCAACATTGCTTGCGTTGCCGTCGCGCCAGACGAAGCATACGCGGTATTGATCGTTGATTCGAATGCTGTGCTGACCTTTGCGATCTCGAGTTAACGCCTCAAGGCGATTGCCGCCTGGAACTGCGAGGTCGGACAGGCTGGTGGCCCAGTGCAGGATAGTGAGCTTTTTCAATGCCGTAACCCGGATACTGGCTGGAAAGCGGCGGCTCCTGCCCGTCTCCCAAAGCAACTGCGTGTCCGCGTCTCTGAAGCTCTTGATCACTGGGAATAATAACGAAGTCCATTATGAACGTCAATCGTTAAGTGGATAACCTACTCCGCGTGGAAGACGACGTCGAACAGCAGCAGGCTGACCGTGGTGAAGATGATGTCGTATCCAACCAGCATCTTGATCCAGAGCGTGGGGTCGCTTTCGCCGGTGAGGATGGCGGTGGTGGCCTGCACCATGGCGAGCAGGGCCGGAATGAAGATGGGAAACAGAATCAGCGACAGCAGCAGTTCGCGGTTGCGGCTGCGAATGGAGAGCGCGGCAAAGAAGATGCCGTTGCCCACCAGAGCCCATGTTCCGAGAGGCAAAACAACGGCGAGCAGCCACCCTTGTCCCGCGACATGAAGGTTGTAAAAGACGAAGAAGAATGGAGCCAGGAGCACCTGGACGATGGAGACAAAGAGAAAATTAGCAATTGCTTTCGCCAGAAAGAGTTCGGCCCCGGAGGATGGAACCATGCGCTGAGCGTCCATGACCTGATGGCGAATTTCGCGTGCCCAGGCCTGGTTGAGCGCGCTCACAGAGGCAAACATCGTGGCCACGCACAGCACGCCGCCGGCGATCTGCTGCGAGAATGCTCCGCGGGGGTCGAATGCGATGGAGAACAGAACAACGACCAGCCCGGAGAAGAAGAGCATTGAGACGATCGCGTCCAGCGAGCGCCACTCGATGCGCAAGTCTTTTACGAGATGGGTCCAGAGGGCGCGGGGCATCAGGCGTGGCCCTCCGGGGCGGGGGATTTTGTGAGGTCGGCGGTCTGAACCGGGACTTCGAGGGCCTCGGCGGCGCGTAGATAGTCGTTCGGGCTCAGGATAAGCTGCGTGCCGCGCGTTCCGGCGGAGACGCTGATCTGGTCAAAGAGAATCACGGTCTCATCCACGTAGACGGGGTAGGCCTTTTTTGCGCCGAAGATGGTGACGCCGCCGCGGATGTAGCCGGTGAGCGGCTGGACGTCCTTGAGGGGAGCCATTTCTGCTTTGCGCAGACTGGCGGCGCGGGCCAGTTTCTTGAAGTCCAGTTCGGCATCTCCGGGAATGACGGCGAAGACGTATGCGCCGGGGCCGCCGGTGGTCAGCAGCGTCTTGAAGACCTGCTCGGGCGGCATGCCGATCTTTTTTGCCACGGTTGTCGCGGACAAGTCTTCCGGGTCCACCTCATATTCGCGGAGCTCGAACGGGATGCCCAGGTTTTCAAGGAAGCGCGCGCCGTTGGTCTTCATAGCGTTGGGCTCCCATGTTCGAAGGAGGCTACGCGGCCCGCGCGCAGGGCAAGCACCCAGTCTGCGATGGGGGCAGCCAGCTCGCGCTGGTGGGTGGTGATGACGATGGTGCGGCTGCTGTGGCGGAATCCGGCCAGCAGCTCGACCATCTGGCGGGCGCTTTCCACGTCCATGTTCGAAAACGGCTCGTCGAGCAGCAGAAGTTCTGGAACGGGGAGCAGCACGCGCGCAAGCGATGTGCGCTGCCGCATGCCCTGCGAATATTGGCCGAGCGTGCGGGGCAGATCCGGGTCCAGTCCCACCATGCGCAGAGCTGCAGCAGGCTCAAGGCAGGCGCGTTCGGGGTAGAGGCTGGCGAAGTAGCGCAGGTTCTCCTGGGCAGTCAGTTCGTCGTAGAGCATGGGCGCGTGGCTCATGTAGCCAATGCGCGCGCGCGCGTCGTGGGGATCGTTGTTGCCGAAGACATGGACATTGCCGTGGCTGGGGCGCAGCAGGCCAGCGAGAATGCGCAGCAGCGTGGATTTGCCCGCGCCGTTTTCGCCAATGAGGACATAGCAGCGTCCGGGTTCAAGGTCCACGGAGACCTGGCGCAGCGCCGCAAAGGAGCCAAAGAGCTTGGATACCTGGTCAAGGCGGGCGCAAAGGGGCGAGCTGGCGGCCTCTGTAGCGGGCGCTGTCATGCGGTTAGTTTGCGGTGGCCGGGTTGCCGGGGTTGGAGGCGGGTACGGCGGCGGCAGTCCGCGAGTTGGCGGGCGCTGCGGCTGGCTGCGCGGGTGTCGCTCCGGGCTGGCTGGGCGCGTATTTGCTGGCGCACTTGGCCTGCAATACCGTGGCGTGTAAGACGCCATCGCGTCCGTAGGTGCCCATGGCAAGAGCCTGCGAATCGTCCTTGAACGTGTCCGGTGGCGGCTCGGAGCCGTTGTACACCACCTTGAGCACGCGGCCCGTTGCGGCCTTGGGAGAGTGACTCTCGAACTCGTCCAGCAAAAACGTGACGTGGGGACCGCTCTGCTCAATGGAGCCGGGCTTCACGAAACCCTCCACGCGCAGATTGCTGTGGTAGGCCTTGTCACCCATGCCGCCGAGTTCGGCAATGGTGACGTAGTAGCTCTTGCTGGCCTGGGCGCCGGAGATGGCAAGCCAAGCAATGGTGCCAACAATAACGGCGACCGCAATGCCGATCCGCAGGGTGTTCGGGGAAATCTTCATAGTCAACATCAACGATACGAGCGGAAGTGGGCAGGGTCAACCACCGGACGCATGGTGTGTGACCTGGATCACGTCTCGGCCGCGTTGCCCGCAGATGCCCTGCCTCGTCTGTGCGCCGCCTTAGTGCGCAGAATCAAGGGTTTGCGCAGCGCGGTCCAAGGCCTCGGCAAGCACGGTCAACTGCTGAGCGGCGAGCCCGGCATTATGAGCGTCAATGGCCTCATTTACGCCGGGGATCACGACTGCCGCATAACCCGTGTATTCGCCCGGAGCGTAAACGGTGTGCCGGTACCAGGGGCGGTTGGGCAGGCCGGCCGGAGACAAGAGCGCGGTTTCAGCCTGGCGGAGGGTCTGGTTGAGACGGGCAAGGTCGCCGGAAGGGGCGAGCTGAGCTGCGTGGGCTTTTGCGGCCGCAGCTGCAAAGCGGGCTGCGGCAGCTTGCGCCGCGCTGAAATCCAAGGTGCTGAAACCGTCATTTGCGGCTTTGCTTTTGGCTGCGTCGAGATAGGATGCAATCTCGTGCGCATAGGCTTCGTAGTCATAGGGCAGCACGTCCGCATCGGCCATGCGCAGCGCCTCCAGGCCGAAGACGCGCGCCATTTCCTTGAGATAAGCAAAGTGCGGGTCGGCGTTCTCAGTGAACCAGGCATAGTCGTCGAAGGTCGAGTGGTAGACGCCGTAGGGGCCGTCGGAGCCGACGTCCGTGGAGGGCACACCCGCATGTTGCAGAAACGGAGTGAAGTCCGAACCGGAGCCGAGATCGCTTATCCGCACCTGTTCGTCGGGCTGGGGTGCCTTGCCTGAGGCACTGTGCTGGCTGTGCCTTGCGCTGCTGACCCTCCACTCTTCATACACCGTGCCGCCGAGCGGGCTCGGAACAGCCTGGGTTATCTCGCGCACGAATTGCTTGAGCGAAGGGACGGCAGCGGCGGTGAAATCCGGCCCGGATACCCCCACGTCCGTGTTGAAGTACGCGACGGCGTGGTCGAGGGTCTGTGCGTGTTGCTCCACCCATTCAGTGGAACCGATGAGGCCCTGCTCCTCGGCGTCCCAACTGCAAAAGAGCATGGTGCGCCGGGGTTTCCAACCCTGCTTGAGCAGTTCGCCGATGCCGTGGACGGCCTCAAGCATGGCGGCGGTGCCGCTGTTGGGGTCCACCGCGCCGTAGACCCAGGCATCGCGGTGGTTGCCGGAGATGACCCACTCGTCAGGGGATTCCGCGCCTTTGATTGTGCCAATCACGTCCCAGATGATGCGTCGCTGATAGTCCTGTTGCGAGACCAGGTGGACGCGCACTCCGCCGGGGCCCAGGTGATAGTGAAAGGGCAGCGCTCCCTGCCATCCTTCGGGCACGCCGGGGCCTTGCAGAGCCTGCAGGATGGGAGCGGCGTCGTGGTAGCTGATGGGGATGGAGACAATGTGAGGCTGGTTGCCGTCGGGAGAGACGCGTGCCGAGTCAGGCAGGTCGGGCGTAGAGGCCACACCGGGCGTCTCCGGGTCGCCGGGATACTTGAAGAGATACTGCACTGACCCGCGCTGTACGCCGGTCTCTGGCCGCCACGGACCCATGGGATAGGCGTCGCCCTTGGCATAGCCGTCATCCTGGGGATCGGAGTAGATGAGGATGCCGGCGGCACCGCGCTGCTCTGCCAGGTAAACTTTGACTCCGCGGAAGTTGGCCCCGTAGCGGGCGATGACGATTTTGCCGTGCAGGTCAATGTGCCGCGCGGCAAGCTGGTCGAAGTCCTCAAGGCGGCCGTAGTTGGCGTACACCACCTCGCCGGTCACGTCTCCCGAGCCGGAGGAGCCGTTGAAGGGCATCACCACCTGGTCATTCTTCTGGTAGGGATCACCGTTGACGTGCTCCCGGGTGGGGCCGCTCATCAGCAGCTTGCCGGTTGCATCCCGTGCCTCAACGCGCACGACCCTGGGCTGGTTGAGCAGCACGCGATAGGGCACAATCTCGGTTTCAAGGCCGGCGTCGCGGAACATCTTTGCCACGTATTCGGCGCTTCTGCGATCCCCGGGCGTTGCGGCCATGTGGGGCTCCGCGGTCAGGGTCTTCAGCTCCGCGCCTGCCAATTTAGCGCTGGGCACGGCCAGGAACCGGGCCTCGATGGCTGCCTGCTGGCTGAAGTCCTTATATCCAAAGACCGCCGCCGGCGCGGCATGCAGGCCGGAGTGAGCAGGCTGCAGGCCGGGGACGAGGGCAAGAAGCAAAAAAAACGGAGAGAAGCGAATAAGCATGACCAGAGCCCTTTGGCACGGCGACTTGAATGGATGCTGCCGCGCAGATGACGAGGGAGAGCACGCTCCAGATTGCGGGAGCCAAATAGCCAATATTACCGGCGATGACGGTTAAGCACATTCGACTGTGGGGCGGTTAGAACAGATGCCTTCGCCCGTGAATTCGGTGATTATGCCACAGCTTACACTAAAGGTCAGGGGGGCGATGCTCTGAGCGCCGGGCAGCAGTTAGACAACGAGGGCGAGAACGCCGGGTCAGCAGAGACCGCGGCGGTGGTCCGCGCCCTGGCCCAGCGGGATGCCAACCGGCTTCCCCAGGTGGTGCGCGCCCTGCGCAACCCCAATTTCAGACTCTTCTGGAGCGGCAATTTTCTCTCGAACATCGGCACCTGGATGCAGAACGTGGCGCAGGGCTGGCTGGTGCTGGTGCTTACCAACTCCCCTTTCTGGCTGGGCGTGGTGGGTTTTGCGGGGTCCATTCCATTCCTGTTTTTCACACTTTTCGGCGGGGTGATTGCCGACCGCGTGGACAAGCGCAGGCTTCTGCTGATTACGCAGTCGACCATGATGATTCTGGCGTTTCTACTGGCGGGGCTGGCCTGGTTCAAAGTCATCACCGTGTGGGAGGTGGTTGTGATCGCCTTCCTGAACGGGACGGCGATGTCGATGAATCAGCCCAGCTACCAGGCGCTGGTGCCGCGGCTTGTGCAGCGCGAGGATTTGACCAATGCGATCGCCCTCAACTCCGCGCAGTTCAACATGTCGCGCATTCTGGGGCCTTCGCTGGGCGGCTATGCCATGGCTGTTTTCGGCGTGGCGGGCAACTTCTTTTTGAACGGCGTAAGTTTTCTGGCGGTGCTGTGGGCGCTGGTGCGCATCCGCTACCCGATAGAGCAGGAGCGGCGGCAGGAGAGCATGCTGGACAGCCTGCGCGCCGGCTTTGGCTACGTGCGCAGCCAGCCGCAGATGCGCGTGCTCATCTGGATGATCGGTGTGGCCAGCTTTCTAACGGTTCCTCTGCTGACCTTCATCCCCTACTTTGCGCGCGATGAACTGCACGCCGGCGAAAGCGGGCTGGGCTGGCTGCTGGCCTGCTCCGGTGCCGGAGCCGTGCTGGGAGCGGTCACGGTGGCATGGCAAGGCACCATTCGCCATCGCGGCACGGTCGTATCCCTGGTGGGGGCGGGAGTGATGGCTGTTGTGGTGGCTTTCTGCTACTCGCACAGCTTTGTGCTGTCAGAGTTCCTCATGCTGCTTGAAGGCTTCGGCATGATTCTCACCATATCTTCGGTCAATGTGGCGATGCAGCACCTGTCAACCGACGAGATGCGCGGGCGGGTGATGAGCATCTACGGCACATGCTTTCTGGGGCTGCCGCCGCTGGGCGCGCTGCTTGCGGGCGAACTGTCGCGACACATCCCCACGCCCCACGCGCTTGCGCTGATGTCGGGCGTGGCGATGCTCGCTTTTCTGGGATTCTTCGTGTTTTCCAGGCCGCTGCGGGAACTGGATTAAGCCACCGGCTGAGCGCAGTGCGCGCAGCGGCGGGCGGCCGCGGGAATTTCGCTCAGGCACTCGGAGCACACTTTGGTTGCGGGCGCAGCGGGAGCCGCCTCTGGCTTCTTCAGCCGCGCCATCAGGTGATTCAAAGGCAGCACAATGGCAAAGTAGACCACAGCGGCAATGATGACGAACGAGACCGCTGCGTTGAGGAAGTTGCCGACCTTGACTGCGCCGCCTCCCACATGCAGAATGACGCCGCTGAAGTCGGGCTTGCCGATGGTGGCGGCGATCAGCGGGTTGAGCACGTCGCTCACCAGTGAATTGACGATGGCATTGAAGGCCGCGCCAAGAATGACGGCAACAGCCAGATCGACGACATTACCGCGAAGAATAAAGTCCCGAAATCCCTTCAGCATCTCTTCCTCCCATGTGTCGTTGAATGGTTTTTCATTTGTTGGCTGAGAAAGTACGACGTGTGGTCTTTAACTGCGGGTGCTGCGTGTGCACTGCCCATGCTACACGGGAAATCTGAAAGGGAATAGGCAAATTGCGGTAAACTTCAGTCAGCTTCCCCGCAGACTGTGTGGTGGAGGTGGTGCGATGAGCCCGGCTCGTGTGATTGCAATTGCCGCACTGGCTTTTCTGGGGTTTACCTCTCTGGCTGGCTCCATTTTCATGTTGGCTGACCCGGGCGGGGGTGTGTTGAATCTTCCTCTTAGCCTGCTCCAACATTCGCCATTTCGTTCCTACCTGATTCCGGGCATTCTCCTGCTGGTCTCCAACGGGCTGCTAGCGCTGTGGGTTTTGTGGCTCGCCATGATGGCGAGACCCCGCTACGGTCTCTGGACTGCGTTCCAGGGCTGCGTTTTGCTGGGCTGGCTTGTGGTGGAATGCCTGATGCTGCGGCTGGTAATCTGGCCGCATTATCTCTACGGCGCGGTGGCGCTTGTGCTTGTTGTGGCGGGTCTGGCGCTGCGGCACGAAAATAGCGGTCCGCTCAGGGATAGGCAACCAGTAAGACGATCAGCGCAAGGATCATCAGGTTGGTATAGAGCAGGATGAGCACGCCCGCGTGGTAGAGGCTCCACTTGCGGTCGAGGCAGCGGATGGTTTCGCCCATGCCAAGGAGAGCGAAAAGCAGGGCAACGAGTTGCCAGCGCGAGCCATGCAGGTTCTCGATATAAGGAAAGCCCGCCAGGCGCAGGCTGACCATGAACGCGCCCAGTGAGAGCACAACGCCGCGCGCAAGCGACTTGTGCCGCAGGCGAAAAATGGAGGAGCGGGGAAGCACCACTCCATTCAGTGTAGAGGTTGGAGCCTACCCTGCCACAGTCTCCATTTCGCGGAGTGAGGTTGCATAGGGCGCACGCAAGACGCCGCGCTCGGTGATGATGGCGGTCACATATTTCGCCGGTGTCACGTCGAAGGCGGGATTGCAGATGCCCACGCCGTTGGGCGTGAGCTGCTTGCCGCCATGATGCGTGACCTCAACCGGGTTGCGCTCCTCAATGGGGATGGCTTCGCCGGTGGGTGTTGCCGTGTCAATCGTGGACCACGGAGCGGCCACGTAGAACGGAATGCCGTGTTCCCTGGCCAGGATGGCCACGTTGTAGGTGCCGATTTTGTTGGCAAAGTCGCCGTTGGCGGCAATGCGGTCCGCGCCGACGACGACGGCCTGAATGCGTCCGGCACGCATGAGGCTGGCGGCCATGTTGTCGCAGATCACGGTCGTGTCGATGCCGTCTTCCATCAGTTCCCACGCGGTGAGCCGCGCGCCTTGCAGAAAGGGCCGCGTTTCGTCGGCGAATACGCGAATGCGCTTGCCCTGCTCCACGGCGGAGCGGATGACGCCCAGCGCGGTGCCATAGCCGCAGGTGGCCAGAGCGCCGGCATTGCAGTGGGTCAGTACGCCGCCTTCTTCGGGCAGCAGCGCGCCGCCGAATGCGCCCATTGTCCTGCATGCGGCGATGTCTTCCTGATACATGGCGTGCGCCTCGGCGAGGATTTTCTCCTGCACCTGGGCGAGGGTCGCGTCGGAGGCCAGCAGATCCGCGAAGAGCTTCTTCATGCGGTCAATGGCCCAGAAGAGATTGACGGCAGTGGGGCGGGTTCCCGCGAGGCGGGCGCAGATCTTCTCGAACTCGGGCGCGAACTCCTGCGGCGTGGCCGCCGTGGTGCGCAAAGCGCCCAGGGCAATGCCGTACGCGGCAGAGACGCCGATGGCCGGCGCGCCGCGCACAACCATGGTGACAATGACGTCGGCCACCTGTTCGTAGGTTGTGGCGAGCACGTAGCTCTCTTCGAGGGGGAGCTTGGTCTGATCGATAAAGCGGACGCCTTCAGGGGTCCAGGCGAGAGTGGGAATCATGTATCCCCAGTGTAAACTGCCTGAGATGCGCGGCAACGGCGGCTGATGAAAACCTTTACAATTTCTGCTGGACGCTCCTCCGTCCGCATGCGTAAAGTGGTTTTCGTACGGCAAAGGTTTACATGGAAAGCGCAGTTAAGGAGCAGTTTTGAAACTCACCCTCGTCGATTGGCTGATCATGCTGCTGTACTTCGTGTTTGTGCTGGGCATCGGCTTTGCCCTGAAGCGCTACATGAAGACGAGCAAGGACTTTTTCCAGGCAGGCCGCGCGCTGCCCGCGTGGATCTGCGGACTGGCCTTCATCAGCGCCAACCTCGGCGCGCAGGAAGTAATCGGCATGGGCGCTTCCGGCGCCAAATACGGCCTTGAGACGGCGCATTTCTACGGCATCGGCGCCATTCCGGCGATGATCTTCGTGGGTATCTTCATGATGCCGTTCTACTACGGCTCCAAGGCGCGCTCAGTGCCGGAGTTTCTGCGGCTGCGCTTTGACGAGAAGACGCGCGCTCTTAATGCCTGCTCGTTTGCGGTGATGACGGTGTTCAGCTCCGGCATCTCGATGTACGCCATGGCGCGGCTGATTCAGGCGCTGCACATTTTCGATGGGCTGTTTATGGCGCTGGGCTGGCCGACGCAGGGCATCTTTACTTTTTCCATCGTGCTGTCGGCTGTGATCGTGCTGCTCTATATCTTTCTAGGCGGGCTCACCAGCGCCATTTACAACGAGGTGCTTCAGTTCTTCCTTATCATCGCCGGCTTTCTTCCGCTGGTTCTGCTGGGGCTCAAGAATATCGGCGGCTGGGGCGGACTGAAAGCCGCGCTGCCGGTGGCCTACATGCACGAGTGGAAAGGCGTGATGCACGCACACACCAATCCCATGGGAATCGAGATCATTGGTCTTGGCATGGGGCTTGGGTTTGTGCTCGGCTCTGGCTACTGGTGCACGGACTTCCTGGTGATTCAGACTGCGATGGCATCGAAGGATATGGAGTCGGCACGCAGGGTTCCGCTGATTGCAGCGGTTCCCAAAATGTTCTTCCCGTTTCTGGTGATTCTCCCCGGCCTTCTGGCGATTGGCCTGCCAACGCCGCACACAACGACCGTCGTCCGCAATGAAGCCGGAGTGATCTATCACGACACGACCGTTGTTCCCAAGGAAGCTGAGGAGGGTCGCGGACTGGTTCCGGCCAAGATGAACCCCGTGACCGGCAAGCCCATGCTCGACGTCAACGGCAATCCGCTGCTGGACTACGACATGGCCACGCCGAATATGCTGCTGCACTTTTTTCCCACGGGCATCCTGGGACTGGGACTTACGGCGCTGATGGCCAGCTTTATGAGCGGCATGGCGGGCAACGTCACGGCATTCAACACCGTGTTCACCTACGATCTCTACCAGTCTTATATTCACAAGGGCGCAAGCGACCGGCATTACATGGCGGTGGGCCGATGGGCTACGGTCGGCGGCATTCTATTTTCGATTGCGACGGCGTTTGCCGCCATCAACTTCAACAACATTATGGACACGCTGCAACTGGTCTTCTCGTTTGTGAATGCGCCGTTGTTCGCGACCTTCCTGCTGGGCATGTTCTGGAAGCGCGCCACGGGGCACGGCGCGTTTGCAGGATTGATTGCGGGCACTGCCGGAGCGATGCTGCACCACGGGCTCACGCTGCCCATCGAGGCGCATTCCGGAATTCACGGCGGATGGATCACCGTGCTGCACAACTATCCCAGCGACATGGCGCAGAACTTCTGGGGCGCCATCTTTGCCTTCAGCATCAACTTTATCGTCACCGTGGTAGTGAGCCTGTTGACCAAGCCGCATCCTGAGTCGGAGTTGGTGGGCCTGGTCCACTCGCTCACCCCCAAGCCCTCACACGCGCATCTCCAGTGGTGGAAGCGTCCCGAGGCGCTGGCTGTTGCGATTCTGCTGGTGGCCATTGCCCTGAATATTTTCTTTGCCTGAGGAGAGGTGGTTGCGATGAGACTTGATTTGCGCATTCCCATGGGACTGATGTTCACGCTGACCGGCCTGGTCCTCACGCTTTTTGGCATTGCCACCAACGGCAATGCAGAACTCTACGCCCGCAGCCTTGGCATCAACGCCAATCTCTGGTGGGGGCTGGTGCTGCTGGTCTTTGGGCTTACCATGTTCCTGATGGGCCGCAGCAGCCAGAAGCAATTGGAAAAGAATCCGCCGCCACCCGAAACCGGCGAGGTGCGTCGCGGACACTGAAAGAAGTGGCGAATCTGTTTGCGTTGCCTGCGCCGCGCACCTGCTCAACTGGCACACTTCAAAAGCAATACTGGGCAATGCCAGAAATTGATACGGCCTTGATTCGCTGCCCGGTACACTGAGCGGTGGTGATGAAGCGAAGAACGATCGAGCATTACGAGATTCTGCGCAAACTGGGCGCGGGCGGCAGCGGTGTGGTTTATCTGGCGAATGACACGCTTCTGCAGCGCCCGGTGGTGCTCAAGATTCTGCGCACGGGCCTGTTGTCAGCGCAGCAGATGCGGAGCACCGTGCTGCGCGAGGCGCGGCTGGCCTCGGCCATCGAGCATCCGAATGTCTGCGCAATCTATGAAGTGGGCGAGGTCGGCGATGAGGGCTACATCGTCATGCAGTACGTGCCCGGCCAGTCACTGGACGAACTTATTGCGGCCGGTCCGGCGCGTCCGCAACTGGTGCTTTCGGTGGGCATTCAGATTGCCGACGGCCTGCAGGCAGCGCACGCGCTGGGCATTTTTCACCGCGACCTGAAGCCGCAGAACGTGATGCTGACCGACGGCGGCCTGGTGAAGATTCTGGACTTCGGCCTGGCGCGCCGTTTGCGGCCTGAGGAGTCAGGCTTCGATCCTTCCAAGCCTGCACTGGCCAAGGACGCATCCATGGCGGCCACCTATACGGCGCGCGGCGGCACCATCCGCTACATGGCACCGGAGCAGTTCGTCACTGGCCAGTCGAGCGTGCAATCGGATGTGTGGGCGCTGGGCGTGATTCTGTATGAGCTGACCAGCGGCCGCCATCCCTTCTCGCGTCCCGACGCCGAGGATTTCCAGGCCATTCGCGCGATTCAATTCTCCGATCCGCAGGATCTGGGCGAGATTGTCCCCGACGTTTCTGTAGAACTGAAGAGCGTGATCGCCACCTGCCTTGAGAAGAATCCGGCATCCCGCTACACGTCAGCCGCAGAGGTGCGCGAGGCGCTCAAGACCATCATGAAAGCGCAGCAGATTGAGACGGGCATCATTCCCGGCGAGGCTGCGGCCAACCTGCCCACCACCGCGGCGGAATCGGAAAAGCGCACCACGGGTTTTCTCTCCATGCTGGCCGAGCGCTTTCGCGAGTCGGCCGCCGACCGCGCGCCGCAGAATTCACTGGTTGTGCTGCCCTTCAGCAATCTCGGTGCGACTGAGGTGGCCCCGCTCTACGGCTATGCCCTGGCGGACGCCATTGCCGCACGGCTTGCGCGCATTCAGGCACTGGTGGTGCGGCCGTCCAGCACACTGATGTCGCTGCCGATCGCGCAGATGGATCCGCTGGCCGTGGGCCAGAAGCTGCTGGTGTCGTATGTGCTGACAGGCAGCTTTGTGCGTTCTGAAACCGGGTTTGATTTGAACTGGCAACTGCTCGATGTAGCCTCGCAGAGCGTGCGTTCGGGCGGCGCTATTCAGGTGGCTTCGCTGGACCTGATCGCGGTGCAGACTGAAATTTCAAACGAGGTGTTTGCCACGCTGCACGGGCTAAGCGCCGGAGACCAGATTGACGCGCCGCGCCCCGGACCGCGCGATGCTTCGCTGCCCGGCCCGGTAAGCGAAAAGTACCTGCAGGCCCGCGCGCTGCTCAGCTCGTTCATGGTGCGCACCGGCTCGCGCGCGGATCTGGACCGCGCGCACGCGCTCTTCCAGAGCGTTGTCGAAACCGATCCGGAGTTTCCAGCCGGATGGAGCGGGCTGGGCATTGCCGAACTGCAATACGTGCGCCACGGCTTCAGCGGGCAGATTCACGTGATGCTTGCGCGGCGTGCCTTCGACAACGCTCTCAAGCTTGATCCCGCATCCACCGAGGCCAACCTCTATCGCATTTACATGCTGCTCTCGCGCGGCGAAAAGGAGTCTGCGCGGCACGGCATTGCGAACCTGTTGGCATCGGCCGCCAACGACTGGAACGTGCACATGGTGGCGGGCCTCGCTCTGCGCGGCGACGGCATGTATGACGAGGCGTTGAGCCAGTTCAGTCGCGCGCTCAAATTGAACCCCGCCAATGCAGCCATTCTCTACAACCACCGCGCGCGTGTGTATCACTATCAAAATCAGATTGAGCTGGCCGGTGACGAACTCGAAAAGGGTCTGGCGCTGGAGCCGCGGCATCCGCTGCTGCGCACCTCAGCGGGTTATCAGCAGATGCGCATGGGCAACCTGCGCGAGGCCATTGACATTCTGGAAGGCGTTGTCCGCGACGACGAGTCGCTGCGCATTGCCGTGCCCACGCTGGCGCTGTGTTACGTGCAGGCTGGCCAGCGGGAGCGCGCTGCCGCGCTGCTCAAGGACGACACGCTGGCCGCCGCCGAGGCCGACAGCGAAATGGCGTACCGGCTGGCCACGTACTTTGCTGTCGAAGGCGACTCCAGCGAAGCGCTGCATTGGCTGCGCCGCGCAATTTATCTGGGCAATGAGAACTATCCGTGGTTCCAGAAGAACCCGGCATGGAACAACTTGCGCACGAATGCCGACTTCGGACGCATTCTTGAAGATTTGAAGAAGAGCTTCCGCAAGAATCAGCGGACGTGGAAGCGGCTGCTGGAACAGGTGCCACCGGACGGGGATTAGCGCGTTTGCCGATTGATGATGAAGGGCCGCGGGCTCTCTTGCTCAGCCCGCGGCCCCTTCATCGAAGCGTTTCAAGTCACCTCTACTTCAGGCTGATTGTTGCCTTCAGCGGCAGTTCTTGCGACGAGCCGCCTATCATGATGGTGTAGTCGCCCGGAAGCAGCGTCCATCCATCCTTTGCTTCGTCAAAGATCGACAGATACTTGGGATCGATTTCAACCGTCACTGTTTTCTTTTCCCTGGCATCGAGCTTCACCTTGCTGAAGCCAACCAGCCGCTTGGGCGGCTCCTGTGCGGCGGCTGGCAGCGATGCGTAGACTTCCGCGATCTCCGCTCCGGCGCGTGCTCCGGTGTTGGCAAGCGTAAATGTCACCTTCACAGTCTGCCCCGGAGTTACCTGCAGTGCCGAGTATTTGTAACTCGTATACGACAGGCCAAAGCCGAAGGGGAACAGCACGGGCTTTTTCTCCGCGTCGTACCACTTATAGCCAACCTTCACGCCTTCGTCGTAGGTAACCTGAAACGGCGGGAGGCCCTTGGCCCACTGATCGGGCGATGCCGGGCTGGCGAAGTGCTCCGATTCCGGCGGTGGCATGGTGATGGTGGGATGCGGCAGGTCAGCCTCGCTCAGTGGAAACGTGTTCGGCAATTTGCCGCTTGGGTTCACCGTGCCAAACAGGACATTGCCGACGGCGTTTGCGCCGTCGCTGCCGCCATACCAAGCTTCGAGGATGGCAGCCGGCGCTTTGACCCACGGCATGGTCACGGGGCTGCCGGTCTCCAGCACTACGATGGTGTGCGGATTGGCCGCTGCGACCGCCGCGATCACATTGTCCTGATGATGGGGCAGGGAAAGATCAGGCAGGTCCTCTCCCTCGCTTTCCCACACATACGCAAACACAATTGCCACATCCGCGCCCTTTGCTGCAGCAGCCGCCGAGGCTGGGTCAGTGCCTGGGTCGTATTTGACTTGCGCCTGCGGGGCGCGCGCTTGAATTGCCTTCAGGGGCGAGGTGGGAAACCATATCTCCTCCTGCCAGTGGGTGGCACCCTTACCCGGAGGCATGATTGCGTTTCCGCCGATGGGATCCACCTGCGCCGAACCGCCGCCGGAGATCATGCCCACATCAGAGTGCGATCCGATGACCGCAATGGTGTGCAGCTTTGCGGCATTCAGGGGCAAAGTGGCGCGCTCGTTTTTGAGCAGGACAATGCCGCTCTCCTCGATCTTGCGCGCGATTTCCATTCCCGCAAAGGGATCGACAACGCTGCGCTGGCGAGGATAATCGATGACGCCGGCGGCAAACATGGACCGTAAAATGCGCCGCACGTGGTCGTCTAACTCTGTCATCGGAATCTTGCCTGACTGCACGGCGGCCTTGAACGGCGCGCCATAAAAGAAGTTGCCGGGTTCCTCGTTATCCAGTCCCGCGGCCGAGGCTTTTTCAGTGCTATGCGTTCCGCCCCAGTCAGAGATGACGAAACCTGGAAACTTCCAGTCCTTCTTCAGGACTTCATTCAGCAGATTGTTGTTTTCGCAGGAAAAATCGCCGTTGACGCGGTTATAGGAGCACATGACCGCCGCCGGATGGCCTTGCGCAACGCCGATCTCAAACGCCAGCAGGTCGCTCTCGCGCGCTGCTCGCTTTGAAATATTCACGTTCACGGAGGTGCGTCCGCTCTCCTGATCGTTGAACGCGTAGTGCTTGATGTCGCCGATAACATGCGCCGACTGCGTGCCTTCGATGAGCCGGCCCACCAGGGTTCCAGCCAGCACGGGGTCTTCGCCGAGATACTCAAAGGTGCGCCCGTTGCGCGGTTCCCGAGTAATGTCGACGCCACCGCCGAGCGACATGTTGAAGCCTTGTGCGCGCAGCTCGCGCCCGATCAGCGCGCCGTACTCGAATGCGGCATCGGTGTCCCAGCTTGCCGCTGCTGCAACGTTGGCCGGCAGGGCAGTGGAGTAGCGCCCATTCACGCCGCTGGACCGGACGCCGTAGGCCGCGTCACTCATGTCAATGCCCGGAATCCCCAGGCGCGGCACGCCCGCGGAATAACCGACACCGCGGTTCGACAGCGCATTTTCAGGAGTCAGCGGGTCGTCTGTCGGCATGCCCACGCCGTGAATCATGGCGATTTTCTCGTCCAGCGTCATCTCTTTCAGCACCAGGGCGGCGCGCTGATCGGGCGAGAGATTTGCCTTCATCCACGGGTACGCGGGCGCGGGAGGTTGATGCCGTGGCCGCTGTGCCATTCCTGCGCTGGCCATGCTTGCAAGACAAAGAAGCACCAGCACCGAGACTCCGATCCCAGCGCGACGCGGGATATATTTCATGGATCCCCCCTATGACAAACGATTGTCTAGAACGCTCCAATAGTATCAAGCCATCAGGCAAGGCTGCACGGCCGGGGGGGTAAATTGCGTTCCGGCCGTGCAGGGAGGTTCTAGCGGATGCGCTCGTATGGCAGGTAAACGGGATCCCACACATAGTCAAGGAGCATTTGCCGGAGGGTAGCCTCATTTGCTCCTTCCGCCACGCCATCGGCAATGGCCTGTTTGCCCACTGCTTCGGCGACGACCAGACTCACCTTGCGTGAATCGGCGATGGGCGGCAGCAGCGGCGCACTCTTGTCCTTGCGCGAAGGCGACAACTGCGCCAGGGCTTTTGCGGCGGCCATGATCATTGCGTTGGTCACGCGCCGCGCACGGCTCACCAGGATGCCCAGTGCAAGTCCTGGAAAGATATAGGAGTTATTGACCTGCGAGATGGGAATCAGTTTGCCGCCGAACTCAACGGGAGCAAAGGGGCTGCCGGTTCCAATCAGCGCACGGCCCTCAGTCCAGCGCAACAGGTCGGACGGCACGGCTTCGGACTTCGATGTGGGGTTGGAAAGCGGGAAGATGATGGGACGCGGCGTGTGGCTGGCCACTTCGCGCACAATATCCTCAGTGAATGTACCGGCCTGCGCCGAGACGCCCACCAGCACGGTCACTTTGGCGTTGCGCACCACATCGAGCAGAGAGATATCTTCTCCGCCGGAGAGTTTCCAGTGTGCCACGTCGGCTCTCTTGCGCATCAGCGGCTTCTGCTCTGAACGAATTCCCCTGCCTCCCTCGATGAGCAAGCCGTAGCGGTTGAAGGCATAGATGCGGCCGCGTGCCTCCTCTTCGCTCAGGCCTTCCTCCCGCATGGCGGTGATGAGCAGGTCAATGATGCCGATGCCCGCTGAGCCAGAGCCGAACATGGCGATGGTCTGCTCCTTCAGCGGAATGCCTGTTGCATTGATGGCGGCCAGCAGGGTTGCGGTCGTTACAGCCGCGGTTCCCTGGATGTCGTCGTTGAAGGTACAGAGGCGATCGCGGTAACGGTCAAGCAGTTGCAGGGCATTGGTGCCGGCAAAGTCTTCCCATTGCAGCAGGATGTGTGGCCAGCGGCGCTGGACGGCAGCAACGAACTCCTCCACGAAATTGCTGTACTCTTCTCCGCGGACCCGCTTGTGCTGCCAGCCGATATAGATCGGGTCATTGAGCAGTTCTTCGTTGTCCGTACCAACATCGAGCAGTATGGGCAGACAATCCTCCGGCGGGATACCGCCGAGCGCCGTGTAGAGCGCCATTTTGCCGATGGGGATGCCCATGCCGCCCGCGCCCTGGTCGCCCAGGCCCAGAATGCGTTCGCCGTCACTGACAACGATGCAGCGCACATTGTCATAGCGTGGGTCGGAGAGTATCTGCTGAATGCGGTGCTTATTGGGATAGCTGATGAACAATCCGCGCGACCGGCGCCAGATTTCGCTGAAGCGCTGGCAGCCCTCGCCGACGGCGGGCGTATAGACAATGGGCAGCATTTCTTCGATGTGGTGCGCGATGAGCGAGTAGAAGAGTGTCTCATTTGTGTCCTGGAGATCACGCATGAAACTGTACTTGGCAAAGGCTGTCGGGTGACTGTCAAAGTCCCGCTTGCGGCGTTTGCACTGCTCTTCGAGCGATCCAATGTGAGGTGGCAGCAGCCCATGCAACGCAAAGGAGTCGCGTTCTGCTTCAGGAAAAGCTGTTCCCTTGTTGAGCCGTGGATTCAGAAGCAGTTCGTACCCCGAAAGCGAGACACGAACTACGGTTTGTTGGGTTGGTGTGTTTGTTGCGGATTGCGTAGACACTGCGGTCTTCTCCTTGTAGTCGACACTCTCCAGGGAAGAAACTCCATTTTATTCCTCGATAATGGCCAGGTCCCACGGAGCAAGCGTAAGTTCCTGTTG
Organism: Acidobacteriota bacterium; assembly: GCA_021780075.1. Taxonomy (GTDB): domain Bacteria; phylum Acidobacteriota; class Terriglobia; order Terriglobales; family Acidobacteriaceae; genus Telmatobacter. The sequence continues at coordinate 71,523 of JAJXZL010000028.1, forward strand.
ATGCGTCACTGGTTTGCCATCCAGCAGATTGGTTCCAGCGCCGTAGCTGTAAATTGCCTTCACCACCGCGCCGGAATAATTGAAGTAATAATGCACGTGCTTGCCCATGCGATTCACGCCGTGTTGCACATGCACGGCGGTGGGCAATTGCTGGTCGGGGCTGTTCAGTCCCGCTTCCTCCACTGCGCGCCGGATGAGTGCAGTCTGCAACGCATCTGACAGATACGTGCCCTCGTAGAGCAGCGTGCCGGCGCCAAACTGGTTTTCAGTGATGGCCGGCCATTTTCCAAAGAATGGGTGGTCATAGTACGCAAGCGGCCTGGCGTGTTCGGGCATGAGAAACTCTGCCCAGTACTGGACCATGTTGTTCTCGCCGACGTGAAACGGATCGCCCTTGAGCGCGAGCGGCTTTTCAAGATTTGAGAACTCCTGATAGCTGAAGCCGGCGGCCTCGCGCAGCGGGCCCGGTGCGCGCACCCAGCGCACAGCGGAGTTTTCATTCGCGAATCCGCTCTTGAAGGTCATCACCACATGGCCGCCGTTCTTTACATAATCGGAGATGCGTTGCAGCAGGGCATCATCGGCAATGTAGAGCGCGGGCACAATGAGCAGTTTGTAGGCGGAGAAATCCTGAGTTTCAGGAAACACGAAGTCTGTGCCTACGTTGAGGCTGTAGAGCGCCTTGTGCATCTGTTGCACCAGAGAGTCGTAGCCCTGCGGCGAACGCGACCAACTGAATGCAGGCACAGGGCCGCCGTAGGGCATAAAGCCGATGGCGTTGGCTGAGTCGCGGCTCCACAGAATTGCAACCTGATTGTGAATCTGCAGTCCGACGAGGTGCGGGCCGATTTTTTGCAGCTCATGCGCCGTGCGGCTCACCTCGGCATAGGCGCGATTGGGCTCAAGATCATGCGACAGGACACCTTTCCAGTACGTCTCCTGGTTGGCGGCAATCGAAGCCCAGTGCCAGTACTCCACCATGTTGGCGCCATTCGAGAGGTGCGTATATACGTCCTCGCGCATCTGGCCGTCGTAGGGTGGAAACTGTCCCTCCGAACTCCAACCGATTGTCTGCGCATTGGTTTCGGTAATCAGAAAGTTGGAGTGCCTGAGCGAGCGGGTGAAGTCTCCCTGGATCGACTGGACTGTGCCATCGAAGTGGTCCTGCGTGGGGTGGTAGATGTTGTCGGCGGGAATATCGAGGAACGCAGCGATGGACTCTTCATTCACGTCGTGGCGCATCATGCCGCCGAAGTCGGTGGTGACAAACTGACGCGGTCCTGCGCACTCGCGCACCAGAGCCGCCTGCCAGTGCAGGAAGTCGGTGACGCGCATCTGGCTCCATCGGGTCCACTCCAGCTTGTATCCGGTGGAGATGGTGCCTTCGCGCGTGGGCAGGTCTTCCCATGTATGGATGTTCTCGCCCCAGTAGTTCAGGAACCACGCCTTGCTGAGCGCCTCGGGCGTCCCAAATTTCTTTTCAAGGTAATGCTGAAAGCCGATGTAGACGTCTCGGTTGGCAGCGTCGTAGCTGGAGGTTTCGTTGTCAAGCTGCCAGCCGATGACCGCTGGATTGTCTTTGTAGTGCGTGACGATGTGGCGGATGAGCCGCTCCGCATAAAAGCGATACGCCGGCGAGTCGGTATCCATGTTCTGGCGCATGCCATAGGTGCTCTGCACGGTCGGTCCGCCAAACGGGCTCGGGTTGAGCTGCTTCGCAAGGATCTCGGGGTGCTGGTGAGCCATCCACGCGGGAATGGAATATGTTGGAGTGCCCAGGATGACCTTGATGCCTGCTTTGCCCATGGCGTCCACGATGTGATCCATCCATGCGTAGTCGAACCGGCCGTCCTCCGGCTCCCAGAGGCTCCACGTGGACTCGCCCATGCGTACCACGTTGATCCCGGCGGCCTTCATCAGTGCCACGTCCTTGTCCAAACGGGCATTGCGGTCCCCGGGCATGTACTCGTTATAGTAGGCAGCGCCGTAGAGCACAGTGGAGAAGTCAAGGTCAGGCCCGGCGGTGCGCGCGTTCAGGCTGGTCTGCTGTGCGCCTCCGGTTGTCCAGCCGCACGCCAGCAGCGCGGTGATGAGAAGCCCGAATCCGCGGCTGCGCAGCGTGTTCACATTATGTGGAGGAGAGCCCTTGCCTGAAAACCGCATTTTTCCGTCCTCATTTTCCCGTCAGACCATAAAGAAACAGAAGGGACATGAGAACACTTCTAAGCAAAGGTGAGCAAGACGACCTCGGGGTGGGTTCCCACGCGCATGGGCGGTCCCCACGTTCCAGCTCCGCTTGAGGTGTATACCTGCAGTGTGCCGTGCTGCTGCAAACCGTAGGTGAATTTGCCGAACGCGCGGTGCGTCACCAGGCTGAAGGGGAACATCTGGCCGCCGTGCGTGTGGCCGCTCAACTGCAGACTCACGCCTGCCTGCTCCACAACAGCCAGGTGGTAGGGCACGTGTTGCAGCAGGATGCTGGCCGGGATTTCGCTGAGGCGCAGGTTTTGCAGCAGGTTCCGCAGATGCATGGGGTAAGTGGAGTCGTGGTAGGAGACGCCGACTATCGGCAGGCCATCCACCGTGACGCGCTCATTGTCCAGAACGTTGATTCCGCCGCGGCGCAGAACTTCAACATAGCGGTGTGCGCCGCCAAACTCATCGTGATTTCCGAGCACATAGAAGATGCCCAGGGGCGGCTTCAATTGAAACAGCGGAGCAGCCAGTTCCGCGGGGTCGTCCTTGCTGCCGTCAAACAGGTCGCCGGGGATGAAGATGATCTCAGGGTGGAGGTTTCGCGCGATCTCCGCGATGCGCTCGGCAATGCGCGCGCGGTTAATGTTGCCCAGATGCACGTCGCTGAAGACCATGGCCCTGCGTCCGCGCCAGGTCGCGGGCAGATTTGCCAGCTTGATGGTCACGCGGCGCACGCGAATCCAGCGGGCATTGAGTATGCCGTAAACAGTTGCTGCAACCGCAGCGGTGAACAGAACGCCTGCGACATAGGGCCGGGCTGCCATCTGTGTCTGCTTATGGACCATCAGGCGTAGCGCAAAATCGCTGAGCCAGCTGAGGCATGCGGCGACAAAGAAAAAGTTCAACAGGCCGAGCCAGATCGCTGCGATCCGGTAGATCACGGTCACAAACCAGTTGGCATAGCGAAGGCTGAGCAGCGCCGCCGTCATAAAGCTGACAGAGAGCACGATGAGCGCAGTCCTCAGCTCAAATCCGGCCGCCGCGTCGAGTGGCCACCAGAACTTGATCCACGTGTAATACAGGAACCAGTGGGCAAGGCACAGAATGATTTGAATGATGACAATGCCCAGTACAGGCCACGCTTTCAAGGCTAGGTCTCCTCACCCCATTTTGGCACGCGTTGGGCGCCACGGACGCGGCCTGTGGCTTTTATGGCTTTCGTGAAACAATAATTTCATGGAAGATTTCGAGCACGACAGGCTTGGCCTTTACATTTCGGTGCCTTTTTGCCGCTCGAAATGCACCTACTGCAACTTTGCCTCGGGGGTTTACCCCGCGAGCGAGCACGTGCGCTATGCAGACCGGCTCATCGAAGACATGGCGGCAGCCACCGCCTGGGCGGGACGCATGCGCGTGGACCTGCCGCGGCAAGTGGACACTATCTATCTGGGCGGCGGAACGCCCAGCCTGCTTGCGCCCGAACTGATTGCGCGCCTTTTTGCCGCCATGAGTGCGGAGTTCGCCATCGATTCGGACGCCGAGATTACCGTAGAGTGCGCGCCGGGGCAGATTGCCGATGCCACTCTGGAAGCGCTTGCCGACGCCGGCGTGAACCGGGTGAGCCTGGGCGTGCAGTCCTTCATTGACAGCGAGGCGCAGGGGAGTGGCCGGCTGCACAGCCGGACCGTGGTTCTGGACGACCTCAAGCGCCTGCGTCGCGCTGGAATCACGAACCTGAACGTGGATCTGATTGCCGGGCTGGCCGGGCAGACCTTTGCCTCCTGGCAGGAGTCGCTGTCTGTGCTCATCGATGCAGGCGTGCCGCATGCCAGCATCTACATGCTTGAGGTGGACGAGGATTCCCGGCTGGGCCGCGAGATGCTGGCAGGCGGCGTGCGCTACCATGCCGAACTCGTTCCCAGCGACGACACCATCGCGCGCATGTATGAGACGGCCATCGAACGGCTGGGCGCTGCGGGGTTACAGCAGTATGAGATCTCAAACTTTGCGCGGCGGGGACGCGCCTCGCGCCACAATCTACGCTACTGGCAGCGGCGGCCCTACCTGGGGCTTGGTCTGGATGCCTCGTCGGCCTTGTATGCAGCCGAGCCTGCGGCAACGTCAGGGCCGCGCTACGTGTTGCGCTCTACGACCGCCAGTGATTTGAAGGCATTCCTCGACGGTCTGGAACCGGCGGAGACGGCATGGCTCTCACCCGAACGTCAGCACGAGGAGGCCTGGTTCCTGGGTCTGCGTCTGAATGCGGGCGTCAGGCCTTCCGCTCTGCGGCGGGAGTTTGGCCGCGAGCCGGTGGAGCGGGCGCTCAAGGTTGTCGCCAGCCTGACCGAAGAGGGACTCGTGACTTCAGATGGCAGGACGGTGCGGCTCACCGCACAGGGGAGGCTGCTGTCGAACGATGTCTTCGAGCAGTTTCTGGAGACCGTCGCGGAAGAAAGCCTCCTCGCCGCAGGTTGAATTACCAAGCAAGCAACTCATCCCCTGAGTTGGGCGAGAGAAAGGCAACCGGACTGGCCTGGATTGACGCGCCGTTGCTGAAGTAGTGGATGGACTCCGGCCCCGCGTCTTTCGCCGTGTGCAGTGCCTGCTCGGCCTCGCGCAGCACAACCACCGGCGCGCGTCCCTCGCTGGAAGCAATGCCGAAGCAAGCTGACAGCCGGATCGCCTCGCCTGCGACGTGAAATGGCGCGGAGAATACGTCGGCGCGCAGACGTTCGGCGAGCAGCACGGCATTCGTATTGTCGCAGCCCGGCAACGCTACCAGGAACTCGTCCTTGCCTGCCCGCCCCAGCAGGTCATAGCTGCGCAGCAGTCGCGTCGTTCTCTCCACCACCTGGCAGAGCAGGTCGTCGCACACATCGCATCCAAGGCGCGAATTCCAATGCCCGAAGTCGTCGATGTCGAAGAGCAGCAGGCACAGCGAGTTCTTCAGCCTCTGTGCGCGATCGGTCTCGCGAAACAACATGGAGAGCAGAGTGCCGCGGTTGTAGACGCCGGTAAGGTTGTCCAACTGCGCGTTCAGTGCGGAAGCCTCGCGCAACCGCTCGACCTCGCGCATGCGACGCCAGGTGCGCAGCGCCATGTCCAGCCGAAGGCGCCAGTGCGGGGAGTCGGCCGCTCGCGGGATCAGGTCGTCCAGCAGGCCCTCCGCCAGCCACGCGTTTTGCTGCGCGTTCACTTCATCGGCAAGCAGGACAATCGGGATGCGGTGTCCGCCCGCCGACGCACGCGCCTCCATCAGCAATTGCCCCGTCTCCATGTCCGGCAGCTTCGCGTCGAGCAGGAACAGGCTGGGAGGCTGCGGTGCGGTGATCGCGTGCAGCGCCGCCTGGGCAGACAGAACGATGACAACGCGCGCCCCGGCTTCATTCAGGACAGGTTCCATTGCCTCAAGAAGCGCGGACTCACGCGAGGCAAGCAGGAACGTAGGCTGGTGGCTGTCGGGCATCCCGTAATTCCTCCGTACAGGATGCATCGACTGGACTGGAAAATAATTGAAAACCGCGCTGAATAGTTCTGGATTGAGGCAATCACTGGCATTGCAGTGCGAGAATCCGGCGGGGGAAGCAACTGAAGATTGTGCAATGCGGTTCTCTGGAGCCGCGGGAGCGACTCCAGAGAATTGTGGTGGATTGATTCCGCTGGTCCCTGATGGCTTTAGCCGACGATGGCCTTAGTCGACGAAGTCCACCTGGGGCGCAATGGAGATGACGCCGCGCTCGTAGCCCAGGTCAAGCAGCTTGCGGATGGCCTCGCGGCCGTCCGCGCCGTAGTCCAGGGTGCGCTCATTCACATACATGCTCACGAAGCGGTTGGCCAGTGACGTGTCCAGGTCGCGGGCAAACTGCATTGCATACTCCAGAGCCTGCTCGCGGTGGTCAAGCGCGTGCTGGATGCTGTTGCGCAGCGCTTCGGAGATGATCTTGTGCTTTTCTGGACCCAGTGAGCGGCGGATCGCGTTGCCGCCCAGCGGCAGCACCAGACCAGTCGTTTCGCGCCACCAGACGCCGAGGTCGAGAATCTTCTTGAGGCCGCTGGTGGAGTAGGTGAGCTGGCCCTCGTGAATAATCAGCCCGGCGTCATACTTCCCGGCCAGAACCGCAGGGATGATCTGGTCGAACGGAACTGTCTCGGTCTCAATGGCCGGGTTGAATACCTTCAGCGCCAGGTAGGCGGTGGTGAGGGTGCCGGGAACGGCAACCTTGATGCGGCCCAGATCTTCGAGCGTGAGGGGTTTGCTGGCGACGATCATCGGCCCGTAGCCCTCGCCCACGCTGCCGCCGCAGCCCATCAGGGTGTAGTTCTTCTGGACATACGGATAGGCGTGAAAGCTGATGGCGCTGACGTCGAAGAATGCCTCGTCCTGGGCGCGGCGGTTCAGCGTCTCAATATCGCAGAGGGTGTGGGAAAACCGGTAGCCCGGGACGCGAACCTTGTTTGTCGCGAGGCCATAGAACATGAACGCATCGTCGGAGTCGGGGCTATGCGCGATGGAAATATCGATGATGTTTTGCGTACTGGGCATACTGGCCACTTCAGATAGCTTGTTGCTCACTGGGTACCAAGATCCTTTCAACGAATCAATGCATCTTTCATTGGATGCGCTATTTTGTACGGCGGCGCATGCGTTGGAAGCCCGAGGCAAGCGCGGCAGCCGCGGCAACTTTGAGGGCGTCGCCCGGCAGGAAGGGCAGCACGGCAAGTGTCAGCAGAGTTCGGGCCGGGGTGTGCGTAAGAGCGGCGATCCACAAGGCGCCGCTTATTAGAATCAGGAGGTTGCCCGCTGCGGCGCTCGCCAGGGCCGTGGAAAACCCACGCCCGCCGCGCCGCCAGAGCATCGAGATGAGCATGGCGGCCACGGGATAAGCCATCAGGTAGCCGCCGGTGGGGCCCAGCAGATGAGCCAGGCCGCCGGTTAAAGCCGGGCCGGGCGTAAACACGGGAAGTCCCAGCGCGCCCTCGGCCAGATAGGCAGCCAGAGTGGCCCCCGCGAGGCGCGGTGAGAGCAGCAGCCCCAGCAGCAGGACAGCAAAAGGCTGCAGGGTGAGGGGCACAGGGGTAAACCAGAGGGGCAGCGCCAAGTGCGCGCAAACCGCCACCAGGGCGCTGCCTGCCAGCACAATCCCGGCTGAGCGCAGCCACGAAGAAGCGCTCGTCGACGCCGCCCATGAGGCGACGTGCGTAGAGAGTTCCTTGCTCACGTTGTACCCCCTAAAGTGCTGATTCCTAATCTAGATCCTCGCTGGCTTCCCTGGCCCCCACATGCACCTCTTCGCGCGGTTTTGTGCGATGCCGCCAGACATGGCGAGCCACGCCTGCGGCCGCGAACAAAAGCGCTCCCAGAGAAACGACTAAACCAATGATTAACCAGCGCATCACTTCAAAAGCCCAGAATACCAGATGGCCTGCCAGGTCGCCGCCGGCAGGGGTGAGCCAGCGGGGCCGAGATTACGGGAGTTCAAGGCTTGCGTGCAACCAGTCCAGGTAGGCTGGGCTGCCGCTCTCCACCCGCAAAACCAAAAACTCCGGGGTCTGGTAGCTGTGCAGCGCGTGCAGCCGTGTCTCCAGTGCTTCAAGCTGCTGCGGTGCGGTCTTCAGCAGCAGCAGAGTCTCGCTGGCCGTCTCCACCTCACCCTGCCAGCGGTAAATGGACTGGGCGGCGGGGATGAGCGTGGCGCAGGCAGCCAGCCGCTCCTCCACCAGGGTGCGGCCCAGACGGGTGGCTTCTTCAGGGTTGGCGACGGAGGTCAGCACGATGCGGGCAGGCAGGTTGCTTTCGGGCATAAGGCACTCCCACGGCCAGTGTACGAGGGCGCAGCGCCGCCTGCGCAAGCCGACCTTCCCCGCCAACGCTTGCCGAGCCCGCCTCCGTGATGCAGTATGGATTTTGCGCCGGTGCGCACACGGCGCGTGGAGACAAACAATGAGTTCAGCAATCAGGTTTGGCACCTCGGGATGGAGGGCAATTGTGGCCGACGAGTTTACCGTGGCCAACATCCGCCTAGCGGTGGCGGGAATCGCCGCCTATGTGAAGACGCAGCCGCAGCCACACCGAGTGCTGGTGGGCCGCGATCCGCGCTTTCTGGGCGAGAGCTTTGTGGCCGAGGCGGCCCGTGTGCTGACCGCAGCCGGCGTCACGCCCATCGTGATTCCCGAGGCCGCGCCCACGCCGGCCATCGCGCACGCCGTGCGCACGCTCAAGACTTCGGGGGCCATCAACTTCACAGCGTCGCACAATCCGCCGGAGTACAACGGCATCAAGTTCTCCACGCACGACGGCGCTCCCGCCCTGCCCGATGTAACCCGGCAGATCGAGTCCGCGATTGAAACGCTTATCTCGGGCGGCGGCGGCATTCCCAGTCCCTTTGCAGACAAATTCGAGACCGCCGACGTCAAGCCCGCCTTTCTCAAGCGTCTGGCCGAGCTCGTTGACCTGAAGGCCATTGCCAAGTCGGGCATCAAGGTAGTCTACGATCCATTCTGGGGTGCGGGGCGCGGCTACAGCTCTGACCTGCTGCGCGAGGCCGGGGTCAAGGTTGAAACCGTCCACGACTACCGTGACGTGCTCTTTGGCGGCCATGCGCCGGAGCCGGACGACCACCTGCTGGGCGACGCGAAAGCAAAGATGAAGGAGTTCGGCGCGCAGATTGGAATCGCCACCGACGGCGACGCGGACCGCTTCGGCATCGTGGACGAGGACGGCACTTTCATCCAGCCCAACTACATCATCGCCCTGCTCTTCGATTACCTGGTGGAGACGCGCGGCTGGAAGAACGGCGTCGCCAAGAGCGTGGCCACAACCAACCTCATCAATGCGTTGGCCGAGCACCACAAGGTGCCGCTCTACGAGACGCCCGTGGGCTTCAAGTTCATCGGCGAGCTGATTATTGAGGACAAGATTGCCATCGGCGGCGAGGAGTCGGCAGGGCTGACCATTCGCGGACACGTGCCGGAGAAGGACGGCGTGATTGCCGGTCTTCTGGTGGCGGAGATGGTGGCCAACCGCGGCAAGAGCCTCGGTGTGCAATTACGGGAATTGTTTGCCAAGGTTGGTTCCTTCTATCCGGTTCGCGAGAACTTCCGCTTGACCCCGGAACGCAAGGCCGCGTTCACTGAGAAGTTGAAGGCCGATCCGGCGGAGCTGAGCGGACGCAAAGTGTCCAAGGTTGTGCGTACAGACGGTCTCAAGCTCGTTCTGGAGGATGGCTCCTGGGTTTGCTACCGGCTCTCCGGCACGGAACCGGTAGTGCGGGCCTACACTGAGGCGCGCAGCGAGCAGGATATGGTTGCCCTGCGTGCGGCGGCCGAGAAGTTTGTACTGTCGTAATTGCAGATTGGGGTTCGATGTTGGACGAGAAATCGCAAACCGTGAGCGGCGCTGCACCCGCGGCGCCCGCACCCTTGCACATGCGCGCGGTGGAGTGGGCACGGCACGCCTGGCGCCCTGCGGGCACTCTGGTAGCCGTGGTGCTGACGCTGTTGCTGGGCTGGGGTGTGGTGAACGGCAAGCATGGCCTGTCATCGTGGCAGCGACAGCGCGCGCAGGATAAGCGCTTGCGCCAGGAGATCCAGGATCTGCAGCAGGAAAATGACCAACTGCGCCATCACATCCAAAAGCTCAAATCCGACCCTGACGCCATTGAGCATGAAGCGCGCGAGCAACTGCACTATGCGCGGCCCGGCGAGGTGATTTACTCCTTGCCCGCGGCGCCGCACGCGCAGCCGGCACCCGAAAGCAAATAGACCAGAGCCAACCCAAGCCGCAGCCATGGCCCGCTTGAGCTGCGGCTGTGCTTTTTACCGCTCGTCAGCAGCGGGTGAGGCAGCAAACCATGCAACCGCCGCGCCGACCAGCGGTGCGCGGTCCCCTAGCGCTGAGACGCGCAGTGTCAGCTTTATGTCTTCCAGTTGTTTTTCGGCGAAGGGCAGAAACAGCGCCGCAGACCGCGAAATGCCTCCGCCGAGCACCACCACGTCAGGCGCAAACGGGAAGAGCAAGCTCTTGAGCACGCGACCCAGATGGCGACCAAACTCCGCAAACACCTCGCTGGCAGCCGGATCGGTGGCGGCAGCGGCGGCGATGGAGGCTACATCGCGCTGCTGGCCCGTGCGCTGCTCATAACCCTGCCGGATCGCATTGGTTGAGATCAGATCCTCCACGATTCCGCCATTAAATGGCAGATTCCATATTTCCCCACCTGGCGGGACGCCGGCGCCCTCGACCGCTACGCGGCCATCCACCGCAAACGCCGAGCCAATGCCGGTTCCCAGCGTGATGCCCACAGCGCGCGTCGCACCGTGCGCCGCGCCTGCGCCGACTTCGCCTAGCAGGTAGGCGGCGGCATCATTGAGAAAGCGCACCTGGCCTGGCTGCCAGCCAAAGCGCGCAGCCAGCGCCGCGCGCAGATCAAAGCCGTACAGATAGGGCATCTTGTGCTTCATCCGGCTCACGCCTGCTGCATAGTCGAACGGGCCGGGTATGGCGAGCGATGCGCCCAGAGTTCCGTGTTCAGCCGCGATGGCCTTTTTACCGAGCTCAGCCAGAACCTCCACAAAGCTCTCGCTGGTCTTGTTTTCCGGATGGCTGGCCACCACCACCGGACCAAGCTGGTAATCGCCGGCGCGGCAGATCGCAGCCGAGATATGGCTTCCGCCAACGTCGTATACCAGAACATGCGGATCGGTGGCTAACAGCATTCAGGCCTCACTTTTTTGGGATCTGCCGAATTATAAACTTGGCGGTCTGGTCTTCGTCGGGCTGCGCCGAAGCCATCTGGACGCGTGCCCTAAAAGTCCACGTGTGCACGCACCGAACCCACCCACGCTGGTCCGCGATCGCGGTTATATCCAGGGTTGGCGATGTGCTGCACATCCACGGCGTAGAACAGTCCCCGCCATGCGTGCCAATTGTAATAGCTCTCCACGATGTTCTCGCGGCCGTAATTCAGGTTGCCGTCGCCCAGCAGAAAGCCCATTCCGCCAAGGCGCAGATAATTCTGGTGGTCGCGCTTGATGGCGTTCGACACGACTGCGAGGCCGATTTTGTCCTCCGGGCGGCGCCAGCGGCTGCCCGCGTAGTCCGCGCCCGCATCCACGGTCTGGTCCACCTCGGTGTAGGCAAACGACTCGTGCTGGCCCTCGTTCCAACCAAAGCGGCCAAAGATGCGCAGTTGCGCGGTCAGCTCCTGCTCTGCGTTATAGCCAAAGCCGTACTTGAGTGCGCCAAAGTGTTCGTGCGCTGTGATGGTCGGCGTCTTGTCTGTTCCCGCCAGAAACGCATTCACCGCCTCGCGATATGTGCCCATGTGGGCGCGGTTGGCATAGAACAGCAGACGTGTCACGCCTTTGCGATTGGGAACAAGGCTGTGACGCACCTCAAACTCGCCATTCTGTCCGTGGGCGCGGCTCAGTGCCCAGTCCAGGTCAATGCCGTTTGCCACCACAGGCATGGCAAATATTCCGTACCGGACACTCCAGGCCCGGTCGTCGTACTCGGCCATGCCACCGACGGTGTAGCCGCGCGTGTCGGCCGCGTAGTCCCATGCGCCGTTGTTGTCCACGGTCCAGTTCATGAACTGCAAATGGCTGTCAGAGCCGATGGCGTTGACGTCAAAGAAATCCGGCAGCGTGAGCTTGCCGATGCGCAGTTCCACGCGCCGCTCCGGCACGCTGGTGGCCAGCGCAAACGGGCCCGGCGTCTGCTCCGTGGTTTTCGCGCTCAAGCCGATCACCTGATGAATCTCATAGCGCGCCAGGTAGGGAGCAGAACCCAGGTAGGGATTACGTACTACGTCGAGATCCGTAAATCCCGCCAGCCCCAGCGCCTGGCTCAGCCCTCGCCCGCCCGCGCTTTCCACATCGAGAATCAGGTCAGTGCTGTAGCGGACGGACTGCGTGGGCCGCAGCGCCGTGTAGAGCGTGCCGATCAACGAGGTCTTGTATTCGGCCGAGTTGCGAAAGCTGTTTGGCCCCTGATATGCCGAGTGGAAGGGAAGCCGGCCCTGATAGATGACATTGGCCTGGCCGGAGAGCCAGTAACGGCCGCCGGGGTGCGAAAAAAAGCCGACGGCAGGAACGCTCTGCGGCTCCCGCTCTTCCGCCTGTTCGTTACCGCCATGCTGCGCCGCAAAGTCGATCAAGCGGAGACCGGCCTGCATCTGTGGCTCCGGCGCGCAGGGAAGCTGGGCCGAAGCTGCGGCCCAGCTTCCCTGCGCGCCCGCCACAAGGGCCGCAGAGAATGGAAGACCGCAGAGAATCAGAAACAGATGAAGACGTCGATGGCAGAAGAAAAACATAGGCTGACTTTCAGGCCGCGTGTCGCAGGTAATGTTGGGGTAGAATAGGAAACTGTACTATACCCCCATAGGGTTTGTACTATACCCCAGGTGGGTATTGCAACAGGAGGCGGGTTATGTCGATGCAAGATCGCGAAAAGCTGAAACTGGTGCAGCGCGTGCGCCGGTTGCGCGGCCAGTTGGATGCCGTGGAACGGCTGGTGGCTGCCGATGAGGACTGCGGCGGGCAACTGATGCTGCTGGCTGCTGTCCGCGGTGGCGTGAACGGCCTGATGGGCGAGGTGCTTGAGACCCACATTCGCTTCCACCTTACGGACGGAGCCAAAGAGAGGATTGCTCCTGAACTTGCCGAGGATCTTATCGACCTGGTCCGCGCCTATCTCAAGTGACTTCCTCGCCCTGGCTGCCACCGGCACCCCTGCCAACTATGCTATGTGCCCGAACGAGGCGCATAGTGTTAAGTTTCGGTTGATTCGCGGCCTCGGCTGCTGCGATCAAGAGGGAAGGGTGGGGCATCCCATGAACGCGATGAAAGAAATTCCTCTGGCCAGGGTCTTTCAACTTATCGAGCCCGGCCCGGTGGTGCTGCTTACCACGGCGAGCAAAGGGCGCGCGAACGTGATGACCATGAGCTGGCACATGATGATGGAGTTCCTGCCGCCATTAATCGCCTGCGTGGTGAGCCCCGCGGACTACAGCTACAAGGCATTGCGCAGCACCCGGGAATGCGTGATCGCGATTCCCGGCGTGGATCTTGCGGGCAAAGTGGTTGACATCGGCAACTGCTCAGGCGCGGATGTCGACAAGTTCAAGGTCTTCGGTTTAACGGCGATACCCGCGAAGAAAGTTGCCGCGCCGTTGATCGGCGAGTGTCTTGCCAATCTGGAATGCGAGGTGGTGGACACCCGCATGGTGAATCAGTACGCCATGTTCATTCTGCAGGCCGTCAAGGCGTGGAGCGATCCAAAGCGCAAGGAACGCAGAACCTTCCACGCCAATGGAGACGGCACGTTCGTGGTGGATGGAAGAACGATTGACCTGAAGAAGAAGATGGTCAAATTTGCAGGGCTGTTGTAACTTGCTGCGCAGTTACGCTCGTCCGGCAAACTCGCGCGTCTCCGTGTAGACCTTTACCTTTTCGCCTTCCTTGATGAAGAAGGGCACGCGGATTTCGAGGCCCGTTTCCAGCCGCGCAGGCTTGGTGACAGCGCCCGAGGCCGTGTCGCCGCGCACGCCGGGTTCGGTGTACGCAACCGTCAGTTCGACCTTCTCCGGCAGTTGCAGTGCGATGGCGTTGCCGTTGAACTTATCGACCTTGATGATTGCGCCTTCGACCAGAAACTCAAGGGCGTCGCCCAGTTTGTCTCTGCTGAGGGTAATCGTCTCGAAGCTTTCCTGATCCATAAAGTGCGAGCCGTCGAGATCGCTGTAGAGATAGGACGCCTCAACCGTCTCAAGGTCCGGCTCCTTGAACTTGTCGCTCGCCCTGAAGGTCTTGTCGAAGACGGCGCGCGTGAGCAGGTTGCGCATCTTCAGGCGTACCAGTGTCTGCCCGCCGCGGGCAGTGGGCGTGGAGATCTCTACGTCAATGCAATAGTAAGGGGCGTTTTCAAACTCGAAATACATCTTGCGCTTGATGTTGATTGCGTCGATCAGTGCAGCCATGGGTTCCTCGGATGTGTATTCCTATCCATTTTAATTCGCCGCATGGCCGTCCCGATTGCGTTCATGCCAAGGAATCAAAATCAAAGTCACGGCTCCCTCTTCGTTCGCAGCGAAGGGCTTGCTTTGCACGATGCTGGGGCAATTGCTTTTCTGAGAGTTATGCGCTGGCCGGTGCGCGCATGGCTTCGAGCGCCGCGGTCAGGTCTGTTGCCAGCGTCTGCTGTAACTCCGGCGTTAACTTGGCGCCGCGGCTCGTCAGGTAAAAGACGTCGATGGCGGTTTCGCCCTCGGTGTCGATGAGCGCCACCTCGATGTTGCACTGGTGGATGCTCAGCGTGAGCGCGATGAGCCGCAGCAGGCCGGGAACATCCTGGGCCACCACCTGCAGAATCGTGGAGTGTGTTGACGATTCGGAGTCGAACTGCAGCCGCGTGGCCACTTCGACTTTGGCGTTGCCTGAGTTGTTCATGTGGCGACGCGCATCCAGCAGTTGCTCCACCGGCACCTTCTGCGCCACTACGTCATGGAGATTGGTGAGGAAGCGCTCCTTCTCGCTGGGGTTCAGCTCGATGGTGCGAAAGACGTCGGTGAACTGAAAACTGTCGACCACGATGCCCGCATCGTTTGAGAAGGCGCCGGCTTTGACGATGTTCATGCCCCAGGCGGCCAGTGTGCCCGCCACGTCGGCAAACAGGCGGGTGCGGTCGCGCGCAATCACGGTCAGGTCAAAGAGCTGGCGGTGGGGGCGCAGGTCAAGCTGTACAGGATTCTTGCCGAGATTGGCTGCCATCTGGAAGTGGTCGCGGATGTGCTCGGGGAGGCGGGTATGCAGGTAACGCTGCGGCAGGCCTTCAAGGAATTGCTTCAGCTGGTCATACTGGCCGGCCGGCACCATCGAGCGAATGCGGTTCAGCAGCGTCGGATCAATGGCCGAGTGGTAACGCACCTCGTCCACGCTGCGATCCATGAAATTCGCCGTGGCCATGTAGAGCTGCCACAGGTTCTCAGCCTTCCACGGCGTCAGTGCCTCAGGGTTCACCGCCTTGATGTCCGCGTAGGTCATCAGCGTCAGCATCTTCAGCAGCATGGGGCTGCCGATCTTGTCGGAGAACCTGCGCACGTTTTCCAGGTCGAAAATATCGCGCCTGAGGGCGTTGGACATTTCCAGATGCATGCGAATCAGCTTGAGGACCGTTTCCCGTTCCTCGGCGTCAAAATCCAGGCGGGCCAGGAAGCTGTCGGCCAGTTCCACGCTTTGGATTGTGTGCTCGCCCGTGCGTCGCCCCTTGCCCGTGTCGTGCAGCAGCAGAGACAGCAGGAATAAATCCAGGCGGTCAATCTCAGGCAACAGTTGTGCGAGCCGGTGCTCGTAGTCGTGCGTGGGCTGGCGCAGGCTGTGCACGTTATCAATGGTCAGAAAGGTGTGCTCATCCACCGTGTAGCGGTGATAACTGTCGCGAATGACCAGCGCATCGATCAGGTGGAACTCGGGGATGAACATCTCCAGCACGCCAAGGGCGTGCATGGTGCGCAGCGCGTGGGCGGCATGAGGCCCCAGCAGTACCTCGCGCAGCGCGTTCCATAGGTATGGCCCCTCGGGAATGTGGATGGCCAGCGCGGGCAGTGCGTCCGTGATGCGGTCTTCCGCGGCCTGCGACAGCGTGTAACCATGCGTGGCCATCAGCGAGAAGATGCGCAGAATGGCGCTTGTGTCGCTGAACTGCGCGCCGGGAAGGATGTCGATGCGGCCCTGGTCGAGGATGAAATCCGTGCCCGCGATGGGCGTTCGGCGGCGGCGAAACTGGCGATAGAAGCTGACAGGCGCGGGCAGGTGCTCCATCAGCAGCGCTGCGCGGCGATAGATGACGCGCGCGTGGCGATAGTAGGTGCGCATCCAATAGGCCGGATCCGCTGTGCCGCGTGTTTCCAGTCCAATCGAGTTGGCCGCAGCCTCGTCCTGTGACTGCCAGTCGAGCGTGTTGTCGTCGCGTCCATGACGGAAGTGAAGAAAACATCGTGCCGCGGCCAGAAAGTCAAAGGCCGCCTCTGCATCGCCGCGCGCGCTCTGGAAGACGCCGCCGCGCTGCCGGGGCCACTCGCGTGTCTCCTTGAGATGGAAGAGCAGCGCGAACCAGACCGCCAGATGATAGTCCCGCAGACCGCCGGGACACTCCTTCAGATTTGGTTCCAGATGAAAGATGGTGTTGCCGTATTTTGCGTGGCGGGCGCGGGCAATTTCGCCCAGCTTCTGCGTGATCGTGTTCCACTCGCTCAACACAAGGCCGGGGAAGACCACCTGGTGGAGCTGCTGGTAGAGGGGAAAGTGGCCGGCGAGGAAGCGGTGGTCCAGTGTCGCCAGGGTGAACTCAAGATTATCGGGATCAAAGCGCGCTGCTTCTTTCATGGTGCGCGAAGCAGGGCTGGCGCGCAGGCCGATGTCCCACATGCCCTGGATGATGGCTCTGACCGCCTCCCTGGTCTGCTCTTCGGTTTTGTCGTCCGCAAAGGCGAACAGCACGTCGATGTCGGAGTAGGGGAACAGATCCTTGCGCCCGTAGCCACCCAGCGCAAGCAGGGCAACGTTTTGCGTGGGCTGCCCGGCGAAGGCACGGCGCCACATTTCAATCAGGATCCGGTCGACCACGGCGGAGCGTCGGCGGATGGCCGCGGTACCGTCGCCTGTACGCTCACAGGTCTGGCGGACAAGCGCCATCTCCCGAAGATACTGCTCCCGTAGATCGTCAACCGCCAAAGCGACTGGATTCATAAGGATTGTGTGAGGCTTGTCGAAGCAACAAAGAATGTTTTAACAGAATACTAAACTTCCCCAGATAGAAAGAGGTGATTCTCCGGCGCGGCAGAAACGGGCATACTTGCCGCCCGGCATGAAAGCGCTCGATGAGGGGCAAAAGCCACGGCCAGCGTCCAGCTGCGCCCGCTGAAGAGAAAAGGCCGGCGCTGCTGGCCGGCCTCACAATGCGGTACGAGCGGATTCAGCGGGCTCCTTTAGAGCGCCGTTTCTCCGCGCTCGTCGTTGCGGATGCGAATGGCTTCCTCAATGCGGCTGACGAAAATCTTGCCGTCGCCGATGCGGCCGGTGCGCGCCGCGCTGATGATGGCCTGGACCACTTTCTCTTTCAGGTCGTCGCTGACCACCATCTCGATTTTTACCTTGGGAAGAAGGTCGACCGTATACTCGCGGCCGCGGTAAAACTCCGTGTGGCCCTTCTGGCGGCCATGGCCGCGGGCCTCAAGAATCGTCATGCCTTCGATGCCTGCTTCGAGCAGCGCATCTTTGACTGCATCCAGTTTTGAAGGCTGGAGAACCGCCTCAATTTTGAGCATAAATAAACGCCTCGCTTGACAGCGTATCAGGCCGGGCGGCCCTGTGCGCGAGCCCGGCCCATTCTTTTCCATACGCCGGTTCAGGAATTGAGATCGTAGCCTTCTTCACCGTGCTGCGAGAGGTCGAGTCCAGCCCATTCATCCTCAGCCGTGACGCGCAGTCCGATGACCTTGTCCACGATAAAAAGAAGCACCAGTGTTCCTACAATTGAAAGTCCCCAGGCAATCGACACGCCCGCTGTCTGGTTCAGCAACTGGCCCCAGTGGCCATCCAGAACTCCAGTAGCGTTCGGGTTGCCTGCGGCATCCTTGCCAAAGGCTGCGTTGATGGCGCTGGTGGCAAAGATGCCGGTAAGAATCGCGCCCAGCGTTCCGCCAGCTCCGTGCACGCCAAACGCGTCAAGGGAGTCGTCATAGCCGAAGAAGCTCTTGACCTTGAAGACCATGAGCGAGCAGAAAGCGCCAGCGATAAGGCCGATGAGCAGTGCGGAGAAAGGCTGCACGTATCCCGAGGCCGGCGTGATGGCAACCAGCCCGGCGACTGCGCCTGAGATTGCGCCTAGGGCGGTGGGCTTGCCATTGTGAATCCACTCGGCAATCGTCCAGCCAAGCGCCGCGGACGCAGCGGCGAAATGCGTGTTGATAAATGCGCTGGTGGCCAGCGGCCCGGAGCCGAGGGCGCTGCCCGCGTTGAATCCGAACCAGCCCACCCACAGCAGGCAGGCGCCAATAAAGCTGAGCACCATGGAGTGGGGCGGCATGTTGGTATGGGGGTAGCCGATACGTTTGCCCAGGTAAATGGCCGTGACCAGCGCCGATACGCCCGAGGTGACGTGCACCACGGTGCCGCCGGCAAAGTCCAGGCTCGGGATGTGCCCGCCGTTTGCGTTGAGCAGTCCGCCTACACCCCAGACCATATGCGCCATGGGACTGTAGACGAGCAGCGACCATAGGGAGAGAAACACCGCCATGGCGCTGAACTTCATGCGCTCGGCAAATGCGCCGGTAATCAGCGCCGGAGTGATAATCGCGAACATGAGCTGGTAGACCATGTAGGTCTGCTCGGGAATGGTTGGTGCATAGTCGGGGTTTGGCGAGAGGCTCACGCCGCGCAGAAACAGATGCTCAAACCCGCCGATGAAGAAATTGCCGTGGCCGAAGGCAAGGGAGTATCCGGCAACTGCCCAAAGAACTGTTACCAGACCCATCATGGCAAAGCTCTGCATCATGGTGCCGAGGATATTCTTGCGGCGCACCAGACCGCCGTAGAAGAGCGCGAGGCCCGGGCCGGTCATCAGCAGCACCAGGGCCGCTGAAACCAGCATCCACGCATTGTCGGCGTTGGACTGTGCATTCTGGACCGCTTGTTGCAGAGCGGCAATCTGGGCCTGGGTGGATGGTGCCGAAGCGGGTGTCTGGGCCAGCGCCAGAGTGGGAAGACAGAGAACTGCAGAGGCCAGGGAAAACTTGACACTACGACTGTACATCGTTGATTTTGCTCCAATTAAACAGTTCCGCTCACCTGCCGGCAGAAAATCTGGCCTGTGAGCCGCCAGATGCTTGAGCGGTTCCGGGTTGCTCGAAGCGCCTGAAGAACGATCTCCTCCAGGCGCCAGTTTGTTGGACGTTCACCGCAGTTTAGGCTGACCAGGAAACACTCCAGAATATGAGAGCCGATATAAGGTTCCCATAAAGATTTCGTACTTCCCGGGAATAAAAAACGCTACTGCGTCCAGGGGGCTGGGCATAGCTTCCGATCTGAGCGGCTGACTTGCCGGAGCACGATGTGAGACGAAGCTGCTGATGGAATAAGAAACATTTTGTCGCAGGAATTTCAGGGAGCAGATCGCTCCTTTTGTGAGTTGCGTCACGTTCTTGAACGGGGGCCGGAGGGGTATGATGGAGAGCATGGCGGCCACTGAAGAGCGCGATCGGTATCTATTTGGGGCACTGGAGAGCAGCGCAAAGAACCGCGCCAAGCTCAAAGAAGTAACTTACGGCTACGAGCAACCCGAGGGTGTTCTGCTCACCTCGCTGGACTTTGCCGTGAACTGGGTTCGCAAGAGTTCTGTGTGGCCCGTGACCTTTGGTCTGGCTTGCTGCGCCATTGAGATGATGTCGATGGGCGCATCGCGCTATGATGTGGCGCGCTTTGGCGCGGAGGTCTTCAGGCCTTCGCCCCGGCAGGCCGATCTGATGATCGTCGCTGGCCGCGTCTCCCAGAAGATGGCCCCGGTGGTTCGTCGTCTCTACGATCAGATGCCGGAGCCAAAATGGGTGATTTCGATGGGTGCCTGCGCCACGTCCGGCGGCGTATTTAATAACTACGCGATCGTGCAGGGAGTGAATCAGGTGATACCTGTCGACGTATATGTTCCGGGCTGCCCTCCACGGCCTGAGCAACTTTTATACGCCATTACGCTTCTACAGGAGAAGATTCAGCGCGAGCCGCGAAGCCTGCTTAAGACATTGAACGTTGGTTGAGTTGCAACCGCCGAAGTGCTATTACTTTAGGCGCTTGCAAAGGTAGCAATTCACTGCGCGCGCTGGTCCCAAGGGGGAACTAGTTAGGCAACTCATTGAAAAAATGTGCTCTGCCCGATTCTCCTTATGGTACGTTTAATGGTGCTTAGTCGGTTTTTTCGCTTACTTTGACGGAGCGCAATTGTCAATTCGGAAGCGGTGTTTGCCAATAACCGCTTTCCTTAAGAACGATCGGTTTTGATTGCGGAGGATAACAAAATGTATTCGCAAACTTTGAAGTCTTTGTGCCAGGTTATGGCGTTGACTTGTGTTGCGGTCATGCCTGTCGCGCTGGCAGCCCAGGACGCGGCCAAGCCGACCACGAAGGCCGCCTCGGAGTACTCTCCATCCAAGTGGGATATCTTCACTGGTTTCAGCTACCTGGCGCCGAAAGGCACTGTCGATGTGCCGATGCCGAGCGGTCAGGTTCAGCCCTTTTCCTACAAGGCAGTGAATGTGGGCGGGCTTTTCAGCGGCGCGTATTTCTTCAATAAGTTCGTGGGCGCGCAGGCTGAGTTCGGTCTTCATCAGTATGGCGTCTCGAATCCTGCCACCGACCCCATTGGCACGCGTGGAAACAACGACGGATTTACAACCATTGCCGGTGGCCTGATTGGTCGCTATCCGGCCGGTGATATTACCCCGTTTGTTCATGGTCTTGTTGGTGGCGCCCGGATAGATGGCCCGTACCACAATCCATTCCGCTGGGGACCGGACCTCACAGCCGGCGGCGGCCTGGACTATGAATTGCCATTCTTCAATCATCGTTTTGCATTGCGCGTTTTCCAGGCGGACTATGAGTACATGCATGCCAACTTTGGTCCCAATGTCTATGGCGGACGCGCCAACATCAATGCAGCGCGCCTGAGCACGGGCGTTGTGTACCACGTCGGCACCATTGCGCCTCCGCCGGCCGTGACCATGGCCTGCTCCGCCAATCCGACCACGGTGTATCCGGGCGATCCGGTTACGGTTACGGGGACGGCGGGCAACCTGAATCCCAAGCACAACACGGTTTATAACTGGAGCGGCGACGGCGTGACCGGCAAGGATGCCACCGCCACGGTCAACACGACCAACCAGGCTCCCGGCACCTACACCGTGAAATGCGGCGTAAAGCAGGGCAAACCCGGCAAGGAAGGCCTCAAGCCCTGGCAGACCGCCGAGGGTTCCACCACCTATACCGTCAAGCAGTTTGATCCGCCGACGGTCACCTGCTCGGCCAACCCGACCACCATCAAGCCTGGCGAGTCGAGCACGATTACTGCAACCGGCGTGAGCCCGCAGAATCGTCCACTTACCTACACTTACTCGGCTGCAGGCGGCACCATCAACGGCACGGGCAACACC
This sequence comes from Acidobacteriota bacterium, assembly GCA_021780075.1. Classification (GTDB taxonomy): domain Bacteria; phylum Acidobacteriota; class Terriglobia; order Terriglobales; family Acidobacteriaceae; genus Telmatobacter. The sequence continues at coordinate 92,915 of JAJXZL010000028.1, forward strand.
GCGACGTACTCTTCGACTGGCGCTCCGGCCGGGACCATGAATATCACGTGCAACGTTGCCGACGACAAGGGCCAAACCGCAACCGCGAACTCGAGCCTGACGATCCAGGCACCGCCTCCGCCTCCCGTCGAATCTCCGGAGGTAAAGCAACTCGAGTCTCGCCTGGCATTGCACAGCGTCTTCTTCCCGACCAATCTGCCCAGGGTCACGAATCCCAATGGCGGACTGGTGGAAAGCCAGCAGCAGACCCTGATCAAACTCGCCACGGACTTCAAGAGGTACCTCGAACTCAAGCCGAACACGCACCTGACCTTGACTGGACATACGGATGTGCGCGGAACGCCTAAGTTCAACCAGGCACTTTCCGAGCGCCGTGTCGCGCGCACCAAGGCGTTTCTGGTTGAGCAGGGTGTTCCTGATTCCAGCATTCAGACACAGGCCGTTGGCGAAGAGCATCAGCTTACCTCCGCCGAGGTGAAGGACATGCTCAATCAGAATCCTGACCTGAGCGCAGCGGAGCGCCAGAAGGTTCTGCGCAAGCTGGCCGTCATCGTCCTTGCTCAAAACCGCCGTGTGGACATCACTCTGAGCACCACGGGCCAACAATCGGTGCGCCAGTTCCCGTTCAACGCTGCCGATGCCATGACTCTTCTGGACCAGAAGACACCGGCGCCGAGCAAGAAGAAGTCCAAAAAATAGGCCGCGGCCGATGTGCGGGGCGTCACCCCGGTCAAATGAGACCGGGGTGACGCCGCAAATGCACAAGGTCCTGGCCTATGAGATGGCTAACTAAGGCAGGGGAGGGGACGCATTGATCCCCAGAGAAAGAAATTTCCCCGGTTATTCAGCATGATTGCGCAGGAGAATGAAATGTATTCGCGAAATTTGAAGTCTGTTTGTCTGGTTCTGGCTGCGGCAGGCGCGACCCTTTTGCCCATGGGATGCAAAAAGGCTCCGCCCATCACGTTGGCATGCAATGCCACCCCTCCATCCATCTTCGCCGGCGAGCCGGTCACGGTCACCGCGACCCCCGGGTCGGTGAGTACCAAGAAAAACAACAGCGTAGTGTATAGCTGGTCCGGAACCGGCGTAACCGGGACCGGGACCACGGCCACGGTTGCCACCGGTTCGCTCGACCCGGGTAACTATACGGTCAAGGCGGAAGTCAAGGAAGGGAAGAAGGGCAAAGAAGGCCTGAAGCCCGGCCAGACTGCCGAATGCTCCTCCAGCTTCACGGTCAAGGAGTTCGAGCCGCCCACGATCAGCTGCGCGGCCAACCCGGGAACGCTCAAGCCGGGCGACAGCAGCACTGTAACGGCTACCGGCATGAGCCCGCAGAACCGTCCGCTGACCTATAGCTACTCGGCGGCGGCAGGCAGCATTGCTGGAAGCGGAAATACCGCAACGTTTTCTTCGACCGGCGCGCCCACTGGCCCAGTCGAAATTACGTGCAAGGTATCGGACGACAAGAATCACACGGCTACGACAAATACCAGCGTGACCATTGTGGCTCCGCCGCCTCCGCCGGTTCCGCATGCCCAGGCTCTCTGCTCGCTCTCCTTCGAGAAGGACAAGAACCGTCCGACCCGTGTGGACAACGAAGCCAAGGCCTGCCTGGATGAAATTGCCCTCGACCTGCAGAAGCAGCCTGACGCCAAGGCGGTTGTAATTGGCAACTCCGATGCCAAGGAGAAGGCCAAGACCGCAAAGCAAGAGAAGTATGCGGCGAAGCACAAGCATGCCAAAGTCGAGCAGTTTGACGCACAGCGCGCTGTAAATGCCAAGGACTACCTGGTGACGGAGAAGGGCATTGATGCTTCCCGCGTCAGCGTAGCAACCGGAACCCAGGATGGACAGACGGTGGAGAATTACCTTGTACCGGCTGGCGCCAACTTCGGTTCCGACGTACAGGGAACCACCCCGGTCGATGAGTCTGCCGTGAAGGCCCAGGCGCGCAAGCCCCTGGCGGCCAAGAAGCATCATCACTCGGCGGCCAAGGCGCCCGCGGCCCAGTAAGGAACAGGCCGGGCCTCTGATGAAACAAAGCTGCCCGTCAGGCACTTCACCCAATCGTGGTGAAGGCCTGGCGAGCGGCGGAGTAGATTTCTCTGCAATCTTTGAGAGGCTGATCGGAGTCACGGTCAGCCTCTTTGGTTTTATGGCACTCTTAATGCAGGTTCTTTTCTTGAATTTGGGAGCAGTTTGTTTGATGCGGTTTCGGCGGATTTGCCCTGTTTCACCCTCCAGGTCTGCACTGCGTGCGCGGGCCCTCGTGCTCTGCCTTTTTTCCTTTGCGCTGCCAACCCTGTGGGCCCAGCTGCCCTGGGCGGCCGTCGGCCCGGAAGGCGGCGATGCACGTTCTATTGCGGCTGTGCCGGGGCAGCCCGACCACTTGTATCTCGGCACCACAAACAGTTGGATCTATGAGTCGGCGGACCGCGGCGCCTCGTGGCATCGACTTGCCAAGCTTGCCGCCTCTGACGACCTGGTGGTCGATCACATCGTCGTCGATCCGGCGAATCCTGCCGTTGTGTATGCCGCAGCGTGGATGGTGGATCACCCTGACGGCGGCCTGTGGATAAGCCGCGACGGCGGCAGAAACTGGAGCGAGTCCAGGGGCCTCCACGGCCAGTCCATTCGCGCCTTCGCAATGGCTCCATCTGATCCTCAAATACTATTTGCAGGAACCCTCGAAGGCGTCTTCCGCAGCAGCGATGGGGGCGAGAACTGGGCCGCAATCAGCCCGCACGGCAGCCGCGAAATTCATGAGATTGAGTCGCTCGCCATCGATCCGGCCAATCCTGAAATTGTGTACGCCGGCACCTGGCACCTGCCCTGGAAGACCTCCGATGGCGGCAAGACCTGGCACAACATCAAGAAGGGCGTGATCGACGACTCGGACGTCTTCTCGATCATCATTGATCCTGACAAGCCTCGGGTGGTGTATGCCAGCGCGTGCAGCGGCATCTACAAGAGTGAAAGTGCGGGCGAACTCTTCCGCAAGATTCAGGGCATCCCTTCCACCGCGCGGCGGACGCGCGTACTGCGCCAGGATCCCGTGCACCGCGAAGTCGTTTATGCCGGAACCACGGAGGGGCTTTACAAGACTGTGGATGGCGGCAGGACCTTCAAGCGTATGACGGGGCCGGACGTGATCGTGAATGATGTTTATGTCGATCCCGCCCAGCCCGAGTATGTGCTGCTCGCGACCGATCGCGGCGGCGTGCTGGCCAGCAGTGACGGCGGGGCCAGCTTTGCGCCCTCGAACGGCGGATTTTCTGAGCGCAAGGTCGAGGCGCTGCTGGTGGATAACAACAACCCAGCGCGTATCTTCGCCGGCGTAGTCAACGACAAAAGCTATGGCAGCGTCTTCGTCTCCCAAAATGGAGGCATTGCGTGGAAGCAGATTGCGGACGGCCTGGATGGGCGCGACGTCTTCGCACTGGCGCAGGCGCCGGATGGGAGCATCCTCGCAGGAACCAACGACGGCATCTTCGCCTTGCCCCCGGATGCCTCTGCCTGGCAGCCGCGGAACACCATTGCAAATACCCTCGTGAAGACGGCTACCGAGCACCTCCGCGGCACACGCGTGAATGTGGAAAAGCGCGTGAAAGACAAGCTGCGCGTGATGGACGGCCGCGTCTACGGGTTTGATCTTTCCGGCGACGCGTGGCTTGCCGCTACATCCGGCGGGCTGTTCACCAGTCGCGACCAAGGCGCCACCTGGCAAGGTGGTCCAGTGTTGGGCGTGGTCGGCTATCTCTCGGTTACCTCGCACGGAGCGGTGATGGCCGCGGCCCGGCAGGATGGCGTTGTTCTCTCCCGCGATGGAGGCCAGACCTGGTGGCCCATGGGCATCCCCACGGTGCTCACGCGCATTCACAGCATCGCCTTTGCGCCCGACGGCACGCTCTGGCTCGGTGCGCGCGAGGGGGTCTATTTCACGCGCAACCTGGGCAAGTCATGGATGTGGGTTCAGCGCCTGCCGCTCGTCGATCTGGATGAACTCTACTTTGACGCAAAGCTCAACAAGGTGCTGGTCACTTCGCGCGGCAGCGATTTTGTGTATGCGATTGACCCCAAAGATCTGAACTGGAAGTGGTGGCAGACGGGTTATCGGCTCTCCGCTGTGCGCAATGCCGGCGGGCGCCTGCTGGCCGCTTCGCTCTACAACGGCGTGCTGGTCGAGCCCCGCGCGGCGGTGGTGGAGGTGGGCCAGAAGTGATCTGCTTCACCTGAATTCGGTAGAATTAGAACATGCAGGCTGAAGCAACTGGTTCCCGCTCCTCTTCCGCGTTTCAAAGCCACGACCGCCGGCTTGAACCTATCGCCGCCAAAGTCATGGCGGGCGAGCGGCTCGACTTCAACGAAGGGCTGGCACTCTACGGGTCGTCAGACGTGTTGGCCGTGGGCTGGCTGGCCAATCATGTTCGCGAGCGGCTTCACGGCGACGTGACGTACTTTAACGTCAACCGTCATATCAACCCCACCAATGTTTGTGTGGCAGCCTGCAAGCTGTGTGCCTTCGGTCGCAAGAAGGGCGATCCGCTTGGCTACACCATGGCGCTTGAGGAAGCGTGGCAGACGGCGGCCTCGGGCTACTCTGAGGCGGTGACGGAGTTTCACATTGTCGGCGGGCTGCACCCCGACCTGCCGCTCGAATATTTTCTGGACCTGGTGCGCGGGCTCAAGCAGCGCTTTCCGAAGGTTCACGTCAAGGCCTTCACCATGGTGGAGGTGGCCTTCCTGGCGCGCAGGGCAAAACTCAGCATCGAAGAAACGCTGAAGAAGATGCGCGAGGCGGGCGTGGATTCCATGCCCGGCGGCGGGGCCGAAATTTTTTCCGCGCGCGTGCGCTCCATCATCTGCGACCACAAGATTGACGGCAGCGAATGGCTGGAGACGGCGCGGCTGGCCCACAAGATGGGCTTCAAGTCCAACGCAACCATGCTCTACGGCCATATTGAGAACGACGAAGACCGCGTGGATCACCTGCTAAAACTGCGCGAGGTGCAGGACGAGACAGGCGGATTCCAGACCTTCATTCCTCTGGCCTTTCACCCGGAGAACACGCCGCTGGACCACCTGCCGGTGACGACGGGACTGACGGACATTCGCCAGATTGCCGTGAGCCGCCTGCTGCTGGACAACTTTGCGCACATCAAGGCGTACTGGCAGATGCTCACGCCCAAGATCGCGCAGATTGCGTTGCGCTTCGGCGCGGACGACCTGGATGGCACCGTGGTCGAAGAGAAGATTTACCACGACGCCGGAGCCACCACACCGCAGGGCATGACGCGCAAGGATCTGTGCCGCCTCATCACCGAGGCCGGCCGCGTGCCTGTGGAGCGCGACACGCTGTACCACGCGGTGACGCGCAGCGAGGACAGCTTTACGGTGGTGGTGTAAGGCTTACTCGCGCACCACCGCGCCATTCTTCATGACAAAGCGCACGTGCTCCACAGCGCTGATGTCGTTGAGCGGGTCGCCGGGTACGGCGATGATGTCGGCGAAGTAGCCGGGCTTTAACTCGCCAATCTGGCCCTGCCAGCCCAGCAGCTTTGCGCCGTTAATCATGTCGGCTTGCAGCACGGCCAGGGGCGTCATGCCATAGTTGACCATCAGCGTCAGTTCGCGGGCCTGCGTGCCGTGAGGGAATGGTCCCACGTCTGAACCCACGGCAAAGGGAACGCCGGCGGCCACCTGCTTTTTGAACTCGGCAATCTTGTACTTGAGCAGAGCCGCCTCGGCAGCGGCCTGGTCCTGTGATTCACGGTGGTGTGCAAAGTAGTCAAAGATGGTGAAGGTGGGCACGGCGAAGATGCCCTTCTGCTTCATCAGGCGCACGGTCTCATCGCTGAGCTGCGTTGCGTGGTCAATGGAAGCGACGCCTGCCTGCGCGGCGTAGAGCGTTCCCGGCTCGCCCATGGCGTGCACGCCTACGGTGGTTCCCATGCGCCGCGCCTCTTCAACGGCGGCTGACAATTGCGCGGCTGTGTACTGGTAGGGCGTGTGCAGTACTCCATCGATCATGCGGTCGGGGCCGGTTTCGTAGATCTTGGCAAAGTCCGAGCCCTGCTTGTGCTGTTCGCGCATGACCTCGACAATCTGCTCGGCGGAGTTGGCGTAGTCCGCATTCGAGAGCACATGCTGCGCGGGGTTGTAGCGTTTGGCGTCTTCGTGGCCGCCCAGAATGTCAATGGCGTTGCCGCTGACGCGCAGGCGCGGGCCGGGGATGATGCCCTGGTCGATGGCGTTGCGCACGGCAGTGTCGGCGGAGCCTGCGCCCTCGGTGCCCATGTCGCGCTCGGCGGTGAAGCCAGCGAGGAGGTCGGCTTTGGCCGCCTGCTCTGCCAGAATTGTGCGCCACGGCACGGACTCGACCACCGTCTGCAGGTCTTCTGCGCCGGGGTGGAGGAAGAGATGCACATGCGCGTCAATCAAGCCGGGCAGCAGCGTGGTGTCTCCCAAATCAATCACCCGAGCGCCCGCGGGATGCTCGACCGATGAGCCCACAGCGCGGATGCGCTCGCCTTCAACGAGCACCTCACCGGGCTGCAGAAGCTTGCCGGTATCCACCTGGAGAAGGCGCGCAGCGTGGAGCACGATGGCTGGCTGAGCCGACTGTTGTGCGGCGGCAGTGAGGCCTAGACAGGAGCAAAAAAGAAGAAAGCGAAATGACTGTACAAGTCTGAGCATGGCATCGACTATGCCGCATCCGGCGACTCTTGTCGAGTCTTGCGCGCAACTCGCTCTTGAGTTTTTGCTTTCGATGGTAGAATTCGGGCGAATCCTCACGAAGTCTGACAGCGGGCAGAGCGCAATCGCATCAGTGAAGAATATGCAAACCGGACAGCGCACCATTCTCGGCCTCGACATTGGCGGCACCAAGACGGCATGCGTGGAGGGCGCGCGCGACGGCCGCATTCTGCAGCGCGTGGAGATGGCGACACGCGCAACGGAGCCATTCGCCGTGACGTTTCCTGAGATTGTGAGCGGCGCTAGATCGCTCATGAATGAGGCGGAGCGCGAGGGGCGGTCCATTGGCGCGATCAGCGTCTCCATTGGTGGTCCGCTGAAAATCGAAGAAGGCTTCCTCATTGATCCGCCGCATCTGCCGGGCTGGCACAATGTGCCGCTGAAAGCGCGGCTGGCCGAGTCCTTTCCGGGCCGGCCGGTGTTTGTGGAGCATGACGGAAACGCAGGCGCGCTGGCGGAGTTTTATTTTGGCGTGGGCAGGAATCGGCCCGACCTCCGGCACCTGATCTTTCTTACCTTCGGCACGGGCGTGGGCGGAGGGTTCATTGTGAATGGGCAGATTGTGCGCGGAGCCAGCGACACGGCGGGCGAAATCGGCCACTGGCGGCTGGCCGAGGATGGGCCGCTGGGCTTTGGCAAGCGCGGCTCGTGGGAGTCGTTTGCGTCGGGCGCGGGGATGGTGGAACTGGCCGCGCAGATGTTTCCTGCGCGCTGGAGTTCATTGACGCCGATTCGCGCGCTGGTGGAGGCGATGCTGGCGGGCGACCGTGATGCCTTGCAGGTTGCCGACGAGGCGGGCAAGTGGATGGGGCGCGGGCTGGCGCTGCTGATCGATGCGCTGAATCCGCAGGTGATTGTGTTTGGTTCGCTCGGAGTCGCGCTGGGGGAGCTGATTCTTGGCCCGGCACGCATGGTGATTGCTGCCGAGGCCCTGCCGCAGGCCGCGGCTGCCTGTGCGTTGCTGCCGTGCGGGCTCGGCGCAGCGATTGGCGATGTGGCCGCGCTGATGGCTGCGCTTACGCATCCGGCGAGCGCGATGCGTGTGGAAAGAACCGCAGGGCGCAGTTAAGCGGAAAGGCACAGGGCCGCGCGATGAGGAAGCGCGGCCCATGCTGCGCTAGTATGCGGCGATGCCGGTGATGCTCTGGCCGATGACGAGCGCGTGAATGTCGTGCGTGCCCTCGTAGGTCTTCACGGATTCGAGATTCATCATGTGGCGCATGATGGGATAGTCCTCGGTGATGCCGTTTGCGCCCAGGATGTCGCGGGCCATGCGCGCGCACTCCAGCGCCATCCACACATTGTTGCGCTTGGCCATGGAGATGTGCTGGAAGCCTTCCTTGCGCGCATCTTTCAGCTTGCCCACATGCAGTGAAAGCAGTTGCCCCTTGGAAATTTCGCTGATCATCCACACCAGCTTTTCCTGGATGAGTTGATGGCTGGCGATGGGCTGATTGCGGAATTGTTTTCTGGTTTGAGCGTACTGGAGCGCCGTGTCATAGCAGGCCATTGCCGCGCCGATCGCGCCCCAGCTGATGCCGTAGCGGGCCTGGTTCAGGCACATCAGCGGGCTCTTGAGGCCGCCGGTGCCGGGTAGCAGGTTGGCCTCGGGTATGTGGACATCCTGCAGCGTGAGGCCGCTGGTGACGGAGGCGCGTAGCGACCACTTGCCATGCACTTCGTCGGCGCGGAAGCCGGGGCGATCCGTTTCGACGAGGAAGCCACGCACGCGGCCGTCCTCGTTTTCAACCTTTGCCCAGACGATGGCGATGTCGGCGACATTGCCGGAGGTGATCCACATCTTTTCGCCGTTGAGTATGTACTCATTGCCCACCTTGCGTGCGGTGGTGGTCATGCCGCCTGGATTGGAGCCGAAGCCGGGCTCTGTGAGGCCGAAGCAGCCGATCTTTTCGCCTTTGGCGAGGCCAGGCAGCCAGGTGTTCTTCTGCTCGTCGGAGCCGAAGGTGTAAATGGGATACATGACCAGCGCGGACTGCACGCTGACGAAGCTGCGCAGACCGGAGTCGCCGCGCTCCAACTCCTGCATCACCAGTCCGTACTCGACATTGGACATGCCCGCGCAGCCGTAGCCCTCAAGGCTGGCGCCAAAGAAGCCGAGTTCGCCCATCATTGGCACCAGTTCGCGCGGAAAGCGCTCTGTGCGGTAGCACTCTTCGATGATGGGAATGATCTTGTCGTCAACAAACTCGCGCGCCGTGCGCCGCACCAGCAGTTCGTCTTCATTGAAGAAGGAATCGAGATTGAGAAAATCAACACCCTGAAATTTAAAGCCCATGATTACACCTGCCGTTTCATAAGAAGCCCGAAACTGCAAGGCTAGCAGATTGCGGAGGATGTAGGAAAGGTTAGGGGATTCGTCCCGGAGTGCAGCAGTCGAGAACGCTCCTACTGCGCTCCTTCCTCGTCTTCTCCGTATGTGGGATACGGCGCCGGTTCCGTGCTCGTCGGCATCTGGCCGAGTTTCACCAGGTCGGCCTGCACCTGCGCCCATTCCGCACGGTTCTTCCTGGTTGTAATCGGCAGGTCGGGATGTGCGTAATACGCCAGGATGTCCTCCTTGATGCCTGGAGGGATCGGCTGCAGTGGATGCCGCGTAAGGCGGTGCAGCAGGCGAGCATAGGTTGAGTCGGTCAGTGGGTATCCGCCTGGCTGCACCACTTGTCCCGTGTCCAAGTCGCGATTGGGAAGCGGATGCCGCGGCACCCAGACCTGCCGGGGTCCAACCGTGCTGGCGGCCAGGTCATCCGCTTGTGTACTTACTGACAGGGGGCCGGAATGCGTAGCCGCAGCAGCATTATTTGCCGTCGTTGAGGGCGGCGTAAACCGGGCGACCATCTGCCGCATGGCCCCAATCGACAGCGCAAGGCTGTGCATGTAGTCGGCCTCAGTTTCTGCCGATGGGCCTTTTACGGCAACCAGCTTCAGCGAGCCCACCTTGGGCAACACAAACAGCAGGCCGGCCAGGGTGTAGGTGCCGATGCCCGCTTTGTGGCGATAGAGATCCCAGTGATTCTGCGCTGCCACCGTGGCAGCCTCTTTCTCAATTTCCGCAACCTCTGGGGAAACAGGTTCTTTCGGCTCTTTGCCGTGATGCAGCAGGGTCACCGCGTACGCAATGCGCGGGATAAAGGTGCGCACCGCAAAGCGGTATCCGGCAACGTTGAAGCGGCGGCCTTTTGCAATGGAGAAAGTTTCAGTCAGGCCGTACGTCTGATAGTAGGCCAAGGCAAGCTGGTGGACGGGTACCTTCAGCCCGATGTGCCTCAGATAGCGGATCGGGGCCATCCGATGATGCGCAATCTCGTCTATATCAAACGCAAATTCCGTCTGCACATGCTCGTGTCTTCCGTCGGCGTAGCTCACCACAGGGCCATACTTCTTGCGCAGCTTGGGAAACTCGATTGCCACCGCGCGATTCGTAGCGACGGAGTGGCCTATCGTGTCTCCAAGATAGTGCGAGAGCGCGCCCGCGGCGAAGGCGAGCTCATTCGCATTCTGTGCGTTGCGGAACAGATTCACCACAAAATCGCCCGAACGCACATAGTGCGTCAGGTTTGAGAAGGCTTCATCGCCAAACGGGTAGTAGCCGATGTCCTGGATCACGCAGCCGCCGTACGCGTAGGCCCGAGCCTGTTCCAGTTCCGCCGGGGTCAACGTGGGATAGTAGCTCAGCAGCAGCGGAACAATCGAGTCCTGCCACGTCAGGTCAATAAGTTGCTCGTGTGTGAGCAGGGAATACGCGACAGCCCGCCTGCCTGCCGACAATGCCAGCACCAGCGTAAGCAAAAGGACCGTGCGTAACCGTGCCAAGCTCATTCCTCGTTTACGCCTGTCGCACCCGCCGGGCGACGATACCGTTCGGGTTGCGGGTTTCGGGCGAATGGATGCGCAAATAACCGGCCACTCGAACGATTCGCGTTAGAGGATGCAGGGCCGATTGTTTCATTGTATCCAGTCAAGCAGTCGTTTCAGAAGGGGGGCCGCACTGGCAAATGCGCAGCCCTGATTACTCCAGAAACTCGCGCACAAACGGATCCGGGCTGCTGACCAAATCACTCAGCGAGCCATCGAAGATCAAGCGGCCCTCTGAGAGCATCAGGAAGGTTGTATTCACATCGATCTCGCCTTTCGGCAAGGGTTCCATGCGGCCCTCTGCTTCGTTGTAGCGATGAGAGATCATCGTGAACGCGTCCTGCAGCCGATGGGTCACCATCAGGGACGGCGTGCGGTACACATCCCGCTGCTTCACAATCAGTTCGATGATGGTGGTGGAGGTGACCGGGTCAAGGCCGCCCGTGGGCGAGTCGTAGAGCAGCAGTTCAGGCTTGTGGATCAGTGCCCGCGCAATCGCCACGCGGCGGCGCATGCCCCCGGAGAGGCTGCTCGGAAGCAGGCTGAACGTCTCCTCAAGCCCCACAAAGCGCAGAGCCTCGCGAACGCGGGTGTCAATCTCTGCGTCGTCAACGCGCTCCTGAATCAGCTGATAGGCTACGTTGTCCCGCACCGTGAGCGAATCAAACAGGGCGCCCTCCTGGAAAACCATTCCCGTGCGGGTGCGCAAGGTGAAGAGATCCTCTTCGCGCATGTGAGAGATATCTTCACCGAACAGGCTGACGCTGCCCTTGTCGGGGCGCAGCAGGCCATTGGCCAACTTGAGGAGCACGCTCTTGCCCACTCCGGCCGGACCCAGCAGAACGCGTGTTTCGCCGGGCGCGACTGTGAAGCTTACTTCCTGCAACACCGGCGGTCCCGCAAAGGCAATGGACACATCGCGAAAGGCAAGTGCCGGCCCTGCGCCTTCGGGAAGGTGCTGTTTCTTCGGCACGATTGTCGGCGTTGTCGTCATCGGTTGAAGAGCGCGATCATCACCTGACTGATCAGGAAGTCCACGAAGATGATGAGCACTGAGGAGGTGACCACGGCCTGAATCGTGGAGCGGCCGACGCCCTGCGTGCCCCCCGTAGTTCTCATGCCATAGAAGCAGCCGATCGAGGCGATAATGTAGCCGAAAAAGAGCGGTTTGACAAGGCCTTGCAAAATGTCGGGATAGCGAAGGTATTCATAGGCCATCGAGAAGTACTGCGTGCCGTTCTGGTGATTCATGAAGACCGTGACGGCGGCGCCGCCCAGGAGTCCGCAGAAGTCAGCCAGAATCGTGAGGAAAAACAGCATTGAGATGCAGGCAAAGACGCGCGGCGTCACCAGTTTCCGCAGCGGGTCCACACCCAACGCGCGCATGGCGTCGATCTGTTCAGTCACTACCATTGAGCCCAACTCACTGGCCATGGACGACGCATTGCGTCCGGAAACCATGATGCCGGTGAGCACTGGGCCCAATTCGCGGATCATCGACATGCTCACAAACCGCCCTGTAACGGCCGTGGCACCGAAGGCGGAGAGCGTGGCTGCCGATTGCAGTGCCAGAACGCCCCCCGTAAAGAACCCGGCAAGCACTACAATGGAAGTGGACCCAACGCCGATGATGTCCGACTGAATAAAGAAGTCTGGCCAGTAGATGGGCGGGCGAACAAGGTTCGCCGTCGCGCGAAAAGCGAACAGGGAATAATCCTGCACGGTAAGCACGATATGTTTGGCGGTTTTGTCGATCGTATCTATCGCCATTCGTTTCCCAAACCGTGAAATGCAGGATGGAGAGGTCGCCGCTCTCATGCACAGGATAGCGCATGACGGGCCCATTTCCACCTTGGACGGCCACCTTCGACACTTCGCGCAAAAAAATCAGCATTCTGCCGCAAGCGGGGCTATGCCGGTAAAGAATATCAGTTGGCATATAGTTGAAAACAAACAGAATGCGGTTTAACTAGGTACATTCCCCTCGACACAGCGCAATCGGCACGCTTCTAATAAGGGTATGGGGAGGTAATCATGCATTTTTTTCGCCTACGGCTGATCCTTGCTCTTGCCGCCTGCGTGACGCTGGTTTCCATAGCCTCCACATATTTTGATGTCCTGGCGCATAAGCACTTTTTGCGCCAGGAACTGGAGCGGCGGTCAAGGTGGATGGGCGTCAGCATTCAGCCCACGCTGGAGCAAGCCCTGGCGGTAGGCGACATTTCTGTGCTTTCGGTTCTGATTGAGCATGCCAAGGCTGAGACGGGGGCCCTTGCCCTGGCTGTTTACGATCCCGAGGGTAAGGTACTTGCCGCAACCGGGCCTGCTGCCCTGTTGCGGTCCATCTCGTATGCGCCGATTCAGAAATCGCTGCGCAAGGGCGCGGACGTAGGCGCCTTCGGGCATGCCGGAGACATGCAGTGGCTCGAACAAGTATTGCCGCTCCACAACGGCGACAGCCTGCAGGGCGCGCTGGTTCTCGTCACCGATGCAAGTTATATCCGCGGCCAGGCTTACGATGTGTGGCGGCGCAGCTTCTGGCGGATTGTGGCCCTGATGGTGCTTATCACCGGTGTCACACTTGTCATGGTGCGGTGGTTCCTTATGCAGCCCATGACGCGGGTTGCGGAGCGCTTGCGGCGACTGCGCATCGGGAACCCAGACGAGCCCGGGGATGCTCGTGCGCATGAGATCAACATGTTTACGCCCCTCGCCCGCGAAGTGGAAACCATGGCGGAAAACCTGCTGGCCGCGCGTGCCGCGGCCGAGGCTGAAGCGCGCCTGCGCAATGCCGGCGAAAATCTGTGGACTGCCGAGCGCCTCGCCGTGTACATGCGCGACCGCTTCGGCTCCAGCCGCATCTTTGCTGTGTCAAACCGCGAGCCCTACATGCACGTCCGCCAGGGGCGCGAACTGGTGTGCATTGTCCCGCCCAGCGGCCTTGTCACGGCCATTGAGCCGGTGCTGAGCGCCTGCGAGGGAGTCTGGGTAGCCAGCGGCAGCGGCAACGCTGACGCCGCTACCGTGGATGAATTCGACCGCCTCCGCGTGCCGCCCAACGATCCGCGCTATACCCTGCGCCGCGTATGGCTCTCGAATGAAGAGGAGTCCAGCTACTACGATGGATTTGCCAATGAGGGTCTGTGGCCGCTGTGCCACATCGCTCACACGCGCCCCATCTTCCGCGCCGCCGACTGGGAGTGCTACCGGAGTGTGAACCAGCGCTTCGCCAACGCCCTGCTTGAAGAAATGGAGGGCTGCGCCGACCCGGTTGTCTTTGTGCAGGACTATCACTTTGCCCTCTTGCCTCAAATGGTGAAAGCGGCGCGCCCGGATGCGCGCGTCGCCATCTTCTGGCATATTCCATGGCCCAATCCTGAGGCGTTCGGCATTTGCCCCTGGCAGGCTGAGTTGCTGGACGGACTTCTGGGCGCGGATCTGATTGGTTTTCACATCCCGCTCCACTGCAATAATTTTCTCTCCACGGTGGACCGGGTGATCGAGTCGCGCACCGATCGCGAACACATGAACGTGCGCCGCCATGGACACGTTACCGCCGTGCGTCCTTACCCGGTGAGCGTGGCCTTTGAGGGGCCGGCAGGCAACAGCAGCATCAGCGATGAAGACGAAGCACGCGCTATGGCTGAGCGCGTCGCCGCGCGCGGGGAACTGCTGCGCGAGTTTGGTGTGCAAGCGGAGTGCCTCGTTCTCGGCGTCGACCGGCTCGACTACACAAAGGGTATTGTCGAAAGGCTGCTGGCCATCGAAGAATTACTGGAGAAGCATCCCTGGCAGCGCGAGCGGCTCACCATGGTGCAGATTGCCGCTCCCAGCCGCACGCGCATCCCAAGCTATGCGGAGTTGCGGCGCAACGTCGAGGAGACCGTCGAGCGCATTAACCAGCGCTACCAGACCGCCCGTTGGCGCCCCATTATCCTTATCGATCGCCAGTGCAACCATGAACAGGTGAGCCGCTGGTATCGTGTCGCGGACGTATGCCTGGTTACTTCGCTGCACGATGGCATGAACCTGGTGGCCAAAGAATATGTAGCCGCGCGCAACGATGGGGATGGCGTGCTTGTGCTGAGCAAATTTACCGGTGCGGCTATTGAGCTGCGCGATGCTCTCCTGGTGAATCCTTATGACATTGCCCAGGTGGCAGAGACCATCCACACCGGCTTGGAAATGAACCGCGGCGAACGACGCGAGCGCATGCACCGCATGCGCCAGCAGGTCATGGAATTCAATATTTATCGCTGGGCGGCGAATGTACTTGGCGCCCTCCGCGAGTTGCGCCTGGACAGTACTCGAAGTGCGGAATTGGTTCCCATAGAGCCGTCCACAGTGAGCGCGCAGGACTCAGCGCATCGTAAACTGGCATGAGTCGTGTGTCGCAAGGAGTGCTGTGCATTCCACTGCAATCATGCGCCTGAAAATTACTGGAGAGTGAGACAACGTTGACGCCTGAAGCGGCAGACAAGATAGACAAATTCTTCCTCGACGTTGCCGACGCGCCATCCTCCCTGTTGCTGCTGGATTACGACGGCACCCTGGCGGGGTTTCGTGTCGATCGCTTTCAGTCACGCCCATGGGCAGGCGTCCGAGAACTGCTGACGCGCATCCAGCGCAAGGGCCGCACGCGCATCGCCGTGCTTACCGGCCGCCCACCCCAGGAGATTGCGCCGATGCTGACTCTCGAACAGCCGATTGAAGTGTGGGGCCTGCACGGCGCGGAGCGTCTCTACCCCGATGGCCGGCGCGAGATGGAAGAGGCGCCGGCCGCAACACAAGCTCGGCTGGACGAACTGCGCAGGCATCTCCGACGCGACGCGCTCGGCGGACTTTTTGAAGACAAGCCCAATGCGGCAGTGATGCACTGGCGCGGCCACTCTCCGCGCAAGGCGAGGCTCATTGAGCAGCGGACACGCAAGCTCTTCGAGCCGCTCGCGCAGACGGAAGGCCTTATGCTGCTGGAGTTCGAGGCTGGTCTTGAACTGCGCGTCGGCCGCGACAAGGGCGGTGCGGTGCATGCCATCATGCAGGAGACAGACCACGGTGCTCCTGTGACCTATCTCGGCGATGACCTCACCGACGAGGCCGCATTTCACGCCGTCAACCAGGCACGGGGCCCGCACCTCAGCGTGCTCGTGCGCCGCCAGTGGCGTGACACCGCAGCCGACGTATGGCTGCGCCCCCCCGCAGAGTTGCGCAGCTTTCTTGAGCGGTGGCTGCAGAGCAACGAATAGCCAGCAGCGAATAGGGAATGGACAATGGGGAAAAGCTGAGGAATCTTCAGCGCGTGCGGGCGATTGCTGAGAAGGCCGGAATTTAGGGCTCCGATACCTATTCCCTATCCGCTGCTTTTCTACTCTCTATTCCGCTTGCGAATCTCGATATTCATGCGCTTGATTTTCTGGTTGAGCGTTGAGAGAGGGATGCGGAACTGCTCGGCAGCATCGGTCTGGTTCCAGTTGCAGCGCTCGAGTTTTTCAACAATGATGCGGCGCTCGATGTCTTCAAGAATGTCGAAGAGTGATGCGTTCGGGTTGTGTTCGAGCAACGCATCCTGGAAGCTGCGGCCGGTAATGTGGCCGGGCAGAAGATCAGAGCCGATCACCGGCCCCGACGAGAGCACCACGCCGCGCTCGATTGAGTTTTCCAATTCGCGCACATTACCCGGCCAGTCGTAATCGATCAGGGCCCGCATTGCGTCCGCCGAAAGCTTGCGCGGCGCAAGGCCATTCTCGTTGGCATAGAAGTCGAGGAAGTGCTGGGTCAGAAGAGGTATATCTTCACGCCGCGCGCGCAGCGGCGGCAGGTCGACCGTGATTACGTTGAGCCGGTAGAAGAGATCCTCACGGAAGCGGCCGTCGCGTACCGCCTGGCGCAGATCGATGTTCGTGGCGGCGATGATGCGCACGTCCACCTGAATCTCCTGGATGCCGCCAAGGTGCATGAAGCGCCGGTCCTGCAGCACGCGCAGAATCTTCGCTTGCGTATCCATGCCCATGGTCGCAATCTCGTCCATAAAGAGCGTGCCGCCATTGGCGACCTCAAACAGTCCTTTCTTTGAGGCCACTGCGGAAGTGAATGCGCCCTTGACGTGGCCGAAGAGCGTGGACTCCAGCAACTCCGACGGCATGGCCCCCGTATTGATGGGCACGAACGGCTTGTCGCGCCGCGGCGAGTTCGCATGGATCGCCTTGGCGATCAGTTCCTTGCCTGTGCCGCTTTCGCCCTGAATGAGCACCGTGGAGCGGCTCGGCGCAACTTGCGCCACCAGGTCGAATACGCGCAACATCACATCGCTCTTGCCCACGATGTTGGTGAAGTTGTAGCGCTGCTTCAGCGTGCGCTTCAGCTGCAGGTTCTCTTCTTCAGCGCGATGCCGGGCAACGGCGGAGCGGATGTCGGCCATCAGCTTTTCGTTGTCCCACGGCTTCTGAACAAAATTTTCAGCCCCGGCGCGAATGGCTTCGACCACGTTGTCCACGGTGCCGTAGGCGGTAATCATGATGACCGGCGTCTCCGGGTGGCGCTCCTTGATCTGCGGCAGCAGTTCCAGGCCGCTCTGCCCCGGCAGCGCAAGGTCCAGCAGCACCAGGTCAAAGTTTTCCAGATCCAGAATGTGCAATCCCTGCTCGCCGTCGTTGGCCATCGTTACCGCGTATCCCTCCAGCGTGAGCAGCACTTCCAGTGACTCGCGGATACCCGCTTCGTCGTCAATCACGAGGATGCTCGCGCTTGTGGAGAATGGCGCAGGGGAAGACGCGGAGAGATTCAAAGGCTGATCGAGCTCAGGCATGTACGGATTTCCTCAACAAGGGGAACTCAAGATGGAAAGTTGTGCCGGTGCCTATTGCGCTTTCAACATGAATCTTGCCCGCATGCTCCTGGATAATGCCGTAGGAAACAGACAGGCCGAGGCCAGTACCGCGCCGTTCGCCCGGCTTGGGCATGGTCTTGGTCGTAAAGAATGGATCGTAAATGCGCTTCAGGTGTTCGGGGGCGATGCCTGCGCCGGAGTCGCCCACCAGCGCGGTCACATGTCCATTGAACTCCGTAGCCACGCGCAGTTGACCGCCACCCGGCATGGCTTCCTTGGCGTTCAGCAGAAGATTCAGAAAGACTTGCTGCAGCTTGCCGGGGTTGCCCTGAATGGTGGGCAGATTCTCGGCCAGATCCACATCCACCAGGATCTGTGCCGTCTTGAACTGGTGCTCCAGCAGCGAAAGCGTATCGCGAATCACCTGGTTCAGATTCGTCTCGCGGAACTCAGTTGTCGAAGTGCGCGAAAAGTTCAACAGGCCGTTGGCAATCTCTGATGCGCGAAAACTCTGCTGTGTAATCTTCTCGAGTACAGGCCCCAGGCGCTGATCACCTCGCATCTGCTTTGAAAGCATCTGCGCGTAGCTGGAGATAACCGCCAGCGGCGTGTTGATCTCGTGCGCCACGCCCGCCGCCAGCAGCCCGATGGAGCTGAGCTTGTCGGCCTGGGCAAGCTGCGTTTCCAGTGACACGCGCGCGGTAATGTCGTCTACCAGCACAATGCGGCCCACGGCGATAAAGTCGCGCGACATGAGCGGAGCGATGGCGATGTTGGCCGTGCGCGCTTCGCCGGCGCGCGTGGTCATGGGGAACTTGTAGAGATGATGCACGCCGGGCTCATTGCGCGCGCTGTCCAGCGCCTCAATGAACTCGGGCGGAAAGACGCTCGCGACCGGCTGGCCGATAGCCTCGGCGCGGCTCAATGCATACATGGCTTCCATCTGCGCATTCCAGCTCTCGATGCGGTCATCCAGATCGAGAGCAAGAATACCTACGTTGATGGATTCGACAATGTTCTCGTTAAATTCCTTCAGCCGCTCAAACTCGCTGATTTTGTCTTCCAGCCTCGAGTAGAGACTGGCGTTCTGCAGTGCGATGCCGATGTAGCTGGCCAACGATTCCAGCAGTTCCACATCCTCGCTGGAAAGAAAGTCCCCGCCGATCGTCCGTCCCAGGCCGATCACGGCAATGGTCCGCGCGCCTTCCCCATCCTGCACGCGGCAAGGCAAATAGTAGTTCAGGTCCAGCAGTGCAGCGGTCTTCTGCTGCGTCTGCGGCAGATGCAGTGCTTGCTGCGCATTCTCAAGAAAAATGTGGCTGTGGTCGGAGGCGCGGTCAAAGTCGAGAAAGCCCAGATCGAGCCTGCCTGAACCCTGCTTTCCCTGTGCGCCAGCGGCTTCGGCGGGCAACCCATGGGACGCCGCCAGCCGCAGCCTGCTCTGACCCTCCGCCAGGAAGACTGCAACCCGCGCCACCAGCAGCGTGCTCGGCAAGCGCTCCACAATCGACTCCAGCAGAGCCTTCAGATCCGTCTCGGAATTCAGACCGCGGCCGAACTCGACGAGCGCCTTGCGATAGTCATATCGATGCCGGTCAAAGGCGCGATCCACCCAACCCTGAACCCTTCGCTTCAGCGGGTCAAACACGGCCGCCGTAATCAGCACGGCGATCGGCAGCGCCCACTCACGCATCGCCACCGGCATGCCGTTGTGCACCAGCTCGGCAATCAGCCCGATGACGCCGTAGTAGCCGCCCAACAGCAGTCCCGTTGCCAGCGTGTAGGCCACGCCCCGCTTGAAGATCAGGTCCGTGTCCATCAGCCGGTAGCGGACGATGGCCCAACTGAAGGTTAGCGGCAGAAAGACCAGAGACAGCCCGGCCAGTTTGGTCAGCGGTCCCGGCATGCGCAGATCCAGCAGGAACGGAATCGCGTAGAGCAGTGTGAACGGCAGCACCGCCAGCAGCGCGCCTCGGGTGAGCCACTTGAGCTGCTGCCGCAGCAGCGGTGTGTTCGCCCGTCTGTAGCTGTTCAGGAAGAGGCCGGCCGCCAGCACATAGAACGCCGCCACATACGCCGTGCCCGCCTGGTCAAGCCGGTGCTTCAGCAGTCCCGTGGCCTCCCAGCGCAGGATGGCCATCATCCACAGCCCGAACAGCGCCACGCCGGGCGCATACACCACAGGCACCAGCAAGCGGCGGCGAAGGTTCCTGACGCGCTCTTCCGGGAAGCTGAGCGCGAAGTGCAAAAAGAGCGCAGGCTGTAGAGACTCAGCCAGCACGTTGCCCCAGAATACCGTCTTGTCCAGCAGATCCCATTCGCCCGTATACTTCAGCGCATTCAGTGCGAATGAAACCAGGCAGAACAGGTAGAAGTGCAAAGCGCGTGGCGCCGTCCAGCGACGGAACAGCACATAAATGCCGATCGCCAGATAGATGAGCCCGATGAACCGCAACGCCTGTTGCAGACTCCGGTCCGGTGGCTCGGGAATGATCACGACCGGCGTATCCAGCGAAATATTGTCGCGGGTGATGGCGTAGTTTGCCTTGCCGTAGACGCCGGTGCGATACAGCTCCCGCTCCAGGTCCGACAGATGCACAATCGGCGAGTCGTTTACCCCGGTAAGGAGGTCGTGCGTATGAATGCCCGCGCGCAAGCCCGGACTGTCGGGCAGCACCTTCTCGGCCAGCAGCCCGGCGCCATTCGGAGCTTCACTCCACCACACGCCATCGTACGGCTGCTGAAACTGGTTCTCCTGGCGGAAATTCAATACCGCGAGGATCACCAGTCCGACCGTGACAACGGCCAGCAGTGTCGCCTGCAAGCGGTTGAAGAGATTCGTCTCCATCGGGGGAGTACCTTACGTCAGAGGACTACTTGCACGTCAATTGCCATGCAACCATGAGAATGGCCCTGATTCTGCGATTCATAGGCAATCCACTGATATTGAATGCGATAAGGGGGTATGCCGATGTGAAACTTCTACTGACAGAACACCCGCCGCTGTGAAAAATGCAAAAAACAGTAGAGGGCCTACATCGAAACGAATCAACCTACTGAAAATGAAAGCCGCTCTGCGCGCTACCCTTGCGGCGCGCCTAACTCATTGTACGCCGTATCGCATGCAGTTTGTTCCGAATTTCTTGCGCCTCTTTTGCGCTGCGACTGACTCTCAGCGCTGACCGTAGGTCGCCTTGGGCCCGTGCTTGCGCAAGTAGTGGTGCTCGCTCACATAGGCCGGAATTTCGTTCGCAGCGGGACTCAGAAGCACGCTGCGGAAGGCCAGGCGCGCAATGTACTCCAGTACGTCCGCGTGTTCCACGGCGTCGGCGGCAGATTTGCCCCACGCAAAGGGCGCGTGCCCGGCCACCAACACCCCTGGAACCGCCACCGGATCAAGGCCCTCCGAACGAAAACGCCGCACGATGACGACCCCCGTGTTGCGCACATACGCTTCGGCCACCTCGTCGGCGGTTAGCGGCGCGGTGACTGGGACCTGCCCGTGAAAGTAGTCGGCATGGGTGGTGCCAAGGCAGGGAATCGGGCGGCAGGCTTGCGCCCAGGATGTGGCGAACTCCGAATGCGTATGGACGATGCCGCCAATCTGGGGAAACTCGCGGTAGAGCAGCGTGTGCGTGTCCAGGTCGCTTGAGGGGCGCAGCGAACCCTCGACAATTTTCCCATCCAGGTTCGTCACCACCAGGTCGGCTGGCGTGAGGGTAGCATAGTCAACTCCGCTGGGCTTGATCACCACCAGCGGCTCCGTGCCGGAGCGGTCGATGCCGCTGGCGTTGCCGAAGGTATGCGGAGCCAGGCCTCGGCGGGCAATCTCGCGGTTGGCGTGGAGAACCTCTTCGCGGAGCGATTGGAGCAGCATGGCAAAATTCCTTTGCTTTCGTTCGTCGTGGTAAGCGTTTACCGGACTCAGTTTACCAGCAGTCCGCCTCTCCATGGCAACTTATCTGCCGCAATTCCCTCATGGCCTGCGTTGACTCACTTCCACCTGCTGCGGACTGTGTTTCTCGCTCCCGTGCATCGCTGTTTGCTCTCGATCCCGATTCGCGCGCTGCGAACATGGCGGCCACTGCTGTTGGGCAGCCTGCAGGAGAAATGATACGGCCGCTGTAAACTTGCCTCCAAAGCTGGCGTCTACCTGAGTGATGGCAGCCGGAACTACATTGGAACCCATGACCATGGCCACGGCGGAAGAGATTGCCGCGCAGCAGTTTTCGGATACTGTCGCGAGCTGCCGTCCGCAGATTTTCAGGTTTCTGCTTGCATCCACCCGCGACGTGGACCTGGCCGAGACGCTGACGCAGGATTGTCTTCTCAAGGCGCATCGCAACTGGTCGCAGTTTCGTGGCGAGTCCACCGTGATGACGTGGCTGATGCGTATCGCCATCAACCTGCAGAAGGATCACTGGCGCAACCGCCGGCTGCAGTTCTGGCGGCACGCCAGCGCGAACTCGGTGGATGTGGAAGAGGCCAGCAGTTGGCTGCCCAGCGGTCAAAGCTCGCAGGAGCAGCAGTTGCTCGCGCGGGAGAAAGTGGCTCACGTCTGGCGAGCGGTCGAGGGTCTGAGCGAGCGCCAGCGCACCGTGTTCCTGCTGCGCTTTGTGGAAGAGATGGAACTGAGTGAGATTGCGCGCTCTACTGGCCTGAGCGAAGGCACGGTCAAGGCGCATCTTTCGCGGGCACTCGCCAAAGTGCGCGCGGAGTTGGGAGGGAAATGATGGATTCCAAGCAGGAATTGGCAAAGCAGGCTGAGCGGCAGGCGGAGTTGGAAGCGATGGACCCCGCGCTGCGACAGGCTCTGGGCGACTTCAAGGCCAGTGTGCACGCCTGGAGCGATGCCATGGTCAGCCGGCCTCGCACCGTGCAGCAGACCGTGGTGCGAAGGACGTGGCGGCTGGTTGCGGGAGGGGTGTTGACGTCGGTTCTCATTGCCGGGGCAGTTACCGGCGAGTTGTATGAGCATCACGAGCGCCAGATGCAGCAGGCCCGCTTTGCCGCCGAGCGCACCGCCGCGCAGCAGCGCGAGCTGGCAGCACAGCGGGCTCACGAGGAGCAGGATTTGCTGGCCAAGGTGGACAGCGATGTTTCACGCGATGTTCCCAGCGCGCTGGAGCCTCTGGCTTCCCTGATGGCAGAGGACGCAACCCGGTAAATGCGCAGATCAACACACGAGATCAGGCAGCAACCTTGCACTGAGGGCATTGGAAGGAGATTGAAATGAAAGCATCATTTGCTGTACGTTTGGCGCTCGCGGCGCTTTTGACCACGGGCATGGCCGTCGCCCAGGACACGGGAGTCGGCCCAGGATTTGGAGATCGCAGACCGCCCATGGAGCGGATGCTCGGCCCCGGCGGCCATCATGGCCACTGGTGGAACAACCCCACGATGGTCGAAAAGCTCAAGCTGACCGACGACCAGCGTAAGGCGATGGACGCGATTCTGCTCGCGCATCGCGAGAAGCTGATTGACCTGCGCGCCAGCCTTGACAAGGCGGAGCTGGCGCTGCAGCCCATGATGAGCGAAGACAAGCCCAACGAGACTGGCATCCTTGCCCAGATTGACAAGGTTGCCCAGGCGCGCGCCGATCTTGAAAAGGCGAATGCCCGCTTCCTGCTCGCCATTCGCGGCAAGCTCACCCCCGACCAGTGGAAGCAGTTGCAGGCCATTCGTGCCGAGCACAGACAGCACGGATGGGGAGCAGGACAAGGACCGGGCCCCAACTGTCCCTATGGCAACTGCCCCGGCATGATGCGTCAGGGACCGCAGGGTCCCGCAGCCCCCATGCCGCCGGCACCGCCCAGTAGTGACACGACCGGCCCCGGAACCAACTAAGGTTTGCATCGGACTTTATGGCAGAGAGCTAATGCGGTTGCAGTCAAAACCGATGGCGGCAAGGGGTAATCCTCTTGCCGCCGATTTTTTTTGCGGGCGGCTCATTGCAAACCTGCCCGCATGGGCTGCTAATACTTCGATTTGATGGAGTACGTCAGGCCCATCGTAAATTGAAAAGAATTGCGCTTGGTGGGCGGCACCGACAAGGGCGGAGCGTTCAGATAACTGTCCATCGTTCCTACCGAGAAGCCGAGGTTCTTGTACGCCGGGAACGTGAGCGTATTCGTCTCATACGCCGAATACGCGTGCATGTCGTTGAATGCTGGAATATATGCGAGGCTCTGCGTGTACGTCAGCATCTTCAGGTGCAGCATGTAATTTGCCCCTAAGGTCGATCCAGCCAGGTTCAGATTGCTCCCAGGACCGCTTGTGATGAATTGCTGCTTTTCATACTGAATCGTTCCCTTCAGATCTGCTTCCTGCCGTGGCGTTTTGAACACCGTCCAGCCGAAGCCGCCGCCGTAAATCTGCTGCAGGTCAAGGTTCTGCGCAAAGTTGTGGTCAAACGAAGTCTGCGCCAGTGCAAAGAAGCGTGGCGAGAAGTACTCGTCGCGTTCTGCGTCCGCGTGGTAGATTGCCGATTTCGTCACTACCGCCGGCACCAGTACGCCCGCGGCCACATAAGCAGGCTGGGTGATCTTTCCGTACGAGCCGGTGAAATCCAGCGATGTGCGATCGCGCGGATTGAGCCAGCTTACCGTCGGCACCACGCGTACGAGCCCGATGCCGCCCGACATTGTGTACTGGTTCTGCGTCGCGGTCACGGTCGCCGCGCCGGCTGTCGCCGAGCCATTCCACCCGGTCAGGAAGCTCGGACTGTGATTCAACTGCTTGTCCAGCGTGGCCTCGTCCATGATGAATTGTGCGTTCTTCACGGGCATGGGTTTTGTGGCCGCCCCCGCAGCAGGATGCAGCGTCAACTCTCCGCCCGCTACCTCCAGCGTGCCGGTGGGGATCTGCGCCACCTGCTTTTTTCCCCTCGTCTTCAGCGTGTGATCTACCAAGGCAAATGGCCCACTGGTATGCAGCTCTTTGATCTTGTCCCATGTCAGAGAGATATCCCCCAGCACATCGCTGTGGAAGGTGACCTTTCCCTGCACATCGCTCACGAATTTGCCGTGCAGCGTGTCTCCGTTGCTGAGCACCAGCACATCTGGGGCCGGCTTGCTTTGCGCCGTGCCGGGCAGAGACCCGGCAAAAGCCGCCGTCAGAAGCAGAAACAAACCAGAGCGAAAAGAGAGCCTGAAAGTGTGGGATAGCAACTGATTTAAAACAATGCGCAGGTCCATGGGGAGTGATCCTCTCACAAGTTTCAACCAAGTATAGCTCTCTCCCGGCTGGAGCCATTCAAAGTCGCGCGGGTTGTCGCAGCCCCGGGCTGAATGGAACAGAGCGCAGGCACGACCGGAGTGATCCGCCGTGCAAGGTGTCATCCTGTCAAAGAAAGATGTTGAAAGAAGGCAAAAACAAGAAAGGACTCACCCCGCATAACTTCTTGCGGCGAGTCCTTCCCAGTCAGCAACCTTGCTTGCACGCGCTGTCTTACTGCGCTGCCAGAACTTCCTGCTCGAGGGTAATGGCCGCGGGAAACAGCAGGTTGTTCTCAAGATGCACATGGCGGTGCAGATCGCGCTCGAATGCGTCCAGCCCGTCGTAGAGGCCCACCGTCGTAGGGCATGCGCCATTCCACGGCGTAAAGCCGCTGGTGGCTGCGCGCATCTCCTCCATCAGTGCGCCCGCGCTCTCATGCTCGTGCATCATCATGCGGATTGGGCTCTCGACGCTGGCGAAGCACGCCTCCGGAGCTTCTGCGCCGCCGTTGCGCCGCCGCTCCAGCGTCTCAATGTAGGGAAAGAGAACGATCTCCTCTTTCTGAAGGTGCAGCAGCAGCTCATTCGCAAGCTGCTTCAGTTGCCGCTCGATCTGTACTGCTTCAGGATGCGTCGGGCCATGCTTGGCTGCCACGCGCTGGGCCATCGGCAGCAGCCGGGGCAGTTCATTGCGAATATAGCCGTGGTGGGACTTGACGATGTGGTGGATCAGCTCTGCCGGGGGGGCCTGAGAATAGTCCTTGATGGCGGGAGCCTTGGCTTGTGCAGCTTCCGCAAGGCAGGCAACAACGGTTTCCACGTCCAGACCTGCCTTGGCGCAGGCATCGGCTAGCGCGCGATTCCCTCCGCAGCAGTAGTCCAGATGCAGGCGCTCGAAGACGCGAATGGTGGCGGGCTCCTCCAGAGCGATGGAGCGAAGCGTGGATTGGGCGGCGATCATGAAAAAACCTCCTCGATGCTTTGAGGCTAGGCCGCCTTCCGCCGCGCGGCAGCGACTTTAGTCACGCGCGCCGTACGATTCTTCGCACTCGCTTCAAGTTTGCCCCGTCACGGCCCAATCTGTACGATGGTCTGGAACTCAAGGAACTCCTAACGATGCGACCCAACGTCAACCTGATGAAAGCGACTCTTACCGGAGCGCTGGGCGGCCTGCTTTTCGGCTTTGACACTGTAGTGATCTCCGGCGCCATCGATGCGCTGGTCAAGCTCTACCACCTCAGTCCGCAGGGCAAGGGGTGGACCGTTGCCATCGCACTCATCGGCACCGTCGTGGGCTCGCTTGGCGCGGGAGTGGTGGGACAAAAGCTGGGCGGCCGCGAGACGCTGCGCATTACGGCACTGCTCTATCTGGCCTCGGCCCTGGGCAGCGCCTTGGCCTGGAGCTGGCCTTCGCTCATGGTTTTTCGCCTTATAGGCGGGCTTGGCATCGGAGCTTCGTCGGTTCTCGGCCCGGTCTACATCGCCGAGCTGTCCCCGGCCAAGTGGCGCGGCCGGCTCGTAGGCGCCTTCCAGTTCAACATTGTCTTCGGCATCCTCGTGGCCTACACCTCCAACTACCTCATCCGCCTGGCTCATCTGGGCGCCGCGGAGTGGCGCTGGCAGGTTGGCGTGGCCGCCATCCCCGCCTTCTGCTTCCTCGTCCTGCTCTTCGGTATCCCTCGCAGCCCTCGCTGGTCCGCATCAAAGGGACGTATCGATGAGGCCCTCTCTGTCCTCAAGCTCATGGGAGAGCCCGACCCAGAGACCGAACTCAACGACATCCGCGCCGCGCTCAACCAGGAGCACGCAACTGCCCATGAAGCCGTGTTCCGCTGGAAGTACCGCTATCCGCTTTTCCTGGCCATCACCATCGGCGCATTCAACCAGCTCGCGGGCATTAACGCCATCCTCTATTACCTGCCCAGCATCTTTGCTTCCGCCGGATTCAGCCAGATCTCCGGCGACCAGCAAGCCATCGCCATCGGCTTCACCAATCTCATCTTCACTATGGTCGGCATGTCCGTCATTGACAAGCTGGGCCGCAAGACGCTGCTGCTCATCGGCGCGGCTGGCACAGCTAGTTGCCTCGCAGCCGTCTCGTGGCTTTTCGCCACGAACTCCCATCCCGGCGCGCTCGTCTGGATCTTCGTCACGTACATTGCCTTCTTCGCGCTCTCGCAGGGCGCCGTCATCTGGGTCTATATCGGCGAAGTCTTTCCCAACCACGTCCGCTCCAAGGGCCAGGGCGTAGGCAACGCCAGCCACTGGATCATGAACACCCTCATCGCACTTGAGTTTCCGGTGCTTGTCGTCAGTCTGGGGCGGAGCGCCCCGTTCACCTTCTTCGCCATCATGACCGTTGTCCAGTTCCTGGTCGTGTTGTTCGTCTATCCAGAAACCAAAGGCCAGACACTCGAAGAACTGCAGCGCAAGCTGGTACCGGCAGACTAGGCTATTTTGCGCCCGTGGTGCGGGACTTCCGTCATCAGTACTCAAGGTCTCCGGCGCATTCTCTGTTTCGTCGCGCAGGTTGTTTGTGGGACACTTGAGGAGGAAACACGACTGCGCTCATGCTCAGCCAGGCAAAGCCGCATAGGAGAGTCAGCCACATGGAACAGCCGACAGTTCCGATCGCAGAGCAGGTAAGGGAAGTGGTGCAGGCGGCCATGGAGGCTCTGCGCGTGCCCCGGGCCGAGGAAATCTCGCCCTCCGCGGCAGCCAACTCTTTTGAGGCTGAGGCTCTTCGCACTGAGATGATCAGCGTGGGCCGCAAGCTCTGGCAGCGCCAGTACGTCGACGGCAACGGAGGTAACATCAGCGTGCGCCTCGGCTCCCGCTATGTCCTTTGCACCCCCACCATGATGAGCAAGGGCGATCTGGAGCCTGCCGACATCTGCCTTTCCGATCTGGACGGCAACATCCTCGCCGGTGACCGTCCGCGTACCAGCGAATTGCTGCTGCATCTGGCCATTTACAAGGCCAACTCCCGCGCTCACTCCGTCGTGCATTGCCATCCGCCCTACGCCACGGCCTTTGCGATTACCGGCTCCGCGCCCCCCGTCGGCTTCAGTTCTGAGTACGAAATCTTCGTCGGCCCGGTGGGGGTTGCACACTACGAAACGCCCGGCACCCAGGCCTTTGCCGAGTCGGTATTGCCCTTCGTCCACGACCACAATACGATTCTGCTCTCCAATCACGGCATCGTCTGCTGGTCTGACACCCCAACCCACGCCGAATGGCTGGTCGAGATTCTCGACAATTACTGCAAGACCTATCTGATCGCTCAGCAGGTCGGCAAACCGCTGGCCGCCATACCGGAAGACAAGATTCAGGAGATCCTGGCCCTGAAGCGCCGCATGGGCCTCCCCGATATCCGCATGGCGCGTTTGCCTGAGTTCGCCGGCCCGGCCGCCGGAGGTCACACCGAGCTTGACCGCCTTGTCGAGCAGGTCGTCGCCCGCCTCGAAGGCCGCGGCTGACGCTCGAGGCGAGAAAAAAGCGAAACCGTGCTATACTTGTTTTGCGCTCAGTGATTTGGCCGTGAGCGGCGGTTTGTCTTCAAAGGCAGACCTGCCTGGCACAGATTCCCCCAAGCCCCTACAGCGTAACCACATCGGTCTCCCATCCTGGGTGACAATGCCGAGGCTGCAAAACTGCCCGGCAAAAGCAGGGTGTTCGTTCCTTGAAAGGAAGCGGCGCTTGATATCCAGGTGAAAGCGGGAGCGTGGAGCCGGCCGGCAGCGTGCCGCCTGGCGTACAACAGTCGCGTGGGTCAGCTCCGGGCTGCAGCCGTTTCCTCAAGGGAATGCCTGCCAGTCAGTCCCCAGGGCCTTTCGGTTCTCTCTTACGCACATTTTTGAGCAGCAGGGCCGCGCCTGGATTGGTTTCGTGTGCGCGCCTCAAGTCCGGTTCCGTTTGCAGGCCCCAGGGAAATCATGGGCTCCCGGAACCCAACAGGAATAGATCCAATTTTGACGACTCAGTTTTCGCAGTTCGCCATTTCGCCGGCGCTTATGGCCCGGCTTGACGCCAACAAATTTGAAATCCCCACCCCGGTTCAGGCTGGAGCCATTCCCCCTGCGCTCGAAGGCCGCGACGTGCTGGCCACCGCGCAGACCGGCACCGGCAAGACTCTCAGCTTCCTCATTCCCATCGTGGAAATGCTGCAGAAGACTGAAGGCCGGGGCGCTCATGCCCTCATCCTTCTGCCCACACGCGAGCTGGCCATGCAGGTGGAAACAGCCTTCCGCGCCATCCGCTCCAGCTCCTCGCAGACCGTGGCCCTGGTGGTCGGCGGCATGTCAGAGGGCGCGCAGCTTGAAGCCGTGCGGCGTGGCGCGCGCGTCATCGTGGCCACACCCGGCCGTCTTGAGGACTTCCTCAAGCGCAAGCTCGTGCGCCTGGACCAGGTGAAGATGCTGGTACTCGACGAAGTGGATCGCATGCTCGACATGGGCTTTCAACCGGCCATTGCCCGCATCGCCGGTACTCTTCCCGCCGTGCGCCAGACGCTCTGCTACTCTGCCACCCTCGAAGGGCAGGTCAAGGACGTGGTGCGCAAATACCTCGACAACCCAGCCCGCATCGAGATTGGCTCCGTGCTCAAGCCCTCGGCCAACGTGGAACTGCGCACCTTTGAGGTGGAGCAGGACAAGAAGCAGGAGTTGCTTGAACACCTGCTCGACGCCGAGCAGGGCAGTTTCCTGGTCTTCGTCCGCACCAAGCATGGCGCGGACCGCGTTGCGCGCAGGCTTGCCCGCAGCGGACACTCGGCCACGCAGATCCACGGCGACCGCTCGCAGGCGCAGCGCAACTCCGCCCTGCGCAGCTTTTCCGAGGGCCGCCACCGCGTGCTCGTCGCCACGGATGTTGCCGCCCGCGGCATTGACGTGGCGCACGTGGCCCATGTGGTCAACTACGACTTGCCCAAGGTGGCTGAGGACTTTGTTCACCGCGTAGGACGCACCGGCCGCGCCTCGGCCAAGGGTGTGGCCTCCACCTTCGCCGGTCCTGCGGAGCGCGGCGACCTGCGCAAGATTGAGCGCACCCTCGCGATTCAGATGAAGCGCTTCCGCGTCCGCTCGGTCAACGAGACCGCAGCTTAAGCACAGAGCTTATTCAGCGGCGCAGTTCAGCTCGCCAGGCTGGCTGCGCCGCCGGTTGCTTCAACTGCGGCGCGTTTGCCTGTGGTCGCGTAGAGATACCAGGCAAGCCACGCGGGCGTGGTCCACAGGTAATACGGCTTGGCCAGCCTCACCGTCTCGCCCATCTCGATCAGCGCGGCTCCGCACATCACGGCAATGGGTACCAGTGAGCGCCCAGAGCTCCTGGCCCGATAAAGACCCGCCAACACGGCCGGCAGCAGCACCGATTCATCCGTGAAATAGCCGTAGGGCGAACACAGCACGGAGACCAGCAGCACCAGCAGTCCTTGCTCCATCCAGTCCCATCGCGCACGCCGCGTCCAGAAGTACCAGGCTGCCCAGCCGCAGGCCGCGATCTCCGGAACAAACTGCACCCAGGCCGCATTGCGCGCAATCAGAAGGCGCAAATGGGCGCTCAGTGTTGGTGAAACCGCGCTCATCACCGACATCGTCTTCATCATCTGCGCGTATTGCGACCAGATATGGCTGTCGAGACGCAGTGTGAGCGCGCTGCTGCACACAAGCGCGATGAGGAATCCGGCCAGCGCGCGGTAAGCCTTTGTGCTGATTGTCCAAAGCAGCAGCGTAACAGCGACGGGCACAAAAAGGTGGGGCTTCAACGCGCAGGGCAAAAGCGCCGCTCCGGCAAGCACCGGCCAGGTCTTGTGCAGGTAGAGAAAAAGCGCGACACCAAGAAGAAAGAAGATGCCCAGCTGACTGGCCAAAATGCAGATCAACGCGGGGGCAAAAGCAAAGCAGAGCAAATGCAGCAGCGTGTTCGGGCAGCCATGCTGCAGCCACAGAATCCACACCGATGCTGCAAAACCGGTAAACAGCGCAAGCGTCCACAGAATGTAGCCGGTCTTCAGGTTCACATATCCAAGCGGAAGAGCGAGAATGAAGGCCACCGGCGGGCTGAATGTCACTTCGGTCTGGTTGGTTGTGCGTCCCTCCGCCTGTTCGACCTGCAGTGTGGTTACCGGGTCATAGGGATTGCCGCCATGCACGATCTGTTGTTCGGCTACCCAGTACTCCACGAAATCCGAGCCAGTGACGCTCTTGCTGCCCACGTTTACAACAACCATGGCGGCTACAATGCAGTATCCGAATGCCACGATGAGCGCCGCAGCAAGCATGCGTAAGGGGCTTCTTTTCATGTGTTCGATCCTTATCTGCGGTGAGCGGTGCTGCTGGCCGACGCGCGGCTAAACTGGCAGGGGCTCACGCTCCTCATCCATACTTGTCTTTTTTTACTGTGCCCAATGTATCTGATGGACGTGCGTCAAACCAAAGGTAAAGAGTGCCTTGCGTGAGAATATGGCCTGTCCGCAGCGGAAGCGGGCATCGTCCGCTCCCAAACCGCGCGTAGAGTGCTAATTGCGCGGTCGACCTGTAAATGGAACCAGCATTGCAGTCTTGCGTGCATACGCTTCATAGGCGTTTTCGCCGAGTTCTACCCGCAAGAAGCGTTCCTCCCGTCGCGCTTTTGTGTAGAAGGAGAAGGTTAAAATAGCCGCCCCCAACAGCGCGAAAGAAGTTCCTTTTTCGGGAGCGGTTGCGAACGCGGCAAAGATAAGGCCCAAATAGATGGGATGGCGTACGAGCCGATAAGGGCCTGTATCGACGACATGATGGCCGGCTTTTTTAGTCACCCAGTCCGACCAAAGGCCTCCGAGATGAATGCGCGCCCACCATGCGAACAGAAATCCGCTGGCTGTGAGTGCCACTGATATCCATTTCAGAGCTGCGTTGAGGTGCCAGAACTGCACTTGCGCATAGCCGCGGAGGTCTGAGGATGGAGCGAGGAGGAGAGTCGCGCTGGCCCAAAAGAGAATTCGGAAAACAATTTCGGCAGCAATGCCAGCGCCTTTTTCAGTGCGGTTGGACCAAAACGCCGCGATGCCCCACGACACCAGCCAAGCAATCCAGAGCGCTAATGTCGTCGATTCCGGCGTCATACGATCCGAGCGTGAAGCCTTCTCCACGAATTCGCGAAGCGTCCATAGCGTACCAGAGACGTTCGCCGCCATGCCTGGGGTGCATGAAGGCTCCTGGCATCCGTGGCTGAGAAACCAGGACACGACCAAACCGCTCTTTCCGTTGACTCTGGGTCGTGAATCGAGTATTCTGGAATCCTTGCGCGGTGTTGCGCCTGAGGTCTGTGTGTACACACCCGGACTCGGCCGGTAAATCCCCTCGAATGAGGCTTTATCGGAACAGGCCACTGGCTGCTGGGCACGGGTTTCAGTGCGATTCCAGTTAAGCCAGAGCCCCTGTGGGGCCGGCCCACGCAATCCACACCCGAACAGGTTTGTTTGGCAGTGGGTGGAGTCTGGCCCGTGCATTTTGCATGGGCAATAGCGCATTGCGCTGTGGTTTTTGAGTAGCAGGCATTAGCTGCGCGGCATGCCGGGATGACCGGGAATATAGGGGCCGGGCAGGTTTTTCAGAGGCGGAGAGAGATGTCGACTTTTGTTCCGAGCGGCAAGGATATTGACCGCAAGTGGTATGTCGTGGATGCCAGCGGTCAGACGCTGGGCCGGCTGGCGACCAAAGCCGCCAGTGTGCTCAGTGGCAAGCTGAATCCCCAGTATGTGCCGTACATCGATATGGGCGATCACGTCATCGTTATCAATGCGGAGAAGGTGCGCCTGACCGGTCTGAAGGCCCAGAGCAAGCTTTATCGCCGCTACACCGGCTTTCCCGGCGGCCTGCGCGAGGAGTCTTTCACGCGCCTGCTCAACCGCAAGCCGGAACTGATTCTGGAGCAGGCCATCAAGGGCATGCTGCCCAAGAGCAAGATGGGTCGCGCCATGGGCTCCAAGCTCAAGGTCTATCGCGGAGACAAGCACCCCCACGCGGCGCAGCAGCCCGTGGCATTGGACATTGCGTAAACGGCGGGCATAACGGTTTTGGCCGCGCTCCCCGAGGGAGCCGGCGGAGAGAGTCAAAAGAGAATGGCAGATCTGGTTCAGTACTACGGGACGGGCCGCCGCAAGTCGGCGATTGCCCGCGTCTTTTTGCGTCCGGGTACCGGCGAATGGAAGGTCAACGGCAAGGCGTTCGAAGAGTACTTCGTCACCGAGCAGCAGCGCACCTCCGCTAAGCGTACGTTGGTGGTGGCAGAGATGGCTTCCAGCTTTGACGTCGTGACCACCGTGTCCAGCGGCGGCGTGGCCGCGCAGGCCGATGCCGTCAAGATGGGCGTTGCCCGTGCACTCGTCGAGTTCAATCCGGAGCTGCGCAAGCTGCTCAAGGCCGAAGGCCTGATGACCCGAGACGCGCGCCAGAAGGAACGCAAGAAGTACGGG
Source organism: Acidobacteriota bacterium (assembly GCA_021780075.1). Classification (GTDB taxonomy): domain Bacteria; phylum Acidobacteriota; class Terriglobia; order Terriglobales; family Acidobacteriaceae; genus Telmatobacter. The sequence goes on from JAJXZL010000028.1 coordinate 126,045, forward strand.
CAGAAGGGCGCCCGCAAGCGGTTCCAGTTCTCCAAGCGCTAACGCGCTCGCATTCAGCTGGCAGCTATCAGCTTTCGGTGCCGGAATTTCTCAAGGTTACTGTTTGCTGTAAGCTGTCGGCTCGGTTTTTCAAATCTCCCGCGATAGCGGGTTCAATTCGGGCCAGACGAAGGTTAGCCCGGATGCAATCCACGAAGGAGGCCCATTGGCCACGATCACAATGAAGGAGCTGCTCGAAGCGGGTGTTCACTTCGGGCATCAGACCAAGCGCTGGAACCCCAAGATGAAGGAATACATCTTCGGCGAGCGCAACGGTATTTACATCATCGACCTGCAGAAGACGCTCAAGCTGTTCAAGGATGCGTCCAAGTTTGTTACTGACCTGTGTGCGGGAGGCAAGACGATTCTTTTCGTCGGCACCAAGCGCCAGGCTCAGGACGCCGTGGCTGAAGAGGCCAACCGTGCTGGAATGCCCTACATCAACCAGCGCTGGCTCGGCGGACTGCTCACCAACTGGGTGACGGTGCAGAAGTCGGTGAAGCGCCTTCAGGAACTGGATGATATGGCCACGGACGGCCGTTATGAACTGCTGACCAAGAAGGAAGTCATTCGCCTGGAGCGGGAGCGCAAGCACCTGCAGGCGAACCTGGCCGGCATCAAGACCATGAAGCGCCTGCCTGACGCCCTGTTCATCGTCGACTCGAACAACGAGGCGATTGCCGTCAAGGAAGCCCGCAAGCTCGGCATTCCCGTCGTGGCGGTAGTGGATACCAACTGCGACCCCACGGTCGTCGACTACGTGATTCCCGGCAACGACGACGCCCTGCGCGCCATTCGCCTCTTCACCTCCAAGATTGCCGATTCTGCAGCCGAGGGCGTGAACCTGGTGGGCGACAAGGCCTTTGCCGAGGAGTTGCCCGTTCAGGCGGAAGAGATCGTGGCCGTTGAGGCTGCAGCCGCAGAGGAAGTGGATCTGGAAGCGGCCCTGGGCGGCGGCATTCGCAAGGCTCCGGCGGCGGTGGCAGCTCTGGATGAAGCTGAAGCGGTTGAAGGCGGCTTCTAACCTTTCCTGCGCACAGCCGTGCGCATACCAAGAACAGCGTGGCCGCGCATACAGACTGCCACGCTTTTCTTTTGCCGGGAACCATCCGGCACGATTGATAAGAAGACTGGGAAAAGAGAGATGACGACAGTGAGTGAAAAGATTGATGCCAAGCTGGTGAAGGAGCTTCGTGAGAAGTCTGGCGCGCCCATGGGCGACTGCCTCAAGGCTTTGCAGGAGACCAAGGGACACATCGAGGACGCCTTCGTTGTGCTGCGCAAGCGCGGCATGGCTTCGGCGCAGAAGAAAGCTGCCCGCTCCACCAACGAGGGCGCCGTGGGCACTTACATCCACGCAGGCGGCAAGATCGGCGTGCTGATTGAGGTCAACTGCGAGAGCGATTTCGTTGCCCGCACGGAGGACTTTCAGGAACTGCTCAAGGACATCGCCATGCACATCGCGGCCAGCGATCCGCGCTACGTCAAGTCTGAGGATGTCACGCCTGAGGACATGGAGCGCGAGAAGGAGATCTATCGCGCGCAGGCTGCCGCCACGGGCAAACCGGCCCCGGTGATCGAGAAAATAGTGGAAGGCAAGATGGCCAAGTTCTACGAGGAGGTCTGCCTGTTGGAGCAGCCCTTCATCAAGGAGCAGTCCATCAGCATCAAGGAACTGATCGCGCAGAAGGTCGGCAAGCTCGGCGAAAACATCACCATCCGCCGCTTCGCCCGTTTCAAGGTCGGCGCACCCGATTGGACTGTGGCCCAGACCAAGGCCGTCGAAGCCGCCGGCGAATAACCTTCGGCAATCCACTGCATTGAATTGAAGGCCCAGGGCGCTGACCCTGGGCCTTTTCGCGTCGTCATCACGGGGATGCCCAGCAACCGCGACGGCTCCCGTCCTGATCTTTCAGTTTTCCTCCTGCACGGCATCGACAAGGTCCGCGCCCTGAACGCTCAAGTCGGCTTTCTGCGAACCGAACCGTGTGAGCAGGATGCCCGCCAGCAGGCACGCCACGATCCCAATAGAGGCATCGACGGTAAGGGAGCCTGCGACGCCGGCGACGGCGTAAGCGTGCCCGTCCGCGATCATCATGTAGGCCACGGGGATGTTCGTCGCGGCAATGAGAAAAGCAAAGGTCGTTGCGGCCAGTGGGTTATGAGGACCAATGGCATCAAAGGTGATCGCTATCTGAATGGCGTAAGCGACGGCCTGAAACAGGAACTCACCAAAGAGGGCCAGCGCATAGGTCAAGGGCGCATGCGGCAGCACGATCAAGCTCAGCGAGAAGAGACCACCCAGAATGCCGTTCGCCAGATAGAAAAGTCGCAGCGGCAGCCGTACGGCGATGTACGGGAACAGAAAGCAGCCCAGGATGCCGGGTATAAAGGCTCCCACTCCCCCGGCCAGGCTCACTGCCCGTGCGGATGCATGAAAGTCATTCCCCAGGCCGCCCAGCAGGTTGGGCAGCACAAACGAGCTGCATGGCGAAAGGAACAACAGCAGCACCACGACGACTTTGCGGCGTCGCAGCAGCGCAAGCACTTCGCGATTGAACTGGCTGAAGCTTTCACTCGCCAGGCGTTGGTCCGGTCCCGGCGCAGGGATGAATAGAAAGATCGCGGCAGGCAGAAAAAACAGTATCCCCAGCAGAGTGGCCGCAAGCAAAACCGGCAGACGCCGAACCAGTTCTCCGCCCAGGACCGACGTGACTCCCGTACCGCTGACCAGTGCAATATTCAACCATTTGCTCAGAGCATTCGCGTCTTTGTGGTCGATGATATTCGAGAGCCAGCCGCCAAGGGCGGAGCTGGAAAGGCCGGCTGTCATAACGCTCAGCGCCATCGCGATTTGAAGCGCCACAAGATGCTGCAGGCTCAGGACCGCGACCGCTGCTGAGAGGGCCGATGAGGCAGCCAAAACAGTGGCGTACCAGCGCCGGCTAAACCGCACGTCCAGCAACGGGCCGAACAGGACCGACCAGAAGTTGGGAGACAGAGCCACCGCAGTGATGGCCACAATCTTTGCCTCCGGCACGTGTTCTGCTGCCATCAGTTGGGGCATGGCAAAGGAGGCGAAGCCGTTAATGAATCCCAGGGTGGCGCCGGACAGCCCCATCACCCACACTGGCGGAT
>JAJXZL010000027.1 GCA_021780075.1 Acidobacteriota bacterium
ATCCGCTCACTCAGAATCGCAATCTGGACCTCGGGCGAACCGGTGTCCGTATCGTGAGTGCGGAAGCGTTCAATCAATGTGGTTTTCTTAGCAGTCGCCAGCACGGCGTGTGTTACTCCTCTTGCGTTCTCAGTCCACTCTCAAGTGTCTAAGGTGAGATTACCATGAATAAGCCCCCGACGCCACGTTGCGGCCAGACGGAACCAGAATCGTATCCGTGTGTTGCGGCTCCGGATTTATTGCTCCTGCTCCATCCAGTAGTTGGACCTGGCAACAATGCGAGCTCCGTAATCCTGTGTTGTCTTTACGCGGATGGTGTGCAAACCGGGAGCGGGGTCGGACGGGCTGAAAGTAATCAGATACCGATTGCGTACGTGCCGGGCCGCATCCATCACCCGCTGCTCAAACCGCTTGTCACCGGTAAAGGTTGTGTATTCCCCGCCGCTCATCTGTGCAACCTCTTTGGCCACATTCTTCTTGAAGGCCTTTACCGCCATCACAAGCGCCGAAACCATATTCAACGTCCGGTCATCCCCGGAGTCCTGCACGTCATGCAGCAGTTCAGCTCCGGAGGGCGAAAACGAGACGCTCAATACCAGCACATCAGAGCGCCCGATCTTCCGTATCAACTGCGAGGGCTTGGCATGTTTGCTGCCGTGGTCGCGCCGTTCGCTGATCAGCAGCAGCACGCGCCGGTATTCCTTGGGCTGGGACTCCAGCAGGTCAACGGCATAGCTCACCGTGTCCAGAATCGCCGCGCCGCCGTCACCGGGCTCAAGGTTCTGCAAGTCGCTATTCAGGTCCGGCTCGGAATGCGTGTAATCGCGGATAAGATGCGGCTTGGAGTCGAAGCCCACTAACGCCGCCTGACTGTGCGGATCGGCGAGGAACAGATCAAGCAGCGGGCCGAGCTTGGCCAGCTTGCCGAATTCAAGAGCGCTTGCGCCTCCCTCCTCGACGGCGACAACCAGCGAAACAGGCGCCGTATCCATCTCCTCCTGCACCCGTATCTTCTGCGGAACGCCGTTATCTTCAAGGACAAAGTCGGACGACTTCAGGCCGTAAAGAATGCCGCCGCCTCGCTTTTCCACCAGCGTGGGTACCAACACCTCGTTGGTGGTCACCCGCAGTGTAGGAGCGCCTGCCTGAGCCCCCGGCAGCTGCTGCGGGGGCTCGGCAGGTGGCAATTGTTGCGCACCAGCAATTCCATAAATAGAAAAAAGCGCTACACTCGCCAGGCTTAACAAGCGGAAAAAACAGAGGTTCATGCTAGAGGCTGCTCCGGATTTGATGATAGAGCTTTGCCGCCAACGCTCAGCTCCGCGCCGCCGCAAGGACACCATCACACTCGTTTCTACTTGGAAATGGGGCGGTATGGTGCAGGTTCAGCTACGTCCGCGCGCTTCGCGTTCCAGATGCTCCGTCCAGACCAGGAAGCTCAAAAGTTCCCATCGCGCACTCCACACGAAACCGAATACGTCCTTGGCTTTCAGCGTCTCAGCGCGTTTGCCAGAGAACGTCTCGATGCGCCAACGCAGATACTCGCTCCGCCAGGGAGTCAGCCGGTGGCCGCGAGTTGCATTCCAGATGAACCGTAAGGGCGCGAGCAATGTGTGTCCTTTCATCAAGTATAGTAGGCCCCGGACCTCAACCTGCAGTTCGACTGACACTGCCTTGTGAGCCCCCGCGATAGGTTTCTGCGGCTCGTTTCGGAAAGAGTTAACACCCGTTGTTCCAGTTCCGTACAACAAGAAGGGCCGCACACGAGGATACCGTTGACCAGAGCCACAACGATCCTGCCTGTACCATTTCTAATTGACTGAATGCATTTCTGAATGGTACAAACGCTCACGGTGCGCAAACGATTGCGCACCGTTACCGGATTCGCGACGTTGGCCACCTATCGCTTGACCGAAGGTATCATCCGATTCGAGCTTCAAACGTTCCTCGGCAATCGGCGCGCATTCCGCAAATCATGCGTCGGAGAAACGCCTTGTTAAGGACGAACTTGATACGCTGCAATCACTTAGGCCATGTCAGAATGCTCACGATGCCCTTCAGGATTAGCTCGTCCATGCGCTCTATGCTCGTCATTGCAGCATTCTGCGCGGCAGCCGCAGGGCTGGAAGTAATCGCTCTGGCGCAAACAGAACAGCCTGTACCCGCGCATCCGTCCAATCCGCAGCTGGTCAATCCGCAAATCGAGGCCCGCGTGGAGCATCTGCTACGCCAGATGACGCTCAAGGAAAAGATCGGGCAGCTTGTCCAGTACAACGACACCGGGGATGACCCTGCTGTTCTGGCGGCAGCCGGGCTGAAGGCTCCAGAAAAGGCCGGAACTCTTGCCGCAGTGAACCCCGAGGCCAAGGACCATGTGGACGCCATGCAACTGGCAGCTACGGGCCAGCTTGGCTCGATGCTCAACACGATCGGCGCACAGCGCACGAATACCTTTCAGCACCTTGCTGTGGAAAAGAGCCGCTTGCATATCCCTCTGCTCTTCGGTGCAGATGTGATTCATGGTTTTCGCACCATCTACCCGGTGCCTCTGGGCCTGGCCGCAAGCTTCGATCCTGATTTGGTTGTCGCCCTCTCGCACATGTCCGCTCAAGAGGCTACAACAGCGGGAGTTCGTTGGTTCTACTCGCCGATGGTTGACATCAGTCGTGACCCCCGATGGGGCCGCACTGTGGAAGGCGCAGGCGAGGATGCGTATCTTGGCGCTGCCATGGCTCGCGCCTATATTCGCGGTTACCAGGGGGATGATCTTTCAAAGCCTGGCAGTGTAGCTGCATCGGTCAAACATTTCGCTGCATACGGCGCGGCTGAGGCGGGCCGCGAGTACAACACCACCGATATGTCCGAGATCCGTCTGCGCCAGGTATATCTGCCCCCGTACGAAGCTGCGGTCAAGGCTGGCGCCGCCACCATCATGAGCGCCTTCAACGCCCTCAACGGCGTGCCTTCCAGTGCCAACCCGTTTCTGCTTGGCAAAATCCTGCGTGGAGAGTGGGGATTCGACGGTTTTGTGGTCAGCGACTACACCGCGGTGATGGAGTTAATCAACCACGGCATCGCACTCGATCCCGCCACTGCCACCCGCAAGGCCATCACGGCGGGTGTCGATATAGACATGATGTCGCACTTCTACGATACGCAGTTGCCGGCTCTCATCCGCTCCGGCGCAGTTCCCATGAGCGTCGTAGATGAGGCTGTGCGGCGCGTGCTCCGCGTAAAGTTTGCAACAGGTCTGTTTGAGCATCCCTACGCTGAAGGTGTTGAAGTCACAGCCGCTGTTCCCGAACACAGGCCGCTGGTTCGCAAGGCGGCAGAAGAGTCCCTGGTTCTGCTGCAGAACAACACCATCCCAGGCGGAGATCATCTGCTGCCGCTTTCGCCGGCCGTCAAGCGGGTTGCTTTGATCGGCCCGCTTGCCGATGACGCAGCCGAGATGGTTGGCGCCTGGGGCGGAGCCGGAAACGAGCGCGACATTGTCACCGTACGGCGGGGGCTGGAAGAGCGCGCCCGGCAGATCGGCGGAACACTGATCTACCGTAAGGGCACCGACATCGAGAGCACCTCACAAGCTGGTTTTGCTGACGCGGTCGCAGCCGCGCAGGCGTCTGATGTAGCCATCCTTGCGCTGGGTGAATCCGGCATGATGAGCGGCGAGGCCGGCTCGCGCGCCTATCTTGATTTACCGGGCAATCAACAACAGCTTCTTGAAGCAGTCGTCGCAACCGGCAAGCCGGTTGTGCTGCTTGTCTTCTCCGGACGCCCGCTGGTCCTGGACTGGGCGGCCAAGCATGTTGCCGCAATCATGGAGAGCTGGTTCCCCGGAACCGAGGCTGGAAGCGCGATTACCAACGTTCTTTACGGAGATGTTTCGCCCAGCGGTAAGCTGCCCATGAGCTTCCCGCGCGCCGTTGGTCAGGAGCCACTCTACTACAACCAGTTTCCGACGGGCCGCCCGCCCATCGGCCTCGACCTTTCCAAGCCGCCAGGCGGTAACTCGCGATTCTTTTCCCGCTACATTGATGTCCCCAATAGTGCGCTCTTTCCCTTTGGCTACGGGCTTTCCTACTCCAGCTTTTCTTACCAGAATGTGAACGTGTCCAAGGATCGAATTCCGTTATCGCAAACCCTTGCGCATACAGGCTCCCCGCTTCTATATGCGACGGCAACAGTAACCAACACGGGAAACCGCATGGCCACTGAGGTGGTGCAGTGTTATGTGCGCAATCTGGGAGCAAGCATTGAGCAGCCTGTACGAAGCCTTGAGGGTTTTCAACGAATCACGCTGGCCCCAGGGGAATCAAAGAAAGTAGCCTTCCCGCTGGGATTCAATCAACTCTCCTTTTTCAACCTGGAGAGTAAGCCGACGATGGAAGCGACTCATTACACAGTCTGGATAGGCGGCAGTTCGCTGGCAGACCAGAAGGCCACGTTCCAGGTTGTCTCCGCCACGCAAACATCAACTGCGCATTAAGCGTTGTCGATGAGCAAGGCAGCACAAACAGCGCGGCTGGACTCGGTCAACACGGCGAGTCATACTGAACATTTGCTCATGCTCTTCATGAATGACACGCGTATAGCGCGGCCCAGGACTCGACCGGTGCGTCTTTCCCGGACGATGCTGCCTGCTATTTTTTGCCTGGTATGTTTGCCGTTGTTTGTCGCCCGCCCGATATCAGGCCAGCAGCGGAAAGCGACTGCCAATTTCGACGTTCTCGCCAAGCAGGCAGGAGATGCAAAGGACGGAGACCGGCTCGACGAAGCTGTCGCTCTCTATCGACAAGCCTTGAAGTTGAAACCGAAATGGGCAGAGGGTTGGTGGTCGTTGGGCACCATTGAATACGACCGCAATAATTACGCATCTGCCGCAAGCGACTTCAGGAAGCTCATACCCCTTGCGCCCAAGGACGGCATGGCCCTCGTGATGCTGGGCCTCTGCGAATTCGAACTGGGCCAGGATACGCCTGCGCTGAAAGACTTGAGAGAAGGACGGGCGCTCGGCGTTGCAAACGATCCGCAACTACAGGAAGTCGTCTTCTATCACGAGGGAATGCTTCTGCTTCGCGCCGGACAGTTCAAGGTGGCACAGACCAGCTTTGCAACGCTCTGCAAGATGAACATCCGAAGCGATAAGGTGATGGAAGGCATGGGAATGGCGGTGTTGCGCATTCTGCCCACGGAGCTTCCCTCTGCCGGTTCAACAAGTCTGGTCATCGTTCAACGTGCGGGAAGTGCCGCCTGCCTGAGCACTCTCAAGAAGTTCGATCAGGCCAATCAGGAGTATACGCAACTCATCAGCGACGCTCCTGATTTTCCAAACATCCACTATGCCTTCGGTCTATCCCTGCTGGAAGCGAATAACGCCTCGAAAGCACTGGAGCAATTCAAAAGCGAGATCAAGAATAACCCGAAGAGCGTCGCCGCACGCCTTGAAATTGCGGCATCCTTCTACAAGGTCGATTCCAGCGCAGGCTTGCCCTATGCTCAGGAGGCCGTAAACCTGAGCCCGCAGCAGCCCTTTGCTCATTACCTGCTGGGCCTTCTTCTGCTCGATACCAATCAGTACCAGAAGGCGATTCCTGAACTGGAAATTGCCGCAAAGGCATTTCCAAAGGAAAAGCGAATATTTTTTGCTCTGGGTTCAGCGTATGCGCGCGCAGGAAGAAGCCAGGATGCTACAAAAGCTCGCGCAACATTTGCGCAGTTGAATAAAGAGTCGCAATCGGACTCCTCGACGACTTACTAGGATTGATTGGCCAGATACAGAACCATCCAGATTTTTCCCATGATCCCTATTTCCCAGGCTCATCAATTTTTAGAATCCGGTCGACATCAACATCATGGAGTATCTGCCTGGTGCCGCTGGGCCAGCGAATTTCGATCTCTTTAATCTTGCGGTTTTTGCCTAGGCCAAAATGCACGCGCGGATCGCTGGAGGACGCATATCCAACAGCGGTTGTGACTTCATTCCATTGGACAGAACCGTCCTCTGCCGTGAGCTTGATCTGCGCGCCTATGCCCATGCGGTTACTCTTTGTTCCCACAAGCGACAAAAGTATCCAGTGGTTTCCCGTGTCTGAAATATTATGGAAAACCTCGGCCGGTCCGTTTAGCACAGACACGACCATATCCACACGTCCATCGTTGTCCAGATCTCCAAAGGCCACGCCGCGATGAGCCGCCGCCATTTGAAAATCAGGCCCGGCGGTTGCGCTCACATCCTTGAATTTGCCACCGCCCAGATTCTTGAAAACAGCATTCGGTTCAGGATAGTGCCGCGCAGGAATCGCTTCACTGATGTTATCCATTACATTCGCGCGCGCAACAAAGAGATCCTTCAATCCATCGTTGTCAAAGTCCACCATGCCGTTGCCCCACCCTGACATGTCGGTGGTTCCAGCCAGGCCATTGGCCACTGTCATGTCGATAAAATCTCCCTTGCCCGTATTCAGGGCCAGGGGAAACTCTTCATGCTCGACAGTGGTGTACCAGATGTCTGGTAAGCCGTCATTGTTTACATCGCGAAAATCAGCGCCCATGCTCGAGAGCGCAGCACCATCGGCAGAGTAGGCAACCCCGGCCTGAACAGCAATCTCTTCAAATCGCTTGCCTTGAATATTGTGAAACAGAAAATTCGGCGTGGTGTCATTGGTCACAAATGCATCCAGATAGCCATCGCCATCGATGTCTGCGAAAGTCACGCTCATGCCTTTGCCAAAGGCTTGTGCAATTCCCGTCTGGGCTGAAACATCCGTGAAGGTTCCATCACCATTGTTGCGGTAGAGCGAATTGTGCAGCGGCGCATAAAGCTTGGGATGACAGAAGCCGCGCACTCCTTCCTTGAGCAGGCACACTGGATCCTTGTTGACCTCCCATACGCAGTAATTCACGACGAAAAGGTCCAGTAAACCATCGTTGTTATAGTCGAACCATCCAGCCCCAACCGACCACATCTTCTTCCCGTTCAATGTGGCGCCGCTTACACCAGCCTTGGCCGTAACGTCGGTAAAGGTTCCATCGCCGTTGTTGTGAAACAGCTGGTTTCCCGTGACATTGGCGAGGAAGATGTCGGGCCTGCCGTCATTGTCGTAGTCGCCTACGGCCACTCCGCTCCCATAGCCGGCGCCTGCCAGGCCCGCTTTGACCGTGACATCCGTAAATGTGCCGTCATGATTATTGTGAAACAGGCGATTCCAGTAAGTCGGTGAGGTCTTGATGAGCGATGGAATCGAGGCGCCGCCCACCAGATACACGTCGAGAAAACCATCCCCGTCATAGTCCAGCAATGCCACGCCAGCGACCATGGTTTGCGGCTGATTTTTGTTCTTTGTATCGTCTGTCGCGGTGACGTAGTGCAGCCCTGACTTCGCGGCTATCTCTTCAAATTGAATCGTGCCGCTCGTCGTCGAGCTCTGCTGCTTTGGCGCTGAAATGTTCTGGCCATGCGCCTGCGCCAGAAGGGCCATCATCAGGATGGGCATCCTGAACAGTGATTGATTCCCTGTGATACATCGCTTCATGCGCGGCAGGTGTTGCATTGCATTTCCAGTATGACCTGCAGAAACCTGGTTCGATTGGTGGGCAGTGAGGGACTTGAACCCCCGACATCCTGCTTGTAAGGCAGGCGCTCTAACCAACTGAGCTAACCGCCCACATCTGGCGGGAGGACCGAACGGACCCTTAGTCATCATATCAGTGGTTACGGTTTGGTGTATGCACTTCTTCTTGCTGTTGATACACTCACCCGATGAGCCGTTTGATCGTGAATGCTGACGACTTCGGACTAACTGCCGGAGTCAATCGAGCCATCATCGAGTTGCACAAGGCAAGAGTGTTGACCAGCGCCACACTGATGGCGCGTGCCGCCGGCACGGAGCAAGCCATTGATCTGGCCCGGTCCGCACCTTCACTGGGCGTTGGCTGCCATGTGGTGCTCGTGGACGGCGAGCCATTGCTCAAGCCGAAGGATCTGCCGTCACTCGTCGATCAGCATACGGGCGCCTTTCAGCCCAAACTGGGCGCTTTTCTGCAGAAGCTTCTCGCCGGCCGCATCTCCGAGACTGAAATCGAAGCTGAGGCGGCAGCGCAGATTGCTCTCCTGCAAAGCCGGGGCCTCCACCTCACGCACATTGACGCGCACAAGCACGCGCACATGTTTCCTGCCGTGCTCAAGCCGCTGCTGCGTGCGGCAAAGGCTGCTGGAATTCGCGCCATTCGCAATCCTTTTGAGCCCGCTTGGAGCCAGCGTGCCACGCCCGGCCTGCAATTGGTCCGGCGCTTTGAGCTCATGCTGACGCGGCGCTACGAACCTGAATTCCGCCGCCTCGTCGCTGAAGCCGGCTTTGCCACCACAGACGGTGCCATCGGCGTGCTGGCCACAGGAACGCTGGACGCAACGACAGTGGCCTCCCTCATCTCCGCAATGCCCGATGGAATCTTCGAGCTGGTCTCACATCCCGGCTACAACGATGCGGCGTTAGCCAAGGTGAATACGCGCCTGCTGGCGTCCCGCGAGGCCGAACGCAATTCCCTGCAGAAGATCAAACAGTTCCCGGCCGTCGAACTTGTCTCTTTTGCATCGCTTCACACAAGCGCGCCAGAACATCCGGGCAATTAACATCGATCGCGCCGAATCTTCTGCGCTGCGGTAAGCGTCTAAAACCGAAGAAATATACGTTGAATCGAGAAGGACGCCATGCGCATTGGCATCACCTGCTATCCCACCTACGGCGGCTCCGGTGTAGTGGCAACGGAACTGGGCATCGAGTTGGCCGCTGCCGGCCATGAGGTCCACTTCATCTCCTATTCGCAACCCTTCCGCCTCAGCGGACGCGATGGCGGCATCTTCTATCACGAAGTGCCCGTATCGAGCTACCCGCTCTTTGAGTTCCCCCCGTATGACCTTGCGCTCGCATCACGCATGGCCGAAGTGGCGGAATTTTATGAGCTCGATCTGCTGCACGTTCATTACGCAATTCCGCACTCGGTAAGCGCATTGCTGGCTCGGCAGATGCTTGCCGCGAAGGGACGCCGCCTGCCTTTTGTAACCACGCTGCACGGAACCGACATCACGCTTGTGGGACTGGATCGCAGCTACTTGCCGATCACGCGCTTCTCGATACAGGAGAGCGACGGCGTCACCAGCATCTCGAGTTACCTCAAAGAGAAAACCATTGCCGACTTCGACGTGATGCGGCCCATCGAGGTCATACCAAACTTCGTGAACTGCGACGTATACCAGCCGATTCGCGACGAGGCGGTGCGGGCCGCGGCACGATGCAAGCTCGCAAAACCGGATGAAGCGATCCTGATGCATTTGTCTAACTTCAGGCCGGTCAAGCGTGTCGTGGATGTGGTAAAGGTCTTTGCGCAGGTCGCGCGCGCAGTTCCCGCGCAACTGGTTCTAGTGGGTGATGGACCCGACCGTTCGGCGGCCGAGTGGCTGGCGCATGATCTTGGCATCCATGCAAAAATCCACTTCCTCGGGAAGCAGGAGCGCGTAAACGAGCTGCTTCCGCTGGCAGACCTGATGCTGATGCCCAGCGAATTGGAGTCGTTTGGACTGGCGGCGCTCGAGGCCATGGCATGCAAGGTGCCGTCCATCGCAACGCGCGTGGGCGGGGTGCCCGAGCTCATTGACGATGGCGTTACCGGCCTGCTGTATCCCGTTGGAGATGTAGAGGATATGGCCTCCGGGGCCATCGGGCTGCTCACTGATCGCACCCGGCTTGACGCCATGCGGGAGGAGGCGCGCAAAACGGCGCGGACGCTGTTCTGCTCCACGAAAATCGTGCCGCGGTACGTCAGCTACTACGAGTCTGTCCTGGCCAATGCAGGCTGAACCCGGCTGCGCTTAAGCGTGCTCCGATTCGAAGCGCGGCATAAATCCAAGTTGCTGCCAGAATGCATCAAGCAGGGAAACCGTCTCCGGCGTGGTCTGTGCGGTGGTGCGCAGCAGGAGAGCGGAGGCAGGGCTTTCTGCCAAATCACGCGCTTCTGCAACGATGGCAACGCACTTGGCAGGCCGGTAGGTGCAGGCGGCAAGGTCACTGATGGAAAGCCGGGTAGTCGGCGTAGCCAGCACTGTGCGCGGAGGCGCCATTCGGTCCAGAAGCCACAGAATCTCCAGCTTCGATTCCAATTCGTCGGGCACGCAATCGATCGCCAGATCGGCTTCGCGCACCGCATCCTCAATGGTGGAAACAAAGGAGACCATTGGCAACGCCGCTGGCCCAAGCTGCTGGCGCAAGGTTTCGCGCGCGTGGTGAAGAGTAGTGGGCATCACGTCTTCCAGTAGAACGCGACATCCGGCGCGGGCGGCCGAGAGGGCCAGCCAGCGGCCCAGGGGGCCTGCTCCGATGATAGCGACTGTAGTCAACTGGAACGCATTACCTGGCGGAAAGAGCCTGCGCCACGTCTTCAACATTGGGCCGGGTCTGCTGCAGATGCTCAGCGACGCGGGCACGCTCCTCAGGGGAGAGATTCGGAACGGCAGCCAGTACCCGGCGAAGGGTTACGGCGACGTCGTCTAGGTAGTTCATCAGGCGAATTGCTTCTCCGGAAAGCGGCATGGTTCCCCTCGGTGGATAGTGTCAGCTCCCATTGTAGGGGGTTCGGTCGGCAGTGGGAAAGGCAGGGCAGTTGATTCAGCAGGCAACCGCGCGCTGGGCATCTTGTCGTGAGCCCTAAGGCGGGTCCATTATGATAGGGTTTCCGATTTACCAGACAATTGTGGGATAGGCCAGGCAGGCGCTTTCGGCCCGACCACAGCAACATGACTTTGCGCATGTCAAAACGCTGAGCTGGAGAATTCTTTCCGATATGAAGCCCCCAATGGCCACAATCGAACCGACCGCAAACGCAACCCCGCTCACGACGAACAGGCACCTGATTCGCTGGGTGGAAAAGATGGCCGATCTCTGCCGCCCCGACTCCGTCCATTGGGTTGACGGCTCGCAGGCTGAGTACGACTTTCTCTGCGACCGGCTTGTTGCTGCCGGCACCTTCGTCCGCTTGGATCAGAAGCGCTGGCCCGGCTGCTACTATGCCCGCTCGGTTCCCGGCGATGTGGCCCGCGTGGAAGACCGCACCTTCATCTGCTCGCTCTCCAAGGATGCTGCCGGCCCCACCAACAACTGGGAAGACCCCTATTTGATGCGCCGCCGCCTCAAGCAGCTCTTTCGCGGCTGCATGCAGGGCCGCACCATGTATGTGCTGCCCTTCAGCATGGGGCCAGTGGGCTCGCCCATGTCCGCCATCGGCGTCCAGCTCACGGATTCACCCTATGTCGTTGCCCAAATGCGCATCATGGCGCGTATCGGAGCACCGGTCTTCGCCGAAATCGACAAGGACGAAAAACGCGTTGTGCCCTGTATGCACTCCATCGGGATGCCGCTCAAACCCGGCCAGACTGACGTGCCGTGGCCCTGCAACGAAACCAAGTACATCGTGCATTTCCCCGAGACGCGAGAAATATGGTCCTACGGCTCCGGATACGGTGGCAATGCCCTGCTGAGCAAAAAGTGCTTCGCCCTCCGTATCGCCTCTAACATCGCCCGCGACGAAGGCTGGATGGCAGAACACATGCTCATTCTCGGCGTGGAAAATCCCGAAGGTGAGAAGACGTATGTCGCCGCCGCCTTCCCCTCCGCCTGCGGAAAGACCAACTTCGCCATGCTGATTCCGCCCAGGGCCATGGGCGGCTGGAAAGTCTGGACCGTAGGCGACGACATCGCCTGGATTCGGCCTGACGCGAACGGCCGTTTGCGTGCCATCAACCCTGAGGCCGGCTTCTTTGGCGTGGCCCCAGGAACCGGCGAGAAAACCAACCCCATGGCCATGGCGACCCTCGCCCGGAACTCTATCTTCACCAATGTCGCGCTCACCCCGGATGGTGGCGTCTGGTGGGAAGGCATGACCGACACCCCGCCTAAAGAATGTCTCGACTGGCGCGGAGAACGCTGGACGCCGGCCATCGGCAAAGAGACCGGGCGCACCGCCGCGCACCCCAACGGCCGCTTCACCGCACCCGCTGCGCAATGCCCCACCATCGATCCGGCGTGGGAGTCGCCGGAGGGCGTGCCCATAAGCGCAATCATTTTTGGCGGCCGACGTTCCGCAACGTTGCCGCTGATCTATCAGGCGTTCAACTGGAGCAGCGGTGTCTACATTGGCGCCACAATGGGCTCTGAAACCACGGCCGCTGCAAGCGGCGCAGTAGGCCAGGTCCGGCGCGACCCAATGGCCATGCTTCCCTTCTGCGGTTATCACATGGGCGAATACATCCGCCACTGGCTCAGAATGCAGCGTGAGCTGGACGAAACGCCGCGCGTCTTCCACGTCAACTGGTTTCGCAAAGATGAAAATGGCCGCTTCATGTGGCCGGGCTTCAGTGAGAACATGCGCGTGCTCCGCTGGGTTGTCGATCGCGTGCATGGCCGTACGCACGGTCGCGAGACGCCGATCGGGTGGGTTCCGCGCTATGACGATATCGACTGGCGCGGCCTCGACTTTCCGCGCGAAAAATTCGATGAGCTGATGAAGGTTGATCGCGATGCATGGCGCAATGAAATCATCGGGCACGAAGAGCTTTTCATCAAGCTCCACAGCCAGTTGCCGCCGGAGATGATCTATGAGCGCGAGTTGCTGATTCGCCGGCTCTAGGAATCCACACCCGCGATTGATCGCAGTCCATCTACGTCTTGCCGTGCCTCTCTTCCATCACGGCTTGGGACCGCCATCTCTGCAGATCTGAAGGCGGCGCCTGCCATTTTCGCCCCGGACATGCGACTGATTCCAATAGAGTTTCGCATTGCGGAAGTCTTTTATCGCATTTTCCGATATAGTAAAAGGGTCAGTAATACCCCAAAAACGGCCAGGGCCGCCGATGCGGACCTTTACACGAAAAGCCATGGTAACTCCCTCGGGAATTGCCACGGTGGATGTGTATTTACAGCCGACAACGGCACAGCGCGCTGAACAACGCACACAAAGAAGGATGCCATGCAAACATCGGATACTCGTCTTCGCATTCCTGATGCCCAGGGGCTCTATCATCCACGCAATGAACACGATGCCTGCGGTATGGGCCTCGTGGCCAGCATTCGCGGCGAGAAGAGCCACGAGATCATCCGCAAGGGGCTTGAGGTTCTCATCAACCTCACCCATCGCGGCGCTGCTGGCTGCGATCCCGAGACGGGCGACGGTGCGGGCATTCTGATCCAGATTCCCCACGTCTTTTTTGCGCGTGAGTGCGGCGAGCTTGGCATGCCCCTCCCCGAACCCGGCGCCTACGGCGTGGCCATGGTCTTTCTGCCTGTGGACAAGCACAGCCGTCTGCAGTGCGAAGGCGTCTTTGAGCGGATTGCAAGCGAAGAGGGGCTCACCGTTCTCGGTTGGCGCGATACGCCCGTGAACGGCGACGCCATCGGCCGCGAAGCGCGCGCTTCACAGCCTTATATCGAGCAGTTTTTTGTTGCCTGCCCCGCGGGCATGGAAGAAGAGGCTTTTGAGCGCCTCCTTTACCGCGTTCGCCGCCGCACTGAGAACGAGATTGTTGCCTCTGATATTGAAGGCAAAGACGATTTCTACGTCCCTTCGTTCTCCTGCCGGACCATCATTTACAAGGGCCTCATGTTGGCCCCGCAGATTGAGAAGTTCTACTTCGAGTTGGCCAATCCACTCGTCACCAGCGCACTGTGCCTCGTGCACCAGCGATTCTCTACCAACACGTTTCCCAGTTGGAAGCTTGCGCACCCCTACCGCTATGTTGCACACAATGGCGAAATCAATACCATCCGCGGCAATGTCAGCTGGATGAATGCCCGCCAGTCGGTGCTGGAAAGCCCGAAATACGATGGCAAGATTGACGATCTATATCCCGTCATCATGCCCGACGGAAGTGATTCAGCTTCGCTCGATAATGCGGTGGAGTTCCTTTTCCAGTCGGGCCGTTCACTGCCACACGTCATGGCCATGCTCATTCCCGAGGCATGGGCCGGCAACCCTGACATGGATGAGGACAAGCGCGCCTTCTACGAATACCATGCATCCCTGATAGAGCCGTGGGATGGGCCGGCGGCGATTGCTTTCACTGACGGCCGCGTCATCGGCGCCACGCTTGACCGCAACGGCCTGCGCCCTGGACGTTACATCGTCACAAAGGACGACCTGGTCGTCCTTGCCTCTGAAGCCGGCGTGCTCGAAGTGCCCGCCGAAGACATCCGCAAGAAGGGCCGCCTTCAACCCGGCCGCATGTTCCTTGTCGACACGGTAGCAAAGCGCATCATCTCTGACGCCGAAATCAAGAAGGAACTCGCCGCCCGCCAGCCTTATGGCAAGTGGCTCCAGGAGCAGCAGGTCACTATGGACCAGCTTCCTGAACCTTCGCGCGTGATTGCGTCCAACCCTGAAACCCTGCTGCGCCGCCAGCGTGCCTATGGCTACAGCGAAGAAGATTTGCGCATCCTGCTCGGGCCGATGGGCGCCAAGGGCGAAGAACCCATTGGCTCCATGGGCACCGACGTGCCGCTGGCCTGCCTCTCTGACCGTCCGCAACCGCTGTTCAATTACTTCAAGCAACTTTTCGCGCAGGTCACGAATCCGCCCATCGACCCCATCCGCGAAGAACTGGTAATGTCCCTCATCAGTTACATCGGCACGGAACGCAACATCCTGGACGAGGCGCCTGAAAACTGCCACACGCTCAAGCTGCCGCATCCCATTCTGACCAACCGCGACCTTGAAAAACTCCGCCGTGTCTCATCCGGCGATCTGCTTGCCACCACGCTGCCCGCGCTCTTCCGCGCCGCAGACGGTGAAACCGGCTTGCGCCACAGCCTTGAGGATCTGAGTGCTCGCGCAGCGCATGCGGTCAGTTCAGGCTATACACTCCTCATCATTTCTGATCGCGGTGTCGATCCGACCTATGCGCCCATTCCCAGCCTGCTCGCCATGGCCGCCGTGCATAACCGCCTGGTCAAGGAGAAAACCCGCACGCAGGTTGCTCTCATCATCGAGAGCGGCGAGCCACGCGAGGTCATGCACTTTGCCCTGCTTATTGGATACGGTGCAAGCGCCATCAATCCCTA
Organism: Acidobacteriota bacterium; assembly: GCA_021780075.1. Taxonomy (GTDB): domain Bacteria; phylum Acidobacteriota; class Terriglobia; order Terriglobales; family Acidobacteriaceae; genus Telmatobacter. The sequence continues at coordinate 15,105 of JAJXZL010000027.1, forward strand.
CCTGGCCATTGAGACACTGCATGACCTCAAGCGGCGCGGCCTGCTGCCTCACAACGTTACCGGCAACCAGGCCGAAAAGAACTTCGTCAAGGCCATCAACAAGGGTTTGCTCAAGACATTCTCCAAGATGGGCATCAGCACGCTGCAGAGCTATCGCGGCGCGCAGGTCTTTGAGGCCGTTGGCTTGAACCAGATGCTCATCAATGCCTACTTCCCAGGCACCGCTTCGCGTATCGAGGGCGTGGGCCTTGACGTGCTCGCCCGCGAAGCGCAGTTGAAGCATGACTACGCATTCCAGCCGCTTACCGAGTCGGAGACTGAGCTAGTCGTCGGCGGCCAGTACCAGTACCGCGAGGGTGGCGAGTACCACCTGCTCAATCCGCAGACCATCAGCAAGCTGCAGCATGCGGTGCGGCAGAATAATCCCACCACCTTCCAGGAATACACAGATCTGCTGGACGATCGGAATCGCCAACTCTGCACGCTGCGCGGTCTTCTCAATCTCAAGTATTCCGACAATCCGATTCCGCTCGATGAGGTGGAGCCGGCAAAGGAAATCGTTAAGCGATTCACCACCGGCGCCATGAGCTTTGGCTCCATCAGTAAGGAAGCCCACGAGACACTGGCTATTGCGATGAACCGCCTCGGCGGCATGTCCAACACAGGCGAAGGCGGTGAGGACGAGGCGCGCTTTACGCCTGACCCGAATGGCGACTCGCGCCGAAGTGCCGTCAAGCAGGTGGCCAGCGGACGCTTCGGCGTCACCACCAACTACCTGGTCAACGCCGATGAACTCCAAATCAAAATGGCGCAAGGCGCAAAGCCCGGTGAGGGCGGTCAGTTGCCCGGTCACAAGGTGGACGAGGTCATCGCCAGGACACGGCACTCGATTCCCGGCGTAGGCCTCATCTCGCCGCCGCCGCACCATGACATCTATTCCATTGAAGATCTCGCGCAGCTGATCTACGACCTCAAGAACGTCAACCCCAAGGCGCGCATAGCCGTCAAGCTCGTGTCCGAGGTCGGTGTCGGCACGGTTGCCGCTGGAGTCTCCAAGGCCCATGCCGATGTTGTCCTCATCTCTGGCGACAACGGCGGTACGGGCGCTTCGCCGCTCAGTTCCATCAAGCACGCGGGCCTCCCGTGGGAACTCGGCCTTGCCGAAACGCAGCAGGTGCTGCTGCTCAACGACCTGCGTAGTCGCATTAAGGTGCAGACCGACGGCAAGCTGCAAACGGGCCGCGACGTCGTGATTGCCGCTTTGCTGGGCGCTGAGGAGTTCGGCTTTGCCACCACACCGCTCATCACCATGGGTTGCATCATGATGCGCAAATGCCATCTGAATACCTGTTCGGTAGGCATTGCCACGCAGGACCCGGTCCTGCGCGCGCGCTTCCAGGGCCAGCCGGAGCACGTCGTCAACTTCTTCTTCTTCATTGCCGAGCAGATGCGCCAGCACATGGCCAAATTGGGCTTCCGCACCGTCGACGAGATGGTCGGCCGCGTGGATAAAATTGACGCGGCACTGGCCGATGCGCACTGGAAGGCCAAGGGAATCGATCTCGCCTCCATCCTTTATGCGCCAACACTGCCTTCGCGCGTTGCACGTCGCAAGGTCCAGGCCCAGGATCACGGCCTCGAGCAGGCGCTCGATCACGCACTTATCGCTGCGGCCGCGCCGGCCCTCGAATCAAAAACGCCGGTCAGTGCAAGCTTTGCTATTCGCAATGTGCACCGCACCGTCGGCGGCATGTTGGGCGGTGAGATTGCTCGTCGCTATGGCTCTGCCGGATTGCCAGACGGTACGATTCATTTTCGATTTGAAGGATCGGCCGGCCAGAGTTTCGGAGCCTTTGTCCCCAGCGGAGTCACACTTGAGTTGGAAGGCGACTCCAACGACTATCTCGGCAAGGGATTGTCGGGCGGGCGCATCATCGCTTATCCAGCCAAAACCTCCAGCTTCATGCCTGAGGAGAGCATACTGGTGGGCAATGTCGTGCTCTATGGCGCCACCAGCGGCGAAGTCTTCCTGAACGGCATCGCAGGCGAGCGCTTCGCGGTTCGTAACTCGGGCGCCACCGCAGTCGTTGAAGGTGTGGGCGACCACGGTTGCGAGTACATGACCAACGGCACAGTCGTCGTGATTGGCTCCACTGGCCGCAACTTCGCCGCCGGCATGAGCGGCGGACGCGCCTTTGTCTACGACGACCAGGGCGATTTCTCTTCCCGCCGCTGCAACAAGGCGAGTGTGGATTTGGAGCCGCTCGTGACCGCCGCCGATGTCAACGAAGTGCGCGGCCTGCTTGAGCGTCACCGCGACCTGACAGGAAGCCCGCGCGCCGCTTGGATTCTGGAACATTGGGCCGACACGCAGCCACGATTCATCAAGGTCTTCCCGCACGAGTACAAGCGCGTTCTGGGCGTGCCGCGCGTTGAAGAAGTTTACGCAGCTCCCACATCTTCGTCGCCTCTGGTGGCGGCAACAGCAGAGGTGCAGCATGGGTAAGGTCACTGGATTTCTCGAGATTGAGCGCGAACAACCCACCCGCCGCAAGGCTGACGAGCGCGTACACGACTGGCAGGAAATTTACGAGCCTTTCTCTGAGGAGAAGCAGCGCGAGCAGGGCGCTCGCTGCATGGACTGCGGCGTACCCTTCTGCCACACAGGCTGCCCCGTCAACAATCTCATTCCCGACTGGAATGACCTTGTCTACAATGACCGTTGGGAGAGCGCCATCCGGCGCCTGCACGCCACCAACAACTTCCCGGAGTTCACGGGCCGCATCTGCCCCGCGCCCTGTGAGGCCGCCTGCGTGCTGGGTATCAACCTGCCCCCGGTTTCCATCAAGCTCATTGAGAAAAGCATCGTGGAGCGAGCATGGAATGAGGGTTGGATTCATCCTGAACCGCCCGAGCAGAACACCGGCAAACGTGTCGCCGTAGTGGGCAGCGGTCCGTCGGGCCTGGCCGCTGCGCAGCAGTTGCGCCGTGCCGGCCACTCCGTCACCGTCTACGAGAAAAACGACCGCATCGGCGGCCTGCTGCGCTACGGCATTCCCAACTTCAAGTTGGAAAAGCACGTCATCGACCGCCGCATCCAGCAGATGCGAGCCGAGGGTGTCACATTTGTAACCAATGCGCACGTGGGCGTAAGTATTCCCATTGAGGCGCTCACTGGGCACTACGACGCCATTCTGCTCTGCGGTGGCTCTGAGCAACCCCGTGATCTCAAGGTTCCTGGCCGCGAACTGAAAGGCATCCACTATGCCATGGAGTTCCTGCCTCAGCAGAACCATCGCTGCGAAGGCGACCTCGTAGATGCGGCCGCATCGATCCACGCCGAAGGCAAGCGCGTACTTATCATCGGTGGAGGAGATACCGGCGCTGACTGTCTGGGTACCAGCCTTCGCCAGGGAGCAAAGAGCGTGCATCAGTTCGAGATCATGCCCAAGCCGCCTGAGGCACGCGCTGGGTCCACGCCATGGCCGATGTGGCCATTGCAGTTGCGCACAGAGAGTTCGCATGAGGAAGGTGGCATCCGCGACTGGAGCATCAACAGCATCCAATTCACCGGCGATGAAGCTGGCAACGTTAAGCAGTTGCATGCCGTGCGCGTCGGTCCTCCGCCAAAGTTTGAGCCGATTGCGGGTTCCGAATTCACGCTCGACGTCGATCTTGTCCTGCTGGCAATGGGCTTTCTTGGCCCGGTCCGCAACGGCATGATTGAGCAGTTGGGCGTCGCGCTCGACCAGCGCGGCAATGTCGCCACCACCAACTACAAAACCTCCGTCGATGGCATCTTTGCCGCCGGCGACATGCGCCGCGGCCAGTCCCTGGTGGTCTGGGCCATCTCGGAAGGCAGAATGGCGGCTGCCGCGGTGGACAGCTATCTCGCGGAAAAGGAAGTCCCCGCGCCGCATCTCCATCGCATCAACGCCTGAATCGATGGCGAAATCCCCTGCATCGGGTGCGGCTCAAGACCACTTCCCGATGCAGGCGCAGCACCGGCATTCTCTACTCTTCAGTTCCCTCTTCAAAAGAGCGCGGCTTCTAAACTGGCCGCACGGGATGCCTGACACTTTCCTCGCATCGCACAGCAATCCACGACTATAGACTCCTCTTCCGCCATATAGTGATAAGTCTCACAATCAATTTCTCTTGATCGGGACCACAATGGCTCCATTGCGCGCATCATAATGGGCAGCAAATTTATCTTGCCGCAAGATGCCGACGTCGAATGGAGACTGCTATGCAATCGGACCCTTCTCCCAGTGCTTCCGTGATGGAAGCTTTGACTGAGATTGCTCTTAACCTGCGATGGTCATGGAATCATGCTGCCGATGACCTGTGGAGCCACCTCGACCCAGAGCTGTGGGAACTTACGCGGAATCCCTGGGTCATGCTGCAAACCGTCTCCCAGGAAAAACTCGACTCCCTGATGTCCGACAAAGAATTCCGCATCAAGATCGACGAAATCGCCAGTAGGCGCGAGTGGCGTGAACAGTCTTCAAGCTGGTTCCAGAGCGCGTACAAGGAACCCCCATTCAACAGCGTGGCTTACTTCAGCATGGAATTCATGTTGAGCGACGCCCTGCCAATCTATTCCGGCGGCTTGGGCAATGTGGCTGGCGATCAGCTCAAGGCCGCCAGCGACCTTGGCGTTCCAGTGGTGGGCGTGGGCCTGCTGTACCAGGTTGGCTATTTCCGCCAGCGCATCGACGCTGAAGGACGACAACAGGCCCTCTATCCCTTTAACGACCCCGGACAACTTCCCATTCGGCCCGTTCGCCAGGCAAACGGCGAGTGGCTGCGCATCGCGATCGACCTGCCCGGCTTCCGCTTGTGGATTCGCGCCTGGCAGGTTGAAGCAGGCCGCGCAAAACTCTACCTGCTCGACACCAACGACCCGGCAAATCTGCCCGAATACCGTGGCATCACGAGCGAACTCTACGGCGGCGGGCCGGAGTTACGCATCACGCAGGAACTGATTCTCGGCATCGGGGGATGGCGGCTGCTCAGCGCCCTTGGGATTCGCCCTCAGGTCTGTCACCTCAATGAAGGCCATGCAGCCTTCGCTGTCCTCGAGCGGGCGCGCGACTACATGGAACAGGCAAAGGTGCCGTTCGACACCGCGCTCACGATCACCCGCGCTGGCAACCTGTTCACAACGCACACGCCAGTTGAGGCTGGTTTTGACCGCTTTGCTCCCAACCTCGTGGAGCGGTATTTCCGGCGCTATGCGCAGGACTCCCTGCACATTCCCTTGCAGGATGTGCTGGCCCTGGGCAGGCAGAACCCCTGCGATGAAACTGAGCCCTTCAGCATGGCTCTGCTGGCAATGCGCGGCAGCGGGGCCGTAAATGGCGTGAGCCGACTGCACGGCAAAGTGAGCCGTCAGCTATTCAAAAACATCTTCCCACGCTGGCCGGTTGAGGATGTTCCCATCAGTCACGTTACAAACGGGGTTCACGTTCCCATCTGGGACTCGGATGAGGCTGACAAGCTTTGGACTGAGGCTTGCGGCAGGCAGCGCTGGGACAGCGACCCGAAAACAATTTCTGAAGGCATGCAGCGCATATCAGATGAGCGCCTGTGGCGGATGCGCAGAGTCTCCCGCGAGAATCTCGTCAAGTTCATCCGCACGCGCTTGGCCCGTCAGGTTGCGGGCCATGGCGCATCGGAAGAGGAAATCGCGGCGACGCAACGCATTTTTGAGCCCGATGCACTCACCTTGGGCTTTGCGCGCCGCTTCGCCCCTTACAAACGGCCCAATCTGCTACTGCACAATCCTGAGCGCCTGCTCGCAATTCTCACCAATACGCAGCGCCCGGTTCAGCTCGTAATCGCAGGCAAGGCCCATCCCCAGGACACTCGCGGTCAGGAAATGATCCGCAACTGGATCGAGTTCATCCGCCACACGCCCGCACGTTCACAGGTGGTCTTCCTGGCCGACTACGACATGCGCATGAGCGAGCACCTGGTGCAGGGCGTCGATGTCTGGCTCAATACGCCGCGCCGACCTTGGGAGGCATGCGGCACAAGCGGCATGAAAGTCCTGGTCAACGGCGGCCTCAACCTCTCCGAACTGGACGGTTGGTGGGCCGAGGCCTATACGCCCGATGTGGGTTGGGCGCTTGGTGACGGCGGCGAGCACGGCGAGGACCCCGCCTGGGACGCCGCAGAAGCAGATCAACTCTATACGCTGCTCGAACAGGAAGTAATTCCGGAGTTCTACAGCCGCGATGAGTCCGGTGTGCCCACAGCATGGACGCACCGCATACGGGAAAGCCTCACCCACCTCACGCCTGCATTTTCCGCTACGCGATGTGTACGCGAATACACCGAGACGCATTACGCGCCCCTGGCGGCCTCCTATCAGCGCCGAAGCGCCGAAGGACACGCAACGGCAGATAGCTTAATCCAATGGCGCCGGCAGCTCTCCGACCACTGGTCCCGGCTGCGGTTCGGCTCTGTTCGCGTGGAGACAGAGGGCGATGAACACCATTTCCAGGTGCAGGTCTACCTCAACGAAATCGGCCCCGACGGGGTTCAGGTGGAACTGTATGCTCAGGCGCTCGACGGCGGCGATCCTGTTCGCTACGTCATGACGCGAGGAGACGCCCTGGTGGGTGAGAGCGCCTGGCGTTATACGGCGGTAGTCCGTGCTGACAGGCCTGCCAGCGAATTTACTCCAAGGGTGGTGCCTTTCCACCCAGAGGCGTCTGTACCGCTCGAAGCGGCACAGATCCTTTGGTACAGGTAATCGGCATGATCTGCGGCATGCACCTACCCGAGTCTGCATGCCGCAGATCGCCTTAACGCATTTAGTATCAATACGCTATAAAATATTTCCCAAGAGGAGCAGTGCACATTTCGCCGCGCTTTAAGTCGTGCGCCGCGCACTATGCTGATGTGAATAATCAGGTTCCGTCACTGCGACTCGGTTCCGGCTGCTCCACAAGCGAGCCAAATATCTCTTTGCAACTCATTCAGCCTCACGCGAATGCCATCTCGAGTAGAATGAAGATGTCGATCCAAGCCATTCCGGGGATAGCTTTGGCGGGGGAAGCCTGTGCTTAATCAGGGATTAAAAATTGGCAGGCATCATCAAAGATTGGGGGGGTGCAGAGACGACCTTTCCGGCGGTTTTGCATCAAAGATAGTGACAGGTATCGTGCGGCGATGAACAACCGTGCTGCATTTGTCATGCTTGGCGCCCCACTTCACAACAAAAATGGTTTACTCGTCTAAAAATCGGGTTGGTTCTCTGCGGCTCGTCCTAGGATTGGCAGGCTTGGCATTTTCTGTGTTTTTGTGGGGCCTGGGATACAAACTGTCTCTTTATGAGCCCACACAAGGGCATTTCCATCGGATTCCGAGAGCAAAATTGCTTTCAGAAGCTGAGCGCCCCAGCATCGCTTTCGCTTCCATGGATCCAGGCAGACCAGTAGAAGCCATCCACAGAATACGGGGGGGCTTCGAAAGCGCATTTCTGTCCTTCTTGTTTACTTTCTTCACTTTCGCTGAATTCATTACGGGGTTGCGGGCCACAGAAAACGGCCATCCAAGACCGCGGCTCTGCGCTGTACGGTTCGGCACCTTTCTCTTCCGTCCCCCTCCCTGCCTTGTAGCGTTGAAGCCATAATCTTCGACCACTGTTGGTTCCAGCCATGTCGCAACCGTCGGCCACGATATGGTGCTTTCCCCTCTAGAACCTGTACAGCCATCGATCACGCGCCGACCAGAAACTTACTCATAGGTGCAATAGACAATGTGGAAGCGATTCTCATTCCTCCTCCTTGCGGGGTTGACTTCGGTCGCAGCGTTGGGCACTGCGGCATGCGGTTCCAAATCCAACGGCTCCGATGCTCAAGCAGCAGTGGTGCCCTCGGCCTCAGTGGCCGCTGTCAAGCGGGGCTCCATCGTGCACACCTTAAGTCTGGCTGGACAGTTTCAGCCATACCAGGTGGTGGATGTTCACGCCAAAGTGTCCGGATATATCAAGGACATTTATGTCGACATTGGCGATAAGGTGCATGAAGGCCAGGTGCTGGCTATTCTCGAAGTGCCCGAGCTCAACGCTCAGTTAAAGGGAACAGTCGCCGATGTGGCCCAGAGCAAGGATGAGATCGTTCGCGCCGAGCACGAAGTTGCTCGCGCCAAGTCGGTACATGCCGCTCTGCATGCGGACTATGCCCGGCTCAAACAGGCGTCCCAGGCCCAACCCGGCTTGATTGCGCAGCAGGAACTTGACGACGCGCAGGCTAAAGATCTGGCCTCGGAGGCACAGATCGATGCAGCCAAGTCTGCCCTGGCCGCGGACAAGCAGAAGTCTGCTGCCTCCGTTGCCAACAATGAGCGCGTGAGCGCGCTTGAAGACTACACCAAGGTCACGGCACCGCTCGACGGCGTCATCATCTGGCGCTACGCAGATACCGGCGCGCTGATTCAGGCTGGCACATCATCTGACACGCAGTCGCTTCCTATCGTCAAGCTCTCGCAGAGCGGGCTGCTTCGCCTGCGTCTGCCCGTACCAGAAGATGCTGTGTCCTACATTCATGAGGGAGCCACTGTGGATGTGCAAGTCGATGCAGTCCACCGTACATTTGCGGGCAAAGTGGTTCGCTTCACGCGCAACGTCAGCCTCGCCACGCGCACTATGGAAACGGAAATCGATGTCGAGAACAAGGACCTCTCACTGACACCGGGCATGTATGCGAATACAGCGATTCAATTGGAGCAGCATGATAATGTCCTTACCATTCCCGAACCTGCAGTCATTCAGGATGGAAATAAGACAACAGTCCTGGTGGTAGACAGCGATCATCGCGTGCAGATTCGCAATATCCAGATTGGCCTTCAGGGCTCAAATCGCGTTGAGGTCAAGTCCGGCCTTCAGGAAGGGGATCTGGTGATTACCGGAGCCCAGACGAATTACCAGTCGGGAGAAGTCGTAACGCCCAAACTGGAGCAAACATCACTGAATAATGGCATCACTGAGCAATCCGGAGACGAGTAGTAATGCCAAAGTTCGCGCTTAAATATCCCTACTTCATCATCATGGCGTGCCTGGTTATCGTCGTAGTAGGGATAACCAACATTGCTGGAATGCCAGTCGATCTGTTTCCCAAGATCGATATTCCGGTTGTTGTGGTGGCGACATTTTATTCTGGCATGCCCCCAGAGCAAATTGAAGCTGACATCACGGATACATTCGAACGGTTCTTTACGCTGGGAAGCAATATCGACCATATCGAGTCGCGTTCGCTTACAGGCGTAAGTCTCATCAAGATTTACTTCAAGCCGGGAACCGATGCGAATGCCGCGCTGAGTAATATTGCCAATCTCGCCATGGCCGATCTGCGGCGATTGCCGCCCGGCACCCTGCCTCCTGTCGTGCTTGGTATGGATGCCTCCAGTCAGCCGGTCTGCCTGGTTACGTTGAAGGGCGATGGCCTGAATGAAACAGACCTGAAAGATTTGGCTCAGTTTCAGGTAAGAAATCAAATTGCCAATGTGCCGGGAGCGTCCGTTCCGCAGCCCTTCGGCGGACGCTACCGCCAAATCATGGTCTATGTTGATCCGCTCAAGCTCGAAGCACACAACATGAGCCTGATGGACGTGGTCAGGGCGGTGAATTCATCCAACCTGATCCTGCCCGCTGGCGACGTGCGCATCGGGTCAAAAGACTACAACATCTACGCCAACAGTCAGGTGCCCACACCGGAACTGATTAACGATATGCCCCTGAAGTCGGTCGGAAATGCTTCCGTCCTCGTGGCAGACATCGGTAGGGCGGAAGATTCCGGAACTATTCAAACGAATATAGTGCGTATCGATGGACAGAAATCCGTCTATATCCCGGTGTTGAAGCAGGGTGGCGACAGCAACACGATCACTATCGTGAATGGCATGAAGGATGCGATCAAGAATTTGGTCGATATCCCCGCTTCGCTCAAAACTGCCGTGGTCTTCGATCAGTCTGCCTTCGTGAAATCCGCGTTGCGCAACCTGGGAAATGAAGGCGGCATCGGCCTTGTGCTGACTGCGCTCATGATTCTCCTCTTCCTCGGCAGCGTGCGCGCCACATTTGCCGTGCTGCTATCCATCCCACTTTCCGCGCTGGCAGCGTTCATTTGTATCCGCGCCGGCGGCGGATCCATCAATACCATGGTGCTCGCGGGGCTCGCGCTCGCATTCTCGCGCCTGATTGATAACTCCGTCGTGGTGCTTGAAAACATCTTTCGCCACCTTGAGATGGGAGAACCGCCTGAAATCGCAGCCGAACTGGGCGGCAAGGAAGTTCAGCTCGCTGTCCTGGCCGCAACTTTCACAACCGCAATCGTCTTCTTCCCCGTCGCGCTTCTCAATGGAGTGAGCCGTTACCTCTTTACCGCGCTCGCTCTCACCGTGGTCTTTGCGCTCTTCGCGTCGTATGTAGTCGCCATGACTGTGGTGCCGCTGTATTGCGCACGATTCATCAAGCCAAATGAAGGCACGCGTGTAGCCGAAGAACAGGACGGCACGCTCATCGACCCAGACACCAGGCGCTCGATCTTTCAGCGCATCGTGCACGCATTCAATGAGTGGTTCCAGCAAATGCTTGAAAAGTACGTCCTCGCTGTGAATCGCACGATCCTCCGGCCCATTGCAACCACATCGACCATCCTCGGTGTGGTGCTTCTAAGCTTTGCGCTCTTCCCTCTCCTTGGACGTTCGTATTTTCCGCGCACTGACCCAGGGCAGTTCGTCATCAACATTCGGTGTCCTAGCGGAACGCGAATTGAGCTGAGCGATAAATACATCGCGCAAGTTGAAAAAGAGATTCGGGCAACGGTTTCTCCAAAAGATCTGGACATGATCGTGTCCAACATCGGTATTACCCCGGACCTCTCTGCCATCTATACAAGCAACTCGTCGATGGACACAGCCTTCGTACAGGTCAGTCTCAAGGAAGGCCACAGGGTCGGCAGCTACGAATATATGCAGCGCGTCAGGCGCAAGCTCGCGCAGGATATGCCCCAATTGACAACCTATTTTCAGGCGGGCGGCCTTGTCGATTCGGTCATTAATCAGGGATTGCCTGCTCCAATCGACATACAGATAAGCGGCAACGACATGGATCAGTCGTATGCCATCGCGCAGCAGATTGCCTTGCAGGTGAAGACGCTCAAAAATGTCAGCGATGTCCTGATTCCCCAGAACCTTAACTATCCGGGACTCTCGCTGGATATTGATCGCGAACGGGCCAGCCTTATTGGCTTGTCGCCAAAGGAAGTCGTCGACAACGTGATTACGGCGATGACCTCCAATGGCATGATCGCGCCCAGCTATTGGATCGACCCGCAAACCGGCAACAACTATATGCTTACAGTCCAATATTTCGACAAGAAGATCGCTCATATGACCATGGACGACTTCAAGCAAATACCGCTGCGGGCAAGCGGTGAGCCTGATTACACCCCGCTCCAGTCCGTTGCCTCTATCAAAACAATCAATACACCCACAGAGGTTGACCATTATCAGATCCGACGCATCATAGATGTCTATGTCATGCCGTCTACTGAAGCATTGCAGGGCGTAAACCGCGACGTAAACAAAATCATAGCCAACGTTCAGGTCCCACAGAACGTACGCATTATCGTGCGAGGAACCGTCGTAAGCATGAATGAATCATTCCTCAGATTCGGCATCGGCCTGGTTCTCTCGGTTGCCCTGGTCTACCTCATCCTGATGGCCCAGTTCACGTCGTTTGTCGATCCGTTCATTATCCTCATGGCGATCCCGCCCGGATTGTCAGGGGTGCTGATCATTCTTCTCCTCACGCACAGCACGCTCAACATCATGTCCCTCATGGGCGTCATCATGATGACCGGCATCGTTGTGTCAAACAGCATCCTTATCGTTGAGTTTGCGGGCCATTTGCACGAAGAAGGCCTGGCAGTCGCTGAAGCAGTTGTGCAGTCGTGCAAGATCCGGTTGCGCCCTATCCTCATGACCTCACTCGCTACGCTCTTGGGCATGATCCCCATGGCGCTCGGGCTGGAAGCAGGTAGTGAACAGTATGCGCCACTGGCGCGTGCAATCATCGGTGGTCTTGGAGTCTCCGTCGTAGTCACGGTATTCCTTGTCCCCGCCGTTTACCTGATCATCCACAGTAAGCGAGATAGACAGGCTCGACCAGAGCCGGAGATGAGCATTCATGCCTAAGTTCGCTCTCAGATACCCCTACTTCATCATCATGGTCTGCCTGATCATTGTGGTGGTTGGGATCACAAATGTTGCCAGCATGCCCGTCGATCTTTTCCCCAAGATCGATATCCCCGTCGTTGTTGTGGCCACGTTCTATTCCGGCATGCCGCCGCAGCAAATTGAAGCCGATATCACGGATACGTTTGAGCGGTTTTTTACGCTCGGCAGTAACATCGACCATATCGAGTCGCGTTCGCTCACCGGCGTCAGTCTGATCAAGATCTACTTCAAACCGGGCACGGACGCAAATGCTGCATTAAGTAACATCGCCAATCTTGCGATGGCGGATCTGCGACGATTACCGCCCGGCACGTTGCCTCCCGTGGTGCTGGGCATGGATGCTTCAAGCCAACCCGTCTGCCTGGTCACTCTTAAAGGCAGAGGACTGAATGAAACCGACCTCAAGGATCTTGCGCAGTTCCAGGTCCGTAACCAGATTGCAAACGTGCCTGGCGCATCGGTCCCGCAGCCCTTTGGAGGCCGCTATCGCCAGATCATGGTCTATGTAGATCCATTGAAGCTTGAGGCGCACAATATGAGCCTCATGGATGTCGTTCACGCAGTGAACAAATCCAACCTGATCTTGCCGGCAGGCGATGTTCGTATTGGCCCCAAAGACTACAACATCTATGCCAACAGCCAGGTTCCCACGCCCGACGAAATCAACGACATGCCTCTGAAGTCAGAAGGTAATGCCTCGATACTCGTTCGCGACATTGGCAAGGCCGAGGACTCAGGAACCATCCAGACGAATATCGTCCGCATTGACGGCCAAAGATCAGTTTATGTCCCTGTTCTCAAGCAAGGTGGCGACAGTAACACGATCACGATCGTGAACGGCATGAAAGACGCCATCAAGAACCTGGTAGACATTCCGTCATCCCTGAAAACCGCGGTCGTCTTCGATCAGTCAGTCTTTGTCAAAGGAGCTATCAAAAATCTAATCAAGGAAGCAAGCATCGGCCTGATACTCACGGGCGTCATGATTCTTGTGTTTCTTGGCAGTCCGCGAGCAACATTTGCGGTTCTTCTCTCCATCCCGCTCTCTGCGCTCGTCTGCCTGCTGATTATGAATGCAACAGGTGGATCGATTAACACCATGTTGCTCGGTGGCCTCGCCCTTGCATTCTCACGCCTTATCGACGATTCGGTCGTCGTGCTCGAAAATATCTTCCGCTACATGGAGATGGGCCTTGCCCCACATGCGGCAGCGGAAAAGGGCGGCATGGAGGTTTCGCTCGCGGTTCTCGCGGCAACCTCCACAACGTCGATCGTGTTCTTCCCTGTCACCTTCTTTTCCGGCGTCAGCAAATACATCTTCACGGACCTGGCGCTGGGCGTAGTCCTCTCGATCTTTGCCTCCTATATCTTCGCAATGACCGTGGTGCCTCTCTATTGCGCCAAGTTCATTCACATCTCGCATGAAGAGGTACACGACGGCGAAAAGCCCGCAACGTTCTTCCGCAGGTTCGAGGCAAAATTCAATGAGTATTTCCACCGTATGCTGGACTTCTATGAGGTCCAGGTAACCCGCACACTTCAGCGTCCTGGGTGGACCGCGCTGGCCATCGGCGGCGGCGTTGCTGTAATTCTTATAGGACTCTTCCCCTTCCTCGGCAGGTCCTATTTCCCCCGCACCGATCCAGGGCAGTTCGTCATCAACATCAAATGCCCCAGCGGATCGCGCATTGAATTGAGCAACGAATACATTGCCCAGGTGGAAAAAGAAATTCGTCAGATCGTTCCGCCAAGCGATCTGGATATGATCGTTTCGAACATCGGAATCACTCCCGATTTGTCCGCGATCTACACCAGCAATTCGGCAATGGATACAGCATTTGTTCAGGTCAGCCTGAAAGAGGATCACAAGGTTGGCAGCTATGAGTACATGGAGCGCGTTCGCCGCCGCCTGGCGTCCGACATGCCGGGACTCACAACCTACTTCCAGGCGGGCGGACTCGTCGACTCCGTCATCAACCAGGGCCTGCCCGCACCCATTGATATTCAGGTGAGCGGAAACGACCTGGATCAGTCTTTCGGGATTGCAGAACAAATCGCACTGCAGGTGAAGCATCTCAAGAATGTGAGCGATGTTCTCATTCCCCAGGATCTCAAATATCCAGGCCTGCAGTTGAACATCGATCGTGAGCGCGCAAGCCTGATTCACGTCTCGCCGCAGGAAGTCGTGGATAACGTGATCACCGCAATGACTTCAAACGGCATGATTGCCCCCAGCTACTGGATCGATCCGAATACCGGAAATAACTACATGCTCACAGTGCAGTACTTCGACCAGAAGATCGCCAACATGAGCATGGAAGACTTCAAGGAAATTCCACTTCGGTCGCCCAACCAGTTCGATTACACTCCGCTCCAGTCGGTCTCGGAGATCAAGGAGATTAACACGCCGACAGAAGTGGATCACTATCAGATCCGCCGCATCATTGACATCTACGTCATGCCTTCTACTGAAACACTGGTAGGCGTGAGCAATGATGTGAATAAAGTCATCAAAGGCATCAAAACTCCACGCAACGTCCGCATTACGGTTCGCGGCGCCGTGGTCAATATGAACGAGTCGTTTGCGCGCTTCGCCATCGGACTCCTCCTGTCCATCGCGCTGGTGTATCTGATCCTGATGGCTCAATTCACTTCCTTCGTCGATCCCTTCATCATCCTCATGGCCATCCCGCCAGGACTGGCCGGCGTCGTGATGATTCTCCTGGTCACGCACAGCACGCTCAACATCATGTCCCTCATGGGCGTCATCATGATGACCGGCATCGTTGTGTCAAACAGCATCCTTATCGTCGAGTTTGCCGGTTTGCTCCATGAGCAGGGCAAGCCTCTGCTTGAGGCCGTTGTGCAATCCTGCAAGATTCGCCTCCGGCCCATTCTGATGACGTCTCTGGCGACCCTGCTGGGCATGATCCCCATGGCGCTGGGCCTGGAGGCTGGCAGTGAGCAGTATGCTCCACTGGCGCGAGCGATTATCGGCGGGCTCGGCGTTTCGGTTGTCGTCACGGTCTTCCTCGTACCCGCTGTTTATCTGCTGGTCCACGGCCGCCACGAAAGGCAGCTTCCTGCGATCGGAGAGGTTTAAGGAAAAATGAAGAATCACGCAAATGCGATCCTCTGCATGACCGCATTCATCGCGCTACTGGCCCCAATCGGTGCCAGCAATGCTTTCGCTCAGACGGCTTCTGCCCGTCCTTCCCTGCCTGATGCCCCGCCTTCCCTATTGATCGCGCAGGCAATCGCACAGGCTGGCCCAACATCCATGCCCGCCCCGGCGGGCCAGTCCACCTCCGCTTCATCAAGCTCATCCTCCAGCCAGCCAACGCTCACGCGTAATGAAGCCGAGCAGATGGCAATCAAGAACAATCCGCAGGTCAGCGTCAGCCACCTGCTCGCTCTCGCGCAACACCAGGTTGTTCGCGAAACCAGGTCCGCGGAATTGCCCACCGCCGTCGTCAATGCAACCGCCATGGACGCCGCATTGGCAACCCGCATCTCCGCCGGCGCACTCACCGCCTCGCGTCTCTTTTCACACGCAGGCGCAGGCGCAGATGTATCTCAGCTCATCACGGATTTTGGCAGAACCAGCAATCTTGTCGCTTACTCCAAACTCCAGGAGAAGGCGCAGAACGCCAGCGCCCTCGCCACAGATGAAGACATTGTTATTGCAACGGACCAGGCCTTCTACAATGCACTGCAGGCGCAGGCCCTCCTCCAGGTTGCCACGCAGAACGTCGCTACCCGCACGACAACCGATACCCAAGTCAGCGAAATGACCAAGAACAAGCTCAAATCAATCCTCGATTTGAGCTTTGCCGACGTCAACTTATCGCAGGCAAAATTGTTATTGCTGGATGCGCAGAATAACGCGGACTCTTCCATGGCCGCCTTGGACGACGTGTTAGGTCTTGACCATCAAGTCATCTATCGGTTGATCGACGATGATTCGTCCACGCAACCGCCCCCTCCAGATGCTGACCAGCTTGTACAAATCGGCCTTCAGCAACGTCCTGACCTGCAGGCCCTGGGTTTCAACCAACAGGCTGCCATAAAGTACAGCCATGCGCAGCGCGACCAGCTCTTCCCGACCATCAATGCATCAGGCACAGTCGGCTCCGTCCCTGTCCGTCCAGACCAGTACTACACATCCAACTGGTGGGGAGCTGTCGGCGTCAACGTGCAGATACCGGTCTTCAACGGATTTCTGTATACGGCGCAGGCAAAGGAAGCCAACCTCCGCGCCCAGGCAGCAAAAGAGCAGACCCGCAACCTGCGCGATCAGATTACCCGCGATGTCCGAACTGCGTGGCTCGCAGCCAACACGGCTTATCAGCGCGTAACCGTATCTGCAGAGCTCCTGAAGGAAGCTGATCTGGCGCTCAAACTCGCAGCAACACGATACCAAATGGGACTCAGCTCCATTGTTGAATTGAGCCAGGCACAGTATCAGCAGACCGACGCGGCAATCGGAAACACGAATGCCCTCTATCAGTACCGCCTCGCACTGGCCACACTCAACTATCAGATCGGTACAAACCCATAGCGAGTACTGAGATTTCGACTACCGGGGGCAGGCGTCATAGCTTGCCCTCTCCGTTTCCCCTCAGCCTGACCCCTGACCAGGCACATCGCCCCTCCGGCCGCCACAACGCGACCCTTACTACAATATTGATATAAATAAAGGCGAAATATGTGAGCGATATCCACTCATATTCCATTCAAACCCTTGACAGATCCAGGGCAACTTTCCTATCTTTAGCAATTGGGAGGCAAGACTGCTAGCACACCGCTGGCGAGTCTGCTTGCCCAACCTCCGGCCTGCTGCACAAGGCCGCGTTTCCGAGGATCGGAAGCTTTCTTACGAAACCACAATAATCCCGCGTCCAGGGGCCAACCTTGGCCGCGCGTGAAGGAGAAGCTAAACAATGGCAGCAACATCGAAAACGACCACCTTCAAGCCGCTTCACGACCGTATCCTCGTCCGCCGTCTGGAAGAGACTGAAACGGTCCGCGGTGGCATCATCATCCCCGACAGCGCCAAGGAAAAGCCTCAGGAAGGCGAAGTAATCGCCGTGGGCAAGGGCAAGTCGAACGACGAAGGAAAGGTCTTCCCCCTGGACGTGAAGGCGGGCGACCGCGTGCTCTTCGGCAAGTATTCCGGCACCGAAATCAAGATTGACGGTGAGGAATTCCTGATCATGCGCGAGGAAGAAGTCCTCGGCATCGTCAGCAAGTAGCAGCCGGATCTGCTGAAATCAGCGAGTCGGCTCAAGCTGCTCGCTGGCAACTGAAATCGGATTACTGACAACTGAATTGGAGAGTTACAAGCATGGCAAAGCAGATTCTGCACGGTGAAGATTCCCGTCAGGCGATCCTGCGTGGCGTCAATACGCTGGCAGACGCCGTGAAGGCGACGCTCGGCCCCAAGGGCCGCAACGTTGTGATTGAGAAGAAGTTCGGCTCGCCCACCATCACCAAGGACGGCGTGACGGTGGCCAAGGAAATCGAGTTGAAAGATCCCATGGAGAACGTGGGCGCTCAGTTGGTCAAGGAAGTAGCCTCCAAAACCAGCGACGTGGCCGGTGACGGCACCACGACCGCGACGGTTCTGGCGCAGGCCATCTTCCGCGAGGGCGTAAAGACGGTAGCTGCCGGCGCAAACCCGACGGCACTCAAGCGCGGCATCGACAAGGCCGTGACCGTAATCATCGGCACCCGTGACAAGGACGGCAAGTGGACCGAGGGCGGCGCTCTTGGCAAGCTCTCCAAGCCCGTGGACGAGGGCTCCGTTGCTCAGGTGGGCGCGATCTCGGCCAATGGCGACCAGGAGATCGGCGACATCATCGCGCATGCGGTCAAAGTTGTGGGCAAGGATGGCGTCATCACCATCGAAGAGTCCAAGACCATGCACACCGGTCTTGAGACGGTCGACGGAATGCAGTTCGACCGCGGCTACCTGAGCCCCTACTTCGTTACCGACGCAGAGCGGCTCGAAGCGGTTCTGGACGATCCCTACATCCTGATCTACGAGAAAAAGATCAGCGCGATGAAGGATCTGCTCCCACTGCTCGAGCAGGTCGCCCGCGGCGGCAAGCCCCTCCTGATCATTGCCGAAGACGTGGAAGGCGAAGCCCTGGCCACCCTGGTGGTCAACAAGCTCCGTGGCACGTTGAACGTGGCTGCCGTCAAGGCTCCCGGCTTTGGCGACCGTCGCAAGGCCATCCTCGGCGACATTGCCATCCTCACCGGCGGCAAGGCCATCACTGAGGATCTCGGCATCAAGCTCGAAGGCGTGAAGCTTGAGGACCTCGGCCGCGCCAAGCGCGTCACCATCGACAAGGACAACACCACCATCGTTGACGGCGCCGGCAAGACTGCTGACATCGACGGTCGCGTCAAGGAGATCCGCTCGCAGATCGACAAGACCACCTCCGACTACGATCGCGAGAAGCTCCAGGAGCGCCTCGCCAAGCTCGTCGGCGGCGTTGCCATCATCAAGGTCGGTGCGGCAACTGAGACCGAGCTGAAGGAGAAGAAGGCTCGCGTTGAAGATGCGCTGCACGCCACCCGCGCGGCAGTCGAGGAAGGCATCGTCCCCGGCGGCGGCGTGGCTCTGGTTCGCGCCATGCCCGCGGTCAACGACCTCCTCAAGACCCTCGAGGGCGATGAGAAGATCGGCGCTCAAATCGTCCTTCGCTCGCTCGAAGAGCCGCTTCGCCAGATCGTTGCAAACGCCGGCGAAGAGGGTGCAGTCGTTGTCTCCAAGGTGCTCGAGTCCAAGGACCAGCACTACGGCTACAACGCCGCCACCGGCGTCTTCGAGAACCTGGTGAAGGCCGGCGTTATCGACCCCACCAAGGTCACGCGCACGGCTCTGCAGAATGCGGCTTCCATCGCCGGTCTTCTGCTCACCACCGAGGCGCTGATCGTCGAGCTTCCTGAGCCCAAGGCTGCTGCACCGGCCGGCGGCCACGGCGGCGGCATGGAAGGCATGTACTAAAACCGCTGGCCGCAAGCAGAGATGTTTTGCGGCACCCGCGTCAACACAAAGGGCCTCCAGCTTTGGCTGGGGGCCCTTTTATTTCTGCGCGGACAAAGCGCGCAGCAAAAAACAGGCCGGGAGCACGAGGCTCCCGGCCTTTGTTGCAATCTGACCTGTTGAATTAATAGGTGATGTGGATGCCCATCGTGAAGGCTCTCGAACCACCGATGGTACCCGTTGCGGAGCCGAAGTTGGCTGCGTTGTTCGGGCATCCTGCAGTATTGCTGATCGCATAGGCGCTCGAGCACGTACCCGTCCCGATCGGAATCTGCGTTGGAAGCCGAGTCGCCTTCCCCGACCCCGTGGAGTACGGCAGTTGATCGAGATTGGCGAGCGTGGATTGCTGGTCCGTCTGATTATTGCCCGTCACAAGCTGGCCATAGTTGATGAAAATGCTGCCAGGTGTGCAATTCAGGTAATTCTGGATCGAGTAGGCCGTCGCGCTGTTGGAACAGGCGTAGTTCTGACGAATCTGCGCCTGATCCTGCGGCACGTCCAGGCTCGTTGTGTTCGTGATGTTGAAGACGTTCAGGTCATACTGCACGCCCAGCTTCTCCGTCACACGGAAATTCTTGCGCAGAGAAAGATCAAGACGCTTCTGCGCCGCCTGGCGGAAAATGTTGCGCTGTCCCTTGTTGAATGCCGTCTCGTAGATATCCTGCGGATCGCTGCCAGTCGAGATGGGAACCCCCGACTGTCCTGGCTGCACATAGTTGATGGCAATCTGCGTGGGATCAATGTACGGGATGTAGCTGCCACCCGAGCCGCGGAAGGCACCAGAATTGCCCGTGATGGCTGTCTTGGGATGCTTCGGATCCTTGATGCCCAACACAGGATTCATAAGGTTCGGGAAGTCGCCGAAGTTGATGCTCCCGACTGCGCCGTAGAACTCATAAAGAGAGTACGGCTGGCCGCTCTGCAGAATGCCTGTGCCAGTCAAATGCCAGTCGTTCACAAAGTACGACCGCAGTGACATGGCCCTGGCGGTGTTGGGCACCTCAACCTGGAAGTTCGCGCTGAAAACATGCGTGCGGTCAAAGTCAGCCGACGCCCAGGAATCCCGTAGCTTCTTCGGATCGTCGCCGGTGAAGAACAGGCCGATGTCGCTTTGTTCGTCAAGGGCATGGCTCCAGGTGTAGCTGCCGCCCACCTGAAAGTTATGCGACAGCCTCTTCTCAACGTGGGTTTCCAGCGCGTCATAGGCCGAAATGCCCACTGTCTTAAAGTTCGCTGCATTCGGGTTGTAGCCGATGTACGGCACACGGAAGTCTGTGTTGCCGCCGTCGTACGTGTTCCACGGCTCTCCCGCGATCGGGATGTAGTACTGATAGCCGTAAGAATCCGTAAACAGGTTGTTCTGGTTCAGGACCTCGAAGCCGTAGGTCGCCTGTTCGCCCCAGATTGGATTGCTGGAAGTGGCGATGCCCGGCTCATTCAGCGGCAGCGGAATTACCGAATGCCGTCCACGATTGCCGGCGTAGCCCACGGTGACGGCCACATTGTTGGTCGGCTGCCACTGCACGTTCAGCGTGTAGTTGATCGTGTATGGCAGCACGTTGTTCCGGTCATACGCGCCGAAGTTCAGCGTGGGAGTGCAGTCCAGATAACCGGGATAAGTCTGGTTGTCAATGCCGCCGCACGCCTGCCCGTACTGTGGATCAGACGCCGGTCCAGTCATGATGTTCAACTGGTTCTGCAAGGCTTGATTCACGCTTTCAGGGTTTGAGTTAGGCGTGATGAACGACCCCGGGGGAGTGGACTTTGCCGTATGGAGTCCCGTCCCAATCGGATCCGCCAGCGTTCCGCCAGTTCCCGTGCCATAGCTCACCAGCGGAGCCGACTCCGTTACACCGAATGGCCCGCCAATCGAACCACCCGCGGGCTGCGACAGATAGGTAAATAACTCGCCGCGGTCATAGTAAATGCCGCCACCGCCGCTGATAACGAAATTGCCATGATACTTACTAGGCGCCCAGGCAAAGCCCACGCGCGGTGATATGCCCCACTGCCGTCCATTCAGCGTGGAGTCGCTCACGCCCGGCGTCGGGTAGTATTTGTTGTTGCCAGCAATATCGAATCCTGCATTGTTCACCGTAAAGCCGTTGGTCGTATCGCCTGTCACGTTGAAGAGCGTCGGGTCGAAGTTGAACATGTTCCCATACTTCTCTGTGAGGCCGCCGTGATAGTCGTAGCGGATGCCCCCCGTAATGCTCAGCGTCGGCTTAGCCTGCCACTTGTCCTGCACGTAGCCCGAGAGCTCATTGGACCGGTAGTAGCGGTTCGCATTATTACGGCCGCTGTTCGGGTCAACGCTCTCGATCACATTCGATGCATGCACTCTTCCCTTCAGGAAGTTATCGAAGCCGTTTACCGTGACCTGCACAACACCATTGCGATTGTTTGTGATGTTCAACTGCGTATAGCTGTAGCCGCCACCCGCCACAATCGTGTGCTTGCCCATCGTGAAGATGACGTTCGTCGACGGATTCAAGCGGTTCTGGTAGTAGCCCATATTGGTAAACGCGCTTGCGGGACCAAGCTTGAAGCCGGGTGAATACTCATTGCTGTCGGCAAAGTTGTTGATCGTGATGCCGGGCAATCCAGGAGCAAAGTACGCCGGACTCGCCGGATCCTGCACGTACCCGCTTCCCACGCCGTATGCTCCACCACCCACTGTCTGCTGGAACATGCTGTACGAACCCATGCGCACAAAGCCCAGGCGCTGCTCCCAGTTGAAGCGCGAGCCAATGGAGATCGTGTTATCAATGGCCGCCACCTGTGAACCGTTGTTTTGCGTCTCCGGAAAGCCGCCCGTCTGGGAAAATCCATAAGGCTTGGTGACTGGCGCATCCTGGTAGAAGTACTTCGCCGACAAACGATCGTTCTTTGTAACGTCGTAATCCAGCGCGATTGTCGCCTGATTGGAGATAAGAACCGAAGTGCCAATCAGGTTTACGTTTGCCACACCATATTGATACGCAGCATTCGACTGCGCCGATGGAATCAGGTACTGCCCGTTCGGAAGCTTGGCAGTCAGCAAAGCCTGGGCAATCGGACTGATCTGGCCTGCCGTTGCTGTGCCGCCCCAGATCGCGTCCGCATTGAGCAAACCGCTCACTGAACGGTCATCCGTAAGCCCCGACGGAACCGTCATCTGCGACATACCAGTAGCTTGGTCAGAGTTCGAGCGATGCTGATATGCGGCGAAGATGAACAGCTTGTCTTTGAGTTTGTTCCTGAAGACCGGCCCGCCCACTGTAAATCCGCTCGTCCAGCGGCTCAGATAGGGGTTGACCATCGAGCCCGGAAACACGCCGATCTGCTGTTGTGCCAACTGATACGCCTGAGCAAAGAAGAAGGGCGATGCATTGAGCGCATTGTTGGCAAAGCTGCCATAGGCCTGCCCGTGCCACTGGTTCGTGCCTGTCGCCGTGTTCACGTCAATCTGGGCGCCGCTCGTGGCGCCCTGCTGCGCATCGTACATCGACGCGTTGACGCGCACCTCCTGCATGAACTCCGGAGGAGGAGAAGGCAGACTGTTTCCATTCGAGCCATAAACCGATGTGCCCACTGAGAAGGCGCCGCCGACTGTCGGAGCGCTGCCGATGTTGAAGTTGTAGCGCTGCGATGTGTCGCCGCTGGAACTCTTCCCGTTAAACAAGTTTGTCGAATCCACACCGTTCACCTGGAAGGTGTTCGATGTGTCGCGTTGACCGTTGGCCCAGATCGGCTGGTTGCCGAGGCCAGAGTTCGAGTCGAGGTTCGACAGCAGTTCTGCATTCACGCCCGGTGACAAGACAGCCAGTTGCGTAAAGCTGCCTGTGGCCAGCGGCGTAATGGTAATCTGCGCCGTGTCCAGCGTATAGCCGTTGGTCGCGTCCGTTGCGTTCAAAAGAGGCGTCGCCGTGACCTCAATCGACTCGGAAACTTCGCCAATCTTCAACGTGGGATTGACCGTGGATGCGCGCGCTTCCTGCACAGCAATGCCCGTCATCTCCATGGTCTGAAATCCCGCATGGGTCACCGTTACAACGTAGGTGCCAATCGGAAGATTGAATATCTGAAAGGACCCGGTCGATAATGAGGCGGTACTCCGGGTGAGATTGGTTCCGATGTTCTTCACTGTGATCGTTGCGTCGGGCACTGCTGCACCCGTCGTATCCAGTACAGTTCCGTTGATTGAACCAAGCGTTTGCTGGGCCAGTCCGGGCACTATACAGGCAAGCACAACCCAAAGAACCAGGCTGCACTG
>JAJXZL010000042.1 GCA_021780075.1 Acidobacteriota bacterium
AGAGGCGGAAGTAGTTCTGGAAGGTGATGGTGGCAAGGGTCTGGTCTTCCTTGCGGATGTTGACGCCTTCCTTTGCCTCGATGGACTGGTGGAGGCCGTCGGACCAGCGGCGGCCGGGCATGAGGCGGCCGGTGAAGGTATCAACGATGATGACCTCGCCGTCCTTGACGACGTAATCGACGTCGCGCTTGTAGAGGGCGTGGGCCTTGATGGCGGTTTCAACGAAGTGCTTGAGGTCCCAGTTTTCGGCGTCGGCGATGTTGTCGATGCCGAGGGCTTTCTCAATGGTGACCCAGCCCTCGTCGGTGACGCCGATGGTTTTGTGCTTCTCGTCGACGACGTAGTCGCCGGTGAAGGTCTTGGTCTCCAGCTCTTCGATCTCCTCGCCGAGTTCAAGTTGAGGAATGATCTTGCGGACGCGGGCGTACTTGTCGGTGGTCTGGTCCGTGGGGCCGGAGATGATGAGCGGGGTGCGCGCTTCGTCGATGAGGATGGAGTCGACTTCGTCGACGATGGCGTGGTAGTGGCCGCGCTGCACGCAGTCCTTGATGTCGAACTTCATGTTGTCGCGGAGGTAGTCGAAGCCGAATTCGTTGTTGGTGCCGTAGGTGATGTCTGCGGCGTAGGCTTCGCGGCGCTCGTTGTCGTCGAGGTCGTGGACGATGACGCCGACGGTGAGGCCGAGGAACTCGTAGATTTTGCCCATCCACTCGGCGTCGCGCTTGGCCAGGTAGTCGTTGACGGTGACGACGTGGACGCCGCGCCCGGCGAGAGCGTTGAGGTAGCAGGCGAGGGTTGCGACGAGGGTTTTGCCCTCGCCGGTCTTCATTTCAGAGATTTTGCCCTGGTGGAGGACCATGCCGCCGATGAGCTGGACGTCAAAGTGGCGCATCTGGACGGCGCGCCAGCCGGCCTCGCGGACCACGGCGAAGGCCTCGGGAAGAATCTCGTCGAGGGCTTCGCGCTCGGCGGTCTTGATGGCTTCGGGGTCGCTGATGCCATTGAGTTTAGAGGAGATGCGAGACTTGAACTCGGCGGTTTTGGCGCGCAGCTCTTCGTCGGAGAGCTTTTCGATCTCGGGTTCGAGGGCGTTAATGGCGGCGACCACGGGCAGCATGCGCTTGATGGCGCGCTCGTTGGCGGTGCCGAAAACCTTGGTGAGAGCTTTATCAAAAAACACAGGGGTCTCCGTCTACCAGTGTAAATGGCTGGAGTGATAGCGGGCGCGCGTTCGGGCTGTGGGAAGCGCCCGCCAGGGGCCAGGCAGAGCGGCTGGGCTAGAGGCGCAATACCAGAGTTTCGACGGGCTCACCGCGGCGAATGCGTCGAAGCTGCAACTGGAGCCACTTTTGGGGCGTATCGGGACCTCCGTTATCGTCTTCATCCGTATCTTCCCGGAGCCGAGCTTCGATGACATGGCGCAGGCTGGGTCGAACGAACGTATGCGTCAGGAGGAAAACGACTCCCAGGGCGGCCGCTGAGGGACAAAAGCCGGTGTTTGGCAGGCCTTTGCGCTCGTTGCGCTTCCAACGGGCGCGGAGCAGTGAAGCGTGCAGCAGAATGGCAAGAATGACCAAGCCGGGCAGTGCCATTGACAGCATCGCAATGGCATCGAGGAGTGAGAGCTTCATCGGGGACCTTCCATTTGTGGGTTGATTTCCGTGGAAGGCAGTGCAGAGGCTTCATGGAGCCGGGGGCGCCATGGGGGTCTTCGCAATGCTCAAAGGGAATCAGGCCACGTGGAAGGGCGGAGGACGCTGAAAAGAAGCGGGGAGCGCAGGAGCGTCCGGAACGCGACTGGAATACGCCTCAGCGAACGCGGGGAACAACGTGAGTGGAGAAATGAGACCGACAAGGAAGAGCGGGAGGATCGCGAGCCATGCGCCGCTTTGCGAGTTGTGCCCGTGGGGCACAAGCATCAGCAGCAGGGCGATGCCCATTGCGAACATCGCGATCAGAAACCACATGCTTCGCTGCTGGCGGAAGATCTTCATGCGCTCATTGATCCACTGCAGTATAGCAGCCTTGCGCATGCGGTTGAGCTTGAGACCGCAGTGAAGAGTTGGCTCTTGTCCTCACGGATGTGTGGAGTCGCGGCAGAAAAATGCGGGGGTGGAGTATGCTTGCTGCCGCACAATGTCCGGTTTGCTGTGCGTAGTACAGGACGCAGGAAAAGGGGGAATTCACCATGAGTGAAGAGAAGGAACTGCGGGAGCATGTGCTTGCGTTGCTGACGGGCGGGCAGGCGCATGCGACGTTTGATGCGGCGGTGCGGAACCTGCCGGCGGAGTTGCGCGGGAAGAGGCCGCGGGGCGCGGAGCACTCGCCGTGGGAGGTGCTGGAGCACATGCGGATTGCGCAGTGGGACATTCTGGAGTTCTCGCGGAATCCGCAGCACGTGTCGCCGAAGTGGCCCGAAGGGTATTGGCCCGCGAAGCGCGCACCGAAGGATGACAAGGAGTGGAGTGCGAGCGTGCGGGCGTTCCGCAGAGACCTGAAGGCGATGTGCGACCAGGTGGAGAACGAGGGGACAGATTTATATGCGCGGATTCCGCATGGGACGGGGCAGACGATTCTGCGGGAGGCGCTGCTGACGGCGGATCACAACGCGTATCACCTGGGCGAGCTGGTGCTGCTGCGGCGTTTGCTGGGGGCGTGGAAATAGGCGTTCGTGCAGGCCGCCTCAAACAGGGTCAATTACCGATCCCCGGGCACAGGTTGAATTCGTCGAAGAGGCTTCCCTCAGGGGCTAAAGCCCAACTCATTTTGAGCCGTTTACGGCACGACTGAAGTCGTGCCCTTTTCAAAACATAAACGGCCATCTGTGTGGCGGACACCACTAGCTTGTGTGGCCGGCGGTGACGAGGTGTTCACTGATGGCCTCGACGATTTGCTCGTGGACTTCATCGATGCCAAGGTTGCCTTCAATGAGGATGACGCGGTTGGGCTCGCGGGCGGCGATTTCGCGGTACTTCTGCCAGACGCGGCTGTAGAAGGCGTCCTGTTCCTGCTCGAAGCGGTTTTCGTCCTGGCCGGTCTGCTGGGTTTGGCGATGGTTGCGGTTGCGGGCGCGGCTGAGGCTGGCGTCGAGCGAGGGCAGCAGGAGCAGGGTGATGTCTGGCTGGAGGTTGCCGCAGATGAGGCGGTGGAGGTCGAGGACAACCTGCGAGCCGAGTTCGCGGCCGCCACCCTGGTAGGCCTCAGTGGAGTCAGTGAAGCGGTCGCAGAGGACGATTCGGCCGGCGGCGAGGGCCGGCTCGATGACTTCGGCAATGGCCTGGGCGCGGTCGGCGAACATGAGCGCCATCTCAGTCATGGGCGCGAGGGCGGCGGAGCGGGAGTCGAGCAGGAGGGCGCGGATGCGGTCGCCGGTGGCGGTTCCGCCGGGCTGGCGGGTGACGATGTGGTCGAGGCCGCGTTTCTGCATCCAGGCGGCCAGGCGCTTGATTTGCGTGGTCTTGCCGGAGCCGTCGAGACCTTCGAGCGTGATGAATAGACCGCGCGGCATGGCGTGAGTTTATCACTGGAGACGGTCGCACATGGGTTGTGGTACAAACGGATATTCCCCAGCGAGGTCAGGGTTTCAACGGCGGTGCCGCGCCTGCGCCGGGTAACTCTCTTGCGTCCATTGCGACCAAAGTAACTGTCGCATTTGGCGCTACAGGGGGATAATTCCTGCACTGGTTTTGGTTCCGTCGTGGACGTTTCGTATATGCCTGCATGTGAACGGGCACCGGAGACTGTACTCGATTGGAGATGATGACCGTGAAACTTTCTGCGATGAAACGACTTGCTCTTTGCAGCGGCTTAGCGGCCGTTCTGCTCGCTGGCAACCGGCTATCTGCCCAGAACCTGACGCTGGAGGGACAGACCGGGGGATTCATAACCCCCACCGCCTATGTGGTCTACACCGAGCCGGGGAAATTCTTTTCCCATCCGGCGCTGGGGTATCACTTTGTGGGTGCGTCGAAGGTGATCGGCAACGTGCACACCTTCAACATTGCGGAGGGGTTTGCGAATCGCGCCGAGGTGGGCTATACGCGCAGCGTCCACACGATGGGCGACAGCCCGGCCTTTAGCGATCTGTGGCACTACGCGGGGATGAACATCTTCAGCGGCAAGGTGGTTGCACTGAAGGAAGGCACGGGCGGCGAGTGGATGCCGGGCGTGGGCGCGGGCTTTGTGGTGCGCACGCAGGACCGCTTTGTGAGCGGGGCGCTAAACCAGGCGCTCACGGGCCAGTTGAAGTCGTACACCAACGGCGACGTGTATGTGGCGGTGACGAAGACGTATCTGAAGCCGCCAGTGCCACTCCTGCTGAACCTGGGGTGGAAGGCGACGAATGCGGCGATATATGGGCTGGGCGGACAAGCGACGCGGTTTGGCGGGCGGCTGTTTGGCGGACTGGGGATACCGTTGCCGGGGCCTTTCCACACGGCGATTGTGCCGGCCGCGGGCTTTACGCAGGAGCCTCCGCAGGTGAAGAACCTGGGCGCAATCCTGGTGGGTGGGAAGGCGCATATCCCGACCACGCTGGACTACGCCGTGCGCGTGACCCAGAAGGACAACCCGCATTTTGCGTTTGATATTGGCGTGGGGCAGGTGGCGGGAGAGATTGGGCAGACGGTCGTGCCGACGGGGTTGCCGGCGCCGGCACCGCCAGTCTTGGTTGTGCCGGTGAATCTGGAGGCAAGGCACGTGGTGGGCGTGGGGTTGAGCCTGCGCTACTAATATCTTGCGCGCCAGTGGGTTAGGTCGCAGAGATGCCCGGCAAGGTAACGGGCACGGGGGATGCTCACAACTTCTTGCCGAAGGCTGTGTCTCAATGGGGGTGACAAGTTTATGCGGCTGAAGCTGGCCGCATAACGTGAAGTTTTTCGCCGCTCCGAAAGGGTCTCCTGCACGAGATGGCGTAATGCGGTGCAACGCGGGCCGCTGCAAGTTCACCATGATCCGGCGATGCAGTTGGAAGGGCGTTTTTCAACGGCATCGCAGGGTGGAAAGATTAAGGAGGTTTTCCCATGAGACGGCTTCGGCAAGTTCGCTGGTTTTTTCTGACGCTTCTCCTTTTGGTTGTTCCCGCATCGTCGTACGCGGGAGTTTTTATCAGCGTGGGCTTTGCTCCGCCGGTGCTGCCTGTGTATGTGCAGCCACCCTGCCCTCAGCCGGGGCTGATGTGGACGCCGGGCTACTGGGCCTATGGCGAAGATGGCTACTACTGGGTTCCGGGTGCGTGGGTGCCTGCTCCTTATGTGGGAGCGCTGTGGACGCCTCCTTACTGGGGCTGGGATAGCGGGCTGTATATGTTTCACCCGGGCTATTGGGGTCCGCAGGTGGGCTACTACGGAGGTGTGAACTACGGCTTTGGCTACCTGGGCATGGGGTTTGTGGGCGGCATGTGGCGCGGGAACGATTTCTACTACAACCGTGCGGCATGGCGCGTGGATGACAATCGCATCCATGACTACTATGACGATCGCCGGGATTGGGACAGGCACTGGGTAGCGCGGGATAGCCGCGTTTCCTACAGCGGCGGACCGGGCGGCATCCAGCATGCGCCGGACCAGCGAGAGCGGCTTGCGATGCGCGACGCGCACATGGAGCGGACGTCGTTCCAGGCGCAGAACGAGCGGGCGGCCATGAACAACCGGAATGCGTATGCGCGCTTCAACGGTGGACGTCCCGCGAATGTAGTTTCAAACCGGCCGTTGCAGGCGGAGACGCACCCGGCCCCGCAAAGCTTCCGGCAGGCACCGCAGAACTCGTATGGCAACCGGGCGGGCGGGTACTCCAACCCCGGCGTGCAGAACCGGCAAATGCAACAGCAGCAAGGGCAGAATTACCAAAACCGCGCGCAGGGCAATCAGTGGAACCAGAACCAGCAGATGCAGCGCGGGAATCAGGCATACCAGAACCAGCAGATGCAGCGTGGGAATCCTGGGTACCAGCCTCGCACGTATCAGCAGCAGGGACAGGGCTACCAGAATCGGCAGATGCAGCAGCCGCAGTATCGCCAGCAGCCGCAATATCAACAGCGGGGGAATCAGGGCTACCAGAATCGGCAACAGCAGCAACCGCAGTATCGGCAGCAGCAGCAATATCAACAGCGCGGCAATCAGGGCGTCCAGAATCGGCAGCAGCCGCAGTATCGCCAGCAGGCTCCGCAGTCCCGTCAGGCTCCGGGCGGTGGCGCCAAGGAAGAGAACAGGCCAGGGCAACGGGGTCGATAACGCAGGCAGGGTGAACGCAGCATGAGAAAAGCCCACGGTGTTCCGTGGGCTTTTCTGCGTTATGTGGCAGCGAGTTCCAGTCCCATGATCTCGACTTCAAGGCCGCCGTATTCGGGATGGTCGTTCTCGCGGATGCGATAGGCGACGTCGATGCGGCTGCCTTCGCGGAGTGCCAACTGGGTGGCGCGGAAGGCCATGCCCCAGCCGATGGCGCGGATGGCACCGCTGGCGCCATTGGCCGAGTCCTGTGTGAGTTCGAGGCGGATGTGGCGATCTTTCATGAGGCGGAGCGGGGCGAGCATGCGCGCGTTGCGGGCGACGAAGACGGGCTCGGGGTTGCCGTGGCCGAGCGGCTCCAGCTTGCGCAGCCAGCCGGCGAGGACGGGCGTGATGCGGTCCAGGGGCAGCTCGGCGTGAATGCGGAGCAGTTGTTCGGGTTCGCGGGCGGCCAGGTGCTTTTCGGCGTAGAGGTTGAGGCGGCTCTTGAGCTCGGTCAGCGCATGGGCTGGCAGGGCAAAGCCTACGGCAAAGGCGTGGCCGCCAAAACGCGTGAAGAGATCGGCGCAGCTTTCAAGAGCATCGAGCAGGGGAAAGCCGTCAACGGAGCGGCCGGAGCCGTGGGCTACGCCGTCTTCAATGCTGACGACGATGGCGGGTTTGGCGGTGCGCTCGACCACGCGCGAGGCCAGGATGCCGATGACGCCGCGATGCCAGCCGTCGCCATCGACGACGAGCAGGCGGCTGGCGGCGAGTTCCTCGTCGGTGGCGAGGCGGCTTTCAATGGCGGTGAGTGCGGCGGCTTCCGTGTCACGGCGCTCGCGGTTAAGCCGCTCGAGCTTGGCGGCCAGTTGCTGCGCGCGGGCATTGTCGCGGGTGGTGAAGAGCTCGATGACTTCTGATGCCACGTCCATGCGGCCGGCGGCGTTGATGCGGGGGGCGAGTCGAAAGGCCACATCGAAGCCTGTGATCTGTTTGGCTTCGGGGTCCAGAGCGGCGGCGGCAAACAAGGCGCGCAGGCCCGCGCCAATGGGCTTGCGCAACTCGCGCAGGCCGAGTGAGGCGATGACGCGATTCTCGCCTTTGAGTGGAACCGCGTCCGCAATGGTGGCGATGGCGGCCATTTTAAGAAAGCTGGGCAGGGTTTTCTCGCGGGTGCGTGCGGAGTCGCGACGTTCGAGCACGGCCTGGGCCAGCTTGAGGGCGATGGCTGCGCCGCAGAGGGACTTTTCAGGGTAGGCGCAGCCGGGCTGATTGGGGTTGAGAATGGCGAGCGCGTCGGGGAGGGCATCGTGCGCATCAGCGAGATGGTGGTCGGTGACGATGAGATCCAGGCCGAGGCTGCGTGCGGTTTCAGCTTCGGCAAAGGCGCGCATGCCGGTGTCCACGGTGATGACGAGTCGGACGCCCTCGGCATGGGCCGCCTGAAGCACACTGGATTGCAGGCCGTAGCCCTCGCGGATGCGATGCGGCACATGAAAACGAACGATGCCGCCAAGCATTTCGATGGCGGTCTTGAGGAGCACGACGGCGGTGGTGCCGTCCACATCGTAGTCGCCGTAGAGCAGGATGGGCTCGCGGCTGGCGATGGCGCGCTCCAGGCGCTCGACGGCGGCGTGCATGCCCATCATCAGGAATGGATCGTGGAGATGCGATGACTCCGGATTGAGGAAGGCGAAGGCCTCCTGCTGCTGGGTTATGCCGCGGGCGATGAGCAGCTCAGCGAGCACAATGGGCAGGCGGGCGGTTTTGGCTAGGGCCGCGGCTTCTTCAGGATGCGGTTCGGCGACGATCCAGCGCTGGCGCGGACCACTGCGGGGTGCAGCGGTGCCGTTCTGCGCCATGCCTGCGGTGGCCACTGGGACTAGTTGTCCTCTTCATCGCTGCTGTTGTGGGAGTCGTCGATGAGGATGTCGTGGAAGCTCTCGATATCTTCGAGGAGCGACTGGAACCGCTCGTACCACTCTGTGGTGGTTTCGTGGAGAAAGGCCATGCCCTGGTAGATGAAACCAAGCTGGATGTAGCCGACCATGCCGGCATACTTGCGCAACCACTGCGCCTCGACCAGCTCTGTGGCTTCTTCGTCGGGGAAATTCATCTCTCCGGCTTCTTCAATGAGCGCGTCGAGGTCCTCGCGCTCCAGCGTCATTTCGCTGAAGGTGATGAAGGGCGCGCCGACGTGCTTGGCCATCTCGACGAAGTCCTTCCAGGCGTCGGGATTGCCCTGGCCCTCCCATACGATGGAGGGGATGTCTTCAGTGACGTAACCGGGGAGGCGGCGCAGGCCGTGCCCCTCGATAAAGGCCACCATGTCGTCTTTTAGCGAAAGTAGATTATCCGTGCTCATGGTCAAACAATCATTTTCGCAGATGGGGGCGGGTGGGAAGGGGCAATTGTGGAAACTTCGCGGAGAGGCGCGGAGGCGTTAGTCTGGAGATACCACTCTCCCCGGAGGAAAGCCTTTTGCCCGTATTTGAACGCCACGTCTTTGTCTGCCACAACGTCCGCCCCGAGGGCGCGCCGCGCCCGTCCTGCACGGCGGACGGCAAGAGTGACCTGCACACAGAATTGCAGCAACTGACCAAGGCCGCTGGCCTGGGCGGGAAAGTGCGCATCAACAAGTCCGGCTGCCTGGACCAGTGCGAGCACGGTCCGATGATGGTGGTGTATCCCGAGGCGGTCTGGTATGGGAACGTGCGACGCGAGGATGCGGCCGAGATTGTGCGGGAGCACCTGCTGGGTGGGCGACCGGTGGAGCGGCTGCGCGTGGCCGACGCGTGCCTGAATACGAAGACCTGCCCGCATCGGGGATAGGAAAACGCCGCATTCCGACAGGGCTCTGGCGCCGTGATTGAGGCGGCCCGGAATGATCTTCGTGCCCGGTGTGTCCGAATTTGCTTCGGCATCGCGCTGATTTTTTCCCATCAATTGCCGATAGAGAGTGCGGAGGGGCTGATGCTTCGGGCGCGTTCTCTGGTGACTGTGTTGCTGGCAATATCGGCGCCGGCAGTGGGCTGGGCGGGGTTGCCGATACCGGGCAGCCCGCTGGCTGTTGGCCGAGCGTATGTCATCCGCTTCAACCTGAATGTGGCCTCTGCGCTGCCTGCGGGAGCGACGGTGACGTGCCGGGTGAGGGTTGTGCCGAATCTTCCGGGGCAGGGGAACGCGAGCGGACAGCCCGCGGCGGTTCCGGTGGAGGAGGCGACGGGCGTGACAGAGGTGAATGGTTCCACGGCCTTCTGCGCTGTGGAGATTCCATTCTCATGGATGTCGTCGAACACGCCGAGCGGAGCCGTGTTGAGTTATGAGATTGAAGCGGTGTCAGTGGCCTCCTCGGTGCCGGTGGTGGTGCGGAGCAGCGCACAGCAGGGGCTCGCGGTGGCCTATCCGGGGATAGGCCAGACGGTAAACCTGAGCTACGATGTGACCATCTGAAGGCGGCGGGCAGTTTTGGGGCTGCCGGGAAGGAGGGTGTACACACGGGAGCCCGATGCGGTATCCTCATGACTTAGCTCATGATTTTTTCCCGCGAATACATTGGGTATCTGGCCCGCCGTACGGTCAAGCACCTCATCGACGCCAAGATGATCACTACCAGCGACCTGAAAGGCACAGAGGCGCGGGTGACGAATGGCTTGATCGAGGAGCTCTCGCTCGAAGACCGTATCAACGAGGAAGTACGCGTGATTCTGGAGGCGTATTCGGAAGAGATGCGCAAGTCCGGCGCGCAGTACGCCGAGATGTTCAAGAAGGTGAAGACCGAGCTGGCGCGCAAATACAAGGCGGTGCTATGAGGATCAGCCGCGACAAGCTCAACAAGTTGGCCCACACGGTGGCCGACACACTGGCAGAGATCGACGATGTAGGGTTCCTGGAGGATCGCAACACGATTCGGCAGGAGGCGCGCAAGGCGCTGGAGACCCTGCTGACCCAGGAAGCCGGGATAGACACGGCCGCGCGGCTGAAGATTGCCTCGCAGCGGAAGATTATCCTTGAAGGCTCGCAGGAGTGGGAGATTCTGTACCGCAAGTACTACAACGACGAAGTGCGCAAACTGGGGATTTGAGCGATTGAGTCGAAGAGGCTTCGGCCTTTGGCGCGCGCGCTATTTTTTGTTACAGTAGACAAGTGGCCGGTGTCGGCTGCCCCTCCAGTTGTGGCGCTATCGTCTAGGGGTTAGGACGTGAGATTCTCAATCTTAAAACACGGGTTCGATTCCCGTTAGCGCTACCAACATCCAATCTCAGCAAGTCTCGCACTGTCTCCACAAGTCAACTTAAGCAGAACAGAATTCAGGGTCTATCTCTGCTTTTGGGATGTTGTCTGTTTTGCCATACGCCTGAAACCGTTGCCTCCGCTGCTGGTGATGGTTCAAAGCTGTGGTGTCGGTACAAGGTAGGTGTAGCATTGCCCACATTAGCAACAAACGTACTCGGCGTTGCCAAGAGGATATTGGCAGAAAGGTTGAAGGAAGATGCCGGACGGGTATCCGACGAAGGAAGAGATAGCGGAGTTTCTGGAAGCGAAGCGGAAGGGCGGGGTGGAGGCAATAGCGAACCTCTTGCGCGCAAAGCAGGCGAAGAGGGAGGCGGCAAAGGCGAATCAGGAGCAGCAGACGGAGAAGCCCCAGAGCTACTCTCCAGTGCTGTCGAGGTCCGGAGCGAAGAGGAGGGGAGACCCGAATTGGGGAAATCCGCCGCAGCCCGAGAATCAGCAACCAACGGAAACCCAGCCAGCACTGGAACAGGAAGCCGAGAAGGACATTTCCGAATACGACATCGTGCCAGGGGACTTGGAAATGATGGAGGGGCGTGTAATGTGGGCTTCACCAGAAAAATCCAAAGCGAACTCAATAGTGGAAGCATGGGGATTTGAAGACGAGAAAGAAGAGCCTTGAGCGATTGCCTCATGGGGGCAATTGGCCGAGACACTGGTAACTTAGGGCTGCGTCTCTCTGCGCGTTCAACGTACCTTTGTCAAGATCAATGCGGGTACTCGCCGAGCCTCTTCCCTCTATAAAGCTCTGGCATGCACATATCGAGCCTGCTGACCTTGTTATCTTTGATCTCTGCAAAGACCAGCGAATGAACTTTGTTCTTGTCGCCCTGTGCAATGAGAACAATCGGATCACCTTGGCCCTGAGAAAGGACGAACGGTGACGATTCGATCTCCCCGAGTTCAGCCCAAACTTCGGAACCAGTAGCCTTGATCGTCTGGAATTTGCCCGTCATGTAATCGAGATACTCCTGCTTCGATTCAATCTCGGAAAATACCCACTGAGAGGCGTAGTGAAAGTCAGCAGCCAGTAGCGGCTCAAGTTTACTGACATCGAGGGTGTTTACCATTGCAGCGTAAGCCCGCAACGCCTCTTTTGCTGTCAGCCGGGCGGACTTGTCAGTATTTCTGATTTCCGTCTGCGGCGTTTCCGGTGTTTGTGCCACCGGCTCCGAATACTCGCCCAGTTGCTGATCCCCACGATGGAGGGCAAGGATGTGAAAGTCTTCACGGCGCTCCTCGCTCATCTCTCCGCGCTTCTCTTGGTTCATCCGTCCCCACCGTCCACTTCAGTTCTGCTGAGATAGAAGAGTTGACAAACACAGCGATTAGTTGTTTTTCAGCGTCTCTATTGGATCTTCTAACGTTCTACCACACACACTGGCCACGACGCCGGTCACCGACTATTCTCCCGCTTTCGCCTACCGAGACGAAATTGTCTGAAGTGCTTTTATACCGTTTGATCTGGGGCGAGGCTCCCCCGGCATCTGGCTGGTGCTGGTTCAAGGGGTGGTTTTGCTGTGTGAAGCCATCTCGAAGACGACTGGCTATTGTCCAAGCCACCCACAGCGGAATACAGGATAAAAATCGCCTGGCGATGGGCTTTGTGTTTGGCTGGAACTCCTGCCGGGATCCTGGCCGCATCAAGCGCGATGCGTGGTGCACAAATCAGAAGCTATTCCATGCCGGGGTGCGTTAGTTGGTCGGCGCGCGGCACCAAGTGCATGTAGACGGACTGAGGCATGATTGTCTGCCAGTGGTTTGTGGCGCGGGCGTAGAGGACGAGGCCAAAGAAGATGTAAGCCAGGATGGCAGTGAGCGCCAGCGGCCCGACGGTACGGCGGTACCAGCGCTGCGCGGGCACGGCGGCGCGGCGTGGAGGCAGGGAGAACTGCAGGGCATCCTGCGCAGGGCAGGCCGCGACGCAGATCATGCAGGCGCTGCACTCTGCTGAACGGACCTGTACGAGCTTGTCGACTGGCAGGTTGGCGGGGCAGGCTCGCGCGCACTTGCCGCAATCGATGCAGGCGTCGGCGTCGCGGCGAATCTTGACCGGGCTGAACAGAGACGTGATTCCCATGAGCGCGCCGTAAGGGCACAGATAGCGGCACCAGAAGTTCTGGATCAGCATGGAGAGCAACACCAGCAGACCGATGGTGACAAGCGCCGTCTGGCCCATGTGGCGGAAGAAATTGAGCATTTTGACGTCGGCGACCAGGCCATAGGGTGTTTCCATGAAGCCATCGAGCGCTTCGGCGGACATCGCTCCGATGGCAAAAAGGAAGAAGCCGAGGAGCAGATATTTCAGTCCGCGGAGCGGCAGGTCAGCCCAGCGCGGCAAGTGCAGGTTGCGGCCGAAGATTTTTCTGCCGAGCTTCCACAAGTACTCGGAGATGGTTCCCACGGGGCACAGCCATGCGCAGAAGGCTTTCTTGAAGAGGAGGCTCATGAGCATGAAGGCTGCGAAGAGGAACATCGCCGCGGGATGGATTTGCGGCACCTGCCCGGTGGACAGGAAATACTTTGAGTTCATGAGGCCGGCGATGGGCAACCAGCCCTCAACTCCAGCAGGGCGAGGCACATAGAGGGCATTTCCGCTGTGCTCGTAGTAGCGGACCCAGAGGAAGAACTGTACGCCCAGCCAGCCGTTCAGCGCCACGAACAGCCATTGCACAATGCGCCTGATGCGCTGCGAACGGTCCTGCGCGGAGCGGCGGATCAGAGTCTTTTTCCCAGTGTCGAGTGGGACTCCTTCGTTTACAAGTGTGCCCATATCAGCATCGTCCTTCTGCATGGGAGAGTAGTGGAGCGGCAGACTGCGCACTATGACTTTAATCACAGGCGCATTCTTAAAGTATGCAATGTCCCGCGTGACGGGATGCGGCCAACCGTATGCGCGGCAACCTCGTCTAATGAGCTGAAGGTGTACCTTTACCCATGATGATGCATTTTCGGATGCCCGCGAGTATTTGTCTGTCGGTGCTGAGCCTGGCCACTGTGCCGGTGACCGGCGTGGCCCAGAAACCTGCCCCAGCACCGCCCGCCGCAACCGCGCCCACGCCTGCGCACCAGGTGACGCTGCCGGTGACGGCGCGCGACAAGCACGGCGCGCTGGTGACCGATCTCGATAGAAACGACCTGACGCTGACCGACGATGGCCATCCGCAGGTCATCCAAAGCCTTACGCGCGAGAGCACGTTGCCATTCCAATTGGGCCTGATTGTGGACACGAGCCACAGCATGTCGGCGGTGATGGAGGACGAGCGCAAGGCGGCGGACAAGTTTGTGGATGAGATGCTGCCTGCGGAAGCCAAGACTGCAACGCCCGCGGCAAAAGCGGCAACCACGGGCGGGAATGCGCCCGCGGGCAGTGCGGCGACGGCCGGCGGCGACGAGATGTTTCTGATCCACTTTGACCGCGAGGTGGAGTTGCTGCGTGACTTTACCGCATCGCGCGAGAAGATGCACAGGGATCTGGAAGAGATGGGGCCGACCTCGCAGACCCAGGACAGTCAGCAGGGGCCGGAGACCACTGGAGACAACCGGCAACGCCCGCACGCGGGAGAGACGACGCAGCTTTACGATGCGATTTTTCTGGCCTCGGACGAGTTGATGAAGCCCAAGAGTGGGCGGAAGGCGCTGGTGGTTTTCTCAGATGGCGTGGACCTGGGCAGCAAGGAAACGATGAACGAGGCAATGGACGCAGCGGAACGGGCCCATGTGGCGATTTACACCATATACCTGAAGGGCGACCAGACGCGCGAGAATCCCTTTTCCAACAATAATGGACGTCGCCCCGGGATGGGCGGTGGCTATCCTGGTGGCGGGTACCCCCCTGGCGGTGGCTATCCGGGCGGTGGTTATCCTGGCGGCGGGTACCCTGGTGGTGGGTATCCTCCGGGCGGAGCGCCTCCGAGCAGCGGTCGCCAATCGCACGTTGACGGCAGGAAGACGCTGGAGCAGATTGCGACGCGGAGCGGTGGACTTTACTTTGAGGCCAAACGGAAGGAAAACCTGGACGAGATCTATCACCAGATTGCCCAGGACCTGCGCGGCCAGTATCTGCTGACGTATACGCCGGAGAAGCTTGAAGCCGACGGCTCTTTCCACAAGGTTGCGCTCAAGACGGACAAGAAAGACCAGACCATCGTGATGCCGGAAGGATACTTTGCGCCGGGCGGGGATTCGAAATAAGAGATCAGATACGGTCTGATCGATGTGGTAAGTCGATGCGGCGCTCGTTGCGCAGGCCTTATGTGATTGGGGCGCCGGTTATTGCCGGGCACTGCAGTACTTTGGTTTGCGGGAAATAAAGGATTTAGCTAAAGCTTGGCACGGGATGAGAAGGGGTGAATCGAAGGAGTGGTGGCCAGGGACGCTACCACATCCGCGTTTCAAGCGCGTAAATACTAGGACAAATCGAGTGAACGGCTAATAACATACCCCGAAATCTACCCCAATTTCATCGAGACTAGAAATCCGCGATTGAACCGGATGGCTCTGCGCTTTGGTAACTGATCAAAGAGCGCCTCATCTTGTGGAGGTGCTCTCCGCCGGTGCGCGCGGGCCTGCGCGTCCAGGGATATGGCCCACTTCGACTGAAGACAATACGGTAACGACGCGTTTTGGCGCCTGCTGCGCCACACCGGTTGGACATCCGCATCAGCACGGGCACCATCGTAGACGCACGATTATTCATGCGCCCAGTTCGACCAAGAACTCGAGCGGGAAGCGCGACCCGGAGATGCGTCAGACGAAGAAGGGCAACCAGTGGTGTGTGTCACGAACACGAGCGCAAGCTTGTGGTGCTGTACCGAAGATGGAAGCCGGTCTTCCGGAGCCGGCTTCAAACCGCCTCATGCCGCTGCGTCGAAAAGGCGTGGTAGTGAGCGATTGAGGAAAAGTCACCGTAAGGTGGCAGGTATGGATGGGGGAGATGAGCGAAAGCGAACCACCGAGGACGCATCGTTATTGCCTCAAGGCGCTGCCAAAACCGGGGATGACCATTGGCCCTGGGATGAGTCGGGACGATACCTGTTTACGGTCCCGGCGGTAGCCGGTGTAAAGGCGGCATGAACTCCATTCAGGCTTTGGTATGGAACGTGAGAACCTCGTTGCGGATGCAAAGGAAAATGACAAATGGCAGACACCATGAGGAAGAATACCGATGCCGGAACGAGGGACGGAGCTGTTCGTAGTAGCAAGGAAGCCTTGTAATGAGGGTGGAGCCAAGGAACAGCGTTATCCAGTTGATGAGGGCCACAGCTAGGGAGCTTTCAAGAGGTTGTCCATTCGATTTGAACCGGAGAAGCTGGTTGTGACGAGCAACGTGCAACTCTGGAGGTCGAATGGACTATCACAAGAATGCCCCATGGGCGGCTGTGAGTCGAGAGCGTCTGGCGCGGATGGTGATTGAGGACGGCGTGAGGCTTGGGTCGGCAGCGGCCCGGTTCTGCGTCAGCGCAAAAACAGCGGCCAAGTGGGTGGGCCGGTATCGGCAGTTGGGGTCTGCCGGCCTGGCCGATCGCAGCTCGCGACCGCATTGCAGTCCGCGTCAGACCAGTTCTTTATTCGTGGAAAAGGTAGTTGCACTTCGTCGCGGGCACATGCCCGGCTACGAGATCGCGCGGCGCACCGGGCTGAGTCCGGCTTCGGTCAGCCGCATCCTGCGCCGTGCCCGGCTGAGCCGCTGGCGCGACCTGAACCCGCCTCCGCCTGTCTTGCGCTATGAGCATCCACGGCCAGGCGACCTGCTGCATCTGGACATCAAGGGAATGACGCAGTTCGGGGAGGTCTCGCTGCGTGGCGACGGCAGGCTGCGCGGCAAACAGAAACATCCCGGTTTCCTGGCTCTGCATGTCGCCATCGATGACCACTCGCGCATGGCCTTCACCCAGATGCTGCCCGACCAGAAAGCCGATACCACCATCGGCTTTTTGAACTCGGCCATCGAGTTCTTCGCACGCCATGGCATCGGCGTGCGCGCCCTGCTCACCGACAACGGCTCCAGCTACCGCTCACGCCAGTTCCGTCAGGCTTGCCAGCAGATGGCCATCAAGCACAGCCGCACCAGACCTTACACACCCAGAACCAACGGAAAAGCAGAGCGCTTCATCCAGACCGCATTGCGCGAATGGGCCTACGCAAAACACTGGACCAACTCACTGGAAAGAGATGCTCATTTGCAGCCATGGAACGACTACTACAACCGTGAGCGACCCCATGGTAGCCTCAACTACAAGCCGCCCATCAGCCGCTCCGAAATCGGAACAACCTCTTGATCTTCTACATGCACCCGCTTATGGTTCACCTGCTCGCCTTCACGACCCAGCAGCACGTGCAGACGACGATAGCCGAAGCGCGGCTTCTCGCGAGCCCATGCGATCAGACGCTCCCGCAAGCGGTTGTCGTTCTGCCGCGGCTTGTAGCGATAACTTGAAACCGGAACCAGCAAGAGGCGGCATGCCCGGCGTTCGGTGAAGGCGAACTTCTCCCGGATTTGCTCGACAGATGCCTTCATCGCTGCGAGCCGGGGCCCCCACGGACAGGTCTTCGTCCGTGGGGTGGGAGCTCCATCCGTTTTTTTCTATGACCGACTGCAGCGCTTCCTTATCCAGACTCAGATCCGCGACCAGCTTGCGTAACCGGGCATTTTCATCCCGCAGCCGCGTGGCTTCCTGCGCTTCGCTTACATCGATGCCCCCGTACTTCGACTTCCAGGCATAGATCGTGTGCGCGCTCACCCCAGCTTCGCGGGCTACATCCTGCGCCTTCCGGCCCGCTTCCATCTGCTTGACGCCGCGATCATCTGCGCTTCCGTGTGCTTGCTCCTCGACATCGTCTGGCACCTTCCTGAATACGAAAATCGTATCCGTTCCTGTGCGGAAATCTGGGATCAGGCCAGAACAGTGGGAGTTGGTGGAGACTTTGTTGCGTCCGGCGCGTCGCGAGGATAACCGCGGCCGCCCCTGGCACGACACGCGCGCGGTGCTGCAGGGTGTGTTCTGGATTCTTGGCAGCGGTGCGCAGTGGTCGCAAATGCCCGCCAAGTATCCTCCATACCAAACGTGTCATCGGCGCTTTCAGCAATGGGTTCGAGAAGGCAAATTGGTCGAAGTGCTGCGCCTGTTTGCCCGCCAACTGCATGAGCGAGGCAAGCTAAATCTGGATGAAGCGTTCGTGGACGCGACGTTCGCGAGCGCCAAAAAGGGGGCTTCGCTGTCGGCCCCACCAAGCGTGGCAAGGGCACCAAGATCGTCGCTATCGCCTCTGGCGATGGTCTTCCTCTCGCCGTATCTGTCGAAAGCGCTTCTGGTCTGCGGACTTGGTCCATCGAAAGGGCTTCGGCTGCTGGTTGTGAACCTTAATGAACTCGCGGATGGCATCTTCCAGTTCTTGAAGGCTGCTATGTGAACCCCGTTTGATCTGCCTCTGGGTGAGCAGTGCGAACCACCGCTCGACGTGGTTAAGCCAAGAGGCGTGCGTGGGAGTGAAGTGCAGGTGGTAACGTGGTCGCTTCAGCAGCCAACCGCGCACCAGAACCGTTTTATGGGTGCCGTAGTTGTCCAACACCAAATGGACATCGAGATCGGCCGGGACAGCCGCATCGATCTTCTTCAGAAAATCCAAGAACTCGACGGAACGATGGCGCCGATAGCATTTGTCCAAGACCTTACCGCTGGCTATGTCCAGAGCGGCGAACAAACTGGTGACACCATGTCTTGTATAGTCGTGGGTGCGCCGTTCCAACTGCCCAACGCGCGTAGGTAGCACAGGCTGAGTACGGCTCAGAGCTTGGATCTGCGACTTCTCATCTACGCATAAAACCAGTGCGTGATGAGGTGGATCAAGATACAGTCCAACAATATCGCGCACCTTGTCCACCAACAATGGATCACTGGAAAGCTGGAAACCCTCGGCACGATACGGCTTCAACCCGAAGGCCCGCCAGATGCGGCTGATGGTGGACTGACTCAACCCGGTCTTAGCGGCCAGCATACGACTAGACCAGTGGGTAGCACCCATCGGAGCGTTTTCCAGCGTTAGTCGCACGATCCGTTCGATCTTCTCGTCGCCGACTTCGCGGGGCGCTCCGGGACGCGGTTCATCCCCCAGTCCGGCAACACCTTCGGCAATGAAACGGTTGCGCCACAATCCGACTGTAAACCCCGTGGTACGCAACTTCGCCGCAACTGCCGCATTGTTGACTCCACTCGCGCACTCCAGAACGATGCGAGCCCGAAATGCGGCCGACCTGGCACTGCGCGACTGCCTCGCAATTCGTTCCAACTCCACCCTCTGCGCGGGGCTCACCATCAGTTCATACTTCTTTGGACGTCCTCGACTAGGTCTCATGACTCAACGTAGAACATGCGCCAATAATATACAAGCTATTTATGACTCAGGAGACTAAAGTCCAGGCCACGTTTCCATCTTCACTTTATGTCCACCTACCCGTTTTGGCTCAACCTGGTCGAACACTGGTTTGGACTTATCATCCGACAGGCTATTCGCCGCGGCTCATTCAAGAGCGTCAAGGAACTGAGTGCCAAAATCCATCCCTTCATCCAGAACTAAACCACAACTCCAACCCTATGCATGACCACTTCCACAGACTCCATCTTCCAGAAACTCGTCAGACAATGCTCGCGTATCTCTGGGACGCAAAACGAGAGAGGAGAACCAGGGTTACTAACGCGCTCAAGATTGCAGGTATACTTTGGAGAGAAATTTGAGGTGTTTTGTGGACAAACCAAGCAAAAGATATGGTGACGAGCGCTACGGAGGTATGAATCGTTCGCAGCCTGAAATAAGGCACCTTTGCTCCAAGCTACTTTTGATCGGGGGCCAAGAAGTCGAACTGACTTCTCTGCCAGACCGTGACCTTCCCATTCTGTTGGCACTTGGCGAACGCTTTACTGGCACAGCAGTGCGTGTGGTTAGGCTAGGCAGTTCGTCATTTCGCAACGTGGCGCATCTTTGGCTAGGCCGGGAAAGTCCCCTCATCGCAATTGGAACGGGTTACGCACTCGCACGGAATCACGTCTGGCATCAGCATGCATGGGGCATTGAGAATGAGGCAATTCTTGAAACAACCGAGGC
This sequence comes from Acidobacteriota bacterium, assembly GCA_021780075.1. Classification (GTDB taxonomy): domain Bacteria; phylum Acidobacteriota; class Terriglobia; order Terriglobales; family Acidobacteriaceae; genus Telmatobacter. The sequence goes on from JAJXZL010000042.1 coordinate 19,605, forward strand.
CCACATTGACTATTTTGGCCGTTGCTTAATAGGGAGGGATGCAACGGCCTTTGCGGAAGAACACGCACTCAACCCACTGACCCTGTAATCAGCTTCCTGAAACTCAGTTTTTAAAATCCGCGTGGCGGAGCTCACGTCCATGAATGCTGCTTATCCGGCCCATAATATATGCAACTATCTAGTTTCCCGAGTCATAAATGGCTTACATATAGTGAGGAGATGGTCTATGGTGATGGCATGGAACCTCGTCGAGGACGACCAAGAAGCAGGAGCTGATCGTAAGTGAGGAGCAGCGAAGCAAGCTATCTCGTCTGGCTTCGCAGATGCGCAGTAGCCGTGCAGTGGGTTTCCGGGCGCGGATCATTCTCAGTTGTGCCGGTGATCTGAGCAACGCTGCTGTAGCTAAGAAACTGCACACAACCGGTTTCACCGTTGGCTTCTGGAGAAATCGATTCATCGCTGAGGGGATCGCCAGTCTTGGCGATGAGCCACGACCGGGAGCGCCGCGGGATATCGGCGACGACAAGGTGGCGCAGGTGGTACGGCTCACACTGGAGAAGACTCCGAAGGGAGTAACGCACTGGTCCAGCCGCATGCTGGCGGCCAGAACCGGCCTGAGCCAGTCCACCATCCGTCGCATCTGGAGGGCCTTCGGTCTGAAGCCGCACCGCAGCGAGAGCTTCCAGCTGTCGCGCGATCTGCTGGTTAGTAAGCGTGGGAAGCTTCTTTCAATTACCCACAAGTTGAGCTCCAATCATGATTCCAAGCTCGAAGTTTGTCAGGCGAGACAATTCTCTCCAAATAACGGTATTGCCGAGTGGCGGATCATGAGCGCGAGCGAGATAACCGCCGAGTCTTGCCAGCTTGAGAACGTAATGAGCAATCGAGGGATCGCGCGGCGGTGGATGCTTGTCTGGCAGCAACTCATCGAGCAGGTATTGATCCAGTTCGGTGAACGCTTCGTTGGGTGATGCTTCCGGCGAGGTGCGATTCAGCATCGTGATCCAGAAGATTCGCCAGCTCAGGATACAGAGGATTGCAACCAGGTTCACGAGCCGCTCGGCCGTCCTGAGTTTTGCTTCTTCGGCCCTGCAACCGGACTTGAGGATCTTGTGGAAGGTTTCGATCTTCCATCGTTGTGCATACCAGTCGAGCTTCTCGATAGTGTCAAGGCAAGAGCGCACGGGCAGATCTGTCAGCAGCTTCCAATCGATCTTCTCCCGACCCTTGGGCTTGCACCTTTCCCTTGCATGAATCACGGTAAGCACCAGTTCCGGATATCTCTTTTCCTTGTCCCTCGGTGGACGAACCACGATACGCCGGAACCGCATCTCCAGCACAACGGTAGTGGCATCGCCGCGATTATTGCGCACCTGGATCGGATGAAGGCCACGGATTTCTGCTCTGTTCATCTCAGCAGCGATCGTGGTGTTGCCGTCTGCGGCCAACCGGTCCACGCAGGTGCGCACAAGGAAATGCGTTCCCAGTTCTCGCGCAAGGCAGGACAGCTCGAAGATGTGTCTCTCTCTCTCTCCGATATGGACACAACGGCCAGGATCGCCGAGCAGTTCGGTGGAATGCCATAAATTCTCCAGCCGGCGTATGCTCTCCTTTTGTTCAATCGGCACGCGCGTGGGATTGATCTTCCGCTTCAGGGCATTGGCGCCGTGGAACTTGTCGCGGGTCCAGAACTTGATCGCAGCCAGTCCGAGTGGCAGGCCCTCTACAGTCGTGACCAGGCTGGAGTGCATCAGGATGCCGCAGTTGGTGTAGAAATAAGGCCGTCCCGGTCTTCCCGGAGGGCCAGCGGGGATCTTCTGCAGGATTCCAATCGGCTTTGCATTTTCATGCCGGTAGGAGAATTCGGTGGTGTCGTGCAGGATTAGGGCTATTGACTTGCCGATCCCCTCGAATCGCTCTCGCGTGGACCCGAAGTGCCCGGCCAGAATATTCGCTTCGCTGATCCGCTCATTGCCGAAGAACCGATATGCCGCCTTCGTGTTGGCCCAGTCCTGCGACGCCCAAGGCGTGGTGGAACCTACTCTGTCCGAAAACTGCTCCAGCAGATGCCGAAGCCGCTTGCGATGGCGGACGTCCTCGAACTCGCATCCCACCAGCTCATTGTCGATCCATTCTTTCGACCGTGACTCCGACAAGTCCCGGCGCTGCATGGCCCGATCACCTTTCGGATTCTTCATGCACACAGTCCGCCACGACTACAGCGACGATCATAAGTACCTGACTTGAGACAGAATCCCACTTGTCGTTAACGGCGAATAGTCAGGACAGAATTGTAGGTAACTGAAAGGAACTTCCCACGCTTACGCTGGTTAAAAAGGTGCGCGACATTGTCGGACTCTATATGGAATCGCCGTATCATGCGCTGGTGCTCTGTGTGGATGAGAAGAGACAGATTCAGGCGCTGAGCCGAACTCAGCCGGTGCCGCCCATGCGCACCGGACAGTTAGAACGACGCACCCAAGACTACAAGCGACATGGTGTTACCAGTCTCTTTGCGGCCCTGGACATCGCCACCGGCCAGATACTTGGCAAATGTTATTGTCGCCACCGTTCGGTGGAGTTTCTCGACTTCCGGAAAGGATCGATACCGCTGTTCCCACTGATCTGGAAATCCACCTAGTGCTGGACAATTACGGAACCCACAAGACCGCGCTGGTTCGCAGCTGGTTACAAAAGCGGCCTCGTTATCATCTGCACTTCACACCCACTCATGCTTCCTAGCTCAATCAAGTGGAACGCTGGTTCGCCCTTCTCACACAGCGGCAGATCAAACGCGGATCCCATCGCAGTGTCGCGGACCTGGAAGCGGCCATTCGGGAGTTCATCTCCGTTCATAACCGTCAGCCCAGACCTTTTCGATGGACAAAATCCGCCGAACAGATCCTGGCCTCCATCGTCCGCTTCGCCACCGCAACCCTCGCCGCACACGCTCCCGTCAATTATGCGGGAAATCAATGACTCAGGCGACTGATAAGAAATGCACCTGCCCGGAGCCCAATTACAGACGCGAAACGTGGGCGCACGTTGCACTGAACATGTGTGTTGTGCAATAAGATTGCCTTAACGATTCATTAAGAACATATCCGTAAATAGGTACGGTGTGCTTCCAGCAAATCAGGCAGCGGCTAGTTGCAGAAGAGCCAGGTCGCAAGCCTCGGTCATTTCGAAAATGGCCAAAAAGTGTCGATAGCGGTTGAACTAGAAGTAGGTTCGTTCCACGACCCAGCGCCGGGGTTTGGAATCCGGGTAGCGATATTTGATGAGCCGCTCTTCGGTGCGTGATTTCACGCGAGGATGCTAATGATGCTTGCGGGCGATCTTGCTGACCGGATAGGCAACGTAGCCAGCATCCAGAAAGAGATGCTCTCGGTTTTCCACCCCGCAACTTCAGGACGCTGGACCACAACTTAAGCCAGCGTTCGATTCAAGCAGCTTGGAGTCGTGAAGACTTGCGCCACTGACGGCGGTCGACAGCCGGAGCCCATGGCCGTCGACCAGCAAGCTGTATTTGCGTCCTTATTTCGGTCGGGTTCCGGCCTGCACACTCGGTGGCCAGCGGCGCTTTGCCCATGGCTCTATCTGCGGCTTGCCACAGCCAAGTGATGCCGAGCATACCTTCATACTCAGCCAAACCGGCATGCCACAGCTTCTGAAAAAAGCCGGCCCGATGCCAATTCTGATGCACCGCGCAAGTCTAGCCGTACTCTCGTGGCAATGCTTTCCATTGAATCCCCGCGCGCGGCACGTAAATGATAGCCGAGAAAGCCTGCCGAGCAGGCATCCGCTTGCTGCCTGCCCTTGGGCTTGCGCTGGTACTTCCGACTACCGTCCCGCCGGCGAATTGGAATCGGCGGCTCAACCTTGTTACACAAATCATCCGGTACTGTCCACGACTTGATCTGGGCCATGTTGACCCTATGTTCTTAATCTCCAATCAACATGGAGAATAAGATCAGACCCAGGCATCACTATAGTCACTATTTACGGATAGGTTTTTAGCTCGCCGAGGAAGAAATTGGTTATACTGATTTGGAAAGCAAAGTCGCAGAGCGACGGCTTCTGCTCCCTTACTCCCAAGCTAGTCTGCAGACAATAGCGCGAATTTCCCTTGACGATCTAGAGCGAATGCGTTTAGTCAAATAAGATTTCCATCAGTTAGTCGGCAGCTCAGTTTCCTTCAACGAGTTCGTCATTTGTTGCGTTTTGAGGACCGGTTGAGCATGTATACGCTTCTTTCGGAATCATGTCGATTTGCAGAGATAAACCAATCGTTGAGTATCCGCGGAGGCCGTCAGGACGCATGTTACGCGCAAAGACCACTCGAAGAGCCCGTGCTGGACACAGGTCATTTGTCGTATCTGGTCCGGCGAACGCTGAGTCCCTGGTCTCAGTCGTGGATGAAGCGTCTGTTTGACTGCTTCTGCGTGTTGCTGGCGCTGCCTCTCTTGATCCCAATCCTCGTGGGAATTGGGCTTGCGGTTCGGCTGACCTCGCGTGGCCCGGTCTTGTTTCTGCAGAAGCGCATGGGGCGTCACGGCCGCCCGTTTACGATCGTGAAGTTCCGAACCATGACGCACTGCGAACGTAACTCACATAATCCTGTCACCACGACGGAGAATCAACGCTTCACGCCGAATGGGCTTTTTCTGCGCCGGTGGAAGCTCGATGAACTGCCCCAGCTGCTGAATGTTTTGATGGGAGACATGAGCATTGTAGGCCCCCGGCCCAAGCTCCTAGAGCACCAGATTGCCGATCTTTGCTGCCGTCCGGGCATTACAGGCGCGGCGACCATCGCGTTTGCTCGTGAGGAGCAGGTTCTAGCCCGATTGCCCGGTCATCACCTGAATGACTACTACTCCAGAATCATCCTTCCGTTCAAGCATCGGCTGGATGCGGACTACATGGCTCGCGCCACATTTCTTTCCGACCTCAAGCTGATTCTTGACAGCGTACTGCGCCGCTGGGACCCTTCTGTGGTCGATCATTTATTTCATTCCAAGGCATTGCTGGCAGGTGGCGACGCGCATCGATCCAACGCCGCCGTTCCAGCGGCCGTCTCCATGAATTTGTCTACCATGACCAGTGACGACTGATTGGTCTAATCTTAATCTGAACACTTACTGATCCGGCCCAGAAGATATGCAACAGGTATAGAACTTTTTCCGTCTGAATAAGGATGGAGAAGATCGATTCACGCGGCCTGCCCTGTGTAGTGCTGACCGAGCGGCGGTGTCTGGCTGTAAGGTTGCGCGAGGCAGGTATAACGGTACGCCAAGTCGCCGCGCAGTGCGAACGATTGACGCACACAGTGGTGGAGGCGCACACGGCTTTTTGCCAGGGCGGCTGGAACGCGGTAAAGGTCACGCGTTGCAGCCGTCCGGTCGGCAGCGGACGACAGTTGATCACCGAGCAAGAGAAGAAGATTCAGCAACTGATCCAGGCCCGTACGTCAGATCAGTTGAAGCTGTCTTATACCTTGTGAAAGCGTCAGGCGGTGAGCGAGTTGATCGAGGCCTTCTACGGTGTTCGTCTGACGGTGCGCAACATGGGCAAATATCTGAAGCGATGGAGATTCACACCGCAACGTCTGCTGAAGAAGGCGTACGAGCAGTCGCACGCAGCGGGCGCGAAGTGGGTCAGCGAGGAGTATCCAAAGATCGCGGCCCAAGCCAAGCAAGAGGGTGCCGAGATTAGTGGGGCGACGAGACAGGCCTGCGTTCGGACGACGTGTGCGCTCGCGGCGATGCGCCGAAGGGAAAGACTCCCGTGGTGCTGGTCAATGCCAATCGGTCCAAGCTGAGCGTGATCTCGACGGTGACCAACAAACGCCAAGGTCCTGATTGGCTTCATGAAGCAGCTCGTGCATGGACAGGCGAAGAAAATCTTTCGTATTTTGGACACTCTGCGCGTGCATCACTCGAAGGCGGTCAGGAAGTGACTTAAGGAGAACGAGGACAAGATCGTGGTCTTTACTTGCCAAGCGACTCGCCGGAATTATATCCCTACGAGTTGCTCACCGCGGACGTGAAGCAGCACGTGGCCGAGGCTGCTCCTGCCAGAAACCAAGATCGCCCTGACCCGCACCGCCATTGGCGCTCTGCGCAGCATCCAGAAACAGCCCCAAAAGGTCGAAATCTACTTCGGACTGAAAGATGTAGTTATGCCGCAGCGTGGCAATACTTCAGGGCCGGATCAATAAGTGAACAGTATTGCGCATTCTGCTATTTACTTGACGCCACCAACCACAAGCCGTAGGGTTCGAGGGTGGCCGAAGACTTTCCACGGACGTTGCTGGAGCTGGAGAAGCGTTTTTCCGGCGAGGAAGCCTGTATCGAGTATTTGGCGTCTTTGCGTTGGCCCTCTGGCTGGACATGCCCGCACTATGAGGCTACCGAAGGATGGACGGTAAGGCGAAATCGCTGGCTTTGCGGCCATTGCCGCTACGAGATGTCGGTCACGGCCGGAACCATCTTTCAGGACAGCCATCTTCCACTGACGATCTAGTTTCGCGCCATCTGGCAGGTCACCAGCCAGAAAAACGGCATCAGCGCCCTTGGTTTGCAGCCCGTCCTGGGGTTGGGCAGTTACAAGACGGCGTGTGCCATGCTGCATAAGTTGCGCCGGGCGATGGTTCGCCCCGGGCGCGACCGCTTGTCGGGCGTCGTGGAGGTTGATGAGACTTATTGGGGCGCAGAAGAGCCTGGCTTGATCGGGCGATTGACGGAGAAGAAGACGCTGCTTGCCGTCGCCGTCGAAGAGGATGGCAGGAAGAGCGACCGCATCCGGCTCAGCACCATCCCAGACCTGGCGCGGGCAACCCTGCATGGCTTTATGGCCGCTTCCATCGCGCCGGGCAGCACTGTGCGCACCGATGGATTTGCTTCGTATCTGGAGATGGATGGTTATGTGCATCAGCGTGAGGTGCAGACCGAACAGCCCGAAGGCGAACATGTGTTACCGCGCGTTCACCTCGTAATCGGTCTGCTGAAGCGCTGGATACTGGGAACGCATCAGGGAGCCATTGGCGAGGCGTACTTGGACAACTACTTGAACGAGTTTACCTTCCGCTTGAACCGCCGCACTTCGGCCTCACGCGGCAAGCTGTTCTACCGATTGGCTCAGCAAGCCGTTCATATTGAACCGGTTACATTTGCCGAGTTGGCTAAAACACAACCGGTTGGGGTCGGTGGCGTCAAGTAAATAGCCAGATTGCGCTTTATATACAGGTCGCTGACCCTGAACTGAAACCCAGCATCCGATCTCAGTTACAAACTGGCTGCCTACCTGATCAACCCACCGACAGAATGACCGCTCCATCCGAGTTCCCGTCCAATCTACTATGCTCGTGTATAAAGCAGGCTAAAGCAAGCCGGGGCATCCCTACACGGAAGGCAAGGCCATAAACACAATTCCAAATTATTGTATTGAAACTCGGCCGGCCTTCTTCTTCTGGCTCTTCTCTTCGTACATTGCCTTGTCTGCCTTCGTGATCAGGTACCTTAGGGATTCGCCATCGTTATGCTCTGTTTCAGCGTAGCCAATGCTGAGGCTGACGGCAAAGCGCTTGTCCGCAAATTGATTTCTTGAAGCGCAAGTCGTCCGCAGCCGCTCAATAGCCGCAACAATTCCTTGCTTCTCAAACTGCCCTGCCACAACAAATTCGTCTCCACCGACGCGTCCAATTACATCGGTGTCCCGGAACGTTTTGATGAGGAGTTTCGCGGTCTCTACAATTGAGACGGACCCTGCGCTATGCCCCAATTCGTCATTGATAGTTTTCAAATTATCCATATCGACAAACAGGACGCCAAATCGTTCCTTGGATCGCCGAGCAAGGCGAAGTGCGTGCTCTGCAAGCATGTAGAATCCTCGGACGTTGTAAAGCCCTGTCAACTCATCCCGGAAACTGAGGCCATGGACTTCATTTTGCATCCTGTTGATAAATCGAGAGAGAAGAAGGAGTAAACCGAGCGAAATCCCGATAGTAATTGACACGAGTATTGCCGTCGCATAGTTCGTCGGAAGGACTCGCGAATTCAGGAGCCGTGCTCTTCCAAACTCGCGGAAGATTGGGAGAACCACGAGAATGGGTGCAAGAATCCGCGACAATCGGCTGCCGATGCCGCTCCCTAAGATGATCGAAAAAACTCCGTGCTCCGCTCGGCGAAGCACAACGACCAACGTTAACAATAAAAGGCAAGCGATAGCCGGCGCCGAAGGGACGCTCTTGCCAGAAGATCCTGGAATCTTCATAAGCTCAAACAGGAAAGCTAATAGAAGGATAATAACCCACAGCACAAGACCGCATGCGAAAAAATCTGCGATGCGACCTGAAAGGGAGCCACTGGAGCGAATGAAAAGGATGGCTGCTCCTAAGAGTGCAAAAGCGACGGCTAATCCTGGGACGGTCAACCCTTGGAGGGTGACTTGGAAGAAACTCGGGGGATGACTTGCGTGCAGTAATACTCGGGATGAATTGGCAAAAAAGGATGCGGACGCGAGCGCGATTAATGCGCTCGCAAGGATCTTACTGAGTTGCTGTGTGTGCACGTATCGCATGTCTTCAGACAGAAATATTGCCAATGATGCGCAGAGCATCGCCAATGCGGAACCTGCAGGCATATGTAGCCAACTCGCGTGCAGCGAAGATTCGAACTTCGCAAGAATATCCGCGAACAAGCTGATCAGCGCAATCTGGAATGCAAGCAGTAAGCAGACTTGGGCAACTAGAAAAGCCTTGTGAAGAAGCTCGGGCTCAATCAGATCAGGAAGGAGTGTCTCCGCATGATGTCGCATAAACGGTGCTGTCCCCGCAAGCTGAAGGTGATGTACGGCGGTTGAGTTGATGATACTACGCTGCAACGTGCCTGGTGGCCGGTTGTGCGTTACTGCGGATTGCTGCCAAGGGCCAGAGTTCATGCCATCTCAAGATTGTTGTTGAATCGGATTTCAGTACTATGAAGGCACATGTCGGAGGCGGATCACCATCTTGCCGTTTTGCCAGTGAATCGGGTGCCGCGTCGCTGGCCCATACCTCGAGCAGATATAAGCAATAGGCGATGGGCAGACTGGCCTTCCAGGTAGACACCGAAAGGCTAACGGCCACCTGTCAATTATCCTTTTGCCAGTCCGGCCGCAACACTGACAGGCCATCCCTACCGAATGGGTCACGATGTGAACGCATCGATTTCCCTAGTTTTCAGGCTATTCGGTTCACCTTCAGGGAAATTCTAGACCGAAAAACAACGAGATTCATCAGGTTTCATGCATGTTTTATTGGTTTTTCAGGATCGACTAGATACTTCGAGAGACGTTGCTGTCGGGCACTTGAGACACTGCTAGTTGCGCTCATGATCACAACCTACAACCATCTTGCCCCGCATGAACAATTGCGCCGTTAAAGAAAATCAATCTTATGTGGAGTCGAGATGTGGCGCGGTGGTGTAGGTTCGGCCTATCTGTTTCCGGCCCTTTCGTCTTCCAGTGCCTCATTAGCCTGGCCATACTCCGTTTCCACATCCCGCTCATCGAACAGGACGTGCGCAATTAACGCATCAGGCTCCCGGAGGAAACATCACGAACTAGCCCACGAAAAGCTGCGTGTCCGTGCAGAAAGACGGACTAGGCCAAGCCGGTCGTGCAGGCTGGCTTCTGAAAACTGCTTCGTTGCCGGCCACGCCACCTTATGCTTGACGCACAACCACCGACGCAGCCGTCTGCGGGCGTGTTGATTCACGGCCCGATAGGCTTTGCTGACCGACCCAAGACAGAAGTAATTTGCCCAGCCGTTCATCATCTGGTTGAGCTTGGTGACGACCGTCTTGTGGTCCAGCAGGGTTGTACTCCGTCTGGTTTCGTTACTGCTCGCCTCACAGATGCGCATCACGCGCTTCTTGGCCGGGACCGTGCCTAAATAGGCCCGCCCGGTTTGCGGAGAGTAGCAACCCCAAAAGAGTAACCCGGAAAATCAAACCTTTCTTCCGGCAGTTTTGCAATCCGCGTCTTGGTTTCGTTCACCGTCAACTTCAGCTTGGTCATCATGACCCGCATCGCGACCAGAGTTTCTTCGCCCCGGCTACGGCAACAGATCACCAGATCATCAGCGTAGTTGACTATGGACGCTCCCAGACGCCGCTCGTGGCCGAGTTCCTTCCACCCGAGCACGAACCGGCGCATGTAGAGATTACTGAGCAGCGGACTGATCGGAAAACCCTGCGGACTCCCTCGATCTTCATCCCGATTGCGCGTGTTTCGATGCTTCTTGCCTCGCTCATCCTTTTCCTCAACCGGCGCCGTTAGCCACATCTTGATCAGACGCAGCATGGCTCCATCGACAACCCGGCGAGCCACCGACTTGAGAAGTTCGCAGTGGGGAAGAGTATCAAAATACGCGGTCAGGTCCGTGTCTACGATTTCTACATGTCCGGTGTTGATCAGCTTGTGGACGTGCCTCACCGCGTCCAGTGCGCTGCGATTGCGCCGATAGGCGTAATGTTCGGGATCGAGGTCGGCCATCGAAGATGGGGTCGAGCACCAACACCGCCGCCATCATCGGGATGCGATCCCGGATAGCGGGCACCCCTAACGGCCGCTGCGTCTTCCCGTCCGGCTTCGGTATCCAGACCCGCCGCACAGGAAGTGGTCGACAAGTTTGACTCTTCAGCTCTTGCGCCAGTTCGTCCAACCACCGTTCCACGCCGTATGCCTCGATGTCCTCGAACGTCTGACCATCCACCCCGGCTGCTCCATTGTTAGCTTTCGAGCAGGCATAGGCGAACGCCAGCACATCCTTGCGGTACACCTTGTCGTACAGCACATAGAAACGAAAATTGGCCGATTTCTTCGCTTTGTCGTGCCACGCCGCCTGTAACTTCTGAACACTTTCCGGGGTTGCTAGGCTCATCGCCAATCCCTTCATCTTTGTTACTTCTTGCGTTCGCTTCCAACTGAGGCTCCTTCCCTCCCCCGGGAGTTATCCGGCTTCATCGGTAGTATGAGCTTCCGCGAGACCCCAAACGGCCCGTCTGTCTCTCGCGAGATTCCGGTTGATCCCTACTGCGATCACCGCTGGGGCTTCCCGTGTTGCGCCTGGTCCCCGTTGCATACATGCCATCGCCAATACCCCGGCAGAACCGATGAGCCTGATCGCTCGTGATCCTCATCGACATCGGACTTCCCACAAGTGTCGGCGGGGCGTCTCCTGCGTTGTACGTTTCGAGGCCTGCTCAGCGTTTACTCACATTACGGCGTGCATGCTCGCCAAGTCGCCTTCGCGACCCTCTACACCGGAGGCTTCAGCAGCTTCGTCGCCTCTGCCGCTGCTCCGATTGCTACCAGGCGGAAGCGATCCAGTTCCCGGGCGGGACTTGCACCGCTGTTGACCAGCGCCTTTCACGCACTACACAGTAGTATTAAACCCATGTCCGGATTTGATGAGCCGACTCTGTTCTTTTGTGCCGCCATGTCAAGCCCCATAATTTACATACAAAGGTCACACTCTGGTGTCTTGCAGCAAGTCGGTTACTGCGTCGACAGCTAACGGTTTACAGAAGTAATAACCTTGAATCTCGTCGCATTGATGTGCCCGCAGAAACGAAAGTTGAGCTTCGTCTTCCACACCTTCCGCAATCACCTTGAGCTTCAGGTGCTTCGCAATGCCGATGATTGCGGTTGTGATCGCCGCGTCATCAGGATCGACGGCGACATCCCGAATAAACGAACGATCGATCTTGAGCTTTTTAATTGGAATGCGTTTCAAATAGCTGAGGCTGGAATAGCCGGTTCCAAAGTCGTCAATCACAAGCTTCAATCCCATGGCCTTCAAGTCCTCAAGAACGGAGAACTTCAAATCTGCACTTGATAGCAGGAGGCTTTCCGTCAACTCGAGCTCGAGGTATTGGGAAGCGAGGCCAGTCTCCTGAAGTATCCTGTTGATCAGTTTGCTGAAGTTCTCTTGGCGAAACTGTACCGCTGATACATTTACAGCCACCGGCACTGCGAGGAGACCCTTGTCTTGCCATTTCTGGGATTGAGAACAGGCAGTTCTTAATACCCATTCACCGATTGGCAGTATTAGACCACTGTTTTCCGCTATGGGAATAAACTTATCCGGTAGTACGAGGCCCAGTTCTGGGTGTTGCCAGCGGAGGAGAGCTTCTAATCCGGTAATTCTTCCGCTGCCAAGATCCATTTGAGGTTGATACACGAGAAAGAATTCCTCTCTCTCGATCGCCCGTCGCAAACCGTTTTCTAAGGTCAAGCGCATCACAATTTGAGCGTTCATGTCCTCGGTAAAAAACTGAAAGTTGTTGCGCCCCCTATCTTTGGCACAATACATGGCTGCATCCGCATTCTTGATCAGGGTTTCGCAGTCTGCACCGTGTTCCGGGAAAATGCTGATGCCGAGGCTGCAAGTAATACCAACGGAGTGACCCTGAACCACGAATTGTGCGGCCATTGCATCCATGAATCGTTTAGCGGCAACTGCTGCTTCGGAGATGTCCTTTACACCAGCGAGCACGACAAGGAATTCATCCCCGTTTAGCCGGGCCACGTTTAGTCGGGCCACCGTATCTTGCTCACGCACGCATCTCTCAAGCCTATTTGCGACTTGTTGCAGGAGAAGATCGCCGAGCGAATGCCCAAACACGTCGTTTAAGTCCTTAAACCGGTCAAGATCGAGGAATAGAAGCGCAACTTTGTCATTACGCCGGCGTGCACTGGCGAGCGCCTTTGTCAATCGATCCTGAAGGAGCGTTCGGTTAGGCAGCCCTGTAAGAGCATCATAAAACGCCAAGTATTGGACTCGCTCCTCGGCGGCTTTTCGGTCAGTGACGTCTGTAACTGTGCCTTCGTAATACAGCGTGGTGCCGCTGGAGTCGCGGACCACGCGCGCGTTCTCCAGCAACCATATTCTGCTCCCGTCCTTACGATAGGCTTGATATTCGAGGTTGCTCACACTCCCGTTCTCCTCTACCAGCCGCTTGAAACGCGTGCGCGCACCCGGGTCCACGTACCCCTCGTAGACAAGGTCACTGCGGCCGGCCATCATCTCCTCCGGAGAGTCGTAACCAAAGAGCCGGGCCAGTGCCGAGTTTGCACTCAGGAGTTTTCCTTCCGGAGTGGTTTGGAAGAATCCGATCACAGCCTCTTCGAATATCTGCCGATACTTCTCCTCGGCTTGGACAAGTGCCGCTTCCGTCCTTTTCCTCTCGGTGATGTCTTCAAACATCGTCCACAAGTGAGGTTCTTCGCCAAAAGCAAAGGGTGCAAAATGGGCATTGACCCAGAGTTCTTTGCCATAGGTGCTTGTCATGTGGATCTCGCAATGGCAAAGAGTGCCTGTCGCCAGCGCTTCCTCAGCTAATGCCAGCAAGCCGGATTGCTGCCACGACTCAAGATGGCGAAAGTTTTGCGCACTTACTTGCTCGACGCTGGCGCCGACCAGTTGGGCACTGGCCGGGTTGGCGATTATCGCCTCGCCGGAGGCTTTGTAAACAATGATGCCGAGCGGAGATGTGTCCAAGATCGTTTGCATAAAGTGCAATGCCCCAACCACTCGCTTCTCTGCCTGCTTGCGTTCGGTGATATCCCGGACGAAGCAGACCACATAGCCGCGACCTAGGTAGACGTATTTCATGCTCACTTCCACAGGGAAGGTAGAACCGTCCTTCCGCAGCTGGAGGGTTTGGAAGATTGCAAATCCTGACGTCCGCAAAGCGCCGTCTAGTCTTGCGCGCATCGGTTCGTCGACAGTCGGATTGATATCGTAAACACATTTGGACAGGAGCTCTTCGCGCGTGTAGCCCAGGCTCAAACAGGCTCTCGCATTCACATCGAGCAAACGCATCGTATCCAGATCGACGACCTGAATGGCATCATTGGATTGATCGACTAACAGGCGGAAGAGCTTCAGTGCCTCCTCCAGCCGGGTACGCTCTTCCCTCGCGACCTTTTCCTCCAGGGCGCGGCCAACAGCGGCCGGCAGGCGCGCGGGCCGGTCTTTCAGGATGTAATCGGCAGCACCCTGCTTGATGCATTCCGCTACTGCTTCTTCTCCGACCGTGCCGGTAATGAGCAGGAAGGGAGTATTGACCGCAGATCGCTTAAGAATCTCCAGAACATCCGTTCCGGTCCAGCCCGGCAGCCGATAGTCTGAGAGAACAACATCGTAGGAGTTCGACTTGAGCTTTCTGGTAAATTCCTCTCTACTGCTTACGACGTCCGCAGTGACCTGATATCCTGCATCCTGCAGTACACGCAAGTAGAGCTCGGCGTCCTCGGGCACGCCCTCAACACACAACGCGTGAAGCACTTTCGGCAGAGGCATGGCAAAGTCACTCCTAGGATTTGCTTCCGACGCTTTCGGATTCACTTCTCTCTGTGAGGGATATTGACAACCAACCAACAGAGGCCCAATTGGCGGACGGCTTCGCAAAATTCATCAAAGCCCACCGGCTTCTAAGCCTAGCCGTTCGCTCCCAAGTTGTAGCCCGTGATCAAATCCTTCTCCTCCCGCGACGAAGTGAATGATCACCGGAATCCTCCGTGTTCGCAGGTCATTCTTCAAGGCCCGGAGCACCTCCATCAATCGTGCCCTTAGAGAAGATGGCAGTAGGTGAGGATCGTCGCCTCATCCGGCGCAGGCGCACGACCTGGGTCGATGCCGCAGAAATGGATCTCCACCACCGACTCGTAGAGAGCATCTTTCACGCGCGGGTCGGAGAGCGCAAAACCACTTCTGCAGAAAGTAGACGCGCATTATGATCTCGAGCCTCACCGGCTTGCGACCCGTTTCGTCCTTCGAGTAATGCGGCTTGACCGGTGCGAATAAATCGGCCACGGCATCACAACGTTCATCTCTTCCAGAAACTGCTCGCGACGTGTCTTCTTCGTGTACCGCTCAAAGCTTGCTTGATGGGCCGACGCAAGCTGCTTCATCCGTGATCGATCTCCTCAATCCACATTACCTGCGTCAGTCATGGATCGGAAAGTTCTTCAGAGGTTACTTAGGTCCAACACCACCAGCTGTACGGGGGTATAGCCTCGGAAATCCGTCTCGACGTCCTGCATCAGGGAGAGAGTGGTATTAAGTTCTCCGAGCACTTCGTGCTTATGGAGCACCCGCTGCTCGGCTGCAAGATTCCTCCTACCTTGTCCGATGGCGAGATAGCCGGTTAGCATCAAGACCATCAATGTCAGGATAAAACTTGAGAAAATCGGTTTGCTCCTCTGTATCTCTAGGAGAGTCATCGGTGCGCGGCCCACCCTCCCTGTATTTTCACCTAGTCTACGATAAATCAGAGCTTCCCTTCTTCGATACGCATTTTTCTTGTCAAGGGAGCGGGCACATCATTAAAAATAAAGGCCTTCTCTTCTATCTGGCCGGACACCTGCTCATGACAACTGCATCGCTGCATTTGAAATTGCAGTGCTCATCGCTTATCGAGCAAGAGTTGAGGTGGTTTTGCACCTGTCCGTTCCTGTGACTACGGTACCCCGGTTCCCGTGATTTGGACTACATTCAGATCATAATAGTGGCCGGTGGAGTGTACATGGTTCAAATTGCCAGGCAGACCACCTCGATACTACTTTCCCGACGCAGAGAGGTGTCCATGTCAAGGCTAACCGCGGCTACGGAAGCGAAATTTAAAGGCCTGCTTGAAGCGGCCCCGGATGCGATCGTTGTGGTCAACCAAGAAGGCGAGATCGTCCTGGCTAACGCGCAAGCGGAGATATTGTTCGGGTACGGGCGCGAGAAGCTGCAGGGTAGGGCAATCGAGATGCTCTTGCCGGAGCGCTTTCGCGGCGGGCACCAGGCACACCGGGAGAATTTCTTTGTGAATCGGCGAGCGCGGCCGATGGACGCTGGCCTTGAGTTGTACTGCTTGCACAAGGATGGGCACGAGATTCCCGTTGAAATCAGCCTCGGTTCGCTTCAGACAGAGGACGGTGTGCTGGTTGCCAGCGCCATCCGCGACGTCACCAGACGCAAGATGGCAGAAGCGGCGCTGCAACAGAGCGAAGCCCAGTTCAAGACCCTTTTTGAAACGGCAAACGATGCCATCTTCATTATGAAAGGGGAAACATTTTCGGACTGCAACCTTCGAGCTGAGGCTCTTTTCCGATGTGGGAAGGACGACATCGTTGGCCACTCTCCTCTCGAATTCTCGCCGCCCAGACAGCCCGATGGACGGCTTTCCGCCGAGAAGGCGGCGGAGAAAATGCAAGCTGCAGCGGGCGGCCTATCCCAGATTTTTGAGTGGACACATGTCCGTCAGGATGGAACCACTTTTGACGGAGAAGTCAGCCTGAATCGAGGCCTCGCTCATGAGGCAGGGTATTTGCAGGCCATCGTTCGCGACATCAGCGAGCGCAGGAGGGCAGAGGAAGCGCTCTTGCTCAAGACTATGCTGCTGGAGGCGCAATCGGAGACGACGCTCGATGGCATCCTGGTCGTCGATGAGTCCGATCGCGTTGTCCTCGCAAACAGGCAATTTGCGCTCCATTTTGAGATGCCTGACGAAGTGCTTAGCTCGGGAGACGATCGCGTCCTGCGCAACTATGTGATAGGCCAAGTTGAGTTCCCCGACGCATTCATCGAGAGAGTCGAGTATCTCTATAGTCATCGGGATGAAAAAAGCAGGGATGAGCTCAAACTCAGGAGTGGTAGAACTTTTGAGCGATACTCTGCTCCACTCATCGATTCAACAGGCCGGTATCGGGGTAGAATCTGGTACTTTCGCGACATTACCGAGCGCAAGAGGACCGAGGAATCGCTGAAGCTCTTCCGGTTGTTGATCGATCAATCCAACGATGCCATTCAGGTGGTCGATTTGGAATCGATGCGCCTGATCGATGTGAATGCAAGGGCCTGTTCAAGCCTGGGCTACACGCGCGAAGAGCTCCTGTCCATGCATGTTTACGATATCGATCCCACTCTCGACGAACCTGCGCACGCAAAAGTGGACGGGGATTTACGGAGTTCAGGATTCGCGATCATTCAGACCATACAGCGGCGGAAGGACGGTTCAACCTTCCCGGTGGAGGTGAGCATGAAGCTCGTCCACCTTGACCGTAACTATGTCGTCTGCGCCCTCCGCGATATCAGTGAGCGCCAGAAGATGGAAAGCGCCCTCGAAGAGGCAAACGCCAGGTTAAGAATGGCCCTCGGAGAATCGGAGGAACAGGCTCGGAAGGCCATCAAGCTCACGGAACTGGTCGACATCCTGCAATCATGCCAGACCGCCGAAGAAGCCTACCAGATCATCGAACGCACTCTGCCAACGACTCTATCGTCTCCTGCCGGGGCACTGTGCATGACGACTCCGTCCCGAAATTTGGTGGAAGTAAAGGCTGCCTGGGGCGACACTGTCGTCAGCGAAAAGACGTTCGCTTCCGATCAATGCTGGGCTCTGCGGCGCGGCAAGATGTACCGGGTAAGGGATTCGGACACACCTATGCGGTGCGCGCATGTGAGTGAATCGCTGGCTGGCGGATACGCCTGCATTCCACTCGCGGCGCACGGCGAGACGCTCGGAGTGCTTTGCATGGCGTGTCCCGCCAATTCTCCGAGACTTTCTCTCCGATCACCAGAGGAACAGGTCGATGTTCTCGCCCGCCACGCCACCGCTGTGTGCGAGCGCATTTCCCTGGCGCTGGCGAACCTGAGGCTTCGGGAGGTACTTCGCAATCAGTCCATTCGAGATCCATTGACAGGACTCTTCAATCGCCGCTTCATGGAAGAGTCTCTGGAGCGAGAGGTGCGTCGTGCCGCCCGCAACGAGGAGGGTGTGGCGCTGCTCATGCTCGACCTCGATCACTTCAAACTGTTCAATGATACTTTTGGCCATCAGGCAGGAGACGTAATGCTGCGTGGATTCGGCGATTTTTTGAGTCAAGGGACGCGCGGGCAGGATGTCGCTTGCCGTTATGGCGGAGAAGAGTTTCTTATTGTTCTATCCGGCGCATCCGTGGATGCCGCCTGCAAGCGGGCAGAACTCCTACGGGAGGATCTCAAACAGCTGACCGTGCGGCACGCTGGTCAGGTTCTGGGAAAAGTCACTGTCTCCATTGGCGTGTCATCCTACCCTGACCACGGCGCGACGGTAGAAGAATTGGTGCATGCGGCAGATCAAGCTCTTTACCGCGCCAAGAGAGAAGGGCGCGATAGAGTCGTTGTGGCAAACACCGTGAACACTGGAGGTTAAGCGCTCATTGTTCGCGTCGAGAGTCGTCGCTCAAAATCCGATTTCATCCGCTCGTCCCGATGACGCTCGCTTCCAAGGTTTTCACGTTACTTCCGAGGGCTGTCTGAAACTGATGCGTGAACTCGGCGAGCGGCTGGGTATCGGTTAATTGACCGCGCAGTATCTGACCGACTTCTGTGGAAAGAATGCGCAACTTGGATTCGCCAGCCTGTTGCGGCAATGAGTCTATTGCCTCTTTGCTGATTAGGAAGACCTCAAGCACGCCAAAATCTCTCACAGGAACCAATCTTCCGACTGTATCAGTTCCGAAATGTATGGGATAGAGGTACCGCATCCAAAGGCCCTACCGCGCACGCCCGGGACCTTTGCCTTGCAACGAATAAAAAAGATCGCAGCAGAAGAGACTGACGGTATACTGTTTCGTGACAGGGAATGCAAAATCCAAATTCCCGTTTATTTTGAATTCTTTCCTTGGCTGCCCGTCCATCCCCCAAAGGATCGGGAACATGCCCCTAAGAAAACTATCAGAGCAAGACGGGACTCCGTCTCCTGAATATTTCGTGGACTTTTCCCCGTCCTATAGCGAAGAGGTCGACGAGCTTCTGCGTCAATTAATGACGCAGAAGCTTATTGAGGAAAATCAAGATTTTGCCAACACTTTCTACACTCACCTGAACAATCGAGCTGGAGCATGTCCCGCGCGTAGTTGAAAGTGGCGGGCGGCGGTTAGGTTGATGTTACTACGCCGCCTTCTGGCTGGCGGTCGCAGAGGGATTGAGGATAGCTTCCAGGGCCCACAGATCGCGGTAGCCCA
>JAJXZL010000047.1 GCA_021780075.1 Acidobacteriota bacterium
GGAAGAACGGTCAACAGGCCAAGCGCGTGCAGTCATCCAGACACTTCGACTGCGCCTTGCGGCGGTTCATGATTCGCAAGTACAAATAGCGCCGCAAGTATACACTTGCCTGTGCCCCTCGTCACAGGCCCTTGGATGGCCACCAGCGTCTCGTCTTTTTCCTGGATGGGAAGATGTGCAATTGAGGGCGCAGGCCCGCGTCAGAATTGCATCGGCAAGCCTGTCAGTGTCCTATCACGCGGCTGGCCTGCCGAAACATGATTCAGCCGGCGAATTCGGCACCGCATTATGAGACAGAAGAATGTGGTCCAGACCCACCAGCGCAAGGATCTCCTCAATTCTTGGCGATGCATTCGAGACCGTGAAGGTGTGTCCCGCGCTCTGGGCGCAAGCGTAGAGCGAGATCAGTGCCGCAATGCCTGCAGCGTCGATGCGTTCCACCATCCCCATATCGAACAAGACGTCTTGTTGGCGCACCAGGGGAGTCATCCGCTCCAGCAGAATCTGCTCATGTCCGCGCACCAGTTCGTGCACGTCTCCGGGCGCTATCATCAGTGTGCCTGCCGTAGTGCAAAGAGTGCCGTTCATACTGAAACCTCCTTGGAATGCCTATCGCTTCCGGGGTACACCGGATGGGTTCTACCGCTTTCGGCTGCTGCTTCCCGTCTGTGTACCTTGCACCTGAACTGCCAAAGTCATCTGAGGCGCAATATGCTGAAATCATTGAGGAGCGAGCCATGCATCCAGGGCCGGCTCCTGTTCCAAGTGTCCGGATTCGATTTCGACGTCCGCAATCGAACACGTTGTAGCTATCTACGCAAAAGGCAGGTGCACAAGTTCCATGTCTGTTGACGAGCCGGGTCATGCACACAGCTTGAGCACGGAGCGGGCGCGTCAACTGGCGCTGGAGCAGGGGTTTGCGGAGGCAGGGTTGGTGGCGCTGCCCTACGCTGAAGAAGCGCAGGATGCGACCCGCTATGCGCAGTGGGTGCAGGTGGGACGCGCCGGGTCAATGCACTACCTGACGCGTACCGCAGAAGATGGCCAACTGGTCCGCAGCCGTGTGGGGATTCCGTTTCCCTGGGCGCGCTCTGTGATTGTGTGCTTTGCCGGGTACCACTGCGCACAACCGCGTTCCACTGATGCTGCCGCACCGACGGCTGGCTGGATTGCACGCTATGCGTGGTCAAGCCGCGCCGATATCGCCGGAGCACGACGGCCCAGCGATTATCACAAGGTGCTGCTGAAGCGAATGCGCGCGCTGGAAGAACGTCTGCACGGCGAACTGGGCGAATTCGAGTCACGGGCGTATGTGGATACAGGGCCGGTGGTGGAGCGCGCTCTGG
Organism: Acidobacteriota bacterium; assembly: GCA_021780075.1. Taxonomy (GTDB): domain Bacteria; phylum Acidobacteriota; class Terriglobia; order Terriglobales; family Acidobacteriaceae; genus Telmatobacter. Next base: position 1,347 of record JAJXZL010000047.1, read on the forward strand.
CCACGGCGGCCGGGCTCGGTTGGACAGGGAAGAATACCTGCCTGATCCATCCAAAGCTGGGCTCGTATGGATTTCTGGCGGTGCTGGTCACCTCGCTTGAAGCGCAGGCCGTCCCGGCGCAGTTGCCCGTGACCGATCGATGTGGAAGCTGCCGGCGCTGTCTGGATGCCTGCCCTACCGGCGCGCTCATCGCGCCCTATCAGATGGATGCGACACGCTGTATCTCGTACCTGACCATCGAACACAAGGGGCCAATCGCCGTGGAACTGATGGAGGGTATGGGGCGGCAGGTGTTTGGTTGCGACATCTGCCAGGATGTTTGCCCGTGGAATCGCAAAGCGCCTGTGAGCGCTGACGAGGAACTGGTAGCGCGTGCGGAACTTGTAAACCCCGCGCTGGAGTGGCTTGCCCAGATGGACATGTCAACTTTCGAGCAAACGTTCAACGGCTCGCCAGTCCGGCGGGCGGGTTTCATGGGATTGCGCCGCAATGTTGCTATCGCGATGGGCAATACGGGAGTCAGGCTGTTTGCCCGCTGGCTGCATCCGTGGGCCGAGGCTGCGGATGAGGGACTGCGCACGGCTGCCAGGTGGGCCCTTGAAAGGCTTGACGTGCAAGCAGTTCCGACGGAAAATCAGTAAATCAAACCGCAGGCAAACAGGGCCTTCCGCAGGGAAGGCCTCAGACTGACTTATGAAGCGCGCATCACGTTGACCGCGCTCAGCCCTTTTGGACCCTGCTGGCACTCAAACTCGACAGACTCGCCCTCGTTGAGGGTTCTGTAGCCATTTTCCTGAATGGCAGAGAAATGCACAAAGACATCTTCTCCACTTGACCGCTGAATGAACCCGTACCCCTTGGCTCCGTTGAACCACTTCACCACGCCTTGTTCCTTCATCTATCGTCTCCTTGTTCTGTGGTTAGCGCATTGCACGGGCCCTCGCGCCGGGACCGCCCTGCCCACCGGGCAGAGCAGAACACTACAACAAGAACCAAAATCCACACCCAGATATGGCACGAGCCGCCTGAGCGCGCGTATTGCGTGCGCCGTGGCAGCCCGATGACCTACCTAAGTTGGAGGTGCGCTTCCCAATAACCAAAACATCCAAAGCTAACGGCCTTCTACAGATTGCAACACAGCACGCCCGTGGCGGACTGTGCTCCCTTTATGGCAGGAAAATCAGGAGGATGCAAGTGGAAAATGCGTTGGAAGTAGCGGATGAAACAGCATGTTGCGCGCGCTTGTGCGTAAATTTTAAAAAATCGGAATTGAAAACTTTATTACATTACAAATAAAACCAGAGCCTAGAGAGAGCGGATCTTTACATGGCGCAGGCGTCTCACAATCCGGCGGGAAGCGCATGCCCCCGCATTTTATGTGTTTTGGCGCAGGAAGTTCCCGGAGCGACTATCCTTGAGGCAAGGGCCCGTCATCATGCGTGCTGCAATTGCCTCAGCTGCCATGTGGCCTAACGTCTTGATTCAGAGAGTCATTCGTGGTGGATGTCCCAAATTCTGGTACTTGTGAAGAATCTACGGTGGAAGCCGCTGGAGTTGAAGTGTCAGCGGCTGCTGCGAGCTCCAAGTGGTATCGCTTGCGCAGGGACGGCACTGCGCTGGTGAGTTACCTGCTGGACAGCGAAGTGCATACCTACGCATTCAGCGTGGCGGCCAATGCCATCCTTTCCTTCATCCCCTTCATCGTTTTGCTGTATACGCTTGCCATTTCGGTCTTTCACTCCCGGGCCATGGCGGACGTGGTCAGCGAGATGGTGCACTACTTTCTGCCTTCAAACCAGGATTGGGTGGCAACCAATCTTTCGCTTGCCGCCGCACGACAGGGCGTGCAGGTGTTTTCGCTGGTGATGATTCTGGTCGCCTGTACCGGCATCTTTCTGCCTCTTGAGGTGGCTCTGAACCAGGCCTGGGGAGTAAACAAGAGCCGCAATTACCTCATGAATCAGACGGTGGCCTTCGGGCTGGCTCTGCTGATGGTTGTACTGGCGGTGGTGAGCATTCTGCTAAGCGCCTGGCAGCGGGAATTGCTGGGCTTCATCTTCTTTCACCATGTCGACAACTTCGTTTTCAAGGGAATCAGCTATCTGTGGCTGGCCGCTTCGACTGGTGTTGCATCGATTCTTTTCTTCTTCTCCATTTACTGGCTTCTGCCCAACCGTAAAGTTCAAGCGCGGCAAGTGCTGCGTACTTCCATCGTCACCGGAGTGATCTGGCTGCTGAGCAAAAATCTCTTCGTGGCCCTGTTGCCGCATCTGGATCTGAAGGCGCTCTACGGTCCGTTTTATGTTTCGGTGGGACTGCTGTTCTGGGCCTATATTTCGGGGCTAATTCTTTTCGCTGGGGCGCAGTTCAGCGTGGCGCGGCAGGGGAACGGAATCAAGTAGCGGAGTTGCGGCAGCCGGAGTTCATGGGGCCTGGCCGTTCATCCTACCCGGTCGTTCGCTGACGCGAGGGACGAGGATGGGCAACCCGCCGTGGTGCGGAAAGGTCCTTGAGGCCGAGGGCACCCGCCGGACGTGCATTTTGACGTCGTATTCCTATCTAGCTTCTCACTCCACACGCAGGGCCTGCATGGGATCGACTGAGGCTGCGCGGCGCGCGGGAATCCAGCATGCGGCGAGAGCCACCAGAACAACGAACATGATGCTCGCGGCGAACGACATTGGATCAGTGGGCTTAACGCCGTACAGCTGGCTCGCTAGCAAGCGCGTCGTTAGCAGCGAGGCGACGAAGCCGATCCCAGCTCCGAATCCAGCAAGAACCAAGCCCTGCCTCAACAGCATGCGGATGATTTTCCTACGCTCAGCGCCGAATGCCATGCGAATACCAATCTCTCGTGTGCGCCGGTTGACGAGATAGGCAATTACGCCGTAAAGGCCTATCGCACCGAGAAAGATCGCCAGGACTCCAAGCGTGCCGACAAACCCAGCGAGGGTTTGATCCATCCAGAACGATTGCCGCATCAGGTAACCGATGGTGCGCACCTCATAGGGCACGTTGCGGTCTGTGCTTCGGAAGACGCTGCGTTCGGCGGCAATCAGCGCCGGCGTGCTTTCCCCACCATCGACAATGAGGCTTGCATGGTTACTGGGCCATTGCGCAAAAGAAAGGTAAAGATACGGTTCGGGCTCTTCATGAGGCCAGTTGATTTTGGCATCTTCCGAAACACCCACTACGATGCACGATGTTCCATCGACGACGATCTGCCGGCCCAGTGCGTTTCCGGCGGGCCAGAAGCGATTGGCCATGTTCCGGCTGATCACCGCAACCTTCAAGGCGGTGGCGCTATCTGTCACTGCGAATGCGCGTCCCTCTAAGATCCGAGTTCCCATTGTCTGAAAGTAGTTGGCATCGACGGCATTGAACTTGACTGGGATCGACGGCTGGCCCTGCGGCAATTGCACTCCGGGGATAGACACGCGCTTGGAAGCGCCGCCTTCGGTGTCTGAGAGCAGCACGCGATTCGCCAGGCCGACATGTTTTACGCCGGGCAGCGCGGCCGTCCGCGCTTCCACCTGGTCGAAGAATGCTGTAGTGCGGGCCTGAGTATAGCCGGCAACGAGATTCGGGCTCATGTCAAAAAAGACAAAGTTTCTCTGGCGATCAAAGCCGAGATCGATGCTTCGAGTGGCGAGCAAGCTGCGCAGCATCAGGCTTGAAGCGGTCAGCAGTGTGGCCGCCAATGCAATCTCGACAACGACCAGTGCGTTCCGCAAGGTTAGGCGGCGATTCGGGCGACCGGCGCCCGTCTCTTCCCTTTTCAGGGTTGAAGCGTAATCCCGTCGGGTCGCCTGGAGCGCAGGCGTGAGACCGAAGACGACCACCGCCAATATTGATGATGCCATCGTAAACAGAACTAAGGTCGCGTCAAGATGCAGATCGAGACCGAGCGCTACCTCGGATGGCGGCATCAGGGCTGGCTGCAAGCGGAATAGGCCTACTGCAATGAGCAGACCGACCGCAGAGCTCGCCACTGCCAAAAGGAGGCTTTCGGTGAGCAGTTGGCGAATGATGCGCACTCGCGTGGCTCCGAGTACGAGGCGCATAGCGATCTCCTTGCGTCTTTTATCGGAGCGCGCCAGGATGAGACCGGCCACGTTGGCGCAGCAGATAAGCAGCACCATACCAACTGCGGCCATCATGAGCAGCGTGGGAGCGGCTGCTTCACGCAGGCGCTGTTCTTCGGAAACTATCGAGACGGTTCTCCCGCGATTGAGAGCCGGATAGTTCTGTGCCATGCGTCGCCCGATGGTCTCGATTTCTACCTGTGCTTCCTCTGCGGTCGCACCAGGCCGTAATCGGCCGAGCAGTTCGAAGTCGCGGACAGCGCGTTTGTATTCCCCTTCCCATGTGGTGAGCGGAACCCACAATTCCACTGGAACAAACGGCGACATTCCGCGAAATCCCGGCGGAGCGATACCGATCACCGTATAGCTGGAGCCGGTAAGAGAAATCTGTTTGCCCACGATTTGCGGGTCCGCGCCGAAAAAGCGCTGCCACACGGAGTTGCTGATGACAACAATCCGTTCGTGCTTTGTCGCCGCCTCCTGAAACTTGAGGCCGAGCTTTGGATCAGTGCCAAGCAGCAAGAAGTAGTTGGGAGATACGACTTCGTCGAGCAGTTGCCTGGATTCGGAAGGAGTGTGGAGTATCTGGCCGTGCCGTGAATAGGCGAGGACACCGTCAAGTGATTTTCCCTGAGAAGCGAAATCCCGGCTTTCTGGATAGGAGAACAAGTAGTCGGGCCCCTGCGGCGTGCTAGCGACAATGCGCACCAGACGCCCCGGCTGTTTCGCCGGCCAAGAGCGCAGGAGCGCAGCGTCGGCAACGGCAAAGATTGTTGAGGTTACGCCGATGCCAAGCGCAAGAGTCAATACGGCAACGGCTGTGAATCCCGGGTTCTTTGCCAACCCGCGCAGGCCATAGCGAAAATCACGGATGAGATTTTCTATCCAGGGCAGCGAGTTTCGCTCGTGGTACTGCTGCCGCGTTTGCTCGATGCCCCCCAATCGGATGAGCGCCTGGCGGCGAGCGTCGTCTGGGCTGAGCCCCTCGCGGATGCCGTCGTCTACATGCATCGCAATGTGGCTTTCGAGCTCGGCGGTGAAGTCGTCGTTGACGTGGCCCGGATGCAGCAGGCCGACAAAGCGCGAGCAGACTGCTCTGAAATTCCGTGCAAGATTCGCCATCACTCCTCCTCGGCGGGCTGCAGAAAGCGAGAAAGGATCTCCGTCGTCTGTTCCCACTCCGCTGCGGCCTTCTTTACCTGGCGGCGGCCGGCCTTGGTCAGTTGGTAAAACTTGGCACGGCGGTTGTTCTCCGACGCTCCCCAGCTCGAGCGGATAAAGCCCTCCTGCTCCAGCCTGAGCAGCGCCGGGTAGAGCGTTCCGTAGTTAAGAGCAAGCAAATCTCCGCTGGTCTGCTCAATCCGCCGCGCCAACCCGTAACCGTGCTGCGGACCCATGACTTCAAGTGTGCGCAGCACCATCAGTGCGAGCGTCCCCTGCCACACATCAGCCTTTTCCGCCATTGCGTCTCCTATTGCCACGCCATAAGAAGGGTTCGCGCGCTCCTATGGGTTGGTAATAGGAAAGCACGATCGTGCGCCGATTTATGTGGTCCCCGTCACACTCGCTGCAATTTACTGGGCACTCCAGCGCCGGTTGAGCCGCTTACATCCCTCTGTCCAATCGATCGCGTGGTCCGCCGCGTGGCCACGGGTTCGGGCAGAATTCCCGCCGAGATAAAGGCCAGCTTGAAAAGCATGCTGGAAAGCGGAGAATGAATTACCGCCGCGCCCGGAGAAATGGGCGGCCAAATCGGTAAAGCCTGTCCAACTTAAACATGGGCAAGTGGCCACCGACGCTTGTCGATTCCCAAGTTTCAAAAGCGAGGCCCGGGGTGCCCGGCCATGCCAGCCGGAGGAAGGCAAGAGCAGATCCTTCGCGCCGCTTACCTCAACGCGCCATGCGCGCCGGGGCCTTGGGTGTGCTTCGCCCAGGGCAGGCTCCGGGGTACCCGGCACCTGGCCCCACCCGCCCAATCACCGAAAAAGTCTCCGATTGAACGATGGACCATTGAATTGCGGAGCGAATCTTATCGAAGGAAAGAAGCCTGCAAATCTCTTTTCGATCTCTTCGTCGGCTTGTCCATCGCTTCGCACATCTTGGCCCTTCACCTTAAGAAACTCCTTCGAAAATACGACTCCACCCTCACCGACGCGTCGCCAAGTGCCTCGGGCGTGTTCTATCTTTCCCTCACGATTGAGGTCCTGCTGGAAGCTCTGATCCTGCCTAAGAACCAGCGTGGATGATTCTCCATCGCCGTAAAACTCATATGTTCCCGACACAGCTCTATAGCTGTAGTCCGCAGCCACCAAGTACCAACACCAAGAGAGAGCGATGCAGAGAACAATCACGCAGACTATCTGCACAGAAGTAGGTATCTTCATCGCTTTCCCCTTTCGCCTGCGACGGCTATTAGCGGCAGCGTGCCACGTGCTTGTTGGCGACGCCCAGGTCTGCGGCTACCTGAGCAGGTCTTCGAGGGTGGTGCTTAAGTCGGTTTTTTCGTCGCGGTACTTGACGATGACGGGGGCGTAGAGGCTGAGGCCCCAGTCCTGGCTGCTGGGGTGGCCTTTGCCTTTGGAGACGGCGCGGGAGCCGGGGACGACGACGGCGTTGGCGGGGATGATGAGGGGCTGGTCGGCAGTGGCGCGGAGGATGGTGCCGTTGACGAGATCGAAGACCGGGGTTCCGCGGGTGAGGATGGTTCCAGGAGCGAGGACGGCGCCCTGGCGGACGATGGTGCCCTCGTAGACGCCGGTGTTGCCGCCGATGAGGGCGTCGTCCTCAATGATGACGGGACTGGCGTTGATGGGCTCGAGGACTCCGCCGATCTGGGCGGCGGCGCTCAAGTGGACGCGTTTGCCGATCTGGGCGCAGGAGCCGACGAGGGCGTGGGAGTCAACCATGGTGCCCTCGTCTACCCACGCTCCGGCGTTGATGTACATGGGCGGCATGCAGACGACGCCGCGGGCGACGTAGGCTCCGGCGCGGACGCTGGAGCCGCCGGGGACGATGCGGATGCCGTCGGCGGGCGCGAACTGGCGGGCGGGGTAGGTGTGCTTGTCAACGAAGGAGAGAGCGCCGGCGGAGGAGTCAGCGAGCGCGCCGAGGCGGAAGCCGAGCAGGATGCCCTGCTTGACCCAGGCGTTGACGCGCCAGCCGGTAGGGCTGGCGGGGTCAGGCTGGGCGGAACGGATTTCGCCGCGCTCAAGGGCGGCGCGCAGGGCGAGGAAGGCATCCATGGCGGACTGGTCGCCGATGGCGGCGGGGCCGGCGGCAAACGCGCTCTCGACCGCCTGTTGAAGCTGGGTGATGTTCATGGCTTTTTGAGTTTATCAAGGCCGGGAACAGGCCATGGTGGCGGGCGCGGGTGGGGCCGGCGGCGGAGGGGATGCGCGCGGAGCGGACTCAGGCGGCGTGTCCGGACCGCTCCTTGTCAATTGAATGGTCGCCAGAATGGCCGTTGGAGTGGCCGTTCTGATGAACGGGTTGCAGGCGGAAAGAGTTTTCGCCTGACGGGATCATGGCCAGCGGGACGGGGCTGCGATCGCATTTGTCGTGGAGATGCTTGTTCTCAAGCCAGGCGCAGAGCCGGGGATCGAAGATTTCAGGCTTATCCTGCCAGAAGTGGGGCGAAAGTCCACACCGAATCGAGAGATGATCCAGCTGTAACTCGATTGCATCGATCTGTTTAGGAAAATAACGGCGGACATTATTTACGCCAACATGCAGCCCGGTAAGGCCCCGACCCTTGCATTGTGTTCTGACCACCATAGCGTACCTTTTTCTCAACTTCGGATGAAGTCAGTGAAGGAAGCACGGTTGCGGGAAGCCGCCGCTGAGATCGGAAAGCCGCAGAGCGGCCTTCTACGTTCAAACTCGACCAGCGGGTACGCCGATTTGGGTTGATGGTGCCCTGTTCCTGTTCCCCTGTCAAGCGCTATCCGAGAGTTGCATCGTGTGCCCGAGGGTGCTTTTGGCGATCTGTGTCTGGGCGCAACGATGCCGCGGTCTGAATAGCTCACGAACCTTACGATCTTATAGATGCAGGATGCGGGATTTTGGTAAGCAGGAAAATGGCACTTTAGCGAGTTAGATGAAAGTTACGGCAACGGGGAGGCGCAGTTATCAGCAGACCACGCGCTATGACGGTTGCGGGAACATGGCCGCATCGCGGAGCGCGGAAGCTACCTTTTCCTGCTGGCTTGAGGAAATGCGGTTAAAGAAAGGCAGGGCGAGAGTACGGCGGGCGATGGATTCAGTGAGGGGCAGCCGGGCTGCGGCGGCGCTGGTTTGGCTGCGCCAGGCGGGCTGCAGGTGGATGGGTGCGAAGTAGCGTCCGGTGGCGATGCCCTCGGCGGCAAGAGCGGCCTGGATGCGGTCGCGGTCTGCTTTCTGCGGCAGGCGGACGACGAAGACGAACCAGCTGATGGTGCGGCAGGGCAGCTCGAGGGGCGGCAGTTCGAGGCCGGGGATTTCAGCGAGCAAGGCGTGATAGCGCTCAGCGGCGGCACGGCGGCGGGCGAGCATTTCACCGATCCGGCTGAGCTGGACGCGGCCGAGGGCGCAGGCGAGGTCGGAGAGGCGGTAGTTGTAGCCGATTTCAGCGTGGTCAAGCCAGCCGGCTTCCGGATTGCGGCCTTGATTGCGGAGGCTGCGCAGGCGGGCGGCGTGCACGGGGTCGCGAGCGAGGATGGCTCCGCCTTCGCCGGTGGTGAGCTGCTTGTTGGGATAGAAGCCGAAGACGGCGAGGTCGCCGAAACTGCCGGCGCGCTGGCCGTCGAACTCGGCTCCGATGGCCTCGCAGGCGTCTTCAATGAGGGCGAGATGGTGACGGCGGGCAATGGCCTGGAGTGCGTCCATTTCGGCTGGGACGCCGAAGGTGTGGACGACGAGGATGGCGCGGGTGCGCGGGGTGATGGCCTGCTCGACGGCGGCGGGCGAGAGATTGAGGGTGACAGGGTCAATTTCCGCAAAGACGGGCGTAGCGCGCACCTGGAGCACGGCGTTGGCGACGGCAATGAATGTGAAGGAAGGCAGGATGACTTCGTGGCCTTCTCCGATGCCGAGGGTGACGAGCGCGAGATGAAGACCGGCGGTGCCGGAGCTGACGGCGACGGCGTGGGGCATGTGGTGATAGGTGGCGAATGTCTGCTCAAAGGCGGCAAGTTCGGGGCCGAGGCTCAGGTGCGGCGTGCGCAGGACGGCGGTGACGGCATCGATTTCAGCCTGGGTAATGTCGGGCGCGGAGAGCGGGATTGGGGCGTTCTTTTGCTCGGTCATGCGTGGCTGGACTCTTCTGGAATGGGGACGGGCTGCTTGATGAGCAGGTTGCCGAGCGGGACGGAGGTAAGGACGCGGGTGATGGTCTCGGCGGCGGTTCCGTTGCCGTAGGGGTTGGCCATGCCGCGCAGGCTGGCGCGGAACTGCGGCGAGAGCGCGTGGCGGATGGTGGTTCGGATGGCCTCGGTTTCGGCGGGTGCGTCGAGGATGTTGGGGGCGCGCTCGCGGCCTTGCTGGCGCATGCCTACATTGACGACGGGCAGGGCGAAGGATGCTGCTTCCATGATGCCGCTGGAGGAGTTGCCGAGGAGCGCGTCGGCCTGGGCGAGAAGGCTCCAGTAGGTGATGGCGTCGAGGTTGACGTAAATGTGCGTGTTGGAGCGCGATGCGGCAAGGGCGCGAGTGCGCTCGATGAGGGCGTGGCTGCCGGCGTCGGCATTGGGGTAGACGAAGATGAGTTGGCCGGGTGTTTGCGCGAGCGCGGCGAAAAAGGCGTCGGCCTCGGCATTGGTGTCGCGCAGGATGGTGACGGGATGCCAGGCGGCGACGAGCGTGGGCGGTGTGAGCGCGAGGCCGAGGCGGGCCTCGAGCGCGGCGCGATCGAGCAGCGCGGAGCGGCGCATGTGGTCGAGCGACGGCGCGCCGGCATGATGGACGCGCCAGGGCTCCTCGCCCATGGCGATGACGCGGCGTCGGGCGGTTTGTGTTGAAGTGAAATGAATGTGCGCGAGCTTGGTGAGGGCGTTGCGTATGTGGTCGTCGATGGCTCCCTGGCTGACTTCGCCGCCTTCGATGTGGGCGATGGGGATGCGCAGAGCGAGGGCGACGGAGGCGGGCGCGAGCATTTCGTAGCGGTCGGCGATGAGGAGCAGCAGGTCAGGCCGCCAGGCGGTGAGCGCGTCGGCCAGGCCAAGGATGGCGATGCCGATGGTCTTGGCCATGCCGGTGTCAGTGTCCGAGCTGAGGAGGCACTCGATGCGCGCCTTGATGGGAAAGCCGTCGCGCTCGATTTCTGCGATGGTGTTGCCGAACTCCGGCGAGAGATGCGGGCCGAGCACGAAGACGCCCAGCTCGACGCCGGGGTGCGCGGCCAGTTCGCGGAGCGGCCAGTAGAGATGGCTGTAGTCTGCGCGCGAGGTGGTGACGACGGCGATGCGGCGCGGGCATGCGGCTTGCTGCGTCATGGGGAAACTCGCTGACTGCTGCGGCTGGCCAGGGCGAGCAAGGCGGGGCTGGGCGTGTAGTTGGGCACGAGTTCCCGGAGATGGCCCAGGGCGGCGGCGAGGTCGCGGGCTTCGAGCGCTGCGCGGAGCGCGGTGAGCGCGCAGTGGAGCTGGTTGTGGCCAAGGAGTTGCGCGTGGATGCGGAGCAGGCTGGTTGCGTGCGCGGGTTGCGCGCTTTCAGCGGACGAAAAGAGGTGTTCGACCTCTTTATCCCCAGGGCGCGGGTGAGCGAACTCGCTGGGAATGGCGCGGCCGGGTGCGAGTTCGCGGGCCATGAAGCGTGCGAGATCGACGATGAAGTGCGGAGCCGGGAGCGCGGGTGCGAGCAGGGGGGACGGTTCTGGGCTGCATGCGGCGGCGAGCAGAAGGCTGGCTGCTTCATCGAGGGTGAGGAAGTAACGGCGGGCTGCCGGGTCGGTTACGGTGATGGGTCCGCCGTGGGCAATTTGGCGGGCGAAGATCTCGGCTACGCTGTCGCGCGAGGCGAGCACGTTGCCAAGGCGCAGCGCGGTGCCTCCGGCGGCCAGCGCGATGTGCTCCGCGACGCGCTTGGTTGCGCCCATGATGGATGCAGGCTCGACGGCCTTATCGGTGGAGAGCAGGATCACGCGGGCGGCGTGCGCAGAAGCAGCGGAGACGAGTGCGTGGGTGCCAAAGACGTTGTTGGCAATGGCGGCGAGGGGTTGTTCCTCCATGAGCGGGACGTGCTTGAAGGCGGCGGCATGAAAGACGATGCGCGGCGCGTGGACGGAAAAGATTTCGTCGAGGAGCGCGTTGTCTGTGACGTTGCCCAGGATGAATGTGACGGGCGCCGTGACTCCTGCATCGGACACTATGCGCTGAAGCGCGTAGAGATGGCTTTCAGAGGCCTCAAGCAGGACGAGCTGCGAGGGCGCGAAGGCGGCAAGGCGCAGAGCGAGCGCGGAGCCGATGGAGCCGCCCGCTCCCGTGACGAGGATGGGCTTGTTGCGCAGAGCGTCGAGTGACTCTGGCAATGGCGCGGGCAGGCGCGGGCGCGCGAGGAAGGCGTGCCAGTCGATGCTTTCAAGGGAACGCGTCACGGCTCAAGTATAAATTGCGCATGGTGCGAGCAGGCGCGCGGCGTGGCCGGCGAACGGCAAGGCGCACGCGGATATTTGCGCAGGGGCAAAAGTTCGCGTTCATTGTGTTCAATTTATGTACGGGCTGAAGCAGGTGCCCTTCCAACTGACCCACTGCCGCAGATTGCGGCCGGTGCGAATGGCGGGTGCGCTCGCATACACTGGATGGTTCCCCGATTTTCTACGGGCCGCAGAGGCCCGGCCGGTTTGGAGAAAATGTTGCGTAAGAAATGGATGCGAATGGGCGGGTGTGCGGCCCTGCTGGTTGTTGCGGCGGCTGCGATGGCGGCGGAGACGCACAATGACGCTGCGGCGATTGTGCTGAACAATCGCGGTGTGGCGCAGATGGGGCAGCAGTTCACCGAGCGCGCCGAACAGAGTTTTGCCGCGGCGTTCAAGAAGGATCCGAAGCTGGCGCAGGCCGCCATTAATGACGGCATCGCGCTGATGACGCTGCAGAAGCTGCCCGAAGCCAAGGATGCTCTGCAAAAGGCCATCGCGCTTGAGCCCAGGAACCCGCAGGCGTGGTACAACCTGGGCCTTGCTCAGCACGCGAACAACGAGCTGGATGCGGCGCTGGCGAGCTTCAAGCAGGCGGTGAAGTACGACCCGCGGGACGTGGACTCCTATTATTTTGAAGGCGTCTGCTACCAGGAGATGAAGCAGTTCGATCAAGCGATTACGGTGCTGAAGCAGGCGCTGGCGATCAATCCGCTGCATGCTTCGTCGGAGTTTGCGATCGCGCGGGCGCTGCAGCGCTCGGGGCACCCGCAGGAGGCGCGCGAGCACTTCAAGCTTTTCCAGCACATGACGAGTACGAAGATTTCCGCTGCGATCGGGCTGGCGTATGGCGAGCAGGGGCACTACTCAACGGTGACGCCTGTGGAAGAGCCGCAGGAAGTTGAGAAGCAGATGATTCCGGTGAAGCTGGAGGCGGAGACGATGATTCCCCAGGTCTCAAAATCGAGACCCGGGGCACCCGGCTTCAATGGCACAGGCGGGGCATGCATGCTGGACGTGACCGGTTCGGGCCAGACGGACCTGATTGTGATGGCGTCGGGAGCGCAGGCGATTCGCGTGCTGCATCGCCTGGCTAATGGAAGCTTTGAAGATCTGGATGCGACGGCCGCGGGGCTGAAGGCAGCGGGCCATGCGGTGGCGTGCACGGTGGGCGATTTTGACGCCGATGGATTGAACGATCTGGCGGTGGCGCTGGACGATGGCGTGCGACTGTTCCGCAATCTGGGGCACGGCAAGTTTGAAGATGCGACGGCGGAGACGGGGATCACGGCGCGCAATCGGCCCACGGGCATCACGTTTGTGGACTACGACCATGACGGCGATCTGGACCTGCTGCTGACGGGAAACGCTTTGAAGGCAGGCGATGAATCGAATGTGCTATGGCGTAACAACGGGAACAAGACGTTCACCGAAGTGACGGCAGAAACAGGACTGGGCGGCAGCAGCAGGACGGCGACGGCGATCCTGACCGACTTCAATAATGACCGTGCGGTGGACCTGGCGATGACCGGCGACAGCGCAGCGCCGGTGCTGTATGTGAATCCGCGCGAGGGCAAGTATCCGACACAGGCTTTGTATGACGCGAAGCTGCCTGCTACAGAAGGCATCGCGGTGCTGGACTACGACAAAGACGGCTGGATGGACATTGCTGTGACGCACGCGGGCGCTCCGGGGCTGACGCTGTGGCGCAATGTGGCGGGGCCGAACAATGTGGGACGGCGCTTTGAGCGCGTGAGCCTTCCCTTGCACGACGGAGTGCGCGGGTGGGGCTTGACGCCTATCGATATTGATAACGATGGATGGGTTGATCTGGCTGCGATTGTGCAGACAAGCGTGGGACCGCGGGTGAAGGTGTTTCGCAATCGCGGCGATGGCAGCTTTGACGACGTGAGCCGCGAACTTGGGCTGGACCGCGTGAAGCTGATTGCGCCGCGCGGACTGATTGCCGCTGACGTGGATGGCGATGGAGCGGCGGACCTGATTGTGACGCAGGAGAACGCGCCGCCGGTGCTGCTGCGCAATGTGGGCGCGAACAAGAACAACTTTGTGCGGCTGGAACTGACGGGCTATGCGGATAACAAGACGGCGCTGGGCTCGAAGGTGGAGATTTTTGCCAACGGCCAGTGGCAGAAGTGGGAGCTGGCTGGTGCGTCAGGCTACCAGACGCAAGGCGCTCCGCAACTGCTGATTGGGCTGGGCAAGGCCAAGGGCATTGATCTGCTGCGCATTCTGTGGCCCACGGGCGTGCTGCAGGATGAGATTGATTTGCCGCAGAAGCCGGTGATCGCGATGAAGGAAGCGGATCGGCGCGGAAGCTCGTGTCCGGTTCTGTTTGCATGGGATGGACACAAATACAAGCTGGTGACGGACGTCATTGGCGCAGGAGTGGTGGGGCACTGGTTCACACCCACGCGGCGCAATACGCCGAATCCGAGCGAGTGGATCAAGGTGGACGGCGGGCAGGTGGAGACGGTGAACGGCAAGGTGAGCCTGCGCTTTATTGAGCCAATGGAAGAAGTGAACTACATTGACCAACTGCGGCTGGTGGCGGTGGATCACCCGGAGAATGTGGAAGTGAATCCGGACGAGAAGTTTCTGGACGATCCGCCGTTTGCGTCGGGGCGCGTGGTGGCGTCAGAGAGCGCGCGGCTGCCAGTGGGCGCATGGGATGGAGAAGGGCGCGACGTGCTGGCGCAGCTGAGCCGACGCGATCACCAGTTTGCGAGCGGATTCAAGCCGCTGCCGTATGACGGCTTTGCCAACGAGCACACGTTGACGCTCGACCTGGGCGATGTAAATGCGCATGCGCCGCTGCGTCTGCTGATGACGGGCTACGTGAACTACTTCAGCGCGACGTCGCTGTATGCCGCGTGGCAGGCAGGGGTGAAGCCGATTTCGCCGTACGTGGAGGCGCAATTGGCGGATGGAACATGGCAGCGCATTCCGGGCGAGGCGGGCTTCCCGGCAGGACTGGAGCGGACGATTGTGGTGGACCTGACGGGCAAGCTGCCAGCGGGCACGCGACGGATTCGCCTGGTAAGCAACCTGGAAATTTATTGGGACCAGGTGCTGGTGGACAATCACGCCGAGGGCCAGGTGCGCACGGAAGAAGTGCCGCTGGCGCTGGCGACGGAGCAGTTCCGAGGGTATCCGAAGCAGATGGAGGGAGCGAGCCCCGGCGATCTGGACTATGACTACAACCGCGTGAGCCTGACGGGGCCGTTCCAGCATCAACGCGGCAACTACACACACCTGGGCGATGTGACCGCGCTGGTGACGGGCATCGACGACCGCTATGCGATCTTCGGCAGCGGTGAGGAGATTGCGACGGAGTTCGACGTGAGCAAGCTGCCTGCGCTGCCCGCGCACTGGAAGCGCGACTACTTCTTCTATGCCAACGGGTATGTGAAGGACATGGACTGGTGGGATGCCTCGCCGTTTACGGTGTCGCAACTGCCGTTCCATCACATGAGCAGGTATCCGTATCCGGCAAGCGAAAAGTTCCCGGACGATGCGGATGCGCTGGCATACCAGTTGAACTGGAACGACAGGTTTGATACCGGCGAGCCGGTGCGGTCGTATCGCTTTGACTACCAGGTGCTGCCCTCGACGCCAAAGGACGACACGTTGCCCGCGGCGACAACAGCGGATCGTCCATGACGGGCCGCATTGGGACAGACGCCGCCTGCGCGGCATGGGAGATGGAACGGTCGTGGAGCATCTGACACTGATGCCGGCGGTGCGGCAACTGGAGCTGCTGCACGCGGGCGAGTTGACCGTGACGGAGCTGGCCGAAGCGCACATCCGGCAGATAGAGCGGCTGGAGCCGGCGCTGAACGCGTTTGCGGATTTCGATGCGGAGCGCGTGCGGGCAGAGGCGCGGCGGCTGGACGCGGTCGAGGGAACGCGCGGGCCGCTGCATGGGCTTCCGGTGTCGGTGAAGTCGTCAATTGCGACGGCGGGCCTGAAGTGCGAGATTGGCAGCCTGCTGCACGAGGGCGATGTTCCGCGCGAGGACGCTGAAGTGGTGGCGCGGCTGCGCGCGGCGGGCGCGCTGATTCTGGGCACGACCAACTGCCCTGAGTTTCTGATGGCGTATGAGACGGCGAACCTGCTGCGCGGGCGCACGCGGAATCCGTGGGACGTGGAGCGGACGCCGGGCGGATCGAGTGGGGGCGAGTCGGCGGCGATTGCGGCGGGCATGTCTTCTGCCGGGCTGGGCAGCGACAGCGGCGGTTCAGTGCGCGTGCCGGCGCACTTCACCGGCATCTGTTCGCTGAAGCCGACGCCGGGGCGCATTCCGGGCGAGGGCCATCTGCCGCCGTGCGTGGGGCCTTTCTCGACGCTGGGCGCGATTGGTCCGATGGCGCGGACGGTGGCGGATGTGTCGCTGCTGTTTCGCGTGCTGAGCGGGCAGGACAGGCACGACCCCGCGAGCCCGCCGGTGGCGCTGCGCGAGCCGAGCCTGGATGCGTTGCGCGGGAACACGGTCGGCGTTTTTGACGAGGACGGACTGGTTCCTGTGACCCCGGAGACGCGCGCGGCGGTGCAGGCCGCGGCAGATGCGCTGCGCGACGCGGGTTTTCGCGTGGAGCCGTTCCGGCCGCGCACGCTGGAGCCGTTGCGGCAGTTGTGGTGGAAGTTCTTTGTGCAGTGCGGAGCGATGTTTTATGCGCCGGCGATTCGCGGCAAGGAGGATCGACTGAGCCCGATCTTCCGCGAGTTTCTTCGCATTGCCGAGGAGCAGGCTCCGCTGACGGCTGCAGAGTTGCTGGATGCGTGGGCAGAGATGGACCTGTTGCGCGCGAAGACGCTGGCGGAGATGGATGCGTATCCTGTGCTGCTGTGTCCGGTGGCGAGCGTTCCGGCGTTTCGGCATGAAGAGCGCAGGTGGACGATTGAGGGCCGCGCGGTTGAGTACCTGGATGCGGTGCGGCATACGCAGTGGTTCAACGTGCTGGCTGCTCCGGCAGCGGTGGTGCCTGTGGCACGCTCGCCTGAGGGGCTGCCGATTGGCGTGCAGATCGTGGCGCGACCTTTCGAGGATGAAACCGCGCTTGGCGTCGCAGCCGTTGTGGACGCGGCGTTTGGCTACAGGGCGCCCGCAATGGCGAGTTTGTCGTTCTCTGCCTGCCGTTTTTGACCCCGCTCCGTCTGTGACATAGATCACAATTTGGGCACGAAAAAATGCTGTGCTACCCCTGTGAAATGAACATTTTGAGCCTCCACCTTTCGATTGAGGCGCGCCGGGGATGAGCACGATAGTCTGAGCCTTCCGCTTCCCCAGAAACGGAGCGCCGTTGTGCGCGGCAGTTGGCAAGAGCGATTTGTAGAAAGCCCCGATGTGCTGAAGAGCTCGGAGCGCCCGCAGACGATTGTGCAGGTGCTTGATCTCGAAATTGGCGGCGGGGACTTTATCACCATGGCTGGGCCGTGCTCGGTTGAGACGGAGTTCCAGCTGATGGCGACGGCGCATCATATTCGCCGCGGCGGCGCGCGCATTCTGCGCGGCGGCGCCTTCAAGCCGCGCAGTTCTCCCTATGCATTTCAAGGACATGGCCTGGATGGCCTGAAGATGCTGGCCCGCGCCCGCGAGGAAAGCGGACTGGCCATTGTGACCGAGGTGATGTCGGAATGCGATGTTCCGATGGTGGCCGAGTATGCGGACATTCTGCAGATCGGCACGCGCAACATGGAGAACTACTCGCTGCTGGAGGCAGCGGCGCGCTCGGGTCGTCCGGTGCTGCTGAAGCGCGGGATGATGGCGACGGTGGCGGACCTGCTGCGCTCAGCGCAATTGATTCTTGATCACGGCAACCCCAACGTCATTCTTTGCGAGCGCGGAATTCGCACGTTTGAAACGGCGACACGCAACACCTTCGACGTGGGCGCGATTGCGCTGCTGAAGCATATTTCGCACCTGCCGGTGATTGCGGACCCGAGCCACGCGGCGGGGCATCGCGAACTGGTGCCGGCACTGGCGCGCATTGCGGTAGCGGCTGCCGCCGATGGACTGCTGGTGGAGGTACATCCCAATCCCGACAAGGCATGGAGCGACGGTGAACAGTCGTTGGACTTTGCGGGTTTCGATGAGATGATGGCTTCGCTTGATCCCTATCTTGCGCTGCGCGGGCTTGTGCTGACCGAGCCGGAGCGCGTGCGGCACATGGAGGCTGTTGGATGAGGGCTTTGGCGAAGGTTTTGCCGGCAGGTGTCCTTGTCGCGCTGTCGTTTGGGCTATGCGGGTTTGCGTCTGATCCGGCGCAGAAGGTGGGCGCGGACATTATTGTGACTGCGGCGCCGGTCTACGCGCCGCTGGCCGTGTTGCGTGGCGAGGAGCGATTCCCCAAGGGCGCGCATCTGCTGCTGATTCACGAGGGCACGGCTGCGCCGCTGGCGCCGCACTTTGCGGCCAGCGCGGATGCGCAGGTTTCATTTGACGGCACGATGGTTTTGTTCGCGGGCAAGCGAAATGAGGGCGATCCCTGGCAGATCTGGGAGTTGACGCTGGCAAATCGCACTGTGCGCAAGGTGCTGACCACGCCGACCGATGCAGAGCGTCCGTTTTACCTGCCTTCAGAGCGCTTGATCTATGCTCTGCGTACGCCGCAGGGGTTCAGGCTGCAATCGGATGAAACTGGGCGGAAGCCGAAATTCACGCCGATGAATCCGTCCGCGCGACCGGGTCCTCTGCAATTGTCGTACGTGCGGGCCAGCGCGTTTCCCACGGACGTATTAAAGGACGGACGCATTCTGTTTGAATCCGGCTATCCGCTTGGATCGGGGACGACCCCGGAGATGTATCTGGTGTATGCCGATGGCTCGGGGGTTGAGTCTTACCGCTGCGATCACGGCCGGGCGCGCTGGGGCGGCGAGCAACTGGCATCGGGCGATGTGGTGTTTACGCATGGGGCTTCGCTGGCGCGCTTCACTTCGCCGCTGGCACATGAGGAGCACGTTACTGCTCCGCCTGCTGAATATGCGGGCGCAATTGCGGAGACTTCCACTGGGGCGTGGTTGCTGAGCGCGCGTGCGTCGGCAAATGCGCATTACACGATCCGGTTGTGGACGCCGGGCACCGCGGCAATGGAAACAGTTGCGGCAGAGACGGGCGAGAATCTTGTCGAGCCTGTTCTGGTTGCGCCGCGCACCACTCCCAAGCGGCACCCTTCGGCACTGCATCCCTGGAACTACGCGAATCTGCTTGCGCTGGATGCGCGGCTCTCGCGCGATGGGGCACTGAAGGGAACGCCCACCTCGGTGCGGCTTGAGACGCAGGACGCAGAGGGGCGTGCGGTTGTGATGGGCACGGCGCCGGTGGAGCGGGATGGGTCATTCTTCGTGGAGGTGCCGGGCGACACGCCGCTGCGCTTCACGCTGCTCGATGCGAAGGGAGCGGTGCTGCGGCAGGAGCGCGGATGGTTCTGGGCGCGGAGCGGGGAGCAGCGCATCTGCGTGGGCTGCCACACAGGGCCGGAGCGCTCGCCGGACAATCGCGTGCCCGCCGTGCTGCTGCGCACGACCACGCCTGTTGACCTGACCCGCGCGAGCAAGACGGACAGTGCGCGCCAGGCGAAACCGGGAGGCCGCTGAGATGAGGATGCGCTATTTTATTTTTCTTGGAATTGCGTCGCTGGCCGCGGGGCAGATGGCGCTGGCCGCGCAGGCGACCCCGGCTTCGTCCACGGCGCCCGCTGCACAGGAAGCTGCGGAAGCCAACACACAGGCTTCCGTAATTCGCTTTGAAGACGCAAGCGACAAGGCGCACGTGGACTTCACGCACAGCTTCGGGTCAGCTCAACTGGGTTCGCTGCTGGAGGGCACAGGCGCGGGCTGCGTGTGGTTTGACTACAACAACGACGGCCTGCCTGATCTCTATGTGGTGAACGGACGGCCGCTGGACGACTCGATGCACCCGCATCCGCTGAAGGTAAAGCCTGATCCGCTGCCGCACAATCATCTGTATCGCAACGACGGCAACGGCCATTTTACGGATGTGACGGAGCAGGCGGGACTGGCTCCAGACTTGTATTCGGTTGGAGTGACGGCGGCGGATTATGACAACGACGGCTACGTCGATCTGCTGGTGACCGGGTACGGGCGCGCGATTCTGTATCACAATGACGGCAACGGACACTTTACGGATGTGACGGCAAAGGCCGGCATCAAGGTGGATGGCTGGTCAATCAGCTCGACGTGGCTGGACTACGACCGCGATGGATGTGTGGATTTGTTTGTGGGCCGCTACGTGAAGTTCGATCCCAAGTATCGCGCGTTTTATGGTGCCGACAACTATCCGGGGCCGCTGGACTACGAGGGCCAGACGAACCGTTTGTACCACAACAACTGCGACGGCACGTTTACCGATGTGACCGACAAGTCGGGTATTGGCGCCTATGTGGGGCGCACGATGGGCGTGACGGCAGCGGACTTTGACGGCGATGGCTGGGACGACATCTATGTAGCCAACGACCGCACCGAAAACTTTCTCTTTCACAACAAGCACGATGGAACCTTTGAAGAGATTGGCAACGACTCGGGCACGGCGTTTGGGCAGAACGGCGAATCGACTTCCGCGATGGGGCCCGTGTTTGCCGATCTTGAGGGCAACGGCAAGCTGGACCTGTGGGTGACCGATGGCCGTTACAACCGGATGCTGAGCTATACGGGCAAGCTGAGCTTTGACGATATTGGCGCGCGTAATGGAGTGTCGCAGGCGAACGCACAGTATGTGAGCTGGGGCTCAGGCATCTACGACTTTGACAACGACGGGCATCTCGACATCCTTATTTTTCACGGCGGCCTGATCTTCCTGATTCCGCAGGAGCACACGCTATTTCGCGGACTGGGCGACGGGCGTTTTGAGGATGTTTCGCGGGAGGCCGGCGCAGTCATCAACAAGCGCAGCGTGGCTCGCGGCGCGTGCTTTGGCGACTACGACAACGACGGAAAGATGGACGCGTTTCTGGTGAACCTGGGAGCGAAGGGTACGCTGCTGCACAACGTTTCAACCAACACCGGCCACTGGGTTGCCATCAAGCTGAAAGGCACGAAGAGCAATCGCGACGGCATCGGCGCGCGTGTTGATTTGTATGCCGGCGGTAAGCACTACCTGGAAGAGCGCGTAGCGGAGTCGGGATATCTTTCACAGAACGACGACCGGCTGCACTTTGGACTGGGAACAGCGACCGAGGTGGACAAGATTGTGGTGCACTGGCCCAGCGGACGCGAGCAGACGGTGGAGAAGCAGGGCGTGGATCGCGTGCTGACGGTGGAGGAACCCAAATGAGCCGCGCGATGCAGAGCCGTTTGCGCGCCGCTTTGGGGGCGGGGCTGGCAGTGGTGGCTGCCGTGCTGTGCGGAGCGGCGCTTTGGAATGCGTGGGCGGCAGACGGGGTGGTGACCGGACGCGTGGGCGACAGGCTTACGTATCCTTCTCCTCTGGAGATGCTGTTCTCTCCGGACGGCGCGCGCTTGTACGTGCTCTGCAATGATAGCGACGAGGTGCGGGTGCTGAATGCGAGCACTTATGCCGAGATCAAGAAAATTGCGGTGGGGCATAAACCGCGCGGATTCACTCTTTCACCTGATGGAAAGCGCCTGTTCGTTACGAACTCATGGGATGACACGCTTTCGGTGATTGATACAGGATTGCTTGAAGTGGCGGCTACCTGGCCTGAGGGCGCGGAGCCCTCGAGCGTGGTTGAGGACCGCGAGGGCAAGCGCCTGTTCGTGGCCAATCGGATCTCCAATGACGTTGCGGTGCTGAATGCGCAGACGGGTGCGGAAGAGAAGCGCCTGGCGGCAGGGCGCGGCGCGAGCTACATGACGTTCTCGCCGGATGGACGCCGGCTTTATGTCACGCATGTGTATCCGAATCTTACGGAGCATCGCACGGCGCCGGAGTCGGAGATGACGGTGATCGATACGGCGCGGGCGGTGGTGGTGGATCGCATTCCGCAGCATGGAATCGCCGGCGTCTTTCATGTGGCGATTTCCGCAGATGGACGGCTTGGCGTCGCGGCGGAATTGCATCCCAAGAACCTTGTGCCGCTGGCGCACCTGGAACATGGTGGAGCGTTTGAAGACACTCTGACGCTGTTTGGCGCGGATGTGGGCAACAGGACAGTGGAGATTCCTCTGGACGAGCTGGAGCGCTATGTGGCGCGGCCCTTCGGCGTGGCGATTTCGCCGGACAAGTCGCGCATGTATGTGACGAGCGGCGGTTCCGAGATTGTGACGGTGATCGATGTGCGGCGGTTGCTCAACTATGTCCGTACGCACCGCGCGCCCTTTGTGCAGGACCTCTCGGCCAGTGCGAACTACGTGGTGGCGCGCGTTGCGGTGGGACGCGATCCGCGTGGCATGGCTTTCACGCCCGACGGCCACAGCGTGCTTGTGGCGAACCGGCTTTCAGACACGATCAGCGTGATTGATACGCGGACCAACCGGGTTGCATCGACGATTCAAATTGCAGGTCCAAAGCAACTGTCGGTGCTGCGCTATGGCGAACAGACGTTCTATACAGCCCGCTATTCGTTTCAGGGCCAGATCGGGTGCGCCAACTGCCATATCGATTCCACGTTTGATGGCCTCGAGTGGGATCTGGAGCCGGATGGATTTGGCCGCAACATTGTGGACAACCGGCTGATTGAAGACCTGAAGGGCACCGATCCCTACAAGTGGAATGGGGGCAATCCTAATCTGCCAACCGAGTGCGGCCCGCGCACGGAGCTATATTTCTGGCGCTCGGAGAACTACGACGACCTGACGCTGACAGATCTGGTGACGTACATGCGCAGTCTTGAGTCGCGGCCCAACCGCTGGAAGCTGCCGGGCTACGAGCTGACAGCGGCACAGGAGCGCGGCAAAGAGATTTTTGAGCGCAAGGTTGACAAGTTTGGCCAGCCGATAGCGCTGAAGAATCGCTGCAATTATTGCCACAGCGGGCTGAAGGGTACGGACCAGAAATCGTTTGACGTGGGGACAAAGCGAGCGACGGACGATTATTCGCTGATCGATACGCCGCAGCTTCGCAGCATAGCGCTGACAGCGCCGTATTTGCACGACGGCTCCGCGGCCACGCTGGAGGAGATCTGGACGATTTACAACCCGGAGGATAAGCACGGCCGCACCAACGATCTGACCAAGGATGAACTGAACGACCTGATCGAGTACCTGAGGACGCGATGATGAAGTGTGCATGGAACAGGTTCGCAATGCTTCTGACCTCTAGTTTGCTGGGGGTGAGCGCGTTGGTGTTTGCCGCGCCGCCGGCGATGCCGCATTACCGTTTTGAAAATTTCACGACGGCGAATGGCCTTCCGAATAATCATGTGTACTCGGTGCTGGTGGATGGAGACCGCATCTGGGCAGGGACGGATGATGGTCTGGCGCTCTACGAGAATCACCACTGGAAGACATTCACCACGAAGGATGGTCTGGCGCATCGCGCGGTGCTTTCACTGGCGCTGGACAAGCGCACGGGCGATGTGTGGGCGGGAACGATGGGCGGGCTGAGCCGCATTTCAGGCGGGCGCATTGACAGCTATACACAGTTGAACTCGGGCTTGAGCAACGACGTGGTCTACGGCGTATCGATTGACGGCGAGGATGTGTGGGTGGCTACGGCGGCGGGCGGCAGCAGGCTGAATCTGCGCACCGGCCAGTGGGCCCTCTACAACGAGCGCAATACGCCGATGGTGGAGATCTGGGTATATGGTGTGGCCGCTACGCCGACCAAGGTGTATTACGCAGTGTGGGGCAGCGGCGTGCTGGAGTATGACCAGAAGACGAAAGTGTGGGATCACTACGGAGATCCAGACGGCGAGAACGAGATTGTTCTGTTCAAGGACCAGGGTTTGATTCACGAGATTACATCGTCAGTGAGCTATGTGGACAACGTGCTTTGGGTGTCAACGTATTTTGGCGACAGCCGCTATGATGGACGCTACTGGCACAACTTTCTGACCAAGGACAGCGGGCTTCCATCCGACTTTACTAATAATGTGAAGGGCGTGGACGCCAACCGCGCATGGTTCTGCACGGACAAGGGCCTGGCCTATTATGACGGGACAAATTGGGCGGTTTATCGCCCGTCGCTCACTACCGGCAAGCCGGAAATGATGGTGCGCGATGCGCAGGGGCATGTAACGGAGGTTCCGGTGACCACCGCGCCGGCTCACAACTACGTCAACAATATCGACTTTCAGGGCGAAGATATCTGGGTCGCCACGTCCAAGGGTTTAAGCCACGGAATACTTCAACGGTAGGAACAAGGAGGCGTCATCATGAATGCATTTGCAGAGATTTTGGAAACCATCGCGCACGCGCCCATCAAAAAGCGCGCCATGACGAATCACGGCGTGCTCAACGAAGCGTACTGCTACGCCAAGCCCAGCTCGTTTTCGCGGGGCATGAGGATCGATCTGAACGGGTTGACGATCCTGCTGATTTCGGGCACAGCGTCCATCGACGAGAACGGCGTGAGCGTTCACATCGGCGACTTCCGCGCACAGATGCGGCGGACGTTGACCAATATCACCGCGCTGCTGGAGAGCGAGGGCTGCACATGGCATGACATCGTGCGCACCAGCTGCTATCTGCGCGACATCGACCGCGATTACGACGCATTCAACGAAGAGCGCACGGCCTTCTTCAAGGAGCAGGGTCTTGATCCGCTGCCTGCATCGACGGGGATCCAGGCCAAGCTGTGCCGGCCGGAACTTCTGGTCGAGATTGAAGCCATCGCCATGTTCCGCACCGACAAGGAAGCAGTCAGCGGCAAGGAGTAGCTGGTATGCGCAGGGAAATGATGTTGGCAGCAGCGTGCTTGTGGGCCGCGGGATTTACCGTGGCCGCAGCGGGGCAAAGCGCAAGCAAGCAGACGGCAACGTGCTCTTGCGGCGCGCATCCGCCGGGCCCGCCCAAGGATCGTGTAGTTGAGCCGTATGCCGGCGAGCCGGACGACATGAGTCCGTTCGTGAAGTTCTCAAAGCCGTACTATCTCAATTACACGCGCCCCGACATCTTTCCCGGACCGGGCCGGGACGAACAGGATCCGAAGGGGTTGAAGGAGGTGCGCATCGGATTCTATGGACCGATTGAGCACAGTCCCGATGAGGTGTATGGACAGCGCATGCTGCATGGCACGCAACTGGCCGTGGAGGAGGCCAATGCGCGCGGAGGTTACGGCGGCAAGCCTTTCAAGCTGATGCTGCACAACGACTACGACAACTGGCAGGCAAAGGCATCGTATGGTCCCGATCGGGCCACCGATCCCGGCATCTGGGGTTCGCCGTCGGACGTTGCGGTGAAGATGATCTATGACGATCAGGACTGGGCGATTTTTGGATCCATCAATTCCGAATCAACGCACATCATTTTGCGCGTGGCGCTGAAGGCGGAGATTCCCATTGTCAATTCCGCTTCGACTGATCCTACGATTCCTGAAACGTATATTCCGTGGTACTTCACCGATATTCAGGATGATCGCGTGCAGTGCTACACGCTGGCGCGGCGCATTTTTACAGAACTTGGGCTGAAGCGCACGGCTTTGCTGAGATTGAATAATCGCTATGGCCGCATGGGGGTTGGGAAATTTCGCGATGCGGCGCGGCGACTGGGGCATCCGGTCATCATCGAGCAGAAGTTCATGGCGGGTGATACGGACTTCACCAAGCAGTTGAAGATCATTCAGGCGTCGCGCGTGGATGCGATTGTGCTTTGGACGGATGAGATTCAGGCGGCTGAGATTCTAAAGCAGATGAAGGCTCTGGGCATGAAGCAGCGTGTGTTTGGCTCTTACCGCACGCTGGGCCCTGACCTGCTGGCTGCGGCTGGTCCGGCGGCGGAGGGATTTGAAGGGGTATTTCCTTATGACCCGACGCGCAAGGATACGCGCTGGGTGGACTTCAATCATCGTTTTGAAGCGCGCTTCCACGAACCGCCGGAGCAGTTTGCTTCTTTGGCCTACGACGCGATGAACATGCTGCTGGACTCGATTTGCAGAGCCGGGTTGAGCCGCGTACGCATTCACGACGCGTTGGCCGACATCCAGGAATACGATGGCGTGACCGGGCACATGGTGTTTGATCCCAACCAGAAGAACGTGGCGCCGATGTACCTGGGCACCGTGCACAATGGCGCGATCACGTACAGGCCAGCAACGATGGAGAAGACATCTGTGGCGCAGCAGAAGGCAATCGCGCCAGCGGTGCAGGGCGAGCCGTATGCGCGTGTGGGCGAGGACGGCGTGGCCTACCTTGGACCCAAAACTCCCGATGAGCCTCCGGGCCCTGTGCGTGTGGTGCTGTTTGGCCCGCAGGCGGCTGCGATTGCGCACTCTGCCGATGTGAGGAAAGCGCTGACAGCCACAGAGCTTAAGGGACGGAAGATTGAACTGGTGCCGGTGGCCAGCGACCAGAACTGGGGCGCAGCCTCAACGCAGTTGGTGCATGCGCTGTGGGACGAGCATGCGCTGGCGATTGTGGCACTGGACCGCAACGCCGCGCATCTGTCTGAGCAGTTGTCGCTGAAGGCCTTTGTGCCGGTGTTGGCGCTGAGCGATGACAAGACACTTACAACCGTGAATGTGCCATGGATCTTCCGGCTGCCGGGGGCCACAACGCCTGCGAGCGCACTGCATCTGCTGGAAGCGGCGGTTGTGCGCAGCGGGGCGAATGCAGAGAAGCTGAGGGACGTGCTCGCTTCAGGCGACGATGTCGCAGGGGTGGCTTTTCTTCCTACAGGAGAACCGCGCGGGCAGTAGGTGACGGCAGGATCCAAGGCCGGCAAACCGGGCTGGAAGTTACAGCAACACGGCAAAGAGAAAGGGCAGCCTGATGTGGGCTGCCCTTTGCTGCTGAAGCGGCTTGCATGCGCCGCGCGGGTTTACGGGAGGTAGTAGCGGAACGAGGTCCAGAACATGTTGTCGATGCCCTTGGCGGTGCCGCTGGGGTTGGTGGTGCCGCCGTTTCCGGACCAGAGATCGCGCTCGAAGCGGCTGTATTGCAGGCCCATGCGCAAGCCGCCCTTGGGGCCCTTGTAGAAGTAGTACCAGTCACCGGCGGTGAATTCCTGCACGTCCTTCGTATTGGCAGTGCAATGTGCCGGGGCTGCGGGGTTGAAGCCGGCAACGTTGGAGCCGGAGGGATTGGGCTCAACGTTGCAGCCGGACATGTCAGCTGTGTAGGTGCCGTAGCCGATCTGCGAAGTGCCGTTAATGGTGTAGTCGCGTCCGATGTAGTCGCCGCCGTAATTGAAGTAGAGATTCAGGCGTGAAGTGGGATTCAACTCAACCGTGCTGAGACCGGAGAAGCCGTGCAGCGGGGAGATGCTGCCATCAGGACGCAGCGTGATGTCCGCGATGGTCGAGGAGCCGTAGCGGCCAACACCCTGGCCCCACAGACCCTTGAGGCCGACGGAGACCTTGTTATTGAAGAGCGGTGCGCGGAAGCCGCCGCCAATGCCGCCACCGACCTTTGTGTCGTTGCGGGGTGTGCCGCCCGCAGGATAGATGCGGTCACGGAAGAAGCGGCTGATGCCGAAGAGTTCCCAGTGACCCCAGCCGGGCTCGAAGGCGACTTTGGCAATCATGTCAGGCGCCTGGTTGAAAGAATAGTTTGCGGTCGGGTTGTAGAGGCCACCACCGTTGCCGCCGGAACCGATCAACAGATTGGTGGGCAGACCGGCGCCTGCGGGATTGAGGGTCTCGGCATTCTCAGCAGATACACCCACAAAGAGGGCCTTGCTGATGTCCTTGGTCACGCGGAAGCTGTACTGCCGCGTCCACACAAAGCCAGCTTCGTACTGAGGGTCGATCGTTGCCGGCAGAATTTCGGATCCTCTCTGGAGTCCCTTTGTTGTTTCCGCGGCAAGCGACCATCCCTGACCACCGGAGAAGTCCCAGCCGTTGTTCAGACGCGCATCGGCCCACAACTGGCGCTGGCGCAGCACATAGCTATTCGACTGATTGTTGTTGGACGTGATGCCGGTGCCCAGCCAGTCCATTTCGTAGTAGCCGGT
Source organism: Acidobacteriota bacterium (assembly GCA_021780075.1). Taxonomy (GTDB): domain Bacteria; phylum Acidobacteriota; class Terriglobia; order Terriglobales; family Acidobacteriaceae; genus Telmatobacter. The sequence goes on from JAJXZL010000047.1 coordinate 29,085, forward strand.
CAGGGTCATCTTGTCGAGCTTCCCGATGGCCTTGAGGGCCAAACGCGACTGACGGCCGGTGCCCTGGAACTCAGTCATCTGCGCGGCATCAGAATTCTGCAGCGGAACACCGGTGAATGGGGTGTTGATGCCACCGCCGGTAGCGCCCTGGCGCCACACAGTTTCGGCCGCGATGAAGGAGCCCGTGGGCGAGAGCGTAATGCCCTTGATGTGAATCTCATCAGGGCTTGCGATCGCTTTCTTGATCTCAGACGTCTCGTCGGAGATGGTCGTGGCCAGCGAAGTCGAGTTGGCCTTGAGGTCATTCACTGTGGACTGCAGCGTGGTGACAGCGGCCGTGTTCTCCGTGGCTGCCTGCTGTTGTGCACCGGCTTCAGCCTCAGCCTTGGCTGCAGCAGCCTGCGCGTCGGCGGCCGTCTGCTGGGCTTGCTTCAACTGCGCATCTTTTTGGGCCAGGTCGGACTTCAGGCTGTCGATCTGGTTCTCGAGGTCGCGGCGCAGCGCCTCAATCTGCTCTTCCACGGAAGGCTTGGACGGCGGCGCAGCTTTTTTTGCGGCTGCGTTCTTCTTCGCGGACGCTTGAGGAGCGCCGGCGTAAGCAGACGAGCCGGCAAGACTGGCTGCCAGAATTGCGGAGAAAGCGGTAATGAGTCTGAAGTTCATTGGACCTCTCATTTTCCTTTCAAATGGTGTTGCATGATGGCCGCGCGTGGCATTGCCGTCGCGAGCGCTTTTTTGCCCGCATCCCCGAAATCGTCCCCATGCAACCATGCGGCTTTTTGAAATAGGAGTGCGGGATAAACCCATACGGTCTTGAAAGACTGCAGCAGAGTAGCTGGACTTTGTGTGACCGTTACTGAGAGCAAGACTCGCAGAGTTTGATGAATATATGACTAATTCACGTATTTTTAACACTTACATCGAGGTATAGAAGGCGCGGGGTATCGTGAATGGAATGTGAATTCACATTCCATTCACAAACGGGAAGTGCGGAGCGGGTAGAATTCGCGGGGCCTGCGCCGGACGACGCGGAGCGAGGATAAGTGACTTACAGAATGACTATCTGCCCATGTTTCCGGCACTGAGCAGGTTGGCGAGTAATCGATAAGATCCAGGCACTAACTCCGGGAGCTGGCGGTAGAGGGCATAGGCGACGTAGATATAAGTTCCCTTGCCGGGGTGCGCCACGAGGAGCCCGCCTTGCTGCGGGTCCTGGCCTGCGTCGGCGGTTTGGGTGAGCGCGGCGTAGGCGGAGTCCCATGTATCAAGGAAGGAGTGACCTCGCTCTTCGACCCAGCCGTCAAAGTCCGCGGTGGTGATGACGTTGGGCGAGGTGAGCAGGGGATTGGAGGGAACGAGGAGCTTGACGGGCGTCTGCTCATCCACGACGCGCTCTGGCATGCGCCCCATGGAGAGCGGCAGCGGAGCGGGGAAGTTTGCGCTCTGATACTGCACGATGAGTGTTCCTCCGTTGCGTACGAAGGCATCCAGGCGTGTTTGGGCGGCGGAGAGCTCGGGCCGCACGGAGTAAGCGCGGATGCCGATGACGATGACGTTCCACGCGGAAAGATCGCCGGACTTCAGTTCGGCGTCCGTAAGCAGGTGGGGCGTTTCACCCATGCCCTGAATTGCTTCGGGCACGAGGTCTCCTGTGCCCATGACATAGCCGATGCGCAGCGCGGGCGCGAGCTTTACGTCGACTTTGCGCGTGCGCAGCACTGCGGGTTTGTATTGGTTGTAGGGTCGCAGTCCGGCGTAGCCCACGCTCTGCCAGCCGGTTTGATAGGCGCGTCCGCTGGAGTGCGCCACGGCCTGGATGGAATAGGCTCCTGCTTTGACGGCGGCAGGGGTGACGGAAAAGACGATGGGGTCCGTGTCGCCGGCGGAGGAGCGCTGGAACTGTGCCTGGGGCGGGTCTGCGCGCCAGCCCGTAGGCAGTTTGAGTTCGACCGTGCCCTGCGCCGCGGCCTGCGTGTGGACGGTGACGCGCACGGGCAGAGCGCTGCCATCCACGGGAAGGATGCGGGCCTCCGGCTCGATGCGCACGCCGATTGCGGGGGTGACGACGAGGGGCTCATAGATGCCGCCCGGACCAGTGACGCGTTGAAGGGTCTGGACGACTTTTCCGATGCGGATGGGTAGGCCGTCGAAGGTGAACTCCGCCCAGGCAGCGAGCGGATAGGGCGAGAAGGAGCGATCGCGCAACGCAGGATTGGAGATGTTGTAGTAGGGCTGCTCGATGGAGGGCCGGGTGAAATAGGGCGTGGTGGGTTCGGCATTGTCTGGGACGCGCACCTGAAAGATGGGATCGGCGGTTTGCGCGGCGGGGTCGATTGCGCCGGAGGAGAGTTTGCTCTTCCACGGGTCGCCGCTTTGACTGTCGAGCCAGATTTTTTCCAGTCGCGTTGATGAGGTGGCCTGTGCGGCGTGAACGCGCACGCGGAAATCCTCGCCGGGTGATACGCTGCGCGGGGTTTCATCCGCGGTGTTGCCGCGGAAGCCGCCATTCTGCACATGCGCTTCGCTGGTCCTGAAGGCAAGCATGTCGAGGCCGAGCAGGTCAGCAAGAGCCGATTGGAACTGTCCGATTTTCGCGTCGAGCTCAAACAGCAGGCTGGCGCGGGCCTGGGCGTCGAGGTTGCTGCCGGCGACTTTGGCGCGCATGTCGAGTGTCTGGCGGTAGATGGGCGCGAGTTTTTCTGCGGCCGCGATACCGGCCTGGCCTTTGCATGCGGCATCGAGCTGCTTCATCGCGGTGTTGATCTGTCGCAGGCCTGTGGAGAGCCACTCGGGAGGGTCGCCGGGCACGAGGCGGGCTAGCCCCGCGATGCTGGTGTCAATGTTGACTGTGCGGTTCTGGAAGAGGCTTGTGTCCGGCTCCCGGGTTCCGGCTGCGCCTGTTTGAGCAGCGGGTGCGACGGCCCAGAGGTGATAGCTGGAGGATTCCGGCCCGCTGAGGGATGGATTGGCTCCGCCGTTCTGGGACTTCTGCATGCCCCAGCCCTCGCGGGCGATCTGTGTGTAGCTGCGGCCGAGGACGGTGTCCCAATCGCCGACGGGAATGGTGACGTCGGCGGAGGGGGCACCGGTAATCCACTGGCCGGTGACGTAGTTGTGGAAGCGCGCAGGCGCCCACTTACCGGTGGCGTAGTCGAACATGCCTTTCTGCGTGATGGGCGCGAAGGGTACGCGGCTGTAAACGGCCAACGGCTGCCAGGGTTCGAGGCCGTCTTTCAGTTGATCGGGAAAGACCTTGGGGTCGGCGGCGGCCTTGAAGACCTCCTGCGTGATTTCACCGGAGACCTGGTGCTGGCCGTGGCCGTCGGAGACGGCACCGGCAAAGGTGGCGACGATGACCTGGGGGCGCTCGCGGCGTACGGCCAGCACCGCGTCATAGAGCACACGATCATGACCCCAGCGGGCGAATGCTTCCTCTTGCGTTTTGGAGAAGCCGAAGTCAGCCTCAGTGCCCCAGAGTTGCTTGACGCCGTAGTATTCGCCGGCCTTGAGAAGTTCGTTGGTGCGGATGAGGCCGAGCGCATCGTCGCTGTCAGCGGACATAGCGTTCTGGCCGCCTTCGCCGCGCGTGAGCGTGAAGAGCGTGGCGCGTACGCCGAGGCCGCGCGAGAGCCAGGTGAGCAGTGAGCCGTCTTCGTCATCGGGATGGGCAACGATCATCATGACGCTGGCGGTGGTGCCGAGGCGCTTGAGCGTCTGCTCCAATGCGGCCTGGCCGCGGTCTTCGGGCAACGGGAGCGCGATAGAACTGGGCTCTGCTGAGGGGAGCGGCGCGGGCTGCTGTGCCATGGCGGCAAATGGGCTTGCGGCTACGACGATCAGGCCCGCGAGGGCCGCCGATACTGCTGCTGGATGAACTCTCTCGGCAAAAAACATGGTTGTGGCCAGTGTACAATCCGGGGAGCGCAAGAGGCCCATGATTCCATCCCCATCGACCGTCGAAAACACGGACCATCTGCAGCGGCGCATCGGATTGCGTTCGGCGGTGGCGCTGAACATGCTGGAGATGATCGGCGTGGGTCCGTTCATCACACTGCCGCTGGTGATTGCGGCGGCGGGTTACCGGCTGTCAGTGTGGGCGTGGCTGGTGGGTGCTGCGATAGCGGTGGCCGACGGGCTGGTGTGGGCGGAGCTGGGCGCGGCGTTTCCGCGGGCGGGTGGGTCGTATGCGTTTCTGCACGAGATCTACGGGCCGAAGCGCGCGGGCAACTGGCTGAGCTTTTTGTATGTGTGGCAACTGAGTTTTTCAGCGCCTCTTTCAATTGCGTCGGGCTGCATTGGGCTGTCAAGTTTTCTGGCGTGGTTCTGGCCGGGGCTGATGGGCGCTCCGGTCGCCGCGTTGCCCGCGCTGCACTATGCGAACTTTGTCGCGGCGGGGACATGCCTGCTGGTGACGGCGCTGCTGTATCGGAATCTGAGCTCGGTGACGCGGCTGGCGTGGGTGCTGTTTGCTGGAGTGCTGGCTGCGCTGGCGGGCGTGATTACGTCGGGCTTTGCGGGAGCGGCGGCGCATGGCGGCTGGCACATGCCGATGGCGCCCGCGCAATCAATTGCGGTGGCGCTGGGCGGGCTGGCGCAGGCGACGCTGATTACGACGTATGACTACTGGGGGTACTACAACATCTGCTTTCTGGGCAGCGAGGTGCGCAGGCCGGAGAAGACGATTCCGCGGGCGATTCTGCTTTCAGTGCTGTTTGTCTCAGCGTTCTACGTGACGATGAACCTGGCGGCGCTGCCGGCGGTGCGCGATGCGGCGAGCCACGTGGGCAACGGCGTGGCGCACTTGCAACTGGTGGCGGAGATAGCGCGGTCGGCGTTTGGCGAGTGGGCGGGACGGCTGATGGCGGCGCTGATTATGTGGACGGCGTTTGCGTCCGTGTTTTCGCTGCTGCTGGGCTACAGTCGCGTGCCGTTTGCGGCGGCGCGGGACGGGAACTATTTCAGCGCGCTGGCGGCTGTGCATCCGAAGCATGGGATTCCGCACCGGTCGCTGGTGGCGCTGGGGCTGGTGGCATCGGCATTCTGCTTTTTCAGCCTGGAGCAGGTGATTACGATGCTGGTGATTACGCGCATTCTGTTGCAGTTTCTGCTGCAGCACGTGGGCGTGATGCTGTTGAGGGTGCAGCGACCAGAGTTGGAGCGGCCGTTTCGGATTCCGCTGTATCCGCTGCCGCCGCTGGTGGCGATGGGCGGCTTCCTGTTTATTCTGGCCAACCGCAGCCATGCGGTGGGCGGGCTGACGGTGGCGGCGGGCATTGCCGTGAGCGGCACGCTGATTTATCTGGTGCGTGCGCGTCGGCTGCGGCAGTGGCCGTTTGGCGGCGAGGAAAAAGTCCGGGGCTAAAGCCCCTTACTTTGATTGCACGCGGTTCAGGGGCCTGAAGGCCCCTGCTCCCTCCGGCTTGAAATGCTCCCTCCGTATCGAAAGGTTCCCTTCGGTTTGAGATTCACTCTCGAATCCGAATTTCTGCGTTTGTGCATGCGGCGTGAAGAAGCCCGATCGGAGGCGTGAAATACTCCGCGAACTTTTTGTGGAAAACCGCAAATGCCTTTCAAGGGGGGGTAGGGGGTGGGTACGGACCGGCGCATCTGCGACACTGCGTGCACGAGTCAGGCGGCGGTGGCTTGGGGAGGACTGGGCCGAGAGCGCGCGCCGCTGAGCGCGACCTGGGCGGCGTAGAGGAGCTTGCTGCTTCTTGAAGATTCGATGGCGCCGAGGAGGATGCCTTGGGCGACGCAGGCGATGAAGTCGCGGATGTTGTCGTAGCCGACGAGTGGAGGCATGGCTTCACAGAAGGCGGCGGCTGCGCACTCCGTGGCAGTGGCTTTGGTTTGATTGATGGCGATATTGGCCTTGTACACACGCGCAAAGGCCTCACAACAGCGGGCGACGGCGGGGTTGGCGGCGGGCTCGGCAGAAGATGAGGCGGATTGGAAGCTGGTGGACATTGCGGGTTCCTCCTGATGCGGCAGGCTGGTTGGCCGTTTTGCTGACTACTCTGATTGTGAAGGAATTGGAGAAATATTCTGCAAAGCCGGGATGGTGAATTGGGTGAATGGATTCAGGGGCTTGCGGCGGGTGTTGTTGCGGAGGGCTTGACTGCGGTGGCGGGTGGCTGGTGTGAGTTTGAGTTATGTCCGGTTAGGCGACAATCCGCCCGGAACGCAAAAACAGGCTATCCGTCCGAAGCGAGAAATCCAGAACTATTTCCGGATTGTCTTTCAGGTTGATATAACCTGACGAAGAGGGTGCGCGGACCATGGTTCCATGGTGGAAGCGGCTGTTTTACGGACTGATCGGCTGGGTGGTTGCAATGTGCGCAATTGCCCTTCTTACGCTGATTTGGCTGCTCACGTATTCTCCTCTTAAACGGAGCGACTCGGTATCTGACGTTGCATCCGGCGTTTTAGGTGCGTTCTTGGCGTTTCTTATCTCTGCGTCCGCAGTTACCATTTTCGGATGGCTTCTGGGGTTACCCTACGTTTTGCTAGTGAGAAGCAGCAGAGGATGGCGTTTCTGGGTTTACCTTGCGCTTGGAAGCGGTATTGGGCCAGCCCTTGTTCTCTTCGCCGTCCTTACCCGCGCTAGCTCTCATGACCTGACAACCGATGACTACGTCAACTTTTGTATATCGGCGGTCGTCTCGAGCCTCACTACATTGACCTATCTACTACTACTGCGCCGGGCGCAGTTGGCCCAAAACAGTGCGTGAGTGATCGCTTATCCGCGCATCGCGAGCGAGTGACCGGCTAACCGGAAGTTTCCCAAAGTTGGCACGCAGGGGCTGAAGCCCGCGTATGTTGATGCGGCATTTTTCGGCACGACTGAAGTTGTGCCCTGACACAAGGCGGGGTTGCGTGCGGTTGATTGGCTTGCTGAAGGGGATAAAAAACAACCGCAGATCTTTCGACTCCGCTGCGCTGCGCTCAAGATGACAGGCTTTTGGGTGGGGGTGGGGTTGTTGGTACGGCTGGGGTCGTGGCCTGATGCAAGGCTTGGGTGGGTGCGGTTGATCGGCTTGCTAAAGAGGATAAAAAGACAACCGCAGATCTTTCGACTCCGCTGCGCTGCGCTCAAGATGACAGGTTTTTGGGTGGGGGTGGGGTTGATGGTACGGCTGGAGTCGTGCGCTGGCGCAAGGCTGGGTTGTGGGGAGTTTGAGGGATCCCAGGTTTCAGAATCGAGACCTGGGGCAGCTGGCACAGGGATTTGGTAGACTCTGGTCAAGACGCGAACCGGCGACAGTCGAACATACATGAAATCATCGCTTTTGAAGTGACCGCTGCGAACGCCCTGGGGCTCGCCAGCCTTCCTGAGGAGCCTTTGGATGAGTTCAGCGAGGAAGAGATCTCCTGTTTCAACGAAGCCCGCGGCTTCCGCCGACATCAATCGGGAAGAGACTCCTTTCGAGGCGCTGGCCAGCATCTGCACAGTTCTAGTAGTGGGTCTGTTCATTCTGACCTTCTTAGCCCAGAACTACCTCATTCCGTCTGGTTCGATGGAGAACACTTTGCTTGTCGGCGATCACCTTGTCGTCGACCGTATCACGCTCATGCCGCCCACTTCGTGGATGCCGCTCATACGGTATCGCGAGCCGAGACGCGGCGATATTGTGGTGTTCCGCAAGCCTGTTTATCAGCCAGGTATTGATGCCACTGACGCAGATGGAACACCGCAGTACACTCCCCTGGTGAAGAGATTGATTGGCGTACCGGGCGATCATATTCACCTTCGCAACGGCATCGTGATCGTGAATGGCGTCGCGCAGCCTGTTGGATTTGCGCAGCCGACGACGACGGATAACTTCAACGAATTCCTCGATGATTTTCCCGCAGTATCCCCGTCGGAGGCGGCCGGGGCCACAGAGTCGTGGGCTGTGAACTTCTCAAATTATGTGCACGACGGCGACCTGGTGGTTCCACCCGGCATGTACTTCATGATGGGCGACAACCGGCACAACAGCCTGGACTCGCGCTATTGGGGCTTCGTGCCGCGCGCCAACATCATTGGCCGTCCGCTGTTCAACTATTGGTCGTTCAAGGCCACTGATGGACAACTTGAACAAACAGGAATCGGTAACAAGCTCGCGTGGTTCGGCCACGTACTTGTGCGTTTCTTCCCAGACACGCGCTGGAAACGCACTTTCCACGTTGTTCGTTGAACCGAAATTGTAAGATCACCGATTTGATCTTGGTGCGCTCCGGTCGTATGACCGGCTAACCGGAAGTTTCCCAAAGTTGGCACGCAGGGGCTGAAGCCCGCGTATGTTGATG
>JAJXZL010000010.1 GCA_021780075.1 Acidobacteriota bacterium
GCGGCAGCCTGGGGGAGATGCCCCGCCCGAACCAGATCCACCAGACGATGACCCATGTGGCATCCGACAAGGGATCAATGATGCTGTTGAGTAGATTGCCTCCAGGGATGCTCAGAAGCTGGCCCGAATTGGAGAGTATAAGGATCCCTCCATCTGCAGCCGTGAGCAGGAAGAGAAGGCCCATCCACGCGTAGACAGAGTCGGATCGGTCGAAGAAGAGCAAACTGAAGGCCATCAGCGCGAGCAACCCAAAGACGATGGCTACAAAGGCACCAGCAGAGAAGGGTCTGATCAGGTTCAGCCATTTGGCCTGGTAGGCAAGTCGTACTGCGCCGACCTCGCCAATGTCGGGTGCGCCGTGCATGCCACCTGGATCGGGACCGTCCAGTAGAAAGGCGTTCGAGGCCAACCAGAAGCGGAAGGCTAGAACCTGAGTTGATCCGGATGCAGCCCCGGCGTTTGGCAGGATGAACATGGTCGGTTGCGAGTAATAGGCAATAGGCTGCCGCGAATTGAAGTTGCCAAAGCCGCCGAGGAGCGATCCATTGGCGAAGAGCTGAAAGGCGTCATCGAAGATGTCCGGTCCGGCCAATGCTGTCGATTGCCCGGCCGGTACGTCCACCCGGACGCGGATCCGGTACCAGGCGTAGCCCCAGTCTCCAGCATGGCCGCGTGCCGTCCAGCCGGGCACATAACCGGGCATACCCGCAATAGGATCGGTTGCCCCCTGCTTCGGGGTCAGGTCGACGGTTTCCCAGTTGGAGTCGTCGAAGTCCGGTTCGGCCCACAGCGGCTGGCCAGTCCTGGGGTCGATGGGCGAGTCGCCGATGTGGAACTTCCACGGGCCGTTGAGCGGCACCGCGGCCTGGCCGAGGGTGATTCGCTCTGGGCTCCCGGGCTGCGCAGTGGCGGCCTGTGCATGCTCCGGCTGTGCGGCTGCCCATCGGGCAAGCAAGAGCAACGAAAATATCGGGAGCAGACCGCTGAGTCGTCGCGCCATTTTGGGGACCTCATCGATGGGGAAACACCTGCTCCAAGCACTATAACCAGTCCATCGCCGCGCAGGAACTTTATTTTTCAGGGAGTTACTTCGTTCCGCATGCCAATCAGGGAATCGCCTGGCTGTGGTTTTCCACGCGGCGTGGGGTGGGGCTGAGAACGATACAATCCCACCTAGGCAGCCTGCTGTGAAGGCTGGCCGAGGAGCACGCAGACAGATGGGTTATCAGGTTCTGGCCAGAAAGTATCGCCCGCAGCGCTTTGCCGACGTGGCCGGGCAGGATCACGTGACGCGGACGCTGCTGAACGCGCTGAGCCAGAACCGCATGGCGCACGGCTACATCTTCAGCGGGCATCGCGGCATTGGCAAGACGACGATTGCGCGGATTCTGGCGATGGCGCTGAACTGCCGCACGGAAGTGGGCGCGGCGGAGCGGCCGACGCCGGAGCCGTGCGGTGTGTGCGACTCCTGCAACGAAGTGCGGCAAGGCACAGCCGTGGACGTGATCGAAATCGATGCGGCCACTAATCGCGGCATTGACGAAATTCGCGAGTTGCGCGATGCGGCGCGCTACTCCCCTGCCCGCGACCGCTACAAAATTTACATTCTCGACGAGGCGCACCAGATTACCGATGCGGCCTTCAATGCGCTGCTGAAGACGCTGGAAGAGCCGCCGGCGCATGTCATCTTCATGATGGCGACGACGGAGCCGGAGAATATTCCGCAGACGATTCGCTCGCGGTGCCAGCACTTCAGCTTTCACGCGGTGAAGTTTGACGACATTCTGACGCAGTTGAAGATGATTGCCGCCGAGGAGCAGGTGGAGGCCGAAGATGCCGCGCTGGCGCTGCTGGCCGAGGCAGGCGACGGCTCAATGCGCGATGCGCTTTCCATTATGGACCAGGCGATTGCCTCGGCTCCGGTGGAAAATGGGCGGCCTGTGCTTTCAGCAACACAGATTCGCGAGCTGATGGGCTCGGTGCCGAATGCCGTGTTTGAGCGGTTGCTGGAGGCGGTGGCTGCGGGGCAGAGTGCCGCGCTAATGGAACAGTTGAATGTGCTGCTGAATGCGGGCAACAGCCCGTCATCGCTGGCGCGGCACATGGCGCGCTACCTGCGCAATACGCTGATGGCGAAGCTGGGCGGCGAGCAGACGGAACTGCTGCAGATCTCAGCCGACGAGCGGGCGCGTGCGGCGCGCACGGCCCTCCTGTTTACCGAAGAAGAGGTGACGCGCAATCTGCAAATTGTACTGCGCACTTTTGATGAGTTGAACTACCGGCAGGAGCAGCGCTTCCACCTGGAACTGGGGCTGCTGAAGCTGATTCACGCGCAGCGGCTGCTGCCGCTGGAAGAACTGCTGAGCGGCGTGGCGAGCAGTGCGGGTATGCGCGGCAGCACGCCCAGTCCGAGGCCCGCATCGAGCGCTTCGCGCACGGCATCGGTAGGCACACAGACGGCAACACCCGCGCCGACTCTTTCGCCGTTTGGAACGAGCGGCAGTTTGAGCTCTCCTCCGGCTCCGAAGGAAAGTGCGTCCATGGAGAGGTCGCGGCCTGCGCCGGTTGCGGAAACGGGGACAGCGGTTACGCCGCAGCGGCTGGCGACGCCGTTCCCGGTAGCGAACGGGCAGACGACAGGCTTTGCTGAAACGCTGACCGAGGGCTCGCTTGCCAAGCAGGCTACTGCCGTTGTGGAGATTGCGCCGGAGCGCCTTCCGGCTGCGGTGGCTCCTCCGGCAGCGGGCGCAATTTCAGTGGCTTCAGTGCGAAATGCGGTCGTGCAGGCGCTGGCGGCTGCCGGGCACAGTTCGGCGTCGCAACTGCTGGGCGCAGGTGTGTGGACGCTGGACGGCGCAAGCCTGCGCATTGAAGTGGCGGCGATGGGCAAAAAGATGTTGAGCCTGACAGTGAATGCCGCCGCGGAGAAGATTATCCGCCAGCAACTGCAGCAACTGGGCGCGCCCACGCGCTTTCTGGTGGCTCCCGGCACCGGGGAGAGCGCAGGGCAGGCGCTGGCGGCAGCACCGCTGGCCGGAAGCGTTCAGGAGGCGGCGCTGGCCAATCCCCTGGTACAGCGCGCAAAGGAAATCTTCCAAGCCGAAGTCCGCAGTGTGGTGGATCTTCGCAAGAAATAGCAGCGTCCACGAGGAGGCGCAATGATCAATCCGCTCAAGCTCACTGAGATGCTGTCTCAGGCCAGCCAGTTACAGGAGGAGGTCCAGCGCAAGCTGGAGCAGACGGTGGTGGAGGGCTCCAGTGGCGGCGGCGCGGTGACGGCGACGATGAATGGCAAAAAGCAACTGCTCAAGCTGCACATTGACCCCGCGGCGGTGAGCAGCCTGAGCGGCAACCAGCAGGATGTGGAAATGCTGGAGGACCTGGTGGTGTCGGCTGTGAACGAAGCAGGGCGCAAGGCGGACGAGGCAATCCAGTCGAATGTGCAGAGCATGTTGGGCGGGCTGAAGCTGCCGGGACTCGGCTGAATTTGCAATCTGGATTTTCCGGGAGGTCGGAACGATGATGGCAGGGATGAATCGCAGAAGTTTTATGCAGATGGGCCTGACAGCGGGCGCGGCGGCAATGGCTCCTCGCTGGATGATGGCGCAAGCGGCGAAGGCAGCCGATCCTGTCGGGCAGATGCGGGCGGCAGGCGCGTCCACTCCTATCAAGACGACAAAGCTGTATGACAATCTCTATCTGCTGCAGGGTGCGGGCGGCAACATGGCCGCGCAGATTGGCCCGGACGGCAAGCTGCTGATTGATTCCAGCTTTGCGACTGCGGTACCGAAGATTCGTGAAGCTCTGGCCGCGTTGAGCAACGACCCGGCGAGCACGCTGATCAATACGCACTGGCACATCGACCACACCGACGGCAATGAAGGCATGCACGCGGCGGGATTCACAATCTACGCGCACCAAATGACCCGCGAACGGCTGGCGACGCCGCAGACGATGAAGATGATGGGCTTCTCACTGCCCGCCGCGCCTGCAGGTGCTTTGCCCATGCTGACCTTTGACCGGAGCATGCACCTCTGGCACAACGGAGACTCGCTGAACCTGGAACATTTTGACCCCGCGCATACAGATACGGACATCTACATTCACTTCCACAAAGCCGACGTGCTGCACGTGGGCGATATCTGGTTCAATGGCATGTATCCCTTCATCGATGAAGGAACGGGCGGCACGATTGGCGGCATGATCGAGGCGGACAAAAAGGCTTTGGCCATTGCGGGGCCGGGCACGAAGATCATTCCGGGGCACGGTCCGCTGGGAACAAAAGCCCAGTTGCAGCAGTTCCACGACATGCTTGCAGCGGTGCACGACAAGGTGGCGGCGCTCAAGAGCGCGGGCGCCAGCGAGCAGGAAGTGGTGGCAAAAAAACCGACGGCTGCCTTCGATGCCACGTGGGCCAAGGGCATGATGAACGGCGACGCATTCACCGGCATTGTGTACCGGACGATTTAAGGGGGCATGCGGTGTCACGTTACGCCGAGCCGATGTCGCGGCTGATTGAAGAACTGAAGAAACTGCCGGGCGTGGGCGCCAAGACGGCGCAGCGTTACGCGTTTCACATTCTGCGCTCCAGTGACGACGATGCCGCCGCGCTGGCTGATGCGGTGAGGGGACTTAAAGCAAGCCTGCGCCTTTGTTCTGTGTGCAACAACGTAACCGACGTGGACCCCTGCATCTATTGCACAAGTCCGACGCGCAACCAGCGGCAGGTGTGCGTGGTGGAAGAACCCACCAACATTGCCGCCGTGGAGCGCGCACGGGAGTACAAGGGCGTATATCATGTGCTGCACGGCACGCTTTCTCCGCTGCACGGCGTGGGCCCCGACCAGTTGCGCACGAGTTCGCTGCTGGCTCGCGTGGAGAACGGCGAAGTGGACGAGGTGATTGTTGCCATCAGCCCCACCCTGGAAGGCGAGGCGACAGCAAACTGGCTGGCCGGCGCGCTGCGCGGTTTTCCCGTGAAGATTACGCGCATAGCCACCGGCGTGCCCGCGGGCAGCGACATTGAATATGCCGATGAGGTGACGATGGCGCGCGCGCTGGAGGGAAGGCGCGAACTCAAATTCTGAAGAATCGCAGAATCTTTATAAAATAAGAAAGATTGTGCAGAGAAAGTTGCATCGAGCGGAGCCGCCCAAATGGGCACTCGGGCCGGAAGCGTCTGCGCTGACTCTTCCCTACCCTCGCAATTTGCTCAGCAGATCCCGGGGATGCACTGGTTTGGCGAGGATCTCGAACTCGTAGCCCTGCGCACGCGCCTTTTCAAGCAGGTCAGCGGTGGCAGCCTGGCCTGAGAAGAGCAGGATTTTGATCTGGGGCAGAAGGGCGCGAATCCGGATGGCCGCGTCAATGCCGTTCAGGTCGGCCATGATGACATCGGTGATGAGCATATCCGGCGCAAAGGTCGAGGCCAGTTCCAGGGCTTTTTCGCCTGAATATGCGGCACGGGCATCAAACCCGCTCTGATTCAGAATCATAGCCAGGGTATCTGCAATGACCTGTTCATCGTCTACGACAAGAACCTTGGGTTGGACGCGGTTTTCGGGCATACTCTCCTACACATTAAAACGAGGTGGCGCAAATTAGCATCTCAAGAAAAGAGCAACGCCAGGCACGGCTCAAAGCTTCCTGAAACGACGCACTATTCTCGCAGGGCTCTTTTCTAGTCATGATACGCTCTGCGGGCGCAGGGCTTCCTTTAATCTTATTGACGCGGCCCTGAAGACTTTGTTGCGGGCTAAAGAGAACTCATCAGGGAAATTGCCGTCCAAGACAGCATTGGTTTCGTCTTCCTGGAGCAATACAGCACTCATAACCTTGCACGGCCACTCGCCGCAGTTTGCGCAAGCGGACCTCGAACCGGAGAACCATGGATGCAGCAAGTTGAGCTCAAGAACGGCCCGCAGAGCGCTGATCGCGAGGCGATCATTCGCGCTGCGAAGATTGAGAAATACTACGCCCAGCCCAGTGAGAACCGCATCCAGGTCATTTCGCCCACTGACCTGAGCATTGTGCCGGGAGAGATCGTTGCGCTGCTGGGGCCGTCAGGTTCGGGCAAGTCCACCATGTTGCGGATGCTGTCCGGGCTATCACGGCCTTCGGCGGGCGAGGTCTACTGGCACGAGAAGCCCATCGCCAATGCGGAAATCAACGTCTCCATCGTTTTCCAGACTTTTGCTCTCTTCCCCTGGCTCACGGTGCTTGAGAACGTGGAAGCTCCACTGCGGGCTCGCGGCGTGGGGCCGGCGGAGCGCCATGAGCGCAGCATGAAGATGCTGGACACGGTGGGACTGGACGGCTTTGAAGCGGCTTATCCCAAGGAGCTGTCGGGCGGCATGAGGCAGCGGGTGGGCTTTGCGCGGGCTCTTGTAGTGGAGCCGGAAGTGCTGTTCATGGACGAGCCCTTCTCTGCCCTGGATGTGCTGACGGCTGAGAATCTGCGCAGCGAGCTGCTGGAGCTTTGGGCCAAGAAGACCATGCCCACGAAGGCTGTCTTTCTGGTGACGCACAACATTGAAGAAGCGGTTCTGCTGGCCGATCGCATCATCGTGCTGGGACGCAATCCGGGGCACATCCGCACCGATTTCAAGGTGCAACTGGCGCAGCCGCGCGATCGCAAGTCAGAGCCGTTTACGCAACTGGTGGACTACATCTACAAGGTGCTGACCCGGCCCGGAGTGGTTCCCGCGGAAGCACCCGAACAGCAACTGGGGCCGCGCATACGCGACCAGCGGCAGATGCGCTACCAGATGCTGCCGCACGCACGGCCCGGTGGCATGGCCGGACTGCTTGAACTGCTGCTCGACAAGGGTGGACGCGACGACATCTATCGCCTGGCCGACGACCTGGCCTTCGAAATCGACGACCTGCTGCCGATTGTAGATGCGGCGCAATTGCTGGGCTTTCTGAAAATTGAGGAAGGCGACGCTGCCATTACCGAGAGCGGCGCGGAGTTTGCCAACTCCGAAATTCTGCGCCAGAAGGAACTGTTCCGCGAGGCAGCCCAACAGAATGTCCTGCTGTTGCGCCAGATCCGGCGAGCACTGGAGAGCAAGAGCGACCATACCGTACCGGAGGATTTCTTCCTCGACATGCTCGACGAGCAGTTCAGCGAGGAAGAGAGCCTGCGCCAGATGGAAACGGCCGTGACCTGGGGCCGCTATGCCGAACTGTTCGACTTTGACGCTGGGCGGCGACGCTTTGTAATGCCCGACGCGCTGGAAGAGGAGATTGCCGCGGACGAGGAAGCCGAATGAGTTTGCAGAACACATTCGGGCGCTCACTGGTGGCAGTGCGGAGCTGGCCGTTTTTCACCGACATGGCGGTAGGAGCCTGTGGCCTTACCGTCTTCTTCGGCATGATCCAGCTGGGCAGCTACTGGCTCACCAGGCCCGTGCCGGCGGTGGAGATCTCTCACTCTGTGCGTGCATTGCCGCTGTATGCGTTTTACTCCATTGCGCGCATCGGCATTGCATACCTGCTGAGCCTGATCTTTGCCGTGAGCTATGGCTACGTTGCCGCCTACAATCCCCGCGTCGAAGCGTGGATGATTGCGGTGCTGGACATTCTGCAATCCATTCCGGTACTGAGCTTCTTGCCCGGCGTGATGCTGGCCATGATGGCCCTGGTGCCGGGACATCAACTGGGCATTGAGATGGGTTCCATCCTGCTGATTTTTACCGGCCAGGTGTGGAACATGGCCTTCAGCTTCTACTCGTCGCTTAAAGGCATTCCGCGCGAGATGATCGAGGCCTCGCGCATCTACCGCTATTCGGCGTGGCAGCGCTTCTGGCAACTGGAAATGCCCTTTGCCGCGATCGGGCTGATCTGGAACTCCATTGTGTCAGTGGCGGGCGGATGGTTTTTTCTGATCGCCTGCGAGATGTTCCCGCTGGGCAATCGCTTCTTCCGGCTGCCTGGGCTGGGCAGCTATCTGCAGACAGCCGCGTCCGCTGATCCGGTGGACATGCATGCGCTGCTGTGGGGGCTGGGCGTGCTGGTGCTGATCATTGTGGCCACGGACCAGTTGATCTGGCGGCCGCTGATCGCCTGGAGCGACAAGTTCAAGTTTGAGCAGGTGGAGTCCGCCTCGCGGGTCACGTCGCCGATCCTTGCGCTGATGCAGCGGTCAAGCTTCCTAACGAGGCTGCCTGCACGCGCCTGGGGCGGTCTGGAAGAGCGCATCTATCACCGCCTGTCGACAACGCGCGAGTGCCGTGTGGTGCAACCGGTGGAGGACAGCAGCAAGCGCGGCGGCAGAATGCTCCAGACATGGCTTGCGATCTTTGCAGGACTCGTGGTGGTGTGGGGCGCGAGAGAGGCTGCCAGGATTTTGCATGGGGTCGCGTGGGCTGACATCCGGCTGCTTTTTCTCGGCGCGGGAGCGACGTTTCTGCGCGTCAATGCGGCGCTGGCCATTGCTGCCTCGTGGACAATTCCTGTGGGCGTCGCGATCGGCTTCAACCCTAGGCTGGCCCGGATATTGCAGCCGGTGACGCAGGTGGTGGCGTCGGTACCGGCCACGGCGCTGTTCCCTGTACTGCTGCTGGGGCTCATACGGATTGGAGGCGGGCTGGGCCTTGGGTCCATTGCGCTGATGCTTCTGGGCACGCAGTGGTACATCCTGTTCAACGTGATTGCCGGGGCCATGGCGATTCCGTCCGACTTGAAGGAAGCGGCATCGCTCTACCGCTTCTCACGCTGGCAGCGCTGGACCACCTTGATCCTGCCCGGCATCTTCCCTTACCTGATCACGGGGCTTGTAACGGCTTCAGGAGGCGCGTGGAATGCCTCCATTGTGGCGGAGTACTTCCACATCGGCAACCGGACGATGCAAACCCTTGGCCTGGGCGCGCAGATCAGCGCGGCCACCGACAGCGGCAAGTTTTCTACCCTTCTGCTGGCTACCGTGCTGATGGCGCTCATGGTGATCACGGTGAACCGGCTGGTATGGCGGCGGCTCTACAGGCTGGCGGAGACGCGGTATAAACTCGAAGGTTGAGCGGGCTGGGAGCATGAAGACTGGCCAGCAGGGGAAACAAATGATTCGAGTGGGGTTGGTCGGTTTTGGAATGGCAGGAAGGGTGTTTCATGCGCCGCTGATTTCGTCGGTGGAAGGGCTGGAACTGGCTGCCGTGGTCGAGCGCAACTCCGACAAGGCGGCGGAGCGCTATCCGGACATCATCACCTACCGCTCGCTGGATGCACTGCTGGCCGACAAGTCCATTGGACTGGTGGTAGTGGCAACACCCAACAGTACGCACTATCAGGTGGCGCGACAGACACTGCAAGCCGGCAAAAGCGTGCTGGTGGATAAGCCGGTGGCTGTCAGCTCACAGGAAACGGCACAGCTGATCGAACTTGCCCGCGAACGCACACTGCACATGATTCCGTTTTATAACCGGCGATGGGACAGCGATTTCCGGACGATTCAAAGAGTACTGCATGAACGATTGATTGGCCGGCTCGTACACGTTGAGTCAACCTTTGACCGCTGGCGGCCCGGCCACGCTATCCGCGCATGGAAGGACGACCCGGATCAGGGCGGCATCCTGCTGGACCTGGGAACGCATATCGCAGATCAGGCACTGGCGCTTTTCGGCAAACCCGAGGCTGTCGGCGCGGAGGTCTTGCGAGAGCGCGATGGCGAGGGTCCAAACGACTCCTTCACAATACGACTCCACTATCCGGATTTTCTGGTAACGCTGGGGGCCAACTTTCTGTCTGCGCTGGCACGGCCGCGCTTTCATCTGCGCGGGACCAAGGGAAACTACTGGAAGTGGGGACTGGACTTGCAGGAAGCGGAGCTCAATAAAGTAACGCGCATCACGGCGTCTGACTGGGGAGAAGAGCCGCCAGCCAACTGGGGCACGCTGAGCGTGGATGTGGATGGAAGCATGCTGACCCGGGCCTTCGAGCCGGTTCCCGGTGATTATCGCCTCTACTATGCGGGAGTGCGCGATGCCCTGCTGGGCAAGGCCGCCGCGCCCGTTCAACCCGTTGCGGCCTGGCGCGTGGCGCGGCTGCTGGAGTGGGCCGTGGCCAGCGCGGAACAGCACCGCAACATAACCTGCGACTGGAGCGAGGAACCCGCTTGAACAGGCTGGCGACCGGCCCAGTTCATCAAAGGACATGAGGCAGGAAAAGAACGAACGCGGAGTCCCGCAGCTCGTAGTGCGAATGTTTCTCCTGTTCTGCTGCAGGATGTATCCGGCAAAAGTGCCCGGCAACGTTAAGGCACCAGATGGCGTCGCACAGGTTCTAGCTCCTGACGGGCTGAGGTGACGCGGGCCGCGAGCTCTGTTTCTGTCATTGCAATAGACAATTCATCTCCCTATCGAATATTATGACTTTTTCGCAGCGGGTTAGGCACGTGGAGCGCGACTTGCAAATCTCTGGTGTAGTGGCCTTCTCTAACGGCATTTGCCGTCTAATCGCCGACTATGCACCGCCTCGTATACGATCCAGTCTGCGTGCCGCAAACGGTGCGACCGGCTCGCAGCAGGGGATGAAGCTGCGAAGAAGGCGTACGCGAGTTCTGCTTTCTCCTCATGATTCTGGCAGGCCGCAAGATTAGCTTGGGGCCGGCGACGGCAAGGCGGGTATGTATGAAGCAATCGGAATCCGCAGTATTCGATCAGGCAGCACAGGCTCTGGACTCCTTCCAGATCGAGATTCCCTCCTGGGGATTCGCCAACACCGGCACGCGCTTTGGCAAGTTCACCCAGGCGGCGGCGGCATCCACGCTGGCGGAGAAATTCTCTGACGCGGCCGAGGTGAAACGACTGACCGGCGCAACCCCAACACTGGCGCTGCACGTGCTTTGGGATCTGCCCAATGGTGTCCGCGATGTACCGCAGGTGCAGAACCTGGAGGAAAGCTTTGCAATTCGCGCCGGCTCCATCAATCCCAACCTTTTTCAGGATCAGGCATACAAATATGGCTCTCTATGCAGCCCGGAGGATAAGGTCCGCGAGCATGCGGTCGGGCACGTGCTGGAGTCGATCGAGATTGCCAAGCGCCTTGGCTCACGCGACCTGTCGCTGTGGCTGCCCGACGGCTCAAATTATCCCGGCACACAGAGCATCCGCAAGCGCATTGGCTGGCTGGAGGATGCGCTGCGCACCGTCCACGCGCACCTGGGGCCGGACCAGCGGTTGCTGATCGAGTACAAGCCCTTTGAGCCGGCCTTCTATCACACTGACATCGCCGACTGGGGCATGTCGTCGCATCTGGCGCGCGAGGCCGGCAGCCAGGCCCGCGTCCTGGTGGACACGGGCCATCATTATTCGGCGCAGAATATCGAGCAGATTGTGGCATGGCTTCTGCATACCGGGTTACTCGGCGGCTTCCACTTCAACGATCGCCGCTATGCGGATGACGACCTGACGCTCGGTTCCATTGATCCGTACCAGATTTTCCGTATCTTCCATGAGATTCATGCAGGAGCGGAAGACGGTCTGGACCCGGGTATCGCCTTCATGATCGACCAGAGCCATAACCTGAAAGGCAAGATTGAGGCAACCGTCCAGACTGTGGTGACCGCACAGGAACTGTGGGTGAAGGCCGCGCTCGTCGATCGCAAGCAACTGGCGCGACTCCAGCAGTCCTGTGACCTGGTCGCCGCGGAAGAGCTTTTCCGCGGCGCATTCTGGCGCGACGTGCGCCCGCTGACGCGCGGCTGGCGCGAGGCGCGCGGACTGCCGGCCGATCCACTGGAGGCCTTGCGCAACGACGGCTACGTGGAGCGGGTAAGCAGGGAGCGCGCAGGGCGCAATACGACAGTCAACAGTTATGCCTGAAACAGGTTATGCTTGTTCGCAGCGTTTCGGTAATGAAACGGCACCCACGGAGACGAACGGTTGCGCAAAGCGAAGATCAAGCGGCTCTACCTGATTCCTATTCTTTCAAAGGCGCTCGACGTGCTCGAATTGCTGGAGCAGAACAACGCTCCCGCCACGCTTGAAGACGTCTTCCAGAAAACGCACATTTCCAAAACCAGCGTCTATCGCATTTTGAAGACGCTGGTGCACCGCGGCTATGTGGCCCAGTCGCAGGACGGGCAATACCGCCTTGTCTCGCGCCCGCGGCGGCTGCGCTTCGGCTTTGCGGTGCAGAGCGGCGAGATGCCCTTCTCCGTAGCCATGGCACAAAGCGTCACCGCGGCTGCCGCGGCGGCAGGCGTAGAACTGCTGACGCTCGATAATCGCCAGGACCCCGATGTCGCCATTCAGAACGCCCACGAGTTTGTACAGAAGCGCGTGGACCTGGTGCTTGAATTTCAGGTCGAGGAGCACGTGGCGCCGCACATCGCCAACATCTTCAAAAAGGCCGACATTCCGCTGGTCGCAATCGACGTGCCCCATCCCAACGCAACTTACTTTGGCGTGGATAACTTTGAGGTGGGCTTTGAAGCCGGCTCCCTGCTGGGCCAGTATGCCCTGCGCAAGTGGAAAGGCCGGGTGGACTGGGTGCTCGGCGTGGGATTTTCCGAGGCCGGCAACTTCGTCCAGAGCCGCATTTCCGGCGCGTTCGAGGGGATTCGAGAGCGGCTCAAGGACCTGCCCGCGGACCGCTACGTGCGGCTTGAGGGGCGCGGCATGCGCGAGCCCAGCCGCCTGGCTGTTTCCGACTTTCTCCGCAACCGCCGCAAAGGACAGCACATTCTGGTGGCCGCCGCCACTGATTCCAGCGCATTGGGCGTCCTGGATGCCGCGCGCCTTACGGGCCGCGAAGAGGATTTCGCCATCGCCGGGCAGGATTGCATCCCCGAAGTGCTCGAAGAGATGCGCACCGGAAAAAGCGCAATCGTGGGGTCGATCTCCCATGAGGCGGAGGGCTACGGTCCCCGGCTCATCCAGCTTGGCATTGCCCTGCTGCGCGGCTACACCGTGCCGCCCTATAACTATGTGCGTCACCGCGTTGTCACGCCAGACAACCTGGATGGCAGTCCTGCGGAAGAACCCGAAGCGTAACGGCCTATCGGGAGCCATAACCAGAGGCCGGAGCGGTGGAGCAGTCGCAATTCTGCGGCCTGATTGTTCAAATAAGGAATACTTTTCCTATTGATTCTGATGTGGTATCGTTCTGTTGACTCTTGAATCTCCCCGCACGGTGGTTTCTATGACTCAGGCAACATTCGCTTCGCCCGCCCTCAAGTTCCTTGAAGACCGCTGGGACCCCAGCCTGGCCGCGACCCTCGACGAGCCGGAGCTTCTCCGCTATCGCTCCAACCTGCTGGGGTCGGACTTGCGCATCACAAACTTTGCGGGCGGCAACACCAGTTCCAAGATCATGGAAATTGACCCGCTGACCGGCGAACCCGTCGAGGTGCTTTGGGTGAAGGGCTCCGGCGGCGACCTGGGCAGCATGAAGCGCGCTGGCTTTGCCACACTCTTCTTCCACAAACTGCTGGCTCTTGAACGCAGCTACAAGGGCGTGGACACCGAAGATGATATGGCGGCAATGTATCCGCTGTGCACCTTCCGCAACAATCCCGTTGCCGCGTCCATTGACACGCCGCTGCACGGCTTCCTTCCCTTTCCGCACGTCGATCACCTGCATCCCGACTGGGGCATTGCGCTAGCGGCATCAGCCAACGGCAAAGTCAAGATGGAAGAGTTCAACCGCGAGTTCGGCCACAGGCTGGTGTGGGTGCCGTGGCAGCGCCCCGGCTTTGAACTGGCCATGATGATGAAGCGCGCGGTCGCCGCAAATCCTGAGTGCCATGGCATTGTGCTGGGCGGCCACGGACTCTTCACCTGGGGCCAGACGCAGCGTGAGTGCTATGTGAATACGCTCACCGTGATTGACCAGATAGGCCAGTTCATTCAACGGCACGGCATCGCCAAAGGACCGGTGCGCTTCGGCGGCGAGGCTGTTCCCGCGCGTGCGGATCGCAAAGAGCTAGCCGTGCAGATTGCGCCCTTTCTGCGCGGCAAGGTGAGCACGCAGAATCGCTGGATCTCCAGTTTCACCGACGCGGCTGATGTGTTGCAGTTTGTAAATTCAGCCCACGCAAAAGAGCTTGCCTTCCTGGGCACAAGCTGCCCCGATCACTTTATCCGCACCAAGATTCGGCCGCTGTTTGTGCCGTGGGCAGCGGGCGCGAGCCTGGACGATCTTAAGCGGCAAATCGAGAAGTCGCTCGACGAATACCGCGAGCAATACCGCGCCTACTATCACTCGTTTGCCACGCCGGACTCGCCTGCACTGCGCGACGCAAGCCCGACGATCGTGCTCATCCCCGGGCTGGGCATGTTCAGCTTTGGAAAGAACAAGACTGAAGCGCGCATCACCGGCGAGTTCTACACCAACGCCATTCACGTCATGGAAGGAGCAAGCCTGCTCGGCGATGGTGAGATAAAAGGCACGGTGCCGCAGTGCGCCGAGGGCGTGGACCCGGCCAGCTTCAAGGTCTTCACCAACTATGTAGCGCTGCCGGCTCTTGAAGCGTTCCGCATTGAATATTGGGCGCTGGAAGAGGCCAAGCTGCGCCGCCAGCCGCCGGAGAAGGAACTGAGCCGCCGCATCGCTCTCGTGGTCGGCGGAGGCAGCGGCATTGGCCGCGAGGTAGCGCTGCTGGCTGCGGCGCGCGGCGCGCACGTGATGGTGGCTGACCGCGACGAAGCAGCGGCGGCCCACGTTGCCGATGAATTGAGGACCATCGCGTCCAAAGAGTTTGTCGCCGTGACGCCTGTCGATATCCGCAACCGCGAAGCCATTGGCAAGGCGCTGCGGGCAACTGTGGCTGCCTTTGGCGGCGTGGACATCCTGATCAACACGGCTGCCATGTTTCCGTCTTCTCCTGACGGCGTGATCAGCGACGCGCAGTGGGCCACCACGCTCGATGTAAACGTGACCGCCAACTATCTTCTGGCGGATGAGGCAGGCAAGCTGTTCAACGAGCAGGGGCTTGACGGCTCCATCGTCCTCACCAGTTCGGCCAACGCGGTCGTCGCCAAGCGCGGCAGCGAGGCGTATGACGTGAGCAAGGCTGCGTTGTCGCACCTGGTCCGCGAACTGGCCGTTGCGCTCTCGCCGCGCGTGCGTGTGAACGGCATCAGCCCGGCGACCGTGGTGAAAGGCTCAACGATGTTTCCGCGCGATCGCGTGCGCGCCTCGCTCACCAAGTACAGCATTGCTTTTGAAGAGTCCCAGAGCGATGAGGAACTGCGCAGCCTTCTTGCCGGCTTCTACGCAAAACGTACGCTGACGCATCAACCGATTGACCCGGCGGACTGCGCTGAGGCGATTCTCTTCCTCGCCAGCCCGCGGGCGCGGTGCACCTCCGGCCACCTGATCCCGGTGGACGGCGGACTCACCGAGGCATTTTTGCGGTGATTGCACAAGGGGATCTGCCCGCTGAAAACAAGGCGCGTGTCGCCATCGACCTGGGTGCGGAAAGCTGCCGAGTCTCCCTGCTCCGCTGGCGCGATGGCGGCCCTTTGATTGAGCTGATTCATCGCATTCCAAACGGCCCGGTGCACCGGGACAACTCGCTGCACTGGCCACTGGCCGCCATCCTCAGCGGCATCGAGGAAGGCCTGCGAAAAGCAGCGGAACAAGCGCCTGAGGGCATCGCCTCCATTGCCGTGGACGGCTGGGCGGTGGACTACGTTCGCCTGGGCGCGGATGGCAAGCCTCTGCGCGAACCCTATTGCTACCGCGACGAGCGTACCCTCGCCAGCAAAGATGCCGTGGATGCGATCGTACCGCCCAAGGAACTCTTTTGCCTCACGGGCGCGCAGCCTTTGCGCATCAACACGCTGTACCAGTTGCTCGCAGACCCCGCCTGCGGCATCGACGCGCATGCGCCCTGGGTATGTCTGCCGGAGTACGTTCTCTATTGGCTGGGTGGAAAGCGCGTGGCCGAGTACACCAACGCCACGCACACGGGCCTGATCGACCTTGAAACCGGTGACTGGTCGCGCGCGCTCTTCGAGCGACTCGGGCTCGTGTTCGACGCTGCACCGCCCATTGTGCCTGCCGGAACCGTCGTGGGCCGCGTGCAGGGCCCGCTGGCAGCGCTCGATGCCTTCAGCGAAACAGACTTGATTGCGCCAGCATGCCACGACACCGCTTCCGCCATTGCCGGAATTCCCGTCAGCCTGGAGTCCACCGCCTACATCTGTTCCGGCACATGGTCGCTGGTCGGTACGCTCGTCCATAAGCCCATTACGCGGACTGAAGCGATGGAAGCCCGCTACACCAACCAGGGCGCTGCGTCCGGCGGATTCTGCTTCCACACAAACGTCAACGGCATGTGGCTGGTGAAGCAGTGCATGGATGCGTGGAGCACACAGGGCCGCACCTGGACCATCGAAGACCTCGTCCGTGAGGCTGCCGCCCGCAGCGCTCCCGGCATCATCGACGTGGATGCCGAGCCGCTGCTGCTCGACGGAAACATGCTCGAACGCATCAACCACGAGCTCAGCCTGCGCGGCTTCGCAACAATTCCCGACGTAGCAGGCAATGAGCCGCTGTTTGCACGCGTCATCTTTGAGAGTCTCGCCAGCCGTTACGCCTCTGCGCTCACTCATCTGGAAGAGATGCTGGGCCGCAAGCTCGATCGCATCCACGTGCTTGGCGGAGGCAGCCGCAACAGATTGCTGACGCAGTTGACTGCGCAGCGCACCGGCCTGCCCGTTAAAGCGGGCGAGGCCGAAAGCTCAACCATCGGCAACTTTGCGGTGCAGTTGGCGGCAGGCAGCAGGACGCTCAGCATCGAAGCCGTGCGCGCATGGGCGGCGCGCTTGTGCGCTTCCTAGCTCACGGGCTGCACGGTTCCCTTGCCCACCAGTTCTTCCACGCGCTCTATCCAGCCGCGATCTGCGGCCACGCTCATTTGCTCCGGCTCAAGAATCACGGCATACTCGCCCTTCATCTCAAGGTGAAGCATCACCTTCCCCGGCCCCGGCGCAGCGTCAGCAGCAATCTTCAATGCGGCAAACATCTCCTCTGTTGCGCGCTCGAGATTGATGCGAATGCGCACGCTTCCGGGCAGCTTGACCTGCACATCGTCAAGCGACTGAATTGCGCTGATGGAGATCTTCGGCGCAGAATCCTCTTCGCCCATGAGCACGCCGCGAATCAGCACAGGCGCCTCCATCTTCAATTGGCCTGAGAGTCGCTCGTAGTCGCGCGAGAAGCAGATCAGGTCAATCTTGCCGCTCGCATCTTCCAGCGCCGCCTGCGCGTAGAGCTTCTGGTCACGCTTGCTCTTCTGCACGCGCAGACCTTGAATCATGCCAGCCACCTGAATCTCGGCCGCGGGATCGGACTGCGAGCCCCAGCGACGCTCAGGCGGCTTGCGCTCCAGCGCTTCAGACACAGGAATGACTCCCGGCAGATTGCGCAGCTTTTCGGCATACTTGTCCAGCGGGTGACCTGAGACGAAGAAGCCCAGTACCTCTTTCTCATTCGCCAGCCGCTCGCTCTCTTCCCAGTCAGCCACGCGCGGCAGGTCGTCTCCGCCGCGGCCCGGCACCGGCGCTTCATTGAAGAGCCCGAAAAGGCCAGTCTGCCCCTGTGCTGCATCGCGCTGTGCCTTCTGCGCACGTTCCATTGCCTTGTCCACGACGTTCATCAGCTGCCCGCGCGTGCCCAGCGTATCCAGCGCACCGGCTTTGATGAGTGACTCAATCACGCGCTTGTTCATCACGCGCAAATCAACCTTCTCGCAGAACTCCCAGAAGCTGGTGAAGCGGCCGCCCACCTCCTCGCGCGCCTTCATGATGGACTCGATCGCATTGCCGCCCACATTTTTGACTGCGGCAAGGCCGAAGCGAATGGCTGCGCCATGCGGCGTGAACTGCGCGCCGGACGCCTGCACGTCGGGCGGTTCCACGGCAATGCCCATCTCGCGGCACTCGCCGATGTACTTCACCACGTTCTCCGGCTTCGAGGTTTCGCTCGTCAGCAGCGCCGCCATGAACTCCACCGGAAAGTGCGTCTTTAAATAAGCCGTCTGATACGCCACCAGCGCGTATGCCGCCGAGTGCGATTTGTTGAACCCGTACCCCGAGAACTTCGCCATTTGGTCGAAAATCTCGTCCACCACGTTCTTCGGATGCCCCAGCGCCGCCGCGCCGCTCATGAAGCGGTCCCGCTGCTCCGCCATTGCCTCGGCATTCTTCTTTCCCATCGCGCGCCGCAGCAGGTCGGCCTCGCCCAGCGAGTAGTTCGCCAGCACATTGGCGATCCGCATCACCTGCTCCTGGTAGACGATCACGCCCAGCGAGTCCTTCAGAATCCCCTCAAGCTCTGGTAGCAGAAACTCAACCTTGCGCCTGCCCCACTTCCGCTCGATGAAGTCGTCGATCATGTCCATCGGCCCCGGGCGATAAAGCGCATTCAGAGCCGTGAGTTCCTCCACCGTATCTGGCTTGTACCGTCGCAAAATGTCGCGCATCCCGCTCGACTCAAACTGAAACACGCCTGACGTCAGCGCGGTATGAAACACCTTGCGGAACGTCTCCGGATCGTCCGGTGGAACCATGTCGATGTCCAGCTTTTCCCCGCGCGTCTGCTCAATCAGCTTCAGGCAATCGGTGATCACCGTCAGCGTCGCGAGGCCCAGGAAGTCCATCTTCAACAGCCCCATCTTCTCCACCGCCTTCATGTCATAGGCGGTCACGATTTCGTCGTTCTTCGTCTTGTTCAGCGGAACCAGTTCGGTCAAAGGCCGTGGCGCAATCACCACCGCGGAGGCGTGTACGCCCGATCCGCGTACCAGCCCCTCCAGCTTCTTTGCCGTATCGATCAGTTCTCGAACCTGCTTGTCGCCGTCGTACGCCTTGCGCAGGTCAGGCGACTCTGCCAGGGCCCGGTCCAGCGTCATGCCCACTGTTGCCGGCACCAGCTTCGCAATGCGGTCCACGTCCCCGTAAGGCATGTCCATCGCGCGCCCGCAGTCCTTGATGGACGCCTTGGCCGCCATCGTATTGAACGTGATAATCTGCGCCACCTGCTCGCGGCCATACTTGCGCGTCACATAGTCGATCACTTCGCCGCGGCGGTTCTGGCAAAAGTCCACGTCAATATCCGGCATCGTCACGCGCTCCGGATTCAGGAAGCGCTCAAAGAGCAGCACATTCTGCATCGGATCGATGTTCGTGATCTCCATCGCATAAGCAACCAGCGATCCCGTCGCCGAGCCTCTTCCCGGTCCAACCGGAATCTCATGGTCGCGCGCGTACTTGATAAAGTCCCACACGATCAGGAAGTAGCCCGAGTACTTCATCTGCTTGATGATGCCGATCTCAAAGTTCAACCGGGATTCGTATTCGTGCACCGGCGTGCGCAGTACCCCGCGCGCCTCCAGGTTGCGCACCGCCGTCTCAAGGCGTTTCTTCAGGCCCTCGCGGCACACCTGCTCAAAGTAGCTGTCGATGGTGTGGCCCTGCGGCACCGCAAACGCGGGAAATGGATCGTCCACCGCGTGCAGCTTGAACTGGCAGCGCTCCGCAATCTCCATCGTCCGCTGCATCACGCCCGGCGAGTCAGGGAAAAGCCGCCCCATTTCGTCGGCACTCTTCACAAAAAACTGATCGCTGTCGAACCGGAATCGTTCCGCGTCATGCACCTTGGAGCCGGTCTGCACGCACAGCATTACATCGTGCGCATTGTGGTCCTCGCCGCACAGGTAGTGCGAGTCATTGGTAAGCACCATCGGGATCTCAAGCTCACGCTCCAGGCGGAAGAGGTCGCTCTGAATCTTGCGCTCCTGCTCCAGTCCCTGATCCTGAATCTCCAGATAGAAGTTGCCGCGCCCAAAGATGTCCTGATACTGCAGCGCCGCTGCCTTGGCCTTGTCATAGTGGCCCGCCATCAGCTCTTCACACAACTCACCGCTCAGGCAGCCGGAAAAGCCGATCAGTCCCTGAGCATGCTCGGCCAGGTAGCGCTTGCTCACGCGCGGCTTGCGATAGAAGCCGTGCAGCGACGCCTCCGACGTGAGACGGATCAGGTTGCGGTAGCCCTCTTCGTTCTCCGCCAGCACCAGCAGATGGTTGTACTGGTCGTTGGGCGACTCGGCGCGATGGTCCTCCGCCTTGCACACATAGAGTTCACAGCCGAGGATGGGCTTGATGCCCTTTTCCTTGGCAGCGTTAAAAAAGTGCACCGCGCCGTAGATGTTGCCGTGGTCGGTCATGGCGACAGACGTCTGACCCAGTGCGGCTACGCGGTCCACAAGCTTTTTCACGTCGCAGGCGCCGTCGAGCAGAGAGTACTCAGTGTGCAAGTGGAGATGGGTGAATTCGGCCATGGCTAGTCTTGATTTTAGTCGCCAGGCGAGGACGAGACTCCGACGAATCGGCGGTTGAAATCTGGATTGACTGAGGAAAATAGGTGCCTTAGCGGGGAGTTTGTCCGCGACGCAATGCCGCAGCGCCGTGCTGTGCGCTGCCCCTTCTGCTCGTCCAGCTATGCACTTCCTGAAGTGTCGAGGGCGACTCGCCATGCGTTCCTGCAGGTGGCTTTGGATTGCGCGTCTCTGAACAAAAGCATTTGACTCCGAAGCCGCTTGATGCGGTGGAAAAGCCGTGCCTTCCACACCGCAGGCTTGCAATAAATGGAATTCCCGTGTAATTTACTAACCAGTTAGTTAAGAACATGCCCAAAGCTACAACAATCCGTTCCCAGGCGGAACGCTCCAGCCAAAGCCGCACCCGGATACTGGAGGCGGCGCTCGACGAGTTCAGCACCCACGGCTTTGCCGGAGCGCGAACAAGCCGCATTGCCGACGTTGCGGGCGTAAATAAGGCGCTGCTCTATTACTACTTCGACAGCAAGGAGAAGCTGTACCACGCAGCGCTGGATCTGATCGTCGGCAAGGTGCACGACGAGTCGATGGCGGTGTTCCGGCACAAGGCCACGGCGGGGGAGCGCCTTTTGCGGACGGCTCTGCATCACTTTGATCGCCTTCTGACCCAGTGGGAGTTCCAGAGCCTGATGCAGCAGGAAATGATGCGCCACCACAAAGGCGAGACAGGCGCGTTGCCACTCCTGGCGGAGCGCTTCTTTGCGCCACTTCAAAAAGCCTATGAGGCAGTCATGCGTGAAGGCATCTCGTCCGGCGAGTTGATTAACGTGGACTGGATGCAGATTCAACTAGCTGCGCTGGGAGCCAATGTCTTTTACTTTCTCAGCGCGCCGGTTCTGCGCATGACGGCACATTTTGATCCTCTGGTGCCTGAGGCTCTGGCAGCGCGCAGAAAGGCACTCCTTGAGTATCTGGGGCAGGCGGTTTTCACAGACCGGCAACACGGGGCCGAGGTAGCCGCGTGTGTATTCGCCGACACACCGATGCCCGATGTGAAAGAAAACCGCATGCTCTTTCGGAGGAAGAATGAACGCGCGTAACAGGGTATTCCTGATCCTTGGCCTGCTGCTTGTCGGTTCGTTGATCTGGTATCTGCTCACGGCACGGCCGCCGAGCGAGCTAAAGCTGATTGGCACAGTGGACGCCAATGAAGTGTTGGTAAGCGCCAAAATCCCCGGTCGCATTGAAACGCTGACGGTGGATGAAGGGCAGACGGTAAAGGCCGGACAACTGGTTGCGGTGATTGAGAGCGAAGACCTGAAGGCCGCTCACCAGGCCGCAAAAGCCACCTCCGCAAGCAGTCTCTGGAAATTGGGCGAGACAGTGGAGACCGAGCGCCAGACCCGAGGGGAAACCAGCAGCGCCACCGTGAATGCGGAGGCGCAGGTGCGCGCGGCAAAAGCCTCGCTGGCACAGGCTCAGGCACAGTTTGAACACCAGAAGGCCGACACCACGCGGACAGTAGCGTTGGCCGCGCAAGGAATCATGAGCGCACAGGCGCGCGACGAGGCAGTAACCAGTCTGCAAGCGGCTGAAGCAGCCGTGAAAACCGCGCATGAGAACGTCGCGGCCGCAGAGGCATCTTTGCGGCAGGCGCGCGCGCATGAGTTGCAGGCCAGCGCCGCAGAGCGCACCGTGGCCTCGACTCGCGAGCAGATGCAAAATGCGAAGGCTCTTGCCGATCAGGCTGGCGTGGAACTGGGCTATGCGCAGGTGTTTGCGCCGGTCAGCGGACAGGTCAACGTGCTGGCGGCACGACAGGGCGAGGTGCTGCCGGCTGGTGGAACCATTGCCACCATCATGGACCTGACCCAGACATGGGTCTACGCTCCTTTGCCGGAAACCGATGCGGACGCTGTCCAATTGGGCGACAGCCTGCGCGTGGTCATGCCCAGCGGCGCCGCCGTGCAGGGCAAGGTCATCGCCAAATCCGCCGAGGCCGACTTTGCCACCCAGCGCGACATCAACGGAGGCCGCAAGCGCGACATTAGAACCGTCCGCCTCAAGCTGCTCATTGACAACCCCGGCGAGCGCTTCGTGCCCGGCATGACGGCTGAGGTCTATATCCCCAAAAACAAATTGGTCAAGCCATGACGCGGCCCGCGCAACCTAGCACAGCAATGAATCTCGACAGCAACGGCGCCGCCGCGCCCCAGGCCGCGATTGCGGTGGAGAACATCGTCAAGCGGTACGGCGATTTCGAAGCCGTGAAAGGAGTGAGCTTCTCCGTAGCGGACGGTGAGATCTTTGGTCTACTTGGACCGAACGGCGCGGGCAAAAGCACCCTGATCCGCATGATGACGACGCTGATTCCCGTGACTGCCGGCAAGGCGATTGTCGCTGGCCACGACGTGACCAGGGAACCCGACGCCGTGCGCCGCATGATCGGCGTGATTCCGCAGGCCCTCACCAGCGATCAGGATCTTACGGTCGAAGAAAACCTGAGCATCTACGCCAAGCTCTACAGTGTGCCTCGCGCACAACGCGAGAAAAACATCGCCGAAGTGCTGGAGGCAGTAGACCTCACTAAATGGCGCAGCGCGCAGACCAAGACGCTCTCCGGCGGAATGCGCCGCCGCCTTGAAATCGCGCGTGGCCTTGTGCATGATCCGAGCATCTTTTTTCTCGACGAACCTACCACGGGCCTTGATCCAGTTTCGCGCATCGCGGTGTGGGAAATGTTGAACCATCTGAAGAAGACGCGCAACCTCACCATGCTCGTCACAACCCACTACATGGAAGAAGCCGACCGTCTCTGCGACCGTATCGCCATCGTCGATCACGGCACGCTGGTTGCGCTCGGCACGCCCGTTGAACTCAAGCAGAGCGTACCCGGATCAAACGTAGTCGAAGTCCAGTTTGCCAACGAGCACGAAGAATGGAAGGCGCGCCTCGAGCGGTTCCCCGATGTAACCGAAGTACAGGCACAGTCAGCGGGCGTGTATCGCATACTCACATCCAACGGCTCCCGCACCACCACCCAGTTGGTCGAGTTGGCTGCATCACTGGGCGAGTTGCTCACATCACTCAGTGTGCAGAACACATCACTCGACGATGTTTTCGTTCACTACACCGGTCGCCAGCTTCGCGATGAGCAGGTCAAGACGGTCAACTTTGTGATGCCGCCCAGACCCGGGAGCCGTCCATGAACAGATTTTTCGCAATCGTGGAACGCGAAATGCGCAAGTTCTTCCGCTCGCCGGTCCTGATGATCATGTCCATGATGCTACCCCTGGTGCAGCTTGTGATTCTGGGCAATGCATTCGGCGGCAAGATTCGCGGCGCGCGCGTTGCCGTGGTGGACTACGATCACGGTCCGCAGGCGCTGAGAGTGCGCGAGGCCTTTGACTCGATTGCCGTCAACATCGCCACCTTCACCACGGTCAACTGTAGCAACGAGAACGAGGCCCGCGACGACGTGCGCACCGGCAAGGTGGATGCCGCTGTCGTCATTCCCGCGCAATACTCGCGGCGGGTCTACGCACAGGATGCACCCCGCATCGGGCTGATTGTCGATAACTCAGACCAATTCATGAGTGGCAGCATCGAGGCACAGATGCAGTCGCTTGTCGATGCACTCAATCAGCCCGTTATCCAGAACCGCGTGGTCAAGCAGATCGCCCTTGAGATTGTTGAGCTCTATCCCTTCGTCGAGTACATGAAGTATCTGCTCTCCGGATCCATCGCTCTGGCCATGTATATCTCCGTGATGATCGGCGGCGGCATGTTATACATCGACGACAAGGCGCGCGGCGTCCATGAGGGCTACCTGGTTACGCCCATCAGTAAGCTCGAACTGGTGATGGGCCTCAACATCGCTGGAGCCATCAAGGCGGTCCTGTCGGGCATTTCGCTCACCGTGATCGGTTCGCTCATGGCGGGTCTGGGAACGATCTTCAATCCTGCGGCACTCTTGCAGTTATTCCTGCTCATCCTGGGCACCTCGATCGCCTTCAACGGCATGATGTTTCTGATGATGGTGCGCGTGGACGATCCGCTGGTTCCGCGCGCGATCTTCGGCGTCCTCAATACCCTCCTCTTCTTTCCGTCGGGCGCCATCTATCCCATCGCCGCATTTCCCAAATGGCTGCGTGCCATCGCCGTCGTAGACCCGTTCACCTACGCGATTCACGGCTTCAAAGCGGTGCTGCTCAAGGATGGCGGCTTCCCTGCCATTCAAGGCGACCTCACATTTCTATTCGTCTTCGGCATCAGCACGCTTCTGATTGCCACACCACTGTTCAAACGCACGCTGTAGTGAGGGCCTGCGCCACAATATTCGCGGAATTTCCGGCGGGATGCTAAAGAGTCCGGAATGCGCCGAGGCGGTCCACTCCTTGTGGGAGGGTGGACCGTTTCGCTGCGTTGGGCCGAATCTGCCAAATCGCGCTATGCTCAAATGACTTCCTGCTTGTTTCCTCGACGCGCCGGTATACACTCATCCCAAGCCTATGCGGACCTGCACTTTCATCGCTTCCATGCTTCTCGCCTTGCCAGCCTTTGCGTATGCCCAAACCCCGGCCAGGACTTCCCAAAAGATGACTGCCAAACTCACTCCAGAAGCTGTCCATCGTTCCGCGATAGTCATTGATACGCACGCCGACACGCCGCAGCGCTTTGCGGATGAGAACTTTGACCTGAGCGACCCGCTCGGAGGCGGCAACTTCAATCTCGCATCCGCGCGCAAGGGCAATCTGGGCGCGGAGTTTTTCTCCATCTGGGTTGAGCCCAATCTCTACAAAGGCCACTACGCACGGCGCACGCTTGTGCTGATTGATGCGGTCAAGCAACAGGTAGCAAAACATGCTGACCAGATGATGCTTGCCACTTCGCCGGAAGACATCGAACGCGCGCACCGTGAGCACAAGATTGCGGCGCTGATGGGCATCGAAGGCGGCCATTCCATTGAGGACTCGCTGGCTCTGCTGCGCCAGTACTATGCGCTGGGCGTGCGCTACATGACGCTCACCTGGTCCAACTCCAACGGCTGGGCTGACAGCTCGGGCGATATCAACGACGCGTCCATTCCCCACACCAAGGAGGGACTGAACGAGTTTGGCAAGGACGTGGTTTATGAGATGAATCGCCTGGGCATGATGGTGGATGTCTCGCACGTTTCGGACCGCACGTTCTTCCGCACGCTCATCATCAGCCGCGCCCCAGTCATCGCGTCGCATTCCGCAGCAAGGGCGCTGTGTGATGCTCCGCGCAACATGACCGATGACATGCTGCGCGCAATTGCCAACTCTGGCGGGCCTGAGTCAAAGGGCGGCGTGGTGCAGGTTAACTTCTATTCGGCATTTATCTCTCAGGCCTATCGCGACGCGCAAAAGGCGCAGAAGCCTGAAGTGGAGAAAGCCGTGCAGGAGTTGAAAGACAAGTACAAGGCCGAGGGCAAGACAGCTCCCCAGGCTGAAATCGACAAGCTTCAGCGCCAGTTTGCCGATCGCATTCCGCGGCCGCCGCTCAAAGACCTGATCGATCACATCGACCACATCGCCAAAGTGGCAGGCATCGATCACGTCGGGCTGGGCTCGGACTTTGACGGCGTGGACGGGCAACTGCCTCAGGGCATGGACTCTCCCGCCGACTTCCCGAAGATTACGGCAGCGCTGATGGAGCGCGGCTACTCCGCGGAAGACTGCCGCAAGATTCTGGGCGGCAACCTGCTGCGGGTCTTTGCGGAAGTAGAACAGGTAAGCAAGCAATTGAAGGTCGAAACCCGGCCACGTCTCTCAGCCAAGCAGCAGGGTGAGTAGTTGAAAAACAAGCCTCAACCAGGCTCAGTTGTGTGCAACACCTTGCGGTAGATCAGCGCAGCGCGACCCGGGGGATAAAAATTCTCTTCCCTGCCCTCACAGCGGAAGCCGTGCGCCTCATAGAGCCGTATTGCGCCGGCATTTGTCGCATCAACGTGTAAACCGAGCGTAGCTGCATTCGCTACGCGCGCCGAATCTTCAACACAACGGAGAAGCTCGCTCCCGATTCCGCGATGGCGAAACTCCGGCAAAACCTCGAGCGTAAGAATGTAAGCAGCAGCGCCGATTGACTTTCTGATCCCCTCGACAATCGCAAAACCAGCCATCCGGCCATTTTCTTCCGCGATCCAGGTTGCCGTGCCGCGGCTGTGAACGAGACGCCACATATAGTCGCGGTCAAAGCGGAGGGGCGGCTGAAAGCAGACCTCCTCGATCGCGTAGAGCGTCAGAAAATCATCAGGAGTGTAAGGGCGACTCTGCATATCTCTACTCAATGCATCGCTCAAGCGCAAAGCCATCCTCGTTGCGAGGATGGCTTTGTGGAATGCAGGGGATTTGCCGGTACTAGACCTTCGCTTCCAGGTCGCGGATGACGCTGAAGAAGCGTTCGTCGAGACGGCGGTTGGTGGAGATGGCTTCCTTGATCGTGATGTCGGTGATGTCCGTGCCGTGCAAAACGGCGATGCGGCCCCACTTCTTCTGGTGAACCATATCGATGGCATGCAGGCCGTAGCGCTGGCCCAGCAGGCGGTCGTACGCCGTGGGAACGCCGCCCCGCTGGGTGTGCCCCAGATTCACCGAGCGCGTCTCAAAGCCGGTTTTCTTTTCAATCAGGTCGGCCAGCGCCTCGCCAATGCCCGACAGGCGCACATGGCCGAACGAATCCACTTCCTGGGAGCCAACCACCTGGCCTACCTCGGGCAAGTGGCAGCCTTCGGCCACCACAACCACGCCGTAATGCTTGCCGTGATCGTAGTTGTATTTGAGCAGCGCGCAGACATGATCAATATCAATCTCCTG
This sequence comes from Acidobacteriota bacterium, assembly GCA_021780075.1. Lineage (GTDB taxonomy): Bacteria > Acidobacteriota > Terriglobia > Terriglobales > Acidobacteriaceae > Telmatobacter. Next base: position 27,124 of record JAJXZL010000010.1, read on the forward strand.
CTCGGGAACCAGCACCACATGCGCGCCGCCGGCGATGCCCGAGGCATACGCAATCCAGCCCGCGTCGCGGCCCATCACCTCAACCACCACAACGCGGTTGTGCGAGTCGGCGGTGGTGTGGATGCGGTCAATAGCCTCTGTTGCGATGGCGACGGCAGTGTCGAAGCCGAACGTGGCATCCGTGCCGTTGATGTCGTTGTCGATGGTCTTGGGCACGCCCACGCTGGGCACGCCATTTTCACTCAGGAACAGCGTGACCGATTGCGTGTCGTCGCCGCCAAGCGCGATGAGCGCATCGATCTTGTTGGTCTTCAGAACCTCCTGAACCTTCTCGATGCCGCCTGGAATCTTTTTCACGTTGGTGCGCGAGGAGTGAAGGATGGTGCCGCCCTTCAACTGGATTCCGTCGGTGCTTTCCAGGGTGAGCGGGATCCAATTGTTGTCGAGCACGCCACGCCAGCCGTTAAGAAAGCCGATGAACTCATCGCCATAAGTCTGGATACCTTTTCTCACGGCAGCATAGATCACCGCATTCAAACCGGGGCAGTCGCCTCCACCGGTCAACAAAGCAACTCGCATCTCAAAATCTCCTGATCGAATTCGCGCGGCCGCTCAGGCCGGCTGGGAACGACTTCCTAGGCTATGGGTCAAAAGGGCAAAACGCCGGGCTTGACACCTTAACCAGTGTACTCCGTCGCTGTAAAGTGGCGGCGTGACGGTCCTCACTTTCAGCAAAGATTCTGCTCATCTTTCATTTCAGTGTTGGGAACCAACGGTCGGGATGATTCAATAGACAGATATGCCCGGAACCGGTGCCTTGCTGTTGCTGGCTTTTGCCAGCCTGGTCGTAGTTGTTCTGCTCGTACTGCTCCAGTTGACCCGCCTGGGATTTCTGGTGCGCTCCACCATCCCTGACCGCCCCCGGCGCCGCATGTTCATCGCCTCGGTGTCGTTTTTCATCACTTTTCTTGGCGTGCGACTGCTCGTCAGCCTGGTCATTCACAATCACGGTCCATTTGAGTGGGTAACCGTGCGCGGCCTCCACATCCACCACCTTGTGTGGGGCATCCTGATTCTGCTGCTGGTGGGCTACGGCTGGCTGCTGGACCTGGGACGGTCCCATTCGCCGCTTTCTATCTTCTTCAGCCGGCTGATGTCCGTAAGCTACGGCGTGGGCGCCGCGCTGACGCTGGACGAGTTTGCCCTGTGGCTCAACCTGGAGCCGGATGCCTACTGGTCCCGCACCGGGCGCCTCAGCATTGATGCCGTAATCCTATTCGGCAGCATCCTGGCCGTGGGGGCATGGGGCGCGCCATTCTTTCGTGGGCTGCAGCGGATGTGGAGCAAGCGCAATCTCCTCCGCCCTGAGCCGGGAACCCTCAGTTCCCCTATTCGCCGTGTGCGGTTGCTTCGTCCGCGTAGAGTTCGTCGACCAGGCCCGCATATCGCTCCTTGATCACGCGCCGCTTCAGCTTCATGGAGGGTGTCAACTCGCCGGATTCCTGCGTCCATTCTTCCGCCACCAGCCGGAACCGCTTGATGGTCTCAAAGTTGGCCAGGCTGCCGTTCACTTCGCGCACCAGTTCTCCATACTGCGCAACCACACGGCTGTCGGCGATCAGCGCTTCGCGTGAACCTGCCTCAATGTCATTGCGCCGCGCCCACTCCTCAAGCGCGGCAAAGTTGGGGGAAATCAGCGCAGAGATGAACTTGTGCTTGTCGCCGACCAGCGCTACCTGCCCCACAAGCAGACTGGTTTTCAGCTTGTTCTCAATGGGCTGAGGCGCCACAAGTTTGCCCCCGGAAGTCTTCAGCAGCTCCTTCTTGCGGTCGGTGATGTAGAGAAAGCCGTCCGCGTCCAGATGCGCAATATCGCCGGTGCGGAACCAGCCTTCCGCGTCGAAACACTCGGCGTTGGCGGCAGGCTTCTGCCAGTAGCCCACAAACACCGCCGGCCCTCTGACAAGCAGCTCGCCATCTTCGGCAAATTTCAACTCCGCATTCGGCAGCGTCCGGCCTACAGAACCCATGCGTTGGCTCACGGGTGAGTTGAGGGCGATTACGGGCGAGGTCTCCGTCAGTCCGTAGCCCTCCCATACCGCGATTCCCGCCGACGCAAACCATTGCGCCGTTTCGATGCCCAGTGGCGCCCCGCCAGAGACGAAGACCTTGACCTGTCCCCCAAATGCCTCGCGCACTTTGCCATACACCAGCTTCCAGGCGATCTTCCATGCAAGAGAAGACGGCTGACCGCCGGCGTAGACCTTTTCCTGATGTCGCGCCCCCACCCGCAGCGCCCATGCCAGTATCCGCTTCTTGATGGGCGACAGCGATGCGCGCCGCTCCACCTCCTGGCGAATCTTCTCGTACACGCGCGGCACACCTACAAACACCGTAGGCCTGACCTCGCGCATCGCCGGCACCAACTTGTCGAACTGCGAGCAATATGCCACCTGCGCGCCGCATCCATACATCACATAGTCCAACGCGCGGGCTGTAATGTGCGAGAGCGGAAGAAATGAAATGCAGGCGTCCGACGGGCCAAAGGAAAATTCGCGGACGGCGAAGTTCTGGTTCGAGGCAATGTTGCCATGGGTAAGCATCACGCCCTTGGGCTCGCCGGTCGTCCCTGACGTATAGATGAGCGTGGCCAGATCCTTGGCTTCCGCTGACCGCACGAGCGCGTCGAACACCAGATCGCGCTCAGCACCGCGCGCGTCGGCTCCGGACAGCACCTCGCTGAAGGCAATGGCGCCTTCCGGCGGCGCCGCCGAATCCATAATGAGAATCCGCTCCAGCTGCGTCTGCTCCCGCACGGCATTCAGCTTGTCAAACTGTTGACGCGTGGAAACAATCGCTATCCGGCAGCCTGCATCATGCACCAGCACCGCAATTTGCTCGCCCGTAAGCGTTGGATAAATCGGCACATTCGCAGCGCCAATCGCCAGCGTGGCAAAATCGCTGACCGCCCACTCCCAGCGGTTCTCGCTGATCAGGGCGATGCGATCGCCTTTTTTTGCGCCCCAGCCGAGTAATACCTCGGCCAGCCGGCGCACACGCTGATAAATCTGGTCAGAGGAAATGGGCTGCCACTGGCCGAACTCATCCTGCCACAAAACGGCACGCGGGTTGGCTACAGCGGTTACGCGACAAAACAGGTCATTGATAGTGGAAAGAGGCGCGGTTGGTGTCATTTTGTTTGAACTGAACTGCATCCCGATCAGGTTCGAATCACTGCAACGGAGAGTGTATCAGCGCGCAGCGAACATGGCGAACGCCAAGATCAACGGGTTGTTTTCCGCCCTCAGACGGGCAATTTCCCGCCCCAATCGCCAACCTCCCCATGGAGCGCGAAGAACACGCTGGAGCTCCCGCGCGTGTAGACCCGCCCGTCTTGCATCTCCGGATGCCCGGGAAACCGCACTTGCATACTTATACACTTCTTTTGTATATTTATGCATACGCTGTTGCCCACCGGGAGCCGCGCTTTCGATTGAACCACGATAGGTTATGAAATTCCAGAGACACAACGCGATACGGGAACTGGTGGCGCACTCGCTGGTTGCCAATCAGGACGAACTGCGCCGCAAACTGCGCCGCCGCGGCTTTGAGGTTACCCAGGCCACGCTCTCGCGCGACATCCACGAACTGCGCCTCTCCAAGGGGCCGGGCGGCTATTCCCTGCCCAGCAGCAGCGGCAATGGCAACGGCGGAGCCGCCGTGACAGACGACGCACCGCCCTCGGTCGTCGAGATGATTGAAAGCTTTGGCCTTCGCGTACGGCAGGCTATGAATCAGGTGATTGTCAGCACGGTGATGGGCGGGGCGCAGCCGGTGGCCGCTGCCCTCGACCATGAAGCATGGCCCGAGGTGCTCGGCACCATTGCCGGCGACGACACAGTATTGGTGATCTGCTCCGACCCGCGCAGAGCAGCGGAAGCGGAAGCCCGGTTGAGGACGATGTTGGAGTCATGAAGCAAACGGTACAGACCGCAGTTATGGGAGTCACAGGCTACGCAGGCGCGGAACTGGCGCGCCTGCTGCTGCATCATCCCCGCCTCAAAGGGACACCACCGATCTTTGCAGGCCGCCTGGACGAGAAGGATGCGGCGCGCGGCGGTGTCCCGCTCACTGAGATTCACCCCCAACTGGCCGGCAACAGCGGCAGCGGCGACCTGAAGCTTGAACAGTTTTCCTGGGAATTGCTGGCCGAGCGCGGCGTGGACGTACTGTTCCTCGCAACCCCGCACGAACAGTCGCGCGAGTGGGTTCCAGAAGCCCTCGCCCGCGGTATGCGCGTGATTGACCTGAGCGGCGCATGGCGCCTGACCCAGGCAGCCAACCGCGCAATTTATGCATTCAAAGACGACGGCTCGGAGCACGCTGCGGCAACGCAGGCCAGGGCTGTCTACGGAATGCCGGAGTTGCATCGGGCTGAAATTGCCTCGGCGCGCCTGGTGGCCAATCCAGGCTGCTACTCCACTTCCATCATTCTTCCTCTGCGGCCGCTGGTGGCTTCGGGGATCGTTGACTTGACCTGCGGCATCGTTGCCGACGCCAAGAGCGGAGTGAGCGGCGCGGGCAAGGCGCCAACCGCAAAGACGCACTACATGTATGCAGCGGACAACCTTTCGGCATACGGCGTCTTCACGCATCGCCACACTGGCGAATTGCTGGAGCAGATCGGTCTCGATGCCAATCAGATTGTCTTCACGCCCCACCTGCTGCCGATTCCGCGCGGCATTTTGTCCACGATCTACGTGCGCTTCAACGAGCCGCAAACGCGGGCGAGCATCGGGCGTGTGTACCACGACTTTTTTGCCGGAAGCCCGATGGTGCGCCTCTACGACAGTGCGCTCCCACAGATTCAGTATTCAGTCAGAACAAATTACTCTGACATTGGCTTCCAGCTTTCCGCCGATGGCCACCGCGCCGTCATCGTCAGTTGCCTCGATAATCTATTAAAGGGCGCGTCCGGACAGGCCGTGCAAAACCTGAACATCATGCTCGGCTGGGGCGAGGCGGAGGGGCTCGAATGAAGTACGTTGTCAAACTGGGTGGAGCGGGCCTCGAGTCTCCCGCATTGCTTGAAGGCTGCACACGCGCCATCGCCGAGCTTGTGCGCGACGGCAATCAGGTAGCCGTCGTCCACGGCGGCGGAGTGCAGTTAACGCGCACACTCAAGGCCCTCGGCAAGCAAAGCGAATTCATCAATGGCCTTAGAATCACCGACGCGGAGACGCGCGACGTAGCTCTCATGGTGCTTGCCGGCAAGGTGAACAAAGGGCTGGTGGCATCTCTCGGCTCGCTGGGACAGCCCGCCGTCGGGCTTTCCGGCGGTGATGGTCTCCTCTTTCGCGCGCGCAAGAAGCGCACCGCGCCGGATCTCGGATACGTCGGCGAAATTGCATCCAGCGACCCACGCTGGATTGAAGCCATCTGGCAGTTGAACGGTGTTCCCGTCATCTCCTCGATGGCCCTGGGCTTTGACGGCCAGTACTACAACGTGAACGCTGACGAAATGGCAGCCGCCTGCGCCATTGCATGCCGCGCCGATGCCCTCGTCTTTCTCACGGATGTACCCGGCGTCAAAGGCGCGAATGGCGAGGTACTGCGATGGCTCAGCATCGATCAGATCGCCGAGATGGCGCAAAGCGCCGTCATTACGGGCGGTATGTTGCCCAAGCTCAACGCATGTCGCGAGGCGCTTTTAAACGGCGTCAAGCGCGTAAGAATTCTGCCCGCCGAGGCTGCCGCTTCTTTGCCAGACCTGTGCAGCTCTCGCGTAGCCCACGGCACTGAAGTGATGGTGGCCTGAGGAGAAATTCCAGTGACGAAACTCGATCAAATTCGCGCCGTCGAATCACGGCTTCTGCTTTCCACGTACGAGCGCAACCCCATCCTCTTTGTTGGTGGCAAGGGCGTGCATCTTATTGATGAGCAGGGCGACCAATATCTCGACCTGTTGAGCGGCATTGGCGTAAACGCCCTCGGATACGGCCATCCCGCGATTGAAGAAGCAATCGCCCGCCAGAGCCGCGCACTGATCCATACATCCAATCTCTACTTTCATGAGGGGCAGGCGGAGTTAGCCCAGCTCCTCACCGAGCGCACCGGCCTTGACCGCGTCTTCTTTGCGAATACTGGCACCGAGGCTTGGGAGGGCGCGCTGAAACTGGCGCGTGCGCACGCGGGACTGCTGCGCAGCGAGGGCAAACAGATCGGAACAAAGTTTCTCGCTCTTGAGCAGAGCTTTCACGGTCGCACCTACGGCTCGATGTCAACGACCTACAAGGCCAAGTATCGCGAACCGTTCGCGCCGGTTGTTCCCGGCGTCGAGTTCGTCCGCTTCAATGATGTTGCCGACCTGCGCGCGAAGTTTTCCAACGAAGTCTGCGCAATCCTCGTTGAAGCCATTCAGGGCGAGGGCGGCATTCGTCCCCTCTCGCAGGAGTTTTTCGCCGAAGCGCGTGCGCTTGCCACTTCCACCGGGGCGCTGCTCATCGTGGATGAAATCCAGGCCGGCATGGGCCGCACGGGCAAGTGGTGCGGCTATCAGCACTACGGCATTCAGCCGGACGTGACCACGCTTGCCAAGCCTCTGGCCGGCGGAATTCCCCTCGGCGCTATCCTCTGCACCGAGGAAGCGGCGCGCGCAATCCATGCCGGCATGCACGGAACCACCTTTGGTGGAGGACCGCTGGCATGCGCTGTTGCTCTCGCCGTAATCAACACAATTGAAAAGGACGGCCTGCTCGCCAACGCATCGGAAGTCGGCGGCTACTTCCTTGCACAACTTCGTTCGCTTGCGGCGCGTCATGACGCGATCATCGACGTTCGCGGCAAGGGGCTGATGGTCGCCGCCGAACTCGACTCGGCAGATCTGGCAAAACTGGTTGTCGCTGAGATGCTCAAGCGGCGCATTCTTATCAACTGCACCAGCGACACTGTGTTGCGCTTTCTGCCGCCGTTCATCCTTGAACGCTCACACGTAGACGCAGCGATTGCTGCGCTGGATGAAATTCTTACCGAACATGCTGCCGCCTTTAGCGGCACGCAGATTGCCCGCACTGCAGGAGGACAATAACGTGGCTAGCAGAGCAACCATCGAAAATCGGGAGGCCGCAATTCCCGTGCAGAAAGATCCTGACATTCTCGCCGCAGCGGTTCGTTTGGCTGGCGAAGACCTGTGTTCCATTGCAGACTTGTCCAGCGCTGAAGTGCGCGCGATACTCAAGCTTGCCCACGACGTAAAGCGCAACCCGCGCGAATATCGTCATGCGCTCGACGCCAAACAAATGGTGCTGATGTTTGAGAAGGCCAGCCTGCGCACACGTCTCAGCTTTGAGGCGGGCATCAACGCCATGGGCGGCAATGCGATCTTTGTGGATCAGACCAACTCGCCGCTCGGCGAACGCGAAGCCATTGCCGATGTAGCGCGCAACGTGGAGCGCTGGGTTGACGTAATCGTGCTGCGCACCTACGCGCATGACACCATCACCGAGATGGCCGCCAACTCGCGCGTTCCGGTCATCAATGCGCTCTCCGACTTTGAGCATCCCTGCCAGGCGCTGGCGGACTTCATGACGATTGAGGAACGCTTTGGCACCGCGGCTGGAATCAACTTTACCTACGTGGGCGACGGAAACAATGTGTGCCATTCACTGATGCTCACCGGCGCGCAACTGGGCGCCAACGTCACTGTCGCAACGCCGCGCGGTTACTCGCCCGACATTGAGATCGTAACGCTGGCTCGCGACATTGCGCAGGCCAACGGCTGCGAGGTGCGCCTGATGCAGGACCCGCAGGCCGCCGTGGAAGGAGCCGATGCCGTCTACACCGATGTATGCGTCAGCATGGGCTTCGAGCATGAATCCACCAAGCGCGCGCCCATCTTCAGGCCGTTTCAGGTGAATGAGGCGTTGATGCAGAAAGCCTCTCCACATGCTGTCTTCATGCACTGCCTGCCCGCGCGACGCAATGCTGAGGTTACGGATGCCGTGCTTGACGGGCCGCAATCCATCGTCTTCGATCAGGCTGAAAATCGTATGCACGCGCAGAAGGCGTTGTTGCTCTTGCTGCTCGGCGGGTTGGCGAATACGGCGAGTTTCCGCAACGAGCAGAACCTCGCTTAGCGCTACACGCACACGCCGCCTTCATCAATGCGATTTTTTCAAGCCGGAAGGAGGGTCTAGTTATGGCAAAGAAAGTTGTCCAGGCATGTTTGCGAGGCCTCAACACCTTCGCCATTGTTCCCTCGATCATCGCCTGCAAATGGCAATCTGGAAGCTAACGGTTCACTACTCTTTGAGGTTTTGCAAGCATGTCTGTCATTCTTGAATCCCTGCCTGTCGGCCAGAAAGTTGGCATCGCTTTTTCCGGTGGGCTGGACACCTCCGCCGCCCTGCACTGGATGAAGCAGAAGGGCGCCATCCCTTACGCATATACAGCTAACCTCGGCCAGCCTGACGAAACCGACTACGACGCCATCCCGCGCATGGCCCTTGAATATGGCGCCGAAAAGGCCCGCCTTATCGACTGCCGCGGTCCGCTCGTTCGTGAAGGGCTCGCCGCGTTGCAGGCCGGGGCCTTCCACATCACCACCGCCGGCGTCCCCTACTTCAACACCACGCCCATTGGTCGCGCTGTCACGGGCACCATGCTGGTGGCCGCCATGAAGGAGGACGAGGTCAACATCTGGGGCGACGGCTCCACGTTCAAAGGGAACGACATCGAGCGCTTCTACCGCTACGGCCTGCTCGTCAATTCCAGCCTCCAGGTCTACAAGCCCTGGCTCGACGCCACTTTTATCGACGAGTTAGGCGGCCGCGCCGAGATGTCTGCCTTCATGCAGCGTTCCGGCTTCGCCTACAAGATGTCGGCAGAGAAAGCCTACTCCACTGACTCCAATCTCCTCGGCGCAACCCATGAAGCCAAGGACCTGGAGCATCTTTCTTCTTCCATCAAGATCGTCGTCCCCATCATGGGCACGGCATTCTGGCGCGACGATGTCGAGATCCACCGTGAAGAGGTCACCATTCGCTTCGAAGAGGGTTTTCCTGTAGCCCTCAACGGCAAGCAATTCGACGACCCCGTCGCACTTCTCCTTGAGGCCAACCGGATAGGTGGCCGCCACGGCCTCGGCATGTCTGACCAGATCGAAAACCGCATCATCGAGGCCAAGAGCCGCGGCATTTACGAGGCCCCGGGCCTCGCTCTGCTCTTTATCGCGTACGAGCGCCTCGTCACCGGCATTCACAACGAGGACACGATCGAGCAGTACCGCGACAATGGCCGCAAGCTTGGCCGTCTCCTCTATCAGGGCCGTTGGTTCGACTCGCAGGCGATCATGCTCCGCGAATCTGCCCAGCGCTGGGTCGCCAAACCCATCACCGGCGAGGTCACAGTCGAGTTGCGCCGCGGCAACGACTACTCCATTCTCAACACGGAGTCGCCGAACCTCACTTTCCATCCCGAGCGCCTCAGCATGGAGAAGACTGAATCCGTCTTCTCCCCGCGCGACCGCATCGGACAACTCACCATGCGCAACCTCGACATCACCGACACGCGCGAGAAGCTTCTCACCTACGCCAAAGCCGGCCTCCTTACGCTCAGCAAGACCAGCGAAATGCCTCAGCTCAATGGCAGCAAGGAGAAGGAATAGCATGCGGTACGCTGAACAGCCATTGGTGAGAACTCGTTTTCTTCAAGCGCGAGATCTTCGTTGCGCCGTAAACATGAAGCGGTCGGCGCAGCTTTCGCCGCTGATAGTTATTTCTTCGAGAGTCTCAACTTTTGCCACAGGCCAACAAAGCAATGTCTAGCGAACAACAATCCGGGATGATGAAGATGTGGTCCGGCCGCTTTCGCGAGCCGCTTGATGCGGATTTCGAAGAGTGGCAACGCTCCATCACTTTTGACTGGCGGCTTCTCAACGAGGAGACAGCCGCCAGCAAGGCTCATGCCTCTGCATTGGCTGCCGCCGGCGTTCTCACTTCGCACGAGCTTGAGGTGCTGCGCTCCGCGCTCGATGCCATCGCAGGCCAACACTCCTCTGATGAGGGCAAGGCCGAGGTGCGCAATCATTCTGCAGCGGAAGACATTCATCATTTCGTTGAGCTTTCGCTCGTCAAGCTCGTCGGGCCGCTTGGCCTAAAGCTTCACACCGGACGCAGCCGCAATGAGCAGATTGCTACCGACCTGCGCCTCTATGTGCGCGGGCAAATTGCGCTCGTTATCGAGTCACTCGCCGCATGGGCCGGCGCGCTCGTCAAGCAGGCGCACGCAGCGGGCGATGCCGTAATGCCCAGCTACACACACCTGCAACGCGCTGAGCCTGTGCTTGTGGCTCACTGGCTGCTGGCCTATGTTGAGATGGCGCTTCGCGATGCATCTCGCCTGCAAGATTGCGCGGCGCGGCTCAACTACTGCCCGCTTGGCTCCGGAGCCGTCGCGGGCGCGACGCTCGCGCTGGACCGCACCATCGCCGCGCGCGAACTTGGCTTCACTGCGCCCACAGCCAACTCGATGGACGCCACAAGCGACCGCGACTTCGTTCTCGAATACCTGCAGGCGCTCACGTTGATCGGTCTTCATCTCAGCCGCTTTGCCGAGGAAATCACTCTCTTCGCAACCGCGGAGTTTGGGTTTGTCGCGCTGCCGGAAGCATTTTCCACCGGATCAAGCGCCATGCCGCAGAAGAAGAATCCCGACCTGACGGAACTGATTCGCGCAAAAGTGGGCCGCATCAACGGAGCAGCGCAGGCGGTCACGATGCAGTTGAAGGGCCTGCCACTGGCCTACAATAAAGACATGCAGGAGACGCAGGAGCCAGCATTTCAGGTTGATTTTGTGCCGCGCATGATTGCGCTGGTGGCACGATTCACCGCTGCGCTCCAGTTTAATGCGGAGCGCATGAATTCTGCTGCGCAATCCGGCTATCTGAATGCGATGGCAGCGGCCACATATCTGGTTCACAAAGGTGTTCCCTTCCGCACTGCTCACGAGAAGATTGGTAACGCCGTGCGCTACGCAATCGAGAAAGGCGTGGAACTCGGCGCTCTGACGCTTGATGAACTGCATCAATTCGGAGACGAGTTTGGCGAAGATTTCTTCCCCGCCGTCACGCTCGCCGCCACGCTCGATTGCCACAACGTCATCGGAGGAACTGCTCGCACGCGTGTCAGCACGGCCCTTGCTGCCGCAACCGAACGGATCGCTGCGCTCAGCGCCCGGGAGGCCACGCATGCTGGTGCGTAAGGCGCGCCTTCAGGACGCCTCGAACGTTTACGACCTGGTCAACTCGCTCTCAGGCGACGGCACCTTGCTGAAGCGCGCCTTCGCGGAAATCTGCGAGAACATTCGCGATTTCACTATTGCCGAGTCCGACAGCGGTGTCTTCCTCGGCTGCGGCGCCTTGCATCTGTATGGGCCGCATCTCTCTGAGGTGCGCTCCATCGTTGTAAAACCTGAAGCCAAGGGGCAGGGCGCAGGCGGCCGTCTTCTCGCCGCCCTCATCGAGGAGGCCGAAGAGCACGGCATTCAGTCCGTATGTCTCTTCACGCGCATCCCCGACTTCTTTTTCAAATTTGGATTCCGCACAGTAGAAGATAAATCAGAGCTGCCAGACAAGATCTTCAAGGATTGCCAAAGCTGTCCGCGCCTCCACCGCTGTGATGAAGTGGCCATGGTGCGTGGCCGCATTCCGCGCATCTCCATCCTCGGCCCGCGCATTGAAGCGCAGCAACTCGTCCGCCTTTCAGGCTAGTCCGATTCCTGCAACATCGCCGCAGCAACAACAGCCTGGCCATAGCTGAGCCCACCATCGCCTGGACTGACGTGGCGATGCTGGTACACATCGAACCCTTCGTGTTCAAGCCCAAGGCGCAACAGTCTCGTCAGCCGCCGGTTGTGCAGGCATCCTCCACTCAGCGCAACCTGAGTCAGCCCTGTTGCGGTGCGGGCCAACACTGCCGCCTTAACAAATCCTGCGGCCACACCGCTATGAAAGCGCGCAGCGATGCGCGCTTTCTGCGCACAAGCGCGGATGTCCTCAATCAATGCGCGCCACAGCGGCGAGGCGCTCACGCACACAGGCTCGCGGCGCGTCCAGTTGCCGCCAACCAACTCCATTGCATAACCTGGCGCATCCGCCTCATCAACTGCCAACCCTTCCAGTTCAATTGCCGCCTGCGCCTCGTAGTCCACAACGCGCCGCCCCAACACCACCGCCGCAACAGCATCAAACAATCTTCCGCAGCTTGAGGTCAGAGGCGCGTTCACGCCGCGCTCCATCATCCGAACAAGCACGCGCGTCTCCTTGCTGCTTGCGCTCAACATCGCATGCATGCCGGCATCCTGCACATCGAAGCCCGCTGCATGCAGATGGCCCAATGCCATCCGCCATGGCTCGTGAATTGCCGCCTCGCCACCGGGCATGGGCACATATTCGAGATGCGCAAATCGCTCGCACGCCCCACGTCCGCAAATCAGCACTTCCCCGCCCCAGACACGCCCATCGATGCCATACCCTGTTCCGTCGAGTGCAAGACCAATCACCGGCCCGGCCACGCCATGCTCCGCCATGCACCCCGCCACATGCGCATGATGGTGTTGCACTGCAAGCAACCTCAGGCCGCGCTCCCGAGCCCACTCCTTTGCCCACGATGTAGAGAGATACCCCGGATGCATATCATGCACCACCGTCTCCGGCGTAATCTCGAATGTACGCATCATGTGGTCAAGTGACTCCTTGAAAAACTCAAGACCGGTCAGGTCTTCAAGATCGCCCAGGTGCTGGCTCTGGTAGGCAAACCGGCCACGCGCAAGTGCAAACACGTTCTTCAGGTGGCCGCCGACAGCCAGCAGAGGAGGCGACTCCAGCGGCAGCGCCACACCCAGCGGCACAAAGCCCCGTGCCCTCCGGATCAACTGCGGCGCTTCGTCCACGATCGCCGTCACCGAATCATCACAACGCTGCAAGATCTCTCGATCATGCATCAGAAAGGCATCTGCGATACCGCTGAGTCGCGTGCGAGCCTCCTCATTGTCGATCGCAATCGGCTCCTCGCTTAGGTTTGCCGAGGTCATCACCAGCGCATGAACACGCCCATCGGCAAAGAACAGATGTTGCAACGGCGCATACGGCAGAAAGACGCCCAGCCATGGAACTCCCGGCGCAACAGAGGGCGCGATGCGATTGCCGTTGCGTGCCTGCGCCAGCACAATGGGCCGAGCCGGCGTTTGCAGCAACGCCGCTTCCTCATCTGTCAGTGCACAAATCTCACGCGCGGCATGTATGTCACGCACCATCACCGCGAGGGGCTTTCCAAACCGGCGCTTGCGCTCTCTCAGCCGCATCACCGCGGCCTCATTGGTTGCATCCACGCTCAGGTGGAAGCCACCAATCCCCTTGATCGCCATGATCTGGCCTGCAAGCAGCCGCTCTATCGTTTCCGTCACAGCATCTTCAGTGGGAATCGCAGAGCCGTCCGGAGCGACCAGCATTACGCGCGGACCGCACTCCCAGCAGGCATTCGGCTGCGCATGGAAGCGTCTGTTCGCCGGATCATCGTATTCCTGCTGGCAACGCGCGCACATGCGAAACGTAGCCATCGACGTCTGCGGACGGTCATACGGAATGCGCCGCGTAATCGTAAAGCGAGGCCCGCAATTGGTGCAGTTGAGAAACGGATAGCGAAAGCGGCGGTCGGCGGGATCCAGTAACTCCCGCAGGCAATCGGAACAGGTCGCAGCATCCGCAGGAATGTCAGTGTTTACCTTGCCCCTGACCTGGCTGGAAATGATGCGAAACCCTGCTTCGCCTCTGGCCGCCAGCACTTCTACCGCAATCGAATCGATCCGCGCCAGAGGTGGCGTTTCGGAACGCAATCGCGCAAGAAATGCCTTGACACGCGCGCCGTGCCCCTCGATCTCGATCGTTACGCCGGCCGTGTCGTTGCCAATGTATCCGGACAGCGACTCCTCCACGGCGAGCCGGTAGACAAACGGTCTGAACCCCACTCCCTGCACAACGCCGCAGACCCGCACTCTGTGCCGCGTTAGCCCCTCGCGCCTTCCTTCTTTTGCGTGATCTTCTGCCGTCACAATCGCGCCTCGCGTCGCAGACAAGAATAGCGCATGGAATTGCCCTTGCCCCTGCATTCCGAGAGCGGCCATCACGCATCCGTGACTCTGTTAGTCGGCACACACCAGCGCGGGAAAGCATAATGAATGAAGAACGGGACGCGGGGAGATTGAGCATCATGTCTTTCAACCGATTGAGCGCAGTGTGGGCAGTTGGCTCCATTCTTCTCCTGGCATCGCTCGACATTGCACCCTCTGCGGCTCAGCAACTCGATGCTTCTTCTGTAATCCGCCACATCGACGCCGCGGTCGAATCCAGGGTTGAAAGCGTTGTGAGCTTCACTGTGAGCGAACACTATGCTGTCTACAGGGGTACTAACGAAATCCACCCAGCGGCTGAGATGACCGTCAAGACAACCTACGATAAGGGAACCGGCAAGAGCTACACAATCGTTTCCCAGAGCGGTTCCGCGATCATACGAAAGTTCGGATTACTCCCGCTTCTTGAGAATGAGAAGAGTATCAACCAACCGGGCAACGTCGAACGGTCGTGGTTCACGTCAGCGAATTATGACATGAAGCTGAAAGCCGGCGTAATCCAGCGGCAGGACGGACGCGACTGCATCGCGCTGTCAATTAAGCCACAGCGCAAGGCTCCGAACCTGATCGACGGAACCCTGTGGGTGGATGCGAAGGATTACCAGATCGCGCGCATTGAGGGGGTCGCATCAAAAAATCCCTCGATCCTCGCAGGAACTACCCAGATGATGCGCCAGTACCAGAACGTGGACGGCTTCGCAATGGCCACCCATGCCAGAGCGGAGTCCAACAGCTTTCTCTTCGGCCGTATTGTCGTAGTCATTGACTACAGTGACTATCAGATCCGGTTACATCCAAAGAATTGAGCCTCGCAAACGATAGGCCCGATTCTGCCTACCCAGTTTCTCGCGCTAGACACGGTGTTGCTTCGCCAATCGCCTTGCGCTGGGTAATAGACGGCACGCGCAATACGATTCAACTGCTTTATACTGAGCCCGTGACACCAATTTTCGGCGACTGGAAACTCGATGCCGCACTCGGCTCCTGCCTGCTGCTTGGGCTGCGCCATGGCTTTGACTACGACCATCTCGCCGCCATTTCTGACATCACGGCCGTGCAACGAAACTTGCGGAGCGGATTACGGTTAGGCATGACCTATGCTCTGGGCCACGCCTTCACCGTGGCTGCGCTCGGCGTGGCTGTTTTGCAGTTGCACATGGGTCTGCCCGAGGGAATCGACCACTGGACGGAGCGGCTCATCGGGCTCACTCTC
Source organism: Acidobacteriota bacterium (assembly GCA_021780075.1). Taxonomy (GTDB): domain Bacteria; phylum Acidobacteriota; class Terriglobia; order Terriglobales; family Acidobacteriaceae; genus Telmatobacter. The sequence goes on from JAJXZL010000010.1 coordinate 42,521, forward strand.
ATCGTGCTCGGCCTCGGGGTTGTGGCTGGCATCCTGCGCAATGACGCGCATGGCCACAGCCATGGCCGCATCGAAAGTCGTCTGGCGATCGCAATCAACGGTGTGCTCTGGCTGGCGTGGAAGGCGCGCCGCGTGTGGAACCGCGAAGCCCCGAAGCCAGAGCGCTTCCAATGGATGTACAACGGCAAATCTGTGTTTCTTATCGGAGTTCTGCACGGCGTAGGCGCCGAAACACCAAGCCAGTTGGCGCTGTTTTTCCTCACAGCCAACCTTGGTGGAACGTCGCGCGGACTGATGGGCCTGGCCGCATTTGCCGTGGGCCTTGTGGCGATGAACGCGCTCATGACCGCATCCATGGGAGGAGCGTTCAAGGCTACAGGTCACCATCCACGCTACTACCGCGCAATTGCATGGACAGGCGCCATCTACAGTTGCGGAATCGGGTTCATTTTCCTGCTGGGCATCTCTGATCGCCTGCCTTCATTAGGCTAGCGCGGGCGCTCGCGCTGCTCGGCGCCGCCATAAAGGCCGCCTCAAATCCCCTCATTCCTGCCCCATCCACATCGACTCTTCGTATCTGCCAGAAAATAAATTTTCCGTGAAACGAGAGTCCCGCTTGCCCATGCCGCAAAGAGTGGCGAGCATCACTCGGCAGGATGATGCAGCTTACGATTCATCGTGACAGTTGTCACGGATAATAAAAGACTTTCCACGTACAACGTATCTAGACACGGACCACAAAAGACTGCACAATCACTGTGCGACGAGCGCAGGCAAGAGGGAGGCATTGTGACTACATTCACCCCCCCGCCGCTACCAAGCGACGACAAACGTTGGAAGATCGTGAACGGAACGATGCGCAAAAACGGCTTTGCACGTCATGCGCTGATCGAAACACTTCACACCGTGCAGTCCTCGTTCGGATATTTAGACGATGACTCCATCCGCTTCGTGGCTCGCTCCCTCCGCGTGCCTCTCAGCCAGGCTTATGGCGTGGCGACCTTCTACCACTATTTCAGCCTGAAGCCGCCCGGCGAGCACACCATGACCATCTGCACCGGCACGGCCTGCTACATCAAAGGCGCAGACAAGTTACTGGCCGAGTCGGAAATGAAGCTCGGTGTCGCACTCGGCCAAACGACCGCCGACGGCAAGGTCAGCCTCATGACCGCTCGTTGCGTAGGCGCATGCAGTCGCGCCCCGGTTGTACTCTGCGATGGAAAAGTCTCGGGCGAAATGTCCCGCGAGCAACTGATTGAGCAGCTTGAAAGGTGGACGGTGGAATGAACCTCGACGAGCTTGAACTAATTGCGAGAAGCGTTCGCCAGGAAAACGCGGCGTATGACTATGAGTTGAATGTCTGCATGGATCTCGCCTGCGCCAGCCAGGGTGCGGAAATGCTGCGCGAAGCGCTCATCGCCACCGGCGACACATCTGGCAAAAAGGTACTGGTTCGCCGTACGGGCTGCATGGGACCCTGTTCCTCTGGCCCGATGGTCAGGGTTGACCCCGATGACACGCTCTACGGCCATGTCCATGCCGATCACGCGGAAAAGATTCTCTCCAGCCTTGGTAACGAGCCCGTCGCCGTGCTGCAATGCGATCTGAACGAGCACTTCGACAAGCAGGTGCGCGTGGTGCTGGAAAACGCAGGCCACATCGACCCTGAGAAAATCGACGACTACATTGCGCGCGATGGCTACAAAGCCTTGCTGACCGCGCTCACTGAAATGACGCCCAACGGCGTGGTCCATCGCATCACGGAGAGCGGGCTGCGCGGGCGCGGTGGCGGAGGCTATCCTACGGGCCTCAAATGGGGAACGGTAGCCAAGGCCGGCGGCGACGTGAAGTATATCGTCTGCAACGGCGACGAGGGCGATCCCGGCGCGTTCATGGATCGTAGCGTGATGGAAGGCGACCCGCATCGCATCATCGAAGGCATGGCCATCGCGGGTTACGCAGTCGGTGCCAGCAAGGGCTTCATGTATGTGCGCGCGGAGTATCCCGTGGCCGTCGCCCGGCTCACAACTGCGCTGCGCGAGGCGCGTCGCCGCGGACTGCTGGGCAGCAACCTCTGCGGAACCACATTCAACTTCGATGTCGAAATCCGCTTGGGCGCAGGCGCTTTTGTCTGCGGAGAAGAGACAGCGCTCATCGCCTCGATTGAAGGCAAGCGCGGCACTCCCAAGCCGCGTCCGCCGTATCCCGCGGTGAGCGGACTGTGGGGCAAGCCCACGCTCATCAACAACGTGGAAACCTTCGCCAACATCGCGCCCATTGTGCGCAACGGAGGCAAGTGGTTTGCCAACATGGGCTCGGAGAGAAGCAAAGGCACCAAAGTCTTCGCGCTCACCGGCAAGATCGCCAACACCGGCCTGGTGGAAGTGCCCATGGGGATCAAACTGCGCGAGATCATTGAGGTCATCGGCGGCGGTGTACCCAACGGGCACACCTTCAAGGCAGTGCAGACAGGAGGCCCTTCAGGCGGCTGCATCCCCGCGGAAATGCTGGACCTCGGCGTCAGTTACGATGCCCTGCTCAAAGTAGGTTCGATCATGGGATCGGGCGGCATGATCGTCATGGACGATACCTCCTGCATGGTCAACGTGGCGCGCTTCTTTGTGGAGTTCTGCATGACCGAGTCCTGCGGCAAGTGCATTCCCTGCCGCGCCGGCACGGCACAGATGTACAAGCTGCTGACGCGCATCTGCGACGGCTCCGGCACCATGGACGACCTGAGTCTGCTTGAGGAACTCTGCGTCACCGTCAAGGAAACCAGCCTCTGCGGACTGGGCATGACCGCGCCTAATCCCGTCTTGAGCACGCTCAAATACTTCCGGAATGAGTACGTCGATCACATCGTGCACAAGCGCTGCACGGCCGGCGTGTGCAACATCAAAGCGCCCGCGGAGGTGCTGGCATGAGCGAAAATGTTGAAGTCAAAACACTGGTCATCGATGGTCAGGAAGCAAGTGCACGCCGCGGCCAGACCATTCTTGAAGTGGCGCGGGAAAACAACATCAACATCCCCACCCTCTGTCATCTTGAAGGGTTAAGCGACGTGGGCGCCTGCCGCTTGTGCCTGGTGGAGATCGCAGGCAGCAACAAGCTGTTGCCTGCCTGTGTCGCCACGGTGTCAGAAGGCATGGAGGTAAGCACCAACACAGAGCGGCTGGCGAAGCATCGCCGCACCATCCTCGAACTGCTCTTCGCCGAGCGCAATCACATCTGCTCAGTCTGCGTGGCCAATGGCCACTGCGAACTGCAGTCGCTCGGGCAATCGCAGGGATTAACGCATGTGCGGCTGCCTTATCGCAACCCCGAACTGACCGTGGATGCTTCGCATGAGCGCTTCACCCTCGATCACAATCGCTGTATCCTCTGCACGCGTTGCGTGCGTGTTTGCGCTGAGATTGAAGGTGCTCACGTGTGGGATGTGATGGGACGCGGCATCAACTCCATGGTCATCACCGACTTGAACGATGACTGGGGAAACTCCAGTTGCACGCGCTGCGGTAAATGCGTCCAGGTATGCCCCACCGGTGCGCTCTTCGACAAGAGCCAGATTGGCTCCGAGCACCCCAAGCATCCTGATTTTCTGCCATACCTGAACCTCATGAGGGAAGCGCAATGAGCAAATTGAAACTGGCAACTGTCTGGCTGGACGGATGTTCTGGCTGCCACATGTCGTTCCTCGACATGGATGAACGGCTACTTGCGTTGGCGGAACTTGTCGATGTGGTCTATAGCCCGCTCGTGGACACCAAGAGGTTTCCTGACGAGGTGGATATCGCACTGGTCGAGGGAGCCGTGGCCTCCGTGGACGATGAGAAGAAAATCAAAAAAATTCGCGCGCACACAAAGACTCTGGTCGCGATAGGCGATTGCGCCGTGGCCGGCAATGTGCCATCCATGCGCAACCCCATCGGCCCTGAAGCGATTCTCAATCGCGCATATATTGAGAATGCCAGCGCACAGCAGCAAATTCCCTGCGTGGTTGTGCCCCGACTGCTTCAGGTCGTGCGCCCCATTCACGAGTTTGTGAAAGTCGACGTCTTTCTGCCCGGCTGCCCACCCTCTGCCGACACATTCCATACAGCGCTCACAGCGCTGGCAACCGGTGTACCGCTGGATATTTCAGCCCTCACACGATTTGGAGCCTAGAGCTTCGGAGCCTGCCCCATGAGCCAGACCATCACCATCGATCCCGTTACTCGCCTCGAAGGCCACGGCAAGATCACCATCCAACTCAACGGTCAGGGCGGAGTGGAAGACGCGCACTTTCACGTCACACAGGTGCGCGGCTTTGAGCGCTTCGCCCAGGGCCGGCCTTTCTATGAGATGCCCAGCCTCATGGCGCGCATCTGCGGCATCTGTCCGGTCTCGCATCTCATCGCCTCGGCAAAAGCCTGCGAAGCCATCATGTCTGTCAGGATTCCGCACACCGCCGCGCAACTGCGCCGCATGTTGAACCTGGCGCAAATGGTACAGTCGCACGCGCTCAGCTTTTTCTATCTCGCCTCGCCAGACCTGCTGCTGGGCATGGAGTCAGACCCCGCGTCGCGCCACATCTTTGGCGTGGTCAGCGCCAAGCCTGAGCTGGGACGCGCCGGTATCGCTCTGCGCCGCTTTGGCCAGCACATCATCGAGTTGCTCGGCGACAAGCGCATTCATCCCGGATGGGTTGTGCCCGGCGGCGTGACCGAACCGCTGTCCCCGGCCAAACGCGATGAAATTCTCGCCATGATTCCCGAGGCCTATGCCAACGTCAAGCTCGCGCTGGCCGCCTACAAGCAGATCGCTGACAGTTTCAAACCGGAGATCGAGGTCTTCGCTAACTTCCCGTCACTCTTCATGGGCCTCATCAATGAAGACGAGTCGGTGGAGTTCACCGACGGCACGCTGCGGCTCATCGACGCCAAGGGCAACATCGTTGACGACGGCATCACGGCAAGCAGATTCACTGAGGTCATCGGCGAAGCCGTCGAGGCCTACAGCTACACCAAGTTTGCCTACTACAAGCCGCTCGGCTACCCTGAGGGAAGCTACCGCGTGGGTCCGCTGGCGCGGCTCAACATTGCTAAAACCATGGGTACTCCGCTCGCGGACAAGGAACTCGCCGAGTTCAAGCAGTTGGCCGAAGGGCCTGTCCAGGGATCGTTCTACTATCACCATGCGCGGCTCGTTGACATGCTCTATGGCATCGAGAAGATTGAACAGATCCTGTCCGATCCGTTGATCCTCGACACGCACGTACGCGCCACAGCAGGAGTCAATCGCCTTGAGGGCGCAGGCCAGGCTGAAGCACCGCGCGGCACACTGATGCACAACTACAAAGTGGACGAAAACGGCCTCATCACCTGGGCCAACCTCGTCATCGCCACCGGCCAGAACAACAACGCCATGAATAAGGGCGTGCTGCAGGCCGCCCGGCATTACATCAAGGATGGCAAATTTAGTGAAGGCATTCTCAATCGCATCGAGGCCGTCGTCCGCACCTTTGACCCCTGCCTCAGTTGCTCCACGCATGCCTTTGGACAAATGCCGCTGGACGTCACGCTCATCTCGGCCGATGGAGAAATCGTCGATCGTGTTATGCGCTAGTCCACCGAACCCAATGGTGCAGCCATGAGCTTCAGCCCGGCCCGCTGTGTCATCCTCGCCTGTGGCAACACGCTGCGCGAGGATGATGGCGTGGGGCCGTGGCTTGCTCAATGGGCTGCAGCCAGATTCCATGCAGCACCTGACCTCCGCATCCTCTCGCGGCAACAGTGGACGCCCGAGTTGGCCGAAGATGCAGTCCGGGCGGAGTCGGTCATCTTTATCGACTGTTCAGCAGAATCTGCTCCCGGCGAGCTCACGCTTGCCCCCGTCGCGCCCGCGGATGGGTCCCCTGGACTGGCAACGCACCATCTGGACGCGGCGCAGCTGCTCTCTCTAGGCTCGCAACTCTACAACTCCCTACCCCGCACCGCACTGTTGTTTACCGTCGGCGCCGGCTCGATGGAGCTGCGTGAGGGGTTCAGCGACGCAGTGCAGGCTGCCCTGCCTGACGCCTGCCGCCTGCTTGAACAAACGGTCCTGCAGATGCTTGGCTGAACGCAGCGCAAGGCTCACGTACTCCCGGCATTCTTCAGCTCCGCGCCAGCACACAAAAGCCTGTGGCGGCGTACGCTTTCACGCACACCGCCACAGGACTACAAAAACTCTGTGGATTGCTGTTCGGCCTAAAACGCTGCCATCGTATGACGCAGGCTGTAGGAACTCAGCGTCTTGATATAGTTGCCGCGATCAAAAGGAGACGTATCCGGCACAGACCGCCTGCTCAGGCAGCCGCGCGTCTCCCACAGCGATGTATATTCGTGCTTTTCCAGCCAGTAACGCATGTCGGCCAGCACTCTGGCGATGTGCTCAATGCCGTGAATGTGCAGTGCAGAAGCCATCATCGTCATGTTCGCTCCGGCCATGATGCTCTTCAGAACGTCTTCAGCAGAGTGAACACCGCCGGTAATCGCCATGTCGATATTAAGATTCCCATAAAGAATTGCAGCCCAATGCAATCGGGGCAGCAGCTCTGATGGAGTTGAGAAATGCAGCGTGGGCCGCACCTCCAGCGTCTCGATGTCGAAGTCAGCCTGATAGAAACGATTGAACAGAGCCACGCCGCGAGCGCCCTTCTCCTCCAACCTGCACACCAGATGCGGAAGGCTGGTGAAGCTCTGCGAAAGCTTGACAGAGACGGGAATCTTGACCGCCTTGCAAACGCTTTCGACCAGTTCGAACAGTTGCGATTCAACGTCTGTCGAAGTCCGGCTGCAGTCCGTCGCCAGTGCGTAGGTGTTCAATTCAATCGCGTCTGCTCCAGCCAGCTCCATGTCCTTCGCAAACCGCACCCAGCCGCCCGTCGTGGTTCCATTCAGGCTGGCCAGAATCGGAATACCAACCGCTGCCTTGGCCTGTCGCAAATGGTCAAGATAGACTTCGTGCGTCATGCGATAGTCACTCTGCGCCGGCAGGTAATCCAGCGACTCGGCAAACGACTCCGTGCCCCGCGAGAGATCCTCGTCAAGAGCGCGCGACTCCAGGGCCAGCTGCTCCTCAAAAAGCGAGGTCAGCACGACCGCGGAAGCGCCCGCGTCCTCCATGCGGCGAATGTTATCCAGTGACTCGGAAAGAGGCGTGGATGAAACCACGATGGGGCCGTTCAACTTGAGACCGAGATAGTGCGTGGAAAAATCTATCATTCCGTTCCTCCGGCAGTTGCTGTCACCAGTTTCTCCTCAGGCTTTTCTTCAGGAGCAATATTCGGAGTCTCGCCCCGGCCCGGCATTGCGGCCCGCGCAGAGTACACGCGCCATTGCCGCTCGACGTCGTCCTGCGCGTCCTTCAGCAGTTCAGCGGCCAGTTCCGGATTACCGCGTGCAAGCATCGTGTAGCGCGCCTCGCGATACGCATACTCCTTGAGCCGAATCGACGGCGCTTTCGAGTCGAGCTGGAATGGGTTCATTCCCTTCTCGCGCAGCGCCGGGTTATAGCGCATCAGCGGCCAGTAGCCGGACTGCACTGCGAGCTTCTGCTGCTCCAGGCCATGTACAAGGTCATAGCCATGCGCAATGCAGCTTGCATAAGCAATGATGATCGACGGACCATCGTGCGCTTCCGCTTCCTGGAACGCCTTCACGACGTGAGAATCATTTCCGCCCAGCGCCACCTGCGCTACGTAGACAGAGCCATAGCTGACGGCTTCCATGGCCAGGTCCTTCCTGCTGTTCTTCTTGCCGCTGGCCGCAAACTTGGCCACCGCGCCGCGCGGCGTTGCTTTGGATGCCTGACCACCCGTGTTCGAATACACCTCGGTATCCAGCACCAGCACGTTCACGTTCTTGCCTGAACCCAGCACATGATCCAGCCCGCCAAACCCGATGTCAAAGGCCCATCCGTCACCGCCCAGGATCCACACGCTTTTGCGCACCAGTGAGTCCGCAATCGCCAGCAGGTTGCGTGCATCGGAAGACTCGTTGCCTGCAAGCTTTTCGCGAAGCGTCTTCACGCGCTCGCGCTGCGCTTCGATTTGGGACTCAGTCGTCTGCGCTGCGTCCAGCAGCGCACTCACCAGTTCGCTGCCAACCGCAGGTGCCAGGCGCATCAAGAGCATTTCAGCAAAGGTCTTCTGCTGATCAAGCGCCGTCCGCATGCCAAAGCCGAACTCCGCGTTGTCCTCAAAAAGCGAGTTGGCCCATGTCGGCCCGCGGCCCTGCGCATTGGCGCTGTACGGTGTGGTGGGCAGGTTGCCGCCGTAGATGGACGAGCAACCCGTCGCATTCGCAATGTAGAGCCGGTCGCCGAACAGTTGTGTCAGCAGCTTGATGTACGGTGTCTCACCGCAACCCGAGCACGCGCCTGAAAATTCAAAAAGCGGCTGCAGCAGTTGCAGATCCTTTACCTGGCCGTGGGACAGCTTGTTGCGGTCAGCCTCCGGCAGCCCAAGGAAAAACTCCCAGTTCTCGCGCTCGGGCTCGCGCAGCGGCTGCTGCGGCGCCATATTGATCGCTTTATGGCCCGCGTCACTCTTGCTCTTCGCCGGGCAAACCTCCACGCACACACCGCATCCCGTACAATCCTCAGGCGAAACCTGTAGCGTGTAGCGGTCCTGTTCCATGCCGCGCCACTTCGGCTTGGCCCACTGGAACGTCGCCGGAGCCTTCTCGCTCAGCTCCGGGCTGTACACCTTGGAACGAATGACTGCGTGCGGGCATACCATCACGCACTTTCCGCATTGAATGCACAGATCCTTGTCCCAGACCGGAATGAACTGCGCAATGTTGCGCTTCTCCCATTGCGAGGTGCCCGTGGGGAACGCGCCGCCTGCGGGAATCGCGCTGACTGGCAGCAGGTCGCCCCGCCCCGCGGCAATCTCGCCCAGCACGTCATGAACGAACTTTGGAGCCTTGCTTGAGATCGAAGGAATCAGGTCGAACTCAGATGTAACAGAAGACGGCAGCTCCACCTTCTCCAGATGAGCCAGCGCCGCATCAACGGCGGCAAAGTTTTTCTGCACCACCGCCTCGCCGCGCTTGCCATAGGTCTTCTGAATTGCTTTCTTGATCTGTGCAATCGCTTCTTCGCGCGGCAGAACGCCGCTGATGGCAAAGAAACAAGTCTGCATGATCGTGTTGATGCGCGTGCCCATGCCGGCATCGCGCGCCACCGCGTAGCCATCGATCACATAGAACTCAATCTTCTTGCACAGGAGTTCCTGCTGCATCGTCGTGGGTAGTTTGCTCCACACCTCTGCTGCCGGGTAAGGCGAGTTCAGCAGAAACACTGCCCCAGGCATGGCCGCTTCAAGCACGTTCATCTTCTCAAGAAAGTTGAAGTTGTGGCAGGCCACGAAGCTTGCGCGCGTAATCAGATATGTAGAGTGAATCGGATTCGGCCCGAAGCGCAGGTGCGACGTTGTCATGGACCCGGACTTCTTTGAGTCATATACAAAGTAGCCTTGCGCATAGTTCGGCGTCTCGCTTCCGATAATCTTGATCGAGTTCTTGTTCGCGCCCACTGTGCCGTCGGAGCCAAGGCCATAAAACAGCGCGCGCACAGTCCGCGGGTCTTCCGTGGAGAAGCTAGGATCATAGCTCAGGCTGGTGTGTGAAACATCGTCGTCAATGCCGACAGTGAAGTGATTCTTCGGCGTCGCCTTGGCCAGTTCGTCGAACACGCCCTTGACCATGGCTGGCGTGAACTCCTTCGACGAAAGACCGTAGCGGCCGCCAATCACTTTTGGCATTGCGGCAAACGGCAGGCTCGCGGCGTTTTCGGCCAATGCCGTCACAATGTCCTGATACAGCGGCTCGCCCATCGCTCCCGGCTCCTTGGTGCGGTCGAGGACGGCCATGGACTTGACTGTGGAGGGCAGTGCAGCCAGAAACGCTTCCGCAGAGAACGGCCGATAGAGGCGCACCTTCAGCACGCCCAGCTTCTCGCCTTGCTTGTTGAGTGCATTCACGGCTTCCTCGGCTGCCTCTGCACCGGAACCCATGATCACAATCACGCGCTCTGCGTCGGGCGCACCGCTGTAATCGAACAGGCGATATGCACGCCCCGTCAACGCGGCAAAGCGATCCATCACCGACTGCACAATCTCCGGCACTGCCGCATGGAAGGGTGTACATGCCTCGCGCGCCTGGAAAAATACATCGGGATTCTGCGCCGTTCCGCGAATGATGGGCCGCTCGGGATTCAACGCGTTCTGCCGGTACTGAATGATGTACTTGTCGTCCAGCAGCGCGCGAATGGTCTCGTCGGAGATCGGCAGAATCTTGCCCACTTCGTGCGAAGTGCGGAAGCCATCAAAGAAATGAATGAACGGAATGCGCGATTCAAGCGTGGCGATCTGCGCCACCAGCGCAAGATCGGCCACCTCCTGCACTGCGTTTGAAGCCAGCATCGCCCAGCCTGTCCCGCGGCACGCCATTACATCGGAGTGGTCACCGAAGATCGACAGCGCGTGCGTCGCAATCGTGCGCGCCGTTACATGCATGGTGGCCGGGGTCAGCTCGCCTGCAATCTTGAACATGTTGGGAATCATCAGCAGCAGGCCCTGCGATGCCGTGAATGTGGTCCCGAAGGCACCGGCCTGCAGCGCGCCGTGCAGCGCACCCGCCGCACCGCCCTCACTCTGCAGCTCTTCCACGATGGGCAGCGCGCCCCAGATATTCTTTTTCTCTTCCGAGCGCCACTGATCAGCCCACTCGGCCATGGGAGACGAGGGGGTGATGGGGTAGATGGCGACAACCTCGGCGAGACGATAGGCTACCGAAGCCGCAGCCTCGTTCCCATCCATAATGACCATTTTCTGCTCACTCATTCGCTTTGCCTCATAGCGCGGCTGCAGGAGAAAAAAACCGCTAGGAGGAGTCTCATCTTTGAGTGAGATACCCGCAGTGATGCGAGACACAGGCGGGTGCTTAAATATCACAATGCGGCACGCTTCCCGTATGATGGGCCCGTGCACACACTTTCACCATCTCTTCCTGAATCCGCGCGCTTCCACAATGCAATCAATGAGTTCGCGTAGCGGCCGCAAGCCTCTCCAGCAGCGGTTGAACTTCAGGATTCGCCATAAAGTTGCGCCAGATGAGACCCGTGCGATGGTTCTCAATCATCACCGTCATCGGAGCCTGGTTCAGGCCCATCGTGATGCCCGAATTCCAGTTCCGCTGCTGGTTGAAGGCATCGCGAAATCCGTAGATGTCCCACACCTGCGCGCCAAGGTCGCGATAGAAATGGCGCAGCGCCGTCATCGACTGCTCAGGCGTGTACACAATGGCGCTGATCGCTCCTGTTGGCGCAATGGTTCCGTCATCCAGGCCCTTCGTTGGCTCGTAGGGCACATAGCCCCCCGGACCATCGACCGCCGTCAGTCCCCACGTGTCCGCGCCATAGCCCTTCCACTTGCCCGGATCCTGTGTGCAATAGGCAAGATTGATCAGCGCCTGATTACGGTTTCGATCAAAGTAATTCGTGAAGCGGTCGCTGAACTTGTGCGGATCGAATCCCATGAACGAGTAGTCGGTAAAGAACAGCGGGCCGCCTGTGCCGTCGCCCACATCCAGCTTGATGCCGTAGTAGCTCTTGCCATTGGCGTATTTGTTTTTGACGCCTTCGCCAACCCATCCGCTGTAGTAGTTGCTGGCAGGAATCCCATGCGTCGGCGAGGCAATGGCCTCAAGATAGGTGATCATCACCTCGTTCCACCCTGTCAGCCGATTGGCAATGAAGAAGGAGTATTCCGGAGACCAGTGCCAATAGAGTGCGTCGTGCGTCGGCATGCCTCGAAACCAGGCCCAGTCCACGCCCTCCCACAGCTTCGTGATGCGCTTGTACAGCTCCTGCCCCTGCGGTCCGTCGTTCTTGAAATACTGCCGCGCCGTCAGCAGCCCCTCCATCAGGAACGAAGTCTCCACCAGGTCCGCGCCATTGTCATACTGGTCAAAGACAGGTAGCGTGTGGCCCGTGCTGCCGCTCAGAAAGTGCGGCCAGGCTCCGTGATAATGGTCGGCCTTCTCAAGAAACGCTGTAATCTTCAGCAATCTCTCCAACGCCTGCTCGTGCGTCACAAAGCCGCGGTCCGCGCCCACCACAATAGCCATCACGCCAAAACCGCTCGCGCCCAGCGCAATAATGTCGTCGTTCCCCGGCGTGTTTTCCCGCGCCATTCCGGAGTGTGGCTCCGCCGCTTCCCAGTAATAGCGGAAGCCTGCCTCCTCAACCATCGTCATCAGCTCATCATCCGTCATGGCATGCGTCGAGGCGCTTGCTTCCACGGACGGCTTAGACTCAACAAGAGCCGAGGTGCGCGCCGTCACGCGATACGAGGCCGTCATGTGCGGATTTCCCGTGTAGTCGCAAAAGCGGTTCACGCCCGGCCGCTGCACGCCGACGGGCTTAAAGGCCGCTCCGTTGACCGACCGATAGATGACATACTGCGCAAGGTCCGCATCATCGACGGGCTTCCAGGTGATGTCGATGTGCCGCTCATATCCCTTCGCCTGTACGCCCTGCGGCGTCGGCGGAGCAGCCTGCTGCGCTGCGGGCTCATCTTCAATGCGAATGTCGTCCAGCAAAAGCGTACGCTGCGTGGAGTCCGCCGCGCCCTGCACAAAAACCAGCGTGTTCAGGCGATGCGGTTCAAACGCATGCACTGAGGCGGAGCGGAACGCTGTCAGCGGAATGCGCACGCGCGTCCATTTGCCGGGCGCCAGATCGGCAGTGAACTTCCCCATATCAAGCGGCTCAGTAAAATTCCGGCCAACGTCGCGCAGCGCGAGCCTGGGCAGCGCCTTCGCCTGCATCCCTTGCGGCGCGCAGACCCATATCCACAGATCAGTCCCCGGAAAATCCACCGTGCGATTGCGCCACTCATAGAGGCGAAGCTCCGCGGACCAGCCGCCATTCGGCATCGATTTCCAGTCCAGTTCCAGTGCATTCGGCGCGCTGACAAACGTGGAGGTCTCAATGGGCAATTTGCCATTCATCAGCCGCAGTGTGCTGGGAGCGCTCGCGCGTCCACTGCTGTAGAAATACGTCGCAGGAGAAAGGCTGTTCTCAAAAAAGACCTGCTGCGAATAGTTCTGATCCGCCCATGCGAACGTCCAGCCCGCAGCGCATCCCATCGCGATCAACACGATGACGACGATTTGCATTGTCCAAGTCTTGTTGTGCAAGTGGCGTTCCTCCGTGGCAGTTATCGAGGTCGTAACGAGCACTGTCTCCGCACGGCAATGCCATTGAAAGCCTTGCGATCCTGGATGTTTCGGAGATTGAGCCCGGAAAACCGGATCATTGGCCGAAGTCAATCCTAAGGGGCGCGCAACCGTTTGCGCAACAGGCGCTAGCCTCTCCTGCTCAAGGCAGCGACAGGCGGTTTCCCCTCTGCGCAAACGGCCCCGCTGGACTGGCGTAAAGATCCGGCACTCTCCTTACGCCTTGGCAAACGCCGGCTTCTCTTCGCGGATATGGAACCGCTTTTCCAGAACCGCCATCTTCTCCGCGATGCCCGTATACTCAAGCTCGAACATGGGCAGCATCGCCGTGCCGACAAATCCCTGCCGCCGGATATCCATGGTCTTCTTCGCCACCCGATTGCGCACCGTATCCCAGAACGGATGATCGAAATTATCCATCGGCTCGGTCAGCCTGCCGTTGTGGACGCAGAATCCGGCACAACTCACAATGGGCGGCCCATCGAAGTAGCTGATGCCCGTGCTCAGCCGCACCGGCATCAGAGGAACCTGGTGCGAACCGCGCATGCCTCCGCCAACAAAGTGGCCAATCGCGTACGGCGCAAGAATTTCGCCCGTGGCCGGAAAGTTCATCTGCACGCGCACAAGCATCACCGGATCGTCTTTGCCCGTGTATTTCCCGGCAATGTTGTGCAGCCGCGAAGTGGCCACCGCTACCGCCTGCTCGCCCGTGGCGCGCGACCATATCGACTCCACCACAAAGCGCTCCGGATCGCGCAGCAGAGCCGCAACGTCGTAGATCTCCTCCGGAGTAGTCAGTTCGATAACCCGGTCGCCGGTCGTATTGTTCACATCCATGATGACGAACTTGTAGCCGCGCGAAATATTGGGCGACAGAATCAGCCCGGGCGTGTTCATCACATCCGCAAAAGCCAGATACAGCGGCAGGTTGTATGCACCCGGATCGGTCTTGTCCGCCGCGAAAAAGAGAAACGGCTCGCTGGTGCGCTCGTCAATCTCCATCTCCGCCACGGCCGGGCCCATGCCCTTCACGTTGCCAGAGAAGGAGTCCTTCAGCAGGTCCTGCCCTGCTCCGTACAGTCCCTCTTGCCGCGCGGCATTCGTGCCCGTGCGAAACGCATCCCAGGCCAGCTGATGAACTTGCTCATCGTTCGGCCCGTGCGTGTGCGTCATCAGAATCGCAATGTCGTCCCCGGTATAGCTGATGTAGTGGTCAAGCAACAGTCCGGGTGCTCGCTTCCCGACGTAGTCCCTGACGGTTGCAAGAAGCTGTTGCGATGGAGCGACGTGTCCGCCGATGGAGCCGATATCTGCCTTGATCACGCTTAAGGTCAATTTCATGGCTCACCCCCGGCATGATTATCCCCCCATTTCATTCCGCATGGGGTGACTCGAGTCACGCCCATCCGCTGATTTCAGGCCCTTTCATGAAGGCAAATTCATCTTCATCCACCCACCCTCTGCTCACAGTCGCCGCGGCGAATGTTTTTGATCCTTGCCGCCTCAATTTTTCTCGTGCCAGGTGATTTAGGTCACATCCTTCACCTTCCGCCCTTGGTACAACATGGATGGCGTTCTGATGAGCCATCCTCGCACTCCATCTGAAAGCCAGGAGATGAACAGGCGGGCACGATGCCAACCGTCGCTCCGGTCCCGGGAGGTCACGGCATGGGTAGGGTTGATGATGTTTTGCCAACCAGCGTTTGCGACTCAGACCAAATTGGTCGTATACTTAAATCCGACTATTCTGGTCGTACATTTTGGGCGTGGCCCTTTCGGCAGCCCATGGGAGTCCAACGTTTGAGCGTGCTGAGTGAATTGAACATCGGCGATAGTGGCGTACTGGTAGCTCTGGATCTGCCTGAGTCGGTTCAGAACCACCTTATGCACATGGGGTTTGTCCCCGACGCGCGCGTGACCGCCCTGCGTCGCGCTCCGGCTGGCGACCCCACCGTCTATGCCATTGATGGAATGGAAATTGCCTTGCGGCATGAGACGGCTGAGGCGATCCGGGTGCGGCCCTGCCGGGCGGATTCTGCCGGCAGAGGACAAAACCGCCGCGGCCGACATCACAGGAAAAATTCTCCTGTTTCTAATCCGGCTTCCGTTGAGGCCACCCAATGAGTTCCTGCTGCTCCACCCCGGCCTTTGAGCCCCCTGCCGCTCCGCCGCCTGAAGGCGCTCTGCGCACCGTAGCCCTCATCGGACCGCCCAATTCCGGCAAGTCCACGCTTTTCAATCGCTTGACGGGCCTGCGCCAGAAGGTGGCCAACTATCCCGGCGTCACGGTTGAACAGCGCATGGGCCTCATGGCCGGCGTCGGCCGCGATGACCTCACACTCATTGACCTGCCCGGCGTCTACTCGCTTTCGCCTTACTCTGAGGATGCGCGCGTCTCTGTCGATGTGCTGAAGGGCAAAATGCCCGGCACGCCCAAGCCAGATGCGGTCCTGCTGGTGCTTGATTCGCAGCACCTTACCCGCCAGCTCATGCTGGCCGCTCCGGTTCTCGCCCTGGGCATACCCACCCTTGTTCTGCTCAACATGACGGATCTGATGGAAGCCCGCGGCGGTCAGATCGACCCCCTCCGGCTGGCCCGCGAGCTCGGCGCGCCCGTAGCTCAAATCAGCGCTGTCCAAGGCACAGGGCTCGAGGCTGTTTCGCTCTTCCTCAATCAGCAATCCCAGCCGACCACCTCGGCACCGCTCTCGCTGCCCGTGCTTGGCAATGCAGCCAGCACGCACACGTGGGCCGCGCAGGTCAGCCGCCGCACCGGCTACCGTGCGCCGCTCTCAGCAAAAACCAGCCGCAAAATCGACGACATCCTGCTGCACCGCATCTGGGGACCGCTCCTGTTCCTCGTGGTCGTGGTCGGCGTATTTGAGGTGGTGTTTTCCATCGGCCAGCCGCTCTCTGACGGTTTTGGTGACGTCCTGGCCCAGATCGGCCAACTGGCTCGTCCGCTGCTGCCCGCGGGCTGGCTGCAATCGCTGCTGCTTGACGGCGCGTGGAAGGGCATCTCGTCCGTACTCGTCTTCCTGCCGCAGATTCTGCTGCTGTTTCTCTTCATCGGCATTCTTGAGGACTCAGGCTATCTGGCCCGCGCCGCCCTCATCGCCGACCGCGTCATGCGCACCACCGGACTCAACGGCAAAGCATTCATCCCGCTGCTCTCGGCCTACGCCTGCGCCGTCCCGGCCATCATGGCCACGCGCACCATCGAGAACAAACGCGACCGCTTCGCCACCATCCTCGTCACGCCGTTCATGACCTGCTCCGCGCGCCTGCCCGTCTACATGCTGCTCATCGCGGCCTTCATTCCCCACCGCGTATATCTGCACGGCTTCATCGACCTGCAGACGCTCACCATGCTGGGCCTCTACGTCGCCGGATTTGTCGCTGCCATGACCACTGCCTGGCTGCTCAAAAGCTCCGTCCTCAAGTCCAGCGAAACGCCCTTCATTCTCGAACTGCCCCAGTACCGCATGCCCACGCTGCATTCGCTGGGCATCCGGCTCGTGGACCGCGCGCGCGTCTTCCTGCGCCAGGCAGGCACCATCATTCTTATGGTGACGCTGGCCCTGTGGGTGCTCGCGCACATCCCGCCGGTCCCCATGGCGGGCGGCTCCTACGCGGCTCCCAAACTGGCTGAAAGCATGATCGGCCGCCTCGGCCACTTCATCGAACCGGCCATCGCGCCCCTCGGCTTCAACTGGGAAATCGGCATCGGCCTGCTATCGAGCGTACTGGCGCGCGAAGTCATGGTCAGCACCATGGGCACGCTCTACGGCGCCGACCCCAGCACCGAAGCCCTGAATCTGCAAACCGCCCTGCACCACAACATGACGCTCGGCGGCGCGCTGGCCCTCATGATCTTCTTCGCATTCGCCATGCAGTGCACCTCCACCATGGCCGTGGTGCGCCGCGAGACCAACAGTTGGAAGTGGCCTGCCTTGCAGTTCCTCTACATGCTCGTGCTCGCCTGGGTCGCCGCCTTCGTCGTGAACCATGTCACCATGGCATTCCTCAGCTAGTGGTGTCCGCCACACAGATGGTCGTTTATGTTTTGTGAAAGGGCACGACTTTAGTCGTGCCGAAAACGGCCAGAAATGACCGGGGCTTTAGCCCCTGGGTGCGATTTTTGACCAATTGGCTCGTCTTGGTGCCATTCAAACACGACCCGATCTTCGGCGGACCACACTAGCTTCAGCTCAATCAGCAGCTTCCAGGTGCACCCCCCTTTTCCGCTTTCCCGCTCGCGCCCTGCCTCAAAAGTCAGTTGATAAAGTGGTAACTGCCGAGTAGCCGACAAACCGACCACAACGGCACGTGCGCTGGTCCGCAACGTGTGATACTGAGGATCGACATGGGCCAACGCAGCCGTGCAAAGCACAACCGGACTCCCGCGCCAATGCCGCGCTTTTCGATGAATTGGTTCGCTCTGGGCAGATCGACGTGGGTGTTTGTCGTCGGGGTGCTCACGCTGGTGTATGGAACAGCGGGGATGCAGTACAGCCGCTGGAATCACGCAGAGAACGCGCTCGTTCATCCAGTTTTCCACCCTTGGGCCATTGTCATCGGAATGGCGTTGATCGTGCTCTCATACAAAATGCCGAGACCCGGCACCCGCCGCTGATCCAGTTCAGACGGGTTGAAGGGCTTGGCCGGGTCCGGCGAAGGGACGACAGAGGGAAGAGTAGCCGACCAACCGACCGCGAATCCAAAAATGGGTATCTTAGCTGTTCTTGTCGCGATTCGATCTTGACTCCCATCAACTAACGGCCCGTAGAATTGACGGCAATGCCGGCAGCAATCTATGTCTCGTTAGTCGCGATCTGGTGCTGCGTTGTTATTGTTCATGGTGCTCTTCAATGCTTTGCTCCAGCTAGGCTGAAGCGCATCGAGGATAGGCTATTCCGTGTCAATAAGGACAGTGCAGGTGGTGCTTTCATTAGGAAGGCTCGGATTAAGCACGCCCGTAACCCTTCATTACTTTATCGACTCAGCGGCTTAGTGCTGATGGGAGTTGGCTTCTGGATGTTGATTTCTGCGCTCAAATTCATTCGTTAGCGAAATCGCCAAAGAGCAGCCCCGTCAAATTGAGGCATTGCGGGTGTATTAACGGCGGGTGGCCACGGTCCCAAGACTCTTCCAGATCAAACTGAGGGTGCCACCGGTCCCTCGCATTTGGGGACCGGTGCTGAACGCGATTCAAAATCTCAGTTCATGCCAAATCGCTGAGACACTCAGCGAGCCAAAACTGCGTCAGAGCGGTTGACCTGCAACCCGGACAGAACTACACAATCACCCGCCCCAACACGTCTCCGCTCCGAACCCCACCCCTCAAAAATCAGTTTGCAGAGAATTACCAGCCCCCGTGGCACAATTTCAGTAGGGTAAAGAGCGGCGGGACTCGCCATCCGCCAGGTGTTCCGGCTTGAAGGTTCGTACCCCCCTACCCCCCTACCCCCCCTTTTTGAGCGTTTTTGTTTTTTCCACAAAAAGCTTGCAGAAGCTGGGCATTGACTCGGCTCCCGCAGCCGGTAAATGTTGGGGTGGTAGCCAAATGCCGGTACCCCCTGTCGTCCAGGGCACGACGCAGTGGATGAAGCAGCGCCAAGCCGTCTTCTTTACTTCAGCGCAGAAGCCCTTGCGCTGCTTTGGTTTGCGTGGCGCGGCAGCGCAACCAGTGCATTGGTTACAATGCCCGGCGTCAGTACTTCAGGCAGCATTTGCGGAGTGCTGTTGCCCGGCACATACAGCGCATATGCCGGCACACCGTCACGCCCCAGAGCCGTCAGCGCCTGCGTAATTGCGTCGTCGTGCCGCGTCCAGTCCGCCCGCAACAAGGCGACGTTGGCGTCAGCAAAGGCCTGCTGCACCTGCGTCTGGCTCAGGGCCACACGCTCATTCACCTGGCAGCTCAGGCACCAGCTCGCCGTAAAGTCCACAAACACTGGCCGCCCCTGTGCCTGATAGCGAGCAACCGTCTCCGCCGACCATGGCTCCCAGCCCTGCTTCTCCGTCACGGAACTCGCCTCAGACGCCGTGCTCAGCCGGCGCGGCGCAAGTGCGCTCACCGCAATCACCACCAAAACAATCCCAATAGCCACCGCCGTAGACCAGCGCCGCGCCGGCCAGCGACCCAGGAACCACCCCGCAATGGCCAGCAGCAGGAAGCTGCCCAGCAGCGCCGCCAGTACTGAGGCTCCGTAGGCCTGCGCCACCACCCACGCCAGCCAGATCACCGTCGCAAAAATCGGCACGGAGATCGCCTGCTTCAGCACGTCCATCCACGCGCCGGGCCGTGGCAGCAGGCGCGTCCAGGCAGGCTGCAGCGTCAGCGCCACATACGGCGCGGCCAGTCCAAGAGCGAGCGCGGTAAACACGGCAAAGGTCACCGCCGCAGGCTGCGCCAGCGCGTAGCCGACCGCCGCGCCCATCAGCGGAGCCGTGCACGGCGTGGCCACAATCACCGCAAGCACACCCGTGAAAAAGCTGCCCGTATAGCCCTGCCTGGTTGCCAGCGAACCACCCGTACTGGTCAGCGTCAGTCCAATCTCAAACTGCCCCGCCAGCGAAAGCCCCAGAAAGAACAGCAACCCTGCCATCAACGACAAAAACACCGGCGACTGGAACTGGAATCCCCAGCCAAGGCCTGTGCCCGCCGCGCGCAACCCCAGCAGCACTCCGACCAGAATCCAGAAGGAGACAACAATGCCAAGGGTATACACAAAACCATGCGCCCGCAGTTTACGCCGTTCCTCGCTGCCCGACTGCACCAGCGCCAGTCCTTTGAGGAAAAGCACCGGAAACACGCACGGCATCAGGTTCAGCAGCAGCCCGCCAAGAAACGCCAATCCCGCCGCACTGAACAGCCCCATGGACGACGAAGAGGAAACCCGGCCTGCAGCAGGCGCCGGACT
Organism: Acidobacteriota bacterium; assembly: GCA_021780075.1. Taxonomy (GTDB): domain Bacteria; phylum Acidobacteriota; class Terriglobia; order Terriglobales; family Acidobacteriaceae; genus Telmatobacter. Next base: position 62,712 of record JAJXZL010000010.1, read on the forward strand.
CATTGCTGCACCGGATGCGGGACTGGCCGCGGCAGGCTCATCGGCCACCGCTGGAACGCCCTTCACCATGCCCGGCAACGCCGCAATCTCATATGCCCGCCCGCCCGCAAGCTCCAGAACACCTTTCAGTTCAGCAGGGTTTGCAGTCAGGCCCGCATCCTTCCTGAGGTCCAGCACAAAACCCCTGGGCGTGGGCGTTAATCTCTGCGCAGCCGGATTGTCCAGAATGCCCTGGTCCGCCGGGAAAAACACGGCGCTGTCTTCCTTCTGGCCTGTCACCACAGCCAGGCGAAAATCAGACTTTTCCGGCTGGAAAACCGCCTTGAATAGATGCGGCTGCGGTTTTGGCAACCTGGCAGCAAACCGGTCGTAGAGCGCCTGGTCGGAGACCAGCACCGTCGATTTGCCCTGATGCCCGGCAATCTCCCGGTCTACTTCCAGATCCGCCTTGCCCGGAATGCATGTCGCCTGGCAGACCAGCCAGCTTACTTTGGCCTGCAACGGCGCCGGACCCGGCTTGGCCGTCTGCGCCACCTGCAGCGCAAGCGGGAACAGAACCTCATTCTCGTAGCCGAAATCCATCAGCGGCCCCAGAGGCAAACGCTGCGGTGCAGGAAACTCAAGGTCGCTCGCCGTCACGCCCTGCGGCAGGGTCCAGTGGATGCGCGGCGGCTGGCCTGCATCGCCCGCATTCTTCCAGTAAACATGCCAGCCCGGTTCCAGCTTGAAGTAAAGCCCTGCATGCGCAGTCCCACCCCGGCTCAGTTCCTGCGGAAGAACCACAAGCTGTACATGCACATGCGGCCCATCGGCTGAACTGGAAGCGGCCAGCGCAGGGAGACATGCAGCCAGCGGAACGAGAAACGCGAGGGCGAGTCGGAAAAAGCGCATTGCAGACAAAAGTTCTCCTCTGTTGGACGCTCCCGGAGCCGGGTTGGTCGCCGGAAATTCAGCTTCCCGCGCCGGTACCAGCGCCCATTGTCCCCGCGCGGCGGCTCAGAGATGCTCGGCCAGCCGGGCGTGCTGGCGGAAAATGCAATCATTCTGGATGCACTTCACTCCGGCAGCACGCGCGCGCGCCACCGCCTCATCATGCATCACTTCTTCCTGCAGCCACAGGTACGGGATGCCCAGACGAATGACATCATCCACAATGGCCGGCACATGCTCGCTGGCGCGGAAAACGTCCACCAGGTCGATTCCCTTTCCTGTCTCGCGCTGCGCGGCAGCCTGCGCGGCATCCAGGTCTGGATAGGACTTCTTACCTGCCACCTCGCTCAAGGCAGGATTCACCGGCAGCACGCGATAGCCATTCTCGGCAAGGTAGCGTCCGATGTTATGGCTGGCGCGCCAGGGCTTGTCACTCATGCCCACCACGGCAATGGTTCGCGCCGTGCGCAGCATTTCTTCTATCACAGCAGGGTCGTTGGCCATATCCTCCGTTACCCTCCAGCTGGATTAGACGTCCAGCTCGTCCTTGTCGGTGGCAGCCACCGCGGTTCCGCGGCGCTTGGCCAGCAGATAGCCGCGCAGAAACGGCTCCAGATAGCCATCCAGCACCTTATCCACGTCGCCCACTTCCACCTTGGTGCGATGATCCTTGGCAATCCGGTACGGTTGCAGCACATAGGAGCGAATCTGCGATCCAAAGTTGATTTCGAGCTTTGAGTCTTCCAGCTTCTTGCTCACGGCGCGCTTCTTTTCGAGCTCATATTCGTAAAGCCGTGACCGCAGCATCTTCATCGCCTTCTCGCGGTTCTTGTGCTGCGAGCGCTCGTTCTGGCATTGCACCACGATGCCTGTGGGCAGGTGCGTCATGCGTACCGCGGAGTCCGTCGTGTTCACGTGCTGCCCGCCCTTGCCGCCGGAGCGGTAGGTATCGATGCGCAGGTCCTCAAGCTTCAAATCCACTTGAATTGAGTCGTCAATCTCCGGAGAGACGTAAACCGAGGCAAACGAGGTATGCCGGCGCTTGGCGGAGTCAAACGGCGAAATGCGCACCAGACGGTGCACGCCGCTTTCGCCTGCCAGCATACCGAAGGCGTAGTCGCCAATGATGGTGAAGGTCGCCGACTTGATGCCCGCCTCTTCGCCATCCTGGTAGTCGTTCATTTCCGTTTTGAAGCCCTGCTGCTCCGCCCAGCGCAGATACATGCGCAGCAGCATCTCGGCCCAATCCTGGCTTTCCGTGCCGCCGGCCCCGGGGTGGACAGTCACAATGGCATTGAGCGCGTCCGCCTCGCCGGAAAGCATGGTGCGCGCTTCCAATTCTTCGGCAAAAGCGGCCAGAGCCTTGATGTCGCGTTCCAGGTCCGCCAGCACGTCTTCGCCTTCGCGGGCCAGCTCAAAGTAGGCCTCGATGTCGCTTGTACGGCGCACCAGCTCTTCATCGTCTGCTATCAGCGCTTCAAGGCGCTTGCGGTCGCGCATCAGCGGCTGGCTGGCCGCGGGATTGGACCACATGGCCGGATCGGCCAGCTTTGCTTCTATGTCAGCGAGTTCCCTGCGGATGCGGGCAGGGTCAAAGATACTCCCGCAGGTCGCGGACTTGGTCGCGCACGGGAGCGTAAGCGGATTCGAGATCGTTCAACGACATGCTTTTCTCTTATGACCTGACTTTGGTTTGAAATTCCGGCCTGAGGCTGACGCGCAATGCCCAGCCAACAATGCCTAAAGCAAGTATGGCACAGACCCAGCCGAAGATGTCGCCGTGGGCCGAGTAGAAGGTTATGTCGTCGCGAAAACCGAATTCAGCGGGGAGCACGTCCGTCTGGTGGCGCGGAATGCTCTGGCGGACGCGGCCGTAGGGGTCGATCGACGCTGTAACGCCGTTGTTGGTGTCGCGCAGCAGCCACCGCCGGTTTTCAATCGCCCTCATACGCGCCATGTTCAGGTGTTGCCACGGCGCGCTGGTGTCGCCGTACCAGCCGTCATCGCTGATGTTCACCAGCACCTCCGCGCCCAGGCGGGAGAACTGCCGCACTTCGTCGGCAAAGACCGCCTCATAGCAGATGAAGACTCCGTAGCGATGCCCGTTGAGGCGAAATACTTCGCGGTTTTCGCCGCGCGTAAACTCTGAAACCCGGCCCGTGAGCTTGCGCGCAAAGAAGAGCAGATTTTTGAAGGGCACGTATTCGCCGAAGGGGACCAGGTGGATCTTGTCGTAGCGGCCTACGCGTGCTCCATCCGCGCCTACAACGAGCGCGGAGTTGTAGTCGCGCCATTCCTGATCCTCGGCGGAGTAATCTGCGCCGATAGAGCCCACGACGAGGGGTGCCTGCGTGGCGTGGGCAATCGAGATCAGCGCATTCTGAAAGCGGGCATCCTGCTCCACAAACGGCGCCGGCGACTCCGGCCATGCAACCAGGTCGGGATGCGTTGGATATGGCGGACAAGTAATTTCCTGCGTAGGCGCCCCGGTCTGCGGAATCCCGGCAATGTAGCTCTTGCACTGCTCCTCTGCCAGGCGTGTGAACTCGGCTATATGGCGCTCCCACTCCGGCCCAGCCCATGCATTGTCTGTACCCACGTCAAGATTTGGTTGGATGAGCACCGCGGTCGCCGTTGGCGCGGGATGGGGCGGCTCAAGGAAGAGGCCGGCCACTCCACCAAGCAGCAGAGCCCCGCCGGCAATGCCAGAGCGCAGGCGCGCGGAGTCCTGTTGAAGAACCAGCCCGCCCGCGAGGAGCGCATTGACAGTCACAAGAACAAAGCTGATGCCGTAAACGCCCGTCCATGGTGCAAGCTGGTTGACCAGCGCATTGTCCACCTGAGAATAGCCGAGCTGATCCCATGGAACGCTGGTGATGCGGGAGGCTGCGAGTTCGAGAGCGGCCCACAAAACGGGTGCAACCGCGAGCGCCAGACGTGTGCTGCCGGATGCTCGCCGAACCAGCATCACCCCAAGACCAAAGAGTCCGAAGTAGAGCCCAAGCACCAGACTGAATCCGATCAACAAAAGCGTCGGCGCCATGGGCGGCATGTCGCCGTAGCGGCTCATCGTGTCGCGGACCCAGTAACAGTTGCCGCAATACCAGAGAAAGCCGCAGAAATATGCCAGTAGAAAGGCGCGGCGCAGCGGGCGGGGCCGCTCAATACTCGCAGGCAACAGGATCGCCCAGAGCAGCGGGACCAGGCCGATCCAGGCAAATATGCTTCGCCAGGCCGGCATCGGCCCGGCGATTGGGAACGGCAACTCGAGTAATCCGGCCGACAGGCCTGCGGCAGCCCACAACTTCCACGAATCGCGCTGCATACTGGACGAGTGTAAAGCATCTGGTAGGGGGCTGGCGGTGCTCGGTCTACTCCGCTATCTGCAATTTTTTCGTATTTCAGCTAAGAGCAGATCGCCGTCGACAGGCTACAATCGTGTGTATGCATCTGGGTCTAATTGGAATGCGCATACTGGAAGTTATGTTCTTCGTCGGCCTCCTGGGGTCGGCCGTTGTAGTCCTCATCAGCTTTATTGAGGATGGCAAGGAGTTGTTCGGCGATGACTAGACGGTCGAACTCACGCCAGCCCTCAATAGACATTTTATTTTTCATTGACTCATGCTTGCTTCACAAATAGACTCAGCCCAGGGCGGACGATAAATTTTGCTCTTTGGACAATAGGCGTCTACTTTTTGCGCCTGCTCACACGCGATGGCATCCACTCGAACGACCGTAGCCCCACCTTCCGACCGCGTCCGACTCATCGTGGCATCCTCCGTGATGCTCACGTTCATATCGTTCTGGCGCGCAGCAGCCATTGTCCTTAACGATCTGGGCTCTTCGGCGTTCTATGCAGGCGGCATTGCCGAGCAGGCTGTAGGCGCAGCGGCACCCTGGTTCATCCTCGGCATCATGCTGTTCAGTTTTGCGGTGCGCGCTGTTTACGTCGAAAGCTGCTCGATGTTTACTCGCGGCGGCGTGTATCGCGTTGTGAAGGAGGCCCTGGGCGGCACCTTTGCCAAACTGAGCGTTTCCGCACTGATGTTTGACTACATCCTCACGGGGCCGATCTCCGGCGTGTCGGCCGGGCAATACATTACAGGGCTGATGAATGAGCTGATGGTGGTCGCCGCCAATAGCCACTGGCTCCCTCCGGCCCTGATGGATGCGCACAACAACCCCTTCCAGTTCGACATGAACTCCACCTCGGCAGTTTTTGCAGCCGTGGTAACCGTCTATTACTGGTGGCAAAACATCAAGGGCATTGAGGAGTCGAGCGACAAGGCTCTGCGCGTCATGCAGATCACCACCGTGATGGTGGTGATTCTATTTTTGTGGGGCGGCTATTCGGTGATGGTGCGCGGCGTGCATCTGCCTCCTGCGCCCATTCCCTCAAATCTCACGTTCAGCGACGACGCCCTGGGTTTCCTGAGAGGATCACGACTCATACCGGTTATGGGCTTGTTCGGCATCCTGATGGCGTTCGGCCACTCGATTCTTGCCATGAGCGGCGAGGAGAGCCTGGCGCAGGTGAACCGTGAGATTCAGCATCCCAAGCTGAAAAATCTCAAGCGCGCCGCGATTGTCATTGCAATCTACAGCCTGATCTTTACCGGCGGTGCCACGCTGCTGGCTTCCATGCTGATTCCCACGTGGCAGCGGACCCATATTTACCAAGACAATCTGATCGCAGGACTGGCCATGTACATGGTCGGCCCAGTGTTCTGGCGCATAGCCTTCCGCATTTTCGTGGTGTTTGTCGGCTTCCTGATTCTCTCCGGCGCCATCAATACCTCAATGATTGGCTCCACAGGCGTGCTGATGCGCGTGGCTGAAGACGGCGTGCTGACAGACTGGTTCCGCAAGCCCCACGCACGATTTGGCACCAGCCATCGCATCGTTAATCTTGTCTTTGGCCTGCAGATGTTCACGATTTTGGTGACCAGAGGCAACGTGATCACCCTGGGTGAGGCGTACGCCTTCGGCGTCATCTGGTCATTCACATTCAACAGCCTCGCCATGCTGGTCCTGCGCTGGAAATATCATGGCGATCGCGGCTGGAAGGTTCCACCCAACCTGCGCATCGGCAAGACGGAAATCCCATTGGGACTTATCTCTGTCTTTCTAGTGCTGCTTTCCACCGCGGTTGTGAATCTCTTCACCAAATCGGTTGCCACGATAAGCGGTGTTGCCTTTGCCGCTGTGTTTTTCGTTATCTTCAGCGTCTCAGAGCGCCAGAACCTGCGCAAACATGCCCTCACTGCCCGTCAGATGAAGGACCACTTTCAGTTGGAACACCAAGACACCATCAGCCGGGAGTCGGTCGCCATCCGTCCCGGCGGCGTCATGGTAACCATGCACGATGCAGCCAATCCGGCCGCCTTGAAATGGGTTCTAGGCCACACCAGGACTGAAGACAGGGACGTCGTGGTGATGAGCGTGCGCATGATGGGCGTGGGAGGACCGGAATATCTGAGCGCCGAGCAACAGAGCTTTAGTGAACATGAGCAGATGCTCTTCACCAAGGCTGTTTCAGTGGCCGAAAGCTTTGGCAAGAGAGTTTCTCTCCTGGTGGTTCCTGCCGGAGACGTCTTTGCTGCGCTGGCACAGGGTGCGAATTCGCTGGAAGTGGACTCGGTCGTTTCCGGACTGTCCAGCTCCATGACGGCTGAAGATCAGGCTTTCCATCTGGGCCAGGCTTGGGAAGCTTTGCCTGAACCCAAGCGGCAATTCAACTTCTTTGTCGTCGGCCCCGATGGCGATACCAAGGTTTTTTACATCGGCCCGCACGCACCGGCTTTAAGTCCAGACGACGTGCAACTGGTCCACCGGCTTTGGCTGAACATGCGCCGCGATCCTTCGGTCCCGGATCTGCACCACAGCGACATCATCACCTATGCACTCACCCGGCTGGCGGGTCAGTATGCCCGCGAAAAGGTAGAGATTCTGCGCGACCTGCGCAACTATCGCGCGGCAGACTCGCCTGGACTGAGACCGCCTGGCCAGGAGTTACCAGGTCTGCCACCGGGCGTGCCGGCTCCTGAACAGCCTCAGCCTCCGGCAAAAGCTTCGCGCTAGTTCTCAAGGCAGTCCCCCCTGCCTAAGGAACGACTGACTTAGTCCGGATAGGCAAACAAACCCTCCGGCGTGCCTTTCGCTCCTGGAGTAAAGGCACGCACCACATGGTTGCGAGTGACTTGAATCATCTCTCGTCGAGAAAAATCTCTTTGTTTGTTAAGACGCTCATATCTCCTGATTACATTGATCTTTACGCGAAGCCATAGTGCAAAAGTAACCGCGAGGAAACCTTGCATACATGATGATTATCTGAGCCCACCTCTTGTGAATTGCCTGTAATGAACACATTTTTTGTTTGTAAAAGAGTCTACAGTTGAGTATGCTTACTTTGCGGTAAGAGTGGTAGCCCAGGGACTGTTGATCAAAGATGACCACGGGAGCTTACCACTGAGAGGTATGTACGAGGAGGAACCGTGGGAGTTTCAGAAATTCTGGCACAGCTTGACCGTGAGATAGCTCAATTACAACAGGCTCGCGCCTTGCTCAGCGGCGCTGCTGCAAAAGCCAGCAAGGCCGCTGCACCTGCATCCAAGAAGGTAGCCAAGAAAAAGCGGAACCTTACGCCTGAAGGGCGCAAGCGGATCGCCGAGGCAGTAAAGCGGCGCTGGGCAGAACAGAAGAAAGCAGCTGGCGGGAAATAGTTTGCTTTGAACATAAAAGGGGGCTGACATAAAAGTCAGCTCCCTTTTTGTGTATGTGCCTAATAGAACGACCTTATCCTCTAGATAGATTCTCCAGGCATCAGCCGCACAACCTCAACGCCGTATTCAACCAGCCCGACCAACTCCTCCGGTGTGCCCTGGAGCAGCGGAAAAGTGCCGAAATGCAAGGGGAGAATCATCCTGGGCGCCAGAAGCTTTGCAGCCAATGCAGCTTCCTTTGGCCCCATAGTGTAGTGGCCGCCAATGGGCAGCATGGCGATTTCGGGGTGATATAACTCCGCGATCAGTTTCATGTCACCGAAGACAGAGGTATCTCCGGCGTGATATAGCACAGGTCCATCTGCAACGGTCAGTACAAATCCAGCCGCCACTCCCACATAATGCGTGCCATGCTCATCCTGCGCACCGGCGGAGTGTTTTGCGTCAACCATGGTGGCGGCAACGTCTTCCAACTGCACTGTGCCGCCGAGATTCATCCCGATAGTGTCCGCGACTCCCTTGCCTGCCAAATAGGCGGCAAGCTCATAAACGGCGACCACCGTGGATCCGTGCTTTGTGGCAACCGGTACTGCATCGGAGATATGGTCTCCGTGGCCATGGGTGAGCAGGATGTAGTGAATCTTATCAGGCAGAACAAAGCTCTTTGGATATTTTGGATTGTGCGCAATGAATGGATCGATCAGGATGTTGGTGCCTTTGGCTGTCTGAACCAGAACCGTTGAGTGTCCGAGCCATGTAACGCGCGTTCCCTTCAATAAACTCATATTTCCTCCGGCCGTGATTTCTTGATTTGAGACTGCGCGAGCCTTTCGCGCCAAGCGTCGCCTAGCGTGTAATGATGACTTCAGAAACGCTATCTTTTGCCAGGAACTGCCGGAATCCCGACCAGCGGCTAAACAATCGCTCGATGCTGCGATTGGTAAAGGCCCGCTGTATGGGGAAAGGTTGCGCCAGTTGCATATGCACATCATCTTCCTCAGTGATGTGGAAGCGGCAGTAGGCAGTTTCTTCACCCTTGGCTCTTGTGTGAAAGAAGGCCAGAACCTGACCGCCTGGATTCATGGCAGAAAACAAGTGATCAGCTACGGGCACGACGAGCGGCTCGGGCAGGTAATCGAGCGACGTCCAGAGCAGGACAACATCAAAAGTCCGGCCCGAAAACTTGAGCGTCTGGTCGAGATAGCCCTCCACATTCCATATGGGTTGCCCTTCGGCGTCCATACCGCTTTGCCAATTGCCGGTGCATGCTTCACTGACCGGATCAGTAAGAAAGATGCTGTGTCCCAAGTTGGTGAGGTAATTGATGTTTGTGGGCGAAGTGCTGCCGGCATCAATGACGCGCAGCCCCGGTTCGGCCTGAAGACGTTTGCGCAGAGCAGCCCAGCCGCCTGAATGTCGAGGCACTCTGGGGCCCATAAGGCCCGAAGCAGAAGCGGCTGAATGGCTATCGTGTTTTTTTTCAAATAACCGGCGAAGCACCCTTAATATCCCCAGACGGCCGTGCAGGTCGCGTAATCGAAGCCTGCACTCCTACTCTCGGTTGTGATGCATTCTCTATTCAGCCATGATGGGCACTGGAGCTATCGGAGGCTTTGGCTCCTTGAGACAGATCGACCCTGCCGCGGAAGACGGCATTGTCTTCCACTGCCAGCCTCAGCGCCTTTACGTCGCCTTCCACCACGCAGCCCGCGCGCAACTCCACGCGGCCAGTGGCCACAATGTTGCCCTGGACGTGGCCGAGAATCAGCACGTCTTTGGCGGAGAGGTCAGCTTTTACGTTGGCATTGGGGCCGATCGTCAGCCGATTTTCAGAGAGGCTGACAGTCCCCTCCACATGCCCATCCACAATCAAGTCTTCACTGCCCTTCACTTCGCCTCGAATCACGACAGTTTTGCCGATCCGAGCGAGACCATTCTCCGTTGCCATGGTGCAATTCCCTCCGTTTTTTTGATTCGCGCATCTTCAGGAAGCTGCGAGCCTAGCATTCTGCCAGACTGATGCTCCCGCCGATTTCACCAGTTCGTCGCCTTGTTATCGTTCATCGTGGTTCCTGAAAACTCTGGTGCCCTGCCCGAACTATACGCAACCCGACCCACTCACTTCAATTCCAGCAACCAGAGCAAGGCTGGAGCGTCTAATTGTGTATGAATCCAGGAGGCTTGGCGAGGATTGCGGATGGCGATTAGACGACTACTCGTGCGCGCCACAGTTTCGTTCCTGGTGTTGGCGCCCATTGCTGTGCTCGCTCAGTCCGTGACTGAGCCCGGTTCTGACGTGAGCCTTGTCAAGCGTGCGCTTGCAGCAGAACTAAGGAATGCCGGCGACATGCAACATCCCATGCGTTATCGGCTGCGCAGGTCGACGCCCAGGCTGACCACGACAAAGGAAATTTGCGAATCCAAAGATGGAGCAGTCGCTCGCTTGATCGAAGTCAATGACCAGCCGCTCAGCAGGTCGGACGAGCATAAGGAGCAAGCGCGCCTGACCGCTTTGCTTAGAGATCCCAATCGCCAATTACACCGCAAGCAGAATCAGGAGAGCGATACGCGCCGCATCCTGAAAGTCCTGCGAGCACTTCCTGATGCATTCATTTATCAGTATGCGGGGACAGGTGCAGGACCGACGGGAACGGTAGAAAAATTCACCTTCAAGCCCAATCCCAAGTTTGATGCGCAGGACCTTGAGACACTGCCGTTAACGGAAATGACCGGGGAGATATGGGTAGATGTTGCACAGGAGCGGATAACACGGCTGGAAGGGCATCTACAAGACGATGTGGACTTTGGCTGGGGGATCCTGGGTCGGCTCTACAAGGGTGGCTGGATTGTGATTGAGCAGGCCGAAGTGAGCCCAAACCAATGGCGCATTGTGCGGATCCAGTTGAAGATGAACGGCCGCCTGTTGTTTGCGAACAAAGCGTTTGACACGCTGCAGGAGCAAACCGACATTACGCCAGTGCCCGTGGGGCTGAGCTACGTACAGGCGATCCACTTGCTGCGCGGTGGTTCCACGAGTGCACAACAAGACTCGGCAAAGCAGGCGCATCAGTAAAGCACACCCCAAAATGCATGCGGCCCCGGCCAAAAGACCAGAGCCGCATAGCAAGCAAGAGCCTGTCTTACTTGATCTTCGCGAAGATAACTGCCAGCGTAAAAAGAGTGAGGGACTCAATGAAGGCCAGGCCGAGAACCAGCAAGAGCTGGATGCCGGCGCGAGTGCCCGGATTGCGAGCAAGCGCTTCTGTAGCCGAAGCGACTGCCCTGCCCTGGCCGAGACCGCAAAGCCCGGCAGCGAGCCCCATGCCAAGGCCGATGCCGATTGGCGCCATATCGATCACGGCTGATCCGCTTTGTGCAAAAGCCGGAATAGCAAAGCAAAGAGCCGCGAGGGCGATAAACACATTCTGAAGTTTCCGCATAATTCTCCAGCTTCCTTTGAGATTGACCGCCAGTGGGTGGTTGAGGCTCACCGTGCTGGCCCCCTCACGCTTGCGGTCGTCCGTGTGTACGGAGCGGAAGCGCTCTCCGTCGGAATCTTGTCCTCGCTTTAGACGAGGGTCGTTGCACAAGAGCCTCAGTGCTCGTGCGCGGTAGCCTGTGTCAGGTAGATCATCGCGAGGAGCATGAAAACGTACGCCTGGATGATGGATACCAGAAAGTGCAGTCCAAGGAAAGCCGAAGGCAGTGCCAGCGGCATCAGAGAAAAGAAAACTAGCGTCAACAGATCACTGGCCAGCATGTTGGCGTAAAGACGGATGGTCAGCGACATGACGCGTGCGAGGTGCGAAATGATCTCAATGGGAAACAGAAGCGGTGCCAGCCACCACAGCGGCCCAGCAAAGTGCTTGAGGTAGCCGATTGGTCCCTGCACGCGAACGCCGTGGAAGTTGTAGTAGAAAAACGTGAGGACTGCAATGCCCAGCGGAACAACCGGCTGGCTGGTGGGCGTGATGATGCCGGGGATAAGGCCCAGCAGATTGTTGAAAATGACAAACAGAAAGATACAGGTAACAAAGGCCTGGAACCGCTCATAACCGTGACCGATAATCTGGTCTCCCTGGCTGCCGGTAAATTCGTGGATCATTTCGGCGAGCTGCTGCGCCACGTTGGGTTTCTCCACCGACAGGCTGAGCCTTACGATGACGAAAAAAGCCAGCAGGCCAATGACCACCAGCAGTTCCATCGCGAAGGTGTCGTTGATGGCCGTTGCTGGATCTGCAGCAATGCCCGCAGCGTGCAGCACAGAAGCCGCAGCGTGGCCGAACAATAGATTCATCAAGTGCGTAACAACAAGGGATTCCGGCATGAAGACTTGAATCTTTCTGTTTCCGTATTCGCGCGGACACTCAGCCCTTCAGCAGCCGCAACGCTCCCCAGGTGGTGGCCAAAACCGCCAAGCCAAGGCCGCAGAGAAGCGCCACCACAGAACCCTGGAAACATTTCAGGCTACCATAAATGGCCGCCGCAAAGATGAAGAGTCTGAGCATAAAGAAAAGAACCACAACAGCAGCGCTTCTGGGCAGCTTTTGCTTGTCGAGCCGGGCATTGATCAGCCGAATCAGGCGCTGCCATTCCAGGATGCTGGCGGCGGAGATGGCGGCTCCCGTAGCCAGCATAGCCGCGTTGCGCCAGCCGGAGGCGACCAGCAGCGCCAGCGACGAAATTGCGCCCAGAATCAGCGTGTCGCGAATAGCCTGCTTGAGTAGTGCCGCAAGGGCCTCGTCACTAAGGCCGGGGCCTGATTGAGTTTCTTCTGTCATGATTTGTAGTCTGGATTTTCCTTTGAGCTGTCGCTTTCGCTGCTTTCTTCAGTCGCTGCATTACCCGCTGCGGCCATCGCCAGCCGGACGACGTGCACGATGCCCGCAATGCCGCCGAAAATGAGCCCCACCACGCCAATCCATGTTTGATGAAAATGACCGTCGAGCCAGGCGCCAATCAGCCAGCCAATAAACGCCGACGCTGGCAGGAGGATGGCGATCTGCATGAGTTTCTCGGCCTCAACCAGGCTTTCCAGTCCGCTAGACATCTTTTTGTGCGGCCGGGACTCCGGAATAGGGCGGTTGAAGGGCATGAGCGCTATTCACAAGCATACAGGTTCATCGAACGAGCGGGTATACTTCCCTTTTAGGCTCTTTGCAACCAAATGGAAGGAAGCACAGTGTTTGATTCAGAGTTTGAGCGCAGTCTTTTTGACCTGCGCAGGGCAAAGTTGACGGAGATTGAAAAGCTGGGGCAGGCGGTCTACCCGAACCAGTTCCCTGCCTCGCATACTGTCAACGAGGTGCGGGCCACATGGGGCGAGACGACGGGCGAGGAACTTGAGGCGAACCGGGTTACCGTGGCTGTCGCCGGACGCATCATGGCCATACGCGCTCAAGGTAAAGCCGGCTTCGCCACGCTGCAGCAGGGTGGCGAGCGGCTGCAAATCTACGTCCGCCTGGACGCCGTGGGCGAACAAGGCTTTGCTCTCTACAAACTACTCGACTTGGGCGACCACATCGGTGTCTCGGGCTACCTTTTCCGCACACGCACCGGTGAGCTCACCGTGCATGTGGAACGGCTGACGTTCCTTGCCAAAGCCATGCTTGCGCTTCCGGAGAAATACCACGGGCTGGCCGACGTGGAACTGCGCTATCGCCTGCGCTACGTAGACCTGTTCACCAATCTCGACAGCCGCGAAGTGTTTGTGAAGCGGGCCAAGGTGCTGCGGGCGCTGCGCCAGTTCTTTGATGAACGCGGCTACCTTGAAGTGGAAACGCCGATGATGCAGCCGGTCGCCGGCGGAGCGACCGCGCGGCCCTTTAGGACGCATCACAACGCGCTGGACATGGACCTCTTCCTGCGCATCGCGCCTGAGCTCTACCTGAAGCGGCTCGTGGTGGGCGGGCTGGATCGCGTCTACGAGATTAACCGCAACTTCCGCAATGAAGGCATCAGCACTCAGCACAATCCCGAGTTCACCATGCTGGAGTTCTACCAAGCCTACGCCAACTATCACGACATGATGCAGTTGACGGAGGAGTTGATCGAGTTTGTTGCGCGCGCGGTGAACGGAACGGCGAAGACCGAGTTCAACGGCCACACCATCGACCTGGCCCATTGGCAGCGGCTGACGATGCGCGAGGCCATCCGGCAGTTCTGGCCGGAAGAGGCAGGACCTAAGCCGGCGCAGACAGCTTTTGACTCGTCACAAGTTATGCAGGCCCGACTCCATGCAGCCATCGGCTCGCTGGAAAAAGCCGCCGGAGAGACCACGCGGATCACGCCCGAGCGTCTTGCCGAGTTGAAGACTGTTCGCGACGCGGTAACCGCCGTCTACTACGACTCGATGAAGGGAGCATCGGTAGGCAAGTCGGTGTACAACCTCTTCGAGGCGGTGGTGGAGCCCTTCCTTATCCAGCCGACGATCATATACGACTATCCGGTTGAAGTCTCGCCGCTCTCCAAGGCGAAGCCGGACGACCCGGCACATGTGGAGCGCTTCGAATTTTTCGCCGGCGGCTTTGAGCTGGGCAACGCCTTCAGCGAATTGAACGACCCCGTCGAGCAGCACAAGCGCTTTGAGCAACAGCTTGGAGAACGCGATCGCGGCGACGATGAGGCCCACCAGATGGACGAAGACTATGTAAGGGCTCTTGCCTACGGCCTGCCTCCCACGGGCGGCGAGGGCATTGGTGTGGACCGCCTGACAATGCTGCTTACCGGCTCGAGGTCCATCCGCGACGTCATTCTGTTTCCGCTGATGCGGAAGGAACAGGAATCAGGGAACAAGGACCAGGAGCCCGGAGAAAACTAAAGCTGCCACACCCCGTTCGTTGTGGCTTGCTTCGGCAACAGCGCGAGAAAGCTGAAGTTCATCTGGGCATTCACGCGGATCAAGAATCCGCAGTTTGCTGCTCCCGCGTCTTGATTCCATTGCTTCACTTAGCCAGGAGCTTTCTTACTTTGAAGATTCTTTTCGTAGGCGACATTTTCGGCAGCGCGGGGCGCAGGATTGTGCGTGAGCACATTGGCCATGTGTGCGAAGCGCATGGCGTGGAGTTGGTCATCATCAATGCCGAAAACGCAGCCGGCGGCTTTGGCGTGACACCACAGATTGCCGAAGACCTGTTTGACATGGGCGCGGATGTGCTGACCACAGGCAATCATGTGTGGGACAAGCGCGAGTTGCAGGAGTACTTGAACTCAGTCCCCGCTGAGAGCAAGGAGCGTCCACGCCGCGTGCTGCGTCCGGTGAACATGGCGCCGGGCCTACCCGGTTACGGCATCTTTGAAGGATCAACGAAGAGCGGAGTGGATTATGCCGTGGTCGACCTGATGGGTCGCGTTTTTATGGCCGGCACCAACGACCCCTTCCACGCCATCAACAATCTGCTGGCAGGCATCAAGGCCAGCGTGATCGTGGTGGACTTTCACGCTGAAGCCACCAGCGAGAAAGTAGCCATGGGTTGGCACCTGGATGGCCGCGTCACTGCGGTGCTCGGCACACACACGCACGTTCCCACGGCCGACGAGCGGATTTTGCCGGGAGGCACTGCCTACCAGACCGATGTGGGCATGAGCGGCCCATATGACAGCGTAATTGGCGTCGAAAAGGATCTGGTGCTGCACAAGTTTCTGACCGGTATGCCGGGAAAGTTTGAAGCTGCCAAGGGAAACCCCAAGATGTGCGCCACACTGGTAACGTGCGATTCTCTCACTGGGCGCGCTCTGGCGATCGAACGCATCGCGCTGGGAGAGTAAGCCACTGGCCACTTTACTGGCGCTCCTTGAGTTCAACATGCTTGGCAGCTAATTCTGTGTGGTCTCAGGTACAGGGTGGGTCTTGAGTGGTCCAGTGAGCTGCGGAACTGGCTTCGCAGTGAGCAGAGACGCCGGAGAATGCGTTGCCTTGATCAATTTCCCTTTGGAAGTGAAAGTCATCGTCCATTCCATTGGCCGTGGGATGGCAGCGACATCATCAAACCGGATGACTTCTCCGCCGTGAACCGAAATCTCCATTACGGCAGACAGTGCTGGCGCGGGCTTGTGAATTGCGGGCGCTAGATCTGACGATGCAATCTGCGGATGCGCTCCTGCCAGTGCCGCATAGCACAGGCCGTTGCCGAGCCAGTCTGAAGAATTGTCCGCTTGCTCTTCTGCACGGATATGGTTGAATGCCGAAATGGTCAGGGCATTGATGGGCGCAGGAGAAAAGAGCGAATAGCCGCGTCGGAGTATGGGAATGATACGCACCCGCCCCTCACCAGCGCGAGGAATGGACGCAGAGAACACGGTTATATCGCCCGCACCGTTGTTCCGCGTGTACTGCAGGAAGATGTGGTTTGGTAGCGCCGGGCACAGTACTTGCTGATAACTCCATTGACCCTGCTGCAAATCAAAACCAGACGAAGCGGCGTGCTCGGCAATCGAAGACTCCGCGTCAGCGACCAGTCTGCTATCGCTCTTCGTCATCTGCGCCGGAGGGCGGAAATCGAGCGAAGAACCGGATTTTTCATGGACTGCCTCCATTGAAAACGGTCCGGGGAGTGGCTCCTGCGGCACCTGCTTTACTCGCAAGCTGGCCGGGGGCGCCTGCTCGACAGTCGTCTGGGCATCGAGCGAGGAACAAAGAGCGGCCACGAAAGCCGATGCAAGCACGATGGGGAGTAATCCAGAACGCCGCATGCTACCACCAGACTACCATCGGCAAGCGTCATGTCCACAACATATACAAACCAAAAGGGCAACCTGCAGAAGGTTGCCCTTTGAAGTTCCCAGGTAACGTGGGGTTGAGCGGCGGCTCTATTTGATCCCGCCGCTTTGAGTCGGTTCGAAGTCTCGGAGTTATTGCGTCTTGCGATGCGCAGCTGCCGGCTTCTTTCGAGGCGCCGCGGTCTTCTTCTTCTCCGGCTGGATGAATCCATCGCGAAGAACGATCTGCGCAGTCTGCAACATGGTGGCCGTAGCCGGAACCTGAGTGTAGCTGTCGTAGGTGCCGTCCAGTTCCGCAGCGGGTTGCAAGCCGAACTCGAAGCCAACAGCGGGAACTTCCTTGTCTTCGAGCGGCTTCTTCAAATTGACGATAAAGTCAGCCGTCTTGGCGTCCTTGGCATCCTGCGATACGGCGAGCTTGATGACCGTTGTACTGGCCTCAATCACGATGCCGGGAACCGGGGTTACCTGATCCTTCATCACCGCCCACAGCTTGTCAGCGTCATCCTTTGATCCAGAGGCAAGAATGAATTCCTTGTCGCTCAGATTCAGGGTCGTTAGGTCCGCAGTCTCCGCGACCACTTTGTGCGCGATCTCGGCCGGCGTAGCAGCAGCCGTAATCTGGAACGTTCCCGGAGGAAAAACAGTTGCGGCAGCCTGGGACTTGACCGCGTCCAGCCCGTCCAGATTGCCGTGGTACTTCTTGTAGTAGTACTCCATCTTCGGCTCAATCTGGGCCTTGAAAGCTGGAGGAGCGAAGTTCCATGCGCGGGCATAGAACCAGACCGCCAGCACCAGATCTCTACCTTCGGGCTTGGTGTACGCTTCGGCAAGCTGCAGTGTATCTACAAGGCCGGGGCCGCTCTTGGTCGCATCGGGCGGATAGAGCATGAGTTCCGTGCGGTACTCGGAGATGCCAGCCTTCACGTCCTTCTTGCCCAGGATGTCGTCCATGGCCAGGGCCGAGTGGAAGATCGGGTAAGTTGCGCCTGTCTGCTTCTTCCAGTCAGCGTCAGACATGCCGGCCGGTTTGGGCACGGCAAGGCCTTTGGTGGCCAGCGCACCAGCATCATCACAGGTCTGCGCATCCGAGGTCTTCAGGCACTGATTCTTCTTGATGAAGACCGAGATAAAAATGGCCTTCATGTTGTTCGGATCCACCTGGAGCAACCGGCTGGCAGCGCCTAGTGTCTTGTCGGCGTCGCCAAGGCCCTGATACGTGTCTACCAGCATATCGAGGACCGCGCTCTTGACCACGCTTTGAGGGTAGGTCTGCAAAAAGCTCTCCATGGCCGCAGCCTTGGCCTTGGGATCGGTTTGCGTGATTGCCATTTGATAGGCGTTGAACTCGGCCGGATCTTGGATTTTGATAGTGGGTTGATCCTGCGCGCGCAGCGTAGGTGCGACAACGAGACTCGCGCTCGCCAGCGCCATCACCGATGCAAAGACAATCTTCTTCATTCAGTGCTCCTGGGAAATGCCGAAATGGAGGTCAATATTCAAGCACTCGCTGGCGGAATATACAACCGTTCTGCTTGGCGGTTGAGAACCGGGGTGACGGGTAAACGGTACCTCGGATTCCAATGCGGTGTTGGAAGGATTATAGAAAGCTGTGCCCGTTGTGACAAGCGTAGTCATTTGCCTAAGAATCCAGCTTACATGGTATGCCGCCCGACAGACATGTGCAGAGGTGCTGCCGGAAAAGCCTCGTGGCTTGATCGCGGAGCCCTCTGCTGAGCATCCCGGACCGCAGGGAATCCGGGTTCCCGGCTTATGATTCGGATTCCCGCGATTCTGAGAAACTGCCATAACGGCTTAGACACCGGACATGCAAAAACAGTTTCTCAGGGCCCGCTCAGGGTCGACCTATTGGAGGAGGCGGACCAACTCCGTCTGCTCGGCGAGGAAAGCGTCATGGCCGTGGTCGCTGACCATCTCGCGGTATTCGGCATGGACGCCGATGGAGCGAATCATAAAGGCAAATTTACGCACTGCCTCTTCGGGAAAGAGCCAGTCGGAGCTGATGCCCACAAAGCTGAGACGAGCACGAATACGGCCAAAGGCCTCCTCCGGCGTGGTGTCACCGCCGAGCGGATCCCAGGTATCCATCGTACGCAGGATAGCCAGATAAGCATTGGCGTCGAAACGCTCAATGAACCGCTGCCCTTGGTGATCCAGGTAACCAGCAATGTCAAAACGTCCACCAATCAGGCCGCCACCCTCTTTATCTAGCGCCCAGGGGTCTTCCCCATTCCGGTTCGGGTTGCGGGCAAAGCGCTCATCAAAAAGAACCGCGGATTTGTAGCTGAGCATACCAATCTGGCGGGCCAGCGCCAGCCCTCGCCGCGGTGGACGCTGCGGCAGATAATTGCCCCCTTCCCAGTCCGGGTCGTTTTGGATGGCTTGACGCTGCAAATGATTGAGCGCGAGGCCCATGGCTGACAGAGGAGTAACACCTATAATGACCGCCCGCTGCACCCGTTCAGGTTCGTGGATAGCCCACTCCAGCGCCTGCATGCCACCTATGGAGCCGCCCAAAACGAGACGCAACCGCCGGATTCCAAGTGAATCCAGCAGTTGCGCTTGTGCTCTCACATTGTCACGAATCGAAACCAGCGGGAAATTGGGGCCATACGGGAGTCCCGTCTCAGGATTCACCGAACCGGGTCCCGTGGATCCGTAACAGGAGCCCAGCATGTTGATACAGATGACGAAGTCATGGTCCAGCGACAGGACCGCGCCGGGGGCGAAGATCTCAGGCCACCAGGAACCCACAAGCGCCGAACCAGTGAGCGCGTGACAAACCAGCACGGCGTTATCGCGGGCATCATTCAGGCGTCCATACACCGCATAGTGCAGTGTAGGATTGGCCAGCGTTCGCCCGCTCTCGAGCGCCAAATCGCCGTCGAGTACGAAGTCGCCTTCATAGGTGGGCTCCAGCACGCGCGATGCAGCCGGCTTGGTTTCACTCCCGGTTCGGGCTTCGGTCATAACACTCATTGTGCCGCAAGACCCGCCGCCTCTGTCTTGCCAACAACCGAATGACCGTTGGCGGCAGCGATGGCCTGGTCGAGGTCGGCAATGATATCGCGGATATCTTCGATGCCTATCGAGAGCCTGACCAACTCGGGCGTGACTCCTGTTTCCGCCTGCTCCTCCACTGAAAGCTGCTGGTGGGTGGTGGAGGCGGGATGAATGACCAGCGATTTTGCGTCGCCGATGTTGGCCACCAGCGAGAACAGGTCGAGCGCGTCAATCAGCTTCTTGCCCGCCTCGTAACCACCCTTAATACCAAATGTGATCAGCGCGCCCTGGCCAGCAGGCAGATACTTGCGGGCCCGCTCGTGATACGGACTGGACTCCAGACCGGGATAGTTGACCCATTCGACGCCGGGATGCTTTGCAAGATGCCGGGCGACCGCCAAGGCATTCTGCGAGTGGCGTTCCAGGCGCAGGTGGAGCGTTTCTATGCCCTGGAGCAGCAGAAAAGCATTGAAAGGCGACAGCGCCGCGCCGGTATCGCGCAGGCCCTGAACGCGCGCTTTCAGGATGAATGCAAGAGGGCCAAATGCCTCGACATAGGAAAGTCCATGGTAGGAGGGGTCGGGGTCGGTGAAGTCCTTGAAGCGCCCTGAGGCCGCCCAGTCAAACTTGCCCGCGTCCACGATCACGCCGCCGATAGTCGTGCCGTGTCCGCCCAAAAATTTTGTGGCTGAGTTCACCACAATATCCGCACCCCACTCGATGGGCCGCACCAGAGCCGCGGAGGCGGCAGTATTGTCGATCACCAGCGGCAAGCCGTTTTCGTGCGCTATGCCGGCAAGCTTCTCAATATCCACCACGTCAAGCTTGGGGTTGCCCAACGTTTCGGCGTAGATGGCGCGCGTCTTTTCATTGATGGCAGCTCGCAGACCGTCAAAGTCATCGCCATCCACAAAGCGCACCTTGATGCCCAGCCGGGGCAGTGTGTAATGGAAGAGGTTGTAGGTGCCGCCATAGAGCGATGTCGTGGAGACAATCTCCTCACCTGCCGCAGCTAATGTGGTGATGACTAGCGTCTCCGCCGCCTGGCCTGAAGCCGTGGCCAGCCCTGCCGCTCCGCCTTCCAGCGCCGCCACCCGCTTCTCAAACACGTCGGTTGTGGGATTCATGATGCGGGTGTAAATATTGCCGAATTCCTTGAGTGCGAACAGCCGTCCGGCGTGGTCCGCATCGTGAAAGAGATAGGACGTTGTCTGGTAGATGGGGACCGCACGTGAGCCCGTAGCGGGGTCAGGCGACTGGCCGGCATGAACGGCAAGGGTGGCAAGGTGGCGCTGCTTGGCTTCAGACATCGTGAATTCCTCCGGTTTTGGTTGTCTCATGAACATTGCGGCAGCGGAGCGCATAAGGGGTACGACATCCACGCCAAAAACAAAACCCGAATCCTTTATCAGGACCCGGGTGGCTGGTTTCCAGAATCGTTTGCGTCTAACGCATTCGCTGCTCCAGAGCCACACGGACGGGTCCGCATGCCATACACATGCACATGGCCATGACCTCTATTCCGTAATTCTCCAAGCTCCGCATTGAAGGCAGTATCAACGGAAACAAGTCCATGTGTCAAATAAGAATGCACCTTATCGTGGCACGACGAAGGATGCGGACCCTATTCTTCCGCCTTCCAAACATAAGCCCCGGGCTGCGGCAGGCCGATATGCGCCAGGACGCGATTGACGAACTGGCGCGCCATCTCAGTGGAATCGATCGGCCGGTTGTAGAAGGCAGGGATGACGGGGAAGATGACCGCACCGGCCTCTGCGGCCAGCGTCATGTTGCGCAAATGAATGCGGTTGAACGGCGTTTCTCGCACGCAAAGCAGAAGCGGACGGCGCTCCTTGAGCGTGACGTCTGCGGCGCGGGCGATAAGCGAGTCGGCCAACCCGTTGGCAATGGCAGCCAAAGTACCCATCGAGCATGGCAGCACAATCATTCCGTTGGAGGGGTAGCTGCCACTGGCAATGGCCGCGCCTATTTCCGAGTTAGAGTGCTGCACCGTCTTTGCCGGAGCGGCGCAGAGAAGCTTTTCAAGCAGTCCGGAGCGCCCGGAAACGCCCAGTTCTTCAGCGATCACGCGGAGCGAATTCTCCGACGGCACGAAGTGAACGTGCGCCACGCGGTCATCGGCCTCCAACGCGCGCAGCAACTCCTGGCAAAAAACTGCGCCGGAAGCGCCTGTAAGTGCGACAGTCAGGTTCAAGGCATCCACGCGGTCGACTCCTTCTACCGGCGTCACTCGCCCAACACGCGACGAAAGATGGCGTCCACATTGCTGAGTTGGCGCGTGTAGTCGAAGGTGCCTGCCAGTTTTTCAGGACTAAGCAGTGCGGCAATCGCAGGATCGCGCGCCACCTCGTCGCGAAAGACCAGATCTTCTTTCCAGGCGCGCATCGCATGGGACTGTACCAGCCTGTAAGCATCCTCGCGCAACATGCCCGCCTCGGCCAGATCCAGCAATAATTGGCCGCTGAAGATGAGGCCGCCCGTGCTTTCGAGGTTGCGTATCATCCGCTCTGGATAAACCAGCAGGCGATCGATGAGGTTCTCCGTTTTGGCCAGCAGGTAGTCCACCAGAATGGTCGAGTCCGGAAAGATCACGCGCTCCACCGAAGAGTGCGAAATATCGCGCTCATGCCACAGCGGAATGTTCTCCAAAGCGGCCTGCGCATTGCCGCGCAACACCCGTGCAAGGCCGCTGATTTGCTCGGATGTGATGGGATTTTTCTTGTGTGGCATGGCAGAGGAGCCCTTCTGCTTTTCGCTGAAGTACTCCTGCGCCTCGCGCACCTCGGTGCGTTGCAGATGGCGCACCTCGACGGCAATCTTGTCAAGAGTGCTGCCAATGAGAGCAAGCGTGGATATATAAGCAGCGTGCAGGTCGCGCTGGATAACCTGCGTGGCAATGGGCGTGGGCTTGAGGCCGAGGCGCGCGCAGATGCGCTCCTCGTGCTCGGGCTTGAGATGGCCAAACGTGCCGACTGCGCCTGAGAGCTTGCCGACGCGCATGTCTTCGGCGGCCGCATCAAAGCGGGCCAGATTGCGTTCCATCTCCGCATACCAGTTGAGCAACTTGAGACCAAAAGTAGTTGGTTCCGCGTGGATTCCATGTGTGCGGCCGATAGTGGGGGTGTGCTTGAACTCCAGTGCACGCCGCTTGAGCACGGCGAGCAGACCCATGAGACCCTGGCGAATCAGCGCGGAGGCTTCCTTGATTTGAAGAGCCTGCGCGGTATCCACCACGTCGTTGGACGTAAGCCCGTAATGCAGCCAACGCGATTCGACGCCGAGCCCCTGCGCGCTCAGGCTCTCGGCAACCGTGGTGGTGAAGGCAATGACATCATGCTTCACCTCCGCCTCAATCTCCTGTATGCGCGCCACGGAGAAACCTGCCTTGGTGGCGATCGCCTCAGCGGCGGCAGCGGGAATCACGCCGTCTTCGGCCAGAACGCAGCTGGCTGCCGACTCCACCTGGAGCCAGCAGTGATACTTGTTTCCTTCCGTCCAGATATGACCCATAGCCGGGCGTGTATAGCGGTCGATCAAGGGCGAACTCCTATGCCGGACCGCCGAGAGCGGCCCGCGTCAACACTAGCGATTGTACGAGGGGAACCGGCTCAGGAACGCGGAATTCCGAGGCGCTCATGCAGTTCGTCGTACAGCAGGCCGCGACCCGGCCTGTACGGCTGAAACCACTCACCGTCAATCACGAGCTGAGGAATGGCCCTCTTGCCCACATGGCGCACCACCTCAGCCGATGCGGCAGGATCAGCGTCCACGTTGATTTCGGTGTACTCGATGCCGTGAGATTCAAGGAACTGCTTTGCCGCTCGGCAGTCCCGGCACCAGCCTGCTGTATAAACCTGCACCTTCATGCAAGTATTTTACAAGGTCTGCGCTGGTAACATCAGTTGCAATGACCGCCGAGGAAATCAAAACTCTCCTGAATCTTGAGCCGCATCCCATCGAGGGCGGATCATTCAGGCGCACCTATACCTCCTCCGGAACAGTGAGTTTGCCGCGTGGGGTACGAGCCCAGGGCACGGCAATCTACTACCTGTTGGAACCAGGCACCTTTTCTGAGATGCACGTTCTTGACTCTGATGAGATCTTCCATTTCTATGCTGGCGACCCAGTGGAGATGCTTCAGCTCTACCCTGACGGGCGCTCCGCGCTCTTTACTCTTGGACAGGATTTGTCGGCGGGGCAGCAGGTGCAACTGGTCGTTCCAGCAGGCGTATGGCAAGGTACGCGGCTAATTGGCGACGGCAAGGTGGCGCTGCTGGGCTGTACAGTGACCCCCGGATTTGACTTCGCCGATTACCGGAACGCGAGTTATGCCGAGTTAGTTGAAAAGTGGCCGCTGCAGGCGGAGCGAATCGGGAAGCTCACGAGAAGCTAGCCACGGCGCTCGCGGAAGAAACCGCGCAGCAACTCTGCCGCTTCATCGGCGAGAATTCCCTGCTCCACCTGCATCTGGTGGTTAAGCTGCGGGTGGTTGAGCACGGAGAGCACCGAACCGCACGCGCCCGTCTTGGGATCAACTGCAGCAAACACAAGCCGGTCGAGCCGTGCATGAATCATGGCCCCGGCGCACATGGCACAGGGCTCAAGCGTGACGTAAAGCGAACTGCCGTTGAGCCGGTAATTGCCTAGAGCCACGGCAGCCGCGCGCAGGGCGACGATTTCGGCGTGGGCTGTCGGGTCGTTGTCGCGCAACACACGATTCTGCCCGCGGGCAATGATGACGCCCTCCTGGACCATCACCGCGCCAATCGGCACTTCGCCGGCATTTGCGGCAAGGCGGGCTTCGGCAAGAGCAGCTTGCATGGCTTCGGCGTCAGTGATCATCTCTCCGATGGTAGCGCGGCAGGCTGCTGCTGGGTCATGCAGTGCAGCGCACCAAGGCCCCAGATCAGGTCAACGCAATGGATGCCGATCACGTCGCGATCCTTGAAGACATCCGCAAGAATGTTCAGGGCAATGCGGTCGTTGGGATCGTGAAATGTGGGAACCAGAACCAAGCCGTTGGCCAGATAGAAATTGGCGTAGCTGGCCGGCAGGCGCTGGCCGCGAAAAACCACCGGGCGAGGCAAGGGTAACTCGACCAAGGTGAACTGCTTGCCATTGGCAGTACGGGCAGCCTTGAGGCGGGCAAGATTTTCAGCCAGCGGCTCATGGTTTGGGTCGTTCGTATTCGGTTCTACGGCTGTGACAATCGTGGATGGGTTGACGAAGCGGGTGATGTCGTCCACATGTCCATGGGTGTCATCACCGGCCACGCCGCGATTAAGCCAGACGACCTGATCGATCCCCAGGTAATCGTAGAAGGCGCGTTCCAGCTGCTCGCGGCTCACGCCGGGATTGCGCTGCTGCACCTCGCTGAGGAGGCACTCTTCGGTCGTAAGCAGAATACCCTCGCCATTGGTGTCAATGGAGCCGCCTTCGAGCACCAACCGGCGAGGGCCATCCGCAAAGGCGACGGTGGGGTGCCACTCCAGCAGGCCCAGCAACTCCGCAACGTGGCCCGGCACCTGATCATCCAGATGCCAGTCGGGATACTTGGCCCAGGCATTGAAGCGCCAGTTCGTGATGCCCACCCGGCCCTCAGCATTGCGCACGAAGATGGGGCCGGAGTCGCGGGTCCACACGCGGTCCGTGGGCCACAGATGAAAGCTCACCTGATCCAGGTTCGCGCCACCGCGGTCCAGAATTCCCTCTGCACGGCGCTTCGATTTTGTATCGTCAACAAGGATGTGCACCCGCTCACGCATGGCAAGGAGGCGCACGATCTCCGCATAGACCCACGGAATCGGCTGGAACTTGCCGGGCCAGTCTTCGGGGTTGTGCGGCCAGGCGAGCCATGTGGCCTCGTGCGGCTCCCACTCGGCGGGCATGCGATAACCCAGTTCACGCGGAGTTGCTGCGAGCGGTTGAACGGGCATTGCTATTTTTGCTCTCCATTCGGCGCGGATGCAGGCTTCCGGTCAAGAAAGCGGCTGGTGATCCCGCCATACGCATCAATGCGGCGGTCGCGGAGAAACGGCCAGTTGCGGCGTGTGTCTTCGAGTAACGCCAAGTCGATTTCAGCCAGCAGGACTTCTTCGGCATCATGGGAGGCCTGGGCAATAATGCGGCCGAAGGGATCTGCCAGAAAGCTGCCACCCCAGAACTCGAGCCCTGCTCCTTCAGCGCGATTACCGAGGATGTCGCCATGCTCCTGGCCGACGCGGTTTACTCCGGCTACGTAGACGCCATTGGCAATAGCATGGGCGCGCTGAATGGTCTGCCACGCATCATATTGCGCCTCGCCAAACTCGTCCTTTTCTGCCGGGTGCCAGCCGATGGCGGTGGGATAGAAGAGCACTTCGGCACCTTGCAGGGCCGTGAGGCGCGCGCCTTCGGGATACCACTGGTCCCAGCAGACGAGCGTGCCTACCCGGCCAAACGCAGTGTCGACAGCCTGAAAGCCCAGATCTCCCGGCGTGAAATAGAACTTCTCGAAGTAGAGCGGATCGTCGGGGATGTGCATCTTGCGATAGACGCTGGCGATGGAGCCGTCTACGTTCAGAGTGACCGCAGTGTTGTGGTAGAGCCCCGGCGCACGGCGCTCAAAGAGTGAGGCGATGATGCAGACACGCGCCTCGCGGGCCGCCTCAGCCAGGTACGCCGTGGAGGGGCCGGGGATGGGCTCGGCCAGATCGAACAGGCGGATGTCTTCGCGCTGGCAGAAATACTGCGTGCGAAAAAGCTCGGGCAGGCAAACAATATTTGCGCCCAGGCGAGCTGCCTCGTGGATGTGCCGCACCGCCGAGGCCAGATTCGCCTCCGGGTCGGGGCCCATGCACATTTGTACCAGGCCTACGTTGTACTTGCGTGTATCCGCCATATTCAGCCCGTCATTCCTCCGCTACGATACAGGAAGGCCAACCCCGCAGGGCGGGATTGGCCTCGGATGCCTTGCACACACAGCTACTCTTCCAAGATCAGGACGGCAGCGGCAATGGTGGTGGTCCACAGACCGCGCTTGTCACCTACGGCCGACTGAGTAACGTTGCTGGTGCGGACAATCTTGTTCGAGATCCGGTAGATCTCCTTCTTCTCGTCCCAGCTCTTGTCGGGGTCAAAATCCACATCAAGGGTAGTGGCTAGCATCTCGGCGGCCAGTTCCTCCGCGTACTCGCCTGCCTGGTCCTCTGTTTCGCCAAAGCTGTGATGCTCGCTGAGATAGCCGTAGGTGTCGCGGTCAGCGGGAATGGCCACGCCGATGCTTGAAACAACCAGCCGGTGCGGCTCACGCGTTGAATTCTCCGCAATCACGGCAAACACCACCTCGCCGTGATTCAGGTATTTCAGGCCTTCCTTGCGCGGAATCACCTTGCATTGCGGTGGAAAGATGGAAGAGACGCGCACAAGATTCTGCGAGGCGATTCCTGCATCCCGAAGGGCCAGCTCAAAGGAGGTCAACCGCTCCTTGTGTTTGCCTACACCCTTGGTGAAGAAAAGCTTCTTCGGGACCATGCTTTTTCCCAATTTCTATGTGTCCTCCGTGACGTTGATGATTGTGATTTGATTGGAACGTTCCCGCATGAGTTTATCGCATCTGGCCGTAGCATAAAAGAAATGTAGCGAAATTCATGGCAGCTTTATGCCAGCGCAAATCCCCAGGCGGGATACAGCCTGCCGAAGACAGCCTGATTCGACGCCGCATTGCACCAATTTTCAGTCACTTTCATGGCTGTCAACCGCGCCCCGTAACTATTTCCCCGCTTTGGCGTTTAAGAGAAACATGAAACGAGTGCGGATGTTCGGAATTTCTGTATTGAGCGCCGGACTGTGCTGCGGGTTGGCGGTGTGCCAGGAGGCCACTACGGCACAGGCGGAGGGCTCTCAACGACCCACCACCGGCCAGGTTGCAGATCCCGCTAAAGCTTCGTTGCCAGCCCTGCCGCCCGGAGTCAGTCCCGTGCCATTGGATTGGACGCCGCCGGCACTGGCTCAGTTGAGCACCGTGGCAGCAGTGAAAACCAGCTTTACTTTGGACCGCAGTCTGCTCGGCGCTGCTGCCGGCATGGTGCCCGACTCCGAACCAGAGACGCGTAAGGCCATCGGCGAACTGGATGGCGTCAGTGTGCACGTGCTGCGCTTTGCCAACGCAGGCATGGAGGATGAAGAGCAACTGGAGGCTCTTCGCGAGGCCTATCATCTGCGCGGCTGGAAGCATCTGGTAACCACAACCGAAAAGGGCGGCCCCGCACACAGCGCAACGACAGATCTGTGGCTTGTCCTGGATGGCGTGAACGTCCGCGGCGCAGTTGTGCTGAATGAGACGCCCAAAAGCCTGACACTGGTGACTGTCGCGGGCAATCTGAGCCCGATCGATCTGCTCCATCTGCGCGGCCACTTTGGCATTCCCCGCTTTGATGGAAACGACTTCAGAAGCGCCATCCGCCGGTAGCTGTGGCAGGCCGCGCCGTTGCCACTCGTAATTTGCAGGTGTTAGCCTCTCTCTGCAGCTGTTTTAGAGAAGGGACACCGCAAACACCATGCAAACGACCTACAACGGGCTTGAATTGCCCAAAGACGGCGCACCAATCCAATACGATAACGGCCATTATCACATTCCTGATAACCCAATCATTCCTTTCATTGAAGGCGACGGCACGGGCCGCGACATTTGGAAAGCTTCACAGCGCGTTTTCGACGCCGCTGTGGAAAAGGCATATGGCGGCAAGCGCAGCATCAAGTGGTTTGAAATCTTTGCCGGCGAAAAGGCTTTTCGCAAGTTCAATACTTGGCTGCCTGACGACTCCGTAGCCGCAGCGCGCGACCTGCGCGTTTCCATCAAGGGACCGCTCACGACACCCATTGGCGGCGGTATCCGTTCGCTCAACGTGGCCCTACGCCAGCTTCTCGACCTCTACGCTTGCGTTCGCCCGGTGAAGTATTACCAGGGAGTTCCCAGCCCCGTAAAGCACCCTGAAAAGCTGAACATCGTGATCTTCCG
The DNA here is from genome assembly GCA_021780075.1 of Acidobacteriota bacterium. GTDB lineage: Bacteria > Acidobacteriota > Terriglobia > Terriglobales > Acidobacteriaceae > Telmatobacter. The sequence continues at coordinate 91,125 of JAJXZL010000010.1, forward strand.
TGAAAACACTGAAGACGTATACGCGGGGATCGAGTTCAAGCAAGGCAGTGCGGATGCGGCCCGTCTCATCGAGTTTCTGAATGAAGACCTGCTGAAGGGCGGCAAGAAAAAGGTTCGCACGGACTCAGGTGTGGGCATCAAGCCGATTTCTATTTTCGGCACCAAGCGTCTAGTGCGCTACGCCATCCGCAACGCACTGGAAACGGGCCGCAAGACCGTCACACTGGTTCACAAAGGCAATATTCAGAAGTTCACTGAGGGGGCCTTCCGCGAGTGGGGCTACGAAGTAGCAACCGAAGAGTTCCGCGCGCAGACAGTAACCGAACGAGAGAGCTGGATCCTTGGCAACGTGGAAGCTAATCCCGGCATCTCCATTGAAGACAACGCCGCACTGATTGAGCCGGGCATGGAGTTTGCTCCTCAAGCCTTTCGGGATAGCGTGTGTGCGGAAGTGAAGGCTGTGCTGGATTCGATCGGCAAAACCCACGGCAACGGAGCATGGAAATCGAAGGTGCTCATCAATGACCGCATCTCCGACTCGATCTTTCAGCAGATCATCCTTCGTCCGGCAGACTATAGCGTGCTGGCCACCACCAACCTCAATGGCGACTACATCTCCGATGCTGCCGCGGCGCAGGTCGGCGGCCTTGGCATCGCGCCCGGCGCCAACATCGGCGACGGATACGCAGTGTTTGAAGCCACACATGGCACAGCTCCCAAGTATGCCGACAAGGATGTCATCAACCCCGGATCGGTAATTTTGTCCGGCGTGATGATGCTGGACTTTATCGGCTGGAAGGAAGCGGCAAAACTCATCGAAACGTCGATAGAGAAGACAATCCTGCAGAAGTTCGTCACTTACGACTTCGAGCGCCAGACCGCTGGGGCTACCAAGGTGGGTACCAGCGAGTTTGCCACCCGCATCATCGGCAATATGTAACACGAACAGAGACAGGGGGACTGAATCCCCCGAGGAGAAAAATCATGCGGAAGAAAGTCAGTATTGTGGGCGCCGGCAACGTGGGCGCCACGGCCGCGCACTGGATTGCGGCCAAGGAATTGGCAGATGTTGTGCTGGTTGACGTAGTGGAAGGCGTGCCGCAAGGCAAGGCGCTGGACCTGCTGGAAGCCATGCCGATCGAGAAACGCGATGTGCATGTGACCGGGTCGAACGATTACGCGGCCACAGCGAACTCGGACATTGTGGTGATTACAGCGGGCCTGCCCCGTAAACCGGGCATGAGCCGCGATGATCTGTTGCACACCAACTTCAAGATCATGTCAGACGTGGTACAGAAGGTCGTTGCGCAATCCCCCGAGTGCATTCTCATCATCGTCTCAAACCCGCTGGACGCAATGGCTCAGGCTGCCTATCGGCAGGCGGGCTTCAACCGCGAGCGGGTCATCGGGATGGCCGGCGTGCTGGACTCGGCGCGCTTTCGCACCTTCATTGCCGATGAGTTGAATGTGAGCGTGGAGAATGTGACCGCCTTTGTGCTCGGCGGACACGGAGACACCATGGTGCCACTTCCCCGCTACTCGACGGTGGCAGGTATTCCCATCACCGAGTTGATTGCTCCTGAGCGCCTAGAACAACTAGTGCAGCGCACGCGCGACGGAGGTGCTGAAATCGTCAAGTACCTCAAGACCGGAAGCGCCTACTATGCGCCGTCGGCGGCAACGGTGGAGATGGTCGAGGCAATTCTCAAGGACAAGAAGAAAATCCTTCCTTGCGCCGCGTTTCTGCAGGGCGAGTATGGCATCGACGGCTTCTACATCGGCGTGCCTTGCAAGCTTGGCGCAGCCGGCCTTGAAAAGATTGTCGAAATCAAGCTCACCCCAGAAGAGGATGCCGCGCTGAAAAAGAGCGCCGCGGCCGTGAAGGAACTCTGTTCCGTAATCGGAGTGTAGGTTTACATACTTCGGGCAATCCGATTCGCACCACCCAGGAGGCCATTCTGTTCCGCAGAGTGGCCTCTTGCATTTCTCTCCATCGAATGGTTGAGACGGGCGCCCAACTGCCGAACGATGACACCTTTCCTTCTTGACCGTTAGGGTTGGTCAGTACCCAAACGCGGGACAACCTGAGCGCTTTCGGAATGTCGCAAACCCGCGATGACGCTCAGGAGACCACTGCCTGAGTCGCCGAGCGCGCTCTGGCTTGGAACTACTTCCCTAACCTGTGTATACAGCGAGATTTGCCAACACGTCAGGCAGCCCGAATGTGTCCTGTGCGTCTCCTGAGCCTGAACGTGAATGGCGCGGAACCTGTTGGCACTGTAGAGCATTGTCCCATTTGAGGAGAGCCATGATTCGAAGGTCGGCATGCGTTGTATTTTGCCTTGCGATCGCCCTGATCACAGCCAGGGCGCAGAGTAATTTCGCGGTAGTGCGCGGATCGATTTTTGACCCGGAACACCGCCCAATCGCAGGCGCACACGTTCACATCACGGCCACCGGCACAGGCGCTGAACGCGAAGTCATCACCAACCAAGCGGGACTCTACGAGATTGCGGGCCTGCAACCGGGCAGCTACAAGCTCGATGTCGATAGCCCCGGCTTCAAAAAGGCGACTCAGGCGATCAATCTCGAGGTAGGCCAGCAAGCCACTTTGGACCTGCAACTGCACGTGGGCAGCGATGCCCAATCCGTCACAGTCCGGGCTACGGGCGAACTCCTCAAGACCCAGGACGCAAGCGTTGGTGAAGTGGTCGATCAGCACTCGATAGATTCCCTCCCCCTGAACGGCCGCATGCTCATCGACTTGGTGCTTACGGTGCCGGGAGCCCACATAAGCCATGGTGCAGGAACGGGCGACACGAATCCGCTCTATTGGCGCCCTGGCCAGCGGTCAGCGGTCAGCATTGGCGGAAGCCGTCCCAATGGAAACTATTTTCTGCTGGATGGAGCCACCAACACCGACCCCACCTTCAGCACGGAGAACCTGAGTCTCTCGCCCGACGCAGTGCAGGAGTTCCAGGTGGATACCAGCAGTTATTCAGCCGACATGGGTGGAGCTGGAGGCGGCCAGATCAACATCGTAACGCGCTCCGGATCAAGCCACTTTCACGGCACCGCTTACGAGTTCCTGCGCAACGGCGCCATGGATGCCCACTCCTTCAACCAGATGGGCGGATCGAATTTCCTCGTACAGAACAACTTTGGCGCTTCGCTGGGCGGCCCTGTATGGCATGCTGGCAAGACTTTCTTCTTCCTGAACTACGAAGGTCTACGGAACGTTGAGAACATCTCCATGGTGGATACCGTGCCGACCGCAGCCGAGGCCGCGGGCGACTTTAGCCAAAGCGGAGTAGACATTTATGACCCGAACACAACAACCACCAATCCCAACTTCAACCCCAGCCTTCCTGTAAGCAAGTCGAACCCGCAATACATCCGCGAGCAGTTCGTCTACAACGGGGTCAAGAATGTCATTCCGCCGAGCCGACTGACCCAGGCCGCCTCCATCATGCTGAACAAATACACTCCGCTCCCCAACACAACAAACATGGGCAGTTCGACGATGATGGGTCAACCAACCGTAGTGGGGGCAGGCAACGATGCCAACAACTACCTTGATATGCGCAATCAGCGGATGAACACGGACCAGGGAACCGTTCGCATTGATCACAACTTCGCAAATGGAGACATTGCCTTCTTCCGCTACTCGGCCGGGGGCGAGTATGGCTTCATGCCGCAAGGGCTGCCGGGCTTCGGCTTCTATCACGATGACCTGTCACAGCAGGGAATTCTAGCCTGGAATCATGTGGTTTCCACACACATGGTCAACATGGCTTCAGGGGCTATCTCACGGCTCGTCATGATGCACTCCACGGAAAGCGCAAACAGAAATGACATCGTCAGCCAGTTGGGCATTACCGGAACCGGCTATGGTGGTCCGGCAGCCTGGGGTGCTCCCTATTTCGCCGTTCAGGGCTATTCACCTATGGGCGACAACTACAATGCGACGCCGATGCATGCTTGGGACACAGTGGTCGAAGGCCGCGACACGCTGAACTGGCAGATCGGGCGGCACAGCGCCAAGTTCGGCGGCGCGTACCAGAAGTTCATTTGGCCCATGTGGGGCTTCTTTCAGAATCGCGGGTTCTACCAGTACACCAATGGCTTCACCACCCAGTACGCCCTGAACGATGGCCAGTCCGGCTCTGCTCTGGCCAGTTTCCTTCTGGGGTTACCTGCAGCACGACAGGGCCAGGCAGGTGTGCCCCAGATGGACCTGCGCCAGTGGTATGCAAACGGCTTTGCAATGGATGCTTGGCGGTTCACATCGACGACTACGCTTACGTACGGCTTGCGGTATGAGTTCATGAGTCCACTGGTCGATATCAAATATACAAACACAAACCTGGACTTGAGCAGTGGCGCGCCGAAGGTCTTTATTGGCGGGCAGAACGGTTATCCGAAAGGGCTCATGTATGCCAACCACACGAACTTTGCCCCCCGTCTTGGCCTGGCCCAGAGCCTGCCCCGTCTGGGAGTGGTAGCACATGTCGCCTATGGCATCTTCTACACGCCTGTGGACATGAATACGTGGTGTAACCAGCGCCATAACGTGCCTTATGTTTTCCCTGAGACATCGCAAAGCGATCCGTTTATTCCCAGCATCCCGACGCTCAATTTTCCCACGCCAGTTCTTGGCACCACCGTGGTCGCATTTAACTCAATTCAATTGCACGCGCCGCCTGAATACATTCAGCAGTGGAGCGTATCGCTTGAGAAGCAGTTAGGTACTGAAACCACCGTCGAAGTCGGCTACCTGGGCGCGGGCGGTTTCCATCTTCAGCGCTCTCACCTTATCAACAATGCGCAGCCAGGAGCGGGTCTGATTCAACCGCGCCGCCCTTTCCCCAAGATCAGCTTTGTTAACAACTCGGTCTTCCCATCCTCGACGACTGTCGCCAGTACAACCTTCCCCGTTAGCACGATCAACCGCCTCGAGAACACCTCGCAGAGCTGGTATGACGCGGGCTACGTGAATGTCCGCCGCCGGTACGAGCACGGACTCAGCTTCCTGGCCAATTACACCTTCGCCAAATCGCTTGAGAACGCACCCGATTTCCGTTCACCCATGTTCGAGGCCGCTGTTCCGCAGAATAACGACGATCTGAACGCAGAAAAAGGCCCGGCATGTGACATTCGCAGCCGATTTGCACTCAGCACCGTCTATAGTCCGCGCGCCATCGGCGCGAACAACTTTACACGGGCCCTCACACGTGACTGGCGTGGTTCCATGGTGTACCAGGTACAGACCGGTTTTCCCCTTACCATCTCTGTCTTTGGCGATACCGCAAATGCCGGTACCGTTGTGGGTGAAAACCCGATTCGCGCCAACACAACGACCGAAAAGGTCTTTGGCTCGGGCACAAGGAACTCAAACACTTGGTTCAATCCCAAGGCTTTTGCAACGCCGCCTGCCTATACCTACGGCAACGTGGGCCGTAACTCGGTCTATGGCCCAGGCATGCAGACCATGGACTTTGGCCTGGTGCGAGAATTCAGCTTGGCTGAAAGATCCGTCTTCGAAGCCCGCGCCGAGTTCTTCAATGCATTCAACCACACCAACCTGGGAATCCCTAACAGGTTCGTCAATACTTCCAACTTCGGCAGTATCACCGAAGTCGCAACGCCTGGTAGAGAAATCCAGTTGAGCGCACGAGTCAGCTTCTAATTAGAGCTCCGCAACGGACAGTCGGGTGGCATTCCTTTTCAGTAAATGCCATCCGGCCCATTTACTTGAGAAACGCCACGACGTCAGGCGCGATCTGCGCAGCACACTGGCTGGGAGCAAGGTGACCACAGGCGGGAAACACATCCAGCAGCGATTGCGGCATCAATCGGTGCATCTTCTCAGCCTGACTGAGCGGGGTGATGCGGTCCTCAGCACCCCACACAATCAACACCGGCATCTTTAGCCCCGGCAGCAGGTTATCGGTCGTAGAGCGGCCCGTGAGCATCGACGCCAGCGCGCGCCGGATCACCCATGCATTTCTCTCCGAGTGGCGCAAAATATCACTGGCAACAAAATCAGGGACTGTGGGCGGGTTGGGCATCAGGAGTGCGTCCAGTTGGTCCAGTTCCGCCGGTGTGGATGGCGTAAAAAGCCGCGTATCCCACGAGGGCTGCTCATGAAGGCCAGCACTGTCAAACAGCAGGAGCTTGCCTACCCTCGCGGGGTGGTCTGCGGCAACGCGCTGCGCAATCCAGCCCCCCATCGACCATCCTCCAAGATCCACCTGCCTGAGCCCAAGAACATTAAGGAAACCTACAATCACCGCAGCTTCATCCTGCACAGAATAGGAAAATGCCGCGGGCTTTTCACTCTGGCCGTAGCCGGGAAGGTCTGGCAGGTAGACGCGGTATCCAGCCCGTACCAGATAGGGCGCCAGGTTTTGCCAATCCTCGGCCCGCGCTCCCAGCCCATGCACCAGGACCACGGGCGGGCCCGTCTGCGGTCCCATCGCATAATAGTGGACACGATAGCCCGCAACCGTTGTCGAGCGGCTTTGCGCCCCGGAAAGGTACATGCGGAGTTCCGAGTATCCTCGAAAGAAACTCACCGGCCGCGCCCAGAATGCCGCCGCACTCACGACGATCAGCGCCAGGGGCATACCAATAAACCACTTGAGCCTTTGGGGCTTCGTCACATCTTCTCCTTTGTGTACAGGGCCTGTTGCCAGCCAGACTCAATCACGCGCACAGTCACAGGATCGAGCGCCAAGGCGCTGTGGCTGTTCCACTCCGCCCGCTCTACCCATCGCACCTCATCCGCATCTGACGCCGCCTTGAGTTCACCACCCACCACGCGACACAGGTAGTCTGCAATCACATAATGGTAACGAACGCGCTCGCCTTCCCAATGAATCCGGTCCAGCAGTTCGACAAGTTCTATCGGTTCGACCATGAGTCCGGTCTCTTCCTTCACTTCGCGGACAACTCCGCCAGTAAGCGGCTCGCCCAACTCCAGCAAGCCGCCGGGCAGTGACCATTGCCCTTTCAGGGGCTCATGACCGCGCCGCACCAGCAACACCCTACCCTCATGCACTACCACTGCGCCGACACCAACCAGCGGAACCAAAGGAAACTCTCTATGCATGGCTCTCCATTGTAGTAAGCTCCCTTTTACGATAGTTCCCCGAGCTTGACGCGACGCAACCCTTCTCTGCGTGAAAGGTGAAAATAGCTCTTGAATACGATCCCTTTGCCGCGGCGTATCATCAAATGGAAAAGGGGGAAAGATGGCGGAATTCACGCTGCACATTGATGGGATGCACTGCGGATCCTGTATTCGTCGAGTTACGCAGGCCCTGACTGCAACTGAAGGGCTGAAAGTAGAGGAAGTGCGCCTGGGTGCGGCACGGCTCAGCGCCGCAGACAAGGCACCCGTAGACCTTGCGATTGCAATTCTGACCAAGGCAGGATATACCGCACACTTGGAGCAATAATTCTTTCGATGGCCATGCCCGCCTCAGAATCGCTCACCCTGCCGGTACTCGGCATGAGCTGTGCTGCGTGCCAGCATCACGTGGAAGAGGCATTGCGCGCGACATCCGGTGTGGAATCGGCACGTGTTGACCTGATGGCCCACAACGCCAACGTGGTTTTTGACCCGTCCGTGGCGGCTCCGGAGGCGCTCGTTGAGGCGATCCGCGCAGCCGGCTACGATGCAGTACTCCCCCGCGCCGGCGAGTCCGGAGCACAATCTGAAACGGATTCGTCGACGACCAAGTCCGAGCAGAAGGCCTGGGCCACTATTGCAGCGGGAATTGTGGCCATGCTGCTAGCCATGCCCCTGAGTTCGGATATGGGCGCGCTCGACCGCATGTTCATGCAGTTTCTACCTTGGCTCTATGCTGTGCCGCCGGAGTTCCTTCGCTGGCTCCTGCTTGGTCTCACTGCTTTTATGATGATCTGGGCGGGCCGCGGCATTTACGCGAGCGCTGCGCGCGGGCTGCGCCACGGAACCACCAACATGAACACATTGGTCAGCCTGGGCACTGGCGTGGCCTTTGCCTACTCCGCGTTTGCAACAATCTGGCCCACTAGCGGCCGTTTGGTTTATTTTGATGCGGTTCTGCTGATTCTTGGCTTTCTACTGCTTGGCAAGACCCTAGAAACGCGAGCCAAGCGCCAAGCCCTTGCCGCGCTTGACTCGCTCAGTCGCCTGCGGCCGGTTACCGCCCGTCGCATTCGCGCTGGAGTGGAGGCCGTGGTGCCTCTGGCGGAAGTCCAGCTGGGTGACAGCGTGCTGGTGCTGCCTGGAGAGCGCTTCCCTGTCGATGCGGAAATTCGGGAAGGACGCACGACTGTGGATGAGTCAATGCTCACCGGGGAGTCCACACCCCTGTCGCGCGAACCGGGCGGCCGCGTACTGGCCGGATCTCTCAACTACGACGGCGCCGTGGTCTGCCAGGCGAAATCACTGGGAGAAACCACTGTTTTGGCGCAAATCACGCGCATGGTAGAGCAGGCTCAGTCTTCTCGCGCTCCCATGGAGCGCCTTGCTGATCGCGCCAGTTCAATTTTCGTCCCGGTGGTTCTGAGCCTGGCGGCTCTCACGTTTGTGGTGTGGCTTGTTGCCGCACATTCACTTCAGTTGGCGCTGGCGAACACCGTTGCAGTGCTGGTAATTGCCTGCCCCTGCGCCATGGGGCTGGCCGTGCCTGCAGCGCTCACAGTGGCTGTGGGGCGTGGTGCCCAGCTTGGCGTGCTCTTCAAGGGCGGCGAGGCCCTGGAACGGCTTGCCCATCTGGACGCCATCGTTCTCGACAAGACAGGGACCCTTACCGTGGGCCATCCCGTGCTGGCCGCGATTCGCCCTCTGGGCGGCTACCAAGAAACCGAGCTGCTGCGTATGGCAGCAGCTGCTGAAGAGCGGTCAAACCACCCGCTTGCTCACGCCATTGTGGATTTTGCGCGAGGACGCGGCCTTACATGGCAACCCGCCAAGAACGCTCAGGTATTGCCCGGTCGCGGTGTTACCGCCGAGGTCGAAGATCGCGACTGCATGATCGGGAATGAAGCTTTGTTCCGCGAGGTCTTCACCTCGCTGCCGGACGGCGTCACGCCACCGAAACCCGGATTTACCCGTCTGTGGATGGCCCTGAATGGGCGAATGGCTGGCGCATTTGACGCGCGCGATACACTGCGTCCTGACGCGGCCAGTGCCATTGCTTCGCTGCGCCAGGCGGGGCTTCGCATTCTGATGCTGACTGGCGACACCGCAGCCGCTGCCGCGCCCATTGCGGACCAGGCCGGCATTGCCGAGGTGGAAGCGGGACTCGATCCCGCGGCAAAACTGGCTCGCATCCGTTCGCTGCAGCAGGAGGGCCTGCGCGTCGCGATGGTGGGAGACGGCATCAACGACGCCGCTGCACTAGCACAGGCCGACGCAGGAATCGCCATGGGCTCGGGTGCCGACCTGGCCCAGGAAGCAGGCGACGTGCTGCTGCTGCGCGCGAAGCCCTCCTCCATTCCCGCCGCTCTCGACCTGGCCCGATCTACCCTGCGCGTGATGCGTGAGAACCTGCTCTGGGCAGTGGGGTACAACATCCTTGGGATTCCGCTGGCTGCCGGCATGCTCTATCCGGCCTTCCACATCCTTCTGAGTCCCTGGGTGGCGGCTGCCGCCATGGCGCTTAGCTCGGTCAGCGTGCTGTCAAACAGTCTACGGCTGCGACGGTGGCAACCGGCCACTCTCGCGCTCGGACAGACGCGGTAAACTAACTCCAGAGCTTGTCTGTGCGCATCCTGACCCGATACATCCTCGGCGAGATTCTTTCCCACACGCTCATCGGTTGCGCGCTCTTCACCTTCATTCTTTTCATGCCACAACTTCCACGAATTCTGGAGGTCGTGGTCCGCAACAGCTCCACCTTCACCAACGTGATGGAGATCTTTCTCTTCACATTGCCCAACCTGTTCAGGGTCACCATTCCCATGGCCGTGCTGGTGGGTATCCTGCTTGGACTCAGCCGCCTGGCCGCCGATAGCGAAATCATCGCCATGCGCGCGTCCGGCCTCGGCATTGGCTACTTTGTGAGCGTTGCCTCCATTGTGGCAGTTGCCGGTACGCTCATCGGACTGGTAAACGCCGTCTATGTCGCTCCGCGCGCCAATCAAGCCATTCTGGACATGCAACGGGCACTCGAAACCTCGCAGGCATCCTACGAGATCCAGCCGCGAGTCTTCTATGAGGACTTTCGCAACCGTGTTCTTTATGTTCAGGATGTTCGCGGAGGAACTGGGGCTGCAAACTGGCGCCAGGTGTTCATGGCCGATGTCAGTGACCCCACCACTCCGCTGATCACCACTGCTGCATCTGCCACCGTGGTCAATGATTCACCCCAGGAACTGCTCATGCGGCTGCGCGATGGCTCAGAACATGAGACGGCCGCGGGGCAGGCACAGCAGTACAACATCTCCACGTTTACCAGCACTGATCTTCCACTCACCCTAAGCCAGCAGAGCAACGTGCATCTGGGACGAATGGACACTGCCATCTACGCGTTGCCCATGGCCACCCTGGAAGAGCGAACCCATGGTCCGGACGCCAAGCGGTTTCTGATCGAGTTGCACACCCGCTTTGCCTATCCCACTGCCTGCCTGGTGCTCATGCTGGTGGGGGTTCCTCTGGGGGTGGTCTCGCGGCGGGGCGGCAAGAGTTCCGGCATTGTTTTCACCATTCTGCTGGTGCTGCTCTATTACGTTCTTTCATATACCGGCATAGCCCTGAGCAAACAGAACAAACTACCCCCCTTCCTGGGAGTCTGGATGGCCAACCTTCTCTTTGCCGTGGTCGGCATCTTCCTGCTCTGGCAAATGGCCAGCGGAGGCCGCGTGCTCGGTGCAATTACTGGCCTTGCCGCGCGCATTCCAAACCTGAAGCCCCTGACGAAGGCCAACGGAAGCCATCTTTCCGGCTTGTTTGCAAAACTGCAGCCACGAACGGCGCGCAGTGCCTCGCACAGTGCCTTCCCGCGCATTCTCGACGGCTATGTCACCCGCGAGTTTCTCACCACCTTCTCTCTGGTACTAGCCAGCTTTGTGATGCTCATGTTGGTTTTCACCTTTTTTGAACTGGTGGGCGACATCCTGCGCAATCATATTCCGCTCACAACGGTCGGCGACTACCTGATTAACCTGACGCCCAGCATGATTTACCAGATTGCGCCGTTGGCTGTGCTCATCGCCGTGCTCGTTACCTTTGGCGTGCTCAACCGCAACAGCGAAATCATCGCAATGAAAGCCACCGGCATCAGCCTCTACCGGCTGGTCATTCCAATTGTCTCTATCTCTGCGATTCTGGCTGTTAGCCTATTTCTCTTCGATGAGTTTTATCTGCCCCAGGCCAACCGCAGGCAGGAGGCATTGCGAAGCACCATCAAGGGCCGTCCGCCGCAGACCTTCCTGCATCCGGAACAAAAGTGGATCTTCGGCCAGCCGCACCATGGTGAACCTGCGCGCATCTTTTACTACCAGTTCTTCGACGCTGACAGTAACGAATTTGCCAATCTTTCAGTCTTCGAGTTTGATCCATCCACTTTCTCGCTCTCGCGGCGCATCTTTGCCGCTCGTGTGTTCTGGGATGGCGATACACATTCGTGGAGCTTTCAAAACGGATGGGAGCGCGATTTCGATGGCGCCACCGTGACCCAGTTCAAGGAGTTCAAGCAGACCACCTATGCCGAGATTCACGAAGAGCCGAGCTACTTCAAAAAGGAAAGCCTGCAATCGCAGGAAATGAACTTCGGCCAGCTTCGGAGATACATAGGCGACCTGCGCCAGAGTGGCTTTGACACGATGCGCCTGCGCGTTGCGCTCTGGCAAAAGCTGTCTTATCCGCTCATCGCCGTCGTGATGGCTGTTCTGGCAATTCCCTTTGCGCTCTCCATGGGCCGTCGTGGATCACTGACCGGAATTGCGGTTGCTATCGCTGTTGCGCTTACATACTACGTGGTCAATGGCCTATTCGGAGCCATGGGCAACGTAAATTACCTTCCTGCCGCCTTGGCGGCCTGGGCTCCGGCTGTGCTCTTCGCGCTTACAGGTGGTTACCTGCTGCTGCGAACACCGACTTAAAGTGCGTTTCAGGCATTGTCTTGCGTCCGGCGTCCACCCCGTCTGGCGCCTGCGAACCCGTACAATAGAGCCATGTTCCGCGACCTTAGGCCGCTCTTCAGTTACATGCGCCGCTACCGCTGGGGATACGTGTGGGGCTTGCTCTCCTGCGTTGCAACCAATGCCGTTTGGGTACTGTTTCCTCAGGTTTTGAAGAGAGCCATCGACGGTCTGGAGCACAACATCACCCGCGGCCAGATTTTGCTTTTCGCCGGGTTACTTGTCGCCATCGCACTCATCAAGGGCGTTTTTCTATATGCCCAGCGTTGGATTCTTATCGGGATTTCCCGCGAGATCGAGTTCGACATGCGCAACGATCTCTTCCACCAGCTCGAACTGCAGGATTCGGGCTTCTACCAGCGTTATCGCACCGGCGACATCATGGCGCGGCTGACCAATGATTTGAATGCCGTGCGCATGCTGCTTGGCCCGGCCCTCATGTACAGCGCCAACACAATCTTCTTCACTGTTGGCGCACTCTTCTTTCTCCTGCGCATCAGCCCCTGGCTTACGCTCGTGGCATGGGCTCCCATGCCGCTCGCCAGCATTCTTGTCCAGTACTTCGGTCGTAAGATTCATGACCGCTTTGAGCGCATCCAGGAGAGCTTCTCTGAGATCTCTTCACAGGCGCAGGAGAACTACTCCGGTGCGCGCTTGGTTCGTGCCTTTGCCCGCGAAGATTCGCAGATGAAGCTTTTTGAACTGCTCAACCTCCAGTACATCTCGCGGGCCCAGCGCCTGGTGCAGCTGATGGGTATGCTGTGGCCCACACTTGAGTTCATCCTCGGCATTTCAATGATTATCACCCTGCTGGTCGGCGGCCATCTGGTGATCGCACACCGCATCACCCCCGGCGATTTTGTGGCCTTCAACACCTACATGATCCTACTCATCTGGCCCATCATTGCCGTCGGTTGGGTGGTAAACCTCTTCCAGCGTGGCACGGCCTCTGTCAAACGCATTGACGAGCTGCTGCGCGCCAGGCCAACCATCGACGACAGCTCCGCCGATCCTGCTATTTGCGCCGATGCGGTTCTGAAAGGGGACATTGAATTCCGGCATCTGAACTTCAGCTACGGAGATACTCCAGTATTACGCGACGTCTCCCTGCATATCCCCGCCGGCTCAAGCCTGGCAATTGTTGGCCCAACGGGTTCGGGGAAGTCTACGTTGGTAAATCTGATTTCTCGGCTCTATGAAGCGCCTGAAGGATCACTGCTGATTGATGGCCGGCCAGTTCGCGCGTACCCGCTGGCTGTGCTGCGCCGCAACATCGGCATGGTTCCCCAGGAAACATTTCTATTCAGCGAGACAATCGGCGAAAACCTTGCCTTTGGGGTTTCCCACGCCAGCGTGGAAGAACTGATGGATGCAGCCGAAGCTGCGCATATCCGGCGTGAGTTCGAGGAGTTTCCGCAGGGCTTTGAAACCATCGTGGGCGAGCGCGGCGTGACGCTTTCAGGTGGACAAAAGCAGCGGTCGGCCATTGCCCGGGCACTGCTGCGACGGCCGGCCATTCTCATCCTTGACGACGCACTGGCTAGCGTGGACACGTATACGGAAGAACAGATCCTGGGCGGCCTGCGGAACTATACCGCCACAGCCACGACGATTCTCATATCCCATCGTGTTTCGACCGTGCGCAATGCGGAGCAGATCGCCGTATTGGATCACGGCCGGATTGTTGAAGTGGGTCGGCATGAGGAACTGCTTGCGCTCGACGGCTACTATGCGGGGCTCTACCGGAAACAGCAACTCGAAGAAGAGCTGACTGTAACAGGATAGGGCTGTCAGGCCGTCCAGTTTGTGGCTACAACCGTATCCGCAGGCATATCAGATCTGTCGTTTCCTGCCCGCCAGATCTCCGGCACAGTAGTTGTTCGCGGCATGACAGAATTGGCTTCCGGATCCCTCGCGACCTGCTTCCACGCGTCGCGCACATTGCGTACACAGTCAATCGCATGCATGAATTTCTGCCGCGATCCCGACTGCGAGGCTTGCAGAATCTGCGCAAAGATCGAGGCATAAAACTCGCTTAGCACACGCGCTGGCCTGCCTCCCACATCCATTCGCAAGCGCGCTTGCAAGTGGATAATAATATCCAGTGCACGCTTCACGCTTGCTCGCCGGCCTGCCGCGTCTCCTTGATCGGCGGCTGCAGCAGCGGAATGCAGAAACCGGATTACTCCGTCATAGAGCGCTACGACCAACTCTACGGCCGATGCGCCTTCCAGCGCGTGTTCCTGATAGCTCGACATCGAATGCGGCTCCTTAGCCCTTGTTGGAGTTATACCCTGTCATGGCGGAGTAGATTTCGTTCACGCTATTCAACTGCGACGGCAGTGCCTGCAGAATCTCATTGGCGCTGTTCAGTTCGGTTGTCAGAAGCTTCTGCTGGACTGAGATCAGGCTCTCCTCTCTAGATATATCGGCATTCAGATTGGACTCCACTGAAGCGTTAGCATTTTCGGCCAGCTTCAGAACGCCAGTCGATGAACTTGCTCCTGCATTCGTAAGCATGTTGGAAAAGGTCATGCCCCAGCTGTTGGCGTCCTGAAAGAATCCTGCCACTCCACTGAAATCTGAATTCAGCAACGAGTCAAGTGCGGTCGTATCAAGCGTGAGCGAACCGTCGTTGTTTACGCTGATGCCCAGACTGGTCAGGCTGGAGATATCAGAAGAATTGGCGTTGTAATTCAAAGGTGCGTTCGATTGGGTGACGTCAGTAAGGGCGGATGTCACCGTGAGCGCGCCACCGGACCCCGCGGTGTTAGAAACCAGCGTAAGCCGCGTTCCGGTGCTATCAGTCACCAGGTTGGCCGTCACGCCGATATTGGCTGTGTTAATGGCCGAAGCCAACCCCGACATCGTATTGTCCGTCGAGTTAAGCGTAATGGTCTGCGCAGTGCCGCTGCCCACCTGAATCGAAATGGATCCGGAAAGAGCATCACTCGTGTTTGTAACTGCATTCAGGTACCCGTTGGGATTCTGTGTATTCAGACCGCCCAGTAACTGCTGTTGAAGTAGTGAAAGTGTCGGAGAGCCAAAGAGCGGCTCCGCATTGCCTGAGCTGTCGTTCCCTTCCTGAGCATTAATGGCACTGATCAGCGAATTGTAGTCCGTCACCATGCTGTTGATGGCGCTCTCGACCCCGGTGTTGTAGTTGCCAATTACCACCTGCACCTGGGAGCCCGATCCGCTGGGAGCAAGCAACTGAAACGTCACTCCAGGGATGAGATTTGTCACTGTATTTGAAGCACTCGTGAGGCTAACGCCATCCACTGTCAGCGAAGCATCTGTACCTGTGACAGCGGACGTATAACTCAGGGATGCATTCGAGTTGCTGGTATCAGTGATCGACGAGGTCACTGTCAGGTTGCCACCTTTTCCCGATGTGCCTGAAACAAGGCTCAATCGCGAGCCTGAGGAATCGGTTAGCACACTCGCGGATACTCCCACATTCGCAGCGTTAATGGCCGCAGCAAGTCCCGAAAGAGTATCGTTCGAGGAGCCAATCGTCACGGTCTGCGCGGTGCCGCTGCCGACCTGAATGCTGATCGACCCGGAGAGCACATCGGAGGAGTTTGTCACAGGCGCGAGATATCCGCTGGACGTCTGAGCCAGATTATTCACCACTACTGTGTGCGTTCCCGCCACGGCTGTTGGCGTAGCTGAGGTCAGTTCCAGAACGTTGGTGTCGGAACTGGAGCCGGTTTTCTGCGCAAGCACTCCTTGAAAGTCCGTCAGCTGGTTCAGATCCTTGGAGAGGTTAGAGAATAGCGATCCAAGATTGGACAACACCGCATCCTGGCTCTGCAATGAAGTCAACTGATTTTTCCAAGGCGTCTCCACACTTTGCAGATTGCTGACAATTGAAGCCACCGTCGAGCTCACATCAAATCCTGTGCCACTCATCGGCGAACCGAAACTCAAACCCACTGTGCCCATCGCACCCTCCGCAAATTATTCAAGCAACCGGCATGCCGCCAAGCTCTAAACCCGATTGGAATGACATTAACCTGCCGTCGCAATCGAGATGCGTTCCTGCAAAAAGGGCGCCCATGCAGACGCCCCCTTTTCCCGCAGGCATTCTTGTCTTCCGTTACTGCAGAAGCTTGGTCACTTCCTGCTGCAGGCTGTTGGCCTGGGCCAGGGCGGAGATGCCAGTCTGGCTCAGGATTTCATACTTGGACAGATTCGACGTGGCCGAAGCGTAGTCCGTAGCCTGCACTGCATTCTGCGCAGCCGCGATGTTCTGCTGCTGTGTGTTGACCACCTGACTCACCGAGTTCAGCGTATTGATCTGCGAGCCGATGTAGCCATCCTGCGCCGCGACGTCTGTAATCGCCGTGTTGATTGCGGCCAGTGCACTCTGGGCATTACCCTGGCTTGTCAGGTCAGTCACGGAGAGGTTGGCGGTTGAATCACCTCCAGCCGCTGTCACGTAGCCAATCGTCGTGATCGCCTTCGTCGAGGCACTCAATACGCCAGCAACCGTGGTGGGCGTATCGGTCAAAGGTGTCGTTCCCTGCGCGATGGCCACGTTGGCGTTGGTATTGGAAATCAGGATGCCGGTATCGCCGCCGGCCACGGCTGCATCGCCCACGGCCGCCGCAGAGGTGAAGCTGGCGCTCACGCCTGCGATGCCATCCTTGTTGATCTCGGAGATCAGGGCGCTCACGGATGTCGCTGTCGTGTTAATCGTGCTTGTAGTTCCATCAGGATTCGTGATGGTGAACGCGAGACCGCCGGTGACCGCATCGGATTGTTTCGCCGCCGTGGTCAGCACTCCGGCCGTATCCTTGGACAGATCGACAAATGTGCCAGCCGAGCTCTGTTGCACGGTGCCGCCTGCATCGCCCACGCTCGAGGATGTCAGCTTGGCAAAGTAGAGGCTGTCGATCGATGCACTCTGCGTGGAGGAGTCGCCCGTGTAGATGCTCACGCCCGCCGCAGTACCCGTGAAGACCTGATTCTGGTTGTAGGTGGTTGTCGATCCGATATTGTTGATCTCGGAAAGAATCGACTGGTACTCCTGGTTTGCGGCTGCCAACTGGGAGGTGTTGAGCGTTCCGTTCGAGGCCTCGGTGGCCAGCGTAACGGCGCGGTTGAGCAGGTTCGTCACTTGCGAGAGGGCGCCATCGGCCACCTTCAACAGCCCCACGCCTTCAGAGGCATTCGTCGCCGACTGAGTCAGGGCAGAAGAGTTGGCCTGAAGACCATCCACAAGCGAAAGCCCGGCGGCATCATCGGCGCCGGAATTGATGCGCGAACCCGATGACAGCTGCTGCAAAACACCCTGCAGGCTGTTGTTAGTGTTGTTTAGATTGTTTTCCGCATAAATCGCGGAGAGATTGTTCAGGACACCCAGGGACATGGGCTTCTCCTCATAGATGCTTGGATTTGCGGTCCTTGCCCTGCTAGCGCTCCCGTGCATTCGTTCAATGCTGGGCTGCCTCACCGGAGAAATTACCGCCGCATCTGGCCCATATTTCGGCACTGGGCTGTAAGACTTTACCCCCCCCACGTTTCTGTCCTGATGGGAACATCGCTCTATCGATAGTTCTAATTTTTAACCTTTTCCTCAGTCTGCCGATAAAAGCATTGAAGGAGTTGTGCGCCGATGATCGAACTCACCAGACTCAACGGCAGTCACATGGTTTTGAACAGCGATCTGATCAAAACTGCTGAAGCCTCACCGGACACAATGCTCACGCTGATCAATGGAGAAAAGCTGATTGTGCGCGAGGAGCCCGCCGAGTTAGTGGAGCGTGTGCTAGCCTACCGGGCGCGTTTGCTGGCCAGTGTGGCACAGCTCTTACCTTCTATTGACGAACTGCAGAAGATAGTCTCGCTATCGAGTCTGGACATTTCCGGACAAGCAAGCCCCTTAGCGCCAACAATCGGCGCTGCGCACAGCACGAGCCCTGACAGATGAAAGCAGAAAAGCACACGACACATCCACGACGAAGAGCTGCTCATGGATAAAGCGAGCATCGGCGGTGTGTTTCTAGCGATTGCAGGGATCATTGCGGGGCTGCTGATTGAAGGCGGCAATTTGGCTCAGATTTTGCAGCCCACCGCAGCGCTCATTGTATTTGGCGGCACCATGGGAGCGGTGCTGCTCCAGTTTCCGTTCACCACGGTAGAAGCAGCGTTTCGGCGCATGGTCAATGTATTTGCCGCATCCCGCAAGCACAACGACCAGCTAATCCGTCTTCTAGTCGCCTTTGCCAATAAGGTGCGGCGCAACGGTGTGGTTTCACTTGACGCCGACCTGCAAACAATTCAGGATCCGTTTCTGAAGCAAGCGGTGATGCTCGCCGTGGATGGCACCGAGCCCGCAGAGTTGCGCAAAATCATGCGTGTCATCCTGGATTCCACTTCCGAGATCGAGGAACGCCTGCCTGCCGTATTTGAGGCGGCAGGCGGGTTTTCGCCCACTATCGGCATCCTGGGCGCTGTGCTGGGACTTATTCAGGTGATGCAACACCTCGACAATATACAGGAAGTAGGCCGCGGCATTGCCGTAGCATTTGTCGCCACAATTTACGGGGTTGGAATCGCCAATCTTTTCTTTCTTCCCTTTGCGGGCAAAATGCACATCCAGTTGCACGAAGATCATCAGCGCCGCGAAATGATGCTGGAAGGAGTCATCGCTATTCTTGAGGGCATGAATCCTCGCATGCTTGAAGTCAAGCTGTCGGGATTCCTCAATACCACCGAGCAGCATAAGACTGAGCGTGCCGCATGAGTCCCCGTCATCCTCGGAGTCGCATAAACCACGAGCGCTGGCTGGTTTCTTATGCCGATTTCATTACTCTGCTCTTCGCGTTCTTTGTTGTTCTCTACGCGTTCGCCAAAGCCGATCAAAGGAAGCAGGTGCAGGTATCCATAGCCATCGATACGGCCTTCCATACGCTGGGAATCTTTCCAGACACTTCTCACCGGTCCGCCTACAGTTCCAGTGCACTCTCAGGCACCGTCCAGCCCGGGTTTCCCATAAACGTCGTGATGAGTGAAGATGTGTTTTCCCCTACGAAGGTCAAGGATGACCTCAACCAAATCCACCGTGAGTTACAACAGGCACTGTCTGGCCAAATTGCCCAGCACACAGTATCTATTCAGATGGGCCGCGAGGGGCTCGTCATCAGCCTGCGCGAGGCCGGCTTCTTCAACTCCGGATCTGCAACGCCACACCCGGAAACGCTCAGCACCCTGCAAGCGATTGCTATGTCAATCGGTCGTACTCCCTACGAAGTGCGCGTTGAAGGGCACACCGACAACGTGCCTATTCACAACGCCGAATTTGACTCGAATTGGGAACTCTCTTCGGCTCGCGCCACACGCATTGCCCGCATGCTCCTCGACCTGCATGCGATTTCTCCTGAACGGCTATCCGCTGCAGGTTATGCAGAATTTCACCCTGTAGCCAACAATCAAACAGCTGAGGGACGCGCTGAAAACCGTCGCGTTGACCTGGTCGTAATGCCCCGCGCCTTGGTCAATTTCGCCGCACCGGACCGTCTGCAGCCTAGCGGGCCCTGGCGCAAGATCACTGACAACGCAAAACAGCAATAACCCAGTAGTGGGTGCATTGAGTCTGCGTTGAGTCGGCGGCGTGACGCCGCAATGAAGCTCCACTCCTACTCAATGCTGAGAGTTGCCTAAACTCAAGCTGCGGTCTGAATATTAAAGTGAGCAAGCCCTAAAGGAACGCCCCTGTGCACAATAATTGAAACTGTACAAAGGCAGGAAAAGCGCCGTAGCCTATATCTTGGAGAACGTTGTGACAAGCACCAAAATCTCCGAAGCCCAGCACTCCTTTGAACAGGGGCTTGACCTGCTAGCTGACGGGTTCGCTGCAAAAGCATCAGCCGCCTTCCGTGCTGCCATCGCAGCAGATCCTGCGCATTATGAGGCCTACCATGGCCTGATCCGCGCCCTGCGTGACGCCGGCGAGTTTGAGAAGTCCATCTCCGTTGCGCTTGCGCTCACTGCGCTTACGCCAGACGATCCACTGGCACACACCGCACTGTCGATTTCGCTCCAACAGGCCGGGCACGTGCCGGAAGCCGAAGCCGCCGCAGCCCGCGCACGTATACAGGAGTGGCGAGTTCAGTTGCAATCGCCACAAACAGAGGATTCGTAGCAATGAAAGGGCTTCGGCGGCCCGACGCCGCAACGCGTCTTCGCCACATGCATGATCGGCTCGCACGGGCATACGGCCCGCAAGGCTGGTGGCCGGCCAGAAATACTTTTGAAGTCATCCTGGGGGCCTACCTCACGCAAAATACTGCATGGAAGGCCGTCGAACTTTCCCTCGATAATCTGCGCAACGCAGGGGCTTTGACTCTTGATGCTCTGCGGTCAGTGGCTCTTGAGGATCTCCAGCGGTTAATCCGCCCTTCGGGTTTCTGCACACGCAAGGCGCCCGCTCTCAAAGCATTTATCACAATGCTGGATACGGAGTTTGCCGGCTCGCTCTGTGCATTAGCCGCCACACCAACACAGCCTCTTCGCAGAAGACTGCTGGCGCTGCCCGGCGTTGGACCCGAAACCGCTGACTCTATTTTGTTGTATGCGCTCAAACACCCTGTACCGGTTGCCGATGAGTACTTGCGCCGCATTGCCGAGCGGCATCGGCTCTTGACGCCGGCGCCTGAGCATAACCGCAAGAGCTACGAATCCCTGGTGCAGCTCACCCGCGATGCGTTTGCCTCGGATGCCGCCGAGCATTTAGTGCCGATTTTCAATGAGTTCCATGCATTGGTAGTGGCCGTCGGCAAAGCTCACTGCCGCAAAACTGCGGACTGCACTTCCTGTCCTCTTGCAGGCGACTTACGATATGTCAGTGCCTAAATCATCTTTGTGTGCCCAACCGCACCAGGGTGAGAGTTTAAGGCAGTGAAATCCTGTAGGCGGGTTCTAACCCCGGCTCGGCGGCTTAAGCCCCAGCTCCCGCATCGCAATCTGCAAATCGGCCCAGGCTTCCTTCTTCTGCCGCGGGTCGCGCAGCAAAAACGCCGGATGATAGGTCACAATCAGCTTCGTCCCACGAAACGAATGTACACGCCCGCGCAGCCCCGCCAAAGGCTGCCGCTGGCCCAGCAGATAGGTTGCCGCCGTAGCTCCCAGAGCCACCAGGACCTCAGGCCGCACAACGTCGATCTGCCTGAAAAGAAAAGGCGAACAGGTGTTCGCCTCCTCCGGTTCCGGAGTCCGGTTGCCCGGTGGCCTGCACTTGACCACGTTGGCGATGTAGACTTCCTCGCGCTTCAGGCCCATGGCCGTAATCATGTTGTTGAGTAGTTGCCCGGCGCGGCCCACAAAAGGTATCCCCTGTGCGTCCTCGTCTGCACCCGGCCCCTCGCCTACAAACATAAGACGCGCCTTGGCGTCGCCGTCGGCAAAGACCACTTTGTTGCGACCCGTGCTCAATGCACAGCGGGTGCAGTCGCCGATCTCCTGGCGAATCAATTCCAAAGCAGCATTGCGCTCGCTCGGCGCTACCGCCGCGGCAATCTCTGGCGCCGCGGGAAAACTCTTGCGGTGTGGAATAGTCTGGCTCTCCTCAGGATAGATGGTCTGCGTCGTCTCCGAACTTTCAGATGCTCTCACTGTGGCAATTAGCTCCGGGTCCACCGGCCGCCGGTAGAACTCGGTCATGCCAAGATCGCGATAGAAGCGCAGGCGTGCTTCGAGTGCTTCGCGGGTAGATGAATCAAGCTGTTGCGGCAAACTGGTTACTCCACAATAAGCTGGCGCTGCACTGATGCGGGCGAAACGGACTCGCTCAGCACCTTCTGCTGCGGCGTCTCTTCGTCCAGTTCCACCACCAGCGAGCGCGGCCGGCGCAAGGTAAGAATTTCGTCGAGAATGCGGTCGGCCAGTTTCCGCTTGGGCATCTCAGGTAGTTCGATCGCCGTGGTCGACGTCAGAAAAGTGGCGGCATTCACATCCGCATCAATTCCCACACCTTCAGCCGACACATCGTTCACAACAATGGCATCAACGCCCTTGCGGAGCAGCTTTGCACGGCCGTTCTCCATGCTGTTTTCCGTCTCAGCGGCAAAACCCACAATCAACTGGCCGGGCCGGCGGCGGCGCACCACCTCTGCCAGGATGTCCTCTGTCGGTGCCAGTTCCAGCGTGATGGGTCCCGAGCGCTTGAGCTTCTGACCGGAGAAATTAACGGGGCGGTAGTCGGCCACTGCGGCGGCCTTAATCACCAGCGTGGCCTCAGCCATGCGTTCCAGCACAGCCTCGCGCATCTGGTCGGCCGTAGTCACCTTTGCCACTTCGCAATGCGCCGGCGGATGCAGCGCTGACGGCCCGCTGATCAAAATCACTTTGGCTCCACGGCTCTCCGCCGCATCGGCCAGTGCGTAGCCCATCTTTCCGCTGGAACGGTTACCCAGAAAGCGAACGGGGTCCAGCGCCTCGCGCGTACCGGCAGCGGTCACCAGCACAATTTCTCCCGCCAGATCGTGACGGCGGCCCAGTGCATTCAGCACGGCGTCGGCAATGGTTTCGGGCTCCGCCATGCGTCCTGCACCCACCATGCCGCAAGCCAGATCGCCGGCTCCCGGTTCTACCACGCGCACACCGCGCTGGCGCAGAATTTCAAGGTTGGCCCGCGTCGCCGGGTGCTCCCACATATTCACATTCATTGCGGGAGCCACAAGCACAGGCGCGTTGGTGGCCAGATACATCGTACTAAGAAAATCGTCTGCAATGCCGTGGGCAAACTTGGCCAGAATGTTGGCCGTAGCTGGTGCCACCACTAGTACATCGGCCCACTGCGCTTCGTCGATGTGCTCGATGCCACTTTGGCCTGCCGCAGCCGAGCCGGCATCAATCTCGTTCCAAAGGCTTGTGATAACTCTGTGCCCGGTGAGAGCGGCAAACGTCAGCGGCTGCACAAATCGGCATGCCGACTCGGTCATCACCACATGCACCTCGACGTCCTGCCGCTGCAGCGCGCGCACCAGTTCCGCGGCCTTATAAGCAGCAATTCCGCCCGAGACACCTACCGTTACTCTCATATCTGGATTGTAGACTGATTCGATTGCGGACGGCACAAATCGGCAAAATCCATCCCCCTAACCGCGAACAAAAACGCCAGGGCAGACAACAGGAGCCCGCAAGCAAAACGAAACGCGCTAACTTGCCATAATCGGAATGCCGTGGTCATCGACCAGCGGCTTCTGTACCGGCACATCCTTCTTGATGTAAGCGATTTTTCCAGCATCGACCTCATCCTGCGCAATGCGGCAGGGCTTGGAGGAAGGGCTGGTAATCAGGGCTGCCGAGCCGCTCTGCAACTGGCGGGCGCGGCGGGCTGCCACAAGAACCTTGCGGTAGTTCGAGTCAAACTGAGTCTCAATCGTCATCGGATTCCTCGTCAAAGTTCAACTGCTGCTGGCCGCTCGGATTCAGAATCCCAAAAGCTTCCAGCACGGGTTTGAGCCGTTCCTGCGAATTTGACTGGCGGCAGGCCGCGGCGACCTCCAACACCCGGCTGGAGCGGATGGCGATCGGCTCTCCGTTGCGGTAGAAGCGCTCCGCCAGAACAATAGCTTCCAGTTGTGCCACTGTCCGGTCCAGGATGTCGTTGACCAAAATATATCCGTAGTCGCGATAATTCTCAATCTCTTTGCTGGCCTCGCTCAGGCGGCGGTAGAGTTCCGCTTCGTTCACTCCACCCTCAGCGCGGCTGCGATTGCGCAGACGCGTTCGCAGCACTTTGGGCGTTGGCGGCATCACAAAGATGCTTACCGCCTCAGGCAGCGCTTTCCGTACCTGCGCCGCGCCCTGCACATCAATATCCAACAGCAGGTCGTGACCCATGCGGCGGGCCTCATCCAGCGAGAGTCGCGACGTGCCGTAGTAGTTGCCAAAGACCTCTGCGTATTCGAGAAACATGCCCGCCGCGCGCATCCGCTCAAATTCCTCGCGGCTGGTGAAGTGGTATTCGCGCCCGTTCTCCTCCGAGCCACGCGGCGCTCGTGTTGTCCATGACACGGAGAAGTCCACGCCGTTGACCTGTTTGCGAAGCTCGCTAACGAGCGTGCTCTTACCCGAGCCTGAAGGAGCCGAAATAATGAATAAGATGCCTGCCACGTTACGTTTGTCCCTTTCGTCGCCCTGAGAACGATTCTGCCCTGCTTATTCCACGTTCTGAATCTGTTCGCGGGCTTTCTCGATCTCTGCTTTCATGGCCAGCCCCAGTTCGGTTATGCGCGTACCCTTGCCGCCGACTCCGCCGGTCTTTGAGAGCAGCGTGTTGGCCTCGCGATTCATCTCTTGCAGCAGAAAATCCAGCTTCTTGCCCGCTTCGCCACCCGCGGCCAGCAGCTCGCGGAAGTGCCCGATGTGCGTGGTCATGCGTTGCAATTCTTCCGCAATGTCGCTGCGGTCCACGAGCACGGCAACTTCTTCCAGCAGGCGCTGGCGATTGAACTCTGAGCCCGTGGCCGCCGTCAGCCTTTGAGTAAGGCGCTCCTGGTAGCGCTGCTCCACCTCAGGCCGCAATGCGGACACTCCTTCGACAGCTTCAGCCAGCCGATCAAGTGACGCGTTGAGGATTGCAGCGAGAGACTCACCTTCGCGGGCTCGCATCACCTTCAAGGCATCGAGAAGCGGCCCAATCTGCTGCAACACACTTTCTGCCAGAGCGGCAAGATCTTCTTCGCCGTTGCCGCGGTTATCACTCTGCAACGCGGCAGGCATGCGCAGCGCCACATTCAGGTCCGGCTCACCCGCAAATCCAAATTCTTCGCGCGCCGCCTCAAACGCCTGAAAGTAGCTCGCCACGAGCTCGCGATTGTAGCCGGCCTTCTGCTGCGCGGAACGATCTGCTGAAAGCGTCAGTTCTACGTGGCCACGCACTAGGCCCTCCTTGAGCGCCCGGCGCAGCTCCATTTCCAAGGCATCCATCCCTATGGGAAGGCGCAACTGTACATCCAGAAAGCGATGATTTACGCTCTTCAGGCTCAGCGTGTAAACGAGCTGATCGTGCACACGAACCTGGGTGCGCGCGAATCCGGTCATTGAATAAATCGGCATATCTGCTACTTCCCTACCCCGCCGGAGACGGCGGATTCCAGCACAACGGCCTCGGGCACGTCCATGAACTGCAGCTGATAAAGACGCTGATACGTTGACGACATGGTCAGCAGCTCCTCGTGCGGCCCAACAGCCGTGATACGTCCGTCCTCAAGAACGGCGATACGGTTGGCGCGCCGGATGGTGCCAAGCCGGTGCGCAATCACCAGCACCGTACGTCCCTGCATCAGGTTGGCCAGCGCCGCCTGCACCAGCGACTCGCTCTCAGCATCGAGCGCCGAGGTCGCTTCATCAAGAATCAGAATCGGCGCATTTTTCAGAATCGCACGTGCAATGGCAATACGCTGCCGCTCGCCGCCGGAAAGCCGGAAGCCCTTCTCGCCGATCACCGTGTCATAGCCCTGCGGCATGCGCAGAATAAAGTCATGCGCCAGGGCATTGCGCGCAGCTTCCTCCACCAGCGCGTGTTTCAAGTCCGGTTGGCCGTAGGCAATGTTGTTACGCACAGTGTCGTTGAAAAGAATCATCTCTTGTGACACCTGGGCAACCTGGCTGCGCAGCGACGCCAGCGTCAGATCGCGGATGTCGTGCCCGTCAATCAGAATGCGACCCGATGTCACATCGAAGAAACGCGGAATCAGATTCACCAGGGTGGATTTGCCCGCACCGCTGGGGCCCACCAGCGCCACCACCTCGCCCGCATGTGCCTCAAGATCAACGTTATGCAGTATCTGGTGCTCACCCTCTTCAGTGGAGTAGGAAAAGCCCACATTCTCAAACTGAATGTCCCGCTGAAAACCCTTCAGAACCTTTGCGTGCGACCGTTCCTTCACGTCGTCCTTGGCGTCGAAAAAGCCGAAGATGGACACCGACGCGCCCATAGCCTGCTGGAAGCTGTTGTAGAAGTATGCAAACTTGCGCACCGGATCGTACAGCTTGAAAAGTACGATAATGAAGGCGCCAAATGCACCGATGGTCATGCGGCCATGCTGGATTTCATTGCGTCCAATCAGAAGCAGCAGCGCAATCGCGATGGCGCCGATAGTGTCCATGAGCGGCGAACTGATGGACTGAATGCGCACACTGCGCAGGTTGGCTCGAAACAGCCGGCGTGCAGCCTTCTTGAAGCGCAGAATCTCCCACAGTTCAGTATTGAAAGCCTTCACGATACGGTTGCCCGTGACAGTCTCGTGCAGGATATTTTGGATCTCCGCCAGCTTGTCCTGCCCGCTGCGGGTGCGCGAGCGAACTTCCCTTCCGATCTTGCGCGAAGAAGTAACCACTACTGGAATGAAAAGCAGCAGCGCCCAGCTAAGATGGCCGCCTAGACGGATGACAATGACGAGCCCGACAAGGAAGGTGAAGAACTGCTGAAGGAACTCGCCAATGACCGAGCTGACCGCAATCTGTACTCGATCCACGTCGTTGATCAGCGTGGAAAGAATAGTGCCGGTGGCGTACTTATGAAAGAAGGTTGCCGAGCGGCGCAGCGTGGTTTCGTAGAGGTGGTTGCGCAGGTCGGTCACCATGCCGAAGCCTGCATAATTCACCAAGTATGTGCCCAGATAATCACACAGGCCCTTTACCACGGTGGAAGCCACCAGGGCAAAGGCTACCACCGTCCAGGCGTTGTGCATGAAGTGAGGAACGACCATTCGCAGGTCGAGATGCCATGGCGAGCGCGGAACGCCAAGAACGATGGGGCCGTCAGGCGCATTCGGCGCCAAAACCTTGTCAAAGATCGGCTGGAAAAGCAGGGTGCGAAAATTGTCGAGTAGGCCAACCCCGGCCAGTAGCAAAACGCCGGGCAGCAGTTGCAGCCAGTAGGGCAACCCGTATCGCACAAGGCGGAACAATCGCTTCATGCGGGCTGTCCTTCCTGCTGGTTGCAAGTCTTCCGGTACACTCCGGGGTACGAGCGCAACTCCATCCTCATATTGTATCTGGATTGAGCACGTGCCTACTTGCCCGCGCCTTTCTCGATAAGGCGGGTGGTGGAGAAGCCTTCAACGAGCGGCACGATTTTGACCTCGCCGCCCCAGGACTGCATCTCCGGCGCGCCGACCACGGAATCGGCCTTGTAGTCGCCGCCTTTGACAAGCACGTTGGGCTGCACGGCCACAATCAGGTCAAGCGGCGTGGGCTCGTCAAACACCACCACGGCATCCACGGCGGCCAGCGCGGCCAGCACACGCGCCCGCTCGTGTTCACCCACGATTGGGCGCGTTGGCCCTTTCAGGCTGCTCACTGAGGCGTCGCTGTTGATGGCCACAATCAGCTTATCGCCGCAGCGGCGGGCCTGCTCCAGCAGCGTGATGTGGCCAATATGGAGCAGGTCAAAGCAGCCATTGGTAAACACCACCCGCTCGCCATTCGCTTTCCACAGCGCCACGCGCTCCACGAGTTCGGCGCGCGTAAGCACCTGATTCTCGGTGTTCAGGGCAATCTGTGGATTCAGAGCAGCGAGCAACTCGTGCTTCTCTACTGGCACCGTGCCCACCTTGCCCACCACAATACCCGCTGCCACGTTGGCCAGCTGTACGGCAGTCTCAGGCTGCAGCCCAGAGGACAGGCACAAGGCCAGCACCGCCATCACCGTATCTCCTGCGCCTGAAACATCGAAAACTTGCCGCGCCAGCGCCGGAGCAATAAACCGGTTACCGGGCCGCACCAGCGCTATCCCCTTCTCGCTCAGCGTCGCCGTCAGGAACTCCAGATTGAGGGCCGAAACCATGCCCTCCGCAGCCGCAAGCAGTCCGTCCAGATCGCCGGGATCAAGGCGCGCCGCGCGGGCCAGCTCGCTCAGATTGGGACAAAGGGTGGTCGCGCCGCGATAGCGTGCAAAGTTCGCACTCTTGGGATCTACCAGTACCGGAATGCCCCGCTCGCGGGCAGCAGGAATCAGCCTCTGGCACACCTCGGGAGTGATGGCGCCCTTGGCATAGTCTGAAATCACCAGGGCATCGCAGCCCGGCAGCAGAGAAAGCGTCTCATCCACCAGCTGGTCATAGGCGGCCTGCTCGCGTATCCCCATCCGCTCGAAGTCCAGACGCAGCATCTGCTGCTGTCCGCCCAGAATGCGCGTCTTGGTGATGGTGGGGAAATCCGCTGAAGAAACAAAATGCGGCGCGATTCCATTGGAGCGCAAGCTGGAGGAGAGCAGCTTCTCATTTTCGTCGCCGCCTGTAAACCCCGCCACCGTGGTCTGCGCGCCCAGGCGAGCCAGATTCATGGCCACGTTGGCCGCCCCGCCTGGTTTGTCGTTCTGGTGCATCCCGCGCACCACAGGGACCGGTGCCTCGGGCGAGATGCGCCCCACTTCGCCCCAGATGTACTTGTCGAGCATCACGTCGCCCACTACAAGCAGGCGCTTGCTGGTCCACCTGTGCTCGATCTCCCGGATTACCCGGTGCAGTTGTTCGATCACCACGCCCCCAGGAACATACTTCCATGCCCGCAATGCAGGCCGGTATGCACTGACTTGTTGTTATCATAACGGCGTGACCGACTCCTTAGACACCAAAGGCGTGCACAATCTTCACACCATCTTTCTCGATCGCGACGGCGTGCTCAACCAGAAAATGCCGGAAGGCAGTTGGGTAACGTCCTGGGCAGAGTTTCGAACGCTGCCCGGAGTGCCCGAAGCGATTGGCAAGCTGAATCGCGCAGGAATGCGCGTGATTGTGGTCTCAAACCAGCGCGGCATCGCTCTTAAGCGCTTTTCATGCGCAGATGTCGAGGCCATTCACGCCAGTTTCCAGAATCTGTTGAAGAAGCACGGAGCGCATGTCGATGCCTTCTACTTTTGCCCACACGACAAGGGACAATGCAAATGCCGCAAGCCGCTGACCGGCATGTTTGACCAGGCGCAGTGCGACTTCGCTGACATCAGCGCCGCAACCAGCGCCATGATCGGCGATTCGCTCTCTGACGTGGAGTTCGGCAGGGGGCTGGGCATGCTGACGATCTTCATCGAGGGCGAGTCAACACGGCAAAAGCCCGGCGCACAGACCGCCGCCGTGATGGCCGACCTGCGCTTTCCGTCGCTTGCTGCCGCAGTGGATGTACTACTGCGACTTCGCATTGCGCCGCAGCTTTGAATCGAATGATCTAGCGTCCTGAGTCAGTAATGAGCTCAACGATTGGTGACAAGAAGCTCCCTAACATGACAGGAGCGAGGTGGTGCGACGAGGGCGCGTATCGTGGTATGTCCTCCGAGGGGCTGACTGCTACCGCCATCGCCGCGGAGACCATGCGTGCATCCAAACGGTCAGCAAAGGATGGCGCAGGTTTGTGGCTGAAACGTCGGCGCGGCGTTCACTGCTCGTCCGAAGAACGGGAAACAGCCATCAACGACTTCATTGAACACTACACTCCCGATCCAAAACCCTTCATCTGGCACAAAAACGCAGACCAGATCCTCGACTCCGTCACCCGCTTTTGTAGATAAATTCAGGGCGCAGGACGCTAATACGCCTACGCCAGCGCGCGTTGCCTGGTAAAGACTCTTCAGAAATCACTGGAGAGGTCGTACCGGACAACCCGCGCCGGGAAGCCTTGCGTCTAGCCGCTGAGCCTTACGGTTCAGGACATAGGCGCAAGCTGCTCGGTATCTGCCCTCAATGCGCGTTCGCGCTCCTCGGCGATGGCGCTGAACATGGCTTCGTTGTCTGAATACTTGAACGAAACAAGTTGATGCGCCTGTGCCTCGCGCTGCTCGACGCGAGCCAGCAATGCGAGATCGGCCTTGGTCACCGGATGAAGCCCCTTTGCGCCAAGCCGCGCAAGGATTTCGCTCTCACCCAGCGTGTTGCTCTCCGGTGCGTTGCGTACAAAGTCGATTGCCTTGGCCGCAGCCACCTCGCCATCGTGACGCGCAATGCCCACCAGGCCAGTGCTTGCCTTCCTTGCCCAGCCCGTAACGTAGCGGCCCGGAATCAGGGCTTTGGTCGCAGGGTCCCACACCTCATAGTGCGGCTCGCGCGGATGCTCTGGGTCCGGCTCGGTTGCGTAGCCATCCGGCCCCATCGGCAGCCCAATATTCGCATCGTGCGTGTCGCCAATGGCGAAAATGAGCGTATCGATGTCGAGGGTAACCCGCCGGTCAGTTTGCACTGCCGAGGTGCTGCCGTCCGCCTTGAGCACCAAGTCGTTTTCGGCAACCTCCAGCCGGGAAATTCTGCCGTTGGCATCCGGCAGAATGGCTGCCGGCGACGACAGAAACCGGAACGACAGCCGCGGCGGAGTGAAGACAAAGTTTGGATCCTTCAGGTGACGGAAGTGCTGCTCAAACAGCTTTTCCGGCGATACGTCCTGATTGCAGCGGGCGCACTGCTCTTTCACGCGGTCCAGTTCGGCGACCAGCTCCGCGCGCGCGATGTGCTGCTCAACATATTCGATTTCCTTCTCGTCGAATTTGATTTCGAGCGGTCCCCGGCGAGCGATGATGGTTACGCTTTCCGTCTTGCGGTCCGGATCATCGATCAGCAGCCAGCGCGCAATGTCGATGGCCACGTTGCCCATGCCTACAATGGCGATATTTCTGCCGGTTGAGAAGTCCATTCCCGTATAGAGGGGTAGCTGATTGTAGTGATAGACAAAGTCCTTTGCGGCGTAGACGCCTTTTGCATCCGCCCCAGGCAGTCCGAGCTTGCGTGCACCCTGCGCACCGCAGGCATAAACGATTGCCGCCGGGTGCATGGCCTCAAGCTCTTCAAGCGTAACTTCATAGGAGTTGCCCACCAGAACATTGCCAAAATAGTGCACATTTGGCAGCGCCAGCACCTGGGAAAACTGCTTCCGCAGGCCGAGTTTCATTTTGTCTTTAAGAGGATAAATTCCGTATTCAGCCAAGCCGCCGGGTTTAATATCCCGGTTAAATAAGAAAACGTCATAACCAGCCAATGCAATTTGCCGAGCCGCAAACATGCCCGCAGGCCCGGCTCCCACCACAAAGATGCCCTTCAAATGACACCTCCCTCTCTGCGCTCT
>JAJXZL010000017.1 GCA_021780075.1 Acidobacteriota bacterium
TCTGCCAGCCTGGTTCCATCCACCAGGGAATTCACTGTCCGATCCACATCGCCGCCCTGCACGATGGCCTGCACATAGGCGTCTTCCTTGCCGAGCTTCTCCTGGGCCAGTTCGAGTGCGTTTGTCATGTAGAGCTTCTCCGTGGCGGGATAGATCTTTGCCGGCGAAAGCAGCCTGAAGCGCAGTGAATCGAGCTGCGCATCGTGATATCCGGG
This sequence comes from Acidobacteriota bacterium, assembly GCA_021780075.1. Classification (GTDB taxonomy): domain Bacteria; phylum Acidobacteriota; class Terriglobia; order Terriglobales; family Acidobacteriaceae; genus Telmatobacter. Next base: position 216 of record JAJXZL010000017.1, read on the forward strand.
CAGGCGGTCGCCATCGGGCCTCTTGACTTCAGCCACATACTGCACGAGTTGCAGGGCGATGCCAAATAACTGGCTGTCGGTGCGCCGGAACAACTGGCCTTTGATCTCCGGCTTGATCTGCTCTTCCACGCGCGCAATCGTATCCCATGCGCCGCCGTACTCCTTTTGCCACGCGGGATTGGCTGCGACCTTGCTGCGGAAATCAGCCTCCTCGGCCTGCTTCTTTGCCATGATGGCTTTGTCTGCCAGCGCGTCGGCGCGTCCCACGTACACCTTGTAGCTGTTTTGCAGGCCAAAGATGGTGCTGCCCACCAGCCGTGCCTGCTCCGGCCCCTGTGCAGCAAATTCCTGCGCGGTGGCGATGCGGCGTTTCAGGTACTCAATGATTGCTGGCTCGATCACGTCGCGCTCGACCATCAGTTGCGCTAGAGTATCCGCGCGCGATGTTGAGCCCGGATTGCCGGAGATGAAGATCAATTCGCCCGGCTGTGCGCCATTTGCGCTCCACTTCAGATAGTTATCGGTGTGCAGTGGCTTGCCATTCTCGTACACACGAAACAGCGCCATATCCAGGTCGTACCGGGGATAAGTGAAGTTATCCGGGTCGCCGCCGAAAAATGCCGCCTGTTGCTCCGGGGCAAACACGAGGCGCACGTCGGTGTAGGCCTTGTACTGGTAGAGCCAGTACTCGCCGCCATGGTAGAGAGAAACTACGTCGGAGCGAAGACCTGTCTTGTCCTTGCTTTCCTTCTCGATGGCGGCAATCTCGGCGTCGCGCGCCTTCAGCGCCTTGGCGTCATCTGCAATGCCTCTGGCGGCGCCCTGTACGCGCGCGGTAACGTCCTGCATGCCCACCAGCACGTTTACTTCTAGATCGGGAGACTTCATCTCCTCGGCAGGCGTGGCGGCGTAGAAGCCCGTGCTCAGGTAGTCATGCTCGGCAGTCGAGTTCTTCTGCAACTGCCCGCGCGCCACGTGATGATTGGTCAACAGCAGGCCATCGGAGCTGACGAACGAACCCGATCCGCCATCGTTGAGCCGTACACTTGACAGCCGAAGATGGTCAAGCCAGGCCTGTGAGGGATGGAAGTGATACTTCGCCGCCAACTGCTTGAGAGGCGGGTTGTCAAAGGTCCACATGCCTTCTTCGGCATGGATCACGGGCGTCGCTGCCAACAGCAGTGCAGCAGGCAGCAACAGAACAGAACGGAAATTACGAGTGCGCATATTGGGCCTCACAAAGTGGCGATTCAGCAAAATACGCTACAGCTTGTTTGGAGAGCAGCCGTGCTGACTTGCTGTGATCAGGGCTGCGGCATCACCAGCACCTCTACCCCAGAGGCCGCGTTCTTCTGGCGAAACACCTGCTCGGTCGCCTTCTGGAACTGGTCCGGCTTGGCGTACGGAATGTCTGTAAAGGTTTGTGGATTGCGGTCGGTGAGCGGAAACCAGGAGCTCTGCACCTGGACCATGATGCGATGGCCGCGACGGAATGTGTGGAAGAGGTCGGGCATCTGGAAATCGATCTCGGTTTCCTTGCCGGGTACGAGCGGCTCAGGCCTCTCCCAACTGTTGCGGAACTTGGCGCGGAATGGCTCTCCGCGCAGTAACTGCTGATAGCCGCCCATATGCAGCGGCGGTGCGTCAAGAATGCGTTTGTTTCCGTGCGTTGTATCTTCGGGTGCGGAATAGTTATCCGGATAAACGTCGATCAATTTCACGTCGAAATCGGAATCCGTGCCTGAGCTGGCCACTTTCAATTTTGGCGAGATAGGGCCGGCAATGGTCACATCCTCCTGCAGCGGGTCGGTCTCATACACCAGCACGTCGGGCCGGTAGCTGGCAAAGCGCTGGTCGTCCACCATGTAGCGCTGCGGCACTGTGTCTGTGGTGTAGCCCACAAAAGGCACGGGGTGGTTGGGGTCGCTCACATACTGGTCCATGCCAGTGGTCTCTGCCGGCGGATCAAAACTCAATTTTCCGTCCGCGTGGAAATAGAGCGTTTTTGCCTTGGCGGCTTTGGGCGGCCAGGTGTCAAAACTGCGCCACACGTTGGTGCCTGTTTCAAACACCACAGCCTTGGGCTGCGCTGCGCCTTTGCCTTTCAAGTAGTGCTCGAAGAAAGGGAACTGAATGTTGGCGCGGAAATACTCGCCGGTTTTGGAGTTGAACTGCACATCGCCCAGATGGTTGCCGTCACTGCGTGCCCAGCCGCCGTGTACCCATGGTCCTTCCACCAGCGTGGTTGTTGTTGTGGGGTTGAACTTGTTGATGGCGTAGAAGGTGCGGTAGGGGCCCATCAGGTCTTCGGCGTCATACCAGCCGCCCACCACCAGCACGGCGCAGCGCACGTTCTTCATGTGGCGTGAAAGATCGCGCGGCTGCCAGTAGGCGTCATACGTGTCGTGCTTGAACTGGTCGTCAAAGAGCCAGTTGGATCCCTTCAGATAGAGCGAATCGAGATTGGCAATGTTACCGGCACTCAGATAGAACTTGTAACTGTCAGGCGTGCCAAATTCAAACGGGACCCTCGGCTTGGGACCGACTGGATTCTTCTGCGGATGAAAGAAGGGCGCGTAGAAACCAAAGTTTGCCGACAGCATAAACGCGCCACCGTGATAGCCATCATCGCCCAGGAATAAGTCGGTCATGGGCGCCTGCGGACTGGCGGCGACGAGCGCCGGGTGCGAATCGATGATGGACGCTGACGTATAGAAACCGGGGTAGGAGATGCCCCAGATGCCCACTTTGCCGTTGTTATTCGGGACGTTCTTGAGCAGAAACTCGATAGTGTCGTAGGTGTCCGATGCGTCGTCCACATCCTGCGGCGATTTCTTGTCGTCGATGTGAGGACGCATCTCGACAAAGTCACCCTCGCTCATCCAGCGTCCGCGCACGTCCTGATAGACGAAGATGTAGCCGGATTTCTCGAACTCGTCGGACGGTCCCAACTGCTTCGGGTACTCGTCCTCGCCATATGGGGCAACGCTGTAGGGCGTACGGTCCATCAGGAACGGATATGGGCCGTGGGCTGCGTCTTTGGGCACATACACGGCGGTGAAGAGCCGCTTGCCGTCGCGCATGGGAATCCGGAACTCATACTTGGTATAGTGCGCGCGGACGTAGTCCTCTTTGGGAGCGTCGGACGCCGGCTGCTGAGCTTGGAGGGCGGTGAAGGCGAGGGCAAGAACTGCAGGTATGGCTAGGTGCAGGCGCAGATTGAGCATCGTGAGCTGGAGTCTCCTGACAAACAAGAGTACTCCAAGAAAGTGGCCAGGCGTCAGTGATCAGTTGTCAGTTATCAGCGGTCGAAGTTTGAGCACGCCCACGCGCGACTTCTGCCGGGCAAAAAATGACCGCCAATAACTGACAACGGATGACTGTATTCGTTACTCCTCGTCCTTCTTTGGCGTCTCTTGAACCTTTTCCGGCTTTGTCAGGGGCCTGGTGATCTCGTCCAGGTAATCAGGCGTTCCATCAACACGTTCGAGCGCTGGGTAGCGCTCGCCGTCGTGGTAGTCAATATCTGCCGTGGAAACAAACGAATCAGCCTGCAAGATCAAATGAATCGGCTCGCTTGTGTTCTTGGCCTGGCGGATGGCATCGCGCAGCGCATCATCTGAAAAGATTTGCCCGTTGACGGCGATGATTTTTTCGCCCGGCGCCAATCGCGCCTTGTCCGCGGGGCCGTTCCAGCGCACATCGCCGATGTGCCCGTCGTTGCTGATGCGCAGGCCGACGGAATACCAGCAGTCCACGCCTCCGCGACGCCGTCCGCCGGCAGCCATCATGGTCCGCTCGGCCGGGTTCGGCTTGTCTTTATACACCAGCTTGTAGCCGCCCTGCTCGATTCCCGCCAGATCGGCGCGCGGGTTGATCTTGTCCACGCGGTCGTGCAGAAAAGTCGCCCAGTCATAGGGCACAACGGCGTTCAAATCCTGTACAAGCTCATCGAAGGTGTAGGGCACGATGAGTGGGCCGGTATTGCCGCCCTTGCCCAGAAAAATCTTCTCGAAGTTGTCGAGCGATTTCTTGTCTCCGGTCAGTTTGCGGATGAGCGTGTCTGCGTCGAGCCACAGCAGTTCACCCTCAAAGTAGTAGTCCTGCCCGCGCTTCCAGTTGGACCATGCCGGGTTGCCGCCGCGCAGGATGCTGGCAGCTACCGCCGTGTCTTCTGTCGGCCGCCACTCGCGGCCTGGCTTGTAGTCGAGGCTGGCCGCGGTCATGGCGAGAACATCGCGGTACTGCGCCTGCGATTTAAGCCCGGAGCGTGCGGCGAGTATGTTGCCCAGATACTCCGTCATGCCTTCGTAAACCCACAGCAGTGCTCCCTGCTGCGGCGTGGCAAAGTCCGGCTGATATAAGCCCACGGGGCGACGGTACTTGCCGTTCCACGAGTGTGTGAACTCGTGCGAAAGCAGGTCGGACTCGGGCAGTTGATGGTTGTCGTCGGCATAGCCTTTCTCGCCCACTCCGTTGTCAGAGGACTGGCCATGCTCCAGTCCTTCACCGCCCGCAACATCCGACAGCGTGAGTAGAAAGTGATAGACGTGGTAGTGATGCGAGGCATAGAGTGCATCGGCCTCGCGCACCAGGTTGCTGACCTCGGCCAGAATCGCTGGGCGCAGGTTCACGTCATCGGGGTAATCCGAAACCACATCGAGATAGTGCTTGGGCGTGATGGTCGGCGCCAACGCGAACTCGTGGAAATACTGCCCGGTAATCACGGGCGAATCCTCAAGCTGTTCCACGCTGGTTGGGGCAAAGCGGGTGGTGCTTCCGGCTGCGGGAACGGGATAGGGGCCGGAGCCAACAGGCGTGAGCGCGGTCCCGATGCCCCAGCCCGCGGGCACAATCAGAGACGGCTGGATGGGGATGTCGCGCACCGGGGTGTGGGCGGGGTAGAGCAGCAGCTTTTCCCACTCCAGCACCGCCAGCTTTTGCGAAACGCGTGCCGTGACGATGCAGTCCAGGTGAGCGTGCAGCGTCGTCACTCCCTCGGGAATCGTCAGGTGAAACGCATAAAGGTCCACGTCGTCGCGACGCCAGGGGATCGGCTTGCCGTTTGCGGTGAAGACTACGCCTGTGATGTCTTCTGCCGGGCCATAGGGCTGGTGGGTGCCGGGAATCCACTCCGGCGTGATCAGCGTGAGCGGCCCCGCCGTTACCGGCAAATCCACCTCAGCGTGATACAGCTTGCGCGGCGCGTCGGAGAGGTCGGCGGTGATCTGGATGGGTTTTTTCTGCGCCTGTGCGCTGGTCAGGGTGAAGGCAACGAGCATGATTGCAGGGAGAATGGAGGAAACGCGGCACAGCCTGAGCATTGGGATTGAAGTCTCCTGAGAGACTAAGGGTACAGCAGCGCGGCGCCCGCGGTGAAGGTGCTTGCGCTACCCATGCCCGACAACTGGTCGGTGCTGGTGGAGCGTGCCCAACAGGCACCGCAACGCAGCTTTCCTGCGATTGATTTGCAGCAAATGCAACAACAACAATAACTTCTGCTGGTCCGAAAGGAGAGATTTTCTTGTTGCTTTTTTATTGACTATTGCGATTTTTTATTGAATCTTTAGTGAACATCGCTGAAGATGGATAAATCCCCGTTAGCGATAATCTTGGCTGACGACGCCTTTTTAAGTGAACGTTGTACGGCAGAACTCTCTGCCCTTCCGGTAATTCAGCAGCCGCTGGGGCAGACTTTAACACTCTGACACCCGGGTGCTGCGCGGTAGCCGGAACGAAATTCCGCAAGGCATGAATGTACACAGACCGTAAGGCACGATAAAACGAAGCAGGATCTTTTGGAGGAACAGCCGTGAAACGATCTCTAGCGGGATGGATGCTTCTTTGTATCCTCTCTACCGTTACCCTCGCATTTGGCCAGAGCGCAACCACTTCTCTTCGCGGAGTCGTGAAAGATCCAAGCGGAGCGTTGGTCGCTGGAGCAACAATTACCATCACGGATAATGCAACCGGCAAGACATCAAGCACCACCGCGAGCAGTACCGGTTTTTATGCTTTTCCGCAGATATTCCCGTCTAAATACACCATCAAAGTCTCGGCCGCGGGCTTTGCTGACCAAAGCAAGACGGCCGAACTGCTCGTAAATCAGCCGGCGACCATCGACTTCTCGCTCAGCGTGCAATCCAGCGCGGTCACCGTAGACGTGTCCGCCTCGGCCCAGACGCTGAACACGACAGACGCTTCGCTGGGCAACTCCGCCAACAATGAGCTGATTCAGGCTCTCCCCAGCGAAACCCGTAACGTGCCTGACCTGCTTTCGCTGCAGCCCGGTGTGCTCTATCTTGGGGAACAGAACACTGCGGCCGACAGCCGTCAGGGCGCCGTGAACGGCGGCCGCTCCGATCAGGGCAATGTAACCATTGACGGCGTGGACGACAACGACCAGGTGAACGGCTATGCCTTTACCGGCGTGCTGCGCCAGACCCAGGACTCGATTGAGGAATTCCGTGTGACCACCGGCGACTCCAACGCCGATGCAGGGCGCTCCTCGGGCGCGCAGATCAGCATGGTCACAAAGTCGGGCACAAACAAATTCCACGGTGCGGCTTATGAGTACAACCGTCCCACGTTCACAGTTGCCAACAACTGGTTCAACAAGCAGGCTCAGTACAACAGCGGCCAGCCCAACATCCCCGGCAAGCTCATCCGCAACATCTTCGGCGCTGCGGTCGGCGGACCTATCTTGAAGGACAAGCTCTTCTTCTTCGGCAACTATGAGGCAACCCGCCAGGCTGAGAACGCGCAGGTAACCCAGACCGTTCCCACTGCTGCCTACCAGGCGGGCAACCTTATGTATCCTGACGCCAACAACAATACGGTCACTCTGTCCTCCGCGCAGGTTGCCGGAATCGACGCGAACTGTCAGATTTGCAACACCACCGGGTATCCCAACGGTCCTGGGCCCAATCCGAATGCGCTGGGTTACTTTACCTCCATGCCGGCGGCCAACGGACTGGTGCTGGGCGACGGCTACAACACCGGCTCCTACTCCTTCTCGTCTCCGGCTCCTGTGCGGCTCAATACCACAATCGCCAGGATCGACTACGTGCCCTCGGACAGGCAACGGATCTTCGTCCGCGGCAACCTGCAAAAGGACATCACTGCCGGCGTGGAGCAGTTTCCAGGGCAGCCTCCGTCCTTTGCCCTTGAGGACAACAGCAAAGGCATTACCGGAGGCGATACCTGGACCATCTCACCATCCATCGTCAACGATATTCGCTACGGATATGTAAGGCAGGGTCTGGGCAACAGCGGCGCCGGCAAGGGCGACTATGTGGACTTCCGCTTCATGTCCACGCCCACGGCAGAAACCCGCTCGACCATCACCAGCATCCCCGTGAACAACGTGGTGGACAACCTGAGCTGGAGCAAGGGCAAGCATTCCTTGCAGTTTGGCGTCAACTGGCGCCTGATCCACCAGAACCACTCTTCTGACGCCATCTCTTTTAACGGCGCCAGCACCAATCCCTACTGGATGGGCGGCACGATTCCGCAGCCTGATACAACGATCGGCGCACCCGCGGTTGGCGGGGGGTTCGGCAACTCTTATCAGATTGCGCTTGCCAACCTCCTCGGCACGGTTCCGTCGATGACCAACAACTATAACTACCTTCTCAACAGCGCAACCAGCGGCACTTTGCTCGCTGACGGAGCCTTCATCAACCGGCATTTCAGGGCCAATGAGTTTGAGTGGTACGCGCAGGATGCCTGGCGCATACTGCCCAACCTCACCGTGACCTTCGGTCTGCGTCACACCCTTCTGCAGACCCCGTATGAAACCAGCGGCCAGGAGGTTGCTCCCACGATTGACACGCACGCCTGGTACCTGCAGAGAGAGGCTGCCGCGCAGACTGGTCAGGTGTATGAGCCGGATCTGCAGTTCGCTCCTGCCGGACCCTACTACGGCAAGCCTGGGTACTGGCCGATGTCGAAGAACAACATCGCTCCGCGCCTGGCCATCGCCTACTCACCCAACTCCAAGACCGCCATCCGTCTTGGCGCCGGCATCTACTATGACCACTACGGTGAGGCGCTGGTCAGCACTTTCGATCAGAACGGTTCGTTTGGCATGAGCTCCTCCGTGACGAATCCAGCGGGAACCTACTCGATTGAAGGTTCTTCGGTCCATCCTCCATCTCCCCGTTTTATGGGCAGAAATGTGCTGCCGCCCATCAACAATGGCACGGCGCCCGCAACGCAGGCATTCCCTTACTATGCTCCGCAGGGGAACTTTGCCATCACATGGGGCCTCGACAGCAAGATCAAGACTCCGTATTCCGAAGCCTTCGATTTCTCGGTCCAGCGCGAACTGCCTGGTGGTTTCACTCTCGAGACCGCGTATGTGGGACGCCTGGGCAGGCATCTGCTGCAGCAACTCGACCTCGCCGAACCGGTGGACTTTGTTGATCCACAGGGTGCTGGCGACTACTATACGGCAGGCACACAACTGTCGAAAGACGTCGATCAAAATGGCGGCGCTGGCGGGGTGGCCTATGATGCGAATGGCAATCCCATCGGATCGTTGGTCACTGTTTCGCCGATCCAGTATTTCGAGAACCTCTTCCCCTGGATGGCCAATCTGGACTACTCGGGGCAGAGCGCCACCCAGGCAATCTATGACAACGAGTGGGCTCCTTATCGCGGATACCTTG
>JAJXZL010000012.1 GCA_021780075.1 Acidobacteriota bacterium
TGGAAGAGGCGCTGGAGATGGGAACTTCCAGTCTGAGCGCGATCCGCTATTTGCTCAACGTGGACTGCCGGCAGGCATCTTTCGATGCAGCGGCTGTAGAGATAGGCGAGTTGAGCCGCTACGACCGCCCGCAACCCAGCATGGAAGGCTATGAGCAACTGCGGCCGAGCTGGTCCGAGGCGCCGCAGACAGACTCCGCTTCGCGGATGGCGAAATGGCCTGTAGCGACGGAGGTGGTCCAGTGAGCACATCCCAGCCGATCCAACATGCCGCCATTCAGCAGTACGCGCGGCAACTCTACCTGACGACCGTGGTGGACCAGTTCGCCAGCCTGGCCGAGGAAGCAGTGCGGAAGAAGCAGTCGCACCTGAGCTATCTGGAAGCATTGCTGGAAGCCGAGGTCGAGGAACGCGACCGCAGGGCCGTGATCCGGCGCATCAAGGAAGCCCACTTCCCGACGGTCAAGACACTGGAGGAGTTCGATTTTCAGAGCGCTCAACATATCCCCGCAGCCTTGCTGAAGAAGTTGAGCGAGGGGGAGTACCTGGAGCGCAAGGAACCGGTGATTTTTCTCGGCGAAACAGGTACGGGCAAAAGCCACTTAGCAACCGCTCTTGGTGTTGCCGCCTGCCGACAGCGCAAGCGAGTGCGCTTCACCACAGCAGCCGAGATGGTCACAGAGATGATCGAGGCTCAGAGCCAGTTACAGCTGACGCGGGTGCGTAATCGCTGGATGCGCTACGAACTCGTCGTCGTTGACGAGCTTGGTTATGTGGTCATGCCGGACGCCGCGGCGGAGTTGTTGTTCCAGGTCATCGCCGGACGAGCCGAACAGGCGGCGGTGATTGTGACAACGAATTTGCCGTTTTCCGAATGGCCCACCAAGATACCCAACGCGCGGCTGTGCAAGGCGATGCTGGACCGCCTGACCGATCGGGCCCACATCATCGAGACCGGCACGGAGAGCTACAGATTCCGCAGAACCATGGCACGGAAAGGCGGCAAGACCGGGGTCCCCACGGACAGGTCTTCGTCCGAGGGGTGGAAGGCATGACGAGCAAACAGTGGTATTACGCACAACTGCGCTGGGCTGTGATGGTGGAAGGCAAAGAGGGCCTGCGAGAGTGGAAAGAGGCAGTCCACATCTTTCCCAGCGAAAATGACCAGACGGCCTTCCAGCAAGCTCTCGAAATCGGTCATCAGGGCGAGGAGAGCCATACCGAAGGCCGGCGGGAAGTGGAAACAAGACTGGCAGAGGTCGTACGACTCGATCATCTGGGCAGCAACCCAACCCAGTTCGAAGTCAGACTCGGTTCCAGTAGGGCCCAGGAACGCTTGCCGTTCGAGCATATCTTCCGCCCGGAGGAGCATATGCCTGAATCGCCCTTTTAACGCCGCTTGACCAGGCCCGCGGCGCCGCCCCGTGTTGGCCTTGGCTCCGGTCGCCCTACGGGCTCCTTCCGCCAAGCCCAACACGGAAAGACAAATCACATGCCTTCAAGGTGGGGCCAGATCAGACCATCAAAAGGGGCCAAGTCAAGTTGACGAAACCAACAGGGCTTCGAGCTTTTCTAGAGCTTCAGGAATGTTCATCAGTGCTCCACGCGGGCTAGCTACGCTGGTCACGTGTTACATAAAACTCGAGTGGTCGGTATACCGTCTTAGTTTGCATCGGCTCGCGCCTTGCATGCTCAGTCTGCAGTTAGCTGGGGAACCCGCCAGCAGGCGATTGAAAAGCTTCTAGTCTTTCCTGTGGCCACGGAAGGTTTGCCGCGGCGATCAGATGCGAGGATGTTAATCCCCCTTTTGAATGAGGGATCGCCTTGTTCCCCCCTATCGAGCAGGGCTACGCTGCTTTTGGCACGGCGTGGTTTAGCAAGAAGCTGCTTCAGATCCCTCACTCAAACGATCCACAACCAGGGCATTGTGTCTGGTCTCCCTTCTCCGGTTCTGCATACTGCCATGTAGTGAGAGGTGGATCCGACGCAGATCGGCCAGCGCGCCTGGTTCGTGCCGTAATCGCAGTGTTGTTCGTCTTTCCGGCTTTTAGACATAGATCCATCCTCACCCAATCGGAAGTTGATCATTTCCTCGTCATCTGCAGGGAGCAAGGATGTGTCGATTTGATTATGTATCATTGGTCCCTCTTCTCCTTGTTCCGCACGGTTCTTTGAGCCCGACGATCTGCTTCGCTCGCTCTTCGGCTGGAGCCTGCGCATTAATTCTAGAATGCCACCCGACTTCCACGGATCAACAACGACGAGGTCGAGAGCTACCGGAGAAGCTATAGGCATATATAACGGCTTCCCATACAAAGTGATCGTGGTTTTCAATACAAAGTGATCGTGATCCTCAATACAAACTGATCGTGGAAAAACAGTTGGGTCCGGGCGCAATGCACAGAGAACGGAAGTGCTCAATACAAAGTGATCGTGGAAAACCCCTGAGATCGCAACCCCATGTGTATCAATCGGATAGCATGAGATCAATATAAAGTGATCGTGTTTTCTGTAAGTGACTAAACATCGCGGTGCAGCCCGCCAACGGGATGCACCGACTGACGCTACCCCTTGTGCAATGCGTTCACCGGCGGCGGACTCTTGTACAGCGTCAAACCTGACAATGCCTCAGAACGCCAGTAGGCGCGACCATTCCGGTAACAGCGGACAGCTCGCTTGGCTTCTGCATCTTCGACGCGAGCGGCACGGTAGACGGTCAACACTTCTTTCAGTGCGACGCGAAACACGCGGCGGAAGTTAAAGAGCCGCTTAGGGTCATACCCTTGGCCGAATTGCTCGTGCAGTGAGAGCCAGGAGACAGCTTGCGGCCGCCCATCATCAATCCTGCAAAGACGTTGGGCAAGCCAATTGTAAATATCAAGCGCAAGCGCACTATGAGAGAGCGCCGCGATGTGCGCTTCGTCAACTGGAACCGCGTGCTTGAGGAGGTTGTTGAAATAATCGAGCGAAAGAATGATCTTTGAGGGCCAGAGCACACGCTGACGATCATCCTTCGGCAACCAGAGGTCAAACGCCGTGACGATACCGGAATTCACCGTGACTGCATGCCCATTGCAGGGTACACCCATACGAATCGACGCTGCCGACAATCGCGTGAGCTGCTCCTTGATCTCTCGGAAGTTACGGCCATGGGAAGAAAGGCGAAGGTAGCGCTCAACGAAATGCGTCAACGAGCGTCCGACATCAATGACTGGCGACTGCGTGACCACGGCCTCGCGATTCAAATGCATGAGCAGCATACGGGCTTTGGGGCCGTAGGGGAGACCAATATTGACGATCTTTCCCAAGACTGGATGCATAGCCCGGCCTGCATCGATCTCAAGGTGAACCTGGCCGTTGCGACGTTCCCAGCGCCGTACATCGCCACCCGGATCGCGGTAGGGAAGGACGGTCTGACAAAGAACGCTGTGCTGGTACAGTATCGAATTGTTTTCATTGTCTTTCGCGGCTGCTTCGAGCAGCCGCGAATCAATGCGCGATGGCCCAAGCAGCTCTTTCTTGAGGCTGGGCGTAATGGCCAGCGCGGCTGGCACCAAACCAGATTCGCCGCGGCGCTGAGTCGCATTGATGCTTCCGGTGTGATCATCCAGCAACGCTGGAAGAATTGCTTCAGATTCGAAGGGGGGCGGCGGCAACGGCGCCCTACTCGCAATCGAGAACGGCAGCAATTTTGACGGTGTGGAAGTAGACGCGCCGGCCAAAACGTATGCGAGCGGCATTGATCTTGCGAGAGAAATCGCTTTCACTGCGAAGTCCGAATCGAAGGCCCTCGATTGAACGTTCGAGGGTGGCTGCCAACTGGGCCAATGTCATCAAAGGCCCATATTTTGCGATCAGTATTTCTGCGGTGGACACCGTTGTTATCCCCCTAATTTCGTATGACTAAGGGGACGATAGCGAAATACAGACCATGAATCGAGAGACAATTCTTTCAGAAAAGTTCCGGCAAATCAGTAATTCGGTTCAGCTTTGCCGAGTACCTCTGCTCACTTGTGCGCTGTGTTCGGCAGCTCTCGCCAAGAGCAGGCGAAAACGAGCGCTAAACGGATTCTGAAGATCTTTCGCGACTGGTTTCGTTGTATCGGAGACACACGTTGATGATCTAGGCGGCGCTGCTCTAAGGGTTGGATAGATGGCATCGGCCATCTCCTCCTCTGTAATCGATGCAAGCGCCTTCTGGCGAAATTGCTCTATGGCTTCGTATATTTTGAGATCAATGTAGGGCAAGATGCCGTCGTCACACCACTTCGCAAACGTCGAGCTATCCATTCGACTGCTATTGCGTTTGTTCATTTGAGCCTTAAGATGATGCTTGCGAAATGCTCGCACGGCATCTTTGAGCGGCACCGAGGCATCTACAGCGTAATAAGTGGCGCTATCGTTTTCATGGGGTTGAGCGATGAACTGAGTCATCCATGAGTCGATGCCGCCTTCCATTTGAACCATGAGCCACAAGTCCAACAAGTGTTGCGGATGGGCGGTTGGAACTCGCCGCAGACTGCTTACATCGCACTGCGGAGCTCGTGGACTTTGCTGTCGCGTGGAATCGGTTGAGTCACTTGAATGCGGAACGGACGGCATCAACTCTGGATGGAAAAGCACCATCTTCTCGCGTATTGTTAGTGGCACGATCATCAATGCCTCCACCAGATCGAGTACCGTCATAGGCCGGACGGGTTCGGCACAATGTCTGACCAATGTGACGGTCGGAAAATCAACGTACGGATAGCCCTCGACAAAACCGTCCACTGCGGGAAGTGGGTTCTTCAAGATGCTGATCAGCAGATCCTCTGGATAATTCTCATCATTGCACCCGAACCACTGATATAGCTGGCAGTCAGGATTCTCGCGTATTGCTTTCCTCCAATGCGCCATCAGATCGATGCGCAATGCAAATTGCTCAAGCCAAGGCCTCGGCGTCGCAAAACGCTTGAGAGGCGCATAGTTTTCCAGCTTGAACCATTCTGGAATAGCCAGTTTCTCTTTGTCTTTACGATTCATCGTTCGAGTTCCTCTGTCGAATGCCTCAAACTACGACCTGCGATTTGATAACTGATCGATTTTTTCGACCAAGTCTTCGGCACGCAGATGCGTGTACCGCTTCAACATCTGCATGGACTTGTGACCGCTGATCGCAGAGACTTCCTGATCGGAGAAGCCTGCTTCGACAAAGCGGCTGACGGCCTCGTGGCGGAGATCGTGAAAGTGTACGTCTTTCAAACCCGCAGCGCGTTTTACAGCTAGCCATGCAGGGTTGAATTGATAGGGGCGGCGCTTGCCGTCGCGACCTGGCTCTCCGAAAAAAATCAGATCGGTGTCGATGGGGCGCACGGGATGATTGAGCGCTTCGCGGAACAGCTCCGTTGCAGCTACGCTCAGCGGTACCGTGCGCGGCAATGTGTTCTTGGTTTCAAGCAGTCGAACGACGCGACGCTTTAAGTCGACTTGCATCCGGCGCAATGTTGAGATCTCGGATGCTCGCATTCCGGTCTCGAGTGCAATGCGGACGATCCGGCGCAACATGGGGTTTGAGTGATTGTCTACGGCCTCGAAGAGGCGCTTCTCTTCTTCGGCAGTCAGCCGGCGATTGCGGCCTGGGCCAGGAGCTGGCCGGCGAATGTTGAGCACCGGATTCGATGGCAGGCCAACACGCCACTCCTTGATGGCGATGGTGAACAGATGACCGAGCAGGGCAAGCTCTAAGCGGACAGTGTTGTTGGCTCGGGGAATTGGCTTGCCGTTCTCGTCCTTGCGATCAGCTCCCGCGAGGCGCTCGTCGCGAAACTGAGCGATGATCTCCGGCGTCAGTGCTGCGAGGGAATACTTGCCCAAATGCTTAGTCAGGATTGCGCCGCGACGCTGTTCAGCCTCTTGAGAGGATGGTCGTTTGGTTGGTGTGACCTCGGCCAGGTAGCGGCTCAATGCCACAGCGACCGTCATGCGATCTGCTGTCGCCCGCACGATGTAGGTGCCGCGAACGATTTCATCTTCCGTACGTCGCGCCCAGTCCTCGGCATCACGCTTGGTTCTGAATGTCTTTGCTTTGAGAGGCCATCCTGCCTTGCGGATGATCGCCTTCCAGTTCCCAGATGGGCGCTTGATGATCGTGGCCATAGCAGCTCCGGTGCAGCAGCATGAAGAACAGCTCTGTACCCAAAACTGTACCCGATAGCAGGGAATAGCGCAAGAAAGGCGAAAATATCATGCGGACATTAAAGGTTGGTTCAGTATGTAAATATAATATTTTGTGCTATTTAATTTGATATTACTTTGGTGGGCCCGGAGGGATTCGAACCCCCAACCAAGGGATTATGAGTCCCCTGCTCTAACCGTTGAGCTACAGGCCCTATTTGTCTGCAACCGATTGTTTTTTAAGCAATTTATCGGCATTGCTTGGTGGCCAAGAAACGCTATCTCCAGTCTGGCGCCGGTTCTGGCGCAGGTTGCTTTCTCAGTGTGACACAGCCGCTCACAGACAGTCACCCTTCTCGGCACTTGAATACTGACTTCAGGTGCTTTAACGGCCTTCACCGCAGCCTCTGAAACCTATCGGCGAAAAAGCCGATGCCCGGAAGTCAATTCTCTGCTGGAATTTCACGCTCTTCTGATCCTATTTCGTATTGTGTCGCGTGGAAGCCGCACTCCGGCTTGTAGTGGGCTTGCGGGCTATAATGTCGCATAACTTGATGCGTCGTCCAGGCACCCAAAGGTCATCTTTCACCCGCCTTCGAGTTGTTGGAACGCAGAGGCCGGTCCTTAAATGAACAGCGAAGAGCTTATTCTTGTCACCGGTGCGACCGGCTTTCTAGGGGTGCAACTGGTCCGCGAACTTTTGGAGAGTCAGCCGCACGCCAAGCTGGCGCTTCTAATCCGCGATAGAGCGGGTCAATCGGTTCAACAGCGTGCCGATATGATTGTTCCCCCAGCCGCGCGGTCCCGTGTCCAGGTCTACTCCGGAGATGTCAGCCAGAATCACTGCGGCTTGAATAGCGCTGCTTACCAGCGCCTTTGCGCGGAGACAACCCGCGTAATTCATTCCGCGGCCACGGTGCGTTTTGATCACTCGCTGGAGGAGGCGCGGCGCATCAACGTCGACGGTACCCGCCGCGTGCTGGATTTTGCCGCCGGCATGCGCCGGTTGCGGAGCCTTGCTTACGTCGGAACGGCTTACGTGGCAGGCGAACGCGCCGATCTGGTGCGCGAAAGCGAACTTGACGTGGGCCAGAGCTACCGCAATACCTACGAACAGACCAAAGCCGAAGCAGAGGCGCTGGTTCGGTCGCGTCTTGAATCCTTGCCTGGCGTGATTTTGCGCCCCAGCATCATCGTGGGCGATTCGCGCACTGGCGTGACTTCCAGTTTCAAGATGATGTATTGGCCGCTGAAGATTTACGCGCGCCGGTTGTGGCGCACGGTCCCCGGCTTTCCTGACGCCGTTCTAGACATCGTGCCGGTTGATTACGTCGCCGCATCCGTCGCACGCCTGGTCTTTGACGAGGCCGCCTTTGGCAGCACCGTCCACCTCTGCGCCGGATCGCGGGGCAGCGCAACCATTCAGCAGATCGCTCAACGCGCGGCAGAGTACTTTGACGTGGCAGAGCCTCGTTATGTCGATCCAAAGTTTTTCTTCGCTGCTATACGTCCACTGCTGTTTCTATCTTTATGGGGACGCAAGCGCCGCGTACTACGCGACGGCCGCGCTTATCGGGACTACTTCACCATGCGCATGCAGTTTGATACGACCAATGCCGAGCGCCTGCTAGGGCCTGCTGGAGTGCGCCCGCCGCTGGTGATGGACTACCTGAACCGCCTGTTCCATTACTGCGTGGCCAGCGACTGGGGCCGCAAGCCGGTTTCCGCGCAATGAACATCGTCCGCCGTTTCCAACTCGCTTGCGACCGCAACGTCACCGTGGCCAATCTTGTGGATGAGCTGCTGCGACGAAAAGGGGATTGCGAAGTCTCTGTTGGAGACGACGGCCGATTCCATCTCTCTGAGTTGCACGCTGACATCTGCCGTATCGATGCTTTTCTGCGTCGCTCCATCGCGCTTCGTCCAGGGCAGCCCGTCGCTGTGTATCGCACCAATGACCGGCAATGCTTTCATTGGTTCCTGGCGATCATCCGTGCCGGTGGAATCGCCGTTCCGCTGAACCCGCTCCTGTCCCTCGCCGAAGTGCGCCGCATTCTGGCCGATAGCGGCACCGAGATTCTGGTCACCGACAAAGCAGTTTTCGAACGAAATATTGGAGACCGAAGTGCGCTGAATGCGCGCATCTGGATCCAGGCCGACGATGAGACAGAAACGCTCGATGGATTTATTCGCGTCGGCGAAACAGGGTCTCCGTTTCCGCCGACTGTCATTGATCCTGCCGCCACCGTCGGCGTATTCCATACTTCCGGCACCAGCGGCTTTCCCAAAGGAGCAGCCCTGTCCAGCAATGCGCTGCTTGGCGCGCGCGCGTCCACGGTCCTGGCTGGATTGTTTCTGGGACCGAGGGATCTTGCGCTTGTCGCACTGCCTTGGTCGCACATTATGGCCGTCAGCATCGCGCTCTACGGTCTGATGGCGGGCATTCGGGGCTGTTTCCTAAATCGTTTCGATGCCGCGTCTGCGCTGGACCTTGTTGAGCGTTTCGGCATCACCACGTTCGTCGGCGTGCCTGCGATTTTTGCCCGCCTGGTCAATAGCAATCCGGACCCTGCCCGCCTGAGAACCGTGCGTGTGTGGCTCTCGGCCAGCGATCACCTGCCCACTGAAGTTCGGCAACACCTGCGGAAGTTCGGCGCTCTGGGCCGGCTGCCTGGTGGCCGGCGCATTCCACCTGTGCTGCTGAACGGCTACGGCATGGTGGAACTGGGCGGTCTAGCCATGATGGGCGTCGAGTTGCCGCTGTGGCCCGGCAGTGGCGACCTTTGTTTCCCGGTGCCGCCATTTCGCATCCGCGTGGTTGACGAGAACGGCCGGCCGGTTCGAGCCGGTGCGAAGGGCGAGTGCCAGATCCGCCGCCGCCATCTCGCTCCGCACTATTGGAAGGACAAGAGCGATGGCCAGCGCCTGCTCACAAGCGACGGCTGGCTGCGCACCGGCGATCTAGCCACGCGCAACCGCCTCGGCTTGATACGGCTGGTGGGACGCATGAAAGACGTGATCAAATCAGGCGGCTACTCGGTTTATGTTCGCGAGCTGGAGGAAGCCGTACAGGCTCATCCTGACGTAGCCAGCGCAGTCGCCTTCGGTCTGCCCCACAAGGAAAAGGGCGAAATCCCCGTCGCGGCGGTCGAACTGTACGCCGGCTCGCTGGCCAGCGAAAACGATTTGCTCGACTGGTGCCGACAGAACCTTGCGGCGTACAAAGCACCGCGCCGCATCTGGATTCTCGAGCCCGGGGGCTTGCCGCAGAATGATAACGGAAAGATGCTGCGGCGGGTTCTAAGGGAGAGGTTTTCGAAAGAATTGGACTGATGTTCCTGGTCTCGCCGCCGGCATTGCAGGCATCCAGGGCCGCTGCTCCCTGTTGGTCGCTTTGGCCTTGAATCCGTGGCGTCTATCTACATTGCTTTGTAAAATGCGATGGCTGACCGCGAAAAGCCTGCCAGCGCTTCTGCCATTCAACCCGTGGCGGCAATAGCTTCCGGCGCAGCGGTCATTACGAATTCCCGGATGGAATCGATCACCAGTTGGGGCTCATCGAGATGAATCCAATGCGCGCTTTCGGGCGCAATCATCTGCTGCACGTTGTCGCCGATTCTCTGCAAGCAATCGGCGGAGAGCGGCGATGATTTTCCCGGTGTCAGCAGAAGCACCGGAATACCTCGGATGGGCTCTGCGTCCTGCATTTCGCGCACGGTGTCTGGCACGGCCTCTACATGGCTGCGCATACCTGCATAGAAACCGGGCCGTGACCAGTGCGCTGCCACGATGGGCCAGACCTCCTTCGGCATCTTCCCTACCTCGCCCTTGATTCGTCCCAGTACATGCTTGCCCCCGTTGCCAGCGGCGCCGGCCAGGCGCTCGGCAATACGCCCGGAGCGGCACAAAAGCGAGGTCACGGCAAGCCGTGCCAATCCCAGCCGAGCAATTGTAATGGCATAGTTTGAGAGCCTTGTGCCGCGGTCGAGCATCGCTTGTTTCGCCGGATCCAGTGGCGGCCATTCTTCGCAGCGCATCGGGTCCACCAATACGATGCTGGTTACCTCTTCCGGATAAAGAAGCGCAAACCGCCGCATCACCAGCCCTCCGAAGGAATGCCCCACCAGGATGTAAGGCGGCTTGATCCCGGCGCCATTGAGCAGCTCATGCAGCTCGGCGGCGATATTCCGCGGTGTGCGAGCGGTCCGGGACGGACTGCTCCAGCCCAACCCAGCCCGATCATAGGAGGCTGTGGCTGCAAACCGCGAAACCACCTCCTGGATATGGAACCAGTTCAGGTTCGTGGCTGCAATCCCGGCTTCAAAGAGCACCGTCGGCCCGCCTGAGCCCTTTTCCAGCAAATAGAGTCTGCGCCCGTCCCCAATGCTGATCCAGCGGCCCCCCGCCGTATATCGCAGGCGGTCGTAGTACGAGCCGAGGCACTGATACAGAAATCCTGCTGCGACCAAGGCCGCTACCAAACCGGAAATGGAGAGAAGATAATACATAAGTCATCCTAGAAATGGTTGAGTTGCGCCAGGTCAAAATCCTGCAGGTTAAGATGCGCATTTGGCGTGCCGCGGTCGATAATAAGCAACATTGAACCGGCTCTGCCGCGGTTCTTTGCTTCCACCTGGCTTGCCCACCAGACGCCACGCGTCTGACGCAGCCCGAAGTAGGTAAATTCCTTTACATTCCCCGAGCCTTTCAGCTTCTTCTCAACATAAACCGGAAAGCCGCTTTCGTGATCCAGCCAGCTTTTCACTGTGGCGAAGTGGGTCTTGTCTGTCGGGTCTGGCGTGCTCCTCAGCAGGTCGCAGTTTCGCGCCCCAAATTGTGCCTTTCCCATATCCCTTTGCCCGGCCCAGAAATATTGCGCCTCCATGAAGTCCTCATAGCTGAATGTTTCTCCCAGCGGGCCGTCGTTCCACTTATCGAAGGGTAACGCAGTCGCTGCTGCATCGCCCGGATGTGCAATCAGAATCGTGTTCCTCCCCCTGGGGCGCATCTCCAGCAGTACGTGAACCCGCGCTGCGGCCGGAGATGTGACCTGGAACAGTACCCGAAGCACGCCCGGGAACCAGTGCGCTTCGATCTTGACGACATCGCTGGTCCGCGCCCCACTACCGTCCACGCGCACCAGCCGCCCGCTCAACCGATAATCGGCTGACTCCACTTGATGCCGCACTGCAGCCAGCGTCCATTGGCTATCCGGCCTCTGGGCAGCCACAGGCAAAAGAGGCAACAGGATGGATGCGGCCAACGCAAAGGCTCCAGATCTCATGCCTCGACCTTTCCGTCCCGGATGCGAATCTGCCGGGCCGCGGAGTCCGCAATTGCATTGTCATGCGTTACCACGACCAGCGTCATTCCCCGCCGCATATGAATCCCGGTGAGAATCTCCATGATGCGCGCAGAGGTTACGCTGTCCAGGTTGCCGGTGGGCTCATCAGCCAGCAGAATCTGCGGATCGTTGGCCAGAGCGCGGGCAATCGCTACCCGCTGCCGTTCTCCGGCCGAAAGTTGATTGGGATACTGCTCCATTCGGTGCTCCAGGCCCAACTCGCTCAGCAATTCCCGGGCACGGGCGGCGCGATCGAATCTGCTTCGGCTCAAACTCAGCATCGGCAACTGAACATTCTCAATGGCCCGCAGAGTCGGCATCAGGTGAAATGCCTGGAAGATGAAGCCAACGTAAGACGACCTGTAGGTATCGAGGTCCATGGCGGAGCCCAGGCCGGAGTTCCTGAAGAGAACTTCGCCGCTCGTGGGACGATCCAGCCCGCCCAGCAAGTGCAGCAGCGTTGACTTGCCGCTACCGCTGGCGCCGCTGATGGCCATGTATTCGCCGGCCGCGATCGACAGGTCAACACCGCGTAAGGCCTCAATTCGCCCTTCGTCGTAGCTCTTGCACGCGCTGCGTACCTCGAGCAGGGGACTAGTCACAGCGCAGCGCCTCCACCGGAGAAAGTTGCGCTCCTCGCCACGCGGGAACTGCTCCCGCAATTAATCCGGCCAGAAGGGCAATGCCCAGCGTCTCAGCCAGAAGCGGCAGGGCAACGTGAGCCGAAACAATGCTCGCGGTCTGCGGCAAGGCAGCCAGCACGTGCAGCGCGCACCAGCCCAGCGCGATGCCGAGTAGTCCTCCGCCAAGGCCAAGCACCGCCGCCTCCATTTGGATCAGCATCAGTACCTGCCACCGCTTCCATCCCAGCGCGCGCAGGATACCGAGTTCCCGCGTGCGCTCGAAGACCGACATGGCCATGGTGTTGGCGATTCCCAGAATGCCGATCAGCAGAGCGATGGAAGATGTGCCCCAGGCTGAAGCGTGTGCCAGACGGACAAACTCATTATTGCTGGCGCGCTCGGCCGCGGGCACTGCCCGCAGTGTCGGAAGAGATGCCTCAATCTGCGCCTGCGCATACTTCAGATACTGTTCAGGTGATTCTCCGGGGGGCGTCGGACGCAGCCGCACATGAAACGTCGAGACCTTGCCCTGCAGACTGCTCAATTGCTGTAGCTGGTCCAGCGGCATGATCACCGCGTCGGCCTCCAGCGCGGAGCCGCCATGGTAGACCCCGACCACCTTAAAGGGCGAGTCTTGAATCTCCAACGTGTCGCCGGGTTTCTTCTTCAGGTCCTCAGCGAGCAGATCGCCCAGCATCACTTCGGGCTTGCCGTCACTGAAACGCCGTCCCGACAGAATGTGCAGCGACTCAAATTCATAGGAGTCGGCCTTCCAGCCGTAGGCCAGTGCATTTACATCTGGAGTCAGATCCATCACGTTGTAGATCATGGGCGTAGCTTGTGCCACCACCGGCAGCGCTCTCAGCTTGGCTCCCACCGACTCGTCCACTGAGGTATTAAGAAAAGTGCGTTGAATGACGGCAATGTCGGTGCCGCTGCTGGTGTAAATACGCAGCCAAGCCTGTTCAAATGCACTGGAAAACCCCACCAGGCCCACAAATGCGCCAATTGCCACTCCAATCCCGCAAAGCGTTAGCAGGGTCCTCAGCCGCCGGCGCCAGAGATTTCTCCAGACAAAACCCGAAAACGACAGTTGATAAGCCATGGAGCCGGAACGAATCCTCGCACTTTGCGGATTGGGGCAAGCAGAGCGCCAGTGTATCTGCCAACAAACAGCTTTGTCCATTCAGACAGCGTGGGCGAGGTGGGTTTATGGCAGTTCCCGCCCAGAATAGATACCGAAAAAGCCGATATCTCAAGGGGGCCGGGATGACCATAATCACCAAAGCGTATTTCTAATGATTGTGCGCTGGAAGCGTGCCTGGTCTTCTGCTTTTGCCAACGGGGCAATTGTTTAGGGGTTGACTATTCTGAAGCAGTTACAACGGTGCCTTCTCCAGCTAAGTTCTCCAGATAGAGCCGCATCTGGGCTGCGTAGTGCAGGTCTTTTCTCATCAGCGAAAGCAGAAAGTTGACGCCGTAGGTCGCGGCGGCCATGCGGGCGGAGATGGTATTGATTAGCGAACTGCCCGGCGCGCCGTGCCGAAGCTTGGAGCCTGCGAAGTTCAGATAGTTGCGCCACGCGAGCCTGTGATCGCAGAATTCGCCTCCTGCGCACCTGCCAATGCGGTGTGGCGCGCCATCGTCGGCGATCAGATATACCTTGCGGATTCCGCCTTCTCCTATTCGATCACCTTGAAGCGCTTCAGCGACTCTTCGTTCACCGTCAGGCCGAGCCCGGGAAGTGCATCGTCCAGGTCGATGTACCCATCCACCGGCACCGGCTCACCGTCGAAAAGGTACCAGAAGAGCTCATTTCCCACCTCCACATCCACCTTGGGAAAGAACTCTGCGATCGGCGAGTTCAGGCTTGCCATGACCACATGGTAGTTATGCATCTGCCCAGCATGAGGCACTACGGGAACCTGAAACGATTCAGCGAGCGCCGAGATCTTCCGCGCCTGACTGATGCCGCCCACTCGATTGGTGTCGAATTGAATATAGTCGAGCGCGTTGTTTTCCAGCAGTTCGCGGAACCCGAAGATCGTGAATTCATGTTCGCCGCCCGCGATGGGAACGCGACCGAGCCTCTTCAACTCCGCGTAGCCTCGCGTGTCATCTGGAATCACTGGTTCTTCAAGCCAGCGAAGATGGAATGGCTCGAGCAGGGGAAGCATGCGCTTGGCATAGTCTAGCGTCCATCCCATGTAGGCATCGGCCATCAGGTCAATGCCGTCGCCGATCACCTCTCGCACCGCGCGCACCAGCTCGACATTCTTCTGCATGCCCTCGGCGCCATCGATGGGGCCCCAGCCGAAGCGCAGCTTCATGGCCTTGTAGCCTTCGGCCTTATACCGCTCGGCTTCAGCGCGCAGCTCGGGGATGGGCATGGCATACAAGCGGCTTGCATAGACCGGGATCTTC
Source organism: Acidobacteriota bacterium (assembly GCA_021780075.1). Taxonomy (GTDB): domain Bacteria; phylum Acidobacteriota; class Terriglobia; order Terriglobales; family Acidobacteriaceae; genus Telmatobacter. The sequence continues at coordinate 14,544 of JAJXZL010000012.1, forward strand.
TCCTTTGTGCGCCCGCCGAGCAGACGAAAGACCGGCTGCTTTGCGCTTTTGCCGAGTAGGTCCCACAGGGCGATGTCCACTGCGGAGATGGCCGTCATGGCCACTCCCTTGCGGCCAAAAGCCATAGTGCGCCGGTACATCTGCTGCCATAGAAATTCAATATCCCACGGGTCGGCACCGATCAGCAAAGGCTTCAGGTAGGTATCGATCAGCGTCTTGGTCACGATGGGCGAGAGGGCCGCGTTGCCCAGGCCAACCTCGCCGCTATCGGTAAATATCTCCACCAGCACCCAGCCGTGAAAGGCGAAGTTGCCCATGGACGCCTCGCGGAAAGCGACCAGGTCCATGGGGTTGGTGCAGAAGTGAGGAGGCAGCGGCACGGTCTTGCCTTCCCATTGAACAACGCGTGTGCGCACTTCAGTGATTTTCATGCGTGACTCTCAATCTCCTGGAGGTCGTTGGGTCGAAGTGGTTGAATCCTGCCCTCTGGTCGGAGGGCAGGTCATCGCATCCATCGCGGTCGCTCCCTACCGTTCAATTTGCGACCTCGCAGCAGATTGGCGCTGCATTGCCAAGCCAGCCGCCAGCAAGCCCATACTCACGGCATACAAACATCTCGCACAGGTCAATTGTGAATCGTGCTGTCTGCCTTCGTCCAGCGCGCCCCCGAATCCTAATTCATTGCCTGGTCCTGCGACGGGCGCTCCGTGGTAGAAGAAGGAATGCGCAAACTTCCCATCCTCGCTCTGCTGCTTGCTTCGATCACCGCACCGGCGCAAGGCCCCAAGTCAGCCGCTGGCTCCTCCGCGCTGCCCACGGTAGGCGCGAAGACCGCGCAGATGAAGCGTCTCTCAGGCTTTCTCTCGCTCGATTGGGACGCGCGGAGCGGTAGGCTCTACATGGAGATTCCGCGCCTGGGGCTCGATGGCAGCAGCCCGGACATGCTCTATGTGAACTCTCTGCCGTATGGCACAGGCTCAAACGACCTCGGCCTCGACCGCGGCCAGGTTTCAGCGGGTCGCATCGTGCGCTTCATGCGAAGCGGACCGAAGGTGCTGCTGGTCGAGCGGAATATGGCTTTCCGCGCGTCGAGCACCGACCCGGACGAGCAGCTCGCTGTCAAGCAGTCCTTCCCGGAATCTGTTCTGTGGGGCTTTACCGTTGCTGCCGAGTCGCCGCAGGGCGATGTGCTCATCGACGCCACCGACTTCTTTTTGCACGACGCGCACGGCGTCTCCGACACCCTGGCCCGGCTGAAGCAGGGCGCGTATAAGGTGGACGCAACCCGCTCCACCATTGCGCTTGACGACACCAAAACATTCCCGAAGAACACCGAGGTGGAAGCCGAGCTTACGTTCACCACCGAAGGCCTTGCGGAAGGAGACTTCGTCAACGACGTCACGCCCGATCCGCACGCCATGACCGTTCGCGAACGGACTTCCTTCGTTGAGCTGCCGCCGCCCGGCTTTACGCCTCGGCGCTTCAATCCGCAGGCGGGATATTTCCCCAGCGGCTATCGGGACTATACAGCGCCCCTTGGCGAGCCGCTTGATCAGCTCTTCATCCTGCGCCATCGCCTTCAAAAGAAGGACGCCAACTGCGTCTCAGCCTGCGAAGCCGTCGCGCCGATTCAGTACTATGTCGATCGCGGTGCGCCAGAGCCCATCCGTACTGCACTGCTTGAAGGCGCGCGCTGGTGGGATCAGGCATTTCAGGCTGCCGGATGGGCCAAGGGCACCTTTCGCGTAGACCTTCTCCCCGCCGGCGCTGACCCGATGGACGTGCGCTACAACATCATCCAGTGGGTCCATCGCTACACCCGCGGCTGGAGCTACGGCGAGGCCGTCGCCGACCCGCGCACAGGCGAGATCATTAAGGGCAATGTTACGCTTGGATCCTTGCGCGTCCGTCAGGACTACATGATTGCGGAAGCGCTCCTGTCGCCTTACAAGAATTCATCCTCTGCGGTGGACGCTGCGTCCGGAGCAGCGCCACGCTCCGGCGTCAATCCCATGCTGCAGATGGTGCTGGCGCGCATCCGCCAGTTGGCCGCCCACGAAACAGGCCACACGCTGGGCCTTGCGCACAATTTTGCTGCGTCGAGCGTCTCGCAGGGCGACAGCGTTATGGACTACCCTCATCCATACATCACGCTCGATGACAACGGCCGCGTTGACGCTTCACATGCCTATGCCGTCAATATCGGCGCTTGGGACAAGGTGACCATCAACTACGGCTACCGCCAGTTTGCTCCGCATATGACTGCCGAAGCTGAGAAGGCTGCGTTGAACAAGATTCTCAGCGATGCGGATCGCGCAGGCCAGATGTTCATCACAGATGAAGACGCCAGGCCCCTCGGTTCCGCGCATCCGCTGGCACATCTGTGGGACAACGGTAATGACCCTGCAGCCGAACTCGAGCGAGTGCTGGCTGTGCGAGCAACTGCCTTGAAGAACTTTGGCGAAGACGCCATCAAGCCCGGTACCCCGATGGCCCAGCTCGAGCAGACGCTGGTGCCGCTCTATCTCTATCATCGCTACCAGACTGAAGCCGCCATCAAGGAAATCGGCGGCCTGAATTACCGCTACGGCCTGCGCGGCGACGGCCTGCCGAACCCGTCCATCCTCGATCCCGCTGAGCAGCGCAAGGCCCTTGCGGCTGTTCTCAAAACGCTCACGCCGGAAATCCTTACGCTGCCAGAATCGTTGCTGCGCCTGTTGCCGCCTGTGCCTCCCGGCTACCCGCGCACTCAGGAGTCCTTCCCATCACATACCGGTCTCACCTTCGACCCCGTAGCCGCTGCCGAATCCGCTGCGGACCTCACGCTCAAGGCGCTTCTTGATCCTGCCCGCGCCAGCCGCCTGATCGAGTACCACATGCGCATGCCGGCGTCGCCATCGCTCCGCGGTGTTCTTGAAGCGATTTCCTCCACCGTCGCCGAGCGGCCGGAATCCGGCCACAGCATGTCCTCTGAGGTTGAGCGTGCCGTTGAATTCCGCGCACTTGAAGCAATGCTCTCGCTCGCTGTTAATCCAGCTGCTTCCAGGCAGGCGCGCTCCATCACCCGCTGGCACATCGCAGACCTGCTCAAACAGCTGACTGCTGCGCCCGCGCTTAAAGACTCGGCCGAGGCAATCCATCGCGCCGCTCTCATCGACCGCATCAACAGGTTCGAGCATGACCCAGCCGGATTCGTACCTGCCAAGCCCGTCGAAGCTCCGGCAGGTATGCCCATCGGGGACGACGAAGATTTTTAGCATTCTGAGTCAGTACTGAACTGAATAAATAGCGACAAGAGGATCCGTTACCGCACTCTCGATCCCGCCGAAGTATGCAGTGTCGGAAGTGGTGGGGTTCATCAAGGGGAAGAGCGCGATTCACTTGACGATTGGCGGTAGTACCCTGAGAACGAGTCTTCTGGTTCCATGATCGAAATGACAGGCGCACGCCCTGCATTTTGAAAAAACAACTTATCGCTGGTAGATCAGTTTGCCGTCGAAGATAGTCATGTCGACTTTGGTTTTCTCGATGGCTTCGGGTGGGATGGTGAAGATGTCTTCGGAGAGAACGATCAAGTCTGCGAGCTTACCGGGCTCGATGGAGCCTTTGACCTTCTCCTGATGCTCGGCGTAGGCGGAGCCGATGGTGTAGGCGTGGACGGCCTGGGCGACGGTAATGCGTTGCTCCGGGGTCCAGCCGCTGGGGTTTTTGCCGTCGAGGGTGCGGCGGGTGACGGCGGCGTAGATGCCGATGAGAGGCGAGAGGGGAGCGACGGGCCAATCGGAACCGAAGCAGACGGTGGCTCCGGAGTCGATGAGGGAGCGGAAGGCGTAGGTGGTCTTGATGCGCTCGGGACCAACACGACTCTCGGCCCAGCGGCCATCATCGATGGCGTGGTAGGGCTGTACTGAAGCGATGACGTGGAGCTGGGCGAAGCGGGGGATGTCAGCCAGCAGCAGCGTCTGGGCGTGCTCGATGCGAAAGCGGCGGTCGCGGGGGCCGTCTTGCTGTTCAAGGCGCTCGTAGAAGTCGAGGATGGTGTGGTTGGCGCGGTCGCCGATGGCGTGGGTGATGAGCTGCAGCCCGGCTTTGTCGGCAAGCTGGAAGCTGGCGAACATCTTTTGCGGATTGCGGAGCTGGTCGGAGGCAATGCCGTAGTTGGACGGATTGTCCGAATACGGCTGTGTGAACCAGGCGGTAGATGCGCCGAGGCCGCCATCGGCGAAGCTTTTGAGGCTGCCGATGCGGAAATAGGGATTGCCGAAGCCGGCCTGGATGCCGAGGTCGGCGAGCTGGCTGCCGTAGTTGAGGGATAGGGCTTCGGCCACGCGCACCTGAAGCTTACCCTGGCGATGGAGATCCTGGATGGCCCGCAGACGGAGGGGGCCTTCGGTGTCGTCGGCGGAGATGGCCATGTCCTGCACACTGGTGACGCCGTTGCGCTCGGCCACCTTCTGCATCGCGAGGAAGTCGCGTTCGACTTGCTCCAACGTGGCCGGCGGAACGACGTCCAGGATGAGGGCCTTGGCCGCATCTTTGAAGATACCGGTGGGGTTGCCATCCTTGTCGCGCAGGATGACGCCGCCGGGAACGTCTTTGGTATTGCGATCGACGTGCGCCAGTTCCATGGCCTTGCGGTTGGCGAGCAGCATGTGCAGGTCGGTGCGGCTCACGGCGACGGGATTGTCGGGGGTGACGTCGTCGATAAGCTCGTGCGCGGGCACGGCACGCGAGGGCCAGCGCTGCTCATCCCAAAGTCCGTTGAGAATCCATTGGCCTTTGGGGATTGATTTGGCGTAGGCGGCGAGACGGTTGCGGAAGTCCTGCGGCGATTGCGAGGAGGTGAGGTGGACGCCGAGCTCATCTTCACCGCCGACCATCACGTGCACATGAGCGTCGTTGAAGCCGGGCAGCACGCGGCGTCCGTTGAGATGAATGATGCGGGTACCGGAGCCGGCGAGCCTTAGAATCTCGGCGGTTGTGCCGACGGCGACGAACTTGTTGCCGTCGATGGCTACCGCCTCCACCTCAGGATGGGCGGGATCTTCGGTGGTGATTTTGCCGTCGACCAGCAGGAGGGCAGCTGAGCCGGAGGGCTGGGCGGAGGATGGGCGGACGGTTGCAATGACGGCGAGAAGAGCCAGAGAAAGAAGCGGGAGAGCTGAGGTCAGGCGTCGCACGGAATCCTCCGGTCATTCACTAGCAGCAGGGTTGCGGGGGAGCGCGTCTGGCTGCGGCGGCGCTCCACGGCGCTGGCTCAAGGGCGATTCTCATTGTAACGGCGGGTCATTGAGCCAAGGGCGCGGTCGCGGGGGTTGTCGGATGCCAGCAGGCGATCGGCAACGGCGAGCGCGTCGCGCTTTGGCTCGTCCTGGCCGAGCTTGAACTTGGCTTCCAGGCGCTCTATCTGAAATTCGAATCCGAGGATGGCGGGAAGGCGGCGGGTGATGTCCTTCTCGGGAATCTCGCTGGTCTTCCAACTGTCGGGATAATGCGATTCGCTGATCGAGGTGAGCTCTTCAAGCGCACTGCGGAGTTGCTCCTGGCTATGGAAGGTGATGGAGCCGTAGCAGTGCACCGAGGCGTAGTAGACGGTGGGGGGCATGTCGCGGCCGGGATACCAGCTAGACGTGACGTAGCTGCTGGGGCCTTCAAAGATGACGAGCTGGGATGATGGATTGTGCAACAGCGCGGCGGAGTGGGCGTTGGCGCGAGCGATGTGGCTGGTGAGGTAGCGGCGCTGGCGGGAGAGCACAAACTGGAGGTTCGTAGCCAGAGGACCGCCCTGCACACCGGAGTCCAGGGTTCCATTGGAGACCAGGAGTCCCCAGGGGTTTTGCTCGATCAGTTCGAAGACGTCCTTTTCAGAGTCGGGTTTCCAGCAATCACGGACAAACATTGTGGGGCTCCAGTAGCCGAAATGGGGGGGAAAGCGCCATCCAAAAACCCAAGGATTGCGGGGTGGATGCTTGGCACCAGTGTTCATATGGAATCTAACCAGAAGAATGGGGCCAGTAAAGGTCCAGATAACGGCGGTGGGCTGAGGCCAGGGAGAAAATGCGGAACCATTGTAAATAGGGACGCATCAGGATGTTCTAAGGGAATTGGTGAGGCGGTATAGCGGGCCCTGAAAGTATCTGGACTCATTTATTAATATAAAACTGGCTCTTTACTGGAGCCAGTGTCCAATGCAGAATCGTCCCTAACATAAATCAGACCTCCTGGGCTGAGGAACTGCTGCTCGACGTCCCGGGGGCCTCTTCTTTGCATCCACATGCGATGCAGATGGTTTCCCTGTACGACTTCGTCGGCATTTTCCGGCGCGAGACCGCACCGCGCATGGTGCACGGGGCATGCGGCAGGTGCGGGTAGCATACTGAAGCGAAAATCGAAGATTTTGAGGACGGTTCAATGCGGATGAGGAGATCTCTCTCTCTCTTGTGGATTGGATTCGCGGCGCTGTTGCTGTTGCCGGCGGGTTCTATGGCCTGGGGGCAAAGCGCGACCATCAGCGGCATCGTGACCGATGCCTCGGGGGCGGTGGTGCCGAATGCGAAGGCGGTTCTGGTGAGCCAGTCTACGCAGGAGAAGCTGGTGACGACGAGCAACAAGGTGGGCGTGTACACGCTGGCCGGGGTTGCGCCTGGGACCTACAATCTGACGGTTTCTGCGGCGGGATTCAAGACGGAGACCAGGACCGGCATCACGGTGAACGTGGGCGGCAAGCTCTCGCTGGACGTGCAGCTAAGCGTGGGCTCGGCGGACCAGGAAGTGACGGTGAACGGGAGTGGCGAGAACATCAACACGACGGATGCCAGCGTCAGCACCGTGGTGGACCGCAACTTTGTGCAGAACCTGCCGTTGAACGGGCGCAGCTTTCAGTCGCTGATCACCGTGACGCCGGGCACCGAGGTGGTGCCGTCGCAGGGGCAGGGATCGAGCGGCGAGATTAGCGTGAACGGGCAGCGCACAGAGGCCAACTATTACACGGTGGATGGCGTGAGCGTGGATACGGGCGCGACGGTTTCGAGCTCGGGTGCCATCGGCGGAGGTTTCTCAGGGGCTACGCCGCAGGAGAGCGCGCTGGGCACGACGCAGAGCATTATCTCGATCGATGCGCTGGAGGAGTTCCGGGAGTCGACATCGTCGTATTCGGCGGAGTATGGCCGCACACCGGGCGGGCAGTTCAGCTTTATCTCGCGCTCGGGAACCAACCAGCTCCATGGGTCCGCGTACGATTACGTCCGCAACGATGCATTGGACGCGAAGAACTTCTTTGATACGACCAAGCTTGCAGAGCGCCAGAACGACTTTGGTGGCTCGCTGGGCGGGCCGCTCTCGATTCCGCATCTCTATAATGGCCGCGATAAGACGTTCTTCTTCTTTTCATACGAGGCGCTGCGACTGCAGAATCCGCAGGCATCGCAGCTCTACGAGGTACCGAGCGATACGCTACGCACGACCGCGCCCACTGTGCTGGGGCCGTTTTTGTCGGCTTTCCCCACGCAGCACAACCCCGATCTCGGCAACGGCCTGGCGTACTTCACGTCGGGCTACTCGGCGCCAAGCAGCCTGGATGACCGCAATATCCGCGTCGATCACTCGTTCAACGACCGCTTCAAGCTGTTTGGACGCTACACAGATGTGCCTTCGAATGCGGAGACGCGGCAGCCGACCGACCTGGCGGAAGTGAACAACACGGTGCGCAACGTGAAGATGGCGGTGCTGGGGCTGGATTCGGTGCTGAAGAATTCGATGGTCAACGAGCTTCGCTTTGGGCTCACGGGCAACGACTTCAAGGCGCAGCACTACTTTGACAACTTTGGCGGGGCGACGCCGCTGAGCATCAGCACGGCGCCGGGATTGACGAACGGCGACTGGATGACGTTCTTCCTGTTCTACGGAACGTATCCCTATTACCTCGTGGAGCCGCAGTCGAATAGGCAGCGTCAGATCAATGTTGTGGACTCATTTACGCAGACGCTGGGCCGGCACACGCTGAAGTACGGCGTTGACTATCGACGCCTGGTGACATCGGAAGAGCTTCCGCCGCTATGGGAGATCACGTTCTATACGAGCGAGAGCCAGGTGCTGAACAATGCTCCGGCAGGACTGATTGTCTACAACCAGTCGATCAACATGAAGGCGCTGACGCCGAACTTCTCAGCGTACCTGCAGGATGAGTGGAAGGTGACGAACCGGCTGAGCGCGTCACTGGGGCTGCGCTGGGACGTGAATCCCGCGCCCACAGACCTGAATGGCAACCAGCCGTACACGGTTACGCAGATTAGCAACCTTGCGACCACGCAGGCGGCACCGAAGGGAACGGCGCTGTGGAAGACCACCTATAACAACATTGCGCCGCGCATCGGCCTTGCCTACCAGGTTCACCAGACGCCTGGATTCGAGACGGTAGTGCGCGCCGGCGGCGGCATCTTCTACGATACGGGCACGACGCAGAGCGCGCAGAGCTACTACGGGATTGGCACCACGGGCGTGGGTTTTTACAGCGGTCCGTTCCCGGCTTCACAGGCCCAGGTGCAGAGCACGCCCAAGCCGAGCGCCAGCGCGCCGTACAATGCGCCAATCTTCGGCTACGATCCCAATCTGAAGCTGCCTTACACGGAAGAGTGGAACCTGGCGCTGGAACAAGGACTGGGCGCGTCGCAGACGCTGACGGTGAACTACGTGGGGTCGGCGGGGCGGCGCATGCTGGTGCAGCGTGAGTACTTCCCTCAAACGTTTGGCAACCAGGCGTTCTCGTCGGGCAATGGCCTCTACATTACCAACAACGCGGCCAATTCCAACTACAACGCGCTGCAGGTGCGCTTTGATCGCCAGATGTCGCACGGGCTTCAGCTCCTGGGCTCGTACACGTGGTCGCACTCGATCGATACCGCATCGTCAAACTTCCTGGTCTATTACCTTGAGCGCGGGCCGTCGGACTTCGATATCCGCAACAACTTCCAGGCGGCGCTGAGCTACCAGGTGGGCGGCCACTACACGAATCGCGCTGTTGCCTACGCGCTGCAGCACTGGGCGATCGACAGTCGTATCTCGGCACGTTCGTCGCTGCCGGTGGACGTGGCACAGCAGGTCAGCGGGGTTACGTCTTCGGGAACGTCGATCATCTACCACCCCAATCGGGTGGCCAATCAGCCGCTTTATTTGACGGGCAGTCAGTACCCTGGCGGCCGCGTGATCAACTACAACGCATTTGCGCCGACGAATAATACAGAAGGAAACGCCGGGCGCAATAGCGCGCGCGGCTTCGATGCAGCGCAGATGGACATCACGATGCGGCGCGACTTTCCGTTCACGGAGCGGGTGGGTATGGAGTTCCGGATGGAAGGCTACAACGTGTTCAACCATCCCATCTACGGTTCCATTTACAACTCGCTCTCCGACGGCCAGGCCCTGTTCGGCGCGGCCTACAACACGGAGAACGAGCAACTCGGTGGCCTCGGCGCGCTTTACCAGGTGGGTGGACCGCGCTCCATGCAGGCTTCACTGCGGCTGCACTTCTAAAGCCCGGAAGGTGGTGGGCAAGCGGGCGGTCTCGCAGATGCGGGAGCGCCCGTTTTGCCTTGCGGGAATATTCTGAATGGGGGAGTGGGATCGAATGCAGATGCTCGAAAAAATCTGGGGGCTCGCGAGCGTCGTGTCCGCGTGCAGAAAGAAGAGCTTTGCAGGCAGCGTGCTGGCGGTTGCGGTTGCACTGATGGCGACCGTAGTGGCGGCGCAACGCGCAGCGCCGCTGCCGGACCCGTTTCCAAGCACCTACAAGCCGCTGCCGCGCGTGGATACGCTGATTGAGCACGCCACGATCCTGGACGGCGCGGGGCACCGGCTGGAGAATGCCAGCTTGCTGCTGCGCGATGGCAAAGTGGCTGCGCTGGGCAGCAATGTGGCCGCGTCGAAGGGCGTGAAGGTGATCGACGCGAAGGGGCGCTGGGTGACGCCTGGGCTGATCGACGTGCACTCGCACATCGGCGACTTTCCAACGCCGTTTACGCTGGAAGACGAGAATCACTCCGATGTGAACGAGGATTCCAGCCCCGATACGGCGCAGGTGTGGGCGCTTCATTCGATCACCGTGCAGGATCCGCAGTGGGAGCGCGAGCGCGCCGGGGGCGTGACGACAATCCAGGTGCTGCCGGGCTCGTCGAATCTGTTTGGCGGCCGCGGAGTCGTGCTGAAAAATGTTCCCGCAGTGACCGCGCAGGAGATGGAGTATCCGGGCGCGATGCCGTCGCTAAAGATGGCGTGCGGCGAAAATCCCAAGGATACTTATGGCGACCGCAACCAGTTTCCGGTGAGCCTGATGGGCGATGTGGCCGGGGACCGGCAGGACTGGGCGGATGCCGAAGAGTACATGCGGAAGTGGGACGCGTACAACGCGAAGAAAGATCCGTCCCTGCCGCCGCCGCACCGCGATCTGAAGATGGAAACGCTGGCCGCTGTGCTGCGCGGGCAAATCCTCGTGGTGATGCACTGCTACCGCGGCGATGAGATGGCTGTACAGATGGATGTAGCCAGGGAATTTCATTATCAGATCACGTCGTTTCATCACGCTACGGAGGCGTACAAGATTGTTCCTCTGCTCAAGAAGAACCATGTGTGCGTGGCGGTATGGCCGGACTGGTGGGGCTTCAAGCGTGAGGCGTATGACGGCGTGCCGGCAAACGCGGCATTTGTGGATGCGGAGGGCGGATGCGTGATGCTGCACTCTGACGCCGTGGTGGACGGGGAGCGATTAAATCTGGATGCGGCCATCGCCATGGGGGCAGGGCGGCGGGCAGGCGTGAACATTCCGCCGGAGCGCGCGATCGAGTGGCTGACGCTGAACCCTGCGAAGTCGCTGCATCTGGATGACGAGATTGGCTCGCTGGCGGTGGGCAAGCACGCGGATGTGGTGCTGTGGTCCGGGAATCCCTTCAGCGTGTACACGCGGGCGGACGTGGTGCTTCTGGATGGCGCGGTGATTTACGACCGCAACGACAAGGCGCGTCAGGCGGTCACGGACTTTGAGTTGGGCCAGCCGGTTCTGGAGGAAGCGCGATGAGGGCGAAGCAGGCGATGTGGACAGTTGCCCCTCTCTTCGCGACCCTGGCGGTGGCGGCAGTTGCGCAGCCCGCGAGGCCCGATGGCGGCAGGATTGCGGTGATTCACGCCAAGGCTTACCTGACGCCGGGCAAGGATGCCGTGGAGAATGCGACCATCCTGATCGAGAACGGAAAGGTGAGCGCTTCAGGTGCGAATGTGACAGCGCCGACGGGCTTTCGCGTGATCGACGCGAAGGGGGCGATTGTTACGCCGGGGCTGATGAACTCCAGCAGCAGCCTGGGACTGACGGAAGACGAGGGCGCAGAGAACACAGACTCGGGCGTGAGCAGCGGGCCGTTCGGCGAGGCGTTCGATCCCGAATCGGCGCTCAATGCAAACTCCACAGTGATCCCGGTGGTGCGCGGTGACGGCTTGACGCGCGCGGCGGTACTGCCTTCCAACTCTGCAGCTCCGCCGTTTTCGGGCCAGGCCACGTTGCTTGTGCTGAACGATGGGCAGCACATTCTGGACAAGGCGCACGCTGCGGTGGTGGCGAAGGTGGGCGGGATGATCGTGAAGAGCACCGGCGGTTCGCGCGCGGCTGCGTGGATGCTGCTGCGCACCGCACTGGACGCGGCGGTGCAGAGCGGCAAGCCGGCAACCGCGAGCAAGGCACCGCTGGCAAGCTTTGCCGGCACAACGCCGGATAACCTTGCCGCGCTGAAGCCGGTGCTGGAAGGTACGATTCCGCTGGTCATCGAGTGTTCGCGAGAGAGCGATCTGCGCCAGGCCTCCAAGTTGGTGGACGAGTACAAGATTCACCTGATTGTTGTGGGTGCGGAGGAAGGCTGGCGGGTGGCGCCGCTGCTGGCGTCGAGGCACATTTCGGTGGTGCTCGACCCCTTTACTGATAGTCCCGCGAGCTTCGACCAGATTGGTGCGCGGCTGGATAACGCTGCCATTCTCGACAAGGCCGGTGTGCAGGTAGCCTTTAAGGCATCGTTTGTGGCGGTCACCTTCAACGCCGGTATTGCCACGCGCGAGGGCGCGGGGATTGCCGTTGCCAACGGTATGCCGTGGAACGATGCGCTGCGCGCGATTACCAGCGGGGTGGCGGCGATGTGGGGCATTGGCGATCATTACGGCACGCTTGAGCCGGGCAAGGATGCGGACCTGGTGATCTGGGACGGCGATCCGCTGGAGCCGACGACCAATCCGGTATTGGAGATGGTGCAGGGTAAAGAGGTTTCATTGGACAACCGGCAGCGCATGCTGGAGCGCCGTTATGCGCCGTCGCAGGTGAGTTCGCCGGTTCCGCCGGAGTACAGACCCTAACGGCTCGCGGCAAAATTCGCAGTTGGAGACGCGTACCCCGCAGCTGATGATGTGGCGCGACAGAATGTGTGCCTTTTCAAAACCGATGGATGAAACAAGCCTCAGTGCTGGTAACTCAGGATCTCTGAATCCGGCGTTCTACCACTCTGGTACAGTGCCCGCGTAGTTTCGAGCTTTCCCAGGTTCTCAAAGGCGGGGTGACCTGGGGCGCGCAGGATCAATGGCTTGATTTCAAATCACGCAGATGTGGAGGGCCGTGAGATGCGCATTTGGCCTTGGGTGCAGGCAGGATTGCTTTCTTGGATGTGTGCGGGCATGATGGGACCCGTTTGGGCGCAGGCGGCCAGCGGAGCCGCGGCGCAGGCGGATATCCGAATTCACCAGGAGGGCGACACGCTGCCGCTGAAGCCCACACGGCTGCTGCAATGGGAAGAGTCGGAAGGAACCTGGGTTTCTCTGGATGTTGCGCCAGACGGCAAGACCATTGTGTTTGAGCTGCTGGGCGACCTCTACACCATGCCAGTGGCAGGCGGCGAGGCGCAGTGCATCGTATGCGGGCTGCCCTTCGATTCGCAGCCGGTGTTTTCGCCGGACGGCAAGGAACTGGCGTTTGTCAGCGATCGCGATGGCAACGAGAATCTGTGGGTGGCGCGCGCGGACGGCAGTGCGCCGCGGCAGATTTCAACACTCGAAGACAACAGTGAATTTGTTTCACCGGAGTGGGCAGCAGACGGCAAATCGATCTACATTACGCATTACAAGCCGGATGTGAATGGGTTTGCGTTGTGGCGCTACAGTCTCGATGGAGCCAACCATGAACCGGAAGAGGCAACGCATCCAAAGAGCACGGCGAGCGCGCCGAAGGAGTTCAATTCGAACGCGATGGGCGCGGCGGTATCGCCGGACGGGCGCTATCTCTACTACGAAACCAAAACCGGGTTGGGCTACGACGACGATGTGAATTTTCCGCTGTGGCAGATTGTGCGTCGCGATTTGAAGACCGGCGAGGAGCGGCCGTTCGTCTCCGCACAGGGCAGCGCTTTTCGGCCGCGCGTTTCTCCGGATGGAAAACTGCTTGTGTATGCGGAGCGCTACCAGGGCAAGACGGAGCTGCGCGTGCGCAATCTTGAGACCGATGCGGATCAGTTGCTGGCCTACCCGGTGCAGCGCGATGACCAGGAAGGACTGGCGACGCGCGATCTGATGCCGCGCTATGCCTTTACGCCCGACAGCAAGAGCGTGCTGAGCAATTTTGGCGGCAAGATCGTGCGCATCGATGTGGCCAGCGGCAAGGAGTCGAATGTTCCCTTTGTTGCGCACGTGAAGCTGCCAGCAGGGCCATACATGCGGCCGGAGCTGAAACTGGAGACAGGGCAGGTGCGGGCGCGGCTGGTGCAGATGCCCTCGCAGAGCACGGACGGAAAGCACCTGGTATTTTCGGCGCTGGCCAAGATCTATGTCGCGCCGATCGGCGCGGATGGCAAGGCGGGTACGCCGGTGCGGCTGACGCACGGCGGGCAGCCGGAGTTCGAGCCGGCATGGTCAGCCGATGGGCAGTGGATCGTGTATGTCACGTGGACGCCCGAGGCGGGTGGCAATGTGTGGCGCGCGCGCGCGGATGGCTCAGGCCAGCCGCAGAAGCTTACCGATCACCAGGACTACTACGCCTTTCCCGTCTTCGCTCCCGATGGCAAAAGCGTGTTTGCGTTGCGCAAGGTGGAGTACGAGCAGGTGCACAAGGCCGCGGATTTTCCGCCCTACCAGGCGAGCCTGATCGAGATTCCACTCGAGCCGGGCGGCGGCGCGGCCAAGGTGATTGCGTCGGGGCTGATGCGCAGCGGCGCGCAGTTCACCGGGGAAACCGGCGTGCTTTACCTGAGCTTTGCGGATGGGCTCTACCGCGTGCCGCTGGATGGCACGGCGCCGAAGCGGGTATTGCGGGTCGTGGGCCCGACCTACTACTTCATGGAAGGCACGGCGCCTGCCGATGGCGTGAAGATCAGCCCCGACGGCCATTGGGCGCTGGCGCAAATCACGCAACAGCTTTACCTCATCCACATTCCCGACGGCGTAGAAGGACTGCGCAGCGAACTCGAGGTGGAGTTGGCCAAGGCATCGCCGCTGGAGACGCGCCTGACCTCAGTTGGCGCGGATTTCTTTGATTGGGCCGACGGCGGTAAGACCATCACGTGGACGCTGGGCTCAACCTTCTTCCGGACGCGGCTGGCGGATGTGCACCAGGGATCGTATGAGCCGCCGTCGGGTACGGACATGGAGCGCGCGGGAGTTGAACATATTCCGGTGACGGTGGAGGTGCCGCGGGATGTGCCCCGCGGCGCGATTGTGCTGCGCGGCGCGACGGCGGTCACCATGCAGAGCAATCCTGCCGGCGGCGATGGCGTGATTGCCGACGCTGATGTTGTGATCGTGGACAATCGCATCGCTGCGGTGGGCAAGCGTGGAACGGTGCCGGTGCCGCCGGGGGCCAAGATTCTGGACGAGAGCGGCAAGTTCATTGTGCCGGGATTCATCGACGTGCACATTCACTGGGGCTCGATCCGGCGCGGGATTCTCGATCCGGAGTGCTGGGAGTTCCAGGCCGCCCTCGCCTACGGCGTGACTGCATCGCTCGATCCTTCATCGCTGAGCATCGACCTGTTTGCCTACCAGGACATGCTGAGCGCCGGCATGATGACGGGGAGCCGCGTGTTCACCACGGGGCCGGCGCTGTTTTCGTTCAACCACATCGATACCGAGGAAGAGGCGCTGGACGACATTCGCCGCAACTCCGATTTCTATCGCACCCGCAATCTGAAGGAGTACCGGACGGGCAATCGCAGGCAGCGCGAGCTGGTGGCCGAGGCGAGCCGCACACTGGGTATGCTGACGACGACAGAGGGCGCCATGAATATGAAGCTGGACATGACGCAGATCCAGGACGGCTTCTCGGGCAATGAGCATGCGTACTCGGCGGTGCCCATCGCTGACGACGTGGTCAAGCTGTTTGCGATGACGGGCGTGAGCTATACGCCGACCCTGCAGATTTCCAACGGCGGCATGTGGGGACAGAATTATTTCTTCTCGCATGAGTCGCCGTACTTCGATCAAAAGCTGCGGCGCTTTGTGCCGCACTTTGTGCTGGCCAGGAAGATGGAGCGGCTGCATTGGGGATTGCCGCAGGAGTTTTCCTTTCCGCTGATAGCTGCGGGTGCGGCGCGCATCCAGCGCGCGGGCGGACTGGTGGCGGTAGGTAGCCACGGCGAGCTGCCGGGGCTGGGCTACCACTTCGAGATGCAGGCGCTGGCGATGGGCGGTATGACGCCCACTGAGGTGCTGTGGGCGGCGACGATGGGATCGGCAAAGACCATCGGGCGCGACAGCGAATTGGGCAGCCTGACGCCGGGCAAGTACGCGGATCTGGTAGTGCTGGACAAGGATCCGACCCGGGACATTCACAACGCGTTGGCGATAGCGTCCGTGATGAAGAATGGAAGGCTTTACGAGGGCCAGACGCTCAATGAAATGTGGCCGCGGCAGCGTGTGCAGCCGGTGACGTGGTGGCAGCGCGACGAAGCGATGGATAGCGCGAGGAGTGGAGCGGCAAGCGCGCAATGAAGCGCGGCCCGCTTTCTTCGTAAGCGAAAGATTTAAACGAGGAATCCAGACGCGCAGGAAGAGTGCCCGCGGCATCTGGACCTACCCGTAACATGTATTCTTAAGGATAAGATGAGTCCAGACAAGCTGTTGAGCGAGGAACAGGATCGGAGAGCGCGCATGCGGCGTTTCAAGCTGCTTTTTCTCGATCGCGCAAGCCCGGTTTCATTGCAAGCGCAACTGACGAGCCAGATCAAGGAGCTGATCCGGGCGGGACAGCTTGCGGCCGGAGAACGCCTGCCCTCGAGCCGCGATCTGGCAGCGGATCTGCGGATTTCTCGCAATACGGTGGTGTACACCTACGAACGGCTGATCAGCGAGGGCTATCTGGACAGCTCCTTGCGCAGCCGGATTTATGTGGCGGATACGGCTCCCGAGCTGCAGCGGGCGGCACACGAACGGGGACGGCACCGGCAAACGGTGCGGGTGCCGGCCACGGTGCCGATTGCGGGCGGATCGACGGCACCGATGCCGTTCCGGCCGTGCCAGCCGGACGTGCAACTGTTTCCGCTGGCGATGTGGAACCGGTTGCGCAGCCGCGCGCTGCGCAGCACCAATCGCAGCCTGCTGCACTATAACTCGGCCGCAGTGCTGGGCCTGCGCGAGCTGCGAGAGAACCTGGCGGCGTATCTACGCGAGAGCCGGGGTGTGCGTTGCGAGTGGTGGCAAGTGGCGATTACCTCGGGATCGCAACAGGCGCTCTATCTGCTGTCGCGCTTGTTGCTGAAGCAGGGTGATCGGGTGTACATGGAAGATCCCGGCTACCAGGGAGCGACGAAGGCGTGGCAGGTGGCGGGCGCAGATATTCAGTATCTTCCGGTGGACCACGAAGGTGTGACGATTCCGCCGCTGGCGGAGGAGCCGGGCAAGCTGATGTACGCGACGCCGTCACGGCAGTTTCCCACGGGGGTTTCACTGTCGCTCAGCAGACGGCTGGCGCTGGTAAATGGAGCTGCAGACAGCGGCACGTGGATTGTGGAAGACGACTACGATTCGGAGTTCCGATACGAGGCGGCGCCGCTGCCCAGCTTGCAGAGCTTGGACGTGAGCGGGCGTGTGATTTACATCGGGACTTTCAGCAAGTTGCTGTTTCCCGCGCTGCGGCTGGGCTATGCTGTGTTGCCGGTGCCGCTGGTGGAGGAGTTCCAGGCGCTCAAGAGCACGGTGGAAGATCACGGGCCCATGATCGACCAGGCGACACTGGCGGCGTTTCTGGATACGGGCGCGTTTTACTCGCACATTCGGCGTTGCCGCCGCGCCTATGCTGAACGCCAGCGTGCGTTCCTGGATGAAATTCAGCACGGCGGATTGCCGCTGGATTTTCGTTACACCGACGGCGGCATGAACCTGACCGGCTTTCTGCCTGCGGAGTTTCACGACGTGGAGGCCTCGGCACGCCTGCGGCGGGCGGGGCTGGATGTGCCGGCATTGTCTTCCTACTCGGGGCGGGCGGGCGATCCGCAAACGAGCCTCAGAGACGACGAATCGCGCACGGATCACGGCTTGGTGTTTGGATTCACGGCCTTTACGCCGGAACGTATTCGGCTGGGGGTAGAGATGATCTTGCGCACCGGGTTGGCGTGAAGTGTCGCCGCGCATCTGGACCTATCAGCGCATTCCAATTTGGTTCTTTCGCAGGGCCAGAAAATCTTTCATTCTAGAGTGGTATCTCTCAAGTTCGTAACCTGGGTTGAACAGAGCAACCGTAGGTCCTTCTGCTCTGTTTGGCCTGAAACCGGCCAAACTCGCTCAAGACGACGCCGTATTTAGGTGCTGCGAACTACCGACAATATTTAAGGAGCGCTGCTGCGATGCCGACGCAGGTCCAACCCCGTCTTTCAATTTTTGCGAACGAGCCTTTCACCGATTTTG
Source organism: Acidobacteriota bacterium (assembly GCA_021780075.1). Lineage (GTDB taxonomy): Bacteria > Acidobacteriota > Terriglobia > Terriglobales > Acidobacteriaceae > Telmatobacter. The sequence continues at coordinate 32,451 of JAJXZL010000012.1, forward strand.
CACAGCCGCGGGAGGAACAAGCGATTCGCGCGGCGATTGGGGGCGCACGCGCCGCACTTGGCCGCAGCTACGAGTCGTTTTTCACCGCCGGTAAGGCAGCGCTGGAACGGGTGGTCTCGGTGAATCCGGCCAACCCGGGTGAAGTGATCGGTGTGCACTACGGTTCGCCGGCCGAAGTGGATGAGGCGGTGCGTCGTGCGGAGCGGGCGTTTTCGGAGTGGAGTCGGAGCGAACTCGCGACGCGCACGGGATTGCTGCGCCGCACGGCCGCCAAACTGCGGGAAAGCAAGCATACCTTCTCCGCGTGGCTGGTGCTTGAGGCGGGGAAGAACTGGGCAGAGGCCGATGCGGATACAGCCGAGGCTATCGACTTTCTGGAGTTCTACGCCATGCAGGCGGAGCGGCTGGCGGAGACTTCGCCGGCAATCCAGTATCCCGGCGAGGACGATAAGCTGCGCTATCTTCCGCTAGGACCGGGCGTGGTGTTACCGCCGTGGAACTTTCCACTGGCGATTCTGGCGGGTATGACCTGCGCTGCCATCGTGGCTGGAAACACAGTGGTGTTGAAGCCCTCTCCGCTGGCGCCGACGGTGGGCCGGCTCTTTGTGGACCTGCTCACCGAGTGCGGCATGCCGGAGGGCGTGGTGAACCTGGTGCAGGGCGGCACTGCGGTGGGCGCCGCCATGGTTGCGCATCCGCGAGTGCGCTTCGTGGCGTTCACCGGATCGAAGCGTGCGGGGCTTGAGATTCATGCGCGCGCAGCGCAGACACCTCCCGAGCAGCACTGGATCAAGCGGACGATTCTGGAGCTTGGCGGCAAGGATGCGATCATCGTGCATCGCGATGCGGATCTGGAAATGGCGGCGGAGGGCGTTGTCGCCTCCGCCTTTGGGTTCAGCGGGCAGAAGTGCTCCGCCTGTTCGCGGCTGATCGTACACGAGGATGTGTACGAAGATATGCTCGGGGCCGTCATGGAGAAGACGGCGAAGCTGGCCTGGGGCGATCCCGCAGAGAACCGCGCGGTGACGCCGGTGATTGACGAAGTGGCTTACAGGCGCGTACTGCAATACGTGGCCGATGCTCCGCGTCAGGGCCGGGTGATTGTGGGCGGCAAGGCGCTGACGGCTCCGGAGCGGGGATACTACGTGGCCCCCACGATTGTGGCCGATGTGGATGCGAGCAGCTCGCTGGCGCAAGAGGAGATCTTTGGGCCGGTGCTGGCGGCGATCAAGGCGCGAAGTTTCGATGAAGCGCTGCGCATTGCGAATGGAACGCCATACGGGCTGACGGGAGCGGTGTACAGCAATTCAGAAGAGTACCTGGACAGGGCGGCAGAGGAGTTTCATGTGGGCAATCTCTACTTGAACCGCAAGTGCACCGGCGCCATGGTAGGGGCGCATCCGTTTGGCGGATTCAACCTGTCGGGAACGGATTCGAAGGCAGGCGGAGAGGATTACCTGCTGCACTTTACACAGGCAAAGTCGATCGCGCGGCGCGTCGGGTAAAGACCTGATTTCATCCGGTAGTGCAGCAACTTGGGCTTCCGCAAATCACGTGGCGTCTTCTGCGGCACTGGGGAGCAACGCGGATAGCGGAAGGACATGTTCCAGTCAAGGCGGCGCAAGAGCGCCTTGGATACTCGCGCCCCGACATTCTTCTCAAGTTCTGCGTTCATTTCCTGGACGAATCGGCGGGCCTGGCGGCGGAGACCTTGAGTGGACAGCTGAGCGGCCAACCCCTGGCCAGGCAGGGGACTGAGGACGATGAAAGCGCCTATTGGCAACCAGAGGATGCAATCTCTGGAATCAATCGTCGTAAGTTGTTGAGAAGTGTGGAGGCGCGGGCCGGGATCGAACCGGCGCATAAAGGTTTTGCAGGTGAGGAGTGAAATCTAAGTCGTTGATTCTATTAGGTAATTTCGTTGGCAAAATCACCATTTTGGGCCTGTTTTAGGCCTGTTTAGCGGCTTATTGTTAGCAACTGTTAGCGTAAATTTCTGAGCGCTACGAGGCATCGATTTTCAGCCTCCATGCTTCAGGAAGGAACGAAGCGTGTCCAAGGCCAGGGGAATTATTCCTTGCAATTATGGATCATTGTTCCATAATTGCAAGGATGATTGAACGCAGGGTCTACAAAGATCTTCTCGATGCGGTCAGCAACAACCCCGCCGTTGCCCTCCTCGGGCCACGCCAGGTTGGAAAGACCACCCTCGCCCTTGAAGTGGGAAATACTCGCCCTTCCCTCTACCTTGACCTTGAGTCCGTTTCTGACCGGGCGAAGCTTTCTGATCCGGAGCGTTACCTCACGGAACATGAGGATGAATTCGTCATCCTCGACGAGGTACACCGGACGCCGGAACTGTTCCAAAGCCTTCGCGGCCTGATTGATCGCGGTCGTCGGCGTGGCAAACGCACCGGCAGGTTCCTCCTGCTCGGGTCCGCATCGATGGATCTCCTCAAGCAGTCTGGAGAAAGCCTGGCCGGTCGAATCGCCTACCTCGAGCTCGCGCCGTTCGATGCGCTTGAAGTGGAGACCTCCCGGACTGATCGCCTGTGGGTCCGTGGAGGCTTTCCGCCCAGTTTTCTCGCCAGCAGCGACGCAGCCAGCATGAAATGGCGGCAGGACTTCGTCCGAACCTATCTGGAGCGCGATATCCCGCAGTTCGGGCCGCGCGTGCCTGCGGAGACACTGCGGCGGTTTTGGACGATGCTGGCCCATGAGCAGTCTTCCTTGCTCAATGCCGCGACACTCGCACGCGGACTCGGTGTGGATGGCAAGACTGTTGCCCGCTATCTTGATTTGCTGGTCGATCTCCTGCTGGTGCGCCGCCTTCCGGCTTGGCATCAGAACGTCGGCAAACGTCTCGTACGCTCACCCAAGGTTATGGTTCGCGACACTGGTTTGGTCCATGCCCTGCTCGGGATTGCCACTAAGGAGCAGCTGCTCGGACATCCGGTCATCGGACATAGCTGGGAAAGCTTTGCGACGGAGACCCTGATCGCTGGTGCGCCGGCAGGCACAGAAGCAAGCTTTTACCGTACTTCGGCGGGCGCAGAGATCGACCTGCTCCTTTCTCTCCCCGGCGGTGAACTGTGGGCTATCGAAATCAAGCGCAGCTCATCTCCGGCCGTGGAGAAGGGATTCCATTTCGCTTGTGCTGACCTCAATCCGAAGCATCGATTTGTTGTCTATCCGGGAGAGGAGCGATTTCCCTTGGGCAATGAAACTGAAGCGATCGGGCTGCGTACACTAGCACAGATATTGCAACATGCAGGATGAAGTATCGCCTGCGGCCCTTCTTCGACCGCCAGGCGATGCCAGCGCGAGAGTGTATTTCTTGATCTCCAATCATGCGATCCGGTGGCCCGGCGTAGAAAGAAGTAGGTGTCTTCTTAGTTAATCTGTAAGAGCCAATTGCAGAATGGGCGTAAAGGCCTGGCACAAGATAATCAGGCCTTTGGCCTCCGGAACTACAGGCTTTTCAATATTGCAGCCCTCTTCTGCTCGAACTCTTGTTTGGTGATCAGCCCCCTTTTGTAGAGATCGCTCAGTTCCTTGAGCCGGGCCTCGGGCGA
>JAJXZL010000019.1 GCA_021780075.1 Acidobacteriota bacterium
GCCCATTCCTCATCCGTCACATCGCTCGGATACCCAACTCCACCCTTCAGACCCATGCCTCCATGCTCAGAACTCAGCACGCATATGCAAAGTCCCTAACATGGTGCAAAGTTCATAACAGCCTCTATTGCTGGGGGCGTACTTTCCACAGATGAACTTTACCCAGATGCACGAGCGTCTTCGCACGGAACTGCTCCGCAGAATTCAGCGGGGGACGCTCAGCGTCTCGCTTCTCGCGCGGCAGACAGGCTTTGGCCAGGCGCATCTGTCCAACTTCCTCCACAACCGCCGGCACCTTTCGCTCGAGGCCATGGACCGCATACTCGCCGCGCAGCACCTGGCCGCAAGCGACCTCTTGCCCGCCAGCAGCCATTCCGTCGATTTGCACCAGGAATCGGAACTGAGCACCGTGCCCGTCGTCTCGCACAGTGTGGCGCTGTTTGAACCCAACATCCGGCCCGCCGCGGTCCAGTCCATGCTCCACCTGCCTTCAGGAGCACTCCAGTCCGTCCGGGCACGCGCCTCGGTCGCGCGTCGCACCTGGCAGCGCTTTGTTGTCATCCGCATCCCGTCTGCCGATGCGCTGCCCATGGAGCCGCTTGTTCTACCCGATGCCCTCGCTGTCATCGATCGCCACTACAACTCGCTCGCGGTCTACAGACCCAACCGGCCCAACCTGTATGCAGTGCGCCAGCAGGCTCGACTCATGCTCCGCTACGTGGACTATCTTGCCGAGCGCCTCGTGCTGCGCCCCCACAACATTGCCTTCCCCGTCGACCTCATCGAGACGGAGCCCGATCATGCGCCCAACGAACTCATCGTCGGCCGCGTCGTGCTGATCCTCAACGAGCCATAGTCAACGGCTTAGTCCGCGTGCTTTGTATCGGCAGGATTGGCAAACCGCGTAAAGCGCGCAATAAAGTGCAGGTGGACCGTGTCCGTGGGGCCGTTGCGCTGCTTCGCGATAATGATCTCCGACTTCGCCTTTTCATCATCCGACAGTTCTTCACTGCGGTTGTAATAGGCCTCGCGGTGAATAAACGCCACCACGTCGGCGTCCTGCTCAATCGAGCCCGACTCGCGCAGGTCGCTCAGCATCGGCCGCTTGTCATCGCCCCGCCGCTCGCTGGCGCGTGAAAGCTGAGACAACGCCACCACAGGCACATCCAGTTCCTTGGCCAGAGCCTTCAACCCGCGCGAAATCGCAGATACTTCCTGCGTCCGATTCTCATAGCGCTTGCCGCCCGCCGAGGGCAGCGTGGCCGACATCAACTGCAGGTAGTCCACCACCACCAGGTCAAGCCCGCCGTTGTTCTGCTTCAGCCGCCGCGCCTTGGCCCGCATCTCCGCCAGTGAAATGCCCGCCGTGTCGTCAATAAAAAGCCGCGACTCCACAAGCTGTTCCAGCGCCCTCTGCAGCTTGACCTGGTCTTCGCGCGGGATAAAGCCCGTCATCAGCTTGCGCTGGTCCACCCACGCCTGCGAGGCAAGCATGCGGCGCAGCAAAGACTCCTTGCTCATTTCCAGGCTGAACACCGCCACGACCGCGCCGTGATTGATCGCCGCATTCTGCGCCATGTTGATCGCAAACGCCGTCTTGCCCATCGACGGCCGTGCCGCCACAATAATCAGCTCGCCCTTCTGCAGCCCGCTCGTCATGCGGTCCAGCTCCGTAAAGTCCGTGGCCAGCCCCGTCACCTCCCGGCTCTGCTTGAACAGGTTGTCGATGCTCCCAAAAGAGTTCGCGACAATCTGGTCCAGGCTCTGGAAGCCCTGCGCCGAGCCCTTCTCGCTCACCTCCATCAGCTGCGTTTCCGCTGCGCCCAGCACCTCCAGCGCCGTCTCGCTCTGGTCCGCCGCCCGCGCAATCGCCGCCGAGCAGATCAGCATCAGCTTGCGCAGAAGGCTCTTGTCCTTCACGATGCGGATGTATTCCTCAATCACCGGCCGCAGCGGCAGTCCCTCGGTCAGCGAGGCAAGATACGCCACGCCGCCCACCGCCTCCACCTCCTTGTAGCGCGCCAGCTCGTGCGACAGCGTCACAATATCCACCGCGCGCTGCTCGTTCATCAGCTCGCTCATACGCAAAAAGATGCGCCGGTGCGAGTCCAGCGAGAAGTCCTCCGCCTCCAGCTTCTCCGCAGCCTCGGAGTGCGCGGAGTTGTCCAGCAGGATCGCGCCAAGAATCGTCTTCTCGGCATCCACATTGGCGGGGAGACCCGCGTCCAGAGTCACATCGGGAAAGGTGGCCATATTGCAAGTTTAGGCCGATTCAGCCCGCGGAGGCGATTGTGAATCGCAGCAGCAATGTGTGGGAATCAGGAAAGGATAGGCGGTGCTTGTGTCCTGAGTTTAAAGTTCGCATCATGATTGAGCTGTCATCTTGAGCGTAGTTTGGCCTTTTGGGGCCAAACGGAGTCGAAAGATCTGCGGTTGCTCTTTTGTGAAATGTGCAACGAACCTCAGATTCAGCAAACCGGGGGTGTCCGCCACGCAGTTGGTCGCACACAGATGGTCATTTATGTCTTGAAAGGGCACGACTTCAGTCGTGCCGTAAATGGCTCAAAATCAGTTGGGCTTTACAGGCTGCGGAAATACTCGCCGCTGGCAATGTCTTGTGTCAGGGCACGACTTCAGTCGTGCCGTAAACGGCTCAAAATGAGTTGGGCTTGAGCCCCTGAGGGAGGCCTCTTCGACGAATTCAACCCACCCACAGGCATCTGTAAATAACCCTGTTTGAGGCGGCCTGCACTAGCTAGCGCAGAAATTTACTCGTTGATCACCATTTGCGAATTGCTCCCCACGGTCAGCGTTCCATTTTTCCAGAAGGGAATGTTCAGGGGGAAGGTATAGGTCACCTGCACCTGCACCGCATCGCCATTGGCATTACACACCGGGTCGGTTGACGTGGGGACGCACGTAGCCCAGCCCGTCACCAACGTGCTCCCGCTCGAGTCGACGGTTGTGGTCGCGCTCAGCCAAGTCGCCGTGACAGCCACATTGGTCGAATTGATACCGGGATACCCTAAGTTTTGCACATAGGTTTGCAGAGCGCTTGCAGGCGTGATGTCAGGCATGTTGCAATCAGGAAAGGTTGGCGCGATCTTGCACGAATTGAGACCGCGAACAACGGCATAGCGAGTGGCCAGCCGGGCCGCGTCGGAAACAAAGTTATAGGTATAGAGAGCATAACAAAACGCGACTAGGCCAAACAGGACCGACAAGTAGATCCCCATCGCCACCGCCGTCTCCACCAGCGCCGCGCCGTCCTGACGTTCGCCCCCCCATGTGCGCACACGCATTGGCTGGCCGCGCGGCACCTTGCTAAGCCACGTGTTTGTCATCCTCTCCATCATTGCGGCAAGACCTGCTGGGATGAATGTCCGTACAGTGTGAAGACCCCAAGGAGCCCCGGGATATGGAAAATCGGGTCAAACTGGGCACTCGTGGTCACATTCACTGTCACCAGTTGGAATGAGCTGGCGCAATCCGTGGTCTGGCAGGTCGCGTTGCCCCCATTGGCACACACGCACGACAGGTTTGCGCTCACGATCAAATTATTATTGGGATTCAGGCTCGCGCTGGAGACCTCGGCCGCATCAGCAGCCGCCGCCATCGTCATCAGGGGCGTGTTGGGGCTCAGCTGCGTACCGGTTACCAAGAACTGGCCTCCGTTCATGCAGGCAACCTGCGCCGCCGCGCGCGCCGCATTGGCCATCTCAATCGACGCATAAGCTACCCGGCCCAGTTCCAGCGCTCCCAGCAGGATGACGACCATGAACGCCGCAGAGACGGCCGTCTCCACCAGCGCCTGACCCGCCTCCTCGCTCAAGCGCGAACTACTCTTGTAACGCATAAATAGGTTCTTGAAGGTCATGCCAGTTCTCCTCTTACTCCACCATCGAAATGGTCTTGAGCGGCGTGGTGCTCGGGTTCTGCTGGTTATAGCTCGTGATGCAAATCTGACTGTTGTCATAGAGGTTCCACGCCACGACGCCTGTTGCCTGGACCCCTCCGCCGCTGTCCTGCAGCCACACCGTAGACGTCGGCGCATAGATTATGCCGTCCAAGGTTCCAGGAGTGTTGGTTACAGTACTGCTGGGTGCAGGGCAGGATCCAGTACCGCTGCCGCCGCTGCCAAACTGGAGTTGCACGCAGGTCGGGGGGAAGGTGATCCCAACGCTGTTGCCGCTGTTGCCGCAGGTGGTGATCGTGTTGGTCGAGGGCACCATAAATGCCAGGCTGTTGTAGATCCCAGAGGTCGGCGCTATGATGCCCAAGGTATAGTTATTCTGCGTCCACTGCCCTTGTTCAACATCAAGCGTGCCGTTGGTGACTTGCACGCTTCCATTCATCGTCACGCCATTCAGAAAAACGTACGTGCCCGAGCCTAATTGCAACGTTCCATTCTTGTCGCCCAAGCTGATCGCATTTGTAAAGCAAACGGCATTGCCCGCACCCGGCGACGCGTAACTGGCGGCGCTGCCAATGGAACTGGTCGTGGTGTCCATCGTGCACGGCGGCGTCGAGGACGCCGATGTGGGCCCGATAAAATTGTTGTAGGGATCCGGTTGCGCAAGCCCACCAGACGTCACCGGAGCGCCACCAGTCGGCGTCTTGTTGCACTGCCCGCTTGTGCTTTGGCCACCGCTGCCTGCGACATAGATACCCGGAGAGCTGATAGTGGCGCTGCCTTGGTCACAAATTGCATTCGGACTGGGCGAGTTTACCTGGATACTGCATCCGGATGCGTCGATGGCATCCCCGCCCGAGGCGCCGCCCTTCACATACAGCGAAGTACCCGTCGTCGTGTTGTTCAGCACGTAAATGCAACTCGGGCTGGGTATGATGCCCGCCACCGACCGCGCCGCCACGTTGATTGAGTGCATACCGAAGATGTTCATGAAAATCGTCGGATTCGGTGTGCTGATGATCACCTCATAGTAGCCAACTCCCGTATGCCACCCAAATTGTGGCGGGGTGTTCACAGTGACATAGCTGGCAGCAACCCCATTCAACGCCGCCGCAGCGTTCGCGGCTGATGTAGGTGTACTGCTGTTAACCGTGTTGTAGCTGGCGTTCAGCGCCGCAGCCACCGCCGCCGCGTCCGCCGCGATCTGCATATTCCGCTGTGCGCGGAACATCATGCCCACATCCACCGCCAGCGCAACAAAACCCAGCAGTATCGTCAGGCTCAATGCCGTCATCACCAGCATCTGCCCGCTTTCGTCTTCTCGGATTCTCATGGTTACTCCTTACGCGCCCTGGGGGCCGGCGCCATCCCTGGCCTCAAAGACCCTCTATGCAACCACTGAATTCCCTGCAGCGCGACAACTTCAACGCCTGCCTAAACCGTTGCAGCCGGCCCCATCCCCATCGTTGGCATCGGCCTTGAACTGAATACCGCAACCGTAAGACCATCCATTGTCCCCTTCGCCCCTGCGGAAGACAATTCACCTTTCTGGTGAGTGCATCCCACATCTCGAAGGCTCGAAACCGCCGGCCACTCCCGCAAAATCACCGCCTGCGCTCCCGCCAGACCAGCCGAAAACGCACCGCGCTCGCCATGAAGTGCCGCCTCGCAGCCCTGTGAAAACTTGAATCCGCTCCGAGGGGGAACAACCGGGGAAATCGCCTGTTTCTGCCACTGGTCAACACAATATACCGTTTTTCTGGACCAAAGTAGGACAAAAACTGCGGCTGAAATGCCTCTTTTGGGTTACTGAAGGACACCCCCCGCCCCAGTACTCCGCGCCAGCCGGCCCGGCGTCCGTGCAGATATTTGCGGCTTAGTCCAATTCTCACAATCGCTTACCCGCTCCATCCGCTCGGCCGTGCCCCGCATCATCCCTTCCAGCGAAGAATGGGCTTGCGCGCGGCGGCTACCTCATCGAGCCGCGAGACCCGCGTGGAATGCGGAGCCGACTTCACCACCTCCGGCGTCTCCTCTACCTCGCGCGCAATCGAGCGCATCGCCTCCACAAACAGGTCCAGCTCCTCCAGCGACTCGCTCTCCGTCGGCTCAATCATCATGGCCCCGTGCACAATCATCGGAAAACTCACCGTATAAGGATGGAAACCGTAATCGATCAGCCGCTTGGCGATATCGCCCGTCTTCACCCCCAGCGCCGCCTGCCGCTTGTCGCTGAAGACTACCTCGTGCATCGACGCCGTCTTGTACGGCAGATCGAAGACATCCTCCAGCTTCTTCCGGATGTAGTTCGCATTCAGCACGGCATCTTCCGTCGTCTGCCGCAGCCCGTCCGGCCCGTTCGCCAGAATGTACGCCAGCGCCCGGATGAACATGCCCACGTTGCCATAAAACCCGCGCACCCGCCCTACGCTCTGCGGCCGGTTGTATTCCCAATGCAGCTCCCCGGATGCCTGGGAAGCATTGCTTCCGCGCCTCACCAGCACCGGCGTCGGCAAAAACGGCTCCAGAAACGCCTTGCACGCCACCGGTCCTGACCCTGGCCCGCCACCGCCATGCGGAGTCGAAAACGTCTTGTGCAGGTTCAGGTGCATCACATCCACGCCAAAGTCGCCCGGCCGCGCCTTGCCCACCAGCGCGTTCATGTTCGCGCCATCCATATACAGCAGCGCGCCCTTGGCATGCAGAATGTCCGCAATCCGGTGAATCTGGCTCTCAAACACCCCAATTGTCGAGGGATTCGTCAGCATCAGCGCGGCCGTCTCTTCGTCCACCTGCCGCTCCAGCGCCTCCAGATCGATTCCTCCATCCGCATTGGACTTCAGATTCTCAACCGCATAGCCGCAGATCGCCGCCGTCGCCGGGTTCGTCCCGTGCGCCGAGTCGGGAATCAGAATCTTCTTCCGCGCATTCCCCCGCGACTCATGCCACGCCCGCACCAGCAGAATGCCGGTGAACTCCCCGTGCGCGCCCGCCGCCGGCTGCAGAGTAATCGCGTCCATGCCGGTAATTTCGATCAGGCAGCGCTGCAGCAGGTCAACCACTTCCAGAATCCCCTGCGCCAGTTCCTCCGGCCGATACGGATGCGCATCCGCCAGTCCGTCAATCCGCGCCACAAACTCGTTCACCCGCGGGTTGTACTTCATCGTGCACGACCCCAGCGGATACATCCCCAGATCAATCGCGTAGTTCCACGTCGAAAGCCGCGTAAAGTGCCGAATGATCTCAATCTCGCTCAGCTCCGGCAGCAAGGCTGGATTCTCGCGATGCGCTTCGCCAAGAAGAGCCGAAGCATCCACCGACGGCACATCCAACGGCGGCAGCTTGTAGCCGCGCTTTCCCGGCGACGACTTCTCGAAAACCAGCCCCTCATTCTGCGTCTGGTGCGCGCGAACCTTGCCTATGCCTTGAATCGCCATGACTCCCTAAGCCCCCACCGGTACCGCCGCCAGCACCTTTGCCGCGGCATCAATCTGCTCGCGCGTCACAACCTCCGTCGCGCACCAAAGCGTCGCGTTGCCCAGTTCCGGATACCACCGGCTCAGTTCAATGCCGCCAACAATCTTCTCGTCCAGTAGCCGCTTGCTCCACGTCGCTGGAGCCTCTTCGGTCTGCAGCACAAATTCGTGGAACTTCGGCGCCCCGCTGAACAGCAGCTTCGCGCCCGGCTGCGCGCTCAGCGCCTTCGCGGCATAATCCGCCTTGGCCAGGTTGTGCTCCGCCAATTCGCGAATGCCTTCCTTGCCGTAGACCGTCAGGAAGATCGTCGCCATCAGCGCCACCAATGCCTGGTTGGTGCAGATATTCGATGTCGCCTTCTCCCGCCGAATGTGCTGCTCGCGCGTTGAGAGCGTCAGCACAAATCCACGGTTTCCATCTTTGTCCACTGTCTGGCCCACAAGCCGCCCCGGCATCTGCCGCAGATACTGCTCCTTCGCCGCGATCACCCCGCAGAACGGCCCGCCATAGCTCAGCGCCACGCCAAAGCTCTGCGCCTCCATGCTCACAATGTCCGCTTCCACCGGCGCACGCACTGCTCCAAGCGAAACCGCCTCCGCAATCGAAACAATCAGCAGCGCGCCCTTCTTGTGCGCAATCTCCGCGATCGCTGGAATGTCCTCAATCACGCCGAAGAAATTCGGGCTCTGCACCAGCACCGCTGCCGTCTCGTCCGTCACCGCCGCATCCAGCGCCGCCAGGTCCACGCGGCCCGTCTTCGCGTCGTAGCCGATGAGCGCCGTCGCCATCTCTCTGTGTTGCAGATAGGTGTGCAGCACCTCGCGGTATTCCGGATGCACGCTCGATGCCACCACCGCCTTGTGGCGACCCGTCACGCGCATCGCCATCAGCACGGCCTCGGCCGCGCCCGTCGAGCCGTCGTACATGCTGGCGTTCGCTACGTCCATGCCCGTCAGTTCGGCAATCATCGTCTGGAACTCGAAAATCGCCTGCAGCGTCCCCTGCGTAATCTCCGCCTGGTACGGCGTGTAGCTCGTCAGGAACTCGCCCCGCTGCACCAGCGAATCAATAATCACTGGCCGGTAGTGCCGATACGCGCCCGCGCCCAGAAAGCTGGCATAGTCCGTCGCGTTCTTCGCCCCCGCCGCGCGAAAATAGTTGATGATCTCGCTCTCCGCCTGCTGCCGCGGGACGTCGAGGTCGCGAGAGAAACGGTATTCAGCAGGAATGACTTCAAAAAGGTCGTCGATCGAAGCCGCGCCGATTTCGGCCAGCATCTGTTCCCGCTCCGCGGGCGATTTGGGCAGGTAGCGCATGATTAGCTGCTAGCTCCTCGCTTCTAGCTTCTAGCTGGAAGCCCCTGCCGCAGGCCGGTCAGGCCTGTCAGGCAGAAAATTTGTGTTGAATCGATGCCGCCCCGTATTCCGCAGAAGAGCTGGAAGGTGAAGGCTGGCGGCTGTTTTTAGCTTCCCGTCTCTTCCGAGATAAACGCCTCATAGGCCGCGGCATCCAGCAGCGCATTGATCTGCGCTGGATCCGCCAGCTCCACCTTGATAATCCAGGTTTCATGCGGCGCTTCGTTGATCTTGTCCGGAGCGTTCTTCAGTTCCTCGTTCACCGCGGTCACTGTGCCGCTCACCGGCGAATACAGGTCGCTCACGGCCTTCACGCTCTCAACCGAGCCGAAAGTCGCGTTGGCAGTCACTGAGTCGCCCACCTTCGGCGCGTCCACATACACAATGTCGCCCAGCGAGTTCTGCGCGTAGTCCGTAATGCCAACCGTGCCGATGTTGCCGTCGAGCGCAATCCACTCATGCTCGCGCGTGTACCGGTAGTTCGTGGGATAAGCCATGAAAGGGTTTTCTCCTCAATAAAAATAGCGAAGCTTTAGTGTACGACTTGCAGACGCCCCTACGGCTGAGGAAAAGCGCCAGTTTGTATCGGATGAAATCCCGTTAAGCACGTTGAGGCTGGCAGCCTACCGCACGGAACCGAAGCCGGGATACGGCTCCAGGGGCACAATCGCGATGATCTCCAGCATCCCCGCTTCAGCGATAGGCAGACTGCCAAAGGCCGCCCGAACCTCGCCCTCGCTCGCGGCCTCCCACAGAATCGCCGCGCCAGGCATGTCGCCCCGCTTCCATACCTGCCTCAATATGCCGGCAGCATACAGTTCCTTCACCCGCTGCGTCTCGCGTGCCATCAGTTCGAGCGTAAATGCCTCGGGCGGAAATGCCTCAATCCGCCTGCGTGAAAGAGAAAGAAATTGCATGTCCCAATTCTAACGTCGTCTTCCCTGCTCCTGTTCCCTGGTTCTCAGTTCTTGAAAAACCTTCCATGCCCCCCGTTCGCCCACGGGTTGTAGTGCAAGGCAAAGTTGGCGCGCGTCTGCACCGACGGATGGTTGTAGCTCCAGAACTCAATAAATGGGCTCGGGCTGGGATCTTCCAGCCATGCCTCGCCAAGCGCGTTGAAGGCGGCAACCGCCGTCTTCTGCGGGTCGGCAACGATCCCATGAATCGCCTCCTGCCCATACACATCCGCCTGGTGCTCAATGTGGCGGCTGAAGGCGTTCCCAACCGGCTCCGTAATGAAACTGGCAATGGACACGGCCAACAGCAGCACCACGAACCCTGAGCGGCTGGGCAGCGCGAACACCTGCCAGCTCGGCCCAAAGCGCCTCACCAGCCAGCCCGCAAACCCCGCGCAAGCCCAGAAAAGGAAAAACAGGTAAACCGCCGCGGCCGCCAGCCCTTCGGGAATATGGTTCAGCACGTAGTGGCCGCTCTCGTGGGCAAAAATAAACAGAATTTCGTCGTTCGGTATACGGCCTGCCGTGGTGTCCCACACCACCACGCGCTTGGTAGCCCCCAGCCCGCTCACGTAGGCATTCAACCCATTGGTTTTTGCGCTGGCCCGCATCAGGTACATGCGGTCTGGCGGAATATTCGTCCCCGTCCGCGCCACCACCTTTTCAAGCTCCTGCACCAGCGCCGGGTTGCTCTTGCTCAGCGGCTCAAATTTGTTAAAGATCGGCTCCAGAAGCGGCGACACAAATGCCCCAAGCACCATCAGAGGCAGCGCCGCCACCCACGCGCCAACCCAGAAGCGGCGGGGCCATCGGCCAACAATCCGGTTGAAAAACAAAAGCACCGGCGCCCCGATCACCAACGACAGCCCCAGCCCCTTGCCCTGGTCCACAAACCAGCTTCCCCAGCCCTGCACGCTGATTCCGTACTCACGGCTTACCCAGTGGCCATACAAATCCAGTGGCAGCCCCGCAACCGTCAACACCACCAGCAGCACGCCGAAATACAAAAGCCCGTCCAGCCAGCGATGGCGCGTCATCCGCTCCGCCCACCACGCCAGCCTCGCCGCCCCGCGCCACGCAAGAAGTATCCACAGCACGGCAATGCCCCACAGCGACCCGGCAAAGCCCAGAATGTTGCGGATGCGGCTCAGTGCAATCGCCTTGGCCAGCTTGTCGGGCGGCAGTGTATAAGCCTGCTGCGTGCCAGGTACCGGTGTAGCCGCCTGGCTGGCGGGCACGGCCGGCGGAGTCTGCCCCGCACAGAGGCGCGGCGAAGCAGCCGCAACAACAAGCACCATGCTCAAAGCAAACAGAATTCGCAGGGCAATTTTCATTGGACTCTCTCTCAAGCTGCTGATTTCTGAGACAATCGTGCCAGCGAGTGTTTCTTCGCGACGATTTCCAACTTATGCCAGCCCATTCTAACGCCGCCAAAGTACGGCCTGTTTCCAGATACTTCGCCGGTGCTGCCTTTGCCGCCCTGGTATGCGCGCTGCCCGCCTCGGCCACAGCACAGCAGACAACCTCCGCGCTGCTTGATGCCATGACCAGCGAGTTGCATCGCGCCTTCACGTCCTTGGGCAGGCAGAGCCCCGCCGCGCAGGAACCGGACAAGCAACTGCCTCCTTACTTCCTCAGTTACGCCGTCAGCGATGCAAGCATGGTGTCGATTCGCGCCCAGTTTGGAGCGCTGGTCACCAGCTCGGCCAACCACATCCGCATCGCCGATGTGCAGGTGCGCCTCGGCGATCCCGCTCTGGACAACACCCATGACAGCCATCGCGCATCAGCCGTAAACAGCGTTCTACTGCCCCTCACCGACGACCGCGAGGCTCTGGTGCGCTCCCTGTGGCTCGCGACCAACGCAGGCTACGGAAACGCAATCGATAACTTCCTGCGCGTAAAAACTGAGGCGCAAGTGCGCACCAAAGAGGAAGACCCTTCGCCCGACTTCAGCAAGGAAGCCCCACAGGTGCATCTGGGCAAACCCGCGCCCCCGCCTGCGGTGAACCGCGCCGCCTGGGAGCAGAGGGTGCAGGCGCTGTCAAAAATCTTCCGCGAATATCCCGACGTCTACCAGAACATAGTGGACCTCTCCCTGCAAAACGAGACCGATTACTTCGCTTCGTCTGAAGGCTCGCGCGTGGTGGAACCACACCTGAGCGCCCGCCTGGTGGTGGCGGCCATGACGCGTGCCGAAGACGGCATGAACCTGTTCCGCGACCAGACCTTTGAGGCGGAAACAGTGGACGGCCTGCCAAGCCAGGCGGAGCTTGAAGCTGCCATCCGCGCACTCGGCAAGAGTCTTGAAGCGTTGCGCAAGGCGCCCGTCACGGAGCCCTTTGACGGTCCTGCCATTCTCTCCGGACGCGCCGCCGCCGTCTTTTTCCATGAGGTGCTCGGCCATCGCCTTGAAGGCCAACGCCAGCGCGGAGACGAGGAAGGTCAGACGTTTACAAAGCAGCTCGGCAAAGACGTCCTCCCCACTTTTCTCTCCGTGGCCGACGACCCCACCATCACCACCTTCCATAAAACATGGCTCAGCGGCAGCTACGCCTACGACAACGAAGGCGAGAAGGCCCAGCGCGTCAACCTGATCCAGGACGGCGTGCTCAAGAACTTCCTCATGTCGCGCCTGCCCATCGCAAACTTCAGCAACTCCAACGGCCACGGCCGCGCGCAGACTGGGCGCATGCCGGCCGGACGGCAGGGCAACCTGATCGTGACCTCGACCAAAACCGAGTCTGAAGCCGCTCTCCGCCGGCAGTTGATTGAAGAAGCAAAGAAGCAGGGCAAGCCCTACGGGCTCTACTTTGAAGACATTTCTTCAGGCTTCGCCGTCACCACCCGCAGCTCGCCACAGGCGTTTCAAGTCATCCCCCTGGTCGTATGGCGCGTCTATATCGATGGCCGCCCCGATGAACTCGTGCGCGGCGTCAGCATCGTGGGCACGCCGCTCGCGGCGCTCAAGCGCATCCTTGCCACCAGCGACAAGAGCGAAGTCTTCAACGGCGAGTGCGGCGCGGAGTCCGGCACAATTCCCGTCAGCGCCGTCGCTCCCGCCATGCTCCTCAGCGAGATTGAAACGCAGCGCCAGCCGCAGGGAACAGCGCGAACGCCCATCCTGCCCATCCCCGGCGCGCCAGTCAAAGCGCCCGCCGCCAAGGAGGCCCAATGAATCCGCTCCGCTCCTTCGCCCTCCTCGCCGGCGCTGGATTTCTTGCCGCCTGCCTCAACGCGCCCAGCACTGCCAAAGCGCAGCAAACACGCGCCGATGCAGAAAAAGACCCCGTGCTCAAAGCCATGCTCACTGAGCTCGACCGCAGCATGAGCCAGCTCCAACTGCCCGGCTTTCAAAAGCCCTTCTTCATCCAGTACCGCATTGAAGATGTGGACGACTTCCAGACCAAAGCCGCATTCGGCGCAACGCAGGGGAGCCAGCGCAATCACGCCCGCATTGCGCGCGTCTCGGTGCGCGTGGGCGACTACAAGACGGACAGCTCCGGCGGGCGCAACGATGGCGCAATTGAGATGGCGGCTCTGGACGACGACCCCATCGCCCTCCGTTCGGCGCTGTGGGCAGCCACTGACCGCGCGTACAAAGCCGCGCTTTCAAACTACGCGCGCAAGCTCGCCGCGCTCAAGGAAGTACAGACGCCTCCGCAAGCCGACGACTTCAGCCAGCAGAAGCCCGTCATTGCCCTTGCTGCTCCGTTCAGCTTCAAGCTGGATGAAGACGATTGGACCGCGCGCACCGCAAAGGTCAGCGGACTCTACCGCACCGATGTCTCCGTCAAGGCCGCCCAGCGCGACCTGCAATATTCCACATCCGAGTTTCATGCGCGCGTAACCACCACATGGCTGGTCAACAGCGAAGGAACCATCGTGCGCAAGTCTGCGGCCGAGTACCAGCAAGGCTTTGCCGCCGGCACCCAGGCCGACGACGGCATGAAGCTCGACCGCTCCTACGCCAGCACGGGCGCCGCACTCAAGGATCTCGACTCGCAGGAAGCCTTTCAGAAGCACGCTGTCGCGCTCATCGCCTCACTCGCTGACCTGCGCAAAGCGCCGCTTGTCGAAGAGGAGTACCACGGCCCCGTGCTGCTCAGTGCAGACACCAGCGCCGACACGCTCCGCCTCCTGCTCGCATCCGGAGTCGCTGCCACACGCCCCGCCCTCGGTACGGAAGCCCGTACCAACGGGCCCTTTGCCAGCAGCTTTCACGCGCGCGTGCTGCCCGAGTTTCTTGACGTCGTGGACGACCCGCGCCTGAAAAGCTTTGACGGCGTCGGACTCGTCGGCGCCTATGACATCGATGACCAGGGCGTGCCCGCGCAGGAAGTAAAGCTCGTCACCAGTGGCCGCCTGGAGAACTACCTCATCGGCCGCGAGCCCGTGCGCGACTTTCCGCAGTCCAACGGCCACGGACGCGCCGGTGTCACCGGGCCATCCCACCCCACGATCGGCGTGATGAAGGTTACAGCCCAGAACGGCCTGACAGATGCCGAACTCGAAAAGAAGCTCACCGGCATCGCCAAAGACCGCGACCTGAAAAGCGCCTACTACGTCGCCACACTGGGCGTAGGCCTCACTCCACGGCTGCTTTACCGCATCCGCCCCGACGGCACGCGCGAACTGGTGCGCGGAGCCGCGCTGGATGACCTGGATCAACGCGCCCTGCGCTCAAGCGTAGTGGCCGCGGGCAAGGATCTCTGGGTGGCCAACTACTTCGGCGATGTGCCGCAAACGGTTCTGGCGCCTGCCCTCTTGCTCGACGATGCAACCATTCGCCGCGCCAATGAGAAGAACGACAAGCTGCCCTTCTATCCGCCGCCGGACTAGGCCTGCTTCTTCTTCCAGCCACCCACGATCGCGCCCATCACTACCAGGCCCAGCAGCCAGAAGCCTGCATTGATGGCAAACAGGCTCACAGGCCGAGCCTCAAAGATGTATTCGGTGCCCCACGTGGTCACCACCAGGCCTGCCCACATCAGCGCTCCTACGCGAATGCCGCGCAGAGCCGTCTGCGGCCCGGTAAGTTGAGTCACACAAGAAATGGTCATGGCGATCACGGCCGCCGACAGCAGCGCCGTGCCGTATTGCAGGGCTGGGCTGATGCCCGTCCCCAGCATCCATTCTCGCGTCCGACCGATGCCATCCAGCCACGGTTGCAGAAAAAATGAGTACCAGCCCGCCTGCAGCAGAAAGCAGGCTATCGCCGCCACAAGAATCGCCACGAAGTTCTGTCGGACTCTCGGCGCTCCAATCGAAGGAACTCCAGTCGCCATTGCGCTCTCCGATCTGCGAATCGGATTCACATTATGCCCATTCGGTTCACCGCGCAACCTGAAGCCGCTTGAAATTGAACCGCGTCAGGCGCCAGATCAGGCATGCAAAGCATTTTCAGAATCAGTGCGAATCGGAGCGATGTGCTGAAGTGGCTCCTTCCTCGAGAAAGCGCCAACTTCCTTCGATCTCAAAATGTCTACGAAGACTCCGAGACTGGCCTCAGTCCAGCCGCGTCAGATACGCGTCCCCCTGCGACGGATGCAGGTGCCGCGCAATCGACTCGGCCACTTCGCGGTTATCGCCTTCCGGCCGGATGCGCACCCAGTAGCTGTGTTCGCCTGAAAAGTCGATCACGTGCGAGCCCGGATATTTCCGCAGAAGCTGCGCCTTCAGCTTCTCGGCCTTGCGCTGGCTCTTGAACGCTCCAATCTGCACGCACCACCGCCCGCCTTCGTCGATCGGCTTCGGCGTGCGGTAGACGTCAATCCGCACGCGCGCCACGCCCACCCGGTAAACCCCCGTCGCCTTCGCCGATGCAATCGTCAGGTCGATCACCTTGTCGGGAGCAAACGGACCGCGATCCGTAATACGCATCGCTGCGGACTGCCCATTCTCCAGATTCGTGACCACAATCAGAGAGCCCATCGGCAGCGTGCGGTGCGCGGCCGTCAGCGCGTGGTTGCTGAACACCTGGCCGTTGGCGGCCCTGCGTCCTTTGTGCGCGGTATACCACGTGGCATCGCCCTCTTCTGAAAGGATGGGCCGGTGTGTGGCGATGTAGTCCAAATCCTCATCGCTGATCCCGCCGCGAGGCGCCGATGTGATGGGAATGTGCCCTCTCGCCACGGATGGTTCTGACGGAGGAGCAGGCTGCTCCGGCACGGGAGCCGTCGCCGGAATCTCGGGTGCCGCGGCTTGCGGAGCAGGCGGTTGCGTCGTGGTCTTGTGATGGCCGCAGCCGGTCACCACCAGCAGCATCAACGCCAAACCCGCCCATCCGGCCCATAGCCTCCCGCGACCTTGCACTTCGGTGCCAGTCATCGCGCGCTCGGGCCCTTCGGCTGATTGGGTGGCTGGCCGTGGGTCCTTTCCACGCGGTCGGCCAGATTGCGCAGCGTTTCAGACAGCTTGCGCATCGCGGTGATGGATTCGCTGCGCACCTGCGGCACAACCGCATCGTTCACGTAGGCGATGGCGTGGCGCAGTTCCATCTCGATCAATTCAATGGCTTCCTCAATACGATGGCCTACGCCGCCGGCGCCGGGGCCTGGAGGAGGATAAGAGCTCACGACAGACTACCTCGATTTCAGTCTGCGGGGAGCCCGCCAGCGCGTCAATGCCACCAGGGCCCCGAAACAGCCAGATGTGCCGCGATGATCAACAAAATCGCGCCCTCCGGTACCCGAATGGCAACCTTCTGCAAGCCAATGAGCTACCTTTCAAGCATTTTCTGCGTCAGGATTGGGTAGCGGAAGCACAATCATGTCGCATGTGCACATCGCGACAGACAAGCTGTCCGTTGAGAAAGCTATGCTTATCCTTCAGCACGATCCGGCCGGCCGGCATCCGGTGAGGGTGTGACGTTTGCGACAGCAAAGAACGGGCGACAACAGATCGGGAAACGCAGCTGGCGGGGCAGCCGCCCGCCGCCTCGCGTCAGCCATTCTGCCGCTCCTTCTGCTCGCCTCCGCTGCATGGGCCGCCCAGAACGCACCCCCCAGCCCCGCGCAGCCGCTGCCGGAAGCACCCCAGCCCCACACCCAGGCACAAACTCAAACCGAGACACAGACCAAAGCGCAGACCGCGCTCCCCGCACAAAACGGAGCCTCCGCCACTGCGCCCTGCAAGCCCTCGACCCCAGCCGCGTCCGCAACCCAGCCCGCAGCCGCCACGCCCGGCGCGGCCACCCAGCCCGGCTCTCAGGCCGTGCCTCGACCCTGCCCGCCACCGCCCCCCAAAAACTGGTTTGCCCGCTTCCTCACCGGCCCTGAGGTCAAGCCGTTGACGCCAAAGGAAAAGGCGCGCCTTGCCGTGCGCAACCTGCTCGACCCCTTCAACGCCGTCACCATAGCCGGAAACGCCGGCATTGCCATAGGTTCCGACGCGCGCTCTCCCTACGGCCCAGGCATGCCGGGCTTTGGACGCTATGTTGGTGTCAGCTATGCAGAAGACATGACCAGCGAAGTCTTCGGCACCTTCCTTATCCCATCCCTCACCCACCAGGACCCCCACTACCACCGCATGCCCAACGCATCCATCCCCCGCCGCGCCCTCCATGCCGTCGTCCAGATCGCCTGGACCCAGGGCGACAACAACAAAGGCATGTTGAACTACGCCAACCTGGTGGGCTCCGGCATCGAAAACGAGATCATCAATCTCTACGTGCCGGGCCTGGAAACCAACGGCACGGCAACCGCGTCGCGCTATGCCATCGGCCTGGCCACGGCGCCCGTTGACAACTTCATCACCGAATTCGTGCCTGACGTCGCCCGCCGCATCCACGTCCGCATCGTCCTCGTCCAACGCATCATCAACCAGGTTGCCACCACGGAAAGCCCCGCCTCGCAGTAAGGCCTAACCTGCACTGAATCAACGCAAACTCACGTGTCTGCTCGATCACGGCCCTCCAGCCGCCTCCGTTCACCGCACCCCTGCCCCCATTCAGGCGGTCATATCGCCATTCGCTGCACAGCAATTGGGTTGACCGGCTCGTAAGGTTACTCTTGTAATGAATTTTCAGGGTCCAGCCGTATCTAAAATCCGGCGGCCGGACCAACACAGGGCGCGAGCCGCCGCTGGCAAAAATCTACTAAGGAGAGCGCACAACATGTCCAAAGCCATCAAGTACGCCGAAAAAGCCGTTGTCTACGCGGCCAAGGGTGCATGGGTTGCCTATGAGCGGCTGAACCGCATCAGCCCCAACCCGTCTTTCACACCCAAGTGGAGCGACAAGCCCCTGCTCAAGAGCTATCAGAAGGAGAAGCCGCCCCTCGGCTGGCCGCGCACCACGGACTCGCTCTGTCCCAAGTGCGTCCCCGAAATCCGCCAGCAGATCCTCGACGGCAAGCTCCCCCATGAAGTCCTGCTCAATGAGAAAGTCGGCGAAATCAAGGCCCAGATCATCGAGCGCGACGGCAAGATCCTCATGGTCAAGGACTGCCCCAAGCACGGCCACTTTGAAGACCTCATGTCCATCGACTCGGCCTTCTTCAAGCATCTTGAGGAGAGCTTCCCCGGCCGCGACATCCGCGCCCACGGCGAGGGCGACCGCAAGCTCCACAAGCACGGCACCTCCACTGTCACTCATGGCCGCGGCTCGGTCCTCACCATCGACCTCACCAACCGCTGCAACATGATGTGCGATCCCTGCTTCATGGACGCCAACCAGGTCGGCTTCGTCCACGAACTCACCTGGGAAGAAATCAAGACCATGCTAGACAACGCCATCACCGTCAAGCCCAAGCGGCAGATGAGCGTCCAGTTCTCCGGCGGCGAGCCCACCCTGTCGCCTTACTTCCTTGACGCCGTCGCCTACTCCCGCAAGGTCGGCTACAACAGCGTCCAGGCTGCCTCCAACGGCATCGAGTTCGCCAAGAGCAAGGAGCTCTGCCGCGCCGCTGCTGAGGCTGGCCTCCGCTACGTCTACCTCCAGTTCGACGGCATCGGCAACGCCGCCAACTCCCACCGCAAGGTCGGCAACCTCTTCGACGTCAAGCTCCAGGCCATCAACAACCTGCACGAGGCCGGCGTGGACATCGTCCCCGTCACCACCATCATCAACGGCATCAACAACGAGCAGGTCGGCCACATCATCCAGTTCGCCCTCGACAACCCCAAGAAGATCAGCTTCCTCAGCTTCCAGCCCGTCAGCTTCACCGGCCGCGACGAGGACATCACCGACGAGCGCCGCTTCGCGCAGCGCTACACCCTCAGCCACATGGCCCACGACATCAAGAAGCAGTGCGGCATTGGCGAGCCCGCCCGCGACTGGTTCCCCATCTCCTTCATGAGCACCTTCTCTGACTGGGCCGACCTCATTCACGGGCCCAGTGCAGAGTGGGGTCAGCTCTCCTGCGGATGCCACCCCAACTGCGGCATCGGCATGGCCCTCATGATCGACAAGGAAACCAAGGAAGCCGCGCCCGTCACCGCCTTCCTCAACATGGACAAGGTCGCCAAGGACCTCGCCAAGGTCAACGACGCAGCCCGCGGCAAGTGGCTCTCCGTCATCGGCTTCGGCCTCGCGCTCCTGCGCAACTACGATCCATTCCAGTCGCCCACCCACTTCAAAATCACAGACATGCTCAAGAAGATGGACAAGACCTTCAACGCCACCGGCAAGGATTACGGCAGCGTCAAGGGCGACCGCACCATGGAAGACATCAAGAAGCGCCGCGCCGACCGCTGGAACTTCCTCTTCATCGCCGGCATGTGGTTCCAGGACCTGTTCAACTACGACTTCCGCCGCACCGAGCAGTGCATCATCCCCTACGCCACGCAGGAAGGCGAAATCAGCTTCTGCGCGTACAACACCGGCATCGGCTGGCGCAACATCATTGAGAAGATGCACATGACCGCCACCCTCACCAAGTGGTATGAGGAGCACGGCCGCCATGAGATCTTCGCCGGCGGCAAGAAGGTCGGCATGACCCACGTTGGCCACGAGCTCGTGCTCAACATGGACCACGTCAACTCTGAGGCCAACCACACCCTCGACAACCTTGGCATCGCCAAGAACGCCCGCGAGGAAAAACTCCGCGCCCGCAACCAGACCGTGGCGGACAAGGTCAAGACGGACGCCGACAACGCCCGCATGGCCAAGCTCTACCGCGAGCACGTCCTCGGCGAAAAGCCCGTAGAAGGCATCGTCAGCATCGACTCCATCGCCCCCGCAAAGCCCGTCCAGTCGGCCGAGCCCGTCGCCGGGGACTAGGACTGCGCGTCCAGCGAACCGCGCCTTCGGCGCAAAAAACACTCAACCTTGGTTCTCCACACAAAAGGCCGCCCCGCAAGGGACGGCCTTTTTACTTCGCAACAAATCCATGCATGCACGATCGGGAGAAGGGTATGGGCTTCAGCCCGTGCATGAGAATCCGCCACTCCCCTTCAAGTCATCCTGAGCAGAGCACGCCCGCCCCATCTCCACCACTCTTGTCATCCTGAGCGGAGCGCGCTTGGGGCCCCGTCGCGCGCAGCGTGATGGGGTAAGCGGAGCGAAGGATCTGCTGTTGCTTCAATCACCAGGTGCCCCAGGTCTCGACTCTGAGACTTGGAATTCCACTCACGCCGGCTGCCCCATCCATGAGGGTTGCCCCACCCTTGTCCGCGTTCTCTGCGGAGAGGGTGGGCCCGCAAAGAACCTCGCCGAGTGCCCCATCCATGGCGTCCACCGCAGGTGGGCGACATGGGTGGGAATCCACGAACCCTACCCAAAATGCCGCGCCCATGCCTGCACCCAGCCCAGCGTCACCACCTTCCACGGCGTCCAGAAGTACAACAGCACCGACGCAGCCTCCGCTGCCAGCAGCCCCACGCCGCCGATCACCGCTTGCCGCACTAGCCGTCCGCGCCACCAGTCCCACCCCAGCATCAGCGCCACCAGCAGCACATTGCCGTAAAACGACCAGAAGAACCACACAACCATGGACGCCGGATCGTTCGGCCACACCCACCCCGTAAACCGCGAGAATCCCGGATCAGCCAAGGACACCGTCGCCAGAATCATCATCCGCTTGTGCGCCGCCGGATTCTTCCTGAGCGTCATCCCCCACGCCAGCAGCAGCAGGAACCCGCCAATATCCACGATGTGCACTGAGATGAATTGCGGATCAATCACGGGGTTCGACATGTGCGACACCTGCGACTCCATCGCCGCCCACGGTCCCACCACGCCCATCAGGCACGCCCAGCCCGCCGCAAACCAGCCCATCTTCATGTGCCAGCGCACCCGGTCCTTCATCACCAGCATCACCTGCGCCGTCAGGATCAGCATCCACACCGTGAACACCGCCCCGTGCAAGTTCACAATCATGGGCGCCGGCGGCTTCTCCGCAAAATATCTCGGAAAGTCCACGCCGAACCCGGCGATCATCCCCACCCACAGCACGCCCAGCCACACCGCGTAGGCCGCGCGGTCATCCCGCGCGCTCCATGTCCCGCGCACATGCCACGTACTCCGCCCATTCTGCACCGCAGATGCAGTCGCCATCGCCGACCTCCTGATACACAGCTATCCTTGGCCCCCTGGCCAGTCTTTTCCCTTAGGTTGTCCCAGAATGCCTTGGCCCTGAATGAAGAGAAGAATGTGAGGAAGATGGAGACGCAACGACTATAGTGCGGGCCGCCAGCGAAAATCAATCAAATTTCTAGGACCACCACGTGCCCCAGAGCCTGCCCTGAGCTTGTCGAAGGGTTCCGCTTTTGAGACCCGGGATTCCACTCACACCGGGTTGTCCACCCTCTTCGATTACGATTCCCCTGTGCCGAGTGCAAGCAAAAGCGCCGCCGCGCCCTATCCGCTGGAGCCCGTCCTTGTCGAGCGGGCTGACGGGAACTGTGACCTTTTACAACAATGGATCTTCCATCGGTACTGCTACCCTCTCCGGCACCACTGCCTCTTTCAGCACGAATCTCCTTCCGGGGACTCATTCAATTTCCGCAAGTTGGCTTGGGAATGCGGACTATACTGGGACGACATCAAACTCAATCAGCCAAGTTGTGAATGGCCAGATCCTATACGGCTATACGGTACCCTCTGGAGGATACGACGGGTCCGGCAATATTAAGACCTACAGGGATTATGTGACGGGAACCTGGAGCCTGACGTTCGATACCTTGAACCGGCTAATGGGCGGAGAATCGAGTAGCGGCAGCTATCCATATTACTGTTGGAGCTATGATGTGTTCGGGAATAGGACAGCGCAAGAGACCTCAAACGCTGCCTTTACGTCCGGATCCGGGGGCGCTACTGCCTGCCAAACTTCCGGAGGGATCGGTCAAAATGTCTGGGCACAGTACAGCACAACCGTAAACGGTTCCAACAACAACCAGATGAGTGCGACCAGCCAGAACGTGAATCAAGGAAATTGCTACGATGCTTCGGGCGATGTCACCTGCGACGGTACGTCTCAATACTTGTATGACGGCGATGGCCGATTGTGTGCGGCTAAGAACACCCTAACAGGTGCAATGACGGGATACTTGTATAACGCGGAAGGCATTCGCGTAGCGAAGGGAACGATTTCGATCTGGAGCTGCGGTGCCGGCAACGGCTTCCAGACGACGAGCGACTACATTCTAGGGCCTAGCTCCGAGCAGATGACTGAGATGTCGGTCTCCAGCTCGACAGTGACGTGGGCTCATACAAACGTTTGGGCTAACGGAAGACTAATTTCCACCTATGAAGTGAACGGGAACAAGCTCCATTTCTATCAGTATGATCCTCTTGGAACTCGCCGTTCTCAGACGGACCCCAACGGAGTGCAGGAACAGACTTGTTTGAGCCTGCCTTATGGAGATGGAGAGAGTTGTACACCATCTCCCACTGAGCATCTTTTCACCGGCAAAGAACGTGACTCCGAATCCGGCAATGACTACTTCGGGGCTAGGTACTATGCGTCTACGATGGGACGCTGGTTGAGCCCGGACTGGAGCGCGAAAGCAGAACCGGTGCCGTACGCGAAGCTGGATAATCCGCAAAGCCTGAACCTATATGCCTACGTTTTAAACAATCCGATGACGGGTCGCGATCTGGATGGCCATGTCTGTATCTTTGGCATAGGGAATACTTGCGTCCCAACGCAACCGCCGCCTCCGCCGCCTACACCCGATCCGGCCCATGTGCGACCTCCCAACGATCATAGGGTTGGGCCAGCAACGGGCAGCTCAACTCCTCAAACGGCGAGTAAACCAAAGGGTCTCACAGTTGGGGCAGGCATTTCCGGGAATGTGGACGCCGGGGTCGGTGTGGCAGGTGCTGAGGCAAATGGCGCCTATTACAAAGTGGCATCTGTGAACACAAAAGGACAAGTGCAAGTTAGCGATGCACTGAGCGGGGGCACAGTAGCATATGCGGGGAGTCACACGGCGGGTGCACCAGATCAGAGTGCAACCTCACCATTAGTTGCCGGCGCTTACGCAGGAGTCGGCTTGAGCGGCCTGATTGCAAACACGTCGACTACGGGCGATTTGAGTGGTCCGTTTGCTGTCACACAAATCAATATCCCGTTAGTGTCGGTTCAGATTTTCAATGACACAAGTGGCGACTGGGGGATGAGCTTTACGATCGGACCTTCGACGCCGACTGCCTCAATCTTCAATATGACTACGACGACACGCGTGGATTGTGAAGTTGGCTGCAACTAGGGAGGTGCCTGAACTGACATTAATGTATGACTAGCTGGGATTGCAAGGAGATTTGGTGATTATGAAATACGAATCAATTTGGGCCGATTATCGGCGCATTCGCAAGCGCGGTATGTATGCACTCTTAGCTTTCGTCGCATTGCCGTTCTTGGTGATCCCGAGCATCGGACTATTGATGAATTTGATTAAGGAGCCTATTCCAACTGCTCTGGTCGATCTTCTCTTCTTTATTGAGGTCATTCTACTGTTGACAGCCGGGTATTATGCTTACGTTCAATACACGTGGGAGTGTCCGCGCTGCGGAGAGCGTTTTGGCCGTTTGCATGACGAATGCCAAAACTGCGGCCTACCAAAATGGGCTGACGAGGAAGACGGTCAGTTGGATGAAGACACCAATACGTCGAGTGGAGAAAAAAGGAACGGACCCCGAATCTGAAGAGGGAGATCATCCGCAGAATTTCAGACTGGTGGACAATATTCGACGGACATCAACAATGCCCAACCAGGTGATGCAATCTTCTTTACCGACTCACAAGGAAACGTCGTTCATACAGGCATTGTGGTGGATGTGCGCGATGGAAAGGTGTACTTCGTACACGCGCCAAGGCCAGGTAAGAAAGTCCAGCCGTTTTACGTTAAGATCAAGAACCCGAAGCTCGGAAACGAGAATTTTGCTGGACTGGGCCGATCAATTGAAAAGCCTCGCTCGTCCTCAACTTCAGCTTCAAATACGTCAGGTACATGGCAGAGATTTATTAACTGGGCGTGGTCACTCTTTGGAAATCAACCGCCCGCTGAGCCCACGGCGAAGGTAAGCGCTACAAGTTGCGCCACTGGGCCGGATGGAAAGGTGAGCTGTCAGTAGTCCTCCGATTCAAGACCGAACAGATTC
The DNA here is from genome assembly GCA_021780075.1 of Acidobacteriota bacterium. Taxonomy (GTDB): domain Bacteria; phylum Acidobacteriota; class Terriglobia; order Terriglobales; family Acidobacteriaceae; genus Telmatobacter. The sequence continues at coordinate 24,247 of JAJXZL010000019.1, forward strand.
AGTTGCGACGCTGTAGGGCGCAGAGCGTGAGAGCAAGTCGATGACGAAACATAGAAGATTTTGCAAAGGGCTGTTCTTGGTCATTGTCAGTCTATGCACTGCTTCCAGTTGCTTAACGTATGCTGTCGCTGAGAACGCGGGCAACAGCCCAGTTGCCTTATCCATTGGTAGTCGAAACCAGGAGTGCATTGACGCAGCCGTGAAGGTTCTAGGAGAACATGCAGAGGTCCTGAAATGTGGAACATTGAACGATCCAAAAGTCTTGGAATCGGTTGCGGTTCTTCGAACGGGGAAAGTATCTGAACAGAGAACCGGTGTAAACATTTTACAACTTGTCATATTGCGCCGCGAGAGTTCCGACTGGAAGGTGGCACTGAGCGTTTCCAAGCAAATTAAGAATGACGCCGGATTCATCGGAGTAGACTACATCGACGATTCAGCCCCATTTTATGGCTACCGTTTGGCATTCGCAGATCAACGTGATGACGGGAAAAAGTCGTTTGTGTTGAATTTCAGCTATCTGTTGAAAGGCGAAAAAATAGACGTGGAGGCGCTGCCAATTCAAATTGCATGGGACAGGTCGGTTGGACGCTATCGAGAATTCGGTATGAACAGCGAGCCGGAAGGCTTTAAACCTGAACTAAAGAACCCCCCTCATCTCAAACACTGATCTCACGCCGACCGCTTTTCGAGCCACTGATCCCAAATGCAAGTATGACGAACTCTCTATTCACGTACGACGGTACTCAGAAACATGGCGGGTGGCCCCGGTCCCGTGATTGTTCCAAACCACGCTGAGGGTGCCCCCGGTCCCTCGCTTTTGGGGACCGGGGGATGGTGGAAGCACTGTTCTATGGGCGGGTGGCCAAGTCTGACCTGCCACAGGCAATGCGTGCCCCAGAGCCTGCCCTGAGCTTGTCGAAGGGTCTCGCTTTTGAGACCTGGGATTCCTGCATACCCATCGCGCCTTGTAACAGGGCACGACTTCAGTCGTGCCGCAAACGGCGGCACAGCTGGGGGCTTTATCCCCTGCCCATCGGCAATGCCCATCACCCCTCCGGCAGCAGAAGCCACCGGGTCGCCCATCCTTTTCCGCGCACTCCGCGGAAAGAGTGGGCTCACAAAAAATCTCCGACAGGTTTGCAGAGAATTTCCCCCACTTCGTGCAGAATAAGAAAGTGAGTCAGAACCACGCATCCAGCCCTCACAGAAGAGCTAAAAGCTGGAAGCTGGAGGCTAGCGGCTGGTACCCCCCCCCCCCCCCTACCCCCCCTATGGTTACGAGAGTCGAGTAGATGCCATCTTGCAGAGAATTTCGCGGCGCGCCTCAGCAAGCCTTCACTTCACTTCATGAAGCTCTCACGTCGAAGACCTGTGAAATCAGCTAGTGGTTCAAGGCCGTGTCCGCGCCAACCAGCGCCGTGAGCACCATGCCGGGCGTGATTTCGGACTCTTCGCCATGCGGCAGTGCACCCACCACATGCACAAGTGAAGCATTTGCGATGTGCTGGCTCTGCACTCTGGCATCGGCTGCCGCCAGCGTCAGGTTCGCCGTCAGCGGAATCGTAACTCCATGTGCTGTGAGCGACAGAACCTGAAACGCGAGCACCCCCGGTTTGCCATTCGGTCCGGCCGGGTCCACCCGCGTCAGGGTGGCTTTGGCCGCAGTTCCTTTCGGCACGATCAACGTGTTGCCGTCCATCACCGCCTCATCCAGCAGCAGCGCGACGCGATCGCCAACCTGCGCCGTGTCTGAAGCGGTATCCGCATCCGTCACCAGACGCAGAGCTGTGCCCTTGCGCAAAACGCCGCCCAAAGCCTGCAAGGTCTGTGGCTTGGGCGCCTGTGGCCCGCTCACCGCAAAGTCCGCCTCGACAATCGCGCTGGGCAGCTTCTGCGGCTCTTCCGCAAAGGCCTGCAACCGCGTGTCAGCAGTGATGACGATAGGCCCGGTATAGCGCGCGGAAGCCTCGGTCGGCGTCCAGCCGTCGGTCGTGTAATAAATCAGGGCACCCGGCGAAGCGCCTGAAATGGTCACCTGCGTTCCCGCAACGATCGAACCCGAGTTGACTGAGAAGACGGGCAGCCCTGCGCACTTGCAGTCCGGCAAGGCGCGCGGACCATCGGCATTCTGAATCACCACCTGCCCTGCCGTCTGCTGCGTGCCACGCGCGCCTGCCGGAAATCCCGGCCGGACACCCGTGCCTATGCCTTGCATGGATTGCCGGTTTATCTGTACCGCTTCGCCCAGAGCCTGCGCAGTCGCATCCCGGCCGCAAGCCAGAAAGCAGGCCAGGGCGCAGACGACCAGCATGGCAGGGAGACGGGATCCCATGCACCCTCCTGTGAAGCGAAACAAGAATAGCTCAACAGAGTAGCGCCCCGGCTGACAAAAAACGAATCTGCCGCTGACCGGCAATCCTGACACTCATCCCTGTTCGTGTGGATAGGCGCGCGTACGGATTAAGCCATCATGGTGCTGCGTGCAGGGTCGCGTCCACCGCCGCCTTCATCACGCCGCAGTTGGAGAAGAAACGGACGAAGCTGCCAGTCAGTGGTTCCGCGGCCGCAGGCTCTGAGGCCGCAGGTGCGGTTGGGCGCGCTGACGCCATCTGCATCGCGCCCCTGCCCTGCACATCGAGAATAAGCGTGGCGAGCTTGCGCGCCAGATCAAGCGGAAAGCTCTCTGAGACGAAGACCAGCTTGCCGCGGGTCGTGATAACCACCGGGCCCTCGTCCGTGGAAAAAACCTGCACCATCTCGTCGCTGCTGACGGGTACGGCGCTTTGTGCGGCCATGTCGGGCTTCAGTCCGGAGTATTTGCGGCCCAGCTCGCGAGCGTAGAGCCGAGCAAAGCTTTGCGCCGAGGCGTCATTTCGCCAAACCGACAAATACAACAGAGCAATGGACTTGGTGCTCGCCCGTCCGGCCGCGGTGGCGCTGCGCAACTGGCCGGCCCAGTAGAGGCCGCCGTCCCATGCGGGTGTCAGGTTACGGGCCGCTTCGTCTCCGCCAAAGAGTCCGGTGAGAATGTGCAGGTCAAGCTGGCCCACCTGGCCAATGTCGTAGGGCTGGTAAAGCTTGTCCACCAGCGGATGAATGTTGGGCAGCAGCGGCACAGGGGGTAGGTGGCCCTTTTCGTATTCGCGGGGGTTAAGGATCTCCCAGCTCGATGTGGGCGGGCGGTCGAGCGCGCCGCTGAAGGCCGCAGTCTGGCCCTTGTCCATCCAAACGTCCTGCTCAAAGCTCAGGCCCTCGCGATACGGGAACAGCAGCGACTCAGAGAGAAGCAGTGGCGCGCGGGCCAGAATCGGCGAGTCCGAGGAGCCTGTCATCTGCTGCTTGATGAGTTCCACGACCTCGGGATCTTTGATAAGGCTGTGTCCCATCGGCTTGAGTATGTTGTCCATCATCACCGCGGTCGCCTGGCCTTCTGATACTGCACTGCGCGCCGTGTCCAGTTCGTCCTTTGCCAGATGGTCGGTGTCGCCGCTGGAAGTGAGGGAGACGTCAGCGGGTGTCTGATCGCCCCACTTCTCCAGGTCTACATGCTGATCCTGCAGTGCATGCGTCAACTCATGTGCCAGCACTGGCTTTTGCTCGTCCACGCTCACCCAGTCCAGCATATTTACGGTCTTGGTTTTGGGATCGTAGTAGGCCTCAATCTGCTCTTTGAGCAGAGAAAGAAGGAAGGGTGTCAGGTCAAAATCGCGGTCCAACAGGCCAAACTTCTTGAGCACAATTTCGCTGCGCTGCATGCGCTTGGCGTCCTCATCATCATTGAACTTCTCGCTCAGGTAGTTTTCGACGGCAGTGCGCGTGGTCAGTTGGCGCTTGACGGTGCTTTTAATGGGCAGGCCCGTCTCCTCCGAGGAGAACTTGAGCAGATCATCCACCAGGCCAAATAGCTGCTGCGCCTGCTCGGGTGTGATGTGGTTTGCAGTCGCGGATTTTCCCTTGGGCGAAGGAGCGACCGGAGCTTGAGCCGGCTCTCCTGCGGGAGCCTGCGAAGCGCCGGCGGCCTGCTGGGCGGGAAGGGCTGGCGGCAGCGCGACCGTCCCGGCAACAGGGAGGCTCAGGGTGATTGCGAGCATCCACGCGCGCCTGGTTGGTACCGCCAATTTGAACTTCCTGATCATTCGGTCTCCTCGCGATTTTAGTAATAGAGGCGCCACGTTCAGCATCCAATAGCAAGGCTATAATCAGGATGCGGTGCAGCGCGATATTTGCACAAGAAAAGTATGCGCACGACCGCGAAAGTGCTTCCTTATGAGTGATTCGGTGATTGCAGTACCTACTCCGGCGACTCCGCTAGCCACGCTGTTGACTTCGGCGCCCAGGGCGCCACGGCTTGCCGAGTATCATGGTGCGCTGACCCCACAGGAGTTGGACGCGCCAGCAGCAGAAACAGCGGCGCTGGCTGAGGGTGCGGCGGTGTATGACCTGGGCTGGATGCGACGAGTCGCCGTGCGCGGCGAAGATCGTTTCCGCTGGCTGAGCGGCATGGTCACCAACACCGTAAAAGACCTCGGACCCAATGCCGGCGCGTGGAACCTTGTTCTCAATGCGCAGGGGCGCATCCAGGGCGATGTGACAGTATGGCGCGAGGGTCATGAACCCCTGCACCAAGAGCATGAGGCTGCCGCGGGGGATTCGTCCTTGATTCTGGAAATTGCCGCGGACCAGTACGAGCGTCTGCTGGCGCATCTTGAGCGCTTCATCATCATGGACGACGTGGAGCTGGTTCCCTTGGGACAGGAGCCGGGTGCCGAGGAGACGGCGTTGGGGCTCTCCGGTCCCCAGGCCGATGAAGTGCTGGAGCGCATGGGCCTGCCCACGCTCTCTGAACCCATGACCTGCACGCGGGTGGAGTGGAACGGGCTCGATTTGCGAATTTTCCGTGGCTACGGCGCACTGGTACCGCACTACGAACTCTGGACGCCGGTGGCAGGTGTTATCCGGCTCTGGAGGACGTTCACAACGGCGGGCGCTGTGCGGGTGGGTTCAGCGTCGCTGGAGGCGTTTCGGATTGCCGAGGGGATTCCGTCGTTCGGCATCGACATGGTGGAGCGTGACCTGCCGCAGGAGACATCACAGATGCGGGCGTTGCACTTCAGCAAAGGCTGCTACCTGGGCCAGGAAATTGTGGAGCGCATTCGCTCACGGGGTAGCGTGCACCGGCATCTGCGCCAGTTAGAGCTGGTAGGGCCCGTGCCGGAGACCGGCACCGAGTTGATGCTGGACGGCGCAGCGGCCGGCGCGATTACCAGCGCGGCCGAGCTGAAGCTGGCGGCAGGCAGCCGGGTATTTGCGTTGGGCATGATGCGCGGCGAAGCTGAAGCGCGCAATGAGGCTTTGACGTACACTGCGGGAGCAGCCACGGGCACTGCCCGCATTCTGGCCGCACCGCCAAATCTTGTATCCTGAACGGATTGGAAACCTGAAAACCATGAGCGATACACCAAAATTTGAAGTGATTGATCGCCGCAAGTTCAAAGCGGAAGAAGAGAAAGAACATGCGGAGACGCCTGCTCCCGAGGCTGAGGCAAGCGCCGGTCCGCGACTCGTGGTGACGGAGAGCAAATCAGAGCCGGCCCCCGAGGCCGCTGAGGTTGCTGCTGCGGAAGAGGAGCATTTTGAGATGCCGCCCGCGCCGACCGCCGAGGAAAGCCAGCAGCAGAAGTCAGCCTATGACGCCTCAGCCCAGCGGCTTGAGGATCTAGTCCGCGCCCAGAATCCAGGCATGGGGGCGCAGCCGCCGGTTGGTTTTGAGAACCTGGCGCAGCAGTTGTACGTCTCCGCGATGATTCAGATGGGCGCGGGAACGCAGGAGGGGCAGCGGCCAAGGGTGGACATCCTTGGCGCACGTCAGACGATTGACCTGCTGGGCGTACTGGCGGATAAGACCAAGGGCAACCTGACCGAGGCTGAGGAGCGGACTCTGCAGACGGTGCTCTTTGAGACGCGCATGGCTTTTCTGGAGCTGACCAGCATGATTACCCTGCAGGGCATGCAGCCGCCGCAGCCCCCGCCGGGTAAGCGCTAAAGAACTGATGGAAGGCCTGCTGACATTTCTCGGGACAGGAACTTCGATGGGGGTTCCGACGCTGGGATGCGACTGCGAGGTGTGCACCTCGACGGACCCGCATGACAAGCGGCTGCGGCCCTCGGTGCTGCTGCGCATGCAGCAGAGCGGGCATGAACGCGTGGTGGTGATTGACACCGGCCCCGATTTTCGTGAGCAGGCCCTGCGCAGCGGACTGACGCGCGTGGATGCCGTCTTTTATACCCACAGCCACGCCGATCACATCCTTGGACTGGATGATCTGCGCCCGCTGAGCTTTACAGTTGCGCGCGAGGGCGGAGTGATTTTGCTCTATGCCTCGCAGGAGACGGCAGACATGCTCCGGCGCATCTACGACTACACTTTTTCTCCTGAAGCCACGTATCCCAATCGTGCCCGTGTGCGGATCGAGCCATTGGAAGAGCGGACAGTAGTGCATGACGTCGAATTTGTCCGTGTGCCGTTATTGCACGGGGAGATGGATGTCTCCGGCTTTCGTTTTGGGAACGTGGCATACTTGACGGACGTAAGCGCCATTCCCGAGTCGAGCTTCGTCTTGCTGGAGGGAATCGACTGCCTGATTATCTCTGCCTTGCGCCACAAACCGCACCCCAGCCACGCCACGTTGGATCAGGCGGTGGAGTGGGCGCGGCGCATTGGCGCGCGGCAGACCTGGTTCACTCATATCGCCCATGACCTGGGCCACGCCGCGACTAATCGCGCGTTGCCTGCCGGCATGGCTCTCGCGTACGACGGCCTCAGTTTTGCTGTGAATCTGGGGTGCGTGCGTCGATGAGCGAGAACGCAGCCTGCAAAATTCCCGTTTACAGAACGCTGGCCCAGATTCCGGCGGGCTTTGGCCCAAGCGTGGCCGCCATCGGCAACTTTGATGGTGTGCATGTGGGGCATCGGGAGATTCTCTCCGCCGTGGTTGCGGAGGCGCGAGCATTCGGCGTGCGTGCAGTGGCGATTACCTTTGACCCACACCCTGACCAGTTTCTGATGCCGGAGCATGCGCCGAAGCTACTGACTCCCATTGCAGAGCGCATCCGCCTGCTCGCCTTGACCGGCATCGATGCGGTGCTGGTTCTGCCGTTCGATGCGACGCTTGCCGGTCTGCCGGCACGGGAGTTTGTGCGCAAGGTGCTGGTGGAAGCTCTGGGCGTGCGCGGTCTGCATGAAGGTGGCAACTTCCGCTTTGGGCGGCGTGCTGAGGCCGGGGTCAGAGAGTTGGCGGAGTTTGGCGCGGAGTTCAGCTTTTCCCTGCAAATACACGAGGCGGTTCATGTGCACGGGCTTGAGGTCTCAAGCTCAGCGGTGCGGGGGCTGGTGGCGGCTGGCGACTTGCGCCGTGCGCGTTGGATGCTGGGCCGGCCGTTCGCCGTGTGCTCGACACCGGCCAGAGGACGCGGCATCGGCACGCGGCTGCTGGTGCCTACGGTGAATCTAGCGCCATACGACGAGCAGCTTCCGGCTTTCGGCGTGTATGTAACTCGGCTGACGATTGGCGGGCGATGCTTTAAGGCGGTGACGAACGTGGGCAACCGGCCGACGTTTGGCGAAGCCTCGTTTGCCGTCGAGTCACACATACTGGATTTTGAGCCGGTGGACATGGATGAGACGACGCCCGTGAAACTGGAGTTCCTTTTCAGGCTGCGACCGGAGATAACGTGGCCCACGCCGGAGATGCTGAAGGCGCAGATATTCAAGGATGTAGCGCGTGCGCAGCGGTATTTCCGGCTGGTAGCGGGCGGTTGAGTAAGTGGTTTTCCGTCCTTGCTCCAGTAGAAGGGTGCACTGACTGGGTACCCGGCTTGGTAGCCGCAGGCGTTTCCGGTTTGGCGGGAGACGCGCTGGAGGCTCTCGGCGTTAGATCATCGTCCTGATCGGCCAGGAACTGCTCGTCGGGAGAGTTGGCAATGGCCGCGCGCATGAAACCTGTCCAGATGGGCAGGGCCACGCGTGCGCCGGTTTCCTTTTCGCCCAGCGACTCGCGACTGTCATAGCCCACCCAGACACCGCAGGTCACCGAGGGTGAGAAGCCAAGGAACCATGCGTCGGTAAAGTCGCTGGTAGTGCCCGTCTTGCCACCCAGGGGATGGTCGAGTTGTGCGGCGGCAGCGCCGGTGCCGCTGCGCGTGACTTGCTCAAGAAGGACCATCATGGAGCGCGCCGTCTGCTGGCTGATGACTTCGCTGACTTCGGGCCGGTCTTCCCAGAGAGTAATGCCGTCGTAGTTCTGGACCTTGCGGATGAGGCGCGGGGTAACGCGAATGCCGTCATTGGGAAACACGGAGTAGGAGTCCACCTGCTGGACGAGGGTGATTTCAGCCGCACCCAGCGCAATGGGCAGGTAAGCGGGAATGTTTGTGGTGACGCCGAAGCGGTGGGCGAGGTCGATTACATTGCGAATGCCGACGCGCGCGGCCAGCTTGACGGCGGGAACGTTGCGCGATTCGGCAAAGGCCGTGGTAAGCGTGATGGCGCCCTTGAAGTCGTTTTCGTAGTTGTGCGGGGCATAGCCGCCAAAGTTCACCGGCGAGTCAACGATGATGTCCGTGGGCTTGGCGCCTTCCTCCATGGCGGTGGCGTAGACGTAGGGCTTGAAGCTGGAGCCAGTCTGGCGCTCGGCTTGGGTGGCGCGGTTGAACTGAGAGAGCGCGTAATCGCGTCCGCCAACCATGGCCAGCACGTCGCCGGTGGTGTTGTCCATGGCGAGCAATGCGCCCTGCGCGCCGGAGTCCTGCTCCAGCGTTGCGCGGCGAGCGTTGCCCTCCATTGCATCCGTCAGGTGGATATAAATGATGTCGCCGGGCTTGACGAGTGTGTCGCCATAGCGCTGCCCGGTCCACTGCCAGTCCGAGGGCAACAGGATGACTTGGGTGGAGCCCACACGCGCCATAATCTGTAGCGGCATGGCACGCGTCACAAGAGCGTGGATGTAGTCGCCTGGACCGCTGCTGGTGGCCCAGTCGGGATGCCTGTAGTCGGCAAGGGTGAAGCCACCGGCGAGGACATTTTCAAGATTGCCCTTCCAGCCGCGACGGCGCTCGTAGGTTGCCAGACCGTCAGCTACGGCGCGGTTTGCGGTCTGCTGCAGGTCGAGGTCAAGTGTGGTTTCCACGCGCAGACCGGCCTCGTGGACCTGTTCGGCTCCGAAGCGCTTCTCAAGCTCGCGGCGCACTTCCTCCTGGAACCAC
>JAJXZL010000029.1 GCA_021780075.1 Acidobacteriota bacterium
CAGGAAGTCGACAACGACGAGCAGGTGCTGCTGGTCGAGCGGGTGGACTAGTCCCCTCGCCTTTCAACCTGCGCGCATCCCCACGCGCTCTTCGCCGGGGCCTTCGAGTGCCCGGCAACGACTGTGAACCGGACCGGAGACCGGTACTCCGGTGTGAGTCTGCATGAACGCAACTGCAACGCCCGCACGCCGCCTGCTTCATCTTCCGCCTGTTGATCCATCGCCATTTCCATACAATCCGGGCTCGCTGCTTTCAGTCAACGACCTGAGCCTGGAGAGCGTAAGCCACATCCTCTCCCGCGCCACGGCGCTTGAAGGCATGGACCCGCTGCTACGCGCACGCATCCTTGCCAAGCGGCGCGTGGCTCTCTTGTTCTACGAGTCGTCCACGCGCACGCGCACCAGCTTTGAGCTGGCCGCCAAGAGCCTTGGCGCGGACACAACCCTCGTCTCCAGCCTGTCGTCGAGCATTGAAAAGGGCGAGACGCTGAAAGACACCGGCCTGACCCTGCGCGCTCTGGGAGCGGAAGCCATCATCCTGCGCCATAGCTCATCGGGAGCGCCGTGGCTGCTGGAAGCCTCGACGCACCTGCCTGTGCTGAATGCCGGTGACGGCATGCACGAGCATCCCACCCAGGCGCTGCTGGACCTGCGCACGATCCTCGCGCATCTGCGGCCGGGAATCAGCACCGTTCAGCCCAAAACGCTGGCCGGGGTCACCGTGGCTATCGTGGGCGACATCCTGCACAGCCGCGTGGCGCGATCCAACATGATGCTGCTGCCTCGTCTCGGCGCACAGGTGGTTTTCTGCGGTCCCAAAGAGTTGCTGCCGGAACTGGCCGCCGGCGTAGGCCCCGGCATCACCATCGAGCGCGACTTTGAGGCAGCTCTCCGCCAGTCGCAGGTTGTCATGATGCTGCGCATTCAGGCCGAGCGACTCGCGGGCCTGCAACTCGATCTCGAACAGTACAAGTCCAGCTATCAACTCACCGGCCAGCGTCTCGCCGCGCTTGCTCCCACCGCAGTGGTCCTGCATCCCGGCCCCATCATTCGCGGACTTGAACTCACAGGCGGCGTGGCCGACGGCCCGCAGTCGGCCATCCTCGAACAGGTGCGCAACGGCGTGGCCATTCGCATGGCAGTGGTGGAGCGGGCGCTGACCGCAGGTAACGAAGGAGACCGCGCATGACGGCCCTGGTAATCCGCAACGGCCACCTCATCGACCCCGCCGCCGGCGTGGACACACCCAAAGACATTCTGCTCAAGGACGGCCGCGTGGCCGAGATCGCTTCGCCCGGCAAGCTCAAATCCGCCAACGGCGCTGAGGTGCTGGACGCCACCGGCCTCATCGTTGCTCCCGGGCTGATCGATATTCACGTCCACCTGCGCGAACCCGGCCAGGGCTACAAGGAAACCATCGCCAGCGGCACGGCAGCGGCGGCAGTGGCCGGCTTCACCTCCGTGGCCGCCATGCCCAACACCATCCCGGTGAATGACTCGCCCGAAATCACCCGCTGGATGCTTGCGCCCGAGCGCAATGCCGCCATTCGCGTCTTCCCCATCGGCGCAGCCACCCGCGGATCAAAAGGCGAAGCGCTCAACGATTTTGCCGCGCTCAAGTCCGCCGGAGCCGTCGCCGTCACAGACGACGGCCACCCCATTCTGAAAGACGGCGTGATGCGCGAAACGCTGGCCGCTGCCGCCCGCGTGGGCCTCAGCGTCATCCAGCACGCTGAAGATACGCGCATGACGCAGGGCTGCAGCATGAACGCAGGGCCCATGGCCTTCAAACTGGGCCTTCGCGGTATGCCGCCCGAGGCCGAGTCCAGCCTTGTCGAGCGCGACATTCGCCTTGTGACAGAGTTGCGCGACCCGCGCGTTCATCTGCATGTGGCCCACACCTCCACGGCCGCGGCAGTGGCCGCAGTGCGTCAGGCGCGGCGCAACGGCCTACGCGTCACCTGCGAGGTCGCCCCGCATCACTTCCTGTTAACCGAAGAGCATGTGGGCCTTTACTCGACCCATGCCAAAATGAACCCGCCGCTGCGCTCCGCAGCCGATCGAGACGCCATGGTCGAGGCCATCCTCGACGGCGTAGTGGACGCCATCGCCACTGACCACGCGCCTCACGCCACGCACGAAAAGGAAGTCGAGTTCGAGCACGCGCCCAATGGCATCATCGGCCTTGAAACCGCGCTCGGCCTCTCGCTCCGCTGGCTCCACCGCGAGTGGAAACTCCCCCTCGGCCGCGTCCTCAGCCTGCTCAGCGCACAGCCCGCCGCGCTCCTTGGCCTCAAGGGCCGCGGCACGCTTGCCGTCGGCAGCTTCGGTGACGTGGTCATCTTCGACCCCAAAGCCGAGTGGACCTATCGCGTCGCCGAAACCCGTTCCAAGTCACGCAACACTCCCTTCGACGGCTGGACGATGCAAGGCAAAGTCCTCTGGACCATCAGCGAAGGACGCGTTGTGTATACCAGTGCTTGACGTGCTTTAACTTGACCAAACTATCGCGATCAGCCAGCCTTGCCGAGGAGCGCCTGCTCTGCCCGGAACCAGTCGTCTTCATGGCTTCCGTGCTGGTGGCCGCGCTCGGCCCAGAATTGGTGCGCCAGTTTTGCAATCTCCTCTTGAGACACAACCATCTGCGCTACTCTCGCTTTGGCAGCTTTCTTCCTGGGTGCAGCCTTCTTAGGCGCCACATCGGTGGTCGTCGCCTTTACGCTCGCGGTCTTGCGGGGTGCCTTTGACGTGCTCGCTTTCTTTACCTTCTCTGCCATTAGGATTGCCTCCTTCTAGTAGTCAGGGCCAATGAGCGGGCCATTTTCCCCAGCGTAGGACACAATCCATCGCAAACCAAGCACAATCCGCCTCATCGCATCTTCGGCGTCAACCCGCAGCACTTCTCCAGCACGACCCTCAACGCACGGGATTCAAAAGCGGGTAAAGACTTATCTCCACCACGAATACCCCATGCTGAACTGGAGAGTCGCATTGATGCCGGGGTTGTTATCGCCCAGGCCGGCATTCGAGATGTGAACAGCCTTGATCGCAAAATCAAGACTCCGCCGCTTCCGGATAAAGATACTTTCGCCGATCCCCACCTGCGGCGTGAAATTGATCACGCTCGTGCTCCCACCCAGCAGCGGAAACTTGTGATTCGTCCATAGCAGGCCGCCGCCCAATTGCATCCATGGCAAACTACGGCTGCCTTCGCTCCTCACAAAATTCCAACGAAAAAGTACCGGAGTCACAGAGGCCCCAAAGCGACTGTAAGAACCCCATGGAGCATAAACCGGGACTGTCGATCCTAGATAATAGGCATGACGGGTCTGCGCTGGATAATAGGCGAGCCAAAACGGCATCACCTCCAAAATACCCTCTGCTTTACCCCGCAGAATTCCCGGGCCGCATGGAGGAGTGAGCATTCTTCCTATATCGAAACCTGCGTTCACAAAGTCAAGCTGCAACGCATAGTGATAACCGGGGGAGTGAATATCATAAAAGGGCACAAACCCTCCCGCAGCGAAGCCTCCCAGTTGCCAGGATCTTGCAGGCTGATCGCTCTGGCTTGTTGTCTCCCTCTTGAGATCAGGGGATACATTCTGGCTGCGCGCCTCGATTCCCGTCATAACCCAGAGAAACAAAATGACCGCAACAAACCACGGTTGTCCGCCCGCAAAATTGCGCGAGTTCGAGTTCATTCCGCTCTATCCTCATTAGGATTTCACCACTCTTGCTCGCACGCATTATCGTTCAATCGCAGCACATCGTGCCACGCATGCCCACATATTTAGAACCGGATCGAGATCCCCTTATCGCCAAGCTCGGTAAACACCCCCAGCAGGTTCGTCATCCCCAGCAGCTCGCGCACCCGCTTGCCCAGGTTGATCAGTTCGAGCGTGCATCCCGCGCGCTTGGCGGAAACATACAGCCGCACCAGCGTACCCAGTCCCATGCTGTCCATGTTCTGCAGGTCCGTCAGGTCCAGCACGATGCGCTTCGAGTCGGGAATCAACTCCCGCACGCGGTTGTTAAGCATGTCGCTCACACCCGCCACCAGCCTCCCGTGGCATCGAACAATCGCCACGCTGCCTTTTTGTTCTACGTCAAGCGCAAAGGATGCAGAGGTCGCATCTGCCATTCGGTCTCTCCTCGGGAAGCCGTGCAAAGGATAGAAGGCCGTGATCGCGCGACGCTCTCGCTGCGCGGTTGGGAATCTTCAGTCACATTTGCATCGCACGGGGAAGTTGAAAATTCTGCCTGAACACCAAAAACGAACACCATCAACTCAGAATGCGCGGAGCTGGAAGCCCATCCTCAATCCGCGGGCAGCGCTGCCGACTCCCCCAGTTCTTCATACTCGAACTTGCGCAGGTTTCTCATGCATTCCGCCAGCGCGCCCATCAGGGTCTCGCTCCATCCAACCGGTTGAAACTTGAGCGTCTTCTGGTTCAACTCAAGATCGGCCGTTGCCACAAACAGCATGTCGCGCGTTTTTGCGGTAGCGAATTCCTTCACCGTAATACGCGCTTCAATCTCACCGGACGCATGTTTCTTGGTCACTGAGAAATAATGGAGCTTGGCAAGAGCCTCTGAAGAATCCTTCTGCACGAATTTCCAGTCGTTCATCCCGTCGCCTCCTCATCGATTTTCTGACTTGACTGCCAAGTCTAGCCCATAAAGGGGCCATTTGTGCGGAATGATCGCCGGACATCCATCCTTTGCTTGCGAAACGTGGGAGCCAGCAACCCTCCACAAAAAAATCACTTCGCTTTGCAGATCATTTCGCCTCCTGAGCGCACAATAAAAAGTGAGTCGAAGCAGGCTCTGGCTTTGGGAGCACCAGCCCATACCACTTGGAGGGCCCCCCTACCCCCCCCCACCCCCCCTTTTTGAATTTGCAATTTTTCCACAGAAGCTTTGCAGATCATTTCGCAGCACCATCTCGATGAGATCTTCTCAAGCGGCTACAGCGTCAACCTCTTCACCGACTGGCAGCATCATCGCGCCGCGCAGGTTTGGATCAAGCGCCGCCTTGCGCCGGGCGATGCCAACAAATGGCAGCCGGAATTCTTTGGCGCGAAGCTGGCAACCGAAAAGCTGCACCCGCTGGTTGGTCACAATCCTGAAAGCTGCACCGAGCAGCAGGGCATTCCCGGCCCGTGGTATGAGCGCCTGCCGCACTTCCGCATGAACTTCACGCCCTCCAGCGGGCAGGAGCTGCAGATCGAGTACCTGGTGCCGCGCGAGCGCGGGTATGACGCGGTTCTAGCCGTAGAGAAGCTGCGCGACCAGATCACCCCGCATCTGTTTATCACGGAATTGCGCACCATCGCCGCCGACAAGCTGTGGATGAGCACCGCCTACGAGCGTCCCTCGCTGGCGATTCATTTCACATGGAAGCCGGAGTGGCCCGCGGTTCGCAAGGTGTTGCCGCTCATCGAGGCGCAGTTGGAGCCCTTCGATGCCCGCCCGCACTGGGGCAAGCTGTACACCGTGCCGCCGGCGCGCGTGCAGGCGCAGTACGCGAGGCTCGCGGAGTTCAGAGCGCTGCTGAAGCGCCACGATCCTGAAGGCAAATTCCGCAACGAGTTCCTGCGGCACAACCTCTACGCAAGTTGAACGCGGCCTGCCTTCGCGCAACTATCCCTTGCGCCGGTAGAGAATCTGGAACTCGTATCCGGGGTTGGCGGGGAAGAGGCTGGCAACGTGGCGCAAGCGCTCGGCCAGCGCGGGCGCGGCCAGCAGCGGATACTCGCGCTCCCGCAGGTCGTGGTAGTCGAAGTCCACGGCCAGGGAAAGCATGTAGATGGCCAGTGCGTCAGAGAATGTGGCATCGAAGTAGCCGTTGCGCGAGCGCTCGTCGATCACCTTCTGGCCGTTGAGCGTGTCCTGTGCGCGGCGGCGGGTCTCCCATGCATCCTGGCTGGTTTCGCCGCGTACCTGAGCCTCTGCTTGCGACCAGACCAGCGAAACAAAACTCTCAGGCACACCCGCGACCTCAACAAAGTTGTGCGCCACGTTGATGAAAAACTCAAAAGCCAGGCCGAAACGGTCTTCCATCAGCCGGGTCGAAAGAAACACAGCCTCAGTGGAACCGAAAGTTGCATTGCGGTGGCAGACGGCGCGGTCGCCGAGATCGACGCTGAACGTGGGGGCCACCATGATTTCGCCAGTGTCCGCGATAGCCAGGGGAACAAAGAAATAGGCGCGGCGGCTGAGTGCGCCAGAGAGCGCGGCGGGCACGGTGCCCACCAGCCGCTCCAGGTCAGGCTCGGAGAGACGGGTCTCGCCCCAGGAAGCGTAGTGAATTCCGTTGGAGGCTGTGCTCACCGCCACCTGCGTGGCAACCTTCTCCGCGTGCCAAAGCTCGATCTGTGCGCTGTTGGGCATAAAACTGTATTCTAGACGACAGAGGCCGCCGATATGATGCGAACTGCGCAAACTCAACACCCCGGCGGTGGAACCGTCTTCGGCTTCCCGCTCAAGGGCTTCGGATTGTTCACCAGCCTCCTGCTTTCGTTCGCCTCGGCATTCTTCACATTTTTTGCGACAACCTGCATCGCCATCTTTTCCCTGCTGGCGTGGAACCTCATCGGCGGCCACACGGTGAACTACGCAAACAGCTACCTCTATGTCGGCTTTCCCGCTGGAGTGGTGGTGCTGGTAATCGCCCTGCCGGTGTTTGGCGCGCTGTGGGTGCGGGCCAGGCTGCGCGGCTAGTTCCGGCTATTTCGTTCCGGCTATTTCTCTGTCCTGAGTTTTCGTTCAAAGCAGAACGGCGGCCTCCCATGTGGGTAAGGCCGCCGTTCTCTTTTGTCCCGATTGCTCAGTGCCGTTCTGTGCTGCTGCAGGCGCCGCTCAATGCCCTGCCGGCTTGGGATCGGCGGGGTCGAACTGCGCCACGCGAATCTTGCGTGCCAGGCCGATTTTTGACAGCAGCCAGATGCCCCAGAAGTTGGGGTCGACTTCATACCAGGCGAGCCCGTGGCGGGCTGAAACCGGATGCGCATGGTGGTTGTTATGCCAGCCTTCGCCGCCCGTCAGCAGCGCAACCCACCAGTTGTTGCGCGAGTCGTCACGCGTCTCAAACCGCCGGCTGCCCCACAGGTGCGTGGCGGAGTTGACCAGCCACGTGGCATGCAGGCCGAGCGTCACGCGCAGCGCCACGCCCCACAGCACCATGGCGATGCCGTTCACAGGGCCGCCAAAGTACCAGCCGCCGCCCAGCAGCAAAAAGCCGGTCAGCGTAATGGGTAGCCAGTGGTATTTGCTGAGCCAGACGTGGAAGCGGTCACGGCTAAGGTCCGGCGCATAGCGCGCCAGCAGGGCGGTCTGCGCGTGCAGCGCTTCGCCAAAGAGGATCCAGCCGGCATGCGCCCACCACGCTCCCTCGCGCGGCGTGTGAGGATCGCCTTCATGGTCGCTGAGCTGGTGATGCACGCGGTGTGTCGCCACCCAGAAGATCGGCCCGCCTTCCAGCGACAACGTGGCGCAAACGGTCATCAGGTATTCCACCCACTTGGGGGTCTGGTAGCCGCGATGGGTCAGCAGCCGGTGATAGCACATGCCGATGCCCACGTTGATGGCCAGCACATAAAGCACCGCCATTGCCGCAAGCCGCTGCCAACTGAAAAAGAAGAATGCCGCCAGGGCTCCCACATGAAACAGCACGACGACCGCCAGCGTAAGCCAGTTGAAGCCTGCGCCCGCAGTGGCGGCGCGGCCCATGCGTACCTGCTGCCAGGCGGGAATGGCATTCGCCCCCGTCGTGGCAGACGCATCCCGCGCTGTTGAAACGGAATCATTTGTGACATCTGTGGAAGAGGGTGAGGTGGGTGCGGTTAAAACTGAAGCCATTCTGGGGAAGTTCCTTAGAGCGAGACTATACGCCTACTCTAATTCTTGATTGTATCCCAGAAGGCAAATCCGCCCTATTGCGATCGGAACGTCATGCCACCGGAAAGAGGACCGCTTGAGCCATCCAGCCCGCCGCTCTTACTCCGTACTCCCCGCGCTCAGATCGCCGCCAGTGACGAACAGCCTTTCCACGCTGCCGCGCAACACGCGGTAAAGGGCAAACTGCCGCTGCACGGGGCCGCGCAGCTCAAAGAGCAGCTCGCCGCGGTTGTCGGCCATGGCGTCCACCGCATCAATGAGCTTCATGCGCGGCGTCAGATCCAGATGCGCGTTGTCTGTAACGCTCTTGAAAAGTACCAGCAGGTTGCCGTAAAGGTCCGGCTGGGCAATCAGGGTCACAAACTTCTGCTGCGCCGCAGATCCATCCGTATGCGCCGTCAGCACCATCGTGGCCCCGGAACCGTAAGCCAGCTCGAAGACGCGAAACTTCTCGTCCACCAGCGGCGCAGGTGGGGGCGGCGGCGGGGGTGGCTCGGATTTGGCTTTCGCCGATTTCCGCTTTGGCGCAGGGGCTGGAGCCGGCACCGGAGCGTTCAGGCCCAGCGCAGTGCGCGCCGCGTCTTCCATGTCAGACTTCATTTTTGCTTCGTCGGCGGGGTTGGCCCACTTGAAACTCCACGGGTGCTCTGGGCGGTTCTGCGCGTCAGAAACGGCCACCATCTGCTGCATGTCTGCCGGAAACCCCATCAGAGTCGGGACCAATACCGCGCCGCCTTCGGTGTACTTGCCGCGCAAAAGGCGGGGGCGGTCAGGATCAGTCACTGTAGGCAGCGATTCCACGTAGCCGACGTCCGTGGTGGACTTCTTCGACTTTGCCCTGGTCAGCGTGGGCCGGTCGGTATCGTCGGCTGGGCTGCCGGCTGAGCCCTCGCTCGTGCTGGACTTGTGCAGCGTAGGCCGATCCGGATCCGGTGCGGGAGCAGGCCGGCTGGAGCCGCTCTTGCCGCCGGAGCCGCCCGGGGGCGTTTCGCCAGGATGCACTTTGCGGTGCAGCACCGGGCGGTCGCTGTCTTCATCGTCGAACTCATTCATCGCCAGCTGTTCCGGGGAAATCTTCGGTTTGGGATTTGGCATCGGCTTCCATGCCCCGAGGCCAACCCATGCGCCCTGAATCTGCCCGGCGCCCTGAATATCAAACAGCCCTATGTGCTTGCCGTTCTTTTCGAGGATGTACTCCACGCCGCCGTCTACGGCCAGCGGCTGAGGACGTGCCAGGTAGACGCCGCCGTCCTGCAGAGCCTCTCCATCGAATACCGTGACGGGTACCAGGCGGCTGTGCTTGGGTTTGCCCGCCGGACCGGTCCACTCCAGCACGCCAACGGAGCGCAGCACCGGGGCGTCTTTGGCCTTCTGGTCCACTTTGCCCGGGTATTGGGCGGATGCCGAAAGCACGGCCAGCAGCCCCAGAAGGACCGGGATTGTTTGCCGGATGAAGAAAACATCTGCTCTGCGCAATGACACCTGCTGCCCACCTCGGAAATAATGCAACCTGATGGCCGCTGTGGCCTTTTCTGAACCCGCCACTCCGGGCCCTCCATCTACCATACGAGGTAATTCCCCATGGAACTCAATGCGAAGGTCGCCAACTTCACGCTGCAGACCGACGAGGACACGACGGTAAGCCTGTCGGACTACGCCGGAAAACCAGTCATCCTCTTCTTTTATCCCAGAGCGGACACGCCCGGCTGCACAATTGAGGCCTGCGGCTTCCGCGACACGTTCAAGAAGCTCCAGGCTGCCGGTGCGGTTGTGCTGGGTATTTCCCGCGATACGCCCAAAGCCCAGGCCAAATTCCGCGCCAAGTATGACCTCCCGTACACGCTCCTTGCTGATGTAGACGAGAAAGTGTGCAATCAGTTTGGCGTACTGAAAGAAAAGAACATGTACGGGAAAAAAGTATGGGGCATCGAGCGGACCACTTTCGTGATCGGCCCTGACCAGACCCTGCTGCACATCTTCCCCAAAGTCACGCCCGAAGGCCACGCGGAGGAAGTATTGGCCCTGCTGAAGGAATGGAAGAAATCGCACAAATAAAACAGCGGCCAGGCGAGAGCCCGCGCCTTCCGGGCCGCGTGCTGCCGCGCGCCATCTTTGACGCGTCGCCGGAGTTGGTGGCTCCTCGGCTGCTCGGCAAGCTGCTCGTGCACCGGACGGCCACAGGCCTGCTGGCCGGGCGCATCGTGGAGGTGGAGGCTTACCTGGGTCCGCACAACAGGCCGCCGGACCCGGCAGCCCATGCGCATCGCGGCCCCACACCACGCAACCAGGTGCTGTTCGGCCCGCCGGGGCACGCCTATGTCTATGCGATTTATGGCCGCTACTTCTGCATGAACATCAGCTGCGAGAGCGAAGGGCGGGCAGGCTGCGTGCTGCTGCGCGCGCTGGAGCCGGTGGCGGGTATGCAGCGGATGGCAGCCAATCGGGGCCTTTCCACCAACGCGCCGGCCCGGCAGTTGACCAGTGGACCGAGCCGGCTGTGCCAGGCGCTCGGCCTCACGCGGATGAGCCACAACGGCATCTGCGTCACCAGTGCCAAATCGATGCTGCAGGTGCGCGACGACGGATTTGCGGTGCCGGAGGTGCGGGTAACGCCGCGCATCGGCATCAAGCACGCGGTGGACTGGCCCCTTCGCTTTGCCGTGCCAGGGCATCCGTGCGTCTCCGGTCCAAAGCAGATGCGCCCGATTTGATCGATTTGCGCTTTTCTGCGGCAACTTTCAGGCTAA
The DNA here is from genome assembly GCA_021780075.1 of Acidobacteriota bacterium. GTDB lineage: Bacteria > Acidobacteriota > Terriglobia > Terriglobales > Acidobacteriaceae > Telmatobacter. The sequence goes on from JAJXZL010000029.1 coordinate 10,647, forward strand.
ATTGAAACCGGCCCGCATAGAATTCCGTCTACCGGACAAGTCGCATTCAGTCCTCCAGGAGAATTCCAATCTTGAAACCTGCTTCCCCGTCCCTATCAGCAACTGTGGTTGCCCTGCTTGGCGCAGCCCTGTTCGCCGTCACAACGGCGGCCGCTCAAACCCCGGCGCCGCCGCAACAGCCAGCCGGAACGCCACCACCGCCGCAGTTCCACTTCCCGGCTCCGAAGAACCTGCAAGTTCTGCCCAAGGATTGGACCGCTGAGCAGGTACACGACACCATGGAGCAGTGGGCCGGGGGCCTGGGTGTGCATTGCGACAAGTGCCACACCGCCGATCCCAACCACCTGGCGCCCAATGGACGGCCACGGCTGGACTTCGCGGACGACTCCAAGAAGGAAAAGAAGGTGGCGCGGCTGATGTACAAGATGGTCGATGACATCAACACCAATTACGTCGGCATGATTGAAAACTCAGGGGTACCGGTGACATGCGGCACCTGCCATCGCGGCCACTTCAGTCCAGAGCCTTTTGTCATTCCGCCGGAGGAGCATCATGGACCGGGGCCGGGCGGTCCGCCGCCTGCGGGCACGAACCCAGCCCAGCCGCACTAATGCGCTCGCTTACTGCTTCCAGGTGAAGGTGGCTACCGATCCCGCCGGGATGGTGGTAGCCACTGCCTTGCCATGGAAGCTGATGCGGAATTGCTGGCTCGCGGCGCCGGCATTCAGCGCGTAGAGCACGATGGTGCCATCCGGATTGCGGAAGGCGACATCCTTGATCTGAGTACCGGCAGGCTCGTCTGATGCAATGCGGACTGCGCCGGGCAGCAGGAATTTGCTGGCGTGGCCCAGCACATAGTAGTCAACTTCGGGCTTCACGCGCGGATGCGCTGCGTCGCTCAGGTCAATGGTCACCAGTCCCCGGCACGTGTCGCACCCGCCTACAAAGGGACCGTGGTTCTGGTCGGTGGCCAACGCCCACAGCACATAGCTTCGCGCCCAGTTGCGGGTCACGGCGATCAGCTCGCCCGCTTCCTCGGCTAGCACGTTGCCCTTTTGCCATGCCCCGCCGCTGGACTCCGTGACCCACTGATCCTTGCGCGGAAACTCTGCGTGATTTTTCGTCATGACCGAGGGATCGCCTTCGTAGTGATGCCAGGCGGTTCCGGCGACCAGTGCGCCCGCTTTGGGGTCATTGAGCACCGTCTCGGGATAATCGGGGCGATTCCAGTTGTGGTCGTAGGCCATCACCTTGGGGCTCAAGTGCGCGGCAGCCAGAGCGGGCGCAAGCGCGTTGCCCAGGAAGGCCGCCTGCTCGGCGGCTTCCATCTTCGTGCCGCTGTACGTCGGCGGGGCATAGAGCGGCTCATTCTGCACGCTCATGGCCCATACCGGTACTCCGGCAGCCTGATACCCCTGGATGGTTTTCACGAAATATTGCGCGAAGGCGTTGTAGAACTCCGGGCGCAGGTGCGATGGCTCTTTGGTTTCCGGATTGGAACCGAGCATGGAGCCGGAGGTCTTCATCCATCCGGGCGGGCTCCACGGCGTAATCATCACGTGGATGCCCGAATTGACGGCCAGCGCCTTGCGGAGCATCGGCAGGATGTACTCCTGGTCATGGGCCAGCGAAAAGTGTTCGAGGTTGGGGTCGGACAGTCCCGCGGGCGTAGTACAGGCCTTTGCGGATTGCTGGCACAGGTCGTCGTAGGAGTAGAACGTCACGGCCAGATCGGAAGAGCCGATCGGCTGGCGCAGAAAATTAATCGCAATGCCGCCCTTGCGCGCGAAGAGTAATTTGAAGGCTGCATCGGTCTGCGCCGGGGTGAGTTTTTTTGCGAAGAGCCATGCGGCGGAGTCAGTGAGCGACGCACCGAAGCCGTCGATCTCCTGGAAACGCTGCGCGTCGTCGATGGTGATGACGGGAAGGTTGGCGGCGGACTCGGGCCTGGCAGAGAAATGCAGCGCCTTGCGATGCGACATGGCTTCAAGCAGGTCCGGTGTGGTCTGGTAAACAGAGACGGACTGAGCATAGGCCCCTGTGGCAGCGATCGCAACAAGAGCAAGACGAGCAGCAAGAACAGCAGTACGTGACATGGAAGCCTCCTTCAGGCGCAAGGAGAATCGTAGAGCATTGTGCGGGGTTTGCGTATGACCATGCACACATGCCTCATGCGCGGCGGCTCTTTCTTGCATAGTCCCCGCTCTTGCCGCCGGATTTCGATTCAAGCTGAATGTTGCGGATGACGATTCCCTTGTCGAGCGCCTTGGTCATGTCATAGACGGTGAGCGCAGCCACCGACGCAGCGGTCAGCGCCTCCATCTCAACGCCCGTGGGTCCCGTGGTGACTGCCGTAGCGGTGATGCGCACGCCGCCCGCAGCAATCTCCGCCTGCACGTCTACGAGGGAGAGCGGCAGTGGATGGCACATGGGAATCAGGTCAGATGTTCGCTTGGCCGCCTGCATGCCGGCAAAGCGCGCCACTTCCAGCGGATTGCCTTTGGGGTTGGCGGGCAGAGCCGCCAGCACGGCCGTCGAAAGCTCCACAAACGCCGAGGCGGTGGCAGTGCGGCGCGTGGCGGGCTTGGCGCTCACATCCACCATGCGGGCCTGGCCGGATTCATCAAAATGCGAAAGCTGGGATTGCGTGGATTTGGGCATGGAGTTCCTCAGGGAAGCAGGATGCGGACAATCGTGTTGGATTCAAGGGAGCCGCTGTTCTCGGGCACAACGACAAAGCAATTGGAGCGGGCAAAGGCCGCCTGGTCGCCGGAGCCCTGCCACGGAACCGTCTCGACATGCGGCAGTTGACCGGCCGGCGGGTTAAAGTCACAGCGCGCCGGCAGGAATCGCGTGAGGCCCGGCTTGGCGTGCCGGTCCGTCTCCCGCCCCAGTTTGGCCAGCGCAAAACGCGGGCCCGACTCGCAGCTGCCCGCCAATGCCGCCAGTACCGGCGCGGCAAAGACCTGAAACGTGACGGCTGAGGAAATGGGATTGCCGGGAAGACCAAAGAAGGGCAATACGCCTGGCCCGCCACGCATTGAGGTACCAGCACTTCGCGGTAGTTCTCCGAAGACCAGCGGTTTGCCTGGCTGGACCCGCACGCCGGTGAAGTGAAAGCGAGCGCCGAGACGCGCGAGAACCGGCTCAACCAGGTCGAACTTGCCCGCCGAAACGCCGCCGGAAATGAGCAGCATGTCGGCCTCTGCGGCCTGGGCCAGCGCGGCATCGAGTGACGCGGCATTGTCAGCGGCGGCAGGCAGCACCCACGGTTCGCCTCCTGCTGTGGCCACCAGCGCCGCCAGCATGGGCGCATTCGAGTTGCGAATCTGGCCCGGACCAGGCAGCGCGTCCACGGAAATAAGCTCATCGCCTGTAGTGAGAATGGCGACACGGGGACGGGAAAACACTTCAAGAACCGCATAGCCGCATGCAGCGGCAAGGGCAATCTGTGCCGGTCCGAGTACGGTGCCTGCCTGTAGTAGCGCATCTCCCTTTCGAGCCTGCGCGCCCTGCGCCACAATGTTGTCGCCTGCGTTGATGGTTCGTGGCGGAAGCAGCCGAACGTGATTGCCGGCCTTCTCAATATGCTCGATCATCACCACGGCATCGGCGCCTTCGGGAACCGGCGCGCCTGTCATGATCTCCCACGCCGCATTGGGCGGCAGCGACCCTGCCGGTGATTGCCCGGCCTGCGTAGCACCGGCAATATGCAGCAGCGCGTGTGTGGAGGCCTCTGCGGCGCGGCAGGCAAAGCCGTCCCGTGTGGAACGCGCAAAGGGCGGCTGATCCTGATCAGCAACAAGAATTTGCGCCAGCACGCGGCCTTGTGCAAGGGCAAGATCCACGTGCCGGATGGGAGGCTGCGTGCAGCCCAGATCGGCAGCACAAGCAGCCACCAGAGCCGCCGCCGCCTCGTAGCTAAGCAGATCAGAACTCATGGAAAGGATTGTAGATGGCAAAACCCAGATGTGGGATCTCGGTCAGGCACCGCGATACCTAGATCAGGAGCAGCGTTCCTGAAAAACACAAAGGGCGCGCCCGGCAATCGGGAGCGCCCCTGGGATAGTGCTTACGGCTGGTTTATTTCTTGTTTGCCTTGGGAGCCTTATAGCTGGAGTTGATCTTCTGGCCAGCCTGCTGCAGAATGCCTTGCACTTCGGTGGCATAGGGGCCGGTGGGTGCAAGGTCGAGGTACTTCTGGTAGGCCTCGGCGCAGCCCTCAGGCAGAACGATGCGCTGCGTCTTGGGGTCGATGGTGGCCTTCGACACAAGCCCCTGTCCCTTGAGGTAATAGAGCAGGGCATCATTCGGATCGTTCTTGATGGCCTCGTCCGCCGCTGCCACCTGCGCATCCGCATTGCCGGACTGGAAAAAGATTACGGCTTCGTTTCTGAGATAGAAACCCGCCATCTGTGGATTGATCTTGGCGGCGGCGTCATAGGCCGCATTCGCCTCGGCAACCTTGCCGGTGCGTGCATAAATTTCGCCTAGACCTGCGTTGGCCATGCCCTGGATTGCCGGATTAGGCTTCTTGGACGCAGCATCCACCTCAAGGGCCTTCTTGTAGGAGACCTCGGCGTCGTCGTACTTCTTGAGGCCGCTCTGCGCCAATGCCAGCTGCGCCCACAGAATGGAGGCATCCGGCTTGGCCGCGGTGTCCTTCGTCATGAGGGTCTCAATTTCGGTGTACTTTGCCGTCTTGATCTCCGTTTCCTTGGCCTCAAGGTCGGCCTTGGTGGCGGATGGGCCCAACTGCTGGGCGGCCGTGGCGCGCGCTGTGTCGGAATCTTTCACATCCTGAGACACAGTGTGCAGATCGGCATTGAGGTGCTTGATCACCTCGTTCGCCTTGAGGGCTGCTGCATTCTTTTGGCGGAGATCCTCAAGCTGCTTTTTCTGGTCCGGAGGCAACTTGTCGATGTACTCCTGGCGGGACATGTCGATGTCCTGCACGGTGTCCTGTCCGGCCACTACCTTTACATTGTCAAATCGGTCTGCCTGCTTATCTGCCGTCATGCCCTGCGAACGGTAGACGACGGAATATGTGCCGGCGGGAACTTCACCTTTATAGTCACCATTTGCGTCGACCTGGAAGGTGCCCTTGTCAGCCGCTTGCAGGGACGTTGCGGGAGCGGCGCCCGCGTGGGCCGGTTCCAGAAAGGAAACTGCGCCGCTAGTTTGGGGTGCCCCGGTCGGGTTCGTCACGTGGCCGTGAACCTTGCCCATGGGCACAGAGGCAGCGGGTGCGGCGGGCTTCTGCTGCGCGAGCGCAGGCATAAGGGCGAGTGCCAGTACGCCCAGCCAAAGTGAAATGGTGCGTTTCATGTTCTTCTCCTTGGGAGCTGCGCGAACGAGGCTGCCCGCGGGCTCGATCAAAAATCGAATTTGCCTACAACTCTTCAGTGCACCTGCGGCCATGCCTCCCAAAGGGAGCAATAACTGCGAATTCTCCGCTTCGCACAAGTGGACGGCGCGAAGCCTGTCGCAGTGCACAAACCTGCTTGAGAACCTGTCTACTCAACAGGACTCAAGTTAAATCCTATCGACTATCCAACACAAGGCCATAGAGCGAGAGCGACCTGCCAGCCGTACTGCCTCCCTGGCGTTTTACCAGATTGCAGCGACGGCCAAATCCGATGAAACCCGTCGTGCAGCCACCGGCCCGGGCCTGGCGGGTGCAGACTCTGAACTGTATTGCTTCCATGGTAGTTGTGCCATGCCGAACAGATTGTGGTCTGTATCACACCCTACAATATGAGCATGGCACTCACGATCCGGCCTGCAACCCCGGCGGATGTCCCGCTGATTCTTGATTTCATCCGCGCTCTGGCGGCCTATGAGCGCGAACCGGACGCCGTAACCGCAACGGAGGCCGATCTGCTGCGCGACGGGTTTGGACCTAACCCATTTTATTTCTGCCTTATAGCAGAGAAGGATGGCCAGCCGGGGGGCTTTGCTTTCTATTTTTTCAACTACTCGACATGGCTGGGTAGGCCTGGGCTCTACCTGGAAGATCTCTTCGTCTATCCAGAGTTTCGCGGGCTTGGCATCGGCAAGGCATTACTCCAGCGCGTAGCCGCCATCGCCGTGGAGAAGGGCTGCCCGCGCCTGCAGTGGGAGGTACTGGACTGGAACACGCCGGCAATCGAGTTCTATCGCGCCATGGGAGCCGAGTTCCTGGATGAGTGGCGCAATGTCCGCGTGACCGGCGATGCGCTGCGGCGGCTGGCAGGAGCTGTGGAGACAGGCCGGTGAAGATTCGCGTGATTGGCGGCGGCCTGGCCGGACCGGAGGCGGCATTGACCGCGGCGCGCCTCGGATGCCAAGTGGACCTTTACGAGATGCGCGCCATGGTGAACGGCAAGCCACGGCTAACGCCCGCTCACCAAACCACGGAGTTTGGCGAACTGGTCTGCTCCAACTCCCTGAAAAGCGAATCACCCAACACCGCGCCCTGGCTGCTGAAGCAGGAGATGCGGCGGGCAGGCTCGGCGCTCTTGCGCATGGCCGACGAATCGGCTGTGCCAGCAGGCCATGCGCTGGCCGTGGACCGCGTGGAGTTTTCTCGGCGCATCGCTGAGGCGATTGCGGCTGAACCGAACATTCGCGTCATTCGCGAGGAAGTAACGCGGCTGGAGCCGCCTGATTCAGGAGAAGCGGGACTGACCATCGTGGCCACGGGACCGCTGACCTCCGGCGCGCTGAGCGAAGAGATCCAGCGCATCACCGGATCAGACCACCTGGCCTTCTACGATTCCATCTCGCCGATTGTGGATGCGGAATCCATCGATATGGAGCGCGTTTACTTTGCGGCACGCTGGGACAAGGGAACAGCCGACTATATCAACTGCCCCATGGACCGCGAGGAGTATGACCGCTTTCTCGATGCGCTGCTGGCCGCCGAGCCCGCCGAAAGCAAGGAATGGGAGAAGCTGGACTATTTCGAGGGCTGTCTGCCCATCGAAATATTGGCCCGCCGCGGGCGCGACACACTGCGCTTTGGCCCCATGAAGCCAGTGGGGCTGCGTGACCCGCGCACTGGCAAGACTCCATGGGCCGTGGTGCAATTGCGCAAAGAGAACCTGCGCGCCGACAGCTACAACCTTGTCGGCTTCCAGAATCATCTGAAATTCGGCGAACAGGCCCGCGTGCTGCGGCTGATTCCGGGGCTTGAGAATGCGCACTTTCTGCGCTACGGCCAAATCCACCGCAACACGTACATCTGCGCGCCTCTGCTACTTGACGAGACTCTGCGACTCAAGAAAGATCCTTGGCTCGCCTTTGCCGGGCAGCTTTCCGGCGTCGAGGGGTACACGGAATCCATCGCCACCGGCCTGCTTGCGGGTCTTTATGCGGGTTCGCTTGCGCGCGGTGTGGAACCCACGCCCGTTCCGCGCACCACTGCACTGGGCTCGCTTGTGCACTACATCACGCACGCCGTCGCCAAAGACTTTCAACCTGCGAACATCACCTTTGACCTGCTTGAGCCGCTGGAAGAAGAACTGCGCAAGAAAATCCGCGACAAGAAGGAACGGCACAGGATTCAATGCGAACGTGCACTGGTCGCATTTGATGCATGGTGGGCAGCTGCGGGCCACGGCTGCAGTGACCATCCATCGCTCTGAGCCGTGGCCGCAGGTTTGATTGGGTTTGCCCGGAGGCGGTGATGCCCTCCCCGCACATCGCCGGAGAGATTCCCCGGGTTTGCCCGTTGCTGTGCGCGAATCCTCGCGCAGAAAGATTTCGGTCTATACGCGGGCTAACTCTGATGATCGCCTTGCTGCGCGGCAATCGCCAGCGCCATCTGGCTTCCCGCCGATAACTTCACGTCATCTTTCTTGTTTGAAACAAAGACACCCGAATTCCGGCGCGCAATAGCACTGTGAAGGTCAACCCCGGAGATGGCGTCGACTTGATCCATCTGCAATGTTTTGCCGTCCCAGCTGTTTGCAGTCTGATTATCGAGGGAACCGTAAGCCGGCGGAGAGATTCCCATAATTGTAGCCATGATAGGAATCACCTTGCCGTTCTTCAACTTAGCCTGAGTAAAGCGCAGGGCCAGTCTGGAAGTTCCTTTGACCTCCATCTGATCCGTGGTAACCATACCGAGAAGTATGGTGCCGCGCGGTAACTCGAGTCCACTTTTCAAGTGCACAACGTTACTAAGTACCGCCTGAAACTTATGACCTGGTTGCATTTTCTTGGAGTCAAGTTCTTTTGCCAAGGCAGCTTGTGCAGGCACCATCATGCCGGCATCGCGCTTTTGCGCGTCAGCGCTGACGGCTCTCTTGGCGGGCTGCGCGCCCGCTACGCTGCCGGCATGGAGAAATTGCGGGCAGAGCAGAGCGAGAGAAGCGACGGCAATCGACAGGGATATAGCAGCTTCACGTTTCATGAAGAGTAACTCCTAAACTTGGGATAACTTGCGCCTCCGCTATGCCCTCTTTCCGGAGGCAGGTGCATTGTCAACTTAGAGTATTTATCCAGGACTTTGGTTGTCAGGCTTTTAAAGAATGTACTTCGTCTGCCTTCCATATTGCCTTTGGAGTAATAGTGATTTATGCGCACGAATTGGTGCAGTTACAGAGTTCGCACGAGCCTTATAGTGATTTGGGAAGTACAGCGGCGGCGTGATGATGCTTGAGCAGGAGTCGATCAGGGCCTGATTCGAAATATCTTTCGTGTTCCGCCCATGCACGACGCGGAGAAATGGAGCACGAGAAATAAGCGCACGATAGGCAGAACGTGTACCCTTGAAAAGGAGAGCATGTTGATGCGCACGATTGCAATTCTGGTGTGTTCAGCGGCGCTTTGGGGCGGCGGAGTCCGGTCTGAGGCGCAGGCTGCGCCCGCCAGGCCGGCCGCGGTTCCCGTGACGACGGCCTCGCCGGCTGCCCCCAAGTCGAAGGCGCTGCTGCCGGATGCATTTGCCGGATGGGTCGCCGCTGAGCCTCCAAAGGCCGTGTCTGACCCGACCCAGGCTGACAGCGCAAGCGCCGCGGCGCTGAGGGAATACGACTTTACCGATGGCATGCTGGCCATCTACAAGCGCGACGGCGAAACGCTGACCCTGCGCGCGCTGCGCTTTACCGACGCCAGCGGAGCGTATGGCGCCTACACTCTCTACCGGCAGAATGGATGGCCCAAGGAGGACATTGGCGCAGGTGCGACATCGAACCACAACCGCGTGCTCTTCTGGCAAGGCGATACGGTGGTGGATGCGACCTTTTCGCAGATTGGCTCAATGTCTGCCGCGGAACTAAGAGAGCTGTCAGGCGAATTGCCGGTTCCACGGGGAAATAAGGCGATCGCGCCGCCGATTCTGGCCAACCTGCCTCAGGCTTCGCTGGATAAGCAGACTACCCACTATGCGCTGGGACCGGCAGGTTATGCCGGGGCCGGGGGAGTGCTGCCGCCGGATATTGTGGGCTTTGACCGCGGCGCTGAGACAATCACAGCCAACTATACGCTGCGCTCCGGCCCGGCCACGCTGACCATCATCAACTATCCCACGCCGCAGATGGCCGCCGCGCAGGAGATGAAGATTCGCGCCTACATCAAGGCAGGCAGCCAGGCACAGCCGGCGTGGCCCAAGCCCCTGCTCGATTCCGACCAAGCATCGCTGGAAGTACGCCGCAGCGGGCCGCTGGTAGCCTTGGTGAGCGGCGACGCCATCCCAGAAGAGAGCCACAAGCTGCTGCAGATGGTCCATTTTGAGGACATCGTGACCTCGATTCCCCAGCCGACGGAGTCAGAGGTGTCCAAGACCGGAAAGCTTTTGATGGGGATCGCTACGCTGGTGATTATTGGGTCAACCGCAGCGATTCTGCTCGGCTTGTTTCTCGGCGGCGGCAGGGCTCTGTATCGCATTGCGCGCGGCAAGCCAGCCTCCTCCGTATACGAGACGGAGTTCATTCGGCTGAATCTGCTGAAATGATTCGTGAATTTCGCAGCAGAGCAGGAAGCCGCATCCGAAGGGTTAATGGCGGGTTTAATCCTGTGGAAAACAGGACGTAAACCCTAGGAAACACCCCGAAAAGACCAGATTGGGAAGAAGTTAAAAGGAAAAGAAAAGGGGAAGATCTGAGCGATTGACGATAAATAGGTTTTCTCTTAAGTTGATGTAAATAAAAACTTTATTTCACCTCTGATTTATTCTTGACACTCCGATTCCCCGCACCTACTATGCAGCCAGAAAGTTCTGATGGTTTTGCCTCCGTTGGAACTATTCTCCCTGAGGAAAGAGCTGCCCAGTTGCCGGGCGGCTCTTTCCGTTTTTGCGGGATATTTTCGGATCGAGAGTTAGCGAAAGGAACTCCAGCCGATGTCGGCGAGGATGGCGCGGCCCACGACGAGACCGGTAACGGTGAGGGCAGCGAGCAGACAGATCCAGAAGCCGATGCGGCTGAACGGAATGAAGAGTGAGCCCTGGTGGCCGGTGAGCGTGATGCCCGCCTGGTTTGGCAGGAGAGCGCGGACAGTCACCGCGATCAAAAATCCTGCGGCCCATACCATGGCGATTCTGAACGCGAGCTGGATGGTCTGATCCATAATTGCTGCCCTCTGCCCGGGGATTGCCTCAATTGCTCAGGCAGCCCTGGCTTGACTCGCTCCTAACTTTACCGAAGAGGGTCACAACGATACAATCTTCTAGGAGCACGCCGACGTAGCTCAGTTGGTAGAGCAGCTGATTCGTAATCAGCAGGTCGTCAGTTCAAGTCTGACCGTCGGCTCCATTCTGCTCAACCCAAAATCAACAGATTCCAGCCACCCGCCTCTCGATGCCTAGAGGCTGTTTTGCTTATACGCCTTCTGGCGCTGTGGCGTGCAGCCTAGAGAAAGCGCGAGCGATCCTCGGGTGAAGGCAACGGGCACTGCTCCAGGCGTCCCCAGATGCGATAGCGCCAGCGAGCAATGACCTGGTAACCCAGGTTGCGCAGCAAGCGGGGAACCAGGCGAAGAATTGCGCCAACGACTGGCCAGGGGTTCGGCAGCTCGCTGAGCAGGGCTACCACCGCGTCGGAACGGTCCAGCGCCTGCTCCTGCGGCTCACCTGGATGGCGCACCACAAGAATAGTGCCGGGAACGGATGCGGCATCCGGCGTGCTTAAGCCATGGTGCGCAAGCAGATCAGCCACGTGCGGCGATCCAGAAGGTGCAAAGCGAAAACGGTCGCGGCGGTCGCGGCGCAGCAGCCACCGCACGGAGCGGTTGCACAGGCGGCAATGGCCATCAAAAATGACCAACAGGCGGTCGTCGGACTGGTGCGTGCTGCCCACAACCAACAAGATGCCGAGAAGCGCCAACATGATTCAACGCGGCTGCGAGGCCGTGAGCGCGCCTTCTATACTGGACCCACCATGAGTTCCCACAGCCATATCCCAGTCCACACTCGTTCCCAGGCACTTCAGCAGCGCGCCGAGCGCTATTTCCCCGGCGGCGTGAATTCGCCGGTGCGGGCGTTTCGCGCGGTGGGCGGGGCACCGCCATTTATCGACCGGGCCAAGGGCGCATGGCTCACAGACGCCGACGGCAATCGCTACATCGACTATTTCGGCTCATGGGGGCCGATGATTCTAGGCCACGCCTTTCCTCCGGTGGTGGAGGCGATTGAGCGCGCGGCGCGCAACTCCGCCAGCTTTGGCGCCTCGACAGCGGCAGAGGCTGACCTGGCTGAGCGCGTCATTGCCTGCTTCCCGGCGATTGAGAAGCTGCGCTTTGTCAGTTCCGGCACCGAGGCAACCATGTCGGCTATCCGGCTGGCCCGCGCCGCCACGGGGCGCAAGATCATTGTGAAGTTTGAGGGCTGCTATCACGGCCACGCAGACGGCCTGCTGGTCAAGGCGGGCTCAGGCGTTGCCACATTTGGAATTCCCGGCTCCGCCGGCGTGCCGGAAGAGATTGCGCACCTGACGCTTGCCCTGCCCTACAACGATCTGGCTGCAGTGGAGGCAGCTTTTGACGCGCATCCGGGGGCCATTGCCGCAGTAATTCTGGAACCGGTCGTGGGCAACGCGGGTTGCATTGTGCCCGCGCCCGGCTATCTTGCGGGCCTGCGCTCGTTGACGAAGCGCGAAGGTGCCCTGCTGATCGCAGACGAAGTCATGACCGGCTTTCGAGTGGCCCTGGGCGGTGCCTGTGAGAGGTATGCTCTCGACCCGGATCTGGTGACGCTGGGCAAGATTGTAGGCGGCGGGCTGCCGGTGGGCGTCTTCGGCGGCAAACGTGCGCTGATGGACATGCTCGCACCGCTCGGCCCGGTGTATCAGGCGGGCACGCTCAGCGGAAATCCGCTGGCGATGGCGGCGGGCCTGGCTACGGTGAGCTACTTGCAGGAGCATGCCGCCGAGATCTATCCGCGGCTTGAGGCCACGGCAAAGGCTGTTGCCGAGGGCGTGGCCGCCGAAGCTGCGCGTGCCGGGGTTGCGCTGGCGCTGAACCGCGTGGGAGCCATGTGGACCTGGTTCTTCACTCCTGGCCCGGTGACGAACTACGACGAGGCCGCGCAGTCTGACACGGCAGCCTTCGGACGTTTCCACCGCGCCATGCTGGACCAGGGCATCTGGCTGCCGCCGTCGCAATTTGAAGCTGCATTTCTGAGCACGGCGCATGGCGAGGCGGAAGTAGCCGCGACCGTTGAAGCGGCGCGCATTGCGCTGCAAGCCTGAGCCCTGAAGAGAATGATTTTGAGCTCCGCGACGACCACGCCCAGACCGGGGATGAAACGCCTCCAGTTGAGGCTGATACAGCATCACTTGCCGCTGGGAGCCATTGCCACATTCTGCGCCATCGCACTGTACGTGACGCGGCCTTATCGCGATGGAATCAGCAAGGCGAGTTTTGCCACGGCTTATCCCGCTCTTGGACTGCTGGCTCTCACGCTGCTGCTTGGTCCCTGGAATGTGCTGCGCAGGCGGCCCAATCCGGTTTCGAGCGATCTGCGGCGCGACGTGGGCATCTGGGCAGGCATCTTTGGCGTGTTGCATGCCGTGATTGGCCAATGCGTCCACCTGCGCGGGCGGCCATGGCTCTATTACATATACGGCCCCTCGGAGCACCACCACAGTTTTCCTGTGCGGCATGATCTCTTTGGCATGGCGAACTACACGGGCTTGGCGGGCACTCTGCTGCTGATTGCGCTGCTGGCCACGTCGAATGATTACTCACTGCGTGCGCTTGGCACTCCGCAATGGAAGCAGTTGCAGCGCTGGAACTATGCCGTGTTCGGTCTCTCCGCTGTCCACGCCATAGGGTACCTGGCGATTGAACAGCAGAAGGCCCCGTTTGTGACGACGATCGCCGTCTTCCTCGCCTTCGCGCTCACCTTGCAGGCTCTTGGATGGATGGCCCGCAGGCGGAACAGGCTGAAGCAGGCCTAGCCAGCGCCTACAAGGCCATTCGCAGCTTGATCTAGCCTTTCAGCAGGAAGAGCAGCCCGGCGGCGGTGAGCGTGGCTTCGATCATCCAGACAAAGACCTGCTCTCGCAAGCGATCGACAATGCGCTTGCCCATAAAGGAACCCAGAATCATGACCGGACCCAGCATCAGGCCCGAGAGCATGCTGTGCATCGGCAGGATGGCCGCCTGACGATAGGCGATGAGCTTTGTGACATGCATGACGACGGTGGAAAGCGCCTCGGTGCCGATATAGGCGCCTTTGACCAGTCCATAGGAGAGGAAGAACGGCGCCATGAGCGGGCCAACGCTGCCGAGTAGGGCTGAGAGGAAGCTGGCTCCTGCGCCAATGCCGGCGAAGGCCGGCAGCGAAGGCCGCCACGTTGTTTGGGGCCGGGCGTGCCGCCAGACCACGATGAGGATGAGAAAGACTCCGAGGATACGGGTGAGGGCGACCAGCGGAGCACGGGCGAAAAGCAGCCCTCCAAGCAGCGCCATGGGCACACCGCCCAGCGCGAACCACGCGACAACCCGCCAGTTGAGCTCGCGGCGATTGAACCAGACGCGGCTGCCGTTCCCGATGAGTTGCGCGACGGTGAGGATCGGAATCGCGTCGCGCACGCCAAACGTCCACACGAGAACGGGCAGCAGGACCGCCGCTCCGCCGAAGCCCGTCACGGCGGCGAGCGTCGCCGCAATGAACGATACGAGCAAAACGACTGCCAAGTGAACCAGATCAGGCACGAAGCTCCTGTATCAATGCGGGGTGCAGTCTACTTCATGTACGCAATGCGGAGTCGGCCAGACTCACTCACTCCACGCATCCAACGTAACAAACTTGTGAGTCGCCTTGTAGTGCGCCAAGAGTTGGCCCACTGCTGTGACTGATGGCTCACGGTTGGCGCCCAAGGTGAGATGGCCGCCGTCATGGAGCACGATGTTGGTGGCGAGGCCACGCCGCTGATTGCGGTCGATCTTGTGCTTCAGGCGTTCGGCGATGCAGTCTGCCGATGGCTCGCTCCAGTCAGTGGTGATGGCGTTCCACAGCACCGGGGTCATGCCCAGCTCTCGCGCAACGCGCAACACATAGGGGCGGCGGCCACCGAAGGGCGGGCGAAAGTAGCGCACCGGCTGCCCGGTAATTTGCTGGAGCGCGTCGCTGGTTCGAACCATCTCTTCGCGAACACGAGCGGGACTGGTGAGCGCAAGGTTGGGGTGGCTCCAACTGTGGTTGCCGATAAGGTGGCCGGCCTGAGCAATACGCCGCACCAGCACGGGCTCGGCCTGGGCATAACGGCCCACCATGAAAAATGTCGCCCGCACATCACAGCTTGCCAAGGTGTCAAGCAGCCGCGGAGTACACGCCGGGTTGGGACCGTCGTCAAAGGTCAGGGCCAGTTCTCCGGGGTGCGGCGGAGCGATGAGTGCGCGCCCAAAGATTCGCGATGCGGGCCACATGGCCGCGTAAGCGTAGCCGCCCGCCGCCAGTCCAAGAACGGCAAAGGAGCCCAGCCCTGCGTAAATTTCTGTGGCCACGCTAGAATTCATCCCTTCTAACAGTGTGCGGTGCCGAGGGGATGGACGGCAAGCCGCAGGTGCACTGAGCCGTGTTTCACCTGCCCGAAAAATGGCGTACCTGCTTGCGTCTGGCGCGGCAAATGGGCGTATACTCAGCTTGTTCGGGTCGCATCCTGAGTGGACGGAGCGGCACTGGAGACAACCATGAGCCTCACAAACTTCCCCGGTGCTGGTGTTTCGCACACCGGCAATCCCGTCACAAAAGTCACTATGCCCGCGTTGGCCGAGATGAAGCGCCAGGGCAAACCCATCAGCGCGCTCACCGCCTATGATTACGCCACATCGCGCTTGGTGGACGAGGCCGGCATCGACATGGTGCTGGTGGGCGACTCGCTCGCCATGGTGGTGCTGGGCCATGAAAATACGCTGGCCGTAACCGTGGATGAGATGCTGCACCACACGCGGGCCGTGCGCCGCGCCGTGCGCCGCGCACTCGTTGTGGCAGACATGCCCTTCGGCAGCTACCACGGCACGCTTTCCGAGGCGCTGGCAAATGCTGTTCGCTTTGTGAAGGAAGCCGGCGCTGAAGCTGTGAAGATTGAAGGTCCGCGGGTAGAACTGGTGCGAGCACTGACTGAAGCTGAAATCCCCGTAGTGGGCCATCTGGGGCTTACGCCGCAAAGCGTGCATCGCATGGGCGGCTACCGCGTGCAAGCCCGCACCGCAGACGCCGTAGAGCGGCTGAAGGCCGATGCGCATGTTCTGGCTGAAGCCGGCGCAGGCGCAATAGTGCTGGAAGGTGTTCCGCGCGAAGCGGCAGCGGCAATCACGGCAGAGCTGGCCATTCCCACCATCGGCATTGGCGCGGGACCGGATTGCGATGGACAAATTCTTGTCTTCCACGACTTGGTTAACCTGACCTTTGCGCCGCCTGCCAAGTTTGTGCGCCGCTACGGAGATGCCGCCGCGCTCATCCGCAACGCCGTCGAACGTTACCGCGAAGACGTGGAGCACCGAGCGTTTCCCTCGGATGAAGAGAGCTATCACCTGCCTGAGTCCGCACGCCAGGCACTGCAACCCAAGGCGGAAGCGACGCCGAAGCTGCACGCGGTGCGGAAAGCCTGATGGAGATTTTTCGCACCGTCGCTGAACTTCGCCAGTGGTCGCGCGTCGAGCGCAAGCAGGCACAGGGCACTCTAGGCTTTGTTCCGACGATGGGTGCGCTGCACGCGGGTCACGCATCTCTCATCCGCGCCGCGGCCGCAGATTGCACCAACGTTGCCGTAAGCATCTTTGTGAATCCCACGCAGTTTGGCCCCCATGAGGACTACGCCCGCTATCCGCGCACATTGGATGCCGACTGCGCGCTCGCGGAAGCGCATGGCGCGCACGTGGTGTTCGCACCCAGCGTAGAGGAGATGTACCCGGCGGGCGCGGCAACGTTTGTGGATGTTGAAGGGCTGAGCGAGCGCATGGACGGCCAGTCCCGGCACGGCCACTTTCGTGGCGTAGCGACCGTGGTTGCCAAGTTGCTGATCGCCGCCGAGCCTGACCGAGCATACTTTGGCCAGAAAGATGCGGCACAAGTGGCCGTACTGCGCCGCATGGTAGCCGACCTGCGCTTGTCTACGGAGATCGTAGTCTGCCCCATTGTCCGCGAAGCGGATGGTCTGGCGCTCAGCTCGCGCAACATCTATTTGAGCGCAGCCGAGCGCGCCCAGGCGCTCACGCTTAGCCGCTCCCTCAGCAAAGTTGAGGCGCTGGCCGCGTCGGGCGATCGTCGGGCGGACGCGCTCATTGCCGCAGCCCGCAGGGTTTTTGCCGCCGAGCCCACCATTCGCATCGACTACATCGAGCTGGTGGACTGGGCAACGCTGAAGCCAGTGGAGACGGCGGTTCCGGGTACCTTGTTTGCCGTTGCCGCCTGGGTGGGCGCAACACGGCTGATCGATAACACGATCCTGGGCTGAGACAGCAGAAGATCAGCATTGCAGAAAGCGGCACATCGGCTGCAAGCTGTATGCAATGCCGGAGTTGCCTGACATCGCCGCTTACATCACCGCTCTCGAAGCCCGCATTCTGGCGCAGCCGCTTGAAGGGATAAGACTAAACTCTGCCTTTCTGCTCCGCACTGCCGATCCGCCGCTGGCCAGTGTCGAGGGCCGCACTGTGCGCGCGATGCGCCGCATTGGCAAGCGCATCGCCATCGACATGGACGGCGACGTGTGGCTGGTTCTCCACCTGATGATTGCGGGCCGGCTGCACTGGAAGCCGTCGCATGTGAAATTGTCCGGACGCAATGCCCTGGCGGCCTTCGATTTCCCCTCTGGCTCGCTGCTGTTGACGGAGGCCGGCAGCAAGCGTCGAGCCTCATTGCACGTGTTGCGCGGTGAAGTGGGGCTGCAATCCATCGACCCAGGGGGCATTGAGGTCTTTGAGACAGACCTTGACGGCTTTCGCGCGGCGCTGACGGTGGAGAATCGAACACTGAAGCGCGCTCTCACTGACCCACGTATCGTGAGCGGCATCGGCAATGCGTATTCGGACGAAATCCTGCATGCGGCGCAGCTCTCTCCCATTGCGCAAACGCACAAGCTCAAGCCAGAGGAGTGGGAGCGCCTCTTCGTTGCCACATGCGCAACACTGAAGATGTGGATGGAACGGTTGCGGGCCGAGGCGGAAAAGAAATTCCCTGAGAAGGTGACAGCCTTTCGCCCGGAAATGGCCGTACATGGCCGTTTCGGCATGCCGTGCCCGCGCTGCGGCGAAGCCGTGCAGCGCATCCGCTATGCCGACAACGAAACCGACTATTGCGCCCGTTGCCAGACCGGCGGCAAGGTGCTTGCCGACCGCGGTCTTTCCCGCCTTCTTGGAGCAGATTGGCCGCGCACCCTCGAAGAATTGGAAGCTCTGAAGCGTCGCTGAAGCGCCTCCCGCTGTCCCTGCGCGATTTGACACAACTGCTCGCATTTGCGAGACTCAGAATTGCTGCCGATCTGGCTGAAGAGGCCAGGTTTGTGTCCCGTGCCGAAGTGGCGGAATTGGCAGACGCGCGTGGTTCAGGTCCACGTACTCGCAAGGGTGTGGGGGTTCGAGTCCCTTCTTCGGCACCAAATTTTCAGGCTCTTATAATCAATCGCTTACAGGCTTTGCCTTCCCTCAGCCCAGCTCCCGGGCCAACACGGCGCAATCCATGGTCCACAAATCAACATCGACTCCAGTCGCCTCTTACTGGTGCTTACTCGGTTGCCTGTTGCTCCTGCTTTGCTGTGAGCAGACCGCGGCGAACAGCCCGGCGCTTGATGAGAAGAAAGAAGACCGGCACAAGGATCAGCACATGGATGGTTGATGTAATCATTCCGCCGACGATCGGGGCGGCAATGGGCTTCATCACGTCCGAGCCGATTCCGGTTTCCCAAAGGATTGGCGCCAGGCTGAGAATGACTGCTGTCACGGTCATGAGTTTGGGGCGGAGCCGCTGGACTGCGCCGTCGATGACAGCCTGCTCCAGGCCGGCTTCCGTCATCGGCGCGCCCTGTGCCGCGTGGTGTTGCAAGGCTTCATGCAGGTACACCACCATGACAACGCCCGTCTCGACCGCGATGCCAAACAGCGCAATGTAGCCGACCCAGACGGCGACGCTGAAGTTGTACCCCATCATCCACTGCAGCAGCAGCCCGCCGGACATGGCATACAGCGTGGGAAAGATCAGCACCGCTGCCTCAGTTACAGACTTGAAGACGAGATAGAGCAGTAGAAAGATCACGAAGAAGACAATGGGCAGGATAATTTTGAGGCGCTCTTTGGCGCGCATCTCAAACTCATACTCGCCGGCCCAGCGCCAGGTATAGCCCGCGGGCA
Source organism: Acidobacteriota bacterium (assembly GCA_021780075.1). Classification (GTDB taxonomy): domain Bacteria; phylum Acidobacteriota; class Terriglobia; order Terriglobales; family Acidobacteriaceae; genus Telmatobacter. Next base: position 29,424 of record JAJXZL010000029.1, read on the forward strand.
GCGCAAGGGACTGCTGCAGCATTTTGTCCGCTCGATTGACGAAGCCGCCGTAGTCATGTGTCTTCAGGTCGAGATAGACATACCCGGTCAACGCGCCGTCTTCGTCGCGGATCATGGCCGGGCCCCGCGAGAAATAGACGCGCGCCACTGCGCCGATTGGAATCTGCTCGCCTGACGGAGTTGGAATGAGAGCCCGCGACAGGTCTTCAGGATGGTCGCGAAAGTCACGTTGATAGCGCACGGCAATGGGAAAGCGCTCGCGGCCTTCAACGTTCTGCGCAATGTTCGCCCCGCCGATCTCCGAGGTGATCACGCTCTGCACGTCGGCCACAGTCAGGCCGTAGCGCGCCGCTTCGGGGCGGTTAACAGCCACATTCAGATAGAAGCCTTGCGAGACGCGCTCCGCGAAGACTGAGTTTGTCTCTGGCATGCCGGAAAGAATCTGTTGCATGCGCGCTCCGATGTCTTCAATGCGCGCCAGATCAGGGCCTTGTATCTTGATTCCGATTGCGGTCTTGATGCCGGTCAACTCCATGTCCAGCCGGTTCTGAACCGGCATAGTCCAGGTATTGGTGAGCCCTGGGAACTGTAACTTTTCATCCATTTCGCGGATCAGTTTTTCGTAGGTCATCCCTGCACGCCACTGCTCGCGCGGCTTGAGCATGATGGTGGTGTCATACATGTCCAGAGGCGCGTTGTCCGTGGCGCTGTCAGAGCGGCCGACCGTGCCAAAGACCGTGGCAACCTCGGGAAATGTGCGGATGATGCGGTCTTGCTCCTGCATGAGCGAAACCGCCTGCGTGATGGAGATGCCCGGCAGCGCGCTCGGCATGTAGAGAGCGGATCCCTCGTATAGCGCGGGCATGAACTGGCTTCCGAGCCGGAAGTAGAGCGGAATGGTCGAGGCAAGAAAGATCAGATTCAGCGCGATGACCAGCTTCCAGTGCCGCAGGCACCAGCGCAGCACGGGAAGATACATGGCCTGGGTGATGCGTGCTACAGGATTCCTTGCTTCGGGACGCAACTTTCCACGGAGGCACAGCGGCATAAGCGCCGGAACCAGCGTGATGGAAAGCAGCGAAGAGAAGATGAGCGCCAGCGTCTTTGTCCAGGCGAGTGGCCTGAACATGCGCCCTTCCTGCGCCTCAAGCAGGAACACCGGCAAGAACGAAACCACAATGATGATCAGCGAATAGAAAAGCGCCGGTCCAACCTGTTGGGCCGCGCCAACCAGAATGCGCCGTCTCTCCGCACCGTCCGGCACATCGGCGCGTTCGGCCAGATGGCGATGTCCGTTCTCCACCATCACAATTGCGGCATCAATCAGCACACCGACAGCCAGAGCCAGGCCCCCGAGCGACATGATGTTGGAACTGACGTGCAGGTAGTACATGGGGATAAATGCAGCGAGCACAGCAATGGGTAGTGTAAGTATGGGAACAAGCGCCGAACGGAAGTGGAAGAGAAAAACAATGCTGACAAAACTGACGATGATTGCCTCGGCGATGAGATCCCTCTTGAGCGTGTGAATCGACTCGTTGATCAGCCATGAGCGGTCGTAGCCTGTCACAATCTCAACGCCGGAGGGCAGCGACGGCGCAATCTCGCGGAATTTCGCCTTGACTCCGTTAATCACGTTGAGCGCGTTCATGCCGTAGCGCATGACGACGATGCCGCCCACAGTTTCTCCTTCGCCCTGCCAGTCGGCTGCGCCGCGTCGCACGTCGGGGCCAAACGAGACTGTACCCAGATCGCGCACCAGGACAGGCGTACCATTCTTCGTTGCAACGGGAACATTCTCGAGATCAGCGAGCGAGCGAAGATAGCCGAGACCGCGAATCATGTATTCTGCGCCTCTCATCTCAAGCACGTCTCCGCCTACTTCATTGGTGCTTTGCCTGACGCGATCAATCACCGTGGCGGCGGAGATGCCATAAGAGAAGAGTTTGTTCGGATCCAGATTCACCTGGTACTGGCGCACGAAGCCCCCGATGCTCGCCACCTCTGCGACGCCGGGAACGGCTTCAAGCTGATAGCGCAGAAACCAGTCCTGCAGCGCGCGCAGGTCAGCCAGGCTTCTGTTGTGGCTGCGGTCTACGATGGCATACTCATAGACCCATCCTGCGCCGGTTGCATCCGGGCCGATTGCAGGATGCACATCCGGCGGGAGCTTGCCCGCGATCTGCTGCAGATACTCTATAACGCGCGATCGCGCCCAGTAGAGGTCGGTACCATCCTGAAAGACGACGAAAACATACGAGTCTCCGAACATGGTTTGGGCGCGCACGTTCTTGACCTGTGGTGCTGCGAGCAGCGCGGAAACAATTGGGTATGTGACCTGATCTTCAATCACATTCGGAGGCTCGCCCTGCCACCCCGTGTGGATAATGACCTGCACGTCGCTGATGTCGGGAAGTGCATCGAGCGGTACGCGCTGAAGACACCACAGACCGGCGACAAACAGAAGAGCTGCGCCCGTGAAGACGAAAAAAGGATTGCGTGCACACCAGGCAATGATTCGCGAAATCATCACATGCCTCCCGCAGCGTTGACGCTCAGTTGCTTTGTGGCAATGGCCTGTCCATTACGCTGCACGGTCACGGTCACCTTCCAGCTTCCGCCCGTCTCCAGTTGCAGTGGCCCTTCATATTCGCCGCGGCCCTTGCCGGCAAGAGCCGCTGTGGTGCGCATCGCAGCCATCCCCATAGCAGGCATGGAAGGCATAAAGAAGGTGGCGCTCACCTGCACGCCATCGAGGGGTTTTCCATCAGGGCCGGCCAGATGAACACGCACGACGTTCGCTCCTTTGCGCGCCGGCGAAGGTTGCGTGGTCAAGTCAATCTGTACCTGTGCAGCAGGCGCGGCGCCCGCTGCCGCGGAGGGCTGCTGCACTGGGGGCGCAAAGGAGCCAAACGCCGCTTGCAGTTGTGCTTCCGAGTCCACAAGGAAATTGGCCGAACTGACAACCTCGTCGCCGGCCTTGAGGCCGCTGAGGACAACAACGGAATCGTCGATCTGCGGCCCGGTTTCAATTGTGCGCGGTTCCAGATTGCCGCTTCCGTGATCGATGAATGCGATGGCGCGCGAGCCCGCCTGCAGAACTGCGGAGGACGGTATCACCAGTTGCCGCCCTAGGGGTGCCGCGATGGCGACATTCACGTACATCCCCGGCTTGAGCACAATGCCGGGATTCGAGAAGATGAGGCGCACGCGCACAGTGCGCGTCGTAGCATCTACCTGCGGCAGAATCTGATCGATGCGTCCATTGAAATGGCGTCCCGGATAGGCATCAACGGTGACTTGCGCAGGATCGCCTGGCTTCAGACGGCCAACATCGCCTTGAAACACGTTGGCGTAGACCCATACCGTGGAGAGATCGGCGATCGTGTAGAGCTTCGTATCGGGCTGCACGTAAGCGTTCGGTAGGGCGTTGCGCTCGATGATGTAGCCGGAGACGGGCGAGCCAATCGGGATGTCGCGTTGTACTTTGCCGCTCTGGTCAAGATCTGCGATTTGCTGCGCCGTAACGCCGAACTGTCGCAGGCGCTCCGCGGAAGCCTGCAACAGCCATCCGCTTTCACTGGCAGCCATGCTGTGCATGTCCCGCGGAAAAGTCTTCTGGTTCTGCTTGGCCAGCAGATATTCCTGTTCGCTGCTCACAAGGTCTGGGCTGTAGATGGTGAACAGATTCTGCCCCTTGCGCACGTATTGGTACGTTGCATTCGCAAAGACATTCTGAATCCACCCTGCAAAGCGTGCCTGCACATACGCGAGCCGCTGCTCATCGATGTCCACGTTGCCGGGAACGTTCATCT
>JAJXZL010000034.1 GCA_021780075.1 Acidobacteriota bacterium
TCCCCTGCTTGCCGATACTGTGGTAGCTTTTCTTCACGGCGGTTCTCCCTTCAAGGTTTCGCAACCCGATTCTTTCAGAATCAGGCTGGACCGCCGCTCAACTTTCAACTACAGCCGGGACACTCTCCCGGCAGCGCCGAAGAGCCAGCCTACGCCGGCGGTGAGCACCATGGCGAAGGCGCCCCAGAAGGTGACGCGGAATGCGCCGACCATGACTCCGGCGCCGCCCGTGCGCGCGGCCACTCCGCCCAGAACGGCGAGAAAGGCAAGCGAGGCGGCGGAGACCAGCGGGATGAGAAGCGCCCCGGCGGTGAGGGCGGTGACCAGCAGAGGCAGGGCGGCTCCAAAGGCAAAGCTGGCCGCCGAGGCCCAGGCGGCCTGGAACGGGCGCGCGCGAAGTGTTTCCACGATGCCGAGTTCGTCGCGCGCATGCGTGCCGAGCGCGTCATGGGCCATCAGTTGCTGGGCCACCTGCTCGGCCAGCTCCCGCTGAAGCCCGCGCCCCACGTAGATGTCGGTCAGCTCCTTGTGCTCGCCCGCCTCGTCGGAGGCCAGCTCCGCCGCCTCCAGCGCGAGGTCGGCCTTTTCCGTGTCCGCCTGCGAGTGCACTGAGACATATTCCCCGGCAGCCATCGACATGGCTCCGGCAACAAGGCTGGCCGTGCCCGCGACCAGAATGTTCCGGTGCGTGGCATGCGCGGCGGCCACGCCCAGCACCAGGCTCGCCGTGGAAACAATGCCGTCATTCGCGCCCAGCACCGCCGCCCGCAGCCAGCCGATGCGGTCCGTTCTATGCAGTTCCGGTCTGCCTCTGGACATTTTTGCGCCCCCGTTCGTTTAACCTGCCGAATCTACCACAAAGCGGGATGTGGAGGCGGTGACCGAGGGTTGCGTTATGGGCGGGCTGGCGATGTGATTCAATAGAGGGATGGGTGTTCCCCGGAGATCGACGGCGCGCGGGCGGTGGATTGCGGCCAAGCGCAAGGCGCGCGAGTATGCGATGGTGGTGCGCGCGCTGGCCTCGACCGGCCACCCGGTGCTGGCGCAGATTGTGCCGGCGCGCTTTTGCAACCTGAGCTGCGCCTACTGCAACGAGTACGACAAGGTGAGCGAGCCGGTGCCGCTCGACGAGATGTACCGGCGCATCGACCACCTGGGCCGGCTGGGGACGGCGATGATCGGCATCAGCGGCGGCGAGCCGCTGACGCATCCGCACCTGGACGACATCATCCGCCGCATGCGCAAGACAGGCGCGATTGCCGGCATGATCACCAACGGCTATCTGCTGAATGTGGAGCGGATTGAACGGCTTAATCAAGCTGGCCTGGACCACATGCAAATCAGCATCGACAACGTGGAGCCGGACGAGGTTTCAAAAAAGAGCCTGAAGGTGCTGGACAAGAAGCTGCAAATGCTGGCCGAGCACGCCGAGTTTCACGTAAACATCAATTCGGTGGTGGGCGGCGGCTTCAAGGATCCCAACGACGCGCTGGTGATTGGCAGGCGCGCGCTGGAGCTGGGGTTTGAGTCGACTATTGGGATTATCCACGACGGCGACGGGCAACTGAAGCCGCTGGCGCCGGAGGATGCCAAGGTCTACTTTGAGATGACCAATCGAAAGAAGACCAACTACGCGCAGTTCGACAAGTTCCAGGAAGCGATTGTGCAGGGGCGGGCGAACGATTGGCGGTGCCGGGCGGGCTCGCGCTACCTGTATATCTGCGAGGACGGGCTGGTGCACTATTGCAGCCAGCAGCGCGGCTTTCCGGGTGTGCCGCTGGCCGAGTATACAAAGCTGGACGTAAAGCGGGAGTTCAAGACGGGCAAGAGCTGCGCGCCGAATTGCACGATTGGCTGCGTACACCGGATCAGCTACATTGACCACTGGCGCGCGCCGCAAGAGCGCACTGTGTTTCCGGGATGCGGCCCGGAAGAGAAAGCGCCCGAGCTGGTGAAGATTCAATTAGGCAACTGAGAGCGACTGCATCGCGCGGCATGAAACAAGAACGGCGCATCCCACTGCGGATGCGCCGTTCTGCTTTATGCAGTGGAATGCGGGCTAGACCCACTCGCCGCTGCGCATGAGGGGCTCTACGGCTCCGGATGCGGTGATGCCATCGATGTCGAGCTTGTCTGAGCCGATCATCCAGTCGACGTGGATGAGGCTGTCGTTTGCGCCTTTGGCGGCGAGCTGCTCGGGGGTGAGGTTTTCGCCGTCGCGCACACAGGAGCTGTATGCCTGGCCGAGCGCGATGTGGGAGGCGGCGTTTTCATCGAACAGCGTGTTGAAGTAGGTGAGTCCGCTGTGGGCGATGGGGGAGGATTGAGGCACCAGCGCGACTTCACCAAGGCGGCGCGCGCCTTCGTCGGAGTCGATGAGCTTTTGCAGCACTTCCTGGCCGCGTGTGGCGCGGGCCTCGACGATGCGGCCTCGCTCAAAGCGCACCTGGATGCCCTCGATCATGGTTCCCTGGTACGAGAGCGGCTTGCTGGCGGTCACGATGCCGTCGGCGCGGTCTTTGTGGGGCGTGGTGAAGACTTCTTCAGTGGGAATATTGGGGATGCAATAGATGCCGTTGGCAGCGGTGGTGCCGCCGCCCATCCAGAGATGATCGTCTGCGAGGCCGAGGCGGAAGTCGGTTTCGGGCCCGCGGTATTGCAGGGCGGAGTAACGCCTTTCATTGAGGAACGCCGCGCGCCTCTGGAGTTCCGCATCGTGCTGTTTCCATGCGCTGACGGGATCGCTGGTGTTAATGCGCGAGGTTTCAAAGATGGCATCCCATAGCTTTGCGAGGGCGTACTGAGGAGGGGCGTCGGGGAACATTGCCTCAGCCCATGCGGGCGTGGCGGTGGCGACGATGGTCCAGTTGATTTCGTGGCGCGTAATGAGCTCAAGCGCTGGCCGATAGGCCATGGAAATGGCATGATTGGCGCGGCCGACCTTGTCAGGATCTTCATTGGAGAGCAGGAGGGGATTTGCGCCGGTGATGGCAAGCCGCGCGGCGCCGCTTTTGAATGCCGCGCCCATGCCGTCGTAGAGCCAATTGGCGGCGTGGTCAAAGGCTGCATTGGGAGCGAAGCGAAAGCGCATGAGCGCTGCATCGTCGTCGTTGTAGAGCGTGGTAACGAGGGAAGCGCCCGCGCGATAGGCGTGCTCCGTGATGCGCCGGACGAGCGGGACCGCTTCGAGTGGCGCGGTCATCACGAGTTCCTGGCCGGCTTTCAGGCCGAGTCCGACGTGGACGGCAACCGCGGCAAGTTGATCGAGATTCTGTTCGAATGCCGATTGCTCAGCGAAAGGTGTGGCATGCGTCATGGTGTGGGCTGGCTCCTGGTATGGCTGGACGAATGTGCGGAATTGCCTGGCGAAAAACGAAGCGGGCACCGCGTACGCGATGCCCGGCAGGTGGATGGAAGCGAGGTTACCTGTGGGCCGTTTTGGCGGATGCGGCGGAGCGGGTGTCAGCCAGAGCCTGATCAATGAGCTGGAAGAGCTTGCTGCGGTCAACGACCTCAATGAACGGCGCGCCCTTGGAGTTGGCGGTGACTACCCAGATCGTGGGTGTGTGCTCGATGCCGATGCGCTGGCCGAGTGCGTAGTCGGCCTTGACCTCGGCGGCGAGCTTGCCCTGCGGGTCAATGGCAAATGGCAGGGCGATACCGTGGCTCTGCGCAAACTTCTCAGTGAACTGACGCAGGCCGTTGGGATCCACGATCGAGGGCTGGTTTGCGAAGACGAGGTCGCGGTAGTCGTCGCCCAGCTTCTTGCTCTTGGTGTCAAACCAGCGGGCGTTGACGGCTGCCTGCATGCTCCAGCTATGGAAGGCCAATGGAAAGTCGTGACGCACCCAGGGAATGTTGTACTTGGCCGCGGCCTCTTTGAGCAGCGGATTGGCGTTTGCGCAGTCGGGGCACTCCATGTCTTCAAACTCGACGATGGCCACGCGAGCGCCGGCGGGCGGACGGAGGGCTGAGGGGTCGTGGACCTGGGTCGAGGGCGGCGGGGCAAACTGGGCGTGCGCTGCTGCGGCTGCGGCCAGCAATAGAGCCGCAGGAAGCAGGCCGAGCAGACCAGCGCGGTTGCGGCGAACAGGGACGAAACGAGCGAAAAGCTGATGCATATCTGTTGGACAACTCCCTATGGATGATTGTAACGGGAAATGGGGCAGATAGTTGCCAGCGGGCCCGCGCATAGGGGTCCGTTTTCTATTGCCGGTCGCGTCTTCGGTCGGTCATCCACTGACGCCATTTGTAATCGGCGAAAAACGAAGCGACCACAACGACGAAGGCGACGATGCCGATCAACCACTTCATGGTGATTTCAGGATCGCACGGCGAGCGGCGAGGGCTCATCGAAGCGCGCTGCAAAATCATCTGCAAATTTTTTATGGAAGGAAAGGGGGGTGCCTTGGGGGGGTACGGACCGGGAATATGCCTGACGTTTTGAGGCGGGAGGATGCCTGACACGGCACATCTGGTTTGCTGGTGAGTAGAACGTCACTCGCGCGCACACAACGAGGGCAGGGATTACGCCCTGCCCTCGTTGTGTTTGCTAGATTCTGCCGAATCCAGGTATGGCTTAGAGAAGCTGAACGTCCGCAGCCTGCCAGCCCTTGGGCCCCTTCACCACGTTGAACTGCACGGCTTGCCCTTCCTGCAGACTCTTGAAACCACTCGAGTTGATTGCAGAATAGTGCACGAAGACGTCTTCGCCGTTCTGACGCGAGATGAAGCCGAAGCCCTTCGCGTCATTAAACCACTTCACAGTACCTTGTTCCATTTTGCTTCTGTTTCCTGAATTGAATTGCGCTGGATGAATCGGAGCGACCACTGGCAGAATCTTGCTTGGTTGGGCGAGTGCTGCTCACGCCCGGTTCGGCTCTAACGCTGACCACAGTGTAGCACTGATCCCAAATAAATGCTCTCAAAAAAAGCGCGGCGCGGCGACTTGCGGGCAGTTTTAACTTGCTGTAAATAATCACAAATGATGGACTTACACGGCCGGGCGCGGCTGTGATAGGGTAAGAGGTCGCCATGCGCAACGATCCTGTCCCTGGCCTGCTTGCCCGCGCCACCAAGGTGCTAGAGGCGGAGTTTGGCCGGTTGCCGGCCTTCGATGCGGCTCCCGAATCGGCAGCCAGCACGGAGGAGATGGCGCGGGTGCTGGAGGCAACAGCGCACCGGCTGGGCGACAACTATCCCAATTTTCATCCGCTGTATGCGGGGCAGATGCTGAAGCCGCCACATCCTGTAGCGCGCGCCGCCTATGCGCTGGCCATGACCCTGAACCCGAACAACCATGCGCGCGATGGCGGCAGGGCCAGCTCTGAGATGGAGATTGAGGCCGTGGGCGAAATCGCCCGCATGTTCGGCTGGACGGAGACGTTTCTTGGGCACCTGACCTCGAGCGGGACGCTGGCCAACCTTGAAGCACTGTGGGTTGCGGGGCAAATGGCGGCGGGACGGCGGATTGTGGGGTCGGCTCAGGCGCACTATACCCACCAGCGCATCTCTTCCGTTCTCAAGCTGGACTATACGGCCGTTGCCGCCGACAGCCGGGGGCGCATGAGCGTGAAAGCGCTGGAGACCGAGCTTCGCAAGGGTGACGTGGGCACGGTGGTGGTGACGCTGGGCACCACGGCCATTGGCGCCGTTGATCCGTTGGACCTCATTCTGGATCTGCGCAAACGGTACGGCTTCCGCGTGCATGTGGATGCGGCGTATGGCGGCTACTTCCGTTTGATTTCTGAAGATCTGGATGAGCCTGCGCGGCGGGCATATGCGGCAATCAGCGAGGCGGACTCGATTGTGGTGGATCCGCACAAGCATGGGCTGCAGCCCTACGGCTGCGGGTGCGTGCTGTTCCGCGACCCGGCGGTGGGGCGCTTTTACAAGCACGACTCGCCCTATACCTACTTCACTTCAAAGCAGTTACACCTGGGCGAGATCAGCCTGGAGTGTTCCCGGGCAGGGGCATCGGCGGTGGCTTTGTGGGCCACGCAGCAGCTTTTGCCGCTGGTGCCGGGCGGCACTTTTGCCTGCGGGCTGGCGCGCGGACGGGCGGCGGCCCTGGAACTTGACCGGCGGCTGCGCGAGGACAAGAACCACCGCTTTGTGCCGCTGGCAGCCGGGCCTCCGGAACTGGATATTGTGGTGTGGCGGCTGAATGCAGACACGCCAGAACGAGCTTCCGAACTGGCGCAAGAGGTTTTTGTGGCCTGCGCCGCAGAAGATTTGCACCTGGCCCTTGTACAATTGCCGGAATCCTGGTTTCGTACATCCGCCGGCACGGACGGGGACGCGAGCGGTCATGTGACCTGCTTGCGCAGTGTTCTGATGAAGCCCGAGCACGAGGACTGGCTGGACCGTATCTGGGTGACGCTGACGGCAGCCTGTGCGCATGTGAAGGAGGGGTAGAAGCTGTGGTTGATAGAGAGTATGCCGCGCCCTCAAAAGAAAACGTTCTCATTCAGCAGGGGGCTTGCTCTGTTGTCATTCTCCCGGGTCTGGGCGGCAAAGTCGCATCGATGCGCGTCCATGGCAATGAATTGCTGCAGGCTCCGCTGGCCGCGCTCGGCCCGCGCACGCTCACCATGGGCTTTGAGGCAAGCGATGCCAGCGGGTGGGACGAGTGTCTGCCCTCGGTTGCGGGTTGTACGGTGGAAACTGCCGCGGGCCGCGCCGAAGTTCCCGACCACGGCGACCTTTGGCGCGTGGCCTGGGAGGAGGTTGCCGCGGGGCAGGATTTTGTCACGCTGCGAGGAACATGCTTCTCACTCCCGCTGGTTCTGGAGAGAACAACCACCCTGGCCGAGACTGGCGCGGGCTGGCAACTTCGACAGGATTACAAGCTGACCAACCATGGCAGCTGCACCGTGCCGTGGTCCTGGGCAGCGCATCCGCTGTTTGCAGCTACAGAGGGCGATCGCATTGAACTGCCGGAAAGCATCCACCGGCTTCGTGTTGAAGGCTCAGCGGGCAACCGACTGGGCGTGCAAGGCGACGCGGTTGCATGGCCGGTGGCCACTCTTTCCAATGGGAGCCGGACCGACCTGCGCGTGGCCCAGCCGCCCGCTTCGGGTATCGGAGACAAGCTTTTCACAGGCGTACTGGGTGCGGAGGAAAACTGGTGCGTACTGGAACGGCCCTCGGCAGGCGTACGGATCCGGGTGAGCTTTGACCCCGCCGCCACTCCTTATCTTGGCCTCTGGATCTGCTATGGAGGCTGGCCAGAGCAACCGGGGCCAAAGCAGAACTGTGTGGCGCTGGAACCCTCGACAGCGCCGGTGGACTCGCTGGCGCTGGGGGGGCCGTGGACACGCAGGCTAGAACCCGGCGAATCCGACGTTTGGCGGATGTTGATTGACCTTGAAATCATTTAAGGTGTCACACTTATGCATGATTTTGGCGCTTTACGCAGCTTGCATCTTGCCCGCTTTCAGGCCGAGCCTGCCATTTTTGTGGCACCCGGCCGCGTGAACCTTATTGGCGAGCACACGGACTATGCCGAAGGCTTCGTGATGCCTGTAGCCATCGATTTCGCCACCCTGGCCGGCATCTCCCCGCGCTCCGACGGGAAAATTGTCCTTTACTCAGAGAATTATGGTGACGAAAAGACATTCGATGCGGAGGCACTGCCCGAGAAGGCGAGCAAGCACTGGAGCGACTATCCCCTTGGCGTTGTGGTGACGCTGGCCCGCGAAGGGCATGCGATTCCCGGCTTCAGCCTGAGCCTGTGGGGCGACGTGCCGCTGGGCTCCGGACTCTCAAGCAGCGCAGCGGTTGAGGTGGCCACGGCGCTGGCTGTTACCTCTCTGCTTGAAATCAGCTACCCGGGGCCGCTGCTTGCCCGGCTTTGCCAGCGGGCTGAGAACGAGTTCGTCGGTGCCAGTTGCGGGATTATGGACCAATTTATCTCCGCCAACGGCGCTGAGGACAATGCGCTGCTGCTGGATTGCCGCGACCTGAGCTACACGCTTGCGCCGATTCCGCCCGAGGTTGCGCTGGTGATTGCCAATACCATGGTCAGCCACTCGGTGGCCGGGGGCGAGTACACCAGCCGCCGGGCCGAGGTGGAAGAGGCTTGCGCCGTGATCGCGCGGCACCGCCCAGAAGTGCGCTTTCTGCGCGATGCCACGGTGCGCGACCTGGAGCAGTGGGGACAGGAAATGAGCCCCAACGCGCTGAAGCGCGCCCGCCACGTCATTACGGAGAACCTGCGCACAGTTGCCGCTGCGGCGGCGCTCATCCACCATGATTTGAAGGAATTGGGCCGCCTGATGGCCGAGGCGCACCGGAGCTACAGCCAGGACTTTGAAGCCAGCTGCCTGGAGGCCGACGCCATGGTTGCCTTGGCACAAGACCTTCCGGGGCTGATCGGCGCGCGGCTCACCGGCGGAGGCTTTGGCGGCTGCACCATCAACCTTGTGGAGCGCGAACACGCCGCCGAATTTGCCGAGGCACTTGGCGCCCGCTATGCCACGGAGATCGGCATCGTGCCTCAGATTCACATTTGCCACGCCTCAGGCGGGGCGCGCCGGCTGGCCTGATGCGGGCGGACCAATGGCCGCGCCCAAATGATTCGGGCTCAATGCGTTGCGGTGCAGTCAAAGCCGCATTGTGACAATTGCGGGCAGCCGGGCTGCGCTTTGCGGTTCATTTTTCACATTCCTTGTTAAAATCTGGTAGAGCTTTGCCCGAACAAGACCGGTTGAAGTATAGAACCGACGAGAGGCTTCCCATTAGTTTGAATTTACAGGCCGGTGTTCCGCAGCTTGCGGGCACAGCAGAGAGACAGTTTTGATGCAAGAAGTTTCAAACAAGCCCTTTTCCTACGAAAGTTTTCCTACGTGCGGCACGGTCGCCTACTTCTCCATGGAGATTGCGATCAACCCCGGCATGCCCACCTACTCCGGCGGCCTGGGTGTGCTGGCAGGAGACACGCTCCGCTCTGCGGCTGACCTGGGTGTTCCGCTGGTGGCCTTCACGCTGGTGCATCGCAAGGGATACTTCCAGCAGCACCTGAACGCCGTCGGCGAACAGAGCGAAGACACCCAGCCGTGGAATCCAAGTGATTTCTGCACCGAAGAAGCGGCGCGGGTGACCGTTGGCATAGAGGACCGCGTGGTGACAGTACGCGCATGGCGCTATGACCTGGAAGGACGTTGCGGCCATATCGTGCCCATCTACCTGCTGGATACGGACCTGGACGAGAATTCCGGCTGGGACCGCGGGCTGACCGACCATCTGTATGGCGGCGACACCAACTACCGCCTGCAGCAGGAGATCGTGCTGGGCATGGGCGGCGCGCGTATGGCCAGCGCACTGGGCTTGCACGTGAATGTTTATCACATGAACGAGGGGCACGCGGCGCTGCTGACCCAGGCTCTGCTTGAAAGCGAACTGGGTGGCGGCCCGCTGGAAGGATTCACCGAGGTGGACGTGGAGCAGGTGCGCCGCAAGTGCGTCTTTACCACGCACACTCCGGTACCTGCGGGGCACGACCGCTTTTCGACCGAGCAGACCATCCGCATCCTTGGCTCGGCCCGCACCGCCCGCCTAGAGAAGCTGGGCTGCTTCCAGGACGGCCTGCTGAACATGACCCTGCTGGCGCTGCGCTTCTCTCGCTACGCCAACGGCGTGGCCATGCAACACGGCAAGGTCTCCCGCGAGATGTTCCCCCAGTATCAGGTGGACTCGATCACCAATGGCGTGCACGCGCCGACCTGGATTGCTGAGCCCGTGCGGCAGATGCTGGACGACCACATTCCCGCATGGCGGCGCGACAATCTCTACCTGCGCAACGCCATCGAGCTGCCGGAGAAGGACGTGCTGTACGCGCATGCCCGCGCGAAAGAGGCATTGCTGACCGAGGTGGCCTCGCGCACCGGGCTGGTGCTGAATCCCAGGGTGCTGACGCTGGGCTTTGCCCGCCGCGCTGCCACATACAAGCGCGCCAACCTGCTGTTCCTTGACCCGGACAGGCTGCTGAAGATTGCAGAACAGGCCGGCGGCCTGCAGATTATTTACGCCGGCAAGGCCCACCCCCAGGACGTGCCCGGAAAGGCGCTGATCCGCTCAGTGATTGAGACGGCCAGCAAGCTCTCCAGCGACATGCTGCGCGTGGTCTACCTTGAGAACTACGCCTGGGACCTGGGCGCGCAACTGACCGCCGGAGTGGATGTGTGGATCAACACGCCGCGGCGGCCCTATGAAGCCTCGGGCACCAGCGGAATGAAGGCTGCGCTCAACGGCATTCCCAGCCTGTCGATTCTGGACGGCTGGTGGATCGAGGGCTGCATTGAGGGTGTGACCGGCTGGGCCATCGAGGATGGCGAAAGCGACGCCGAAGAGGCGGGCTCGCTCTACCACAAGCTGGAGTCGGCCGTGGTGCCGCTGTATCTTGAGGCGCCTGAAAAGTGGGCGCGCCTGATGCGCACCACGCTGGCCTTTAACGGCTCGTATTTCAACACCAACCGCATGGTCAAGCAGTACACGCGCAACGCGTACTACCCCGTAAAGCTGGTGGAGCGCACCCCGGTGGAGGAAGCAGCCTTTGCGGGCGATCCCTTTGAAGCCTGAGTTGTGAGCGCTGATGCAAAAAGTGCGAACCGTTCGCGGTTCGCACTTTTTTTTGTTGCGCGCCTCGCGCTTAGTCGCCGTGCGCTTCTTCAAGCTCGGCGCCGAGCTTGTGTAGCTTCATCACGCGCCACTGGAGGCGGTCAAAGAAGAGGTAGACCACCGGCGTGGTAAACAACGTGAGCATCTGCGATACGATGAGCCCGCCGACAATGGTGATGCCCAGCGGCTTGCGCAGTTCAGAGCCCACGCCCATGCCAATGGCCAGCGGCAATCCGCCGAAGAGGGCGGCAAAGGTGGTCATCATGATGGGCCTGAAGCGCAGCAGGCAGGCCTGATAAATGGCTTCCACCGGCGGCAGACCCTGGTCTCGCTCAGCCTGCAGGGCAAAGTCGATCATCATGATGGCGTTCTTTTTTACGATGCCGATGAGGAGCAGGATGCCGATGAGGGCAATGATGCTGAGGTCGGTACCGGTGATGAGCAGCGCGAGGATGGCGCCGACGCCCGCAGGCGGCAGCGTGGAGAGAATGGTGAGCGGGTGAATCAGGCTTTCATAGAGAATGCCGAGCACGATATAGACCGCGACGAGGGCGGCGAGGATGAGATACGGCTCGTTCTTGAGCGACTCTTGAAACGCTTGCGCAGTGCCCTGGAAGGTGGCGTGCACGCCACTGGGCATGCCCACTTCGCGCTGTACTTTTTCAAGCGCCGTGACGGCATCTCCGAGAGACTCGTTAGGCGCGAGGTTGAAGGTGAGGGTGACGGCCGGATACTGCCCCTGGTGATTGACCGCCAGCGATGTCCGCTGGGAAGCGAAATGGGCGATGGCCGAGAGCGGCACCATGGCTCCGGTCGAGGCTGGAGCCGAAGCGGCCGCAGCCGCTGCCACGCCGCCCGTAATTGGAGTGATGGCCGGGGTAATGGCGCTTGAAGCCGGAGCGGTAGCAGCGGCGGCAGTGGGAACCGATCCTGTGAATGCGCCGGCGAGCGTCGGGTTGGGCCCGGCAGGGACGGTTGTGGTGGTGGCCGTCACCAGGCCGCCGCCTGCAGTGGGAAAGGCGGCCGTATCTCCCGTGGGGAGGGCTGGGCCGGCCTGCGCGGCAACGGCTGCTGGAGCGGCGGCAACCGCGGCGGGTGCGCCGGTGTTCGGCATGGCGGGAGAAGCGCCTACCACATTGCTTGCCTTGACGTAGATGCCGTTCAGCGCGTCGGGGCTGAGCTGGTACCTTGGGTCCACTTCCATGACGACGAAGTACTGGTTGAGCCCGGTGTACATGGTGGAGACCTGGCGCTGTCCAAAGGCGTCATAGAGCGCCTGGTCAATGGCCGTGGCGGTAATGCCGAGCCGCGAAGCGGTGTCGCGGTCGATCACGAGGTTGGCCGCGAGTCCCTGGTCCTGCTGGTCGGTCGAGGCATCGCGCAGTTCCGGCATCTGGCGCATGCGGGCCAGCAACTGCGGCGCCCAGGTATTCAGCTCGTCCAGATTCTCGTCAGAGAGCGTGTATTGATATTGCGCATCGCTCATGCGGCCGCCGATCTGGAACTCCTGCTGCACCTGGAGAAAGAGTGTGGCGCCGGGCACGCTTGTCAGCTTGCCGCGCAGGCGGTTGACGACCATGTCCGATGTGATGCCCTTGCGCAGGCTTGGATCTTTCAGGTTGATGAACATGCGGCCGACATTCATGCTTCCGCCGCCGGGACCACCGCCGCCCGCGAAGGCGACCACGGATCCGACCGCGGGATCGTCCATCACCATCTGCGCCAGTGTGCGTTCCTTCTCGCGCATGGCGTCAAAGCTGATGTCTTGCGCGGCGCGCGTCACGCCCTGGAGGCGTCCCGTGTCCTGCGGGGGGAAGAAGCCCTTGGGTACGATGACAAACAGATATGCGTTGAGCAGCACCGTGCCAAAGACGACTCCCAGCATGAGCCACTGGTGGCGCAGGACCCAACGCAAACCCGCGTTGTATTCGTAGTGCATCCACTGGAACGCGCGCTCGCTTATGCGGTAAAGGCGTCCGTGGCGGCTCTCGTCCCGCGACTTGAGAAAGCGCGCACATAGCATCGGCGTGGTGGTGAGGGACACCAGGAGCGAGACGGAAATGGCCACTGAAAGGGTGACCGCAAACTCGCGGAAGAGCTTGCCCACAATGCCGCCCATCAACAGGATGGGCAGGAAGACGGCGATCAGCGAGGTGCTCATCGACAGCACCGTAAAGCCGATCTCCTTTGAGCCTTTCATGGCCGCTTCATACGGCTTCATGCCCATTTCGAGGTAGCGGGTGATGTTTTCGATGACGACAATCGCGTCGTCCACCACGAATCCGGTGGAGATGGTGAGCGCCATGAGCGACAGATTGTCAATGGTGTATCCCAGGACGTACATGACCCCGAAGGTGCCCACCAGCGACAGGGGCACGGCGACCGAGGGAATGATGGTGGCCCACACCTCGCGGAGGAACAGGAATACCACCAGCACGACGAGCGCCACGCTGATGAGCAGCGAGATTTCCACGTCGCGCACGCTGGAGCGGATGGTCGTGGTGCGATCCACCGACACATCCAGCTTGATGGTGGGCGGAATCTCGGCCTGGAGGCGCGGCAGCTCTTTCAGCACGCTGTCCACGGTGGAGATGACGTTGGCGCCGGGCATCTTGAAGATGATGATCATCACAGCGCTCTGCAGTTGCGCTGGCGGTCCCTTGGCCGGGTTGATGCCCACGACGCCGGCCGTGTGAATGTCGGCGATGGAGTTGGTGACCGTGCCTACGTCGGCCAGGCGCACGGGGGCGCCGGTCTGCTGGTTATAGCCGACGATGATGGGAGCATATTCGTCCGCTTTGAAGATTTGATCGTTGTCGGCGATGGCCCAACGGTGGGTTGTGTCCTGGAAGGCGCCTTTGGGGCGGTTGGCGTTGGCGTTGCCCAGCGCCGTGCGCACCGCTTCCAGGCCGATGCCGGTGTTGGCCAACTGCATGGGATTCAGCTCGACGCGCACCGCAGGCTGCGATGTGCCGCCCACAAACACCTGTCCCACGCCGTCAATCTGAGCAATTTTCTGCGCCAGGATGGAGTCGGCCATGTCATAAATTTCCGGCTTGGGCACGACATCGGAGGTCATTGCAAGAATCAGGATGGGCGCGTCTGCAGGATTGGCCTTGCGGTAGCTGGGGTTCTGCGGCAGATAGGAAGGCAGCTGGTTGCGCGCGGCATTGATGGCGGCCTGCACGTCGCGCGCGGCCGCGTCAATATTGCGGTTCAGGTCAAACTGGAGCACCACCGAGGTCGCGCCCAACCCGCTGGAGGAGGTCATCTGGTTCACGCCCGCGATGCGCCCGAACTGTCTTTCCAGCGGCGTGGCTACGGCGGAGGCCATGGTCTCAGGGCTGGCGCCGGGCAGACCCGCTCCCACGCCGATGACGGGGAAATCCACATCCGGCAGAGAAGCCACCGGCAGCACGGAGTACGCTACCGAGCCGGCCAGCAACAGAGCCAGGCTGAGGAGCGTGGTGGCTACCGGACGCCGGATAAAGGGTGCGGAAAGATGCATCGCTCAGGGATCCTCAGTCTGCCGTGACCGGTTCTTCCTGCAGTTTTGGCTGCAGATTATGGAGGTTCAGGCGGCGCGCAAGCTTGTCAAAGTAGAGGTAAACCACCGGCGTTGTGTAGAGGGTGAGCAACTGCGAGAACAAGAGGCCGCCAACAATGGTGATGCCCAGGGGCTTGCGCAGTTCAGCGCCGACGCCTCCGCCAAGGGCCAGCGGCAGGCCGCCGAGCAAAGCGGCCAAGGTCGTCATGAGGATGGGCCGGAAGCGCAGCAAGCATGCCTGGAAGATGGCTTCCTCAGCCGGTTTGCCAAAGCGGCGCTCATCGTCGAGGGCAAAGTCAATCATCATGATGGCGTTCTTCTGCACAATGCCGATCAGCAGGATGATGCCGATCAGCGCAATCACGCTGAACTCAGTGCGCGTTATCATCAGCGCAAGCAGCGCGCCGACGCCCGCCGACGGCAGCGTGGAGATGATGGTGATGGGATGGATGTAGCTCTCATAGAGCACGCCCAGCACGATATACACGGTGACCAGCGCAGCCAGGATCAGCAGGGGCTCATTGGCGAGCGAGGACTGAAAGGCCGCTGCCGTGCCCTGAAAGCTGGCATTGATGGAGGCCGGCATCTGGATGCGCTGCTCCACGCTGTTGACGGCATTGACGGCATCGCCGAGCGACTTGCCCGGGGCGAGGTTGAAGCTGATGACGGTGGATGGGAACTGGCCCTGGTGGCCGATGGCCAGTTGCGAGCGCGTCTGCTCCCAGTGCGCCAGCATGCTGAGCGGCACCTGGGTGCCGTTGGCCGACTTCACATAAAGATTGCTCAGCGTGGCTGGATCGGTCTGGAAGCTCGGTCCGACCTCCATCACCACGTGGTACTGGTTGAGCTGGGTAAAGATGGTGGAAACCTGGCGCTGGCCAAAGGCGTCGTAGAGCGTGTTGTCCACGTCGGCCATGGCGATGCCGAGCCGCGCAGCGGTGTCGCGGTTGATGACCAGCTGCGCGCCGAGCCCCTGATCCTGCAGATCGCTGGCCACATCCGTGACCACTTTCTCCTTGCGCAGTTCGTCCACCATCTTCCGCGTATAGGTGGCCAACTCGGTCTGGTTGGGGTCCTCGAGCGCGTACTGGAACTGGGTGCGGCTGACGCGGTCTTCCACTGTGAGGTCCTGAAGCGGCTGCAGGAAGAGCTGGATACCCTGCACGGAGTCCACCTTGCTTTGCAGGCGGTGAATGACATCCGTCGCGGAGATTTTGCGCTCATCGAGCGGCTTGAGGTTGATCTGGATGCGGCCCGAGTTCAGCGTGGTGTTGGTTCCGTCCACTCCGATGAACGAGGAGACGTTATCGACGGCTGGGTCCTGGAGCACCACGTCCACCAGCTTTTGCTGGCGCTCGGCCATGCTGGCAAAGCTGACGGTCTGGGGCCCTTCGCTGATGCCGAGGATGACGCCTGTATCCTGCACCGGGAAGAAGCCTTTGGGGATGACGATGAACAGCAGAATGGTGCCCACCAGCGTGCCAACAGTCACCATGAGCGTGGTGAAGCGGTAACGCAGGACCGTCTGCAACGTGCGCCCATAGGCGGCGATGACGGAGTTGAAGACGTTCTCTGACCAGTGATAGAAGCGAGTCTGTTTGGCGACCGCCTTGTCCTTGAGAATGCGCGAGCACATCATGGGCGTGAGGGTCAGTGAGACTGCCGCAGAGACCAGGATGGTGACGGCAAGGGTGATGGCAAACTCGCGGAAGAGACGCCCGACCACGTCGCTCATGAACAGCAGCGGAATGAGTACCGCGATGAGCGAGACGGTCAGCGACATGATGGTGAAGCCAATCTGGGAGCTGCCCCACAGGGCCGCGCGCATCGGGCTGTAGCCCTCCTCGATGTAGCGCGAGATGTTCTCGATCATGACGATGGCGTCGTCCACCACGAAGCCGGTGGAGATGGTGAGCGCCATCAGTGTGAGGTTGTTGAGGCTGTACCCAAGCAGGTACATCACCGCGAAAGTCCCCACAATGGAAAGAGGCACCGCGACGGAAGGAATGATAGTTGCCGCGAGGTTGCGCAGGAACAGGAAGATCACCATCACCACCAGGGCAATGGTGAGCATCAGCTCATATTCCACGTCCTTGACCGAGGCGCGGATGGTGATGGTGCGGTCGGTCAGCACCTTGACCTGAACGCTGGCCGGCAGGCTGGCTCGCAACTGCGGCAACAGCTTCTTGATGCGGTCGACCACGGCAATGATGTTGGCGCCTGGCTGGCGCTGAATGTTGACGATGACCGCCGGCTGGCGGTCCATCCACGCGGCCTGCTGCGAGTTCTCCGCCGCGTCCACAATGGTGGCGACATCGGAGGCGCGCACCGCGGCACCGTTGCGGTAGGCCACGATGACGGGCTTGTATTCGCTGCTGGAGAGCAGCTGGTCATTGGCGCCGATGGTGTACGACTGGCGCGCGCCGTTCAGCGTGCCCTTGGCCTGGTCCACGTTGGCCGCGGCGAGAGCGGTGCGCAGATCTTCAAGGCTCAGGTTGTAGGCGGCCAACTGCGCGGGATTGGCCTGGACGCGCACCGAGGGCTTTTGCCCGCCGGCAATGGACACCAGGCCGACGCCCATCACCTGCGAAATCTTCTGGGCCAGGTTGGTATCGGCGGCGTCTTCAATCTTGTCCAGCGGCAGCGAGTTTGAGGTAAGCGCCAGGGTCATGATGGGCGCATCGGCCGGATTCACCTTGCTGTAAATAGGGGGGTTGGGCAGGTCGGGGGGCAGAAAGCTGTTGGCCGCATTGATGGCCGCCTGGACTTCCTGCTCGGCCACGTCGATGTTTTCTTCCAGGTTGAATTCGAGGGTAACCACCGAGCCGCCGCCGGAGCTGACGGAGGTCATCTGCTTGAGGCCCGGCATCTGGCCAAACTGCCGCTCCAGCGGCGCCGTGACCGACGACGCCATGACCTCGGGGCCCGCGCCCGGATAAAAGGTGAGCACCTGGATGATCGGGTAATCCACCTCAGGCAGGGCAGAAACGGGCAACTGCCGGTAAGCCACGCCGCCGGCGAGCAACAAGGCCACCATCAGCAACGAGGTGGCAACCGGGCGCAGAATGAAGGGCTGCGAAGGATTCACTGCTTTTCCCTCTGGGTTTTCTTGCCGCCTGCGGCCTGGTCGCCTACGGCCTTGAAAGGCCCACCCTGGACGGGTATCGGTCCTGTGTTCCGGGCCGGCTGCTGGTTGGTGCTGACCGCGACCAACTGTCCGGGACGCAGCCTCTCTGCTCCATCCACGACGACGTTTGCGCCCGGCGCAGGACCGCTATCCAGGATGGTCACCTGTCCCTCTGCCAGCACCACCTTCACGGGCTGAATCCGGGCCAGGGAGGCACCCTTGTCGTCCGTATCAATCACCCATACAAACGCACCCTGGAGGCCAGACTGGATGGCCGCTGATGGCACCACGAGCGCCCGAGGCCGGTCCTCCAGCTGGAGGTGGATGTTGACGAACTGGTTGGGGAACAGTGCCTCATCCTGATTCTGAAAGACCGCCTTGAGGCGGGCGGTGCCGGTGGTGGTGTCAATCTGGTTATCGGCGGCGAGCAACTGGCCGGAAGCCAGCTTCTGCACGTCTCCGCGGTCAAAGGCTTCCACTGGAATGTGCTTGTCCGTGGCCAGCTTGTGCAGCACCTGGGGCAGTTGGTTCTCTGGCAGAGTAAAGTAGACGGCAATCGGCTGGAACTGGTTGATAATGACCAGGTTGGTGGTGTTTGCGGCGATGATGTTGCCGGGGTCCACCAGCCGCAGGCCGATGCGCCCGTTGATGGGCGACTGGATGGAGCACCAGCTCAGCTGCAACTGGGCAGTCTCCACCGCGGCCTTGTCTGACTCAATCGCTCCCTGGTACTGGCCCATGGTGGCCTCGTCGGCCTCCATGGCTTCCTTTGACGTGACGCCCGCCTCATAGAGCGCCTTGTAGCGGGCATATTCGGCCTGGGCGTTTTTCAAGAGTGCCTGATCGTGGACGAGCGTACCCTTGGCCTGGTCGAGCGCGGCCTGGTAAGGCCGGGGGTCGATCTCCATGATCGTCTCGCCCTGCCGCACCTCCTGGCCCTCGGTAAACCGGACCGGCAGCAGCTCACCGCCGACGCGCGCCTTTACCGTTACGCTCATGTACGGCGTTACCGTGCCCAGCCCGGTGAGGAAGACGGGCATCTGCTTCTGCTCGGCGGCGGTCACCTGCACCGGGACCGGCCGGTTCTGGAGCTCTGCGGCCTGCCGGGCGGTGTTAGCCATGGCTTGCTGACGGTTCTCGTAGATCCGCCACACAATAAGACCAAGCGCTCCCAGTAGAACGAGATACACCACGATGCGAATCCCCGCGCCTTTGCGGCCGGGCTGTGGCTCCGATGCTCCAAATGAGGGCGAATGAGACTGGGATGCGCTTTCTATGGACATAGTGTTGATTTCCGTCGTATCTCTCTGAGGTAAGTGCCCATGCAATGGGCGTGAACTTTTCCCCTGCCGGACATGGGGGCGAAATGTCGCACTCGGTTGTACGGACGATCCTGTTCCTGTAAAGGTTTCGCGCGCCAGCCCTCGCACAGAAGGACGATGGCATGAAATCTTATCTCGTCGGCCAGGGAACTAGAATGACAGACCTCTTCATACTATGCGAGCCGCGTACTCCGGCGCGGGGGCCCAGCCGCAAGTGTCCCTATTCATTTGGACGGATTGCCTGACTGTCGGTTTACCACGGCTGGCCATGTGGGCACTTAGAGTTCGAGCACAGTCACAGGATCGTGCGCTGCGAATCTGGTCATGTTTGCAGCATGCGGCAGTTCATATGCCGAGATGCCGCGCCCGTGAAACTGCATCCTTGGGCTGTACCGGAGCGTCCTATTTTCATAACTGCGGCGGTAGCGAGCCAGCACCTGTGCATTGGAGCCGCATTTTCGACTACCATTAAGTATTCAGCAGAAAGTGGGAGCGGAACCGGAAGATCCGAATCCGTTTACCAACGCAAGCGGCCTGGCGGCGTCGCGAGGAGGATCTGCTTTCTCCGGCGATGCGGGCTACTTGAGGGCAAAAGGATGGGCCTGCGGCAGCTCAACGGAACGTTGAGGCCGCTCTGCCCCAGAACCCGTTGAGCCGTCGTCAACTCTGACCCGGTTGTTTGCAGGTAATGCGGCGAGTCTTCAGTTCCACCAGAGTCATGGTGGCGAGCAGCTTGGCGCGGGAGTGAGTACCAGCCCTATGTGGATTGTCCGGCTTGCATTACGGCGGCCTTATACCTTTGTCGTCTTTGCGCTGTTGATTCTGATCCTTGGCGCCTACAGCATCCTCACGATGCCGACGGACATTTTTCCCAACATTGATATTCCCGTGGTCACGGTGGTGTGGAACTACACCGGTCTCTCCGCGCAGGAGATGTCCACCCGCATCGTCTTCAACAGCGAACGGGGCATGACCACCACGGTCAACGACATCGAGCACATTGAGTCGCAGTCGCTCAACGGCGTGGCCGTCATCAAGATCTTCTTCCAGCCGCATGTGAACGTGGGTGCGGCGGTAGCCCAGGTGACGTCAATCAACGAAGTGATGCTGCGCTCACTGCCGCCGGGCACGACGCCGCCCTTCATCATCCAGTACAACGCCTCCAGCGTGCCTGTGCTGCAACTGGGCCTTTCAGGACAAGGTCTCAACGAGCAGCAGTTGTACGACCTTGGCCAGAACACCATCCGCACCCAACTGGCCACCGTTGAAGGCGCGCAGACGCCGTTCCCCTACGGCGGCAAGCAGCGCCAGATCCAGGTGGATATTGACCTTGCGGCCTTGCAGGCCAAAGGTCTTTCGCCCGCCGATGTCGTCAATGCCGTCTCCGCGCAGAACATTATTGCGCCCTCCGGCACCATCAAGATCGATCGCTTCGAGTACGCAGTTGAGACCAACTCGGCGCCCGATGTGGTCAACGAGCTCAACAACCTTCCCATTCGCGCGGTGAACGGCGCGGTGATTTACGTGCGCGATGTGGCCCATGTGCGCGACGGCTATCCGCCGCAAACGAATATCGTGCGCGTGGACGGCAAGCGCGCCATTCTCATGAGCATCATGAAGACCGGCACGGCCTCCACGCTGGATATCATCGCCGGAGTGCGCAACAAGCTGGAGAGCGTGAAGGGGCAGTTGCCGCCGCAACTGCAGATCAATGCGCTCTCTGACCAGTCGATCTTTGTGCGCGGGGCCATCAGCGGCGTGGTGCGCGAGGCCATCATTGCCGCCTGCCTGACGGCGATCATGATCCTGGTCTTTCTGGGAAGCTGGCGCTCCACCATCATCATTGCGGTCTCCATCCCGCTTTCAATTCTCGTCTCGCTGATCGTGCTGTCCATGCTGCACGAGACCATCAACATCATGACCCTGGGCGGCATGGCGCTGGCAGTCGGCATCCTGGTGGACGATGCCACTGTGGCCATCGAAAACATCAACCGCAATCTTGAAGCGGGCAAGGAGCTGGAGCAGTCGATCCTCGACGGCTCGGCCCAGATCGCCATTCCCGCACTCGTTTCCACGCTCTCCATCTGCATCGTCTTTGTGCCGATGTTTTTTCTTAGCGGCGTGGCGCGCTACCTATTCGTGCCCATGGCCGAGGCGGTGGTCTTTGCCATGCTGGCCAGCTATCTGCTCTCGCGGACGCTGGTGCCCACGATGGCCAAATACCTGCTGAAGGAGCACGACGACGCCGAACAGGCCCGCAAGCGAGTCAGCTACAACCCCTTCGTCCGGTTTCAACTGGCCTTCGAAAAAGGTTTTGAGAAATTTCGCCGTTTCTACCTGCGCCTGCTCACGGTCTGCGTGGATCACGCCCGCGTCTTCCTCATTTTGTTTCTGGTCTTCAACGTGGTTTCGGTGATCATCCTTGTGCCCTGGCTGGGCCAGGACTTCTTTCCCTCCGTGGACTCCGGCCAGTTCAAGATCCACGTGCGCGCCCACACCGGGACGCGCATCGAGGAGACCGCGGCCCTCTGCGACCACGTTGATAACACCATCCGCCGCGAGATTCCCTCCAGCGAAATCGTCACGATCGTCGATAACATCGGCCTGCCTTACTCCGGCTTGAACCTGTCTTACTCCACCTCCGCGCCCGTGGGCACAGCCGATGCGGACATCCAGGTGCAGTTGAGCAAGGACCACCATCCCACCGAGAAGTACGTGCAGCAACTGCGCAAAGTGCTCGCACGCGAGTATCCTGGCGTCACTTTCTACATGGTGCCGGTCGATATCGTCACGCAGATTCTGGACTTTGGCCTTGCGGCGCCCATCGACATTCAGATTGTCGGCCCCGATCTCTACGGCAACCGTGCCCTGGCGGAGCGCATGCTCAACGAGGTCAACTACGTTCCCGGCGCAGCCGACGCGCGCATCCAGCAGCCCTTTGACATGCCCAACCTGACCGTCAAGGTGGACCGCACCCGTGCCCGCGACATCGGTATGACGCAGTTGGATGTAGCCCAGAACCTGCTGGTGGCGCTCAGCGGCAGCTTTCAGACAACGCCGAGTTTCTATCTTGATCCGAAGAACGGCGTGAGCTATAACGTCGCAGTCCAGGCCCCGCAGTACGGCGTGGATACGCTGGCAGCGCTGAACGGCCTGCCCATCAGGGGCAACCCTGCAGCGCAACAGAGCGCGGGCGCACCCTCCACCGCGGCGCCCGGCGCGGCTCCGCAGCAGACCGGCGAAGGCGCTTCCACCGCGGCTCCAGGGGCTGCTTCGGCCGTGCAGGTGCTGGGCAACGTGGCCCACATTGTGCCCGGCACCGAGCTGGGCACAGTGAGCCACTATGACGTGCAGCCCGTGCTCGACATCTTTACCAACGTGGAAGGAACAGACCTGGGCACGGTAACGCGTGCGATGGAAAAGATTATCGCGCGCCATGAGAAGAATCACGATTTGCCCCGCGGTTCGCACGTTGTGATGCGCGGGCAGAGCGAAACCATGAACAAGTCTTATGTGGGCTTGCTGGCCGGACTGGTCTTCTCGATTCTGCTGGTCTATCTGCTGATCGTGGTCAATTTCCAGTCATGGCTTGATCCGTTTCTCATCATCTCAGCCCTGCCGGCGGCTTTGGCCGGGATTGTCTGGTTCCTGTTCCTTACAGGCACGCGGCTCAGCGTACCCGCCCTGACCGGCGCCATCATGTGCATGGGGGTAGCCACGGCCAACTCGATTCTGGTGGTGAGCTTTGCCCGCGAGCAGATGGAAGTTCTGGTGGGTGACGCGCGCAAGGCCGCGCTGAATGCCGGCTTTGTCCGCCTGCGCCCGGTGCTGATGACGGCCCTTGCGATGATGATCGGCATGGTGCCCATGGCGCTGGGCCTGGGCGACGGCGGCGAGCAGAATGCCCCGCTGGGTCGCGCGGTGATCGGCGGCCTGCTGCTGGCCACCGTGGCCACGCTTTTCTTTGTCCCTGCATTTTTTGCTATTGTTCACGGCTGGCTTGAGCGCCGCCGTCCATCGGCGCACGGCGCAGCGCAGGCCGGTACGTTCGATGAGTTTGACCCGCTTCCGGAGTAGTGCATATGACGAACGAATCGCAGTCGAATCCCAATCCGTCTCACTCCGCCGCGCCCGATCATGAGAGCGCGCCAGAGCAGGCCTCCATTGCGCCGGGCCGCGCCGTAGCCGGCGTTGTTGTGCTGCTTGTGGTGTTGGCTGTGCTGGGCGGCATTGGCATTCTCCGGCGCATGCACAGCGATAAAGTGCTGGCGGAAACCACCAATGAGCTGGCCGCGCCGACGGTGATCGCCCTGCCGCCCAAGCCGGGTGCGCCCGTCACGGACCTTGTGCTGCCGGGCAACGTGACCGCTTACACGGATTCGCCCATCTACGCCCGCACCTCCGGCTACCTGCTGCACTGGTACTACGACATCGGCGCGCGGGTGAAGAAGAACGCTCTGCTGGCTGTGATTGACACGCCTGAGATCGACCAGCAACTGCAGCAAGCTGAAGGCGATCTGGCGACGGCGCAGGCCAACGCCAACAATGCCCGCATCCAGGCCGACCGCTACACGGATCTCGTCAAGTCCGACGCCGTCTCGCGCCAGGACACCGACACCTTCGTGAACCTGGCCGCCGCCACTGCCGCCGCGGTGAAAGCAGCCCAGGCCAACGTGCAGCGGTTGCGCGAGCTGCAATCGTTTGAGAGGGTCTACGCGCCGTTTGATGGCGTGGTCACCGCGCGCAATATCGATATCGGCCAACTGATCGATCAGGGCGCAGGCAAAGAACTCTTCCACATGCAGGCCATCCAGACGCTGCGCGTCTACACCAACGTGCCGCAGCTTTACTCGCAGACTGCCAAGGTGGGCGCGAAGATCAACCTCACCTTTCCCGAGCACCCCGGCAAGACCTTCCAGGGAACGCTGGTGCGGACCGCCAAGGCCATCGACCCGGCGAGCCGCACGCTGCTGGTGGAAATCGATGTGGACAACCGCGGCAGCGAACTGCTGCCGGGCTCGCTGGCCCAGGTTCACTTCAAAACGCCGGGCGCGGCGCCCACATTTATTGTGCCGGCCGCCGCACTCATCTTCCGCAGGGAAGGACTTCAGCTGGGGACCGTGGTCAACGGCAATGTGGCCCACCTGGTGCGGGTGATCATCGGGGAAGACGACGGCGCCAACGTGCAGATCATTAGCGGAATCAATACCAGCGACAGGGTGATCCAGGATCCGCCCGACTCGCTTATCGAGGGCGAAAAAGTCGCTCCGGTAAGCGGCCATAACAGTGCGGGGGGCAATTAGCGATGCGGAGCTCGCCGCCCAACTTCGCCCGTTCGATCGGCGCAAGGCAGGTTCCGCAGGTCTCGTTTCTGAGCCCCGGAAGCCTCGCCGCCGGCACCGCCCTGCTTGCCGTAACACTGCTGGCCGGCTGCAAGCTCGTCGGCCCCAACTACAACCGTCCCGGCTACCAGGCACCAACGGCTTACAAGGAAACCGGTGCGTCCGCGGTTGTGCCGCCGCCCAACCCTGCCGGCGGCGCGTGGCAGCCCGCCACGCCCTCTGACGGCATGCTGCGCGGCAAGTGGTGGGAAATCTACAACGACCCGCAGCTCAACAAGCTCGAAGACCTGATCGCCACCAACAACCCGAGCCTGCGCAGCGCAGTCGAAACATATCTGGCCGCGCGAGACCAGATCACCGCTGCCCGCTCGGCGCTCTACCCCTCGCTCTCGGCGGGGCCGTCGTATGTGCACAACAAGCTCTCAGAGAACCGTCCGCTGAGCGTCGCAGGCAGCCCCAACCAGTTCAACGATCTGGTGCTTGCTGGGCAGGCAAGCTGGGAGCCCGACTTCTTCGGCCGCATCCGGAGGACCGTTGAAGCGGCCCGCGCCAACACCCAGGCCAGCGCCGCCGACGTAGCTACCGTGGACCTGGCGCTGCATGCTGAAATGGCCTCCGCTTATTTTCAGTTGCGCGGTCTCGACTCCCAGGCACGCCTGCTGCAGGTGACCGTCACCAACCTGGAACAGCAACTCGCGCTCACCCAGCGTCTGCTTGATGGCGGTGTGGCCACTGCGGTGGATGTGGCGCAGGCACAGACACAGCTGGAAACCGTGCGCGCGCAACTGGTGGACGTGGGCCAGGCACGCGCCCAGTTTGAGCACGCCATCGGCACCATCGCCGACCTGGATCTTTCCACCTTCAGCATTGCGCCTTTGCCGCTCGACGGGCCGCTGCCCAAGGTGCCGCTGGGCGTGCCCTCGCAACTGCTGGAGCGCCGCCCAGACATTGCCGCCGCCGAGCGCCGCACTGCCGCTGCCAACGAGCAAATTGGGATCGCGGTCAGCGCCTTCTATCCCACCATCAGCCTGGGCGGAACAGGCGGCTTTGAAAGCTCCCACGGCGGCACATGGATTCAGGGCCCAAGTTCGCTGTGGTCGCTGGGGGCGCAGGCAACGGAATTGCTGTTCGACGCGGGGTTGCGCCACGCTCTAACGGACCAGGCGCGCCACGCCTATGAGGCCCAGGCTGCCAGCTACCGCAACACCGTCATCCTAGCCTTCCAGGACGTGGAAGACCAGCTCTCAAGCCTCCGCATTCTCGAACAGGAATCGGGCGTGGAGCAAAAGGCCGTGGCGTCTGCGCAGCACTCGTTTGACCTCTCCAACCAGCGCTACAAGGGCGGCGTCACGAGCTACCTTGAGGTGCTCACCGCCGAAGCCACGCTGCTGCAGGACCAGCGCACCGCGATCGATCTTGAGACGCGCCAGTTCGTTTCGAGCGTAGGCCTTGTGCGCGCCCTCGGCGGAGGATGGGATGCAACGCAGTTGCCTAAATAGCGCGAAAACAGGGAATAAACAACAACAGGGCGGCCGGATGCTGGCTGTGATGATGAACAAGCTGGCAGGATGAGTGCGGCCGCGCTATTCCCTGCTCCCTACTGCGTTAACTCGGCCTCGTCCGCATGGGTGTAGGCTGCCGTGGGCACCTCGGCCAGCGGCAGTCCCGGGCCGTCCCACAGCAAGCGCACCGAACCCTCACTGGCAAAATGCAGACTCTCCATGCGGAACAGGTGCTTGCCGGCATGCAGGCCCAGCGATCCGCGCGCATAGCGCACGGCATTGCCCGGTGAGCCGCAAACCTGCGCGAAGGGCGGGCCGGTCTTGGCGACCTGCATGCCGTCAATCACCAGCCGCGCTCCGTCGCGCGCCATCAGGTGAAAGGTGTATCCACCGTCCGCGGGGATATCGATGTACCCTGTCCACACCGTCGCGTAGCGCGTGTAGCCCTGTGAGTCAGCCTGCAGTCCGGACGATTGGCCAGTGAAGACAGCCGTCTTCGTCGTCAGGTCCGGCAGCTCCGTCCACGCGCCGGGGTAGATGCGCCAGCGGAGGCCTGGCAGCAGCGCACCCTCAAGATGCATTGCGTCGTGCCATTGGGCCACGGCCACCAGTCCACGCGCGGCCCAGTCTTCGCGGCCATCCTTGTCCTCGTCATGCAGCAGCACTCTGAAGCGCCCTGCGCCGTTGGCTCCGTCCAGCTCGGTTCCGTACGCGTCCTTGAAGCGGTGACGCACGCGGCGGCCGGTTGCTCCTGTTCCATCGCCAAAGAGCCAGGTAAAACGCGTGCACGGCGCGGGCAGTGCCGTGAAAGTCACCTCGTCGCCGGGGCCAAAGATGGGCGGATCTATGGTGAATGCTGCCAGCGGGCCGTGCGGGTCAGGAAACTTTGCGGGGGCTGCGCCGTCTGATGTGGCCAGCGGCAGGACAGGATTGCCGGTGACGGGCGTCTGCCCGTACTTCACGTTGTCGAACGTGATATTTTTCACATCGCCCTTGAGCGTGGAGCGTGCCAGCGGCGGCTGATCCAGCGCCCAGATATTGTGGAAGGTGAACTCGTGCAGGCTGGGGTTTTCCTGCTCCATCTGCACCAGGGAGTACCAGTTGTCGAGGAACAGGTTCTCAAACGTGAAGCCCATGTGCTCGCCGCTGGCTCCATCCGCGCCCCAGAAGCCGAACAGCGCAAAGGTCTGCCCACAGGCTCCGATGCCCGCATGCAGAATGTCCGAGTCCCGCAGCGTGAAGTTCCGCGAGTTGTAAATCTTCTGCGGCCACCCGGCGCGCACGATGTTGGAGATACTGGTGGAGAGCACGCTGTGCTCGATGAGGATGTTTGCAACATCTTTACCGGGCCGCACCATGTCTTCTTCGCTGTAGCCGTCCCAGTTGCCCTGCATGGCAAAGACGTCGTCCGAGGCGCGCAAAAACGAGTTGCGCACAATCGTGTCGCCTCCGCCGAGCCAGTCCATGCCGTCCTGGTTTGCGTTGCCGGGGTTGCCGCCGATCACGCGCAGGTCGTCGAATCGAAAGCCTGTGGAGTCCTTCATCTGAATGGACCAGGTGCGCGAGCGAATAATGCAGGTAAGGCCGCTGATCTGCACGTCGCGGGCATCCATGGAGCCGATACAGTGCCAGTCCGGCTTCTGCATCCAGCCCTCGTCGTTATCGGGATCCTGGGGCCCGTCGTACACAATGGTGCCGCGCCCCAGCACCTTGACGCCGTGCACATTCCACAGGTTCAGGCTGCCGAAGAAAACCGCGCCGGGCGCAAGATAGAGTGTGTCGCCGCTCTTCGGGTTCAGGCTCTGGCGGTAAACGCCCGGCGGATAGACCTGCACGGCAGCACCTGGCTGCGGCGGCGCTGTGGGCTCACCGGCAAACAGGAACAACATGGAGGCATGATTCAGGAAGTCGCCGGGGCGCGAGATGGAAAGCTTGGCCGGCCCCGGCAGCTTGAAGCGAATCGTCTGCCCCTGGCGCACGGGCCTCAGGCCCAGCCGCCACGGTTCAATGTCCACGCCGCTGTCCCAGAAACCGGGTTGGGCGGCGGTAATCACCACCTGCACGGGACCTGTGACGTCAAAGCTGGCGAACTCATAACTGGCCGCAGCGTGCGCTACGTCGACCGGCTTGCCGTTTACCGTGACGGTGAAGTCGCTGGAGCGCATCTCCGGCGGAACAGGCACGGGCTGCACGCGCGGAGCTGCGAGGGCTGCGAGTGGAAACGCGAGCATGGCGACAACCAGCGGGCGAAAGAAAAACAAGCAGACAGACCCCTGCAACAAAGTGCGGACGAGTCCAATGTAGCACCGGGAACCGGCAGAAATCCCGCCAGGCGGTGGGCGCGGGTTGCCGCTTCAGATGCCTTCGCCCATGGAGACCAGGCCGTGCAACTGCTCCAGCTCATCGCGATAGGCAGAGCGCTCGGCTTCTTCCGCGGCGAACGGCACGGCTTTCTGCCCCTGCGCGCCGAGTTGCTGCTCGAGCTGCTCCACGCGGGTGGAGAGAGCAATGAGCGCGTCCGAGAGCGGGTCCTTGATGTCGTGCGGGTCGGTAATGAGCACACGCTCACCGTTGCGATACACGATGTGCGCGGGCACACCCACGACGGTGGAGTTGGGCGGCACGTCTGTGAGCACCACGGAGCCCGCGCCCACGCGCGAGTTTGCGCCGACGGTGATATTGCCCAGGATGTTCGCGTTGTTGCCGATGAAGACGCCGTTGCAGACGGTGGGGTGGCGCTTGCCATGTCCCTTGCCTGTTCCGCCCAGCGTTACTCCCTGATAGATGGTGACGTCGCTGCCCACGATGGCGGTTTCGCCGATCACCACGCCGGCGGCATGATCGATAAACAGGCGCGGCCCCAACAGCGCGCCTGGATGAATGTCAACGCCCGTGAAGAACCGGCCCACCTGCGAGAGCATGCGCGCCGGCAGCGGCAGATGCGCGCGCCACAGGCCATGACTGACGCGATGAATCCACACTGCCCACAGGCCTGGATAGCAGAGCAGTACCTCCAGCCGGGAGCGCGCAGCGGGGTCTCGGTCCAGCACGGAGCGGATGTCTTCGCGGATACGGTCAAACAGTTCCATGAGAGTTGGATTCAACTATACTGGCCGGCGAAGCAACATGCTCCGCCGGCCGTTCCGATTACAGCGTTACAGGATGCGTGGGCAGGGCGATCGCCTCCTGACGCAGCGGCTCAAACGCCACGCTGGAAAGATAACGCTCGCCGAAGCTGGGCAGGACCGCCACGATGAGCTTGCCTGCGTTCTCAGGCCGGGCAGCCACCTTGAGCGCCGCGACCACAGCCGCTCCCGAGGAGATGCCGACGAAGAGGCCCTCCTCACGCGGCAGCCTGCGCGCCATCTCGATGGACTCCTCGTTGGTAACCTGAATCACCTCGTCGATCAGTTTCGTATCAAGCACGCCGGGCACAAAACCGGCGCCGAGGCCCTGAATCTTGTGCGGCCCGGGCTTGCCGCCGCTCAACACCGCGCTGTCGGTGGGCTCCACGGCAATCGCCTTGAACTGCGGCTTCTTCGCCTTGATGTACTTGGCCACGCCGGTCAGCGTACCGCCAGTGCCCACGCCCGAGATGAGGAAGTCCGCTTTGCCATCGGTGTCGTTCCAGATCTCAGGGCCGGTGGTGGCAAAGTGAATCGCGGGATTTGCAGGATTGTCGAACTGCTGCAGGATGTATCCGTTCGGCGTGGCCGCCTGGATCTCATTCGCCTTGGCGATCGCGCCCTTCATGCCGCTGGCGCCGGGGGTCAGCACAATCTCCGCGCCAAACGCCTTGAGCAGCACGCGCCGCTCGACGGTCATCGTATCCGGCATGGTCAGGATGATTTTGTAGCCCTTGACCGCCGCCACAAACGCCAGCGCAATGCCGGTGTTGCCGCTGGTGGGCTCAATCAGCACGGTCTTGCCCGGCGTAATGCGGCCGGACTTCTCGGCATCCTCAATCATCGCCAGGCCGATGCGGTCTTTCACGCTGCCCACCGGATTCTGACTTTCCATCTTGACGACCACCGTGGCCGGCAAACCCGCCGCCACACGATTCAGGCGCACCAACGGGGTGCCCCCAATCAACTCAGTCACATTCGCGGCAATACGCGCCATGTTCTTCTCCTTTTTTGTACGTCCGCAAACGCCATGGGGACGTGGATTCCGGGATTGCAGGGGATGTTGGCCAGGCTAGCTGGCAGGGAAATGCGTGCGCGACTCAGGCACACTGCTGCATCGTGGCAGACACCGGAACGGCGTTAGCGACATCGACGCATATATACAGCCTAGACCTGCCGCGCTCGTTATGGCAAGTCTCGCGCTCGCAATGATGCCGCGGCGCGATGAAATTCAGCCGTCCCCAGGCCGTGTTCAGCGTCGTCGCAAACGCGAGCCACACCCAGTCGGGAGCCATCATCCAGGCCCATGTTTCATCTTCGCTCGACGCGAGGCGCCTACGGCCACTATCCTGTTAAGTTGCGCGGGTTTTACGCGAAGGTGAAACTCGCAGCACCTCATTTACACCATGAACAAGCCAATGATCGCCGTGCATCTGCCCGATGGGGCCATTCGCGAAGTGCCTTCCGGCACAACGCCGCTTGAGATTGCCAACTCCATTTCGCCGCGCCTGGCGGCAGCCAGCGTGGTGGCGCGCCTGATTCCCCTCACCGGCGCTGCCGCGCTCAAGGCCTCTGAAGACACGCCGTCAGAAGCCGCCATGTACGCCACCGAGGACGCCTCCGCGCCACGCCTCGTCGACCTCTCCACGCCGCTCACGGCTGACACGCGCCTGGAACTGGTGACCGAGAAGGATCCCGAAGCGCTGAAGGTGGTGCGCCACTCCGCCGCGCACGTGCTGGCCACGGCGGTGCTTGAGCTTTTTCCTGAGACGAAGTTGGGTCACGGTCCAGCCACCGACGCTGGTTTCTTCTATGACTTTTATCGCGAAAAGCCCTTCACGCCAGAGGACCTCGCCGCCATCGAGGCCAAGATGGCAGAGGTGGTAGCGCGTGACGAACCGTTCCTGCATGAATTTGCTCCAAGGGAAAAGAGCCTGGAAGATTTTGAAAAAGACGGCGACTTCATGAAGACGCACTTCGTGACGAAATTCACGGAGCCGGGTTCGCAGGTGAGCTTCTATCGGAACGGCAAGTTTGTGGACTTCTGCCGCGGGCCGCACGTGCCCTCGACGGGCCGCGTGAAGGCCGTAAAAGTGACCAGCCTGGCCGGAGCTTACTGGCTGGGCGACGAGAAGAATCCGCAACTGCAGCGCATCTATGGCACGGCCTTCTTCTCGCAGAAAGATCTCGATGCGCACTTTGCGCGGCTTGAAGAGGCCGCCCGCCGCGACCATCGCGTGCTGGGCAAGCAGCTCGACCTCTTCAGCATTCAGGAGCTGGCCGGCGCGGGCCTCATCTTCTGGCATCCCAAGGGCGCCATGATCCGCAAGATCATGGAAGACTGGATGCGCGAGGAGTGCATTCGCCGCGGCTATCAGCTTGTTTACACGCCGCACGTGGCGCGCGTGAACCTGTGGCAGACCTCCGGCCATGAGGGCTTCTACTCGCAAAACATGTTCACGCCGATGGAACTGGACGATGCGAACTATCGCATGAAGCCGATGAACTGTCCGTTCCACATTCTCATCTACAAGAACTCGCCGAAGAGCTACCGTGACCTGCCCGCGCGCTATGCCGAGCTGGGCAACGTCTACCGCTACGAGCGCTCCGGCACCATGCACGGCCTGTTGCGCGTGCGCGGCTTTACGCAGGACGACGCGCACATCTTCTGCACTCCCGGCCAGATTGAAGACGAAGTTGTCGCCTGCATCGACTTTGCCGAGGCGGTGCTGAAGACCTTTGGCTTCTCGGAGTTCAAGGTCGAGCTTTCGACATGGGATCCCAACGACCGTGCCCACTACGCTGGCTCCGACGAGAACTGGAATCTCGCCGTCGGCTCGTTGCAGCGCGCGCTGGACCGGAAGGGCATCAAGTACAAGACCATCCCCGGCGAAGCCGCCTTCTACGGCCCCAAGATCGATGTGAAGCTTGTCGATGTGCTGGGCCGCCTGTGGCAGCTCTCGACGGTGCAGTTCGACTTCAACCTGCCCGCCCGCTTCGAACTGGAATACGTGGGCGAGGACGGCGAGCGCCATCAGCCGGTGATGGTGCACCGCGCGCTCTTTGGGTCAGTAGAGAGATTTTTCGGCGTGCTCATCGAGCACTATGCGGGGGCCTTCCCGCTATGGCTCGCGCCCGTGCAGATTGGCCTGGTGCCGATCAGCGAGCGGCATCTGGAATACGCGAAGAAGGTCGAAGCCGAACTCAAGGCCGCCGGCCTGCGCGTGGAAGTGGACGCGCGCAATGAAAAGATGAATGCCAAGATCCGCGACTTCGCCAACCAGAAGATACCCTACATCCTCGTCTTCGGCGACAAGGAAGAAGCGGCCGGCACGGTGAGCGTGCGCACGCGCGGCAAGGGCGACCAGGGCTCCGTGCCGCTGGCGGACTTTATCGCAACGTGCGAGGCGCTGGTGGCCGCACAGTCCACCGAGCTCTAGGCGGTTTTGATTCGAGGCCCGCTCACGCTGCCCGGACGGATGGTGTTACGCTCGAAAATCCGGCCAGACGGGAGCCACGGCGCGGCGGGCGTGATGTACAGCT
Source organism: Acidobacteriota bacterium (assembly GCA_021780075.1). GTDB lineage: Bacteria > Acidobacteriota > Terriglobia > Terriglobales > Acidobacteriaceae > Telmatobacter. The sequence continues at coordinate 32,129 of JAJXZL010000034.1, forward strand.
CGTCGGGGAACGCGCCCCCGTAGGCGACGGCGAGATACACGTTGCCCTGCACGATGCCTGCGTTCAATTCCAGCACCTGAGGCGTGCTGGTGACTGTGCTTGGCTGCAGCAGGGGCCCTTGCGTGCCGGTTCCTGTGGAGCTAATCGACTCATACGCAGCGTAGAGCCGTGCGCCGGGATGCCTTCATCTCCAATCATGCGATCCGGTGGCCCGGCGTAGAAAGAAGTGAGCTTCTTCGTAGAAGGATTGGATTCCTCTCTAAGCGAAGGCAGGGAGGGGAACGAACATCTCATTTCAGCTGTGCTTCTTTTTGAGCGTTGGCTTCACCTCGCTTGACAAGGCCGATCGTATCTCAGCTTTCCAAAAACAACGACGGCTGCCAGTTAATCTGTAAGAGCCAATTGCAGAATGGGCGTAAAGGCCTGGCACAAGATGATCAGGCCTTTGGCCTCCGGAACTACAGGCTTTTCAATATTGCAGCCCTCTTCTGCTCGAACTCTTGTTTGGTGATCAGCCCCCTTTTGTAGAGATCGCTCAGTTCCTTGAGCCGGGCCTCGGGCGA
>JAJXZL010000023.1 GCA_021780075.1 Acidobacteriota bacterium
AAGAGTGGTTAACTGTGAGACCTACAAGTCGAGCAGGTGCGAAAGCAGGCCTTAGTGATCCGGTGGTTCTGTATGGAAGGGCCATCGCTCAACGGATAAAAGGTACGCCGGGGATAACAGGCTGATCGAAGCCAAGAGTTCATATCGACGCTTCGGTTTGGCACCTCGATGTCGGCTCATCGCATCCTGGAGCTGTAGAAGGTTCCAAGGGTTAGGCTGTTCGCCTATTAAAGCGGTACGTGAGCTGGGTTCAGAACGTCGCGAGACAGTTCGGTCCCTATCTGCTGTGGGCGTAGGAGATTTGAGGGGGGCTGTCCTTAGTACGAGAGGACCGGGATGGACGAACCTCTTGTGTTCCAGTTGTCCTGCCAAGGGCACGGCTGGGTAGCGAAGTTCGGTTGTGATAACCGCTGAATGCATATAAGCGGGAAGCACGCCCCAAGATGAGATCTCCCTGAAGGGCCCAGGAAGACCACCTGGTTGATAGGCTGGATGTGGAAGCGCAGCAATGCGTGTAGCTTACCAGTACTAATCGCCCGTTTGGCTTGTCCATAGAATTAACTCCGCGCAGTTAGCGGACATTCTTCAAGCAAGCCTTGTAACACCAATCAATTTCGTTGCAATCAAGTTTTGTTACACAAGCTTTTTGGCGCCAGATTGCAGCCGCGTTCCTACGGGCCTCCGGGAGAAACCATCCGGAACAAAGTAGATGCCTGCGGCAGGCTGCGGGCAACCACCCGCCAGGCGCTATCAAGTTTGCCGGTGACCATACTGCGAGGGATCACCCGTTCCCATCCCGAACACGGAAGTTAAGCCTCGCTGGGCCGATGGTACTGCACGGGCGACTGTGTGGGAGATTAGGTGATCGCCGGCAATAATATCCAGCAAAAAGGCCATGCCCATAAAGCATGGCCTTTTTGCATGTCTGCATGATTCCTTCTGCTGCAGCTAATCCAATTCCCTCAGCGCAAGGAATAGGGCAGGGACCAGGCGCCACATCTGCAAACCAGTCCTTGCCCTGTCTGATTCCTGTGTCGCTTTTACTTACCTGCTTCTGTCACTAGCTTTTCTGCCCTCGCCATCGCCTTTGTGCGGCTCTTCTTCACAGCTTCCACGTCCAGGGTTCCGGCTATCCATTTTTGCGGTGAGTACCGCTTGATGTTTTCCTCCAGGTGTTCTGTAAAGGTGGCGCCGATCTGCGCCACAGCGGCCTGCGCCTTGGGCAGCTCTTCGTGAAAATGAGCCAGCTCCTTCTGCGCATTCTCTGGGTAGTATCCAAGACGATCGCCCGTCTGCATCGCGTCAATCAGCGCATCCGGCGGGTTAGCGACCGGCTGCGTCTGGTTCATTGCATCATAGGCCCCGCGCAGCCGTGCCATCGCCCCGGCAAAGCCGTCAAGTTCGCCGCGTCGTGCAGTGAGACCAGCGCTGCGTTGCACCTCGATGATCACCTTGGCATGCGCACTCTCGCGTGCGATCGGAATCACCGTGGTCAGCGAATTGCCATTGTAGCTCCAACCATCTTTGCCCAATGCCCCGGCCTGCTTTAGCGCAACGCCCTTCACCTTCACCGATGCTGGCGGCCAGTCCGCCGGCAGCCGCAGCTCGTATCCGCGCATCTTCATCATGCCTGGAAAGCCTCCTTCCACGGGCCCGATTTCCACGCGCAGCGTGTCGCCGGTCTGTGTTGCCTTGATGGGAGTGCGCGCAAAGACACCGCGCTGGTAGTCGACCGAAGCGCCCGAGTCCTCATAGAGCGAATAGCTGGCGCTCTTACCCGGCCTCAGTGGCCACACACTCACAATCAGCGGGTCCGCCGGCTTTTGTCCGGTGTAGAGCATCGGCGGCTGCATTGGCACAATAGCCCCCGCCTTCAGATACACCGGCGTCTGCTCGATGGAGAAGCTGCGCTCTACTGTTGTGGGTCCAGTCAGGTGCTTGCCGCTCGGCCACTCGATCCATTCGCCTGCGGGTAGCCAAACCTCTTCCGTTGCCAGGCCGGAGGTCTTGTCCGACGGCGCAATCACTGGGGCCACCAGCATCTGATCGCCAAACATATATTCGCTTTTGCTCGTGTAGGCCGCGTCCTCTTCTGGAAAGTCATAGTAGAGTGGCCGCACAAAAGCGACACCCGTGTCATACGTGCGGCGCGCCTCTGTGTAGAGGTACGGCTGCAGCGCGTAGCGAAGCTGGAAAGTGGACCGCAAAATCGACGAGTACGGTTCGGGATAGGCCCAGATGCGCCGCTCCGACTCAGGATTCTTGGTAGTATGCGTGCGCAGAATGGGGCTGAACGCGCCAAACTGCACCCATCGCGTGTAGAGTTCTGGCTCCACGGCGCCTGGCATGTGGCCGCCAATGTCGTGGCTCCAGTAGGCGTAGCCTACGTTTGCGGCCGTCGCCGTGAACCACGGTTGAAAGGCAAGCGAGTCCCACACAGAAACCGTATCGCCAGAGAATCCAATCTGGTAGCGATGGTTCCCCAGCCCGCCCCAGCGGTGGAAGAGCAGTGGCCGCTTGCCCTCGCGTTGCTGGTCGGTGAAATGGAGATAATTGAGCCACCATGTGTTGTTCACGCCGGGTAGTTTCGTGTTGAGCTCCTGTTGCCAGTCCAGCCACCAGAAGTTGATGCCCTGCTTTTCCAGCGGGAGCAACACAAGGTTGAAGTAGTTCGTCGCCCATTTCTTGTTCGTTGGGTCAAAGGGCACATACTTCTTCGTCGCCGGGTCAATGCCCATGGCCTTCGCCATCGCTGGATAATCGGCCTCCCACGGCTGGATACCCGAGGCGGGATGCAGATTCAGGCTGGTCTGCAACCCATTCGCATGCAGCTTGTCCAGAAACTGAGTCGGGTCAGGAAAGAGCAGCTTGTTCCACGTATAGCCCGTCCAGCCGAGACTGTGGTCAGACTGGTCCACCTCGCCGGCCGCCGCAAGCTGTTCCTGGTTGATGTGCCAGTCCATATCGATCACAAAGACATCGAGCGGCGTGTCATTCTCATGAAAGCCGCGAATGATCTCCTCAATCTCCTGGTCGCTATAGGCCCAGTACCGCGACCACCATGCGCCGAAGGCGAAGCGCGGCGGCAGCGGAATGCGTCCTGCCACGCGCACATAGTCGCCCAGCGCCTTGCGGTAGTCGTGTCCGTAGCCAAAGAAATACAAGTCCTGCCGCTCGCCGGCGGGCCGCTCCATCACCCACGGCCAGGGACTCTTTTCGCCTTGCAGAAAGCGAAAATCCGCCGAGTCGAACAGCGGCCTTGTCGAGTCGTCCACCAGCGCCCATCCTGAGCGGGAAACCAATCCCTGCCCGATGGGCTCTTTGGTCTTGCTGCCCAGCGCGCCGTCTAGTGTGCGCGTGGTGCCACGCAGATTCTCAGGGTCCGTCATCCCCGGGTGCCACACCACCGGCTTGCCATCTACCGAGAGCGTGATGGAAAGGTCATTGGCAGTGAAGCGGCCGTCGCTGGTGGCTGTGTAGCGCAGCGTCAACTCGCTTGTCTTGATGGTTAGAGTCTTGGCTTGGTTGACGGCCAGAGTCGTTGTATCGAACTTCGGCACCGGCATGCGGCGATTGAGAAACACGAACGAAGCGTGGTCCTCAAACTTGCCATCTGCGGCCCATTCCATGCGGATAAGCTGCGGTGTCAGCACGGTGAATCGTGCCGTGCCCAGCGTGACAACAGCTTTAGGATCGGCCACTGGATCAGTAATGGGCAGTCCCTGCTGTGCGCGAGCAGTGGTTGTTGCAGCCGGTGAGACGCGCTGCGTGCGAGTCGTGGCTGGTACCTCAGCCTGTAATCCGATTGAGCTGGCTGCGATAAGTCCGATTGCGGCAAGCCGATACAGAGAAATACGCAACTGTTCCCCCTTGGTTCTTGATTCCTCAGGGAAGCCTATCATTCAGGATGGAGTGTCGTATGGGCGCAACCTTCAGCGCTGGCCTGTACGCCTGCCGCGCACAAAGAGAAAGGCCCACCACGGTTGCGATAAAGCTGCTCCGGGGTGGGCCTTTTTGCTTTCGAGCGCGGACAAAGTACGCGCTGTTTCTGCGACTACATGGTGATGTGGACCGAGTGTTCCAGCCTGAACGTAAGCATGGTTTCCGCAGGAAGAACAATCTGCTTGTTGCCTGTGAAGGCGCTGCCTGCCGTACCGCCGCCCGCGCCGACAAGACCGCCAATCAGCGCGCCCTTTCCGCCGCCTGCCAGACCGCCAATCAGCGCGCCCAGGCCCGCGCCGCCGCCAATGAACTCAGCGCTGCGTTTGCCTTTGCCCTGCTCCACCTTTGAAACCGTGCTGGTAGACACCGGATAGCTGCCGCCTGCGGTCTGCACCCGCTCCAGGCGAAGTGCCAGATACGCGCCGCCCTTAAACCGGCCCAGCGGCTTGGCATCGATAACTGTGCCCTCAGCACGTGCGCCGCGTGCAATCACCGGCTGCCCATTCACGAGCACATCGTCGGCCACGGTCGCGCTGAAGCTGTCGCCCGCCTGGCTGATCTGCGAGCCCAGATCCTGATCTAGGCGCACGCGAATCGCCGTTCCGCTTGGCAGGTCCACCATCGGTGGCGGAGCTGGTTGCTGAGGGCCCTGCGGCGCCCCGCCAGCGTAGCCTTGCGGCGCCCCGCCGGCATAGCCCTGCCCGCCTGGTCCTGCCTGTTGCCCTGGCTGGCCAGCGCCGGGTTGTCCAGGCCCTGGGCCTGTCTGCGCAGTTCCCGGTGTGGAGGGCTGCGTATTCTGGTTATCGGCGGGCTGGGTCGTACTCTTGCATCCACTCAGCGAGAAAACAGCGGCCAGTGCTAACGCTGCAAAGGGAACAATCTGACGATTCAATTTCATACCTCGCGCTCCTTAAGGGGGATTACGGATTACGATTCCTACAATGAGGGGGCGCATTAGCACCCCCGGTCACGCCTTGTAGGTTATATGTCGAGGTTCTTTACGTCCAGAGCATTATCCTCGATGAACTTCCGCCGCGCCTCTACGTCTTCACCCATCAGTGTCGTGAAGATTGCTTCTGTCTCGGCAATATCTTCCAGCTTGACCGAGAGCAGCGTGCGGCGCTCGGGGTCCATCGTCGTCTCCCACAGCTGCGTGGAGGTCATCTCCCCCAGTCCCTTATAGCGCTGCACCTGGTAGTCCTTCTTGCCCTGTTCAACGATGTAGGTGAACAGCTCGCGCGCGGTCTGCTTCTCCACTGGCTCGCGCTGTGCCCGGGTGGAGCGCCGGCCCTGCTTGGCTTCTGCCTGCGCCTCGCCGCCCTCTGATTCCTCGGCGTCCTCCGCTGTTGTCTCCACAGCCGCTTTGCTGGCGAATTCGATGAGGAACGGCGGCTCCAGAAATTCCTTGATGAGCGTGTATTTGGCCATCATCTGGCGGAACTCCGGGCTGGAAACCAGCGTCCAGTCGATGTGGCGCGTGGCGCCCTGTGAATCCGTAAAGCTGATAGACCAGGTGTGGTGCTCCTCGTCCTCCACAGGCTCGCTCAATTTGAATCCGAACTCATCTACCCGTTCCGTCAACTCTTCGTGAAGCCGCGCCAGCTTGGGCGGTACCTCGCTCTCGCTCTGCGACGCAAAATCAGAGCGATGAACCAACTCGGCGCGCGCCAGCAGTTCCGTGAGCTTTTCGTTGCGGACGCGCTTGTCCACCTGCTCGACGAAGCCCAGGTACTCATTCAAGATGCCCATGAAGCGCGTCAGATCTGCGCCCTCAATCCGGCTGGCGGTCTCGCCGTGGCGCACAATCATGCCCTCGGACGCGCGATTCACCATCACCTTTACAAATTCGCGGTCGTCTTTGATGTACTGCTCAAAACGCCCCTTCTTGATCTTGTAGAGCGGTGGCTGCGCGATGTAGACGTTGTTGCGCTTGATCAGTTCCGTCATGTGGCGGAAGAAGAAGGTCAGCAGCAGTGTCCGGATGTGCGAGCCGTCCACGTCGGCATCGGTCATCAGGATAATCTTGCTATAACGAATCTTGGACGGGTCAAAATCGTCCTTGCCGATGCCGCAACCCAGCGCCGTGATCATCGCGCGGATTTCTTCGTGGCCCAGCATCTTGTCATAGCGGGCTTTTTCTACGTTTAGAATTTTGCCCTTCAGCGGCAGAATCGCCTGGAACCGCCGATCGCGCCCCTGCTTGGCCGTGCCGCCGGCGCTCTCGCCCTCTACCAGGTACAGCTCGCAGCGTTCAGGGTTCCGCTCGCTGCAGTCGGCTAGCTTGCCCGGCAGGCCGCCACCATCCAGCGCGCCCTTGCGGCGCGTCAGGTCGCGCGCCTTGCGCGCAGCCTCGCGCGCGCGCGAAGCCTCAATCGCCTTGTTGATGATCCGCTTCGCAACGGGTGGATTCTGCTCCAGGAACATGCCCAGCCGCTCGTTCACAAACGCCTGCACAATGCCCGCGATATCGGAGTTAAGCTTGCCCTTCGTCTGCCCTTCAAACTGAGGCTGCGGCAGCTTCACGCTCACCACCGCCACAAGTCCCTCGCGCACATCATCGCCGCTCAGGTTCTCCTTCATGTCCTTGAAGAGTCCCAGCGACTGCCCGATTGCATTGATCGTCCGCGTCAGCGCCGTGCGAAAGCCCGACAGATGCGTGCCGCCATCCACCGTGTTGATGTTGTTCGCAAAGCTGAAGACCGTTTCCGAGTAGCTGTCGTTGTACTGCAGCGCGATCTCGATCTCCACGCCGTCGCGCGCCGCTTCCATCATGATCGGCTTGTCATGCAGTACCTGCTTGCCACGGTTCAGGTGCTTCACAAACTCCGCAATGCCGCCCGCGTAGCGAAACTCCGTGCGCTTCGAATCACCCGTCTTCGGATCCGCCGTGCGCTCATCCGTCAGTGTGATTTCAAGACCCTTGTTCAGAAAGGCCAGCTCGCGCAGCCGTTGCGCCAGCGTGTCGTAGCTGTATTCGGTCGTGGCAAAGATCGACTTGTCCGGCAGGAAGTGAATCTTCGTGCCGCGCCTCTTGCTCGTGCCCGCCTTGCGCAGTTCACTCACCGGCAGACCACAGCTGAAGTCCATCTCCCAGGTGTAGCCGTCGCGCCAGATCTCCACATTGAATTCCTGGCTCAGTGCATTCACGCAGCTCACGCCAACACCATGCAGACCGCCAGACACCTTATATGTGGATGCGTCGAACTTGCCGCCCGCGTGCAGCTTGGTCAGCACCACCTGCACCGCCGGCATCATCTCGCCATTGCCCACATTCATCATGTCCACAGGAATGCCGCGGCCATCGTCCACCACCGTGATTGAGTTGTCCACGTGGATCACAACCTCAATCTTCTTCGCGTAACCGGCCAAAGCCTCGTCCACCGAGTTGTCCACGACCTCGTAGACCAGGTGGTGAAGGCCCATCTCGCCGGTCGAGCCGATATACATCGCCGGACGCAGCCGTACAGCCTCAAGACCTTCGAGGATTTTGATGTTTTCGCCGGTATAACTGCTGCCGTCTGCGGGAACAGGGGTAATATTTTGTGCTTCAGTCGCCATGGGTGTCCGTTCGCTGGTCATACGCCTTGAGCTCCACGCAAACGCGGTTCCCTGAACCAGATGCAGGGCTTGACTTTGGGGACTAACCGCTTGAAAGACGAGGGCTTTGTGCGAATCTGCCTGTCTCAATTTTACCATGCGGGCGCGAGACACACAGGGAGAATCGGGAATCATCCAAAATGGTTACCATTGGTTACGTTACCTGCGAGTTATGTGACGTCAGTAACCATACGCAATTTTTTTGCTGATCTCTATGAAAAAAGATGGACTTACTGAGAGTTATGGGCTAGGATTTCTGCACGCAGAAAGAGGCACTTTCCGCGACAGATTTGTATAAGGGGTTACCAATTATGAAACTCGTCCTCCGCGTTGTTGCTCTGTTCGTCGTTGTTGCCGGTGTCGCCGCCGCTTCCGTTTCTTCCAAGACGCCTGCCATCCCCAGCCATCAGTCCGCCACCGCCACTCTGCCGGCCCCTTGCTGCGGCCCTGGCATGACGTGCATCCCCAGCGGGAGATAAGTCAGCGCATAGCACAAAAGTGCTATGACTTTAGGGCACTTTTCATTTGAATTCTTTTGGCTGAAGGCGCTATCCTGACAAAACCCTCAGGATGGAAGGGCCCTATATGCCTTTAGATTTCACGATGAAATTAATGAGTGCCGCTGAATTTACTCTTTGGGTAGCGCTAGGCATAGTTTTTTGGATTAAAGGGTTGCATCACCGCTTCCCGGCCATGAGTGTGTATCTTGCTCTCCGCGTAGCGTCTATGCCTGCGCTGCTGAGCTTACTTTACATTCAGGAGCAGCCGTGGGGCCACGGCTACTTTCCTGCCTATTTCTATGCGTACTGGTCGGTCTACATCGGCAGTGCGATAACGCTGTTCTTCGTTTGCATTGAGATCTTCCGCGCCGCCCTTTCTTCCTTCACCGGACTGATTCGACTCGGAACGGTCGTCTTCCGCTGGGCCGCGCTGGTGTCCTTGCTCGTGAGTCTCGCATCCGCCACATTCTCGAACTATACTTCGTTCCCGATCGCCAATCTGGCGTATGCGCTCATGCGGTCGGTCAGCATCCTTGAGCTCTGCCTGCTCGGATTCCTCTGCCTCAGCATGAATGCGCTGCGCCTCTCGCCGCGCGACCTGTCGTTTGGGCTGGCGCTCGGCTTCGGCCTGATGTCCGCCAACGACTTCATCGTCGGCGCGCTGCTTGCGGGCAACTCTTCGCTCACCTCTCCGCTGCAGTTCCTCAACGAATCGCTGATCCTGGTTTCGCTCATCATCTGGGTCTCCTATGTCACCGTTCCTGAGCCGGCCAGAAGGCCCGTAACTATGCCCGCGAACTCCACCATCTATCGCTGGAACGAGATCGCCGCTGCCCTCGGCCACGGAACGCAGGTCGCCGTCCATCAGCCCGCCAACAGCTTCTTCCTCACGGACGTTGAGAAGGTCGTGGACAAAGTGCTCACACGCAATCTGCAAAGCAGCGAATCCAAATCCGAAGCTTAATTAAATTACACCGCTAGCAAAACCAAGGGCCGGATCCACTAAGGATCCGGCCCTTCTGCATTCCTGCCTTCATGCGCTCCTGCACTGCTGCGCACGCAAAAAAGGCCACGGCAGCGCCGCGGCCTTTTTTGCTTTAATCCGTCTTCAGTTACTCGGCAGCAACCGGCTCGATGGACGCAAAGCGTCCGCGGTTGCCGTGGTCTGAGAACTTCACCCGGCCTGAGACCTTCGCAAACAGCGTGTCGTCCGAGCCGATGCCCACATTCGCGCCTGGCTTGATGCGTGTGCCGCGCTGCCGCATGATGATCGTGCCGCCTGTTACCAGTTCGCCGCCAAAGGCCTTCACGCCCAGTCGCTGCGCATTGGAATCCCGTCCGTTTGTGGAGCTGCCTCCACCCTTTTTATGTGCCATTGCCGAATCCCCTTCTGAATTCTTTCCGCGCCTACTTGGCGGCGGTGTAGGTCACACCGTCGGCCTCAATGGCCTTGATGCGCACCTCGGTAAAGTTCTGCCGGTGTCCCTGCATCTTCTTGTACTGCTTCTTGCGCTTCAGGTGGAACACCAGAATCTTGTCGCCGCGCCCTTCGCCCAGCACCTCGGCCGTCACCTTTGCCGTTGCGGGCTTTGCCACCGTTCCCGGCTCGCCGCTCACAGCCAGCACATCGCTGAACTCGACCGTCTGGTTCTCTGAACCGACGCTCTCAATCTTCACCACGTCGCCAGGAGCGACCCGATACTGCTTGCCACCGGTACGAATCACCGCGTACATAAACCCTCCAGCGCGGTTCCGGCCTTGCCGGTGCGCTTCTGCAATCCTAAAAATAGCTCGGGCGGAAACTTCCGCGCCGCGGTACGCTCAAGCGCCAATCTGCGGGGCGAGCGTCTGGCTCCACGACGACAGGCAGGAATCGCCAAACTAGAGTAGTCTACCGGTTTTGCGGGCCAAGGTCAATCTCCACCGCTTAAAGGGTACGGGCTTCAGCCCCGCGGGAAACCTCTTTCAATCCAACCCGTCACCCAGGCTGCCCATTCCACAAGCCTTGCCTTACACTGTTCACATGGAAGAGTTTTCGAGGATTCAGCGTCTCCCGCCCTACGTCTTTAATATCACTGGAGAAATGAAGGTCTCCGCCCGCCGCCGTGGTGAAGACATCATCGATTTCGGCATGGGCAACCCCGACGGCGCCACGCCCAAGCACATTGTAGACAAGCTCATTGAGGCGGCGCTCAAGCCCGTCACCCATCGCTATTCGGTCTCCAAGGGCATCCCGCGCCTGCGCAAGGCCATCTGCAACTGGTACAAGACACGCTACGACGTCGATCTCGACCCCAACTCCGAGGCCATCGTCACCATCGGCTCCAAGGAGGGCATCGCCCACCTCTGCCTCGCCATCCTTGACTCGCGTGACACCGTGCTCGTGCCCAACCCCAGCTACCCCATCCACATCTACGGCCCCGTTATCGCCGGCGCACACGTCGTCAGCGTCCCCGTCCATGACAAGGAGCAATTCCTCGCCCAGCTTGAGGAAATCATCCCCCGCATGACGCCGCGCCCCAAGGCCCTCATCGTCAATTTCCCCTCCAACCCCACCACCGAGTGTGTCGAGCTGCCCTTCCTCGCCCGCCTCGTTGAGCTGGCCCGCGAATACGGCTTCCACCTCATCCACGACCTCGCCTACGCTGACATCGCCTTCGACGGCTACAAGCCCCCCAGCGTCCTCCAGGTCCCCGGAGCCAAAGACGTCGCCGTCGAGTTCTTCACCCTCTCCAAGAGCTACAACATGCCCGGCTGGCGCGTCGGCTTCATGGTCGGCAATCCCGTCCTCGTCAACGCCCTCGCCCGCCTCAAAAGCTACTTTGACTACGGCACCTTCACGCCCATCCAGGTCGCATCGATTCTCGCGCTTGAAGGCCCGCAGGAGTGCGTCACAGAAATCTGCGAGAACTACCGCCGCCGCCGCGACGTCCTCGTCGACGGACTCAACAAGGCCGGCTGGCCCGTCGCCTCGCCCAAGGCCACCATGTTCGTTTGGGCCCAGATCCCGGAGCAGTACCGCAAGCTAGGCTCGCTCGAGTTCTCCAAGCTATTGCTGACGGAAGCGAAGGTAGCCGTCTCCCCCGGCATCGGCTTCGGCGACTACGGCGACAACCACGTCCGCTTCTCCCTGATCGAGAACGAAGAACGCACACGCCAGGCACTCAGGGGAATCAAGGCCATGCTCGCGAAGGGCGCGGTCCCGGCGTAGCCCTGAATAGCCTAACTCTGGTCTCTAAGCGTGTACCTCAGGAAGAAAGTCGTGCCTGAACCCTCGTGTCAGGACCTAGGCGCCAGTCACTTTTCCAGATTCAGATGTTTCCCCTGCCTAATTGAAGCACCTATCTTGTCCATTGCGCAGATAGATCGCGTACACTGTTGGCGAATTAAAAAGGGGAACTCCAGATGGCACTTCCTGTCTTAACGACTGCTGAAGACGTGCGAGATCTCGTGCGATATCTCAAAACTAAACCTACAGGGGCAACCGTCAAGGAGGCGAAAGCCGCTGTGAAAAGGCAGGTTCTCGACCCCAGAAAAATGACAGCATACACGCTTTGGGGATTCGTCGCGAAGGAAGGGGAGAGGCTTAAGCTGACGCAGCGTGGATGGGATTATGCTAGGAAACCTGACACAGAAGCAGAAGTCTTCCGCCGCGCCATCGATTCGGTTGTACCCTATAAGTCGGTTTTGGAGTGGGCCAATCACCAGAAGCTCGATTCGATCACAAATGTAGACGTGGCGGCTCACTGGCATGAACACCATTCCGATTCACTCGGAACCGAAAATGATGACACGATCAAAAACAACGCCGTCTGCTTCTTTCACCTCTGCGAAGCTGCGAACTTGGGCAAGCTCGTGGTCGGCAGAAAGGGTCAGGCGACGCGCCTGTCTCTCGAAAAGTCGCAACTAGCTCAATACGTCGAAGCCGGCCCCAGTTCTCCTCCTTGGGTCAGCACTTCATCCGAATCAGAGGAGAAGGTTGAGGACGATTCGGCGAAAGAAGAACCGTCCCCTGAACCACTCACGCCTGCGTCCTCCGGGACGACCTTTCACGGAATTTCGACGCCGACTACCGTCAAAGTCTTCATCTCACACGGCAGCAACACAGATATCGTCGACCAGGTGCAGACGATGCTGGGCATCGCTGATATACCGAGCGAGGTTGCGGTCAAAGAGGAAACCTCTGCGATCCCCGTTCCGGAGAAGATATTTGGCGCGATGCGGAGATGCCAAGCAGGCATCATCATTGTAAGTGTTGACGAGAAGCGAAAGAATGGCGCGGGAGAGTTCACCATCAACGAGAATGTCCTGATCGAAATCGGAGCGGCCTTCGTGCTCTATGAGAAGCGCGTGGTTCTTGTGTGGGATAAGCGCCTTACGGTGCCCTCAAATCTCCAGGGGCTATATCGCTGCGAGTTTGAAGGCAATGAGCTGAGTTGGAGCGCGGGTATGAAACTCATGAAGGCTATTCGCGGATTCAAGAATCCGGAGCCAGCTTAAGTGGTTGGGCGGGTGCCCGGGTGGCTCTAGATGTCCGAGCGGTTGTTCCGCCGGGTGTCCCACCCATGAGTTTTGAAAGTTGAGCATCAGAACGACCTCGGGTGCCCCATTCATGGTGTCCGCCCCGGCGGACGGCATGGGTGGGAAAGCAACGAACCCATCCCAGCCCGTATCAACTCACCGCCGCCGGTCGCCCCATCCCTTGCCTTTGAGACCTGGAAATCAGAAGTCCTATCCTGCGTCAGTCCGTTCCCGCATTATGCGGCGTCGTCCAGCGTAACTGAAACCTTGCGCCCAAGCGCGGCGGCGATGTTGATCAGAGCGTCAATGGAGAAGCGCGAGATGCGCCCGCGAAGCAAGTCGTTGATGCGTGGCTGGGTCACACCGCATCGGGTGGCGGCTTCGGCCTGGGTCCAGCCTTTGTCGGCGATGATGGCCGCAATCTGCTGCATCAGTGCCGAGCGCAACCGCAGGTTGGCAGCCTCTTCCGGCGTCTCAGCAAGCGCATCCCAAACACTGGCGTATGTCTTGGCCGTGACTTTGCTCATTTTGCACCTCGCATCAGTTGATCGAATCGCCGCTTGGCGGTTTCAATGTCGCGTTGCGTCGTAGTCTGAGTCTTCTTTTGGAAAGCGTGAAGGACATAGACGGCGTCTTCCAGGCGCGCTGTGTAGATGACGCGGTATGTGCCGGACCCGTCCCAGATTCGAATCTCTTCCACTCCCCTGCCAATCGATGGAATGGGCATGAAATCATCGGGAGCCAGTCCGTTCTGCACCTTTTCCAACTCGTAGCCGGCGTTTTGGCGAGCATCTTTGGGAAAGTCGCGGAGCACCTTGAGCGAGTCGCCAAGAAACCGGATGGGTTTCATAAAGCGATTATATCTGTTTTGATATAAAACACAAGGATTGCCAAGTGGCCGCCCCATAAGTTTTAGCAGCAAAGCACCACAACGACCTGCATGGGACAGCAACGAACCCATCCCAGACGGATTCATCACCACGATCCCGGCCCACACATGCAGCTCCCGTAACCGCCAGCAGCAGCTTCGTCAGGCCCACGGCCAGCAATCGCCTCCACCCAGTGCATCCCGCGCGAGCTCAGGCCGTGTGCTGTGGCGGCACAGGGAGATCGCCTCTCTGTGCCGCCGCAGTTACGACTACTGGATCTGAGTTATATACACCCCGGCATTACTTTCGGTTAGTTCGTCGGTTGAATAGAGCATGCTCGCGGTAACCACAAGCCAGTCGCCGCGCAGGCCGTCACGTTCCATACCCACCGTTGCGATGGAGGAGCCATCCGGTGCAGCTACCGAGTCGATGTCCTGGCCGGGCATGTAGGTATCAAGCACAGTCAGAATCGGCGCCGCAACGGGTCCCTTGGCCAGATAAATTCCGTCAACGGAACCAATCATGGCTTTGAAGGTGACCTTATAGGTTTCGTCTGACTGCCCTGCAACAGCGATGAATGAAGAGGAGCGCCAGCGAGGCGGCTCAGCCTCACCGCCCTCCGTGGATGAACCCGCGGCCGGCGGGCGGCCCGAGAAGACCCAGTACACAAAGTCGTCAAACTCTCCAGGAGTCTTGGCAACCGGGATAAGCGTCCCCTTCTCGCGGTCGTAAATAAAGATTCCCTGATTCACAGGAATCTTCGCCTTGTAGCCATTGGGATACATCGCGTTGCAGGCGGCAATCACGTCCTTGTTGCCATCCGTGGCGCACAGGAGAACACGCAATTTTGTATTCATTCCCCATGCTCCCCAGAAGGCCACGTAGCGGCCGTCAAAGGAAAGCCCCTCGCCCAGACGATTGAACGTGACGCCGTCCCGCTCTCCGGGCACCTGCGAGCCGATACCGACGATCGTTGTGAGCGTAGGCGACGGCTCGATTGGAGCTTCGTAGATGCCGCCCAGGCTCGGATTGTCCTCGTTGTCGAGTCCCACAAACACTGCCAATTTATTGGCAGCGCTGGGAGTCGTGGCAGCGCTGGGGGGCGCTGTAGAGCCGAAGACCACCGTGCCGCCTTCCGGCTGGTTCGGAATCAGCGTCTCAGAGCTCGCAATCAACCCCACCGACGACTTGCCGCCTGCACCTACCAGATCGCGGAAGAAGACGCCAGTCTTGCCGATGGTATCCACGGTGTAATTCCCTTTGAAGACCACAGTGGAACCGCCGGTAATTGCCGGCGAACCCGGGAACTGGTCAAACCGAGTTACAGGAGTGACACCGGGCACCGCGAAGTAAGAGTAATCAATCGTGGCATCAAGCGCATCCTTAACCGCTCCCAGCAGGTTTACGCCCGTGACAAGCGATCCAGTGGGATTCGAGAAAATCCCCGTGGTGCCGAGACGAGTTGTGGTATCAGACGTCAGGTTATACCAATAGACCGGCTCGGACTGTCCGCGGAAGGCCACGGTATCTGAGTTCATATCAATGCGCGGGAACGACGGGAACTGGATGAAGGTGGCATCGAGATTGTTCGGATCAGGAACCGCCGCGCTGTTGTCGGTAATCTTCGCGGGTGCTGACATGGTGCTAACATCGCGGACGTAGATTCCGACCGTTGGCCCTTGCGAACCCTTGCTTTGGCCCTTGAATACCACCAGGCCGTCCCGGTTCACTGAAGGCTGGTTGTAGCTGTTGAACTTTCGATCGGCGTGATCGGGAACGGCCGTCTGGTTGTTGGCGACCGTTTGCCAGTCCGTTACGGCTCTCCCGCGCACAATCAGCATCACGACGTTGGATTGACCACCACCCGGTTCAGGATTTGTCACGCTGATTGGAACGGCGCCCGCCTCACCAAGATAATCGGCCGGTATCTCCACATCAATCGCTTCTGACTGTATGTGTATGGGCAACGGATCGAGCTGTGCGAGTCGTTCTGCTGTCCCGACGTTTACCTTCACGCCGGCAACAAATCCCGAGCCAAGAAGAGTAACAGTCTTTGGCAGATTGCTAACCGTAAGGCTTGACGGTGTAATTGCCGATATCACGGGAACTGGATTCACCACATAGAAGTCGAGCGAGTTAGTCGTCCCACCCTTTGTGTCCAGATTCACTACGGTCACGCTGGCAGTGCGCGTTGTGGCGAGCTCATTGGCTGGCACCGTAGCACGAACCGTCTTGGTGTCAACATAAGTGGTGGCTAGTTGAGTATTTCCGAATAGAACAAGCGCGCTACGCTTAAATGAGGTTCCGGTAAGAGTCAGAATAAGGTCGCCTGACCCAACCACGGCTTGCGTGGGACTCAGAGCGCTCAGTGTGTACTTGGTTGTGGTTGGTGCTGCGGTCAGATCAGATCCTGCCAGTGGATAGCAGACCAGGGCGAGTGCAAAAGCAGCAAAGAGCTTGACTAGCTTAATCATTTGAACGCTCCTCAAGTCCATTCCGGCATCTTTGCCGGCGAGCACACATGTTTTCCCGCATCTGTGCAATTGATGTGCATGCCGTGCCGGAAATGTTACATGCCGCTAGACCTATGCAAATGGATTGCCATATCTCATTCGAGTTGTAAGTCGTTGTAATAAGCGAATCTTGAGTTAAATGCTGCTGTAACATGCAGACCCTGGTCGTCCAAATATTGTTACGATCAGTCAAAACATTAGGACAAATTGAACCCATCCATGCTTCGCTGCATTGGCGCGACTCCATAGAAGAACGTGTGCATCTCAACGAACAGGGATTCAACGGAACCAGCCTCCTCGTCGTCAGGCCATTGTTGCCGCTCTGCAGAGCCTGCCGTGAGCTGCGCCAAGGGAATGTGCTTCCACGCCCCGGTAAAACCGCAAACTTCAATCAACGGGTTCGCCCGATTTCAGATCCGCAATTCCATTTCTCTCAGATTTTTGCAATGGATGCACCACTGTTGGTGAAATCCACAGATAAATCCGTTTTTTGCACTTGCTTCCACAGGTCGAGCAGGTGCAAAGTCTCTACCAGTTGGTGAGCCTGTAGGGAATTGGAAATGACATTTCCAGTCTGACAGGAAATGTAGTACCCGATGAAAATCGGAGATTCGTCACCGGCCTTTGCGAAGGTGGAGCACGAGAGGGACGACGAAGATTCATCTGCGGCCCAGCCGCAAACGGAGCTTCGATGAAACTCAAAGGCGAAACAAACGGCCAGCCGAAGGACAAGATTCGATAGAAGTCGGAGAGGCATCGACAGTCAGGCAGGAAGATGAAGAGTTCGGTGGAAGTCGGAAATTGATTGAAGGCGAAAGCCCGAGATTCAAAATTCGAGTGAAGCAGGAAATTCATCCCCGGCCCTCGCAGGACGATGCAAAGTTCGGTGGACGTCGAAGTCGCGTCACCGGCCCTTGCGGAGATGGAGCGGAAGATAGAAATCGGAGAATCATTTGCGGCTGGGATGCAAATGCAGGATTCGATGAAATCTGAAGTTCGATCGACGGTCAGCCGGAAGATGCAGCATCGAGGGAAGTCGAAGATTCATCGTCAGGCATCGCTGGATGGTGTCAAATTCGATGAACTACGAGAGCATCCGGAAAGCGCCAGAGGCCGCAAGGTCTCTGGCGTTTTCGATTTTGCGCCCTAAAAGTTGATTGGGTCCGGCCACACCTTGCGCTTGTCTGCCCTAAAAAATCAGCACAGCAAATCCCAGCAGCACTACAGCCATCACAACCAGTGCAAGGTTCATGTCGATCTCGATGATGCGGCCGCGGGTGCGGATGCGCGCGGGCGCAATGCCGTTGGGGTCGTGCAGAGCGCCTGCGTAGAGCCGCCGTGCAAACAGAGCCGTCAGAAAGCCTGCCAGCGGCACAGCAGTCAACAGGGCAGCCAGGTCGAAGCGCGAGCCCGCGCCGCTTCCACTCCACCAGAGCAGAGCCACAATCACCGCAGATGCCATCGTCTGCGTGAAGGTCTGCCAGACCACGTGAAAGCGAGAATGCCCCGGCCACAGCGGATTGGTGGCGTGCGTTCGATTCAGGTCAATAAATAGGGGAACGACGCCCTGCCCGGCGGCAAGAGCAGTGAGGATCGCGCGAGAAAGCAGAGGCGCATGCATCAGCGGCAGTGTAGTCCATCGGGGCTGAGTTTCAAGCTTGAATCGCGCAAGCCGGAGCGCAGCACGCTAGTGCATTGCTGCGCCCTCGCTCGGTGCTTGTCCGGGGCGATTCTTGTTCAGCAGAAACGCCAGTACGATCAGGCCGGTCGACATCCATGACAGCTCCATGTACACGTCCTGGTAGCCCTGCATTTGGGCCTGCATGTTCAGCTGCGTGTAGATGGAGGCCAACGCCATGGTCTTGCCATTGGCGGTGCCGAACTGGTTGCCCAGGAAGCCAGTGAGCGCCTGGCTCTGCTGTTGGAAGGCGATCGAGGCCGACTGCATGGCACTCTGCAGGTGCTGCTGGTGCCACATGGCGCGGCTGGTCACCTGCGCGTTGGTAATCGCGATCAGGATGCTGCCTCCCAGATTGCGCACAAAGTTGATCAGTCCTGCCACCTGATTACTCTCCTCCTTCGGCATGCCCACGTAGGCTGCGTTCGTGATGGAGATGAAGCAGAAAGGCAGCGGCAGCATCTGGACGACGCGCAGCCACGACGCCTGCGCAAAGGTCATTTGCAGGTTGGTCACCTCTGCCGCGTAGCGGAAGGTAAGCACCAGCAGCGTGAAGCCGATGAGAGTGAGCGTGCGCGCAGACACCTTGCCTGTCGCGTACCCGGCAAAGGGCATCACGAAGACCAGCGTGATGCCGCCGGCGGTCAGGGCCAGTCCCGCGGTCGTAGCGTTGTAGCCCAGTAGTTCCTGCATGAACTGCGGCTGCAGCACGGTGTTTGCGTTCAGCACGCCTCCCACCAGCATCATCAGGAAGCAGCAGATGGCGAAATTTCTAAATCGGAAGAGCTTGAGGTTGATCAGCGGGTTCTTGTGGCGCCACTCCCATACGGCCAGGCCAATGAGGCTGCCGATAAAGAGTACCGCGAAGAAGCGGATGAAGCCGGAGGCAAACCAGTCGTTCTCTTCGCCTTTGTCGAGCATGATCTGCAGGCCGCCCATCGAGAGCGTCAGGAAGGCCAGACCCACGTAGTCCATATTGCGCAGCTTTGAGGGATCTGCCTTGATCCACGGGGGATCCTCGACCAGCCGGCTCACCAGAATGTAGGCCAGAATACCTACCGGGATGTTGATAAAAAATATCCAGCGCCAGGAGAAATTGTCAGTGATCCAGCCGCCCAGCGTAGGGCCGATGGAGGGCGCCAGCACAGCCACAAGGCCATAAAGTGCAAAGGCCTGGCCGCGCTTGTGGGGCTCAAAGGAGTCGGCCATGATGGCCTGAGCCATCGGCTGCATGCCGCCGCCACCCGCACCCTGAATCACGCGGAAAATAATAAGCAGGGGCAGTGAGGGAGCCACTCCGCACAGGAAGCTGGCGATCGTGAAGATCATAATGCAGAAAACAAAAAAGTTGCGCCGACCCATCAGGCTGCTTGCCCATCCGCCGAGCGGCAGAACGATGGCGTTTGAGACCAGATAGCTGGTCAGCACCCAGGTGCCCTGGTCGGTGCTCGCGCCGAGCGTGCCGGCTATGTGCGGCAGGGCTACGTTCGCGATGGAAGTGTCCAGCACCTCCATGAACGCCGCCAGCGCCACGGTCATGGCGATAAGCCACGGATTGACCCTCGGCTTCCAGACCGCATGCAGGTCGGGGCTCGGATTCTTCACCGTTGTAGACCGTGTACCGGCTCCTGCCGGGGATAGGGATTGCGTATCGGCCAAAAAACTGCTCCTTCAATCTCTTATCGGCGTTATTCCGCGCAGGAAAGCAAGGCTTGGCGCGGTCAGTGGTCATCAGGCTGCCCGCAGCGCTCTTCTGGCAAGGGGCTATCAAAGCGTCATACTTGATCTTAGATTCGTTACGGCGGCAATCGGGTTCATGGATTCTGATACGGCGTTAGAGTGCACGAATGGCCTCGGGCGTTGACGTAGGGGATGCTCGCCATCCGTAGAGAGCGATGCTGAGCGCCACGAGCTGCATGACGACAATGAGGGCGGCGCAGGCAGGCCACTTGCCCAGCGCCCAGAAGGCTCCGGGCACCACGCCCGCGGCTGTGCCGCCAAGATAGTAGCAGGTCAGATAGATGCCCGCCGCGGTCACGCGCGTTTCCGGCGGAGATGCCACGCGCAGGTGGCTCTGCGTCGCCGTCTGCGCGATAAAGACGCCACTGGAAAGCATGGCCAACCCCAGAATCACCACTGCCAGCGACGGCGCAAGGGTGAGCAGAACGCCCGCGATGGAGCAGCAGATGGCTCCGCTGATGCCGGCGCGCAGTCCCATGCGGGTAATCAGGTAGCCGGCCGCCGGGGTCACCACCAGGCCGACCAGGTAGACGAAAAACAGCGAGCTCAGAGCCGTCGTCGAGAGCAGAAACGGAGCCGCGCTCAGGTGAAAGGTGATCCAGGTAAACACGCCTACCAGCGAAAACAGTACGTTGAAGCCCACGGCAAAGGTCGCCACCAGGCGGCGTTTGTGCAGCAGTTCCCGCACCTGGTGGAGAAACACAGTCACCCCGACAGCCCCATGCTCTGCGATGGGACGCCGGCGTCCGTGTGGCAGCCACGCAGCCACGGCGGCTGCCCCGGCCAGCGATGCCGCGCCAAGCGCCACAAAGCTCACGCGCCAGCTGAACCAGTCCGCCAGAATCCCCGCGGAAACCCGGCCCATAAAGCCGCCAAGCGCCGTTCCGCTTACATAGAAGCTCATGATCAGCGCCACGCGCTCCGGCGGCCACTCCTCGCCAATGTAGGTCACGACGACGGCGACGATGCCGGGCACCGTGATCCCCTGAAGAAAGCGCCAGAAGACCAGTTGCGCCAAGGATGTGGAGGTGGCCGCCAGTAGCGTGGGCAGTGAGATGCCAACCAGCGACGCCACAATCACCCGCTTGCGCGGCAGTCGCTCCGTGAGCGCGCCAAAGATCGGTGCGGAGATGGCAACGCCCAGCGTTGCTGCGGAAACCGTCAGGCCCACACCCGCTTTGGAGGCATGGAATATCCGCGCCAGCATCGGCAGCAAGGGCTGCGTGCAATACACCTGAAGAAAGGCGCACACGCCGCACAGCGCGACGGCTGCTGCGGCCCAGGGGCTGGGCGATGGGCGCTCCTGAGAAAAAGTCTGCAAAATACAGAATACCGGATTGCTGGTTTCGAAGTGCGTTCACGCGAATCCAGCGGCAGACTGGTTGAGTCCAGCCAGAGGCCGATGCTGCCTCTGGCTGGGTCTTCAATTCAGTGCGCTTCAACTGCCTTTGCCATCTCCTCGTGCATCTGTGCGAGTTCCTGCATCTTTGCAGCGGCGTCTTTGAACATCTGCGCAAAATATTCGCAATGGCCAACCGTGCCAGTCGCCCATTTGGAGGAGCTGGTGAGTGGATTCTTCTTGTACTGCTCGGCCATTTGTGCGTGCTCCTTTGACTGAGCAAGATAGTCCTGCGCTTTCGCCTCGTAATACCGGGCAAGGCGCATGTGTTCGGCAGGCGTTTTCGCCGTGGCAATCAGGGAAAGCAGTTGCTGTTTGTTGAGCTTCTCTGCATGCTGGCGCTGCGCTGCTGGAACCTGTCCGAACGTCGCGATGGCCAGAACAATTGTGAGAGAAAGAATACCCAAAGTGCGTTTCATTGCAATCTCCTTGTGCGATTCAAGCGTGCGTTCAATGCTGAGCCGCAAGGCCGTTCCGGCCCTGGCGGCTGCTTCATTGCGTTGTCGCAAAGTGAGATCTAGATGCGGAAGGCGTGAAGCAGTAAATATCTGTCAGGCTCGGGACGCAGAGCATCAACGCGAGGCGCAGATCTAGGGGACTCCGCCAATCGCGCAAACAACGGAATCATCTGTGAAGCCACCGGAGCATGTCCGGTTGCAAAATCCGCTGGGGAGAAAAATAGAAGCGCCGCTTGAGAGAAAGAAAAGGAACATCCTCGCTGCCCGCAGGGGGACTCAGATGGGCCTCTCAGCATGCCAGCCTTGCAGCCGGCAACCATTTGGGCGGCCGGCGCATCGCTCATATGCATGCAGCAGTCGGCATTGCAATTGTTGCCCGAGCCAGGCCCGCGAATACACGATTCTTCCGCGAACACCGATTGCATCGTGAGAAGCAATGCGGCAGCCAGAGCAGCGGCTTTGAAAGTTCGCTTCATGGAATCCCGTGCAAGTATCAATGGCGCGGTTGCCAAATACCGTGACCTGCATCACGCATTGAGAAGTGATTAAAATCACAGTTCACAGTGCGCAAAGGTGCGAGAAAGGATGTACCTGAGTAGGCAGGCATGGAGTATTCCGAGGTATCCGTGGGAAAAGCTCACGAATTGTTCGCCTTGATTCCATGTTCCACATGCTTCTCCGGGAGGAAAACATGGCCACACAATGGACTCGATCGATCGGGCACCGTTCGGTGCTGAACTTTGCCGGCGCCTGTCTCGCCACGGTTTTATCCGTCGCGCTCGGTGCATGCAGCGGCGGCAGCAGCTCATCCAACACCGGAACAACCACACCCCCCGCTGCAAAAACGCCCGTCCAGGTGAGCATGGGCGACGCGCCTTCGGACTGGATGCTCGCCTTCACAATGAACATCTCCTCGATGTCGCTTACTGGAAGCAACGGATCCGTGAGCGTGATTTCCAGCCCGATGCCGATGGAAATGATGCACCTGATGGGCACCATGCAGCCCATTGCCATGATTTCCGTGCCCCAGGGTACCTATACCGGCGCATCCATCTCCATCAGTTCGGTAACCGTAATGTATATGGACCCGGTCTCCTTGACCCCTGTGCAGGCGACAATCCCCGGCCCCATCAACGGGAATGTGACGTTTAGCTCTGTCACGGTGGGCTCAACGCCCATGGCCTTGGGATTTGATCTCAATCTGGCGAACTCGGTCACGATGGGATCCAGCGGCGCCCTAGCCATGAATCCCGTCTTCCAGGTCACATCGGGCATGCAGGGCTCTGGCAATCCGCTCGACCCATCCGATGGCGGCATCCAGGAAATGATGGGTGTGGTTTCCAATGTCTCCGGAAGCACGTTCTCGATGAGCACGATCCAGGCGGCCCAGAACTTCACCTTTTCTACCAATTCATCCACCGTATTTGATGGCACGAGCATGAGCTCAATGGGCAATGGCATGATCGTGATCGTGGACGCCAGCCTTCAATCCGACGGCTCTCTGATGGCCACCACGGTGCAGTCCATGATGGGCTCGGGCGGCATGATGGGCGGGGGCATAATCACCGCGCTCACCGGGCAGCCCGCCACGTCGCTCACCATGGTCATGCAAAATGGCGTCGGCACGGGAATGATGTCGTCGATGTTTGCCTCCGGGGCCGCGGTCAATCTCTCCGGCGTGTCCTCGTACGATATCGACGACGACAATGTGGACATGACTGGCCTGCCCTTCGTGCCCGCTTTCGGTAGCAGCAACATCTACGCGGGGCAAAGCGTGATGCCGGTCAGTTCCACCGGTATGATGAGCGGCACGGGCGGCGGCATGATGGGCGGTGCCTCGATGACGGGCACAATCTACGCCACGAAAGTCGAACTCGAACCGCAGGGCCTGAGCGGCACCATCGCCACCACGCTTACCAGTGGCGTGCAAAACAGCTTTACGCTCACGCTGCCCACCACATGCGCCTTCGCCACGCTCACCGGAGCAACCAGCGTAACCGTTTATCAGCAGGCCAAGACCGTGATCTCCACGGGCTCGTCCATCGCAAGCGGCTCCACCGTACACGTCAATGGACTTCTGTTTAAGGATAACGGGCAGTGGAAGATGGTGGCTGCGCGGATGGGATCGAATTAGGACTTTGCACCAGCCCTCGGTCAGAGCACTCTGAGCGAGGGCAGCGAAATGGCCGCATCGGCCGCACGGGATTCTTCCCCATGCGTCTGAGCGGCCATTTCCGTAATCAGCGCCTTTGAGAGAACCGCCATCATCGCCTGTTGCGCCTCGATCCACACCGGATGCGCCGGGCACCACTTCTTTCTGGAACACGTGTGGCCGGACATCAGGCAGATGTTCAGATACAGCGGGCCGTCGATGGCCTCAATCACATCCAGCATTGAAGCGCGGCGGCCGCGCGGCAAAATCTCAAAGCCCCCTGCCTGCCCGCGGCGCGACGAGATCAGCTTTGCCCGCGCAAGGGCCTGCAAAACTTTTGAGAGAAAGCTTTCAGGAGAGCCCGTTGCCTCGGCCAGTGCGGGCAGCAGCGCGCGCTCACGCGCAGGCAGGGTCGCCAGGTGCACCATTGCGCGGACGGCGTAATCGGCAGCGCGCGTCAGTTGCATCGAGGAGTTGGCTTTCGTCATGGTTCCGGCCACGTTTGGGGTATGTGGATGTGCCGCGCAAAAATTATCTGCGACAGGCTAGATACTACTACGGCTTTGCGCGGAGGCGTCTCGCCTGCGCCAGCATCCAGGACTGCGCACTCCCATCGAGCCATCCCCAACGCACAGTGACCTCGCGTCACACGCCTGTTTAATCCACGTCAAAGACCCTTGTTCGAACGAACCTGGAAATTTTGCCTTTCCATATGTCGTCGGAGAAAAATAGCCCAATTTCGTCTGCAAAGACTCACCTGCCGCCCGTCGTCGGCGCCCGGCACGATGTCGATGATTGCATGAACGACCTCAACGCGCAGGTGAATCCGCCCGGTGCCACCGTGCAAAAGTCCATGCTGACCGCGCGCAAAGAGTGCGCGTCTTGACGATTGCGCACGTTGCCCAACTTGCCAGTCGCCTGTCGTTCAACTATAAGTATCACCGGCGTCGCGGCGGCTTTTTGCGCACGGCTCAAATGCCACAACGCCCGCTACTCTCGCCGTGCCAGGAGAACCATGCTCAATCGGAGAAATTTTTGCGCAGCGCTGCCCGCGCTTGCCGCCGCTGCTCAAGCCTTTGCACAGGCAGAACAAAAAACCATCATGGGTTCAGAAATCGTCGACTGGAATTCCATTCCCGTCAGGCCCACCAGCTATGGCTCCGTGCGTTCCTTCTTCAGCGCGCCCACAGCCACGCTTCAAAATCTTGAACTCCACGTCACCACGCTCAACCCCGGCAAAGCTCCGCACCTGCCCCATCACCATCCCAACGAGGAAATGCTGATCATTCAGCAGGGCACGGTCGAGGCTTTGCAGAATGGTGAGTGGAAGGCGGTCGGTCCGGGTTCGGTGATTTTTAACGCGTCCAATCAGATGCACGGCGTGCGCAATAGCAGTTCCGCGCCGGCCGTCTATCACGTCATCAACTGGAAGACCGCCGCGACCCCTGCCCGCTGATGCTGGGGTCCACTTGCACTGCGTCTACTCTTCGCCCACTTCATAGGGAATCGCAAACCGCCCAATCTGAATCAGCGATTTGTCATTCGGCGGCCAGATGCGCAGGATCTCCACACGGGTGTGGCCGGCGATCCGGTGCGCGTCCGTGTTGCCCACCAGAGCACCGGTTGTGGCCACATTGAAGTGCACCTTCAGCGCATCGCCATCGCGCACCCATCCAAAAACGTAGTCGCCGGGTTTCAGCGCAATGCCGCCGATGCGGACCGGCGTCTGCACCACAAGATAGTGCGAATACTTGCCGTCGGCGGAGTAGCCGGCCGTGATCAGCACGACGCCCGCAATAAAGCGGCCCCGGCTGTTCACGATGCCGCTCGCCGTGCGCATCTCGGTTTCAATGTGTTCCTTTTCCACCGGTGCGCGCGCCGGCAAAAGCGACGCCAGTTCGGAGTCGCTGGCCTGGCGCCACGACATCTTTTCAGCTCCGGCAAGCGGGCAAAGCTGCAACAGAAAAAGTGCGGAAAGTATGGCATGCTTCATGGTTTCGGCTTCCTGAGTGATTCCAGCGGAACAATGCCGCGCTGTATGGCCGCGGTGGCTGCCTGCGTGCGATCCGTCACGCCCAGCTTGCCCAGCAGGCTGTTGATGTGAGTCTTCACCGTGGCTTCTGAAATTTCGAGCTCGGTCGCAATTTCCTTATTGCTCTTGCCATGCACAATCTGTTCCAGCACGTCGAACTCGCGCGGCGTCAGTTCCTCGGTGCCCATCCGCTCTGCCAGCTTTTGCGCAATTGCCGGAGGAATGTGCGACTTGCCCGCGTGCACCGCGCGTATCGTCGCAATTAACTCATCGGTCGTCATGCCCTTCAGCAGATACGCCCGCGCACCTGCCTGCAATGCGCGATAAATGTCCTCATCGCCATCGTAGGTGGTCAGCACGATGAACCGCGCGCCGGGAGATTCCATGCGGATGCGCTGAATCACGTCCACGCCGCTCATCCGCGGCAGCCGCAGGTCAATTAGCGTGATGTTCGGCTGGTGCTTGCGAAACTGCGTGATGGCTTCCACGCCATCGGCCGCCTCGCCCACCACTTCGATGCCGTCCACCACGTTCAGCAGCGCCACCAGGCCCTGACGCACCACATGGTGGTCTTCCACCACCAGCACGCGAATCGTTTCCTCTCCCACGGCTACTCCTTTGCTTCTTTCGCTTTGGGCGCCGGCGCGCGCAGTCTCACTGTCGTTCCGCTCTCCGGCTCGCTCGTCACTTCAAGCGTGCCGCCGATCATCGCCGCCCGCTCGCGCATCCCCGTCAGACCATAGTGCCCCGGCTGCGAAACCGCGTCCTTGCTTGCCGCAAAGCCGCGCCCGTCGTCCCTCACTTCTAGCGCCACATCCGCCAGCCCGTACTCCAGTTGGACCCAGAGATGCCGTGCGCCCGCGTGCTTCTTTACATTATGAATGGCCTCCTGCGCCACGCGCAGCAATTCCCGCTCCGTGCCCGGAGGCAGTGGACGATAAGCGCCATAGATGCTGAAGATCGCTTCCACGCCGTGACCTCCGGCCTGCTCCGTCACGCGCCGCAGCCGCACGGGCAGTGTCTTCTCGCCCGAGTCCTGCGAGCGCAGCGCCCAGATCGACTGCCGCGCATCGGCCAGCCCCTCGCGCACGTAGCCGCGCGTGGTATCCAGGTGCCGCGTTGCGGCCTCAACCTTGTTGTGACGCAGCAGTTCCGTCAACACCTCCAACTGCACTGAAATGCCCACGTATCCCTGCGCCAGCGTGTCGTGAATCTCGCGCGCTATGCGGTTGCGTTCGCCCAGCACGGCGCTGAACTCCCGCTCCGCGCGCCGCAGCCGCTCCCGCAGAAGCAGCACAATCAACCCCGCCGTCGCAGCCGCCAGCAGAATATAGAACCACACAGTCTGGTAGAAATGTGGCCGCAGCTCAAACCGCAGCGCAGCTCCCTGCGTGTTCCACAGCCCGTCGTTGTTGGCCGCCTGCACCCGGAATGTGTACTGCCCCGGAGGAATGTTGGTGTAATAGGCCGTGTGGCGCGCTCCGGCCTCGGTCCATCCGCGGTCAAACCCCTCCAGCATGTAGCGGTAGCGCACCTTCTGCGGAGCGGTAAAGCTCAGCCCCGCGTAGTCAAACTGAAAATGCACGTGTCCCGCTGGCACGCGCAGGGATAAGTCTGCTGCATGCAAGGCCTGGTCAACGTCGTCCACGGCAAAGCGCTCCACAACCACCGGCGGCGGAATCGTGTTGATGGGGAAGTGCGCGGGGTCCACCTCTACCAGCGCCTTGGGCGTGGCAAACCACAGCTTCCCGTCGTGCGAACGCCATGCCGAGGGGTGGCTATTGGTGGCCGTCTCACGGCTGCGCAGTCCATCGGTCGGGCCAAACGTAATCCAGTGCGAGCAGTCCGCGGTCATGGTGCAGTCACAGCGTGCAATCCCGTTGTCGGTAGCAAACCACAGATGGTTGCTGCCGTCTTCAAGAATCGCGTGGATCGAGGTCTGATTCACGTTCTTGTCCCGCGAAGCGGAAAACTTCTCGCCGTCCCACAGGGTCCACCCGTAATCTTGCGTGCCAATCACCAGGGCGCCGTTGTTGCGCGGCAACAGGGCCGTGACAACATTGCTTGAGAGGCCGTTGGCCGTGGTGTAATTTGTAATCTTGCCACCGGCAAGCCGCGACAGACCGGCCAGCGTAGCCACCCATAGGTTTCCGCGCGCATCGCGGGCCATTGCGCCCACCAGGTCGCTGCCCAGCCCCATCGCCTGCGTGTAGGTCTGCATCGCGGTACCCGCCGGAGCATTGCTCCACTGCGTCAGCCCGCGCCGCGTGCCAATCCACAGCGTCCCATCCGCATCCACCAGCAGAGACCGCACAAAGTCGTCCGGCAGCCCGTCAGCCGAGCTATAGGAATCCACCTGGCCCTGGTGAATGCGGCTCAGCCCGTCCGGCGTGCCCACCCACAGGTCGCCGTCCGGTGCCGCCGCCAGTGACAGAATCACGTCGCTCGGAAGTCCGTCGCGCACCGTGTAAATCTTGGTGCTCCAGGCGCCCGTCGCCGTCCGATGCAGCGCATTCAGTCCGCTCCCGCTGGTGCCCACCCACAACGTGCCTGCGCCATCCTCCACCACGGTCGTCGTCGCGTCAGAGGAGAGCCCATCCCGCGTTCCAACACTGCGAAAGCGCTCGTCGCGCAGGATGTCCAGTCCGGCTGTTTCCGTTCCCACCCACAGATTGCCTTCTGTGTCTTCCAGCAGCGTCAAAATCGAGGCGCTGGCCAGTGAATCGGTCACCGGCAGCCGTTGAAGCTTTCCGTCCACCAGCCGGGCAAGCCCGCCATTGGTTCCAATCCACAAACTTCCTTCTCGGTCCGCATAAAGCGCCTGTATCCGGCTGCCCGGCAGTTCCTTGCCCGCGGTCAGCCGCTCCACCACGCCGTTTCCGCGCACCACAACCAGGCGGCTGTTCGTAGCCACGGCAGTTGCCGGTCCGGGCAAAGCCGCCATGAACTCAACCCCATCCTTCGGCAAACCGACCAGCGCCGCCGCCTGCCTCCAGCCGTCTCCCGAGTGCGGAGTTGCATCCACCCACGCGCCGGCCGTCACCTGCGTAATCACCGACCCCGGTCGCCAGTCTCCCGCCGGCTCAAAGCGCTTGCCCACCAGCCGCACCAGCCCAGCGTCGGTATACACCCACAGCGAACCACTCTCGTCCTGCCCCAGCGCGCGAATCGAATCACTCGGCAGCCCATCCTGAGCGCCAAAGCCCGTCACAGCGGCATCTTTCCAGCGCACCAGCCCCTCGCTCGTGCCCACCCAAAGCGCCCCATCGGCGGTTTGAAAAAGGCAGCGGATATCCCCGCTCGGCAGCGCCGGCGTTGAACTGCGGTCGAACACCGCAAACGCATTCCCATCAAAGCGGACCAGCCCCACCTCGGTCCCGATCCACAGGTAGCCGTCGCGCGTCTGAGCCAGCGCATGCACAGTATTCTGCGGCAAGCCGTTCTCCATCACCCAGGACTGGCGTCCGTACCCGGCCAGCGCGGTGGTGGGTTGCAGACCCAGGCCCACGGCCGCGCCGCACAGCAACAGTGCGCCAGCCACCCACCGCGCCACGCCCCGGATGCCCTGTCCTACCTGTGCGCTCGAATTGGAAAAAACATATGCCAAGGTTGCGGTTCGGCCCTCTGCCGGAGCAAACTTCACAATGCCTGAAATACCGTGTTCTTCCACAGTAATAGGACCGCGCGGGAAATGCACCGAAGTCCTTTAATTGCACCGAATATAAAAATACCCGGCTCCATCTATTGATGGAGGCGCTCCTCCGCCAAAGGGCTCAAGACACGCCATCGCCCCCGCGCTACTCTGTTGTTGTCTCCTGATTGGTCTGTACATCTCTGGCTTGTACTTTTCGGGTGGCTGCGCAAAGTCGCAGCCGCCCGATCCTTTTTGTGGCCCCTGTACAATCTTCTCCCTCCCCGGCCGTGCGAATTTTCGCCGACTCTGCTACTCTCAATCGTTCTATGGAATACACCAATCTTCATCTCGAAAAGCGCTCTCCTTTAGCTGTCGTTACCCTGAATCGCCCCAAGGTGCTCAACGCGCTCAACGCGGCCACCCTCGGTGAGCTGGACGCAGTCTTCCACGACCTTGCAGCCGATGCTGACATCCGTGTGGTTCTGCTTGCCGGAGCCGGTGGCCGCGCCTTCGCCGCCGGTGCTGACATAGGCGAGCTTTCCGCGCTCGCTGTGGAAGAGGGCCAGGCCTTTGCCTTGCGAGGTCAGTCTGTCCTGCGTCTGATTGAGACGCTCGGCAAGCCCGTCATTGCCTGCGTTCAAGGCTTCGCACTGGGCGGCGGCTGCGAACTGGCCATGGCGTGCACGCTGCGTCTCGCAGCAGACGACGCCCGCTTCGGTCAGCCGGAAGTCAAGCTGGGCATCATGGCCGGGTACGGAGGCACACAGCGCCTTCCGCGCCTCGTCGGTCGCGGCCGAGGCCTCAAGATGCTGCTCACCGGCGCCATCGTCGATGCGCAGGAGGCTCTCCGCATCGGCCTCGTCGATGAGGTCCTGCCCGCTGCCGAGCTCATGGCGCGCGCCGAGGCACTCGCGCTTGAGATCGCCGCCAACGCCCCACTCGCCCTGGCGGAAACACTCCGCGCCGTCGATGAAGGCATTGACCTGCCCCTCGACCTGGCACTGCTGCGTGAGAGCGTTCGCTTTGCACACCTCTGCGGCACTGCGGACAAAGCCGAAGGCACGCAGGCCTTCCTTCAGAAGCGTCCGCCGTCCTGGAAAGGCGAGTGACGCCTGCGCGCCCGGCCTGTGGAAGCGGAAAAAGCCGCCTGCTATGCTGGAAGGGTGATTGAACGCGCAAAAATCAAGGGATTTGCAGCCTTTGCGCTGTTGTTTGCAGCCGCGCTGACGGCCTGCCACAAGGAAGAACAGGCCGTAGCAGGCGTCGCCAACAGCGCGGTCACCGCCGAGCACAAGGCTCAGGCCGCCGCCACACTGCGCGACCGCCAGCGCGCCGCCCTCGCCAATATCCCGCTACCCACCAAAAGCCTTTACGTGGACATTCACGAGCCCGGCGCCTGGCAGAACCCGTTTCTCTCCGTTGAGGCCAACAGCCTCAATCTGCGCATCACCATCGCCGACGCCAACCCCAGCACACTGGGGCAGGGAACCATGCTCCGTCCCGAGGCCGCCCGTCGCCAGGAGCTTCAGATCAACCCCGCCGACCTAGCCGATGCAGTCGTCGCGCTGCCCGCCGGTGCATGGCGCTATGGCCGCGTCATCGCCGTCGCTGAGGCTCCCGGCGCCAATCCCAAAGACCGCGTCAAGGTCCGCCGCAACGTCGAAGCTGCCATCCAGCAGCTCAACGACCTCGGCATCGTCGTCGAAGAGTGGCCCGGACGGTAATTCCCGCCGCGCCACCTCGCCCACAGCACCAAACCAGTTGTCATCTTGAGCGCACCGCAGCGGAGTCGAAAGATCTGCCGTTGTCTTTCGTCCGCTCCTCCAGCCACTCACCCGTCCACTATCGCGCCTTGTTACAGGGCGCGACTTGAGTCGTGCCAAACAGCGCCCAATGGATGCCTTGGGGCTTTAGCCCCTGCACGGCGAACCGCACAATCGGCCCGGTCCTCCACAGCCATGCTCCCAACGCGCCGCGCAACCTCGCGCCTGCAAGTCCACCAGCGCGCCGCATTTTTCTTATAATGGTAAAAGAGAACGTCTTTATACGGGTCATAACGCCATGCCAGCTTACGAATATCAGTGCCAGTCCTGCTCCCACCACTTCGATCAGCGTCAGAAGATGTCGGATACCCCTCTCACCGCCTGCCCCAAGTGCGGCGGCCCCGTCGAGCGCCTCATCAGCGGCGGTGCGGGAGCCATCTCCAAAGGCGGCAGCTCCGCATCCTCCGCTGACCCCGGTCCCAGCTGCGCCTACGGCGGCTGCTGCGGCGGCGGTGCCTGCGCCATGGAGTAGCCTCGTCCGCCTCCAACCAAACGCTTGTCATCTTGAGCGAAGCACGCCTCGGGCCCCGGCGCGCACACCACCCAACGCTTGTCATCTTGAGCGCAGCGCAGCGGAGTCGAAAGATCTGCGGTTGCTTTTCGTCCTCTTCGGCGAGCCGACCACCCGCCCGCAACCTCACCTTGTGTCAGGGCACGACTTCAGTCGTGCCGCAAAACCGCCCTCACCCAAAAACCTGTCATCTTGAGCGCAGCGCAGCGGAGTCGAAAGATCCGCGGTTGTCTTCTGTCCCCCTCAGCAAGCCGATCAACCGCCCGCACCCTGGCCTTACATCAGGCCACGACCCCAGCCGTGCCGACAATGCCGCATCAACATACACGGGCTTCAGCCCCAGCGTGCCAACTTTGGGAAACTTCCGGTCCGCAGGTTAACCAGTGGCCTGCCCCAATTCACGATGGGCGGCCAACCGGATATTGCCGCCACGATTCGGATCAAATCCAGGAGCGGATAGGATGCGTTCGCCTTAGTCTCCGGGGCACAGACCCAGCAAAGGTCACTATCGGCCATGCACAATATTGGCGGTGAGGAAGAAAATCACCGCGTATGCGCCTGCGAAACTTATGGCTGTTGTCAGCCAGTAGAGCGCCGCGAACCTAGACCATTGCTTCGAGATTGTCGCATATAGATAAACAGCAAATGTCTGGAGGAGCCAAAGACAAACACCCACCGCAATCACGATCAGCCCGCTCGGGTGGGTGATTCCCATTGCAAGGCCGCCTAAAAATGGCGTTGCGACAAAAGCAAGCTTCGCCATTCCGGCCAGATTGACGGATCGCGTTACCGGAGCCCAAGTGATCTCGCGCAGTGCACCCGTCTCTGAAACTTCCCGTTTAACCAAACGGACTGGAACCCCTACCACCGCTGCAATTCCATCGCTCAATACCTTGGCTTGACGAAGACTAAGCCGATCTCCAGTCGCAACCTTGAGCTCTCGAGTTTGTCCACCTTCTGACCGGAGCACAATCCGATAGCCCCACACATACTCTCGCGCACGAGGTTCGAAAAAGCCATCAAAGCGATCTTGGCTGCCTTGGCAAATGAGTACCTCTCGGACATCTGTTCCGACTCGAACTTCAGTTGCTGGCTCGCCCATCCAGCGCAACGGTGGTCTTGGAAAATATCGGATACCCTCGCGTGTAATCTCAATTCGGGCACGCCATCTTTTTGGCGGGAAGGCCAAAACCAAGAAGAAAACAAAGCCGCTTCCAAACATTGCCGCAAGCATGAGCCAGAGAGACGGATCATTCCTTATCGAATCGATGCTGCGGTCCAAACCAAGCTTGAAGGGGAAGAATGCAAAGCAGCAGACGAAGAATGCTGCGAATGCTATGGCAATTCTGCGAGAAACAGACGGAATAGGAATGCCGTATACAAACGCTGTATCGGATTCTACCGAGCTAGGCATTCTGGTGTACGCTCAGTTTCAGAGTGCAACAAGCTTAAATCTGACCGCATATCTGCGCCAAGCTCTTCGATCAAGCACGTGATTCTACGGGCGATCGCGGATATCGAGGGCACTGGAAGCCGAGCTCTGAGTGGTTTGTCGGCTAACCGGACATAACTCAAACTCACGCCTGCCACCCTTGTCAACCGAGCCGCAAAGCACACTCGCCCCTAACCCACTCATTCCGCTAGCGCAAAACCTCGCCGCCACTTTGCAGAGTATTTCTCTCCCTAAGCGCACAATAAAACCATGCCCAGCCAGAGCCCAACGAAAGTGTCAGGAACGCCCCGGTCAGTGCCGACCCCCTACCCCCCTACCCCCCCCTCCCGGAGTGGCCAAAATCATCCGCAATTTCCCACGCGAAGTTCGCAGACCATTGCACAATCTGTAATTCTTCGCCGCGATAGGAGTATGTTTAGCGCTCGTAGCGCTGCTCACCCGCTTCAATCGCCAACGGCAGCCGGTTCTTCTGCGGAGGCAGCGGACAGGTAGCGTACGCAGTGTAGGCGCAGGGCGGGTTGTAAAGCTCGTTGAAGTCCAGCGTCAGGCTCCCCGGCTGGTCAAGTCCGTGATCGGGCAGGCCCGTCGTCAAAAAACGACCGCCCCCGTATGTCGTGGTCGTGCTGGTTGTGTCCCGCAGGATAAAGAACAGCTTGCCCGCATCACCACCCTCCAGGACCGGCTCCAGCAGCGCAACTTTGCCGTTCAGCATAAACTCCGCCACTCCCGGAGCTGTCATGTTCAGCACCGTGCCAATCACGGTGGAAATAGGCTCAATCTGCCGCGGCTTGTAGGGAATCCACCGGGCCGTCACGCGGTAGTTCGCGTCCGGCGCGTACCAATGGAGCCCGTGAAAGCTGGCGCGCGCGGGTGAGTCGGCGTCCTTGATGCGCAGCACGTAGCGGTCCCCGCGGGGCAGCACCACCAGCGTCAAAGCGTGCCACGTAATCGTCGAGGGCTTCACATCGCTGGCGCGCAGTGGCCCCTCGCGCGGCGGCTTCCCATCCACCAGCATGCCGGCAGGGAACCCGCCCGCGGGCGACAGAAGTTGCACAGCCGTGCCGGTCACCGTCAGCATGCCCATGCGATCCGGCGCCTGCGCGTGAATCTGGATGCTGTTGCCCGCGGCCGAGCCGAAAGTGTTGATGCCCGGCTTCAGCCACTCCAGCCCGGTCAGCGTAAGCCAGCCATCAGGCGCTGAGATCTCGCGCTCCCGCTGCTCCCGCCAGGTGTCCAGAGCCTGCCTCCAGCCAGCGCTTGAATCCGCAGTGGCTCCGGGTGCTGCCTGGGCCTGTGCAAACTGCGGCCCGCAAAGGGGCAAGAGCAACAGAATCAGGGTCAACAGGCCCGCCAGCCTTCTCATCATGGATGGAACTCCCTTGTTTCTTTCCGGCTCTTATTATCATGCCTGCGAGACTCGTACTTTGAATTGCCTGCCAACCGAACGAACGCCAGCGGCTCCTGCAACCAGCCGCAGCGCGCCAACCGCCTTGACAGCGATGTTTCAGGCTTCCTAAAATTAAAGAGGATAGTTATGTATTTTTGCTGGTAAATAATGACAGCGTAATCGGTTAGCAGATTTTTTGTCACGCGAGGCCGGGCTGAAACGGCCCACCAGAAGACTGGGCGAGCCGCCAGGGGGCAGGCAAAATGCCAGATGTGCGCGTCAGTCCGCGGGAACGGCTGGTGCTTACAGCCATTATCGAACTCTATATCGCGACCGGTGAGCCAGTGGCCTCACAGGCGGTTGCGCACTTTTTCGCCAACCGCGAAGGACTCAGCTCGGCCACGATTCGCAACGTGATGGTCTCGCTTGGCGAGGCCGGGCTGCTGGAGCAGCCGCACACCTCCGCCGGGCGCGTTCCCACCGCTGCGGCCTTCCGGTATTACGTCGATCAGATTACGCGGCCCGACACGCAGATGACCCGCATCGGTGCTCCTGTTGCCGGCTTGCGCACAACGCCGCAAGACGCTTCTCCGCTAAGCGCATCGCCATTGAGTGAGGAGCGGCGCGGGCAAATTGAGGACGGCTTCTCTGGCGTCACCAGCAGTAGTGAATACCTCGAGCGCACATCCCACGTCCTCGCGCTTGTTTCCAGCGGCCTGGGTGTCGCGCTCGCCAGCTCCACCGCCGCGCAGGTACTCGAACACATTCATTTTTCACGTCTTTCCACCGGCCGCGTATTGGCCGTGCTCGTCACTCAAGCCGGCGTAGTGCAGGATCGCGTACTGGCCCTGGACCGCGAACTGACGCATTTGGAGCTGGAGACAGCCGCCCGCTATCTGAACGAAAACTTCCGCGGCTGGCCCGTCGAGCGCATCCGTGCTGAAGTCGACCGGCGCATCGAAGCCGAACGGGCTGCCTATCACCAAATGCTGGCCTCGGTGGAAGAGCTGTGCCGCAAGGGCGCGTTGGCCGTCCACAACACGGGACCGGCAATCTATGTGGACGGTATGGCGAACCTCATTGCCGCCGAGGTGGATCGCGAGCGGCTGCGCCAGATGTTGCTGGCCCTTGAGGCTAAGCAGCGGCTGGTGGACCTGCTGACCGCCTACGTGGACGGCCGCAGGCAGGAAGTGCGCGTGGTCGTCGGGTTGGACGAAACCTCACCCGCCATGCAGGATCTGGTGCTCATTGGCGCGCCGGCGCGCCTGGGCGGAGCCAGCCTGGGAACCGTGGCACTTATTGCGCCCACCCGCATCCAATATCAGGAGATGATTCACGCTGTGCGTTACATCGCCCAGATCTCCGAGCGCATCCTTGACGTGCCCACCGAATAGGGTGCTGCTCTCTCTGCCAGAGCAGAATGCGTGGTAAGGTAAACAGGCCGCAGGCAAAAGCATGGCTGCTCCTTGCGAGGTGCTGGCCGGGTCAAAGCAAGCCGGTGCCTGCTGCGGAATTTATGATTGAAGAAGATGAGAAAGATTTTTCGGAGAACGCGAAAGGTTATGCCAGAACAGGAAACAGAGTTGACGGCGCAAGAGCTGGAAGCGGCGGCGCGGGAAGATGCAACCTCCCCGGCGGCAGATCCAGGTGCGGCTGATCCGTCAGCAGAATCAGAAGTTGCGCCCGTAACCCGGGCAGAGTTCGACAGCCTCACGGCTGAACTTGAAAAACTCAAGACCGAACGCGACCAGCTTGTGGATCGCCTCGCCCGCATGCAGGCTGAGTTTGAAAACGCCCGCAAGCGAGCAGAGCGCGAACGCGCCGAGTTCCGTGACTATGCCACCGGCAGCGTGGTGGAGCAGTTCCTACCCGTGCTGGACAATTTTGAGCTGGCCCTCAAGTCCACCGGCTCTGCCGAGCAGTTGCGCTCCGGCGTAGAGCTGATCATCAAGCAGATGCAGGAGATCCTGCGCCAGTTGCAGGTCAATCCGATTCCGACGGTTGGCGAAGAGTTCGACCCGCGACATCACGAGGCCCTCGGCACCGTGGAGCGCGAAGACCTGCCCGACCAGCATGTGGCTGAAGAGATTCGCCGCGGTTACCGCCTGCGCGAGCGCCTGCTGCGCCCCGCACTGGTGCGCGTAGCCTCCAACCCGAAACAAACGAGCGAGTAAAAGTACAAAGTGAGCAAAGCCGACTACTATGAGGTTCTGGGCGTTTCCCGCGATGCCAGCGACCAGGAGTTGAAAAGCGCCTATCGCAAGCAGGCAATGAAGTATCACCCTGATCGCAACCCCGGCGATCACACCGCGGAAGAGAAGTTCAAAGAAGCCAGCGAAGCCTATCAGGTGCTGAGCGACGCGGACAAACGCGCCGCCTATGACCGCTATGGGCACGCGGGTGTGGGCGCTGCCGGCCAGGGCGGCGGATTTGGCGGCCCCTTTGCTGGCGGAGTGGATCTGGGAGACATCTTCGGCGACCTGTTCGGTGAGATGTTCAACATGGGCGGCGGCCAGCAGCGCGCCACACGCCAGCGTCGTGGCGAGGATCTGCGCTACGACCTGACCATCGATTTTGAAGATGCAGTCTTCGGCACCGAAACCGAAATCAGGATTCGACGTCGCGAAAGCTGCGAAACCTGCCACGGCACCGGCAGCACCTCAGGCAAGGGTCCAAGTACGTGTCCGCAATGCCAGGGCCGCGGCCAGCTCCGCTATCAGCAGGGCTTCTTTTCCGTGGCGCGCACCTGCAGCGCATGCGGAGGTGCGGGCTCCATCGTCACCGACCCATGCTCCGTCTGCCGCGGCGAAACGCGCGTGGCCAAGGAGATCAGGCTCAACGTCAAGGTGCCCCCCGGCGTGGAAGAAGGCACACGCATTCGCTATGGAGGCGAGGGCGACGCAGGCCGCTCAGGTGGCCCCGGTGGTGACCTGTATGTGGTGCTTTCCATCCGGCCGCACGACTTTTTTGAGCGCTCCGGCCACGACCTGCATTGTGTGATTCCCCTCAGCTTTCCCCAGGCCGCGCTAGGCGCCGAAATTGAGATTCCCGGAATCGATGGCGCGGTCGCGCTCAAGATTCCTGAAGGCACGCAGAGCGGCAAGGAGTTGCGCATTCGCGGACGCGGCGTTCCCTATCTGAACGAGAAGGGCCGCGGCGACCTGATTGTTCAGATCATGGTGCAGATTCCCAAAAAGCTCAACCGGGCACAGCGCGACCTGGTATCCAAACTGGCCGAAACGCTGACCGTGGACAACAAGCCCACGTCGCCCTCTCTGCTGGAAAAAATGAAGGATTTATTCAGCTAGGAAATTGCAGAAATAAGGGAAATTGGCGGGAGATGTTGGTGGAGCTGAGCGGGATCGAACTTGAGCCGTTTTGCGGGCGTCTGAGCCCGCAGGCGAAATCCTGAGCCGGCGCTCCGCGCAAGCGAAGGACCTCAGGCTGAACAATGGCGGGAGGGATTTGGTGGAGCTGAGCGGGATCGAACCGCTGGCCTCCTCGTTGCGAACGAGGCGCTCTCCCAGCTGAGCTACAGCCCCACAACTTCTTTATCTTATCAGCGAGCGCCCGTTCCGTGAAGCCCCAGCGGCGAAACCGCACATCGAAAGCGACGCCGCATTCGCTGCTCAACGCACATACGTGAACGTGCCGCAGAGGTCCGTCGAGTTCGCGATGCCATCAAACGTAAACACCGGCGCGTTCGGCCCTGAGAAGAACGTCACATGCAGAGTGCGGTCTTCAACGTACGTGGCCATCCACTGCGTGTCCGCAGTCCCGCACAGAGTGTTGTGGTGCAGAAATCGCTTTGCAGCCGGCACGTTCAGCCGGTAGAGACTTCCACTGCCGGCAGTGTTGGCGTCCGCATCAAAAGCCGCAGCGACCTCGGCCGCACTCAGCTGGCGGATCGGCGCAATCACAAACCCCGCGAAGTTGATCGTAAGCTTCTTCTCGGAGATCGCGATGTCGCCGGTGATGGCGGCAGCCGTCGAACTGGAGGCGCGCCAGTAACCCTTGTCCTGCGCCGCGCCGGAAAGTGAGCAGGCCATCATCAGGCAGGCGGCCGCTCCCAGCAGAATTCGTTTCTTCATACATTGAGCATGACAGCCAGATGCGCTTCCCGGCAAACGAGGAAGCTCTCGCCTGCGCCGCTCCGGCGCATCGCAATTACGCACGCAGTGCAAATTTGATTCATTTCCTGCATCACCAACGAATCGCACCCACCGAACACAAAAGGCCGGGGACAAGCCCCGGCCTTTGTGTTTTCTTCCTGCTGCCTTATAGCTGGTTCATGTTGGCCAGGAACTCGGCGTTGTTGCGCACTTTTTCCAGGCGGCTGATCAGCAGTTCCATTGCCTCCACCGGCGACAGCGGGTTGAGCACCTTGCGCAGAATCCAGACGCGCTGCAGGTCTTCCTTGGGAATCAGCAGTTCTTCCTTGCGGGTGCCGGAGCGCTGGATGTCGATGGCCGGGAAGACGCGCTTGTCCACCAGCTTGCGGTCCAGGATGATTTCCATGTTGCCTGTGCCCTTGAACTCCTCGAAGATGACCTCGTCCATGCGCGAGCCGGTATCGACCAGCGCGGTGGCGATAATCGTCAGCGAGCCGCCCTCTTCAATGTTGCGCGCGGCGCCGAAGAAGCGCTTGGGCCGCTGCAGGGCGTTTGAGTCCACGCCGCCGGAGAGCACCTTGCCCGATGGGGGCACGATGGTGTTGTAGGCGCGCGCGAGACGGGTGATCGAGTCCAGCAGAATGACGACGTCACGCTTGTGCTCCACAAGGCGCTTGGCCTTCTCGATGACCATCTCGGCCACCTGCACGTGGCGGGCTGCGGGCTCATCAAACGTGGAGCTGATGACCTCGCCCTTCACCGAGCGCTGCATGTCGGTCACTTCCTCGGGGCGCTCGTCGATGAGCAGCACGATGAGCACAACCTCGGGATGGTTCGTGGTAATGGAATTGGCGATGGACTGCAACAGCATCGTCTTGCCGGTACGCGGCGGAGCGACGATCAGGCCGCGCTGTCCTTTGCCCACCGGCGTCAGCAGGTCCATGACCCGGCCGCTGGTGGCCTCGCGCACCGTCTCCATCTTGATGCGTTCCTGAGGATACAGCGGGGTGAGGTTGTCGAAGAGAATCTTGTTGCGCGTCTCCTCGGGTGACTCGAAATTGATGGCCTCAATCTTGACCAGCGCGAAATACTTCTCGCCTTCGTGCGGCGGGCGGACGTTACCGCTGATGGAGTCGCCGGTCTTCAGGTCAAATTTGCGAATC
This sequence comes from Acidobacteriota bacterium, assembly GCA_021780075.1. Classification (GTDB taxonomy): domain Bacteria; phylum Acidobacteriota; class Terriglobia; order Terriglobales; family Acidobacteriaceae; genus Telmatobacter. The sequence goes on from JAJXZL010000023.1 coordinate 39,485, forward strand.
TGCGAGGGCGAGACGTAGATGTCGTCCGGGCCCGGTAGATAGTTGTAGTCCGGTGAGCGCAGAAAGCCGTAGCCGTCAGGGAGGATCTCCAGCACACCATCGGCAAAAATGTGACCTTCTTTTTCACTCTGAGCCTGGAGAATCTTGAAGATCAGATCCTGCTTGCGAAGCCCGCTGGCACCCGGAATCTCCAGGGTGCGCGCGATGCGGCTCAGTTCCGTTATGTTTTTCTCTTTTAGCTCAGCAATGGTCATGTTCACCTGCGGTATAGGGCGGGATGGCGGTAAGGAAGATCCGAGAGGGGGAAGAGCTCCAGGAACAATCAGGAGGGATTCGGAAATTGCGGTCGGCTTGAAGTGCGGCTAAACCCTTTCCTGTACTCAAGGCGAGCACTCATGCACCAGAATCGAACGGCCCGCGGTGAAGCTGACCGATTAAAAACCGTTGCTGACTCGACTTGAATCTTCAGGATTGAGCGTCAGGCTGCGCGACGCGCCTCGACCGGTTGATCCGCGGACGGTTGAACTGGCGCTGCGGCGCCGGGATTGGTGGTATGGAAGCGAACCAGCACTTCGTTTGTGGTGTCTTGAAGCCTTGTGTTCGGTTTGTGCAGCTTCCGGGTAGCTTTGCTCGCCAACTGACAGAGCTGGTAGCGGTTGGACACATGAGAGAGTGCCCCAAAAACCAAATCAGAACGCATGATAAGTTTCTCCTTCCAAAATCAGCTGCCGGCTGGAACTCATTGGCGCCGCCGGTGCAACTGGCTGACAATCGGTACTGAGCTGCTCCCACAGCCCTCATCCAACCAATTAGACGCACAAACCACGCGTCAAGCTCTAAAAAAACTTTGACGCAACTCCGTGCAAAAGGGAACAGGCTGGCTGGCCTGTCAGGGTTTCAGATCGCCGCATTTGGAATGCATACGCCCTGCGTTCCCGTCCCGGAGCGCATAAAGAAGCGCACCTGTGCATCAACGGATGAGCCCTGGCTCAAGACTGATGCGGAAAACGACAGAGAAACGCGTGATCGCGTTGTGCAATCTGCCCTTGTGGATGGCACTCATGAATGTATACCCACTCAGCTTTGGGGTCAACAGTTTTTTGCATAAGCCGCCCCACTGGCCTGCAAGCCTTTCCGGAAATCCGGAGATAAACGGCTTATTTCGCAGAAGTTACCGTCTCGCTCAGGATAGAAAGCGCGCCCATACTGGCCTGCCGGCGCTATTCAATAGGCCTAAGGCACCCAAAATGAATCATTTCCGCACCCCGCGAGGTGCGATTGTGGCTGCGGAAAAGGGGCCAGCTAGGCCCAGTAGCTGCGGTCCAGCGTCCTATATTGGATTGCCTCTGCCAAGTGGGCCACGCTCAGGTGCTCGGCGCCATCAAGATCAGCGATGGTGCGGGCCACCTTGAGGATGCGATCGTGGGCGCGGGCTGTCAATCCCTGCTGCTGCATGGCTCGCTCCAGCAGACGCTCGGCGTCAGCGCCAAGTTCGCAATAGGCCCGAATCTGCCGCGTGGTCATCTGCGCGTTGGAGAAGATTTTCTCGCCAAACTTACTGAAGCGTTCCCTTTGGCGTTCGCGCGCAGCCAGCACGCGGGAGCGGATCTCGGCTGAGCCCTCGGCCGCCGCTCCGCCACGCAGTTCCTTATATTGAACGGCCGGCACTTCGATATGAATGTCGATGCGGTCCAGCAGCGGACCGGAGATTTTGGCCACATAACGTTGAATCATGGGCGGAGTGCACATGCACTCGCGCGACTTGTCATTGAAGTAGCCGCATGGACAGGGATTCATGGCTGCCGCAAGCATGAAACGCGCCGGAAAGCTGAGCGACATGGAAGCGCGGGCGATGGTGACGGTGTGGTCTTCCAGCGGCTGGCGCATCACTTCCAGCACGTTGCGCGGAAACTCCGGCAACTCGTCGAGGAACAGCAGGCCGTTGTGGGCCAGCGAAACCTCGCCGGGGCGCGGCACGATACCGCCCCCGATCAGACCGGCATCAGAGATGGTGTGGTGCGGCGAGCGGAATGGCCGATGCGTTACCAGGCCGGCTGCCGCATCCAGCACGCCGGCAACCGAGTGAATCTTGGTGGTTTCGAGAGCTTCGTCAAAGCTGAGTGGGGCCAGAATGGAGGGCAGACGCTTGGCCAGCATGGTCTTGCCCGAGCCAGGTGGGCCGATCATGAGAATGTTGTGACTGCCGGCCGCGGACACTTCAAGCGCGCGCTTGGCCGTCTGCTGTCCGCGTACATCTTTGAAGTCAACGGCAAAGTGCTGCAGTTCGCCGAGCAATTCCTCAGTGGACACGCGGTAGGGATCGCGCTGGATCACACCGACTACCTGTCTGTTGAGCAACTCCAGCACATCGAGCAGCGAGGACACAGGATAGACGTTGACGCCTTCCACAACTGCGGCTTCAGCAGCATTGGCCGCGGGCAGGATCAGGTTGGGAATATTTTTTTCGCGTGCGAGGATGGCGACGGGCAACATGCCGGGAATAGGACGCACGCTTCCGTCCAGGCCGAGTTCGCCCACCAGCAGAAAGCGGCTCAGGTCATCCACCTGCAATGCGCCGTACGCGCCAAGAATCCCGACGGCGATGGGCAGGTCGAAGCCAGAGCCTTCTTTCTTCAGGTCTGCCGGCGCCAGATTGATGGTGATATGCGTGGGCGGAATCAGGTAGCCGGAGTTCTTGATGGCGGGGCGTACGCGGTCGCGGCTTTCGCGCACGGCTGCATCCGGCAACCCTACCGTATGAAAGTGATCCTGATCCGTGACTACGCCGCTATAGTCGACTTCGACATCAATGAGGTTGGCGTCGATTCCGTATACGGCCGCGCTGAGAGCTTTAAAGAGCATGGCGGTCTTTTCAAGCGAGTGTACCAGATGCCGCACATTTGATCTTTCTCAGCTCGCCACACGCCCTGCGTGCGCCATCTGTCCTGGTGGTGTTAAGTGGCCGTGGCCGGCAGCCCGGAAAGGGAGTGCTAAGCCACGAGCTATGGAAGCCAACCAAGATCGCGAAGAGGCGAAAAGTGGCAGAGGGAACCCCGTTCAGCTCCAAGCCTGAATCGAAAGTCGCAAATTAAAACGTTTTGCAAAGCGTGGGGTTGACTTGTATGCAAATACCACCACAGCCCAAACCGAAACAGCCGGACAACTTGCCGATCCCTGACCCAGTACAATTCCATTCGTGACAACGAGTCTCTTCGATCTCTACAAAATCGGTGTCGGTCCTTCAAGCTCGCACACCATGGGCCCGATGCGTGCGGCCTGCCGCTTTGCGCGAGAGCTTGATCCGCGCGGTCTGCTTCAGCGTGTTGCGCGTGTGCAGGCGGAGTTGTTCGGATCGCTGGCTCTCACCGGCCTGGGCCACGCCACTGACCGGGCGGTCCTGCTGGGACTGGCGGGCAATGAGCCCGCGACCATCGATCCCACTGCGATTGATTCGACGGTTGCCGCGATTCGCGCGGAGAAGAATATCAAGCTGGCCGGAACGCGGCTCATCCCGTTTGAGGAGGCGCGCGATCTTCTCTTTCACCGCGACCAGATGCATCCTCCCGGCGCGCGCATGCAGCATCCTAACGGGCTGCGGCTCATGGCGTTTGATGCCGCTGGCAAAACACTCGATGAGCGCACGTTCTTTTCCATTGGCGGCGGATTTATTGCGGAAGACGCAACAGAACCATCGGGGGAAAAACCTCCTGCGGTGGTTCCATATCCGTTTCATAACGCTGCGGAACTGTTGGCAACAGCGCAAGTTCATGAGCTCAGCATCAGCGAACTCATGCTGGCAAACGAGTGCGCGCTCGTTGCGCACAACACAGAACGCGCGCCTGTTGAGCTTGTGCGCGAGGGTATCGATCACATCTGGCGTACCATGCAAGATTGTGTGCAGCGCGGCATGGCAACCGAAGGCATTCTGCCCGGCGGCCTGAATGTGCGCCGCCGCGCGCACCGGCTGGCCGAGCGCCTGCGCGATAAGAATGCCGATGGCCTGTGCGGCGATCCGCTGGCGCCACTGGACTGGGTCACGGTCTATGCCATGGCCGTAAACGAAGAGAATGCAGCGGGCGGGCGCGTGGTGACAGCGCCCACCAACGGAGCTGCCGGCGTGGTGCCCGCTGTGGCGCACTACTATAAACAATTTGTGACCGACGCCAACCATGAAGGACTCCTGCGCTTCTTTCTCTCCTCGGCGGCCATCGGAATTCTCTATAAAGAGAACGCTTCAATCAGCGGTGCAGAGGTGGGCTGCCAGGGAGAGGTGGGTGTGGCCTGCTCTATGGCCGCCGGAGGACTGACTGCGGCGCTGGGCGGCACCAATGGACAGGTGGAGCACGCCGCCGAGATCGGCATGGAGCATAATCTCGGCATGACCTGCGACCCCATCGGTGGGCTGGTGCAGATTCCCTGCATCGAGCGCAACGCCATGGGCGCGGCAAAGGCCATACAGGCCTCACGCATCGCGCTCAACGAGTCGGGAGCACACAAGGTCTCGCTCGATCAGGTGATACGCACAATGTATGAGACTGGGCTCGACATGCAGTCGCGATATAAAGAAACCAGCCTGGGCGGGCTCGCCTTGAATGTGATTGAGTGCTGAACGGAGCAACTGCGGCGCTCACTCGCAACGGGATGGGACACGAACAACCCTGCAAGGCAAGCGAGGAGAATCGAATTGGAGACGCCGGAATACGACACCGCCAATGCGCCGTTGATTGAAGCTCCGCAGGAGCCAGCCGACGACTCAGCGCCAGGTACGCTGGCGCCCGCCTGGCACACCGGAGTGCTGATCGCATGGATCCTCGCCATGTCCCTTAGCGGCTCCTCGCGGCTTGCGACACTGCACGGCGCGCCAACCCGGCTATGGACCTATGGCGTGACGGCGGCGATGGAACTGGCCATGCTGGGCTGGGTCGCGCTGGGGCTGCGCTTGCGCAGGATTCCACTGCGCTCGATCTTTGGCGCAATCGACGGAGGGATGCGCACCATAGCGCGTGATCTGGGCATCGCCCTTGTTTTCTGGATTGGTGCGTTGATGGTTCTCGGCTCGCTGGGCATTGCCTGGGCAGGTGCTGAAGCGGTCATCAAGCGTACCCATCCAGCTGCGGGACAGACAGCGCCACAGGTGAGCTCGCAGCGACAGACGGCGCGCATGCTGGCGCAACTGGCGCCTGCCAACGCTGAAGAGGTTGTGGGCTGGGCGCTGCTTTGCATGCTGGTCGGCATGGTGGAGGAGACGGTATTTCGCGGTTATCTGCAGCGCCAGTTCAGTGCGTGGGCACATGGCGGCGTGCCAGCCGGCGTGATATTTTCCGCGCTCATCTTCGGCGCGGCGCATGGATACCAGGGCGCGCGCAACATGGTGTTGCTTGCAGTTTTCGGCGTGCTTTTCAGCCTGCTTGCGCATTTTCGCCGCAGCCTGCGCGCGGGAATTTTCGCGCACAGCTGGCACGATCTCATCACGGGTGTGGCGCTCGGACTGCTCAAGTCGCACCATCTTCTTTGAAGATTCGAAGGCGATGCGCACTTCGGTAATAAATAATTGTTGCCACTTTTTCCACTTCACATACGTTTTTTGCTTGACACTGAGCAAGCGTGAATCTATACATTCCTCAACTGCAATTAGTGTTGCAGTTTCGATGCAACCCATCGACAAGGGAGAATAGGCAAATGGCAACGAAGAAAGCAGCCAAGAAGGCACCCGCGAAGAAGGCCGCGAAGAAAGCCGCGAAGAAGAAGTAACGGGTAATCCAACCAAAAGGCAACACTGAGGGGACGCTTCCAGCGTCCCCTCAGTGTTTTTGGAAAAGGATTAGACTGGTAAGCGCAACAGGCACGAGGAACGACTGATGACACGCCGCCGCTGGATTGCCGAACACTGGGATGAAGCCACCGCAACACTGGTGGGCACGCAGGCCGAACACATGATCCGCGTACTGCGCGCGCAGCCGGGCATGGAAGCCGATGTGGTTGCGGGCGGTCACGTCTTTCATGCCGAACTGGCAGCGATTGAAAACGGCGAGGTGCGCTTTAACCTGCTGGCCGAGCTCGAAGCCGAGCCTGCGCTGCCCGTAACGCTGGTCATGGCCATCTACAAGTTTGACCATATGGAGTGGGCAATCGAAAAAGCCACCGAGCTGGGTGTTGCCACCATCGCTCCGATGATTGCGCGGCGGACCGAGAAGCATCTGGCGCAGGCAGCGGCAAAGCGCGCCGAGCGGTGGCGCCGCATTGCCAGGGAAGCAGCCCAGCAGGCGCGACGCTCTGATGTGCCGGTAATCCACGATCCGGCCACGCTGGAGTCGCACGTGCGTCAGGCGTCCACGGCGACGCGCATCGTGCTCGCCGAGCAGGAGCGCTCCACCACGCTGCGCTACGCTCTCGAGCAGGCGATCGCCGCAGCGGGCGAAGAGACGCCGGTGCTGGAGATTGCGATTGGACCCGAAGGCGGATGGGCTCCAGCGGAAGAGGCTTTGTTCGATGCCAACGGCTGGCGCGCAGTGTCGCTGGGGCCGCGCATTCTGCGCGCAGAGACTGCGGCAATCTCCGCCTTGGCTGTGATTGGTTCGTTTCTGGAATAGCCGGCCTCGCAACCGCGCAGTCCCAATGTCTTACAGCGAAACACCGCGCTTCCACGGGATGAAATCGTTTTGCCCAAGCAGCTCGGCTTTGGTGGAGCGCTCGCCGCTGGCCACCTGGATGCACAGGTCAAGCAGCTTCTCCGCGCAGGCGGGAATCGTCGTCTTACCTGTGACGATGCCGCCAGCGTCGAAGTCGATGATGTCGCTCATACGCTCGGCCAGCGAGGAGTTGGTTGAGATTTTCACCACGGGCGCAACAGGGTTGCCGGTAGGCGTGCCCAGACCGGTGGTGAAGAGGACGAGGTTGGCGCCCGCGCCGGCCTGCGCCGTCACGCACTCCACATCATTGCCCGGCGTACACAGCAGGTTGAGTCCCGGCGTTGTGGCGTAGTGCGGGAAATCGAGAACATCGCGCACCGGCGAAACGCCGCCCTTGCGCGCTGCGCCTGCTGACTTGATGGCGTCGGTCGTGAGGCCGTCTTCGATGTTGCCGGGCGAAGGATTCATCTCAAAGCCCGAATGCACGGCTTTGGCGCGTGCGGAATAAGCCTGCATAAGATCGTAGAATCGCTGGGCCAGTTCGTCGCTGGTGCAGCGGTTGATGAGTTCCTGCTCCACGCCGTGCAACTCGGGAAATTCAGACAGCAGCGTCTTGCTGCCAAGACCCACCAGCAAATCGGAGAGATAACCGATCGTCGGATTGGCAGAGATGCCGCTGAAGCCATCCGAGCCGCCACACTTCAGGCCCACAGTCAGCGCGGAAAGCGGCGCAGGAGCGCGCTCAATGCGGTTGGCCTCAGCGAGTGCGGCAAAGGTCTCATCGATTGCCCGGCCCATCAGCGCTTCATCGCTGCCTGACCGCTGCTGATCAAAGACCAGCACGGGCTTGCTCATCTGCGGATCGCGTGCGCGCAATTCGTCCATCAACATGCTCGTCTGCGCATTCTGGCAGCCCAGGCTCAGCACCGTGGCTCCCGCTACGTTGGGATGATGGATGTAGCCGGCGAGCAGGCCGCAGAGTGCCTGCGCATCCTGGCGCGTGCCGCCGCAGCCGCCCTGATGCGTCAGAAAGCGGATGCCGTCGATGCGGGGAAAGACGCGCTCAGCGCTCGCCTGGGCAAGCGCTTCTGCCACGCCGCGCCCCCTGCCGCTCGACTGCCGCTGCACAAGCTCACGCACATGCTGGCGATAGTGGCTGCGCGCCGAGCCGTAGCCCAGCTCTTCCTCAAGAGCCTCACGCATACGATCCACGTTGCGGTTTTCGCAGAAGACCAGCGGCAGTACCAGCCAGTAGTTGCGCGTGCCCACCTGGCCGTCAGCGCGGTGGTAGCCCATAAACGTGCGCGCGGACAAGTGCGAGGGATCCGGTAGGGCGAATGAAACCGGCTGCCGCGTAGCTGTGTACGCGCCCGCACGATGGCGTATGTTGCGTGTGGACAGCAGGCCGCCCCGCGCGATGGGCGCTGTCACCTCGCCCACCACCATGCCATAGAGAAAGATCACGTCGCCTGGCACGAGGTCAACAAGCGCGAGTTTGTGTTTGGCGGGGATGGCCTCAATCACAGGGCAAGATGCCTGACCAAAGTGCACAAGCATTCCGGCAGCAAGTGGAGTGAGCGCCACGAGCACGTTGTCGCGCGGATCGATTTGCAGAACTTTTTCCGGCATGAAGACATTCCCTGAATCGGACAGTTGGATTTTTGCGAGCAGACCGTCTCAGGCAAGAATACAACCTGTTGCGAACTGATCTGCTGCGGCAAGCACATCCTGCGGTCCGGCGTTCACTCCATACGCATCAGCGAAGCTGCGATCGTCACGCCGCGCATGGGATACCAATACGGGAAATATTGCAGTTGGAACTCATGGAATGGTATACCTTGGCGGCGGGCTGAAGCGTCCCACAAGACAGCGTGTCGAGCCAGGGCGCTTGTAAGACTAGGAGAATCGCAAATGGAGCAAGAGAAGTGGAAGCAGGGGCTCCTGGCCACGTTTCTCGTGGCTGCAGTGCCCATGCTGTATGGCCAGAAGCCGCTGGACGTAAAGGTGCAATGGGGCAAGACGGATGTGGTTTCCAAGTCCACGCCCACGCTGCAGGTGGTGGTGAATCCTCCGCTGCGGCCTGGCCAGCCACTGGGCGTCGCAGCCTACAAAGCGGTGAAGGAACTGGGTGCGGACTATGTGCGCTACGTGCCGTGGTTGCCGTATCCCAAACTGGCAGTGGCTGAACTGGAGCCACCCACTGCGCAGAAGACCAGCTGGGACTTCAGCCTGATTGATCCGATGACCAAGGATTTTCTGGCTGCCACCGACGGGCACTCCACCATTCTCAACTTCAGCACGATTCCCGCATGGCTCTTCAAGACTGAAAAGCCGGTCACTTATCCTGCCGATCCGAATGAGGTAACGTGGCACTACACACAGGGCACTGAGCTGCAAGACCCCAGCGGCAAGGAGCTTGGCGACTACTATGCGCGCCTGGTGAGCTGGTATGTGAATGGCGGGTTTACCGATGAAAACGGCGTGCGCCATGAGTCGGGCTACCACTACAAGGTGCCTTACTGGGAAGTGCTGAACGAAGTCGATTTTGAGCACTCGATGACGCCGCAGCAGTACACCGACCGCTATGACGCAATAGTGACCGCGATTCACAAGGTCTCGCCGGAGACGAAGTTCGTGGGGCTCGCTTTGGCCATGCCGAGCCATAACCCGGAGATATTCGAATACTTCCTGAATCACAACCATCATCGGCCCGGCATTCCACTGGACATGATCTCGTATCACTTTTATGCATCGCCAACCGCCTCTGAGACGATCGACAACTGGCAGTACTCCTTCTTTAACCAGGCAGATGGATTTCTGAATACGGTGCGTTATATCGAGTCGATACGCAAGCGGCTCTCGCCGGAGACGCGCACCACCTGTGACGAGCTCGGCGTGATTCTGCCGACCGATAACACCCCCCAGGACAACGTGCCGCCGCCGGCAGCCTACTGGAACCTGGCCGGCTCGCTCTACGCCTATCTCTACATTGAGCTGGCGCAACAACAAATTGACGTAGTGGGCGAGTCGCAACTGATTGGCTATCCCACCCAGTTTCCCAGCGTGAGCATGATGAACTGGCAGAACAACAAGCCAAATGCACGCTACTGGGTGCTGAAGCTCATCAAGGACAACTTCCATCCGGGCGACAAGCTGGCAGCAACAAATGTGGAAGGCAGGAATCAAGACGCGGGCAGCGTGGCAGCGCAGGCCTTCGTTACGCCGAGCGGGCACAAGCTGCTGCTGGCGAACAAGCGCGCGTGGGCCACGGATGTCACGCTGCCGGATGCAGACAAGGCCAGCGTCGTTGCCGTGGATGGAGAGAGCGGCGACGGTCCGGCTCGCAGCCTGAAGCCCGAGGGCGGCAAGCTCCATCTGGAGCCCTTCGCTGTTGCGGTGGTGAGCTGGTGAGCGCGGACTCCGCGCCCGTCGGGACGCAACAGCTGAAGCGGTATGCCTTCATGCTGCGCCTGCGTCCCGGCGCGGCGAGCGCATACGATGAGGCGCATCGCGCCGTATGGCCGGAGATGCTGGCGTTGCTGAAACGCGCGGGCATCAGCGAATATTCCATCTATCGCCGCGACGATCTGCTGATTCTCGCGCTGCGCGCTGTGGACTGTGAGGCCACCTGGAGCCAGATTGAAAACGACCCGGTGAACCTGCGCTGGCAGCAGGCGATGGCGCCCTACTTTGCGCCGAATGAGGGCTTGCACTCCGGCGAGCGCTTCCCGATGATGGAAGAGGTCTTTTATCTGCCCTGAGGCTCGGGCATGCCTGCGAAGGAGTTGAGATGAGCGCGGAGCAATCACTGCGCGTGGGTTTGTGCGGCATTGGGCTTGACGCCTACTGGAGCCAGTTTGCCGGCCTCAAGGCTCAGCTTGAGGGCTATGTGGCCCGCGTGGCGGAGCGGCTGGCGAGGCCCGGTGTCGAGGTGGTGAACCTGGGCCTTGTTGACACGCCGCAACGCGCGCAGGCTGCAGGCCGCCAGTGCCGTCGCGAAGACATCGATGTGCTGTTTCTTTACGTAACCACCTATGCGCTCTCGAATACCGTGCTTCCGCTGGTGCAGCGCGCGGGCGTTCCGGTGGTGGTGCTAAATCTGCAGCCGGAAGCGGCAATCGATTATGCGGCCTTTAACCGGCTGGAAGACCGCACGGCGATGACCGGCCACTGGCTCGCATTTTGCTCGGCGTGCCCCGTGCCGGAAATTGCCAACGTGCTCAACAGGGCGCGAATTCCATTCCACCAGGTGACGGGCGTGCTGGACGAGCCGGCCACCTGGCGGGAGATTGAGGAATGGTTGGCGGCGGCTCGCGTGCGCTCCACGCTGGCCTCGGCACGGCTTGGGCTCATGGGCCACTACTACAGCGGTATGCTCGACATCATGACCGACGTGACACTGGTTTCCATCGTGTTTGGCACGCACGTTGAGCTGGTTGAGGTGGACGAACTGAGCGCGCTGGCGGCGGAAGTGCAGGAAGACGCGGTTACGCTGCGAGCGGAGGAATTCCAATCCAGCTTTGATGTGCAGCACGATTGTCCCGCCGATGAGCTGCGACGGGCCGCGCGGACAGCGGTTGCTCTGGACAGATTTGTCGCGCGGCATGATCTGCATGCCATGGTCTACTACTACAAGGGCTCAGGCAATGCCGCCAATGAAGACACGATGAGTTCCATCATCCTTGGCACGTCTCTGCTGACAGCGCGGCATATTCCCGTGGCTGGCGAGTATGAAGTGAAGAATGTGCTGGCGATGAAGATGATGGACGTATTGGGTGCGGGCGGATCATTTACCGAGTACTATGCGATGGACTTCAACGACGACCTGGTGCTGATGGGCCACGACGGCCCCGGACACATCGCCATTGCCGAAGGAAAGACCAAGGTGCGCCCGCTGCGCGTGTATCACGGCAAGGTGGGCCGCGGCCTGTCAGTGGAAATGAGCGTAAAGCACGGCCCGGTGACACTGCTCTCCGTTGTGGAGGACGCGGAGACGCGCTTCAAACTTGTGGTGGCGGAAGGCGAATGCGTACCGGGACCGATTCTTGAGATTGGCAACACCAACAGCCGCTATCGTTTTCCGCTGGGCGCGCGGGGTTTTGTGCATGCATGGAATGCGCAGGGGCCTGCGCATCATTGCGCAGTAGGCGTAGGCCATGTGGCCACGACGCTGGAAAAGACCGCGGCGCTGATGGGGATTGGATTCCGCCGCGTGTGCTGATCGATGCATTACACGTGGGCGAAGTGCAGCAGCAGTCCGGCAAGTGCGCCGCCCAACAGCGGACCGGCAACGGGAATAAGCGCATAACTCCAATTGGAGCCGCCTTTGCCGGGAATCGGCAGCAGCGCATGCGCGAGACGTGGTCCCAGGTCGCGCGCGGGGTTGATGGCGTAGCCCGTGGTGCCGCCGAGCGAGAGGCCGATGCCCCACACGAGGCTCGCCACCAGCCACTGCCCCACGCCGGCCGCAGGTCCCGTAGAGGAGACACCGCGTGAGCCGATGGCTCCGGCGACCACCACCAGCACCATCGTCCCGATCACTTCACTGGCGAGGTTGAAAAGCGGGCTGCGCACCGCGCCGCATGTGCAGAAGATGCCAAGCTTCGCCGCCGGGTCCGGCGACAAGCGCCAGTGTGGGCCATAGTGAAGCGTCATCAAGGAAGCGCCGCACATGGCGCCCAGCAACTGCGCGGACCAGTACGAAAGCAACTGTGTGTAGTTGCCTGTGTTCACCGCAACGGAAAGCGTGATGGCGGGATTCAGGTGCGCGCCGGAGCTGCCAAAGGCCTGCGCCACCAGCACGCCGCAGAGCACGGCCAGCGCCCATCCGGTGGTGACTACCATCCAGCCTGCATCGGCCGCGTAGGACTTGCGCAGGGTGACGCCTGCGCACACGCCATTGCCCAGAAGCACCAGAACCAGCGTACCCATAAACTCGCCAAACCATACTGAATGCATGCAAAACATTCCTGACGCCGCGCTCCGTTCCGGCTATGGAAGGCAAGCGCGATGAATTTGCAGACCGCAAGCATTGTGCCTTGCCGGGCCCTGCTTCGCCAAGAGACGGCTTTGCCCGTGCAGGCGGCAGACATTGCTTTACGGCGCAGGCCTGGTGGATACATTCGCGCCGAAATCCGCGGTGGCATACTTCGGCCAGTGCGTGAGCAACTCGTTCACTACCGTGTGGCCGACCGTATACGCAGCTTCGAGCGAGGGCAGATACGCGCTATAGGTGCCGATGCGCTGATGGGCAAGGCTGTCTGCGGCGCTCATGCCGCGCGGCTGCTGATCGAAGTTGCTGACGGTGCGCAGCACCAGGATGCGGCTCCAGTCCACGCGCCCTGCGCCGGCCAGGCTCTTGAGCGAAAGGAGTGTGCCCGTGTCTTCCATCGCCGTGGTGGCAAACTGTCCCTGCCCGCCAGTGAAGTAACGCACCCACTCCGAGGCCCAGGCATCGAAGAGCTTGCCGTGCCAGTAGGTGGAGGAGGAAATCTCATCGCCCATAATCACGAGCGGCGGACGCTGGGCCGCAGCGCCGTCGAATTCCGCGCGAATCTGCTTCAGCTTGTCGGAGTCGGTGAGCGGGGTGTTCTTTGTCAGGTTAAACGCCCACTGGGTGAGAGCTGCATTCAGTTCATACACTTGGCCATCGAGGGGCGCGGCAGGTTGCTCGAAGGGCCGCGCTTTGCGCAGCGGGAGATAACCAGTGGACCAGTCACGCGGAATTTCGCGTGCGTCGATTTCATAGCCGAGGTCGCCATCCACCACCCAGCGAGCCCACACCGCCGAGCCCAGCGAGACGCGCTCGGGACTGCCTCCGGCGATGCCCGCGATGAGCCAGTAGGCGTGGCGAAGATCAAAGCGCGGGTCAAGACCGAGCGCCATGATAGTGGACGCGGCATGCGCCGTGCCCTGGCCAGTAAGCACGACCATCTCACCCTGGCCGTTCATGCGTACAGCGTGATAGCCGCCGGCGAGAGGATACACACGGTCAAGATGATCGCGCTCAACCCAGAATTGCAGTTCGCCAGGCGCATCGCCGGTGTCCTGTCCCTGCTCGAACATGGCAACCACAACGACCTTCACAGGGATGGGCTTGGGAGATGCCCGGGCAGAGAGACCGCTGAACGACACGATGACCAGCGTGAATGCGAAGAGTGCCTTGAGTTTGGGGAGCATGGTTTGATCATAGGGCACACAGGAGCTCCACCATGCTGCAAACTCCGGCTCCGCTCGTGTCGCCTGAGGGCGATGCATTGGCCGGCTGCGCCTGCGGGAGATGGTCGCTACTTTGTCACAAAAGGATGCACTCTGCAGATTTATTTGGCCTTCATTGGGACCTGATTCTGGACGCAGTAAATTGCCAGCAGATTCCAACAATCCATGGGCATCTGGTCCACCGGGTTAATTTGGTCCGGAGCAGATGTTTTCTTTGTTTCGCGGAGCCCAACATACTAGGATGTCTGTAATTCATTGAGCGGCGCTCGTGCGGTGTGGCGCCAGCTTACGAGGTGCACATCGTGAAGCGGTCCATTTTTTTGCGGAAGACCAGGGATGTTTCAGTTGGATTCGCCGCCGCCGCGGCAACCTTGTTTGTTCCGGCCGTGGCCGCAGGCGCGCAGCAGCCTGCGCATCACTGGGCCATTGTGGTTCACGGGGGCGCGGGCGTGATTGAACGCTCGGCGCTTGGTCCGGAGGGCGACAAGGCGTATCGAGCTTCACTGGCGCGCGCGGCTGAGGCCGGAGCCAAAGTGCTGGAGCAGGGAGGCCGGGCGCTGGATGCAGTGGAGGCCACCGTCAACGTGCTGGAAGATGATCCGCTCTTCAATGCAGGGCGGGGTGCCGTGTTCACCGCGGACGGCAGGAACGAGATGGACTCGGCGATCATGGATGGCTCAAACCTGATGGCGGGTTCTGTGGCGAGCGTTTCGCGCACGCGGCACCCGATCAGCCTGGCGCGGGCGGTGATGGAAAAGACTCCGTATGTTTTTCTTGTGGGCAAGGGGGCGGACGACTTTGGGGCGAGCATCGGCCTTAAGCAGGAACCGCCGAGTTTCTTCTTTACCGAGAGCCGGTGGGATTCGCTGGTGAGGCAGTTGAAGAAGGAGGGCAAGCCGATTCCGCCGCGACCGGCCGGGGTGCCACCCTTGGGTGCGACTGTGCCTGTTGCGTTTTTTGACGAGTCGCCGGGTTTGCGGCACTACGGCACGGTGGGTGCGGTGGCGCTGGACGTGCATGGGAATATTGCGGCGGGGACATCTACGGGGGGTATGCAGGCGAAGATGCCGGGACGCGTGGGCGACTCGCCGATTATCGGCGCGGGGACGTATGCGTCGAACCAGTCGTGCGCGGTATCCGGTACGGGCACGGGCGAGTACTTTATCCGTCTGACGGTGGCGCGCGAGGTGTGCAATCTTGTGCAGTTCAAACACATGCCATTGCAACAGGCGGCGGATACGGTGATTCACAAGGAACTGGAAGCGCTGCACGGCGACGGCGGCGTGATTGCGATTACGCCGGATGGACAGATGGCGTGGAGCTTCAACACGCCGGGCATGTTTCGCGCGCAGATTCGCGAGGGCGGCAAGCTGCAGGTGGGGGTATATAACGACGAGCCGTAGGCCACTGCGGCGCCTGTCGCAAAGTTTGCCGAAATGATCTGCAAACTTTTTGTGGAAAACCGCAAATCCCTCTCAAAGGGGGGGTGGGGGGGGTAGGGGGTACCCATCCACGGATCAGGGGTTCGTGATCCGACTGGCACGGCATGGGCCGGTTGCGGATTTCCGACACACTTTCCATTGTGCGCCGAAGCGGAGAAATACTCTGCAAATTGGGCGCAGGATTTTTTGAGGGGCTGGGTGAGGTCTGCCGGATGCTCATCCGATTCTGTGGCTGGGAGAGAAAAGACGGAATGGGTGAAGGGGAGTGGATTCCCAGGTGCCCAAAAGCGAGGCACCTGGGGCAACCATCTTCAGTGGTGGGACCCACTTTGTAATCCCGGCACCTGGGCCGGCCCCCGACCATACTGGTTCTGTTGTTGGGCCTTCACTTATCCTCGTAATCGCGCATCGGATATGCATTCGGGTTAAAGCCTGCGATTTTGCAATGGTATTGAAATCGAAAGAATCGAAACTCCCAGAGCGCACGTGGAGTAGTAAATACTGAATCTAAGGGAGATAAAGTCGAACAAATGTACTTCGGATCTAGAGTAGCGCGATCAACTCCAGTCGCGGTGTAAATATCCAATTGCATTAAATCGTCGATGATGTTGTGTCCGGCTGTTGGAGGCTTCGCAGGTATACCGAGGTGCTTCCATCGAACATCCAAATGAGAAAGCGCCTGAATCAAGTCCTTCATTTCTAAAGGAGAGATATATACAGTTCGTCCGTCTTTGAGTATAGGGGCAGTATTTTCTCTAGGATCATTTTTGCTCACGGCGCGGAACAGCAACGGTGGATGAAAGTAGCTTCCGTCGCCTGGCTGAAAGAACAAGCGAACGATCGCTTTCAGATCAACCACATCGCTCCGTTTGTGCTGTGCAGCATTCTGGGCAACCGCGAAAGATACGAACAAGAGAGGCACAAATGCGCTTGCCCTGAACAAACAGAGGAATCGATGCATATTCTTCATTGGTTCACCTCGATATTTGATCACTGTACAATCCATCCGGGGCGGGTGGCCGACCCTTCCCCCGTGCAAAGCTAACTTACCTCCGACGTGGGTGCCCCATCCTTGCGCGGACTTATCGCGCAAGGGTGGGTACCACAACCCTTCGCCCATCCGGGTCTCGCCTTTGTTCCCGCTCCCACGCCGTCCAAAACGACTCGATCTCCACCGTACCGCGCAGCCCAGCCGAGTAATGACGACAACTCGACCACAGCCAGTCCTCAGGCTCTGCCACCAGCCCGCGCACAACCGGATTGCGATGCATATACCCGAGCTTCTCCGCACGCTTTTCTTCACTCCACACGTTGAAGTCGTAATACCGGCGCTGCCAGAATTGCGCCTTGTCCGCGCTCTTCAACTTTCTCGAAGTCCGCTGCTTCAACACCTGCAACGCCACTGCCAGCGACGCGATGCGGGTTTCACTCAACAGCAGATGAACGTGCTCGGGCATCAAGACGTACCCCAGAACCACGAACTCCTACCGTCGACGCACAATTTCGAGCTCGTGCTCAAAGCACATGTAGGCTGCTGTTGCATTCAGCAGCGGCTGCCTGCGAAAGCAACTGAAGGTGATGAAGTGAAATGCACCGGCTTTCTGGTAACGGACGAGTTTACCCTTCATGAAGAAGAACGAGTGTACGTGGTTCCCACCCTTTCGGCCAACCGCAGGCCGAAAGGATGGGGCACCCTCATCTGCGGTAAGTCAGCTTCGCGAAGGGTGTGCCACCCGCCGCTCCGGGTGTATTAGCGGCTTAGAGGGGATTCCGAAGAAAACAGAAGCAGATCCTTCGCTTCGCTTACCCCAACGCGCTGCGCGCCGGGGCCCCAGGCGTGCTTCGCTCAGGATGACAGGGCTTGGGTTGGGGGGCGTTTTCGGCACGGCTGAAGCCGTGCCCTGACACAAAGAGCGATGTTGGCCGGGTGAGTTTTGTGGAATCCCAGGTCGCAGAGGCGAGACCCTTCGGCGAGCTCAGGGCAGGCTCTGGGGCACGCGGTGGGTTCTGGGGCACGCGGCGGAAGAGGACGAAAGGCAACCGCAGATCTTTCGACTCCGCTGCGCTGCGCTCAAGATGACAAGCGCTATGCGGTTGTGGGTGGTCGGGTCACCGGAGGGTACAAACGCAAGCAGGCCATCCCGGGTGGGATGGCCTGCTGTTTTGATGGGATGGGCGGTTACTGCTGCTGGGCGACGCCCTGGGCTGCTTCGCCGCGGGCCTGAGCCTTTTGCGCGAGGATCTTGTGGGCGTTGTCTTCAAGCGCCTGGGCCTCAGGCAGGAAGCCGATCGCCTTCTGGATCTGGGGGTCCCAGTCTGCAAGGACGCGGAGGCCCTGCAACTGGCCGAACTGGCTGGTGATGATTTTTTCCTTGATGTTGATCTTCACCCAATCGAGGACGCCGTTGATGTCGGCCTCGGTCCAGGGAATCTTCTCGCTGGTGAGGAAGTCCTTGAAAGCCTTGAGCACGGTGTCGTCCACCTGGAAATCCCTGTCGACGGTGCGATTGGAAAGGTAGCTCGCGGCGAAGTGCAGGAAGGCGGACTTGTAGATCAGCTCGTCCTGGAAGTTGTTGCTCTTGGGTGTTTCGATCTTTTCGTCGGGGGTGATTCCGCCGCCGCCGTAGACGGTGCGGCCGGAGTCAGTGAACTTGACCTCGCGGTTGGTGGAGTTTGAGGGCAGCGCGCCGGCATGGTTGTAGTAGTAATCGTAGAGCGAAACGCCGGCGTAGTTGCGCTGGATGAGGCGGCCGGAGGGGGTGTAGTAGTGGTAGGTCGTGAGGGCCAGGCCGGTGTTCTCGCTGAGGTTGAAGACGGTCTGCACGAGGCCCTTGCCGAAGGTGGTTTCGCCGACGATGAGGGCGCGGTCGTGGTCCTGCAATGCGCCGGAGACAATTTCAGCGGCGGAGGCGGTACCGCGGTTGACCAGCACGACGATGGGGAAGGTTTTGCCACCGTTGCCCTTGTTCGCGGTGTAGACCAGGTCAGGATAGGCGCGGCCGCGCTGCGAGACGATGACCTGTCCCTTGGAGAGGAGGTGGTCACAGACCTCGACTGCCTGGCTGAGGAGGCCGCCGGGGTTGCCGCGGAGATCCAGCACGAGCCCTTTGGAGTTGCCTAAGCTGTCAATGGCTTCAATGACTTCCTGTGCTGTGGTTTCCTGGAACTGGGCGAGATGGATGTAGCCGACGCCGGGATGAATCTCATAGGCGAGATCGACGGAGGGATGGGAAATCTCATCGCGAATGAGGTCGAAGACGAGCGGTTTGGGCTGGCCATCGCGGATCATGGTGACCTGGACGTGCGTGCCCTTGGGGCCCTTGAGCGCCTTGGCCACCAAGTCGGAGGTCATGCCGCTGGCTGTTTTGCCGTCAATGGCGGAGATGATGTCTCCGGGGCGGATGCCGGCGCGGAATGAGGGAGTGCCCTCGTAGGGGGTGATGACGTAGACCTTGTTGCCCTGCTGCTGGATGACCATGCCAACGCCGTAGTAATGGCCGCGCTGGTCCTCCTGCATTTTGGCGTAAGCCTTTGGATCGTAGAAGTTGGAGTGGGGGTCCAGGACGCGGAGCATGCTGGGGATGGCACCGTCGTAGATGGCGCCATCGGCCTTGTCACTGGTCATGGGCTCGGCATAGTTCTGCTCGACGAGCGCGTAGACGTTGGTGAAATTTCTGATGCTGTCGCGAATCTGGCTTTCGTCCTCAGAGGACTGCGCCCCGACCTTGCGTTGCATCACGCTGCCCACGACGGCGCACACGGTGAAGAAGAGAATAAGGGTAAAAAATGCCCGGCGGGCGCGGGGAGTCATAGGCGGAAGGAACCTCCGGACGGCAGGTGCGTCAGGCGCCGTGAAGGAGCCTCGCAGGGCGGTCTTGGGGTAAAGTATACCACTGGCTTATTTGACGCCGCCTGGGGCTCTTCCGGTAGCCAGCCGTTAGCGGGCGCGGTGCTGAGCGGCCTGTTTCCTGCTGAATTCGGTGGTGATTCCGGACAGAAACGCCGCCGGAATCGCACGGCTGCTCTTCTGGCATTTACAATAGCGACTAAGCAACAGGTGGTGACAGATTGCCTCCTGTTCTGTGCCGACCTATGACTTTGAGACTCCTTCGTATTCCCGCGGCGTTCGTGTTCGGCACGGTGCTGCTTGCAAGTTCGTCCTTTGCCCAAACGCGCACTGCCGCGCCTTCTAGCCCGTATGGCGGCACGACGGTTGAGGAAATCATCGCGCGCGTCAACGACCAGATCATCACCAGTTCGGACTACGACCGGGCGATGAAGGAACTGGACCAGGAAGAGCGCCAGCGGGGCGCCACGATGCAGGAGGCGTCTGATGCGCGCAGGGATCTTTTGCGCAACCTGATCGACCAGCAGCTGTGGCTCTCAAAGGGCAAGGAACTGGGCATCACCGGCGAAACCGAACTGGTGAACCGCCTGAACGAGATTCGCAAACAGTACAACATGTCCTCGCTTGAAGACCTGGAAAAGGCGGCGCAGCAGCAGGGCGTTTCCTTTGAGGACTTCAAGGCGAATATCCGCAACGGCATCATTACGCAGCAGGTGATGCGCGATGAGGTGGGCCGCAGGATTTCGATTACGCCGGGAGAAGTGCAGCGCTACTTTGATGAGCACAAGCAGGAGTACGCGCGGCAGGAGAGCGTGAAGCTGAGCGAGATCCTCATCTCGACCGGCACGCCGGTGCCGTCGGCGACCGACCCTGGCGGCGTGCAGCCGACCGATCCGGCAAAGCTGGCTGCAGCCAAGGCCAAAGCAGCGGATATCGAAGCCAAGCTCCATGCGGGCGGCGACTTCAGCCAGTTGGCGCGCAGCTTCAGCGATGGACCCACGGCCTCCTCGGGCGGCGATCTGGGCGAGTTCAAGCGCGGCTCGCTGGCGAAGGTGCTTGAGGACCAGGTTTTCGCGCTGAAGACAGGACAGAGCACAGCGCCGATTCGCACCAAGCAGGGCTACGTGATTCTGAAGGTGGATGAGCATACGCCCGGTGGTGTGCCGCCTTATAAGGATGTTGAGCAGGACGTTGAGCAGGCCTATTACATGAGCAAGATGGAGCCTGCGATGCGCGATTACCTGACGAAGATGCGCGACGAGGCTTTCATCGAGATCAAGCCGGGCTATGTTGACACGGGCATGAGCCCGAACAAGCGCGTGTTCCCGATTGCCTACGCCGCTTACACTCCTCCGGCGCCGAAGAAGAAGAAGAAGGTGGAGCGTACGCGCTTCCGCGAAACGGCGCGCGGCTTCCGCGAAAAAGGTGCGCAGGCGCAGCTTGTAGAGGCCAAGACCACGCCGGAGAAAGCCAAGAAGAAGAGCAAAAAGAGTAATAAGGAACAGGCCTCGATGAAGCCTGGCAAGAAGGAGAAAATACGCTTCGGCAAGGCTCCGCAGGAGACGCTGCCGAATGCAGCCGCGAGTCAGACGGAGGATGCGGGCGCAGTGCCGCAGTCTGCCGATAACGCGGCACCGGAGCCTGTGAATCCGCTGGAAGAGAATACGGCGCCGACAAAGAAGACGCGCTTTAGCGACCGCGCGAAGACAGTGAAGGCGCCGAAGGTCAAGAAGCAGCCAAAGAAGGACGCACTGACTCCGGATGCGCCCGATGCGGCCGAGGTAGCCGACCGCCAGGTGCAATCCGCTCCGCTGGGACTGGGCGGGAACGTAACCGGCAAGAAGAAGAAGCAGGTTACGACGACCGGTGAGAAGACCCGCATGAGCGATAGAAACAAGAAGCCGGATGACCAGACGCAGCCTGCGGAGCAAGCGCCGCAGAATACCACCGCGCCGCAGGCCCCGGCTTCCGGGACACCGGCTCCGCAGCAGTAAAGCACGAAGCAGGCAAGTGCGCCGGGCCTGGGATTGCATCCCAGGCCCGGTGTGCGTTTGGCGGGAAGCGCCGGGTGCGTTAATCTGTCGGGCAGGATGAAAGACATTTATATCGCCGACCTCGCGGGCTTCGATGAGGGCAAGGGATTCGACAGTTTTTTTCTAGTGCTGTTGAAACAGCAGCGCTCCACGAAGAACAACAAGCCGTATCTGAACCTGATTCTGGGAGACAAGACGGGGCAGCTTGAAGGCCGCGTCTGGGATCCCGGCGACCCACGCATCGCGCGCGACTTTGAGCGCGGCGACATTGTGAAGGTGCGGGGCAGCGTTTCTCGCTTTGACGACCGGCTGCAGATGAAGGTGGACCAGTTGCGCAAGGCGGCAGCGTCGGAGGCCGAGAAGACCGACCTGCTGCCCGCCACCAGCCACGATGTGGGCGAATTGTGGCAGCGTCTCCGCGACTGCGTGGACAGCTTTACCGAGCCCAACCTGAAGCTGCTGCTGAACACGCTGCTCGACGACCCCGCGATTGCCGCGCCGTACCGCGAGGCTCCGGCGGCGAAGCAACTGCACCATGCCTGGCTGGGCGGATTGCTGGAGCACGTGGTGAGCCTGCTGACGCTGGCTGATCGCGTAGCGCCGCACTATCCCATGCTGCACCGCGACCTGTTGCTCACCGGCGTGATTCTGCATGACATCGGCAAGCTGCGCGAACTCTCATGGGAAATTGGCTTCGAATACACGGTCGAGGGCATGCTGCTGGGGCACATCCAGAT
Organism: Acidobacteriota bacterium; assembly: GCA_021780075.1. Classification (GTDB taxonomy): domain Bacteria; phylum Acidobacteriota; class Terriglobia; order Terriglobales; family Acidobacteriaceae; genus Telmatobacter. The sequence goes on from JAJXZL010000023.1 coordinate 61,391, forward strand.
GGGCATGGAACTGGTGGAGAAGACGATTGACACGCTGCCCAACTTTCCGCCTCGGCTGAAGACGCTGGTGCTGCACATGATTCTGTCGCACCACGGCAAGCTGGAGTTCGGCTCGCCGAAGCTGCCGATGATTCCCGAAGCCCTGGTGCTGAACTTCATCGACGACCTGGACGCAAAGATGCAGGCCATGGCGAGCGAGTTTGAGAAATCCGCGCGCGAAGGCAAAGCCGCCGACGAGCTGACCGGGAAGGTGTGGGCGCTGGACCTGCGGCAACTGCTGAACACGCGCGGGTGGCTGGAAGGCGGGAAATAAGAGTCAGAGCATCAGGATGCGCCGTTGCGCTGCCAGACGGCTGCGTCGAAGGTGTGGATGCTTTCGTAGCCTTCGGAGCGGTAGAGTTCAACGGCCTCCGTGTTGGCCTCAGTGACGGTGAGCGAGATTTCGCTGACGCCCTGCCGGATGAACTGCGCGCCGGCCACCCCGAGGAGCAGGCGGGCCATACCCTTACGGCGGTGTTCGGGGTGAACGCAGATCTGGGTGATGTGTCCGCTTTGCGGGCTGACGCGCGAGCCCAGCACGAGGGCCACGAGTTCCTGGGTGGCGCGATCGACCACGACATGGGAGGCCAGCGGCGAGAAGACGCCGCAGCCGGAGTAGTGGACGATGTTATTGAGAAAGCGCATGGAGCCGTAGACCGAGTTGTACTGATCGTTGATGAGGCTGTCGGTGTGGCCGTGGTAGGCGGTGGAGATGAGCCGCGCGGCCGGGTTGAGGTCTTCGTCGCGCCAGTGGCGCAACTCTAGCTCGATGGGCAGCTCGACGTGGGACCGGCCCCAGTGGCCTGCGAGCGGCTGCACCATGAAGAGGCGGTGGAAGAGCTTGAAGCCGGCCTCGCGAAAGACGGCGGCATGTTTGCCCGCGGGATGGAGCAGCAGTTGCGACTCAATGCGGTCAATCTGCGGCGAGTTGGTCAGGGTTTCAAACAGGTGCCGGAGCAGCGTCGCCTCAATTGCGCGTGCGGCCTCGTCGTCGCCGGAGGGTGGACCGGGCAGATCGGGGTTGGTACCGTCGAGGGCGAACACGTCGCCGATGACCGCCTTGGTTTCCTCGTAGACGCAGAAGGTGTAGCCCATGACCTGGCCTGCTTCGACAGCCGCATAGCCGGGGAGCATGTGATTGTCGAGATACTGCATGAGCAGGCGGCAGGAGGCCCGGTAATCCCAGTGCAGGCGCTGCATCCAAATGTTGCTCTCGGCTTCGAGGACAGGGCGAAGGACGGGCGCCGCAAAGTGCCGCAGGTCGAGAATCTCAATGGAAACGCCAGGCGTCATGTTTTGGCTTTCAGATGCAGGCCAATGCTGGCCTGCCATGCAATCTGATCCGGATTGGAAATGGCCCGGCGCGCACATTGCCTCGATTGTGCCTTGCGGACACTTTGCCACGAAGTAGGGAAGACTGCAAGTTCAAGTGAGACTTATTCTTGCGGACTTCACTTTCCGGTTACTTGCGGCCGACAAGGTAGACTTCCAGCCCCTGTTCGGGCCAACTGAAGAGCGGCTCGTACTGGCGGCCTTCCAAATATTCGCCGAGTGCGGCCTGGGTGTGCAGGTCGACGCCGCCGCGTCCTGCCACGCGCGCCACGAGCAGATGCTCCTGCGCGGGGACGCCGCTCTGCTCGTAGTTGACCACCTCGTGATTGCGATAAAAGGCGAGCCCGTACTCCACGTCGCGGCGAACGCGGAAGACGGCGACTGTTTCATCCGCGGGGGCCAGAGTACCGAGCTTGATGGCCAGCGGCCGCGCGGAGTAGGAACGATCGAGCAGGTAAATGACCCGCTTGCTCGCGGCCACGGACGGTATGCCAAAGAATGGCCCTATGCCATACAGGAAGAGGACGAGGATGACCAGGATGCTGGTGGTGGCGAGGCGCAGGCGGGCCACGCCAAAGGAGTACACCACGACCAGAATCAGCATGGCCGCGCCCGTGGCGGTCATCAGGGCGGCGAGCAGCGCCCTGGCGGGGGGCATCTGGTTTCCGTGGACGATGAGCCATGGCAGGAGCAGGGCAAACATGGTCATGACGCCGCTGAGGGCGGCGTGGCCCATGAGGACCCAGCGATTGAGGCCTGGCTCGCGGCGGCGATAGAGATAGTCGCCGGTGAGGATGGTGAGCGGCGGAATGGAGGGCAGAATATACCCCGGCAGCTTGGACTGCGAAAACGAGAAGAAGAGGATGGGAATGAGCGCCCAGAGCACCAGGAACTCAGGGAATGCATCGCCGGGGCGGCAGGGTTTGGGCTTTGAGGGGTTGGAGTGGCGGAGGCGCCACTCGGCCACGGAGGTCTGGATGCCGTCCACCAGCGCGCGCATGGCGATGACGGTCCAGGGCATGACGGCCAGCAGTACCACCACGAGGTAGTACCAGGAGGGCTGCTCGTGCTGGAAGCGGTTGGTGGCAAAGCGCTCCAGGTTGTGCTCGAGGAAGAACTCGCGGAAGAAGGTGGGGTTCTGGTGCTGGACGGCGATGAACCAGGGCAGGACGATGGCGAAGTAGAGCAGGACGCCCGGCCACCACAAGGAGCGCTTGACGATGGACCACTCGCGGCGCAGGACGCCGAAGGCAATGATGATGAGAATGGCCAGGAATGGCGCCACCGGTCCCTTGGCCAGTGTGGCCACGCCAGTGAAGAAGTAGATGTCAAAGAGCCAGAATTTCGAGTTGGTCTCGTACCATGCATACCACCCGAGCAGGCCGATGCAGAGGGGCGCGGCCAGTTGCATGTCAGTGGAAGCGCCGCGAGAAAAGCCGATGATGCCCGCGCAGGCCACTGTGATGAGCGCTGCGTCGAGGTGGCCACCGCGGCGGAATCGTCGCATGTGGAGGTAGATGAGCGCCACCATGATGAAGGCGAAGGAAGCGGAGGGCAGGCGCGCGCTCCAGTCATGCACGCCGAAGTCCTGAAAGACGAACATGGCGCGCCAGTAGTAAAGAGCCGGCTTCTCAAGCCATGGGCGGCCAAAGAGATATGGCGTGACGCAGGCGCTGAGGCGTGCTTTGAGCGTGTGGGCCGAGTCAAACCGGACCAGCATTTCGTGGGCGATCTGCGCATAGCGGGGCTCGTCTGCGCCGACCAGTCCCAGGCCGTCGCCGCCTAGCAGTGGTATTTGGCCATACAGGATGAAGAAGAGCGCAAAAGCGAGAAAGACGGAGGCCTCGCAAATGGTGGCCCAGCGAGGCATGTGTTTGCGCCGGCTTTCAGGCAGGTCCGGAGCAGGTGATTCCAGAGCAGTCTCCACTTCGAGAGGTTCTCCAACGGGCTGTATGCGCTTACTTGCCGCACAAACGGTCCAACCGGTCTAGAAGGTTGAGGTAATCCCGACGGCCGGGTAATGGTGCTTGATTCACACGTGAGTGAAACGCAATTTCTGCCGCGTTTCGACAGGGACAAGGCTATCAGATTCGAGCGAAATCTCAACCCGACTCAACGGCGAGGCCGGGTACGCTGGGGCGCAACTGGGCGAGAATCTCTTCAAGTGCGCGGCTGAGCGGCCCCTCCAGCGTGCAGCCGGCGGCATTTTCATGGCCGCCTCCGCCCAGGTTTTCGGCGATGGCGGCGACGTTGACTTTGCCCTTGCTGCGCAGGCTGAGGCGGATGCGCTGCTCGGGCAGTTCGCGCAAAAAGGCCGCAGCCTCAATGCCGGCGATGGAGACGGCGTAATTGACGATGCCCTCGCAGTCCTCCTCGGCGGCGCATGTGCGCACCATGTCCTGATGGGAGACCCAGAGCCATGCCAGCCGGCCCTCGCGGTGGAGGTTGCCGAGCGCCGCACCCAGCAGCAGCATTTTTGAGGTGGTGGCGGAGAAGTAGACATCCTGAGCGACGCGGATGGGATTGGCTCCGGCCTCGACCAGTTCTTTGGCCAGCGCAAAGGTGGACGCCCGGGTAGAGCCGTAGCAGAAGCCGCCCGTGTCAGTGAGCACGGTGGTGTAGAGGCAGGTGGCCATCTCTGGCGTGACGGTGGCACCTGCGGCCTTGACCAGGCGGTAAACCAGTTCGCCGACGCTGGAAGCATCGCGGTCGATCCAGTTGAGGTCGGCCCAGGCGCGGCCGCTGGCGTGGTGGTCGATGTTGATGACGAAAAACGCATCGAGGCCGCGGAGGCGGGTTCGGCCGAAGCCGTCGCACTCCAGCAGGATGGCGGCATCATAGGGGCCGTGGACGCGGAGAGCGGTGCGAATGGAGTCAGCCTGCGGCAGCGAGCGGTAGATGGCTGGAATGCGGTCGGCAGTGACCAGGTCGGCGTGCTTGCCCATCTGCTGGAGAAGCATGCCCATGGCCAGGATGCTGCCGACTGCGTCGCCATCGGGGCGGGAGTGGGAGCAGACGAGGAAGCGTTCGCCCGCGCGCAGGACCTGGAGAATGGCCTCCTCGGGATGCGCGGGGGCCTGATGCATTGCGGAAGCGGAGCCTGTGCGGGGGGTGTCCATGGGCGGCTACTCCACTGGCGCTTTCCGCCGTTTGCGGGTGCGGCCCATCAGCTCCTCAATGCGCGCCTGAAAGCGCCCGGAGCGGTCGGCGAGGAAGGTGAGTTCGGGCACGTGGCGGACGCCCATGCGCTCCTTTAACTCATAGCGGATGTAGCCTTTGGCGGCTTCGAGGCCGGCGATGGTGTCTTCTTCGGCTTTGGCGATGTCGGGCACCGCGGTGTCCACGGCGACGTAGACGCGGGCCGACTTGGCGCCGGGGTTCAGCGCCACCTCACTGACGTAGCAAAATGCGATGCGCGGGTCAGAGAGCTCACCCTCGATCATGGCGCCGATTTCCTCGCGCAGCGTCTCTGCCACGCGGTCCTGGTGATGCTTGCGCGCCCTGTGCTCTGGCATAGTCCTCTTATCCTCCCCGGGTAAACCATTCAGGATAGCAGAGGGGCGGCGGGCGGGAGCGGACTTGGGGGTTACTGCTCGATGTATTCCCAGTAGGAGTCGTGCACCACGGCGCCCAGCTCGGTGGCCATGCGGGTGGCTGCGCGCTCGACCTCTTCGATTAGGCCGTGGAGGTAATCGCGGGAGCGGGAGATGGCGGCGACGCCGAGGGTGGCCGACTGCCAGGTGACGGCCTCGTCCATTTCGGCGATGGAGACGTTGAAGCCCTGGCGGAGCTGGTCCTTCATGGAGCGGACGACGTGGCGGCGGTCCTTAAGGGACTGGGCGTGCTCAATGCGGAGTTCGATGGTGAGATGGGCAACGGGCATGGTGTCACTCCATCGGGATGCAGCAGACCAGCTTACCATGCAAACGGGGTTGAAGCGGTGATTGCGCAGTCGCCGGTTGTGGGTCAGTTTGAAAAGACTGTCCCTCTGGGGCTAAAGCCCACAGTCCAGCTGTTGAATGTATGTACGGGCTGAAGCCCGTACCCTTCAAGCTGAAGCCCGTACCCTTCAAGCTGAAGCCCGTACCCTTCAAGCTGGCCCACTAACCGGTCACGCGTGCGATGCGGGGGCGGCGGGTAGCAGGGCGAAGGCGACGACGGTTTCGCCGGGCTGGGCGACTTCGCGGAGCAAGGCATCCTCCAACTCGTGCGGGATGGGCATTTCGCAGGCGGCGATTTCGGCCTCGGTGGCTCCGATGAAGCAGAGCTCGCAGCAGCCGAGGGCATCGCCCTGGCCCATACGGATCGGCGGGCCGAAGACGCGGCAGGTCATGGGCCGCCAAGCGTAGACATCGCAGAGGCCGGTGGCAGGATTGAGCGCGGGGCAGGCGGCTTCATTGGCGAAGTCTTCAAAACGGGCCTGGTCTTCTTCACTCTCGCCCAGCAGTCCGGTGACGGGATCGCCGGGGAAGGTGGCGAGATGTTCGGCGAGCCACTGGCGGGCGCGGGTCTCGATGGCTTCGGCGGTTGCGGGGGCCGCCGTGCGCAGTGCTTCCATGCCGGCGCGGAGGCGCTCGGCGTCGAGGGCGTTGATGGCGAAGGCTCCGTGGCAGCATTGGGTGCAGCCGGGGCGGCAGGCGAGCCAACGGCCAGCGCGGCGGGCAGCTTCGGCGAGCGCGGCATCGATGATCTGCACGAGTTCGGTGTCGCCTGCGGAAAGTGGCATTGGAGCCAGCATAGCGGATTGAGCAGCACGGGCCGGGTACACTCCGCGCGGCGTGCACGCTACTCGATCGGCGTGTTCCAGTTTTCCAGGGTCTTTTTGAACTCGGTCATGAATTTGCCGGCGTCAGCGCCGTCGATGAGGCGGTGGTCGAAGCCGAGGCAGAAGCTCTGCATGGCGCGGATGGCGATGGTGTCGTTGCCTTCAGCGTCGGTGAGGACGACGGGTTCCTTGCGCAGGCCGCCGATGGCGAGGATGGCCGACTCGGGCTGGTTGAGGATGGGCGTGCCGAACTCGCCGCCGTAAACGCCGGAGTTGGTGAGTGTGAAGGTGGAACCCTGCACCTCGTCTGGCACCAGCTTTTTGGCGCGGGCGCGGGCGGCGAGGTCGTTGATGGCGCGGGCCAGGCTAAGGAAGCTGCTCTGCTCGGCCTGTTTAACGACGGGCACGATGAGTCCCCACTCGAGCGCGACGGCGATGCCGAGGTTCACGTTGGCGTGGTAGTGAATCATGTTGTCCACGAGCGAGGCGTTGAGGATGGGATAGCGGCGGAGCGACTCGGCGGCGGCGGCGGCGATGAAGGGCATGTAGGTGAGCTTGATGCCGTGGCGCTGCTCGAAGGCGGCCCGGTGGCGCTCGCGGAGGCGTGCGATGCGGGTCATGTCCACCTTGTAGACGGAGTAGACATGCGGGCTGATGCGCTTGCTCTCCACCATGCGCTGGGCGATGATGGCGCGCATCCGGGTGAGCGGCACGACTTCAGCCGAGAGCGGCGTGACTACCTGCGGCACAGGCTGCGCGGATGGCTGCGCCTGCGGCCTGGGCTGGCTGAGATAGCGCAGGATGTCCTCTTTGGTGATGCGACCCTCGGAGCCGGTGCCGAGGACGAGGCGCAGATCGATGTTGTGCTCGCGAGCGATGCGGCGGACGAGCGGCGAGGAGCGCAAACGGCGCGCAGTGTCGATTGCGGACTCGGCAGTCGAAGCGGGCTGTGCGGGAAACGGAGCCACCTGCGGTGGGGCCAACTGCGCCTGCGGCGGCACCTCCGGTGCGGGTGACTGCGCCTTTGGCGCCGCCTGCGGCGCGGGAACTGTGACCGTGCCGCCGATGATGGCGACGACGGTGTTGACCTGCACGGTTGCGCCTTCGGGAACTTTGATTTCGCTCAGCACGCCAGCGACGGGCGATGGAATTTCAGCGTCGACCTTGTCGGTGGAGATTTCAAAGAGCGGCTCGTCCTTCTGGACGGAATCGCCTACCTTTTTGAGCCACTTGGTGATGGTGCCCTCAACGATGGACTCGCCCATCTGCGGCATGACTACTTCGGTTCCACCGACGACGTGCGCCTGCGGCGGCACCTCTGGCGCGGGTGGCTCTGCCTTTGCCGCCACTTGTGGTGGAGCTGACTGCGGCTGCGGCGCCACCTGCGGTGGGGCAGGCTGCGCCTTTGGCTCGGATACAGTGACCGTGCCGCCAATGATGGCGACGACTGTGTTGACCTGCACGGTTGCGCCCTCGGCCGCCTTGATTTCGCTCAGTACGCCCGCCACGGGCGACGGAATCTCCGCATCGACCTTGTCGGTGGAGATTTCAAAGAGCGGCTCGTCCTTCTGGACGGAATCGCCTACCTTTTTGAGCCACTTGGTGATGGTGCCCTCAAAGATCGACTCGCCCATCTGGGGCATGATGACGTCGGTTGGCATGAATCGTTCTCTCCGCGATGCGGGCAAAGATGCTCGCCCTGTTCCTGCCGGATTATAAATCGCGCGGCATTGCGGGCGGGGGAATGGCGGCGCTGAGGAAAGCGGTCAGTTTGAAGGAGCTTTCCCTCAGGGGCTCAAGCCCGCATTCATACTGTTCATTTATGTACGGGCTGAAGTCCGCACCTTTCAAACAGACCCGCTACCATGTCAGGCGCGGGTGGGGCGCTCGGGGATGTGCAGCAGGCGTTCGACTTCACGCGGAACCTGCAGGGGCGTGTCCTGAGGCACCTGCGGTGCGGCCACCTGCGGCACCTGCGGTGCGGGTGACTGCTTGTCCGCTGGGGGCGTGGCTGCGGCATGTGCGCGGAGGGCGTCGAGGCTTTCGACGGCTAACACCTGTTCGCTGAAGACGAGGCCGAATTGCCGCGCTGCCTGATGGGCGATTGCTTCAAGGCTGGGCAGCGGTGCGGGGTGGTCCGTGCGGGCGAGTTCGAGCTCCAGGCTGGTGACGGGCTTGTCTGTAATGCCGCAGGGATTGATGAGCTGGAAGTCGCGCAGGTCGGTGGTGACGTTGAAGGCGAAGCCGTGGGAGGTGATGCCGCGCGAGACGTGAATTCCGATGGCGGCGATCTTCCCTGCGGGAGGCGGGGTTTTGGACGAGCTCTGTGGCAAGGAGAGACCGCACCAGACGCCGGTTAGGCCGGGGATGCGTCCGGCGCGGACGCCGTAGATGCCGCAGAGGCGGATGAGTGCCTCTTCCATCATGCGCACGAAGTCCACTGGGCCGAGGCGGCCGCCGCTGGCGTTGCGCAGGCTGCGGAGGTCGAAGATGGGATAGCCGATCAGTTGTCCCGGGCCGTGATAGGTGACATCGCCGCCACGATTGATTTCATGCAGCGTGACGCCGCGCTGGGCGAGCAGTTCGTCGGAGGCGAGGATGTTGGAGCGGTTGGCGTTGCGGCCGAGGGTGAGCACGGGCGGATGCTCGAGGAGCAGGAGGACGTTGTCAACGCGGCCCGCGAGGCGCAGTGCGGCGATCTCAGCCTGAATGCGGAGGGCTTCGTCGTAGGGGACGCGGCCGAGATAGAGGTATTGGATCATGCTGTTGTATCCATTGTAGTGATCCGCGCAGCACGCTGATGGGAGAGCGCGGAGGCCACGCGTCACGGCATACGCTGACTGCCTAGCTGGCGGTTCATTGCCCCTGCGCAGTCTTTTGCTCGCAGGGGGCTTTCAGACGCGCTGTGCAGAGGAAGGCGGCGGCAAGGACCACGGCCGCCAGAAGGCTGACGCTCGAATAGCCAAAGCGGTCTGCCATGGCTCCTCCTGCGATGGCTCCCATGCCGGAGGCGACGGCTGCCGAGGCGTTGAACAGGCCCATGGCTGCACCTTTACCGAAAGGCGCCAAGGAAGCGGCAAGGTTGTTGGAGGCGACGCTGATTTGCGGCCAGATGCCCTGGAAGACTGCGAAGAGAAGCATGGCGGGCATCACACCAAACGGGACACGAAAGTAGCCCAGCAGCCCAATCGCAGCCAGGGCCACAGAACGCACTGCAACGCCGGAGCTGAGGACCCGGACAGGACCGTGCGAGGCAGTCCATCGCCCGGCCAGATTGTAGAACGGAAGGCTGAGAGCAGTGGCGGCAGAGAGCAACAGCGACGAGTGCCGAATGCCTAGATGGAACTCCGAGCGCATGAGGACCGGGTAGAGCGACGAGAATGAAGCCACGGCCAGCGAGAAAAGGAACCATCCGGAAAGCAGCGCGCCAAATGGTGTTGCCAGCGTGCGTGCCACTGCTTTCATATCCTTCGGTCCAAACTGATGAAAGCGCTCCATCACGGAGCTGGCCATGGGATCGATTTGCTGTGCGAGATTTGCGATCTGCCCAAAATGTACGCTCTTTAAGCGGCGCTGAGTCTTGCCGCCGGGCACAGGCAGCCCCCAGCCGCCAATCACCAGTGCGGGGATGGCAAGGAACGCTGACACCGCGAGTCCCAGCCTGGGGCGAAGCTGTCCTGCGCATGCTGTACCGAGGATGACGCCAATCGCGTTGAAGGTCTGAAGCCAGCTTATGCGCTGGCTCCACTCTTCCTGCGGGGTGAACTCCACGACGAACAAGCCGGCGACTGTATTGGAAGCGCCAGCTCCGAATCCGATGAGAAATGCAGCGAGGTGCCAGGCAAGCGGGCCCTGCACGAGGGCGAAGAGCGCGAAGCCGGCGGAGAGCAGGATGAATCCGCCAAAGAAAACCGCGCGATAGTCCTTGAAGCGATCCGAGAGCCATCCCCAGAAGGGCGCGAACAGCATGCCGAAGTTTTGCATCGCGATGGCGGTGCCAATCTGCGTAGCCGTGCCGCCGTTGTCCACGATGATGATGGGGACGAGGATGACGGCCACGCCGGAGACAAGCGCACCGAGAATGGCGTAGGCGATGTACCAGGGCTCGATCCAGCGGCGCGCCTGGCGCGTGGGGATGACCGCGCCTGGTTCCTGCGGGTGGAGTGGGGCGGAACTGTTTGCGAGGTGATCTGGGGGCATAATACTCCATCACCGGCGCAACAGGACCGGCACGAGTGCTTTGCATCGGTTGGATGCGCGTGCGCAAGCAGTGGTTTGATGCGATCACAGGCGGCGAATACTGGAAGCCCGCAGGCCGTTTCGCGGTAAAATGGAGGTGGCAGGAGGACTGGGCGGTCGCTGCCGGTTTCCGCTTTCGCGGGTGCCGGGGGAGGAAAGTCCGAACTCCGCAGGGCAGTGTGCCGGATAACGTCCGGGACGCGGGCTTGAAGGCCCGTGGACGGCCAGTGCCACAGAAAATATACCGCCCCGGCTACCCCTCGTTAACGAGGGCGATCCCGGGCCGGTTCGCCTAAGTTTGTTTGGCGACCGCGCCCGGTGCCGGGGTAAGGGTGAAATGGTGCGGTAAGAGCGCACCGCTCCGACGGTAACGCCGGAGGCAGGGTAAACCCCACACGGAGCAAGACCAAATAGGGAGGGAAGTCGCGGCCAAGAGCCAGGCAGCGGCTGCGCATCGGCCCGATGCGGCAAGGCGGCTCAAGCAATTGCCGAAACCTCCGGGTAGGTCGCTGATGAGCGCTCGCGGCGACGCGACGCCTAGAGGAATGACCGCACACGACAGAATTCGGCTTACAGGTCCTTTTGCCGAATGAACAAAGCAGCCCCGGTTGGGTGACACCCGCCGGGGCTGGCCATTTTTGGGGGCAGGTCGGCGGGTCAGCAAGTCAGCGAGTGAACAGGCCGCATGACAGCAAGGCGACTTGCTACCATCGAATATATGTTGCGAGTGAAGCTGCTGGAGCCAGGCGCCCGGCTGCCGGTGGTGGCGCATCCCGGCGAGGACCTGGGCTATGACCTGTTTGCTGTGGAGAGCGCGGTGCTGGAGCCGCGGGCGACTGTGCGCGTGCGCACAGGCATTGCGGTGGAGGCGCGGCATCCGCAGACGGGTGAGCCGCTGGGACTGCTGGTGCGGGACCGCTCGTCAATGGCGGCGAAGGGCCTGGCTACGACGGCCGGCGTGATTGACGCGGGATATCGCGGCGAGATTCAGATCCTGATGACCAACCTGGGCGAGACGGCTGTGGAACTGAAGGCCGGGGAAAAGATTGCCCAGATGATTCCCGTTTCCGTGCTCACGGGCGAAGTGCAAAAAGTCGAGGCCTTGCCCGTGTCTCTGCGCGCGGAGAAGGGCTTTGGCAGCTCGGGGCGCTGAGAAGACGGCGGACAGATGGCAGTGAACAGGCCGCTGTGCGTGCTTCATGGTGGTGCCATGCGGGGAAGACAGGAGCAGATTGTTTGCGCCGCTTACCCATACGCGCGATGCGCGCCGGGGCCCCAAGCTCTTCGGCAGAGGATGACAAGCTGGGCGGCAGGCTTGCGTGAGCCTTTTTGGGCGTGAAACTGGTAGATTTTAAGTAGGGTATGTCGATCTCTTCTGCCGTGGCTGTTCCCCGGGTCGAGACGCACCGCCAGGAAAGAGCCATGTTTCACACGATAGAAGACCTTCGCATTCAATGGACCAAAGTTGTTCTTCCGCCTGTATTTCTTGAGGAAGAACTGCCGATTACCGATGCCTCCTCGGACACCATCTTCAACGCCCGCAAGGAGATCTGCGACATTCTGGATGGGCGCGACCCGCGGCTGCTGGTGCTGGTGGGGCCGTGCTCGATTCACGACACGAAGGCGGCGCGGGAGTATGCGGGGCTGCTGAAGACGGCAATTCCGGAGTTCGCAGACGATCTGCGGATTGTGATGCGGGTGTATTTTGAGAAGCCGCGGACGACGATCGGGTGGAAGGGTTTGATCAACGATCCGCACCTGGACCAGTCGTACAAGATCAACGACGGGCTGCGGCTGGCGCGGCACCTGCTGCTGGACCTGGCGGAGATGGGCGTGCCGACGGGGACCGAGTTCCTGGACATGATTTCTCCGCAGTACATTGCGGGGCTGGTGAGCTGGGGCGCGATTGGAGCGCGTACGACGGAGAGCCAGGTGCATCGGCAATTGGTGTCGGGCGTCTCCTGCCCGGTGGGGTTCAAGAATGCGACCTCGGGCGATGTGCAGGTAGCGGTGGATGCGATTCTGTCGGCGGCGCACTCGCACACGTTTCTCGGGCACACGAAGCAGGGTCAGTCAGCGATTTTTGTGACGCGCGGGAATCCGGATTGCCACATCATCTTGCGCGGCGGCCGGAAGCTGGTAAATTACACGGCGGAGAGCGTGGAGCAGACAGCGACGGCGATGGAAAAGGCAGGCGTGAAGCCGCGCATCATGATCGACTGCAGCCACGCCAACAGCAACAAGGATTACAAGCGGCAGGGTGCGGTATGCCGGGATGTGGCCGGGCAGGTTGCGGGTGGCGACAGGCGCATTATGGGCGTGATGATCGAGAGCAACCTGGTGGCGGGAGCGCAGGAGCTTGTACCGGGCAAGTCGCTGGTGTATGGACAGAGCATTACGGACGCCTGCATCGACTGGGCGGAGACGCACACGTTGTTGGCGGAACTGGCAGCGGCATCGCGGGCGCGGCGGACCAAGGGCAAGTAAGAAGTCTGGACATTAAAGATAGCGGGAGTGATCAGTTTGAAAGAAGTTTGCCTCAGGGGCTAAAGTCCGCATTCATGGAGTTCAGTTTATGTACGGGCTGAAGCCCGTACCCTTCACTGAAGCCCGTACCCTTCAAACTGGTCCACCAACCAAAGAACGGCTGCTTTTGGGTTGCGCATGAAAAGAGTTCATGCGCGGCCCGGAGCAGCCGCTTTGCGTTTTGGCTCAGGCGTGTCCCATGACGATGGTGTGGGGACTCATGGGGATGGGGTGGCCGGAGATGTTACCGAATCCGGCTTCGTTGTACATGGCGGTGAGTTCGCTGAACGTGTAGGCGTCGCCAGCGGGGGTGGAGGCGAGCATGGTCATGCTGAAGGCGGCGGGCATGGGCGGGGAGACGCGGTCTTCATTGGGCACGAACTCGAGGGTGGCGGCGCGTCCGCCGGGGCGGAGGGATGCGCGGACCTTTTTCAAGAGGCCGATGTTGGTTGGCTTGTCGAAGTGATGGAGGAAGTTGGTGAGGAGGACGGCGTCGTAGGGTCCGCCGAAGTCGACTTCAAAGGCGCTGCCGGGGAGCATGTTGTAGCGGTCGTGGACGCCGGCTTTGCGGGCATTGCCGAGGGCGACGCGAAGCACGGGAGCCCAGTCGAGGCCGGTGACGTGGGCTTCAGGGTTCTGCTTTGCGATCTCGATGCCGAAGAGGCCGTGTCCGGCGGCGATGTCGAGGACGCGCATGGGTCCGTTGTGGCCGTTGAGTACGACGGCGCCGAGCGGGGCGGCCATGGGAGCCATCATGGGCGCCATGGTTTCAGCGAACTGGACCCAGATGGGGTTTTCCGGCTCAACGGAGCCATCGCCCTCGAGGCTGGTGCGGCCGGTGCGGATGACTTCCGCGAGATTCCTGTAGGGCTCCTGCATGGCGGGATTGGCGAGGAAGTGCGCGATGGATGCGACGGACGAGGGCGAGCGCGGGTCAAGAAAGGCGGCGCTGGTAGGGGTGTGGCGGTAGTGGCCGTCCTGCTTGAGGAGTACGCCGTTGATGGTGAGGAAGTCGCAGAGAATGCGGATGCCGCGTTCGGATGCTGCACAGTGGCGGGCGATGGAGGCGACGTCACCCGGGCCTTCGCCGATGGCGCGGAAGAGATCGAGATCAATTGCAGCCTTGAGAGCCGCGGTGCGCTGATGTGCGTGGAGCATTTCAAACACAAGGCCAGGGGTCAACGGACCTTCAGGGTGATTTTGATTGGACATGGGAAACCTCTCTTTGGCCGGGCGGGAGATGGAAGGGTGGGGAAACTCTGGCGCAGCCTCGGGGAGTGTATCACTCGGAATCTTCGTTCGCGCAATGATTTCGACTGCTGGCGAAGGAAGGACTCGCCGGGCAAGGAGCCTGCGTTTTTCTCAAAGTACTGATTGCGCGACGAATTGGCCGGGATGGGGTTTGAATGAGCAGGGACGTGGTTGCAACGCCGCTGTGTGCATTTGCCTTGTCTGTAGCACAAGCTTAGATTTGAGGAGAGGTTTACGATGCGATTTCCGCGGGTGCTGCTCTGCGCGACGACACTGCTGGCAATTTTTGCGGCCTACACTCTGGAGGCACAGGGGCAGGGGCAGACGCAGGGGCAACAGGCGCCTTCCGACGTGCCGTTGTTTCAGGTGACGTCCACGCTTGTCTTTCTGGATGTTACGGTGCTGGACAAGAAGGGACATCCAGTGGTGACCGGGCTCACCAAGGACGACTTCCAGATTACCGAAGACAAGAAGCCGCAGCGCATTTTCTCCTTTGAAGCACCCGAGACGCACGTCATGGGCGCGAATGCCGGAGATGACAATCCGGACGGAAAAGCGCCGGTGACGATCTTCGTGCTCGATCTGCTGGACTCGAACTTTCAGGACTTTGCGTACATCCGCTATGAGGTTCAGAAGTTTCTTGACGAGCAACCGGCGGAACTTACCTCTCCAGCCGAGCTGATGGTGGTTGGCAATCAATCTTTGGAGATGCTGCAAGGCTATACACGCAACAAGGCGGACCTGTTGTACGCGCTGAAGCATCTTCCGGCCGCTTTGCCGTTCAAAGAGATGAATGGGATGTTCTACTGGGACCGGTTTGACCAATCGATCGACGCTCTGCAACAGATCGCGTTGCAAAACAAGGGCGTGCCGGGGCGAAAGAACATTGTGTGGGTAGGCCATGGCGGCCCGAACATCGACCTCTATGCGCCTGATATGACAGGACAGTTTGCGCAGGATCTGAAGGAGTATGTGCATACCACGACCAACATGCTGGTGGATGCGCGCATGAGCCTTTTTGTGATTTACCCCGGGCTGAATGTTGTGACCAGAAGAACATCGCTCAGCGAGATGGACGCCGACGCTGACCTCGGGGACGACGATCCTTTTGAAGGCGATATCAATTTTGGTGTTTTCGTAAATGAGACGGGGGGAAAACTCTTCTTCCACCGCAACGACATCGACATGGAAATGCAGCGGTCTGAGCGGCTGGGCTCGGAGTACTACACACTGACGTATCAGCCGCAGGATGTGGGCGATGATGGCAAATTTCGCCGGATTCGCGTGACGCTGCGCGATCGGAATCTGCGTGCTGTGACGAAGACGGGCTACTTTGCACCGGACAAAAAGAATCCGGTGGATCCCCGGCAGCAGACGATGATTAATATTTCCGAGGCAGCCAGTTCCACCATTTCCTATGACGCTCTTGGCGTGAAAGTAGTGGGCGTGGTGCACCACCCGGACACGCGCAGCGCACAGTTAACGGTGCAAGTGAAAGGCAAGAACCTTGGCTGGTCTGAGACGGGTGACGGAAGATCTTCCGCGAGCCTTGTGGTAGCGGCGGTGAGCCGGAGCGGGGATGGGAGTATTGTTGCGTCCCGGATGGAACATATCTCTGTCTCGTCGCCACCTCAGGATCCAACGCTGCGGGCCGAAGAATCGACGTCGTTTCCGCTATCGATTCGTGTTCCGCGTAAAACGAAGTTGGTGCGCGTGGTGATCGAAACGGAGGAGGGTGGGCGAATTGGGACGGCTGATCTGGACAGGAAGGTCATTGACACCGCGCCGACAGCACCGACTCCGCAACCGCAGTTGACTCACCATCGGCCGGCCTACGTACGTCCTGCAGCTTCGCAGACACCCTAGACTCGGCCCCGCGGCGCTATCGATGGCGCGCATGCAGGCGGGTATGGCAGTGTTTCCAACCGGCTATGATGGTTCCGAGCGCGGGACGAGGCCGCGCGTGCATGTCCGACACCATCAACATCTTTATCTCAGCGGGCGAGGCCAGCGGCGAGCACTATGGCGCGCTGCTGATTGAGGCACTGAAGCGCCGGCTTGCAGCGGTGGGACGGACAGGCACATTTCAGGGCATGGGCGGGCCGCGGATGGTGGCTGCGGGCCTGGAATGCGTGGTGCGCGCCGAGGATATGGCGGTGATGGGCATTACGGAGGTTGTCCGCCACCTGCCGCGCATCTATCGCGAGTTTCGCAAGCTGAAGCGGACCATTCGCGAGCGCAGGCCGGCTGTGGCCGTGCTGATTGACTTTCCCGATATTCACTTCAGACTGGCCGAGGAGTTTCACCGGCAGGGCGTGCCGGTGATTTATTTTGTGAGTCCGCAGCTTTGGGCTTGGAAGAAACACCGCATCAAGCTGGTGCAGAAGTTTGTGGACGAGATGCTGGTGATTTTTCCGTTCGAGGAGCGGTTTTATCGCGAGCACGGGGTGCGGGCGGAGTTTGTGGGGCATCCGCTGGTCGATCAGCCGCTGCCGTCGATCAGCCGCGAGCAATTTGCATGCGAGAACAACCTGAACCCGGAGCGGATCTGGATCGGGCTGCTGCCGGGCAGCCGGGCGAAGGAGATTCGCGACAATCTGCCGGAGATGCTTGCGGCGGCGCGCACACTGACGTTGCGCAGAAAGGCGCCCGCGCAGGGGGAATTCGAGTTCATTGTGCCGCTGGCGCCCACGCTGAATGCCGCCCAGCGCGGCATGGTAGCGAGCATGGTGCAGGGGCCTGGCGTGGGGTGCACTGTCCGGCTGGCGGAGGATGCCCGCGCGGTGCTGCACCACGCCCGCGCCTCGGTGGTGGCCAGCGGCACGGCGACGGTGGAGGCGGCGCTGATCGGCAATCCGTTTGTGGTGGTGTACCGGGTTTCGCGCATTACATACGCCATTGCCAAACGGGTGGTGAAGGTGCCGCATGTGGCCATGGCCAACCTGATTGCCGGCGGCAGGGTGGTTCCCGAGCTGATACAAGACGAGTTCAAAGCGGGGAATATCGTGGAGCAAATTGAACCGCTGCTACCGGATGGGCCCGTTCGCCAGTCCATGATGGAGGAGCTCAGTCGGATACGCGGCCTGCTCAGTACCCACGTTGGGGAAGACAGCGGGATGAGCGGTGGAGCCATTGACCGGGCGGCGGCGATTACTCTTGAGCGGCTCGGCGTGGCTTTGCTGGTTGTGCCATCCGTGCAATCCTGAACTGGGCAGGGTTGGACCGGATAAACGGCCACCGCATGAATGGTTGCAATGCGATGATGACTGCTATGTGTTCCAGAATGCGAATGACGATGTTTGAATCCGGGCTGCGCCTCTTGAGTGCGGCGCTTGGCGCGCTGGCCGTTGGCGCTCTGCTGGCCGCGCCCCTGCCGGCCCAGACGCCGGAGCGCGCGGGGCTGAAGATTTCCGGCTACGTGATTGACGCCGAGCTGGACACGACGGCGCACCACCTGACGGCCAAGACCGTGGTGAACTTTACCGCTCCGGCAAACGCGCAGCAAGTGAGCTTCGGGTTTCACCCGGCGCTGAAGGTCACCAACATTACCGACGACGGCGGCAAGGTGCTGACCGGTGAGCGGCTGGCGGACGGCACGATCCGCGTGACCCCGTCAACGCCCTTTGTTCCGGAACAGGTGGTGCACTGGACCTTCCAATATGACGGCGTCATTACTGGTACTGAGGACGGTCCGGTGGAGGGGCTGAAGCTGGCTGCCATTCAGGAGCCGATCAGCTACCTGCTTTACCCGGCGCGCTGGTTCCCCATGTCGGGCTACATGACCGACCGCTTCACGGCGGAGATGCACATTCGCGTGCCGCAGGGGATGCGGGTTTTTGCCAGCGGAGCGAAGGGCGCGTCGCATCCTGTGACGCTGGCCAACGGCAAGCCCGGCGACCAGTACGACTTCAACTGGGACAAGCCGGGGTTTCCGGGTACCGTGATTGCGGGGCGCTATCTTGGGCCGTTCACGGCTGGTCCAGGCAATGTGAAGGTGTACCTGACGATCAGCCACCAGGCGTCTGGCAATCAACTGGCGCAGACAGGGGCCAAGGAGTACGACTTCTTTACGGAGAGCTTTGGCTCTCCGGAAACGAGCCACCTGAACGTGGTGGAGCTGCCGGATGACACGCTGCCGGTGGCCTGGGCTCCGGAACTGGCGGCCATGATGGGCTCGCGTGTGGGCGACAAGTCTGGCGTGCGCCTGCTGGCCAACACCATTGCGCACCAGTGGTGGGGCTCAGAGGTGAGTCCGCGGACACTGAACGACGCCTGGATTACGAATGGCATGGCGCGCTACGGCGAACTGATGTACGTGGAAGAAGATAGCGGCAAGATGGCGCTGCGCACGGCGATTTCAGACGTTTCAGCCGGGGCGCTGGCCTATGACACGATCCCGCTTTCGAGCGCTGGCCGTTTGAATCCTTTCTCGCCTGAATTCCAATCCATGACGCTGGAAAAGGGCGCGATGGTCTTCCACATGCTGCGCGGGGAAATTGGCGACAATGCATTTCTGGCTACGCTGAAAGGGGCACTGAGCCAGTACACCGACAAGTCCATTACCTCGAGTGACTTTGAGAAGGTGGCCGAGGCGCAGAGCCAGCAGCAGTTGACGGCATTCTTTGCCCAATGGGTGGATGGTACGGGCGCGCCCACGTTCAACAACAAGTACACCGTTTACCGGCTGGGCAATAACAAGGGCTTTCGGACAATCGGCGACATTACCCAGGATCTTGACCTGTTCCGCATGCCGGTGGAAGTGCGTGTGGAGACCGAGGGCAAGACCGAAGACCAGAAAATCGACGTGGTCGGCACCGACTCACAGTACGTCATCGATACCTTTGGGCGGCCCAGACGAATCAGCATTGATCCGGGTGACTGGGTGCTCAAGTCCACGCCGGACCTTCAAGTACGCATCGCCATTCTGAAAGGACAGCAACTGGTGGCGCAGGGCGACCTGGTGGGAGCTTTGGCCGCGTACCAGAAGGCGCTGACAGCCAACTCTCAAAGTTCGCTGGCAAGCTATCGCATTGGCGAGGTGCTCTTTACGCAGCGCAACTACCAGGCCAGCGTCAACGCGTATCGCGACGCGCTGCGAGGCGACGGCGAGCCTGCGTGGACGGAGGTCTGGAGCCACATCCAGATCGGCAAGATTTTTGATATTACCGGGCAGCGCGACCGCGCGGTGAACGAGTACCGGCTGGCGGTGCAGACCAACGACAACACGCAGGGCGCCATCAACGAGGCCCGGATGTATCTGCAAAAGCCCTACAAGCGGCCGGATACGAATTAGGAGTAAAGCTGCACTTGGCTGCGAGGCGCAGGAGTCGGGGCGTGAGGGCCCTGCAAATCGCACATGCAGGGGGCTGAAGCGGCGGACCACTACGGGCTCTCGGATTTGCGGCGGTAGTCCCAGGAAATCCAGGGAAAAGAAAAGGGCCAGCCTAGGGCTGGCCCTTCGTAGTCTCTACAACCTGCTGGACTTACTGCTGATAGCGGCCACTGCCCAGCGAGATGACATCGATCTTGACCATGGCAAGTCCGGCCTTGGTCATCTGGAGTTTTCTGGCGGCAGCGTAGGAGAGGTCAATCACGCGTCCTGCCTCCAGGTCGCCTCGGTCGGTAATGCGAACCACGACCGAACGATGATTCGCCGTGTCGGTGACGCGCACCTTGGAGCCAAAGGGCAGCGTTGGATGGCATGCAGTCATGGCGTACATGTCGAACTTCTCGCCGCTTGCCGTACGGCGTCCATTGAAGACCCCGCCATACCATGAGGCGATACCGTGCAGCATGTCGTCTGATTTCTTGTCCTTGACCTTGGCTGGCTCAGCGAGCGAAGGTGTAGGGCTTGTGGCCGCGGGAGCAGACGGCGCGGTCGCCGCAGGCGCGGACAGAAGCGCAGTTGCCTGCACAGTCTTGGCCGGAAGGGTCAGGACCATGCCCGCCAGCGCTACACTGGATGCACCCACCAGCAGCCAAAACTGCAGAGGATCTTTCCGGTTCACGTTGCTTGCGTTTCGTCTTATAACCATTTGCCCATTTTACTAGTTTGGTACTAGTATCCTCAACCATTTACAAGGGATACACGCAGATTTATGCACAAAAACAGGTGCAATTTTTGCGTAATTCCGAGTAACCTCTTGTTGTAGTGCGACTTGCAGAATGCACTAAAAATGGTGCAATCACGCCGGTTTTTGAGCCAGCACGACTTGCTACGCCATATAGCCGTATATAAGGAGGGAGGTGCGCAGCGAGGGGATTGGCGCCGCCAATCCCGAGCCGGAAAAGATTAGCACGGAAGAAGCAGCGCGCAACAAGTATTTACCGGCTGATTTATGGGGGTTTTTCCACAGGAAGGGGATTTTCCCCAGGGCAGCGGAGGGAGCGGATTGCACTGGGGACCGGGCGCTGTTTGCAGATTAATTCCGGCATCCTGCTAGCGTGGGATCAGTAGAGATTTCTTGAGGGGCAGGGGCATGATGCATCTGAGCGGGGCGGGATTGGAGTTGTTGAAACAGTCGGAAGGCTTTCGCAGCCGGACTTATCTGGACGTGGCGGGGAATCCAACGATTGGCTTCGGCCACCGTCTGGTTCATCCCGAGTACTTTGCCGACGGCATCAGCGAGGCGCAGGGTGAGGCGATGCTGCAGGACGATGTGCGGGTGGCGGAGCGGGCGGTTGAGCGGCTGGTGCACGTGCCGCTGAGCCAGGGTCAGTTTGACGCACTGGTGGACTTTGTATTCAACCTCGGCGAGGGGCAGCTGGCGGCATCGACCCTGCTGAAGGATCTGAATGAGGGGCAGTACCATGCCGCGGGCGGACAGCTTCTTCGCTGGGACCACGCGGGAGGCGAGGAAGTGGCCAGCCTGAAGGCGAGGCGTGAATCGGAGTTTCGGCTTTGGAGCAGCGGCGGTCCCGAACAACAGGCCGCTGCTTAGGGTTTGCCGTTGTTGGCCGTGCGGCCGGAAAGTAGGCAGGCACCGACTGCAGGCCGGGTTTGCGATGAGAGCCGGAGCGGCCTGCGCGTTTGCCACGGAATTTGCATCGGTCCTTTGTGGCGTGCGGCCATGGATGGCCCGCGGCGGTTGTGCATCCTGTCTCGCGTGCAATAGACTTCATTTTGCAGCAGAGGGTTTCTATGGCATTGGCACATGATTAAGAGAAGTACACCTCCAACCCTGAGTGAAGTGGCGAGGGAAGCTGGTGTGGGCACGACCACTGTGTCTCGCGTCATCAACGGCGGCGCTCGCGTCAGCCCGAAAACGCTGGTGCGTGTGCGCCGGGTGATTGAGCAGCTCGGCTACATGCCGAACCAGGCGGCGCGCGTTCTGAAAGGTGACAGGACGAAGACGATTGGCCTGATTATTCCGAGCATCGCCGATCCATTTTTCTCCAGCTGCGCCGAGGCGGCACAGGCGGTAGCGCGCGCCAATGACTCGCTTCTTATTGTGACAGCGTCGCACAACGATCCCCACACGGAGATAGAAAATATCAACATACTCGTGAGCCACCGGGTGGATGGTCTTATTCTGGCGCCGGCCAATTCGCATAGCCAGGCTATGCGCGATTTGCTCAACAGGCTCTCAGTGCCGGTGGTGGCGATCGATCGGCCGGTCGCGAATTCCTCTATTGCTTCAGTTGTGACCGACAACTTCAGGGGCGCAAGATCGGCCACGCAACATTTGATCGATCACGGGTATAAGCGGATTGTGTGTCTAACGGGCGAGAGCACGCTCTTCACCATCCAGGAGCGTATTCGCGGCTATCGCGCAGCGGTTGAGGCAGCCGGTTTGCCTTACAGCCTGAACACCGCAATCAAGGATTACAAGTCTGCCGAGTATGCCATTGAAAGCATGCTTGCAGGAGCCAATCCTCCGGATGCGCTTTTTACGCTGAAGAACAGCACGACCACATACACCTTTGAAGTGCTGCAGAAGAAGAATGTGCAAGTGCCGAAAACCGTTGCCCTGCTAGGCTTTGACGACTTTGAACTGGCGTCTGCCGTGCGGCCTTCAATCAGCGTTGTCCAGCAGCCTGTAGAAGAGATTGGACGTGTGGCGGCGGAGCTTCTGTTTGATCAGCTTCTGGGGCGCCACAATACAGGCTTGCCCACGCGCTCCAAGCGCACTCCGCATGTTCTGCTTGAGACGCACCTCATCAAGCGCAATTCCTGCGGATGCACCCCCATGATCTCCTGAGACAGAAAGGCCTGCACCCACCGTAAAGTGAGTGCAGGCCAGGTGAAGCAGTGCGTTGTTCTACTGATGCTGAGGGTAGTCCACGCGCACGGTGAGGATTTCGTAGGGGTGAATTGGCACTGTCACCACGTTGTTTGATACTGCCAGGGATGAGCCTTGCGGCTTTTCCATCATGTTGGTGACGGTGGCCGTGGTGGCACCCGCGGGCAACTGGATTTGAACATCGCTTGATTTCCCAGCCCATTCATAGACGCGGAAAATCAATCCGTTGCTATCCTCGGCTTTCTTGAGCGCCGTGAGGACGACGTTCTCCGGCTTCACGGTGATGTATGCATGCTCCGTGGGCAAGCTGCCGGAGTGTGCTTCCACCTGGAGAGCGTGGAGGCGGTAGTTGTACTCATAGCCGTGACGCACGGTGAGCGCCTGCTTCCAGTCGCCGGAGTGCGGGTAGAGTGCGTAGGTAAAGTGCTGGTGACCACGATCAGCCACAGGGTCAGGCCATGTGGGCGAGCGGAGCAGCGAGATGCGCAGCACGTTGTCCTTGTCATCGTAGCCGTACTTGGAGTTGTTGATCAGGCTGAAGCCATGCTGGCCATCTCCAAGGTCGGCCCAGCGCAGGGCGGGCACTTCAAATTGTGCTTTCTCCCAACTGTTGTTGCGCGTGGTCGGACGTTGAATTGCGCCGTAGGGAACTTCATACGTTGCCTTATTGCTTGTGGCTGCGAGCGGGAATGCAGCCTTGAGCATCACGTGCGTCTCGTGCCAGTCGATGTCGCTGACGACGTTAACCTGATCTGCTCCGTCGTCGAGTGTAAGCTCCTGGACGAACTTGGAATTCTGCCAGGTGTGGGTTACGCGAATCGCGGCGCGAAGCGGTCCTTTTGTGACCAACTGGACGGAGTCTGCCTTGCCCAGCGGGACTGGATTATCGAAGGTTCCGTAATCAACGTTCCAGGCATCGTAGTCTTTCGGCAAATCGTGGAACGTCTGCAACTGGTTGCCGCAGGCGCCTGGTGCGAGGGTTTCAAACTTTGCTTTCTTATCGTAGAGGCTGGTGATGCAACCCGTCTGCGGATCGACCGTGAGCTTCAGCGCGGCATTCTCAAGGGTCAGTCCTTCAGCCTTGAGGTCGCTGGCGAAGGGCTTCTCTCCCGGGACGACGTGGAGAACCTTGTAGCCCATCGAGGGCACGTTGTCGACCGACAGGAGCAGCTTATAACGGCTGGTTTTGTCATCGCTCTTGAGAATCTGCGACGGCACGACGTGATTGGCCGCGTCGAGCACGGTGACGCCGTGCGTGGCCGGCTCGCGCAACTGCACATTCACAGTGACGGGGCCGGAGCGATCCCATGCGAGGGGATTGAAGACCAGCACTGGCACTCCGCTGGTGACGTGCGTGTCAACGCTGGCCGAGAGGGTTCTGATTGCATGCTGTGAAATTTCGTTTGTTGCCCAGCGCACCTGGTCATAGTCCTGCTGCGCTTCCTTATAGATGATGCCGATGCCTGAGCCGGCGGCGAGATCGTGGAAATCGTTGAAGGTGATTTTCTTCCAGGCCTCGGTGAGTTCATCGCCGGGATAGCGGTCGCCCTGCAGCCATGCCAGGGAGGCGTACTTCTCGGCATTGAGCGCCCACTCTTCGCTATCGCGCATGTTGCGCTTGTGGCTGGCCTGCGTGGTCATGACGCCGCGGTGATACTCGAAGTACAACTCGCTCTTCCACGTGGGAATGGCAACTTTGCCATCCGGAGGAGTGGCGGGAGGCACATAACCCTTGGCGATGGAGTCGTAATCCCACTCGCGTGAATCGGGCACGAGCTTGCCTTCAAACTCAGTGAAGTAGCTCTGCGCAGTGCCGAAGCGCATTTTCGGCACAACCTTGTCGGACTGCGCCCAGTGCGTGCCTTCGTCGAGAATGGCGCGCGTGGGGCCGCCACCGTGATCGCCGATGCCGTAGAGGTCCATCATCTCGGTGAGTCCGGGGGTGTTCGCGCGGGCAATGGCGAAGTCGCGGCTGAGACGTACCGGGTTCAGATTGTTATTTGCGTAGTCATGCGGGAAATACGTGAGCACCTTGCTGCCGTCGGGCGACTCCCACCAGAAGAGCTTGAAGGGGAATTGATTGGTGTCATTCCACGCAGTCTTCTGTGTTACGAAGTAGTCGATGCCGGTTTTCTTGTAGATCTGCGGAAGCTGCCATGTGTATCCGAAGGAATCGGGATTCCATCCGATGCGCACATCGACACCGTATTCCTTCTGGAACCAGCGCTTGCCCACGAGGATGGAACGCACCTGCGCCTCACCGTCGGGCATATTCAGGTCTGGCTCGACCCACATGCCGCCGACGATCTCCCAGCGCCCTTCCTTGATGCGCTTCTTGATCTGCTCGTTCATCTCGGGATACTTGTCGGCGATCCACGCGTTGTATTGCGCGGCAGACTGGGTGTAGGTGTAGTCGGGATACTCGTTCATCAATTGCAGCGCGGTGCTGAAGGTGCGCTTGACGACATCGACGGTCTCAGTCCACGGCCAGAGCCAGGCTGCATCGATGTGGGAGTTGCCGGTGAGGTGCATGGTGGCCTGCTGCACAACGGGCTTGAGGCTCTCCATGACGGACTGCGACTGCTTGAGGGAAGCGTCAAACTTGGCCTGATCGTTGGCATCCAAAGCCGTCAGATCGACTGCGCCAATCGCCTTTTCCAGCGTTGCGGTATCCGCGGGCACATTTTTCGAGACGCTCGGAATCATGATCGCGGCGGAAAGAAACTCAAGCTGCAAATCTTCAGGGTTGGGGCGGTTCTCAGAGAAGTCAATCTTGAGTTCCGTACCGGCGAAGGTTTTCTTATCGACGGTGTGGAGCAGCTTAACGGCTACAAGAACCTTTTCGCCGGGCTTGGCATTGTCAAAGAGAACGATGGGTTCCAGGTCGTCTCCGAGGGCTACGCGGCGGCCATTGAAGTAAATGATCTCTGGCATTGGCCCGTTGGCATATGCCCTGAAGGAGAACCAGATGCGCGCGCCGGTAAGGTCGTAGCCGTGGAAGTTTTTGGGAACCTCGATCCACCGCCGGAACCATCCGGCATCTTCGGAGACTTCCGCGTTGGCCTTGACGACCTGCCATGAGGAGTCGTCCAGGTCGGGGGACTCGCCGTGTGCGAGGTCGCCGGCGTGGAATCGCCAATCGTCTGCCGGGAGGTGGTTGAGCTCAGTCAGGCGCTGGACGACCTGGTGGGAGTGGTTGCTGAGTGATTTGACGATTTCTTCTGCCTGAGTCGCTGTCTGCGCGTGCGCCTTCATCTGGCCGAGCGTGCCCACAACGAACAGGAGCAGTAGCGCGGCAGCGAAGCCGATGCTCGATGCCCGATTGCCTACTCCAAAGCCTGTTTTCGGTCTCATTTCGAATTCTCCTGGCTGATTCAGCGCGTGCATTGGAACTTTCAGGCGTTGCGCGCTTCCAACGGAATACCGCCGCGAATCATATCATGTAGAGCGCGGTTATGGAAACGATACCACTTTTTGCCGCGAGGCCCGCAACAAGAAACTACGGGGGCGTTTTGCCATCCGTCCAGGCACGATCACGGTGGGGCGACAAGAGCTGCACCGAGATGGTTGCATTTTGACCACGCGGGAAAGCGGAACGGGGAATTCAGCTCGGTGAGAAGAGCTCCGCTTGACCAAACTGCACAGCAACTTAGGCATTCGCTTCCAGCGCGGAGGCGCAGAGAAGCGCTGCCAATGCGGTGGTCTTAAGAAGGCTGTTTCGGGCCTGCGGGGCGGCCGCGGTTTACAGAGGAAAGGATGCGCGGGTTGGCCGGTTCTCCTGGCCGGCAATCTTCAATGCCCTTTCAGAAGGCTGAAGCAGCAGGGCGCCTTTGCCGTGCATCGCAAGCCAGTTTTGGTCGTGCTCCGGCTTCGGGGGCCGGGCCGATCTACGAAAAATCTGACTTGTCTGGCATCCAATGGCGGCAAACTGTTTGCTGTGGTATCGTTTCCAAGAGCAAAGATGGACAGTCTCGTTGAGGTATTTGTGTGCGCTCACTGCCCATACTTCACGACTACATTCAAGCCCTTGCTCGCATCTTCAATTTGCACGGTGATCGGAAATGGCTCCTGAAAATGCGCAAGTGCTGACGATAGGCGTCGATCTTGGAGGAACAAGTCTGAGGGTCGCTGCGTACACGCCAGAGCAAGGCGTTTTGAACTCCATTACGCTACGCACACGCCTTGAAGCTGGACCGCTGGCGGTGGTCGATGACATGTGCGAGGCTATCGGGCAACTTCTCGACCAATACTCTGAAGGGCGCGAACTGGCGGGCATCGGAGTTGGATCGCCGGGGCCGCTTGAATTGCCGGCAGGGCGTCTTCATCATCCGCCGAATCTTCCTGGCTGGGATGGTTTTCCTCTGCTTGAGGAGATGGAAAAGCGACTGAACCGGCCGGTCATCCTTGAGAGCGATGCGAACGTAGCGGCGCTGGCTGAATACGCGCTGGGCCTGGGAAAGACTCTTGGCGTTGAATCACTGTGCATGTTGACCCTGGGCACCGGCGTGGGGAACGGCATTATTCTTGACGGCAAGCTTTGGCATGGGGCAACGGGGATGGGCGGCGAGGCCGGACACATGACGATTTATCCCGACGGCCCCCTGTGCGGATGTGGCAACAACGGATGCCTGGAAGTCTGCGCTTCCGCGACCGCACTTGTGAGCGCCGCGGAGCGGCTGATCGCGGCTGGCCGAGCACCTGGACTTGCACTGCTGAAAAGCAAGTGCGGATCTTTGACGGCCCTCGATCTTGCAGAGGCCGCGCAGCAGGGTGACGCGGATGCCCTGGAAATTTATGCGGAGACAGGTCGAGCACTGGGGATCTGCCTGGCCGGCCTGATTAACATACTCAACCTGCCGCTGTATGTGGTGGGTGGGGGAGTAGCGAACTCCTGGGATCTGCTCGCGCCGTCGATGTTTGAGGAGTTGGAGCGGAGGAGCTATGTTTACGCGCTGACTGCACCGGGCAGGGCGGCTGCAAAAGGAATGCCGTGCGGAGGCACCGAGGTGCTATCCGCCAAACTTGGAGCGGAAGCCGGCCTTCTGGGCGCATGCATTCTTCCTCTTCACTCTGCGAAGGCCAGTTTGGCAACAGCATGACGACTGTATCCCGCAATCCATGTTCCTGACTGTGAAGCACGGTCAGGAACATGGAGATGGGCCACGGGCTGAAGAAAAGCACAGTAGGCGAGCCGCGTTGGAGAAGAGCCGACTAACTGCGCAGAGCTGCACATTCCGCCAGATCGCGGCAGAGCGCATCAATGCGCGCGATGTCGGCGTCCCACGAGAACATAAAGCGTGCTGCGCCGCCGATGAAGGTATAAAACCTCCAGCCGCGCTCTCGCAGTGAAGTGAGGACAGCCTCTGGAGCCTCGAGAAATGCGGCGTTTGCTTCAACCGGCGTGGCGAGTCGAATGCCAGGGATAGCCGCTACTCTTTCCGCAAAATATTTTGCACTCTTGTTGGCGTGCGCAGCATTGCGCAGCCATGCACCGCCTTCCAACATTCCAACCCACGGAGCGGCAAGGAAGCGCATTTTGGACGCGAGCTGTCCGGCCTGTTTGCAGCGATAATCGAAATCGGCGGCGAGACTCCGGTTGAAGAAGAGGACCGCTTCGCCGACGGCCATGCCGTTTTTGGTGCCGCCGAAGCAGAGGACGTCAACACCGCTCTTCCATGTCAGCTCTGCCGGGGTGCATTGCAGAGCTGCACAGGCATTTGCGAAGCGCGCGCCGTCCATGTGCATGTAGAGCCCGTGCAGCTTACATTCCTGGGAGATGGCGCGCAGTTCCGCCACGGTGTACACGCGGCCGGTCTCAGTGGATTGAGTGATGGTGACGACACGCGGCTTGGGGAAGTGAATGTCCTGACGCTTGGTTGCGAGTTCGCGGATGGCTTCGGGCGTGAGCTTGCCGTCTACATGCTGTGCCACGAGGAGCTTGGAGCCGTTGGAGAAAAACTCGGGTGCGCCACATTCATCTGTCTCAACGTGAGCCGAGTCACAACAGATGACGCCATGATAGGACTGGCAAAGAGACGCCAGCGCAAGAGAGTTGGCGGCCGTGCCGTTGAAGACGAAGAAGACTTCGCAATCTGTTTCGAAGAGTTCGCGAAAAGCGTTGGATGCTCTCTCAGTCCAGGGGTCATCGCCGTAGGACGTCACATGCCCTTGATTAGCCGCTTCAGTTGCAGACGCCGCGGCGGGGCAGATGCCTGCGTAGTTGTCACTTGCAAATTGCTGAAGCAGCTCTTCTGGGCGAATCGCGGTCATTTCCTCTGCCTTTCAGATGATGGAGCCATGAGTTGAGGTTGGGATTGGTATGAAGGTGTGTCCCCAAGGCAACGTGCGGGCATAACTCAATGATACGACTTTTCTGGTGCGGCTATTCACCAGTTGAGACTGGCGGATGGCCGATGGGCATGCATTGCATCGTATGGCGCGTGAATCAAAGCGGGAACGAGCAGTGCGCGCGCTTTGCTCTGAGAGCCGATGTTGTAGCGGGCAGGTTCGATTGCGATACACTGCAAGCCGTGGAGGGTTCCTGTTGTTGCTTGTACGCGGTTTGTATTCCGGTGTCCTGTTGACGGCGATGTTGATTCCGGGCGCCTGCTTTTCACAATCCATGCCCGAGCAGCCGACGCCGCAGCAGGGCATGGCGACGGGCGCTGCGCAGAAGGCCAACTTTGACGATCAGCATCGCCCGATCACCGCGGGCGGGTATGTGAAAAGTGGGCCGATAGTTTTTGAAAATGTAGCCGTCAAGGCGGGGTTGACGCGCTGGCGCAATCAGACGGGCACTGCGCAGAAGCGGCTGATCATCGAGGCCAAGGGGTCTGGCGTTTGCCTGCTTGATTATGACCGTGACGGCTGGCTGGACATTTACCTGGTGAACGGCTCGACGATGGATGCGCTGACGGGAAAAGCGGCGTCACCTCATGCGGCGCTGTTTCGCAACAACCATGACGGCACGTTTACCGACGTGACGCAGAAGGCCGGCGTGGGCAATGACCGCTGGGGACTGGGCTGCGCGGTGGGCGACTATGACAACGATGGCTGGCCCGACCTATACGTGACCAATCTCGGGAAGAATCGCCTGTACCACAACAATCACAACGGCACCTTTACGGATACTGCGGAGAAGGCGGGCGTGGCGCTGGATGAAAGCTCGGGGAGCGTGGTTGTTGATCATACCGGGGCGACATTCGGCGACTTTGATGGCGATGGGCGGCTGGACCTGTTTGTGGCTGGATACATCCGTTACGACTTCAAGAACCCGCCGCTCGCGGGCACGAAAGGGGTGAATTTCTCTTTGTGCCAGTATCGCGGACTGAACGTGATGTGTGGCCCGCGCGGCTTGCAGGGCGCTGGAGATCACCTGTTCCACAACAACGGAGACGGCACGTTCAGCGATGTGAGCAAGAAGGCGGGCGTGAGCGATCCGAATGGTTTCTACGGTCTTGGCGTGCTGTTTGTGGACGTGAATGGCGACGGCAAGCCCGATCTTGCGGTAGCGAATGACTCGACGCCGAATTATCTCTACATCAACAAGGGAGATGGTACGTTCAGCGATCAGAGTTACATGAGCGGGTATGCGCTGAACGAAGAAGGCCGCGAGGTTTCCAATATGGGGATTGCGGCGGGAGACTACGAGAACAACGGTCACATGGACCTGGTGAACACGGTTTTCTCAGACGATACGAACGTGGTCTTCCACAACGATGGCACCGGGAACTTTGAGGACGAAAGCATCCGCACGGGCCTGGGGCCGCCAACGGTGCCTTTTGTGGGCTTTGGCGATGGCTTTCTGGATTATGACAATGACGGCTGGAAGGATCTGCTGGTTGTGAACGGCCATGTCTATCCGCAGGCGGACGAGCACCCTGACTGGGGAATGAGCTACGCGCAACGGCCTCTGCTTTTTCACAACGAAGGGAACGGCCACTTTACGGTGGTTCCCGCGGTGGAAGGAACCGGGTTGGCCACAGTGAGCGTGGGACGCGGAGCTGCGTTTGGAGATTTGTTCAATGACGGAAAGATCGATGTGGTCATCAATAATCTTGATGGCTCGCCGGTGCTTCTTCGCAATGTGAACGCCGACCACAACCACTGGGTAGAACTGCAACTTGTAGGCGGCGCAAAAAGTCCGCGCGATGCCGTGGGGGCGACGGTGTATCTGACCGCGGGCGGTATTCGCCAGCGCGGCGACGTGCTGAGCGGCGGCAGCTATCTCTCCTCAAACGACATGCGCGTGCATTTCGGACTGGGGCAGGCGGCACGAATCGATTCCGTGGAGATTCACTGGCCCTCGGGCGCGCAGGAGACGCTGAAGCTGCATGTAGTTGATAGGATTTACACGATCACAGAGGGGAAGGGAATTACGGGGATGATGAA
The DNA here is from genome assembly GCA_021780075.1 of Acidobacteriota bacterium. Classification (GTDB taxonomy): domain Bacteria; phylum Acidobacteriota; class Terriglobia; order Terriglobales; family Acidobacteriaceae; genus Telmatobacter. The sequence continues at coordinate 92,177 of JAJXZL010000023.1, forward strand.
GCCAGCGCCCGCAACCCTGCGATAGACTCGAACGGTGGAGGAGTACTGTTGTTGCAGTTCGTTCGATTGATTGGTTTCCTGCTGATTCCCACAATGCTCGCATGGGTTGCTCCTGTCCGGTTGCTGCCGGCGCAGGAGGCACCCAGGCGTGTGTCCAGCATGGGCAGCGGCTCGGGGTTTGGCGAGAAGCCGATCTATGACGCGCAGAAGCGGCCGATTACGGCGGGCGGCTTTGTGGATTCAGGGCCGGTGGTTTTTCAGGATGTGACGAAGGCTGCGGGACTCTCCGGCTGGAGCCACACGATGGGCGCGGCCGATAAGAGACTGATTATCGACACGAATGGATCGGGCGTTGGCCTGATCGACTACGACAACGACGGCTGGCTGGATATCTACCTGGTGAACGGTTCCACGTTCAGCGCCATGGACGGGAAAACGACGCCGCCGCATGCCGCTCTGTTCCACAACAACCATGATGGTACGTTTACCGACGTGGCGGCGAAGGCGGGCGTGACGAACGACCGCTGGGGATTTGGCGTGGCCATTGCCGACTACGACAATGACGGCTGGCCGGACATTCTTGTGACGAACTACGGCAAGAATCGCCTGTACCACAACAACCATGACGGTACGTTTACCGATGTAGCGGAGAAGGCGGGGATCACGCTGGGCAACTGGTCAGCGGGCGCAACGTGGGGCGACTACGACGGGGACGGGCTGCTGGATGTGTTCATTTCAGGCTATGTCCACTTTGACCGCAATAATCTGCCGTATGAGAAGACCAAGGCGACGGGCTACTCCTATTGCGAGTTTCGCGGGGAGCCGGTGATGTGTGGTCCGCGCAACCTTGAGGGCGAGCCAGACCACCTGTTTCACAACAACGGGGACGGGACATTCACGGACGTGAGTGAGCACGCGGGGGTGTCCGATACGACGAATCGCTATTACGGACTGACGCCTTTGTTTGTGGACATCAACGGCGACGGCAAGCCTGATCTGATTGTGGCCAACGACTCCACGCTGAGCTACCTCTACTTGAATCGCGGCGACGGCACATTTGAAGATGCGAGCTTTTCGTCGGGATTTGGGCTGAACGAGGATGGGCGCGAAGTGGCCGCGATGGGGATAGCCGTGGGCGACTACATGAACAACGGCCTGCTCGATTTTGCCATCAGCGATTTTTCAAGCGAGGCGAAGCTGCTGTTTCACAATGAAGGCGAAGCCAGCTTTACCGACGTGGAGATGTTCTCCGGCATCGGCAAAGTGTCGATTCCGTTTCTTTCCTGGGGAACGGGCTTTCTGGACTACGACAATGACGGCTGGCTGGACCTGATGTTTGTAAATGGCCACATCTATCCGGCGGCGGACCGGCTGGATTGGGGAACGTCGTATGCGCAGCGACCTCTTCTGTTTCGCAATTTGCGCAATGGCAAGTTTGAGGCGGTTCCCGCAGTGAGCGGCACAGGCCTGGCAGTGGTTACGTCGGGTCGCGGAGCCGCATTCGGCGACATCTTCAACGACGGCAAGATCGATGTGATCATCAACCCTGTCGATGGGCCGCCGGTGCTGTTGCGGAATGTGAACGCGGACCACCACCACTGGGTGGAGTTGAAGCTTGTGGGCGGACCCAAGAGTCCTCGCGACGCCGTGGGGGCAACGGTCTTTCTGACGGCCAACGGCATGCGCCAGCGCCAGGATGTGCTGAGCGGTGGAAGCTACGTTTCGACGAATGATCCCCGGCTCCATTTCGGCCTGGGCGATGCGACGGAAGCGGGCACTGCGGAGATTCACTGGCCATCAGGCGCCAAAGAGGTGATACAACTGCCGGCGGTCGATCGGATTTTTACCATCACCGAGGGCGTGGGGATTACGGGTGCGATGTGCGGCGCGCAAGCGTGCCCGGTGGCCGCATTGGCTTCAACCAATTCCAAATCTCAAAGGAGCAAGCAATGAAGCGGGTGCGGGGAGGTTCTTCAGTTCTGGTGTTTACTGCACTCTGCTTCAGCTTTTTCTTTGGTGCGCATGCGGCGGCACAGTCCTCGGGAGCCGGCGCGCAGCCATCCACGGCGGCGGCGTCATCCGACGAGGTTCCGGCGCGCTTTGTGGACGTTACAGACAAGGTGGGCGTGAAGTTTCAGCACCAGGCGCTGCACACGACGCGCAAATATCTGCTTGAGACGATGGGCTCTGGCGTGGCGCTGTTTGACTGCGACAACGATGGGCGGCTGGATATTTTTCTTGTCAACGGGGCGCGCTATTCCGATCCCACGCCAAAGGGCACGATTCCGCAGAAGACCGGGCCGGAATATTGGAATCGCATGTTTCACCAGAAGCCGGACGGAACCTTTGAGGACGTTACCGAGAAAGCTGGACTTGCGGGCGTCGGCTATGGAATGGGCGTTGCCGTTGCCGACTACGACAATGACGGCTACGAGGATATTTACGTCACCGGCTACGGCGGCAACCGGCTGTATCACAACAACGGCAACTGCACGTTTACCGATGTGACGGAGAAGGCGGGAGTGGGCGGCGGCGGCTGGTCCAGCTCTGCCACGTGGGTCGACCTGGACAACGACGGATTGCTGGATCTGGTAGTGGACCGCTACGTGACGTGGGATTGGGAAGATGTGTGGTGCGGCGAACATCGCGAGGGGTACCGCGGCATTTGCCACCCGGATGTGTTTCAGCCGATTACGATGCTGGTGTATCACAATGACGGCAATGGGCATTTCACCGAGGTGGGACATAAGCTGGGGCTGGACAAGCCTGCCAAGGCCCTGGGAATCGCCATCGGGGACTATGACCGCGACGGGCGGATCGATCTTTTTGTGGCCAACGACTCAATGCCGGAGTTTCTCTTTCACCAGAAGCCTGATGGGACCTTTGAGGAAGTCGGCCTGGAGTCTGGTGTTGCAGTGAACTCTGAGGGCCAGACGTACGCGGGCATGGGCATCGACTTTGCGGACTATGACAACGACGGCTGGCCGGACCTGGTGGTGACGGATCTGGCGAGACAGATTTATGCGCTTTACCACAACAATCACGATGGCACGTTTGACTACACCTCGCTTACGACCGGCCTGACCAATACATCGCAGCTTCACTCGGGCTGGAGCCTGCGGTTCATGGATTACGACAACGATGGCTGGAAGGATCTGCTTGTTGCGCAGGGGCACGACATGGATAACATTCAGGTTGTATCCCCGATGCTTCGCTACCGCGAGCCGATGCTTTTGCTGCGCAATACGGGTAAGAAATTTGTCGACGTCTCGTCGATTTCAGGCGACATCTTTCACGACGCGTGGGTGGGCCGCGGCATGGCTATCGGGGACATCAACAACGATGGCCGCATTGACGCCGTGGTGAGCACAAATGGCGGCGCGGCGCACGTTCTGCTGAATGAGACGGCCAGCGCAAACCACTGGATTACGCTTCACCTTACCGGACACAAGAGCAATCGCGACGGCATTGGGGCCGTTGTCAAGCTGACCACAGCCCAGGGTTCGCAGTGGGTTACGGCGACGACGTCGAGCGGCTATCTCTCTGCGAGCGATCCTCGGGTGCATTTTGGGCTGGGCAGCAGTCCCGAGGCTCAGGCTATCGAGATCGACTGGCCGAGCGGAATTGTCCAGAAACTCACCGGGGTCAAGGGCGACCGGCAGATCCAGGTGGATGAGCCGGCGGCCTCAGATCCTCCGTCATCTGCCGGCAAAGGGCAAAAGCCGTGAAACGCCTGCCGTTTTGACCCGTCTGCCGGGGCAGGAAGGGCTTGAACCGGGGATCAAAGGCGGGGGTATCGTTTTACACAAGGCGTTCCAGAGCTATTTTTTCTAAAGAAATCTATCTCTTTTGCTTTTCTGCGATTAACATCAGGCAGGCGTTGGCTGGTGGGCGGCAGAATGTGTTTTAGCGAAAGCAGGCGGTAGTCCTGGAAGCGCCATTCGCCCCGCTCAAAAATGTTCTTGACAGCGCGCTTCGCGGTCAGTATATTTGGCCGCTATGGAATCGATACCACTTTGTTTGGTAACGATTCCAAAGGACAAGAAAGAGCTGGCCAGCATCGATCCCTTTGCCGATGCCTGCGACCACGGCTTGGAAGAACCTTGCAACAAGATGAACAACCGGAAGGAGACCAAGTGATACCAATCCTTAGACTGCAGGAGAACCGCAGGCGGCAACTATCAATCCGAATCCCACGGATTGTTGGCGCCCTGGGCATCGCGATCGCATGCCTGGTTCTGCTTGTGCCTCGCGCCACGCTCGCGCAGGCCACAGCCGGCGTTACAGGTACTATCACCGACACCAGCGGTGCCGTGATAGCGTCTGCGCATGTAACCATCACGAACCAAGACACATCAATTCAGAACAAGACGATTACCTCCAGCGCAGGAACCTACTCGATCAAGGGACTTCTTCCCGGACGGTACACGGTCTCGATTGATGCCTCCGGATTCAAGAAGGCGATACAGAAGGACGTCCGGATTGAAGTCAGTACGGCGGCAACCATTGACTTCACGCTTCAGCCGGGCACAACGAGTGAGACCGTTTCGGTAGTAGCCGACCAGATTGCGCTGAATACCACGCAACCTGAACTCGGCAGCACGATCGAGCCGGTTGTGGTTCAGGCCCTGCCGAACGAGGTTGCGGGCCGCGGCCGTCAGATTGACCAGATGCAGTTCCTTGCACCTGGAACAACCGGCAACACCTTCTCCCACCGCGTGAGCGGCGGCGTGGACTTTGAGCAGGAAATCGTCTACAACGGCATTCCCACGCCACAGCCCGAGACGGAAGGGTACACGACCAATTTCAACCCGCCATTCGAGCTGGTTCAAGAGTACCGCGTTGAGCGCTCCACCTTCTCTGCTCAGTACGGACTGGGCCAGGGCGCGCTGACTTATCAGATGCGGTCAGGCACGAACAGGTACCACGGAGATCTATTTGAGATCAACCGTAACAGCATGTTCGACTCCGTAGGCTTCTTTAACGGCCCGGCATGGGGTGGATCGAACTCGCCGCCTCCGGACCACGAGAACAACTATGGCTTCAGCGTAGGCGGCCCGATCCGGATTCCGCATCTCTACGACGGCCGCAACAAGACCTTCGGCTACTACAGCCAGGAATGGTACAAGCAGAACAACGAGAATACGGGCGTATCGACTGTGCCGACGGCTCAGGAAAAGACCGGCGACTTCAGCGACTTTGTGGATGGCAGCACCGGCCAGCTGATTCCGATTTACGATCCGCTGACAGGTCAGCAGTTCCAATGCAACGGCGTCCTGAACGTGATCTGCCCGGGACGCATCAGTCCGACGTCAGCGCTGCTCATTCCGTCTATTCCAAATCCTGATCGTCCGGGAAGCGGCATCGGCGGTCTGGACAGCAACAAGAGCTTCGCGCCGTTTATCAATCCGCACATTCAGCACGTGTGGGGCTTTACGGTCGACCACAACATCACGGCCACGCAGAGCATCCACTACAGCCAGTGGCGCAACAGCTTCAGCAACTACAGCTTTGACTACAGCCCGCTGGTTATTGCTCCCAACCCGCTGAACAGCATGAAGTATGAGCCTGCTTTGGGCAGCGTCTTCCTGTTGAACTACAGCAACGCCATCTCGTCGCACCTGGTGATGACGGCAGGCGCCGGATGGGTTGGTGAAATCAACAACCAGTACAACCAGACCAAGTACAACTTCCCGGCTGTTTCTGGCGGCACGATCCCGACGAATATCACCTTCGACGGCAACCACGCTGGCACAAGCTGGGGTACGAGCGGCGCATGGCTGCAGTCGATCAACCGCAAATTGGGAATTGCGCTGGTCAACAACTGGCTCTGGACGAAGGGGCGGAACACCTTCAATATCGGAGGCGAATACCGTCGCTCGTATCAGGATGACAACGAAGAACAGACAGAGGGCGGGCACTTCGCCTTCAGCCAGCGCACGACGTCTGTCCCGAATATCAACGATCCGAATTTCGGATACGACGGCAGTTCATTTGCCAGCTTCCTGCTCGGTATTCCGGATCAGGCAAATCGCAGCAATTCGCAGGAACTTCGCCTGCGCAACCGTGCGATTTCGCCGTACATTCAGGACGACATCAAGCTGTCTCCGCGGCTCACGATCAACCTTGGTCTGCGGTGGGACATCATGGTTCCGTTTACTGAAAACAACAACCTGATTGTCTTCTTCGATCCGAATGCCAAGAGCCCGGCGTTTGACAATATCCCTGGCGGTGCAACGAAGTTCGGCGATTGCACCGGTTGCGCAGGCTACAATCGCGCAAACATTGTCTGGGGACACTTTGGGCCGCGCTTCGGCTTTGCCTACGAGCTGAACAGCAAGACAGTTCTGCAAGGCGGAGCGGATATCGCGTTCCTTGATGGCGGCGCCTATGAGTACGGCACAAACAAAGTCGCCGTGAATTACAGCAATCTGCTGGTCGGTGCGTTTACGCGTAACAGCACCGGTGGATTTAACTCCGCCTATGGCAGTTGGGACACGAACGTCATGCCCAACCCAACGGCAACGCCGTTCTCATCCGGTCTTGGCGCTGGACTTCAGATCAACGCCTTTAACCGGAACGACGGTTATGCCCCCTACAGCCAGCAGTGGAACCTCAATTTGCAGCGCGAACTGCCGTACAGCATGTTTGTGACCGCTGCATGGGTAGGCAATCGCATTATTCACCTGCCCAGCCAGTTGAATCGCATCAACCAGATGAATCCGCAGTACGATGCACAATACGGATCGCAGCTGGCGGATACGTTCGCGCCCGGCCAGACGCAGGTGGATGGAGTCAATTTGCCGTACACGAACTTCGTGAACGACTTTGGCGGATCGGCCACTGTTGCGCAGGCACTTACGCCGTATCCACAGTACTCGTACATCTTCAACAACTTTGAAGGTTCCGGTACCACGTACTACCAGAGCGCACAGATTGAAGTGGAAAAGCGCTTCACCAATGGACTGTCCTTCCTGGCGGGCTATACGCTTTCTCGCCTGATGGACAATACCAGCAGCGGATTCTCGAGCTTTACCGCTGGTGGCATCAACAAGTACAACCAGAAGCCGGAGTGGGCGGTGTCTAACTCGGACGAGCCGCAAACTCTGAAGGTAAGCGGAACTTACGAACTGCCGATTGGACCCGGAAAGCGGTTCATGAACAATCACACAACCGGCAACATTCTCGGTGGCTGGCAGATGGGCTGGATTCTGGACTATGAGTCAGGAACAGCATTCGGCGTCTATGAAAATGGCTCGCCGTTCCCGAATGGCTTCAACCGTCCGGATCGGAACAACGCAGTTGCCGCAAGTACGGGTTCTTACGCTCGTGCAAAGGATTACTTCCTGGGCAAGACGGGCGTAGCGCAACTGTTCAATCCGAATGCCTTCACGCTTACACCGACGCAGTATGTGATCGGCAATTCGCAAAGAAACTATGGAGGGCTGAGGGGTCCTGCTCTGGCCATGGAGAGCCTCAACATGAGAAAGCACTTCTACATGGGTGAGCGCTTCCAGGGGATTCTCCAGATTGACTACTTCAACGCCTTCAACCGAACGCAGTTCAACGGGCCAGATACCAATGCAAACGACGGTACATTTGGTCAGGTCATCAACCAGGGTTCGAATATATCGAACCGCCAAGGGCAGGTCAGCTTCAGACTGGAGTTCTAGTTTTGCTGACATGCGGTTGCAACGCATTTTGAACCGCTTGCACTTCTCCTAACAAGGCCGGACTGCTGACATGCAGTCCGGCTTTTTTTCGTTGCCGTTAACATCCTTGGTTTTTCTGCTATCGATTTGCGCGGTATTGCAGAGCACAGAGATTGCGGATTTGAGATGCCGCTGTTGCGCTGATTCTGACGAATCTACAGGTTGTGCGCGGCCGCGCCAGAAGTGCCTGGCGACAGCAAATCAACTATAATAACCAATCATGAAAGCTGTACGTTCCGCCTTGTGGCTACAAAGTGCGCCGTCGTTATTGGCGGCTTTTTTACTCATTCTGCCGATATGTGAAGCGCGTGCTCAGCAAGGCGGCAACGAAGTGACGCCTGCTGTTCAACAGCTCTATGCAGAGGCCAGGGTGGCAAGGGAGCATGGCGACGACGCGACGGCCATCAACAAGTACCAGCAGATCATCAAGCTCGCTCCTCATCTTGCGGCGGCGTACAACAACCTTGGGATGATCTACTTCAATGAGCATGACTATCCGCACGCGGTCGTGGTTCTGAAGCACGGACTGGAACTGAATCCGGAAATGCCCACTGCTTCTGCAATGCTTGGAATGAGCTATTTTCAGCTTGGCGCCGATGAGAAGGCGGAGCCGCTTCTTCGGACCGCTTTGCGCGCGAATCCCAAAGATGACCAGCTCGAGATGATGCTTGTGCATCTGCTTATCAATACCAAGAAACTCAATGACGCTGCATCGCACCTGAATAACGTTCTGGCGAGGAATCCGAAGAGCCAGGAGGCGTGGTATCTGCTCGGCAAGACGTATCTGCAGATGTCGGAGGATGCGCTCAAGAAGATCAACGAGATCGACCCCAACTCAGTTGTTGCGCACGAGATAGCCGGGGAAATCGACGAGAGCATGCACAACTACGATCTTGCATTGGTTGAATTCAAGAAGGCGATCGACATGGCTCCCCATGCGCCGGGAACGCACATGCACATGGGCGATGCCTACTGGTATATCGGCAAGTGGCAGTCTGCGGAAGGGGAGTTCAGAGCAGAGCTGGAGAACGATCCACATAACTGCATTGCGCGCTGGAAGATGGCCAATTCCATGCTTGAGGCCAATGACTCCAACGACGAGGCGCTGACAGAGTTGAATCGCACCATTGAGCGCTGCCCTACGCTCATGCAGGCGCGCGTGGATCGTGCGCGTGCGCTCGTGCGATTAGGAAGGCAGGTGGAGGCATTGCCTGATCTGCAGATGGCAGTGAAGGAAAGCCCGCGCGAACCCTCCATTCATTTTTTGCTTGCATCCGTCTACAGAGCGCAAGGCAAGGCTGCGGAGGCGCAACAGGAAATGCGCACCTATGGAGCACTGCAGCGGGAGGCAAGTGCCGCAGTGGCAGGACAGGCGAGTGATGCCAGCGCCATCAAGAACGCTGCTCACTAGGGCGGCCCGGCGTTTTAGCCGTCATGTGTCAAAGGCACATATGTCGTGGATAAGATAAATCAAGGCATCAAACAGGCCATCCTTGCACTGCCCCTTCTTTGCGCCGCGTCGGGCGCGTGCCAGCAGGCCGCGGATCCTCTGGCGGAAGCGCGATCTCTTCTGGCGGCGGGCAAACTGGCAGATTCCGAATCAGTATTGCGCAGCTTTGTGCAGGCGCACCCATCGTCCGCGGAAGCGCATTTTATGCTCGGCTACGTGTTGTTCCGCGACAAGAAGGCGACGGAGTCCCTGGCCGAGTTTACCGCGGGCGCGGCACTTCAACATCCGCATGCAGATCAGCTGAGGGTTGTTGCATCGGATTACGTGATGCTGGGCGACTATGGCGACGCCGACAAGTGGTTTACGGCTGTTGTTGTAGAAAAGCCGGATGACGCCAATGCCTGGTATCTGCTGGGTAGAACCAAGTTCAACGAAAACGACTTTACCGCAGCGGTTTCATGTTTTGAGCGTGCGTTGAAGCTGCGTCCGCAGTATGTTGAGGCGGAGAACAATCTGGGATTGGCCTGGCTGGAACTGAGCCATCCCGAGAAAGCTCAGGCGGCGTTTCAGAGCGCGATCGACTGGCAGGGCAATCCACCAATGGATGCGCAGCCGTTCCTGAACCTGGGCACCTTGCTCGCAGGTCAGAGCAGTTTCGACAAGGCAATTCCGTATCTTACGAAGGCCGCTGCGTTGTCTCCTGACAATCCCAAGGTTCACGAGGAACTGGCCCAGGTGTATATGGCGCAGCAGAATTTGCCGCAGGCGCAACAGGAGCTTGAGCGGGCTGTTGCCCTGGCGCCAAAAATTTCTGGCCTGCATTTCAAGCTTGGCCAGATCTATCGCAAAGAGGCGATGTGCGAGCGCGCAGAGCAGGAGTTTGCGATCTGTGCGCAGTTGAACAGTACGCACTCTTCTGCCGCGACGCCGAACCCGCCTCGCTGAACCAGCCCTGTGAAGGCCGAAGCATGCGTACTCACAGTTATCCATGTGAGAAAGGCGCGCTCTATTTCCTCAGAGAGATGCTTGGCTCTCGCGCGTTTGGCGAGCCCTTTGCGGCCGCTGATTTCTCTTGTTTGGTATCGTTTCCAAGTCTATATTTGCTGTTGAACATTTTGCATTGCTCCTGGCATCCGTGCGTCGATTGGAGAACCTGAGCGACTGATGTTGAGTGGAATTGCGTCGTGTTCGCCGAGCGCGGTGTGGCCTGCACGTGAGGAGTGAGAGAAGCGATGAGAGATGGCCGTAATTGGGTTCAGAGTGCGTTTTATGTGCGCATGACAGTCTCGCTATTCAAAGGACAATCCGATCCGATGCAGTCCTCGACGAGGGAGTCGCATTGGAACGATGGCACAAGTGCGCGATTCCCGGTTTGGCTTTCAACGCGCACCGCAGCTATTTTCTCAACGTGTTTGCTTCTTATTGCTGGAGCCGCGCACGCATCGGCGCAAGAAACGGGCTCACGAACAGACGCGGCGGCGCTCTTCCGGCAATCGGGTACGCCGATCGAGCAGCGCGTCGATGACCTGTTGAAGCGGATGACGTTGGAAGAGAAGATTCGCCAGCTTGACCTTTACTCCGGCGCGACTGCGCTGATGAACAAGCACGCCGATGAGACCCATGCTGCGCAGGATGCTGTTTTTGTGCCTGAAAAGGCTGAGCAGCTTTTTGGGACTCTTGGAGTGGGCGGCATTCACGATCTCTATCCGAGTCCTGAACAGTCGAATGCGATTCAGCGGTGGGCCATCGCGCACAGCCGGCTTGGCATTCCCGCATTGTTTATCGAGGAGGGGCTGCACGGTTTTGATACGGGGACAGTGTTTCCGGCGCCGATTAATCTGGCTGCTACATGGAACCCGAGCCTTGCACAGCGCACCGCAGCGGCGATTGCAGCAGAGGCGCGAGCTACCGGCGTAGGTATGATTCTGGCTCCTGTGCTGGACCTTGCGCGCGAGCCGCGATGGGGACGAATCGAGGAGGACTTTGGCGAAGACCCATATCTGACCGGGCAGATGGGCCTGGCGTATGTGCGTGGAGCGCAGGGAGACAGCCTGAATACAGATCACACGCTGGTGGCAGAGCCCAAGCACTTTGCCGGGCATGGCTCGCCAGAGGGTGGCACAAATACCTCGCCGGTGCACATGGGCGAGCGCGAGTTGCGCATGGTAATGCTGCGCGGGTTTGAGCCTGCGATTCGCGAGGGCCATGCGATGGGCGTGATGGCGGCATATCACGAGATTGACGGCATTCCTGTGACGGCGGATCCGTTTCTGCTGAAGACGGTGCTGCGCAAGGAATGGGGGTTCAAGGGCTTTGTGCTCTCCGATCTCGGCGCCATCCAGCGTCTCTATGGAGCGCATCATGTTGCGGCGACTCCCAAGGATGCCGCGTGCATGGCGATCCGGTCAGGCGTCGATATGCAGTTCTACGATTTCGACCATGCCGTGTTTCAGAAGGCGCTCGCGGATTGTGCGCATGAAGGCACTCTTCCGCTTGCGGATCTCAACAGGGCTGTGAGCTCGGTTCTGCGCGTGAAGTTTGCACTGGGACTTTTCGATCATCCATTCGTTGACCCGACGCTAAACGCCAAGGCCCATCGCTCGCCAGAGCATCTGGCTGTTTCGCTGGACTCGGCGCGCGAGTCGATGACTCTGCTCAAAAATGATGGCCATCTTCTGCCGCTTTCGCGCTCAGTGAAGCGCATTGCCGTGATCGGGCCCAACGCGAATGTGGCGCGCTACGGCGACTACGAAAAGGAAGCAAATGGCCTTCATATCAGCATGCTGGATGGAATCCGCAAGCTGGTTCCGCAGGCGACGGTGAGCTTTGATTCGGGAGAGGACATTCCTGCGGCGTTGGCTCTGTCAAAAGATGCCGATGTAATCATTCTCGGACTGGGCGAATGGCAAGGCATTTCAGGCGAAGGCTTTGACCGGTCGAGTCTCGATCTACCGGGCAACCAGGAAAAACTGCTTGAAGCAGTGGCCGCTACGGGCAAGCCTGTGGTGCTGGTTCTGCAGAATGGCAGGCCGCTGACGATTGGCTGGGCGAAGGAGCACATTCCGGCGATTCTTGAAGCCTGGTATCCGGGGGAATTTGGCGGGCAGGCGATCGCCGAAACGCTCTTTGGAGAGAACAATCCCGCAGGACGGCTGACGATTACGTTTCCACGAAACATGGGCCAGTTGCCAGACTTCTACAACGCAGACCCCTCGCGCATACGCAAGTACGTGGACGACAATGGCGAGCCGTTGTTTCCCTTTGGATTTGGCCTGAGTTACACGACGTTTCGCTACGATCACCTGACCGCATACGCACCTGCACCGGGCAGCAAAGACAACATCCGCGTGACCGTGGATGTGACGAATACGGGCAGCAGGGAAGGGGACGAGGTGGCGCAGCTCTATGTGCGGGAAGATGTGAGCAGCGTAGAGATTGCTGATCGCTCACTGAAGAGCTTTGCACGAATACACCTTAAGCCGGAGGAAACGAAGACTGTCACATTTGCTGTTCCTCAGGAGCAGCTTGCGGTGTGGAACGCAGAGGGGCGTTGGGCCGTTGAACCCGGCAAGTACACCGTGTGGGTGGGCGGTTCATCGCAGGCCGCCTTAACAAGCAGCCTTGTCCTGAAGCCGTAGAGAAACCTTGAGAGCTGATGGTGCCGTGCCGCTCGAAGCATTGTGCAGTGCAAATGATTGAGGGCTGAGGCGGCTTATCTGGCAGCAATTCTTCGCACGCTGAACAGGAGACTTTTCGTACATGCAAAGACGCGAGATTCTGAAGGGGTTGTCGATTGTGGCGGCGAATGCGCTTTGCGCACGCCCAGCGTGGTCAAGGCTCGATGCAGAACAAGGCGGCGCGAAGAGTGCTGGCCTGGCTGCGCCAATTCGCGGCCTGGTACGCAAGGCCGGCAACCTGGCGCAACCGATACAAATCACGGTTCAGCATGCGGGCGAGGACGCGACGGCGATCACGCGGGTGAATGGAAAAGAAATTGATCGCAGAACGCTCTCCGCCGGCGAGCAGCGCTTCAATGTCCATGTTGCGCCGGTGGATGCTGTGACCAAGGCAACCGTGGAAGTTGAGCTGGCCGGCAAGACAAGCACCGCCGAGATCAGTTTGTATCCGGTACGCAAGGTGCAGGTCTACATTCTTCCGCACTCGCATCACGATCTTGGCTATACGGATTTACAAGCCAAGGTGGAAGAGAAGCAGATGCTGAACATCACGAAAGGGATCGACCTGGCGCGCCGCACGGCAGACTACCCGGAGGGTGCGCGCTTTGTGTGGAACCTGGAGGTGCTTTGGGGCGCTGACTTGTATATGCGGCGCAAGTCTCAGGCGGAAAGGGAGCAGCTGGTTGACGCCGTGAAGAAGGGCTGGGTCGGTTTGAACGGGATGTACGCCAATGAACTGACCGGGCTGTGCCGTCCCGAAGAGCTTTTGCAGTTGTTCCGCTATGCCGGGGAACTGGGCCGTGAATGCGGTGTGGCTGTTGATTCAGCCATGTTGAGCGACGTTCCAGGATTTACCTGGGGTACGGTTACGGCGATGGCGCAGGCGGGGATTCGCTATTTCTCTGCCGCGCCAAATTTCTTCGATCGCATTGGCACGTTCATGGTGGAGTGGCAGGATAAGCCGTTCTGGTGGGTTTCTCCGTCAGGCAAAGAGAAGCTGCTCGTGTGGGTTCCGTGGACCGGCTATGCCATGTCGCATGTGATGAAGCTGAGCGCTGATTGGGTGGGCAAATATCAGGAACGGCTGGATGTGGTGAAGTTCCCTTATGAGATTTCCTGCATTCGTTGGTCCGGCCACGGCGACAATGCCGAGCCCGATCCGGAGCTGCCGGAATTTATCAAGGCATGGAATACAGAATACGAGTGGCCGCGGTTCACCATTGCGAGCACCAGCAGCGCATTCTCTGCGTTTGAAAAGCGCTATGGCAAAGAGATCCCTGAATTCAAGGGGGATCTTACACCTTATTGGGAGGATGGTGCGGGCTCTTCCGCGCTGGAAACCCGCATGAGCCGCGGGGCTGCGGACCGCATCACTCAAGCAGAGACCTTGACGGCAATGCTGGCGCCGTCAGTGTATCGAGAGCCGGAGTTCAATGAGGCGTGGAGAAATGTGCTGCTTTACTCTGAGCACACCTGGGGCGCGTGGAACAGTGTCTCGGATTCCGAAAACCCGTTTGTGACGCAACAGTGGGAATTCAAGCGCGACTTTGCTGTGAATGCCGAGAAGGAGTCCATGACGCTTGTTGAACGGGCTCTGAGTACGTACGCGACCGGCAATGATGCAGCGATGATCGACGTGCACAATGCCAGCTCGTGGGCGCGTACGGAGGTCGTGGTGCTTCCGAAGGAAATGTCGTCCGCAGGGGACCATGTGAAGGATGAGCACGGAGTGGCGGTTGCTTCGCAGCGGCTGTCCACGGGGGAACTGGCGATTCTGGCACAGGATGTGCCGCCGTTCGGGAGCGCGCGGTTCCATCTCTCCAACGCCAAAGCGCATGCGCCGCGGAAGCATGTCTCGATCAAGAACGGGATTCTTGAGAACGGTATTGTGCGCGCAAGAGTTGATGCCAGCACAGGCAATCTCGTGGAACTCGCGCTGCATGGGAGTGCAAATAACCTGGTTGACGCCGGCAGCGGCGAGGCTGTGAATGAATACCTGTTCCTCGAAGGGAAAGACCTCTCAAAGATCAGGAGCAGCGGAGCTGCGAGGCTTGTGATTGAGGAGCAGGGGCCGCTGGTCGCGTCGCTTCGCGTGGAGTCGTCGGCGCCGGGCTGCAACAGTCTTGTGCGCCGCATACGCCTCACTGCGGGCGCTGATTGGATTGAGCTGAGCAACACGGTCGATAAGAAGCAGGCAGCTCTGAATCCTCATCCGGGTGTGGGCGGGCAGGGAGACGAGTTTGCGCAGCACCAGTCCAAGGAGAGCCTGCAGTTCGCGTTTCCCTTCGCGGTTCCAGAGGGGCAGATGCGCATGGATATTCCGCTGGCGGTGATGCGGCCGGAGTTGGATCAGCTTCCGGGGTCCTGCAAGAACTGGCTGCCTGTTGGCCGCTGGATCGATGTATCCAATGCGGAACGGGGCGTGACATGGGTGACGCTCGATGCGCCCCTGGTTGAAATCGGAGAGATTTCGGCCACCATGCTCGGGTCGCAGACGAATCCCGGCATTTGGCGGAAGCACATTGAACCGACGCAGAAATTTTATTCATGGGCAATGAATAATCACTGGGGGACCAATTACCGTGCCTATCAGAAGGGAGTCGTGGAGTTTCGCTATGCGCTGCGGCTTCACTCCGGGTACGATGCGGCAGCAGCCAGTCGGCTGGCCATTGGATTGTCACAGCCGCTGCGCGCCTCACATGCCCGCGTGCAGGAGCCACCGGCCTCGCTGTTGTGCGTTGAGCCCGCGGATGTGCTAGCGCTGACATGCAAGCCCAGCACTGATGGCAAAGCATGGATCGTGTGCCTCTTTGGCGCTTCAGGAGAGGACCGGAAAGCCAGGTTGACCTGGGCGGACAAGACTGCGCCGCGCGTGTGGCTTAGTAATCTGAGCGAGCATGCGATGGAGGCCGCGCCGGAGGAAGTGACTGTTGCTGCGTGGGATCTGGTTACGCTACGGGTTGAACGCAATCGGCAGTGAGTCTATTGAAGGATTTGTTTGATCCGGGCTTGCTGCGAACGGACGTGCCGGAATGAATGTCGAGAGCGCCCCCGGGTGCTTGTTTTATAAGCCGTTGGGGCTTGCCCTCTCATCTGTTGTTGCCGCAACAGTGAGCATCATGCTGCTCATCTTTACTGCCCGCAGCACGAACGGCAGGCATTCGCAGCGAATCATGCCCTGATCCGCACAAGTCACCCTCTGCGCATCAGTGCTTCTCCTGCTCTGTCCCCTCCGGCTCCTTCTCTCCGCACATTACCTGGCGAATCTCGCGTGCTTGCAACTCTGCGGTCTTTGTCGGGTCATACGGCTGCGCGCCAATATCCCCACGGTGGCACATCCCGCAGCTTACCGGCACACCCGATCCATCCACCTTTGCGATGTAATTGGTATTAATCAGGTCCGTCATTGTGACCATCATGCGCGCAACACGCTTCAGGTCCTTAGAGTCGTCCGCATAGTTCAGGTCCAGTTTGCCATTTGGTCCCAGATGATTGTGGTCATAGGTATGGCAGCCATCGCATTTCGTGTTCAGGTCGCGCGACCACTGCTCCATTAAGTCGTGCACCTGCTGGCCGGTCATCGTTTTGGGCAGGGCCTGCAGATTCACCGGCGCGGGATACTCGCTGGGGGTCTGCTTCGACCCGGTCTCCTGCGCATTCACGGTCATGCTTGGCTGTGCTGCCGGCGTCTGCGCCATCAGCGTCGATCCATAGATTACGATCGCGAGGGCTGCCACCTTCAGCAATGAATGTGCATGTTGCGATCTCACTTATGTTCCTCCGGAATTCTCGCGATATGTCGAAATTTGTGACCAATCCACAGCGCTGAAAGCTGGCTTCAAAAGCGGTAATGGCCTTGTGCGTATCGCACAAGGCCATTACCGGGCTTTTCACACGTTCTGAACTAGGTCAATCCTGCATTCAAGGCAGGATCGACCCTTGACCCTAGAAGATGTACCGGATAAGCAAGTACGAAGTGTCGTTGTCAGAGGCATTGCGGCCGCTGCCGTCATAGTTTGTCGAACCGCCATTGAAGCGGTTATAGCCGTTGTATTGAAATGAGATATCGACGTTCTGCACCGGCCAGTATGAGAAGTTGCCCGAGATGCCCTCGCTCCTCGGACTGCCATTTGCACTTCCCGAAACAGAGGCTGGAGCATACAACGTGGTATCCGCGGTACCGGAGGTGAGGAACCATCCAACGGTTCCCGAGATACGGTTGCCGTAGTGGTATTCAACGTTTGCATTGGCAGTGTTGAGATGATGGCTGCCCGGTGAAGCACTTCCAGCCTGAACACTCCCATCTAGAGTGGAATTCTCACGCAGGTAGGTGCCACGGACGGAGAGCACATCGCGGCCGATGGTCCGGTCATACTCGAAATCTGTGCCAAAGTCCGTGTAGTCGTCGGTGGGGCCGGTGATGGCGCCAGGGAATGAAGACATATGCATGCCGTAGAGGCCGGCTTCAAAGACGTTTATCCTTCCGCTCTCCTGATAAGCAACTCGCCAATAAGGAGCAAGGCCGCTGATGTTGTAGCTTGCACCAGTCCCTGAGTTGGGCTGTGGCGAGCCCATGTGATCCGAACGGTAGAGGGTCACGGCCCCATAGAGGTGGTTGTCCCACATCGTGTAGCCGCCAAAGCCTGCCACATCCTGCGCAAGCGCGCCCTGCAGGATCGCCGACGCAGCAGGAGTTGGTGACGAGTCGGGAGCAACGAAGGGATATCCCCAACCAGGCAAGGTCATCCAGACATCTTCCAGGGTTGGATTGTTATTCATCATCAAACCGTAGATCAGGTCCTTGCCATTGACTTTGGTCTTCTTGGCAAACCGGATATCCGTGTTATCCATGCCGAAATGGTCATCCTGCGCGTTGTACGTAACCTGAAGAAAGCTGCCCAGGTGATCAGCCCATGCACCGGCCAAGAAAAGTGAGATATCCTGCGGAAATTCGAAGCTCGCATTCTGACTGCCTGGCTGAGCCTTCCTGGTGCTCGTCATTGACGTCTCAAACCATGCACCCAGGGGCAGGTTCTGAAGCATCTCGAGTCCCGGCCGCCGCTTGTCCGGAGTGGGCGCAGGCACCGTGCTGTTATCCATCTTTTGTGTGTAGGCAAGCAGCTTGAAGAGGCGCCCGGCCGGATTCAACTCCGGTGGATTGTAGTGGCAGCCGCTACATGCAAGTCCTGTCTGTCGCGCATAGCTCGGCAGCGCTGTCGCGCTGCGAGACGATGCAAAAATGAATGCCGATAGCATGGCAACTGTGAGTAGGTTGCCTTTTCTCCACGGCAGGTGTTTCATACAGCCTCCTTAAGAGCAAAATGTTGTTATGAAGTAAAATGTTGGAACTACGCAGCGGCGCCGCAGAAACCAGTATCTGACTGCGGACGCCGTGCGATACGTGAATGGAAGTCTGCATGAAAGGGCTGGGGGACTGTCGCTTTCCGGCTTCCACGCCGCGAGAGTTTCTCTCTCTCGCAGGCTAATGCTTTGCATACACAACCCCTGGCGCCACATAGGGCGGATCGGAAACAAGGCGGATGTAGGCAATCACTGCCTGGACCTCTGCCTTATTCAGCGTCCACTGATACGGCGGCATCAGAGCCGACCGGTTCATCGCGGGACCGCCGTGCTCGATGATGTTTGCCAGGTCGGTCTCGGAGAGCTTGTTGTAGATCTCGCCGTTTGTAAACGAATGCGGTTTCACTGCGAGGTTGTCGTAGTTCGACACCTGCTCGGCAGTTGATTCGGAATTGTGGCAGCGCGAGCAGTACTTGTCGTTCACTCCGTGACCTACTTCCTGCTGGTACCCGGCCGCATATTCAGCTACCGAGAGAGTGAACGTTTTTCCATGGGCATCCTGCGAGGATGCCGTCAATTCGTATCTGCTCGCGATTCCTGCAAGCGTGACATTGATGGTCGCTTGTCCGTTGTCGTCTGTGAGCACCTGTGCCGGATCGAAGACAACACCTCGTGCGCCGGTAAGTTCCACCTTGGCGCCCGTCACGGCATTGCCCTGATCGTCGTTTACCTGCAACACCAACGGCTGCGCGAGCCGGGAACCAACAAATCCCAGCTGCTTATCGCCGCTGACCACAACGATGGCGGTTCCAGTCGCCTTTGCCTTAAGCCCCGGAGCAGATGCTTTCCGGTGCATGCAGCCGGTACACATTGCGACAGCGAGCATTCCGGTGAGCCATGGATTCGCTTTCATCACTTCGCCCCCTGTCCGGCGCCGGTCTTCTGCGCCATGAGGAATGCCGTCAGCGCACG
>JAJXZL010000009.1 GCA_021780075.1 Acidobacteriota bacterium
TGGTGTGCGCAGGACAGGCCATCATGCAGGGAAAGTTGCTGTTCAACCACCCTGCATCGACTGCTTTGTTTTCAAATCGCTTCAGCATGCCAGCCGTCTCCCTGTCCTGTCGCTCCACTTTCTTTCCGCGTTCGATATCCGCGCCCATTCCATACCACTACTTGCCCAATGGGATGTCCGCGTTGGCATCGCCTGAAACGGTCACCTGAACAGAGTGAGTATGCACCTTACCGCCTTCATTCCAGGCCGTCAGCTTGTAGGAGCCATTTGGAACGTTCTCGATCTTGAATGCACCCGTCTTGTCCGTGATGGCGAAATAGGGTGTGGGCGAAACGATGATGTAACCCGCCATATCCGGGTGCACGTTGCACAGGAGCGCTACAACGCCGGTATTGGTGAACTTGAAGCTGCGCTGCTCGCCGCGCGGCCAGGTGCCCATGTTGTGGCCAAGACTCTTGTTGCCGTTGATCGAGGACCAGAAAACGTTGTGCTCCACGCTGTCCTCGTTTTTGAAGTCCACAGTGGTTCCCACTTGCACAGCCAGCAGATGGGGCATGAACATCAGACCCTTCTGATTCACGACCGCATGCTGCGCGGGAGCTGGAAAGGTTTTGCCGGCAATCGTATCGACATAAACGACGGACTCGCCCTTTGCGCCGGTGACTTTGCCGTGAATGGTTCCGGCCTGCCCAATAGCGGCGGCCAGCAGAAACATAAGAGCTGATGGAACGATGTACTTCATAGTTCCTCCTTGCATGAGTTGTGATTTGGCGGGGACCGAATCTTCCGCGGCACCCTGTAACTTAGGCGACCCGAATGCACACCCAAACTGCCGGGTCGGATAAGACTCGTTGGCAGTTTGGATGCACCGGATCGTCTCGGTGTCGTTCATATGCATGGAATCAAACTGCTGTGAGCGGTGTATGTGACCTCCGTCACAACCCTTGAAAGGATGCGCAAGAATTTTGTGAGGCAGGTCACTATTAGTGCCGGAGGAAGAGGCCATAAAACGCTGTGTGAGCAGAGATTTGCAGCGGAGCAAAGGTGGTCCACCGCCGGATCAGGTGAGCGTTATCACAGAGCGATTCGTGGCCGTGTTTGTGGCGAGGCACATACTTCCGCTCGTTTCGACCGCAAAGCGCTGGAGTCGGGCTTTGGCGATTTGCTTAGAGCCGACGCGCAGAGGCTCCCGGAACCCAGGCCTCTGCACCTATTTGTGCCTTTGGAGAGTTAGGCTCGTGCTTCAAGAAGATGGGATCCTTCCTAACTCAATCATTTCATCTCAGTCTCCAGGGATGTTTACCATTCCACCGCGCCATTGCTTCTATGGCCCAGGCGGTTGTTTTGTCGTAATGGCAGGTTGTACAGGGATTGGGAATCCCGTACTTTTCCGTCATTTCCGGCGTGACGAACCGAAAAGTATGGGCATGGACGAAGGTGCCTGGAACGCCTTCTGCTTCAATGGCCGGCATGTGACAAGCTACGCACTGGCTGCCCGCGCTTCCGGCCTTGTGATGGGTGTGCTCCTCGAGGGTCGCAGTATGCGGCCCATTCGGAGACATCGGGCCATGGCAGTCGAGACAGATCTGATTCGCGGGCTTGATTAGCTCTGCGTAATTGTTTGTGCCATGGGCATCGTGACACGACGAGCAACTGATCTGATGGCGATACATCACGCTCTGCACAAAATCATTGCCCTGCATCCGATTCTTGTGGGCCGTGCAATCAGGGAAATAGTAGAAATCTGTATGACCCAGACTGCAGTCTTCGAGCTTCCAGTAATCCCGCAGTTGTAGTCCAACCTGATAGCCCACCGGCCAGTCATAATATTGGCCTTGAATCTCTGCTGTGAGCGGTCTCCCCTGGGAATGGCATTGAATGCAGACGTCGTTTTCCGCCACTGCATCCAGTTGGGCAGGGTTGATGATGTTGCCACGCGTGGGATGTTCAACATGCAGACTTCCTGGACCGTGGCAGCGTTCGCATCCGACATTCCACTCCGCCGGGGTGTGGGTCTGAATGTTGTAACCGACAGAATGGCAGCCATCGCACGTTGGCCCGGTGGGCCGGTGCATGTTGTCGTCTGGATAGAGATGCGCCCACCAATCGGCGCCCTGTGACGGGACGTGATAGGGCAGCCATTTTTGATTGCGAATGTCCCATTGCACAGGCAGGGGATAGAGATTATTGCCCACACGCGTGAAGTATCGCTGTTTCCAAAGGCTTCCGTACACGAACGCCACCTGATCCATGGAAAACCGCGAGACAGTGTTTGTTGAGAGATCAGGAATGATGGCATGAGGATCGCCACGGGGATCGCGCACCACATTTGCCATGGGCGACTTCTTCCAGCGCTGATAAATGGACTGGTGGCACTGCTGGCACGCCTGAGAACCAACATAATGCGCCGAGACCAGCGTCTGTGCCTCTGCAGCCCGCTCGGATTGCGATAGCGGCCGCAAACTGCGGACAAAGAGCACCAGTTTCCAGCTATCCTGCCCCGAGACTCGATGTGCACTATTCAAGGCCGGCATGCCCGTGAAGCGCACTCCGTTTGAAATGATGAAGTGGAGTTGGCCATCGCTCAGGTTTTGTGTAGGAGCGGATCGCAAGTCGGGTGCCCGCGGATACAGATGGGTACCGACGCTTGTCGTACCACTGCCATCGACTCCATGGCAGGTCGCGCAGTTGGCCAGAAACAGCTCATGGCCCTGTTGCAGCGCTGCAGCGTCACCTGCGAGGGGATTCTTCTCGCGCTGCTCGTGCAGGGGAATGGCAAGATCTCTCACGCGGCGGGCCACGGCGGTCTCCAGCGCTCCGGGCGGCTCGCCCGCGCGAAATCCACGCCAAATCACCAGCAAGAGTACGACCGCAGCCAGAGCGGCTGCCCCGAGGGCCACCCAGGCAATTCGCCTCCACAATTTTGTCCCAATGGACATGCTGTTGAACCTCTTTCGCAGTTCCATGAGTGCGCCGACCTGTCAGTGCAGATAAAAACGCACTGGAGGCAGAATGCAGCAATTCCCCAAAGTCCGCGGTCGAATCACACTGCCCGGGTTCTGATCTTGCCAGGAATGCTGCGCGTCATTCGAATGACGGGGAAAGTCAGGCGCAACACAGACTACTATTTCTTATAGCGCAAATAGCGGAATCGCCTGGTGTGGGCGAAGAAGCTTTTGTGCGGATTCATAAGGATTACTCCTTCATGTCGCTCCGATGGTATCTAATTTACTGCCTCACGTTCATGATGTGGATATGTGGGGCGGCCCATGCACAAAAGCCCGACGTTCTTGAGGGGCGTGTCATGGATCCCTCCGGAGCTCTGATACCGGGCGCGTCGGTCGTTGTTGAGCTACAGCCTTCGGGGCCTGCCCACACCGTACAGACCGATGGAGAAGGACGCTATCGCATCACGGGTTTGACTGCTGGGCGATACAAGGTAACGGCTGAAGCATCCGGCTTTAGGACGACATCAAAGCAAACCGCCATTCCGGCCTCACGACACGCCGTTACGCTGGACATCCGTCTGGTTATCGCAACCGAGTCGCAACAGGTTCTCGTTCAGGGAAACGCTCCACAGCTGGAAGTGTCGCCGCAATCGAACGCCTCGTCTGTTTCCGTCGCGGGCAACAACATGAATGCCCTTTCCAATGACCCGGACGAGCTCCAGAACCAGATAGCATCCCTGGCGGGCCCTTCGGTTGGGGCGAGCGGGGCTGAGATTTACGTCAATGGCCTCACGGGCAGCGATATGCCGCCCAAATCGGCGATCCGCGAGATCCGAGTCAACTCCAATCCTTTTACTGCGGAAAACGACCGTCTGGGGTATGGACGGATCGATATCTTCACCAAGCCAGGGGCCTCAGCATTCCACGGAGATGTTTCGAGCGAATACAACGACTCGGTGATGAATGCCGTCAGCACGTTTCTGTCCGCATCGAATGCGTCGCCTCCCTCGTACCATACGTGGCTCTGGGACGCAGACCTCGGCGGACCGCTCTGGAAGAATGCATCGTTCTTCTTCGACTTCGAGCGTCGCAATATCAACCGGGCCAGCCTCGTCAATACGGACGTGCTCGATTCGAGTTTGAATGTCGTGCCTTATGTGACTTCGGTTCTGAATCCTCGCATCCTCACCAACTTCAGTCCTCATGCGGATATTCAGCTGGGCCCGAAGAATACACTCAGCGCAGCGTACCGCTACTATGCAATCAGCGACCACAACGACGGCGTCGACACGCAGTCCCTTCCGTCGCAGGCCTACGACAGGGTGTTCCATCACCAGAACGTTCAAATTATTGACACCCAGGTTTTGAGCGCGCGCCTGGTCAATCAGACTTTCTTTCAATATCTCCACTTCCACAATACGGAGACGCCGCAGGACTTCTCGCCAACGATCGAGGTTCTCGGCGCATTCACTGGAGGCGGTGACAATTCGGGCACGTTCAACCGCTCCGAGACGCACTACACCATCCAAAACTATACGACCCTGACCTTCCACAAGCACCAGGTCGAGTTTGGCGGCACTCTGCTTGACCTGCCTCGCAGCGAGGCCACGAACGGAGGGTTCAACGGCACGTATACGTTCAACTCACTGACGGATTACCAGAAGACATTGCAAGGGCTGCAGAACGGCATGACGATGACTCAGATTCAGGCGGCCGGATACGGCCCCAGCCAGTTCAGCGTCACGGCAGGCAATCTTCTGGCATCGATCAATCGTATTGACGGCGACCTCTTCATCAACGATGACTGGCGCGCTACGCCGCACCTCATGGCCAGCTACGGCCTGCGCCTTGAATCGGAGAACTACGTCAGCAGGCGCGTCAATTGGGCACCCAGGATCGGCATCGCCTGGGGCTTGGGCCACGGCACGAATACCAAGACCGTGCTTCGAGCAGGCTGGGGCATCTTCTATACACACCTTGACGATGACCACATGATGATCGCGGCCCGTATGAATGGACAAAATCAGCAGACCTATATCATCAATAATCCCGATTTCTTCCCGACCGCACCGCCTTTCACTGACCTGACGAGCACGGCGACTTCGGCGCCCACGACTTTTCGCATTGCCCCCAATCTTGTCTTCCCGTATGACATGGACACTGCAGTCAGCCTGGAACGGCAACTGTCGGGCAGCACAACCGCCTCGCTCACGTATGTCAATTCTCGCGGCATTCACCAGTTCCTTGCGAATGACATCAACGCGCCATTGCCTGGAACCTTTAATCCCGCCGATCCGACCAGCGGTGTAAGGCCGCTCGGGAACGCTGCCGGGAACATCTACAACTACGAGTCTGCCGCCATCTACAAGCAGACGCAATTGGTTGCGAACATCCATGTTCAGACCAGCAGAGCCTCACTGTTCGGCTACTACGTCTTCAACAATGCGAACGGCGATGCAGGATTGAACATGCAGAGCAGCCCTGCCGGAGAATTCAGCTTCCAGACCAATCCCTGGGATCTTTCCCAGGACTATGGGCGCACCAGCTTTGATATTCGCCATCGCATTGTTATTGGTGGCAGCTTTGCTGCGCCATTCGCCTTCCGTCTGAGCCCTATGTTCATCGCGAGTTCCGGGCAGCCGTTCAGCATCCAGCTTCCGCAAGATATGTACGGAACCGGTGTTTACGACGCCCGGCCCGCGGTGGCAACCGCCTCAACACCCTCGGCCAACGTGGTGGTAACAAAGTACGGCTCTTTCAATATCGCTCCGGGGACAAACGATATCCCCATCCGCCCCAACACAGAGACGGGGCCGAATAATTTCATGTTGAACATGAGGCTCAGCCGCACATTTGGATTTGGTCGCGAGGTCGGTGAGAAGCATGGCGGAGAAGGTTCCGCACCCGAAACAGAAGGGGGGCGGAATCGAGGCCTTGGCGGACGCGGCCTGAGCAGCGGCGGCGGCACAAGCCTTGGCGGGGCAACAAACCGTCGCTACGCGCTCACGATGAGCATGTCCGCTCTGAATGCGCTGAACAACGTCAACCTTGCCACGCCAATCGGCATCCTCGGCTCACCGCTCTTTGGCCAGTCGATTGCCCTCGCCAGCGGTGTTTATTCGGCACAGGTAGGCAATCCTGTTGCCAATCGGCTGCTGAACGTGGGCCTTTCTCTGAGTTTTTGAATCACTGCGCGTTGTGACATAGCCATTATCCGCAGAGTTCCGATTCCGATGTTTGACATAATTGATTCACAGATGGAGAAGCGACCCTGATGAACAAATCGATTGGCACCTCGAAATGGATCTACGGAATTGTGACCCTACTGTTGCTCCTGAGTGGGAGCGTCGCCCAGTCACAAACTGGAGCCGACAAGCCGGTGTTGACAACGGTTGCGGACATTCCCATGCCCGGACCCGCGGTTCGTTTTGACTACCAAAGCCTCGATGTGGAACATGGCCGGCTTTATATCTCTCACATGAATGCAAATCAACTGGTGGTCTTCGACACGCAAAAACGCGAGGTCGTTGCCAATCTCGATGGATTCAGCCGAGTACATGGCGTGATTGCGGTTCCTGAGATTGGCCGGGCGTATGCTTCTGCGACTGGCGAGCACGAAGTCGCCGTAGTCGACATGGCCACCCTGAAAACAATTGCAACAGCAGGGCCGATCAACTATCCCGATGGACTCGCGTACTCCCCGGCTGCCAAAAGAGTGTTTGTCTCTGACGAGCATGGTGGAGTGGATGCGGTGATCGACGCCGTAACGAACAAACTGATCGCGAACATTCCGCTTGGAGGGGGAGCCGGCAATACGGTCTACGACGCCGGTTCAGGCCACATCCTCGTGGCGGTCCATGGAGTCAATGAGATCGTTTCGATCGATCCGGCGGCAATGAAGATTGTTGGCCGATACAAACTGCCGGGAATTGAGAATCCCCACGGTATTGCGCTCGACGAAGCAGATCGACTGGCTTTCATTGCCGGGGAGGAGAACCATTCGCTGGGAGTGTTCGACCTAAGGGCCATGAAGCTTCTTTCTGTTCATCCGGTGGGCGATGATCCGGATGTTCTCGCCTTCGACCCAGGACTGAAGCGCCTGTACGTCTCCGCTGAATCGGGGACTGTTACCGTATTGCAGGAAGCCCGGCACGACCTGACTTTGATTGGCCAGTTCAATATGCCGCGCGCCCACACGGTTTCCGTCGACCCAAGAACTCATCTGGTCTACTTTCCACTTGAGAACGTGCAGGGCCATCCGCTACTGAGGATCATGCAGCCCGCTTCTGAGCTCCGGTGAAGAACTTAATTGATTACAGCCGGCGTAAGATTCGGTCAACCAATTTGCAACGCGTAATCGACAACGCACCACGAGGCATGCGAGGCTGACAACTGTTTCCGGAGAGATGGTTCAAAGTCAGTTTCGGGAGCGATCAGATTTCCGTAAACGCCTCGGAGATTTCTCGCAGGCCTGAGGCTGAAAGTCCAAAATTTACAACCGAGGTTTTCAAATACGAAACACTCCTGACCCTAGAAAACGAAAATATACTCAGTAACGCTCGCAGGAAAGGGGAAAGAGATATGCAGGACAAACGACTGGAACCGCTCTTTACGCATCTTGGCGCCCTTCTTCCTGCGTTGGAAGAGACCTATAAAGACATACATGCTCACCCTGAATTATCTATGCAGGAGACCCGGACGGCAGAAATTGCGGAAAGACATCTGAAAGCACTGGGCTTTGACGTGACCTCCGGAGTCGGCAAAACAGGGGTTGTAGGCGTGCTCCGTAACGGCGACGGTCCCATCGTGATGCTGCGCGCTGATATGGATGCTTTGCCGATCCAAGAAGCAACCGGACTTGCGTACGCGAGTAAAGCCGTAGGGACTGGTCCCGATGGAGCGGAGGTGCCAGTAGCGCACTCCTGCGGCCACGACATGCACGTTGCCTGTTTGATGGGAGCTGCCAGCCTGTTCGCAAGGGCTCGCGATGCCTGGACGGGTACCCTCATGGTGGTGTTTCAGCCGGGCGAGGAGATTGGACAGGGAGCGCAGGCCATGATCGATGACGGGCTGTTCGAGAGGTTTCCAAAGCCTGACGTCGTGCTGGGTCAGCACGTGATGAGCTTGCCTTCCGGAAGGATCGATTGGAGAGACGGCGTTGTTACATCCGCGGCCGACAGCCTGCAGATTCGATTGTTTGGCCGCGGAGCACATGGGTCAATGCCCGAAGCCAGCATTGACCCTGTAGTTATGGCTGCTTCGACCGTACTGCGGCTACAAACCATTGTGTCGCGGGAAGTGGCGCCGACCGATAGCGCCGTCCTTACGGTTGGATCGCTTCAGGCAGGGACAAAAGAGAACGTGATTCCAGATGAGGCGATTATCAAGCTGAACGTGCGCACTTTTGACGAAGGCGTTCGAAGACACATTCTGGCGTCAATCACGAGGATTGTGAATGCTGAGTCCCAAGCTGCGGGTGCTCCAAAACCACCTGAGATTACTCCGCTCGATCAATATTCTCTGGTAACGAACGATCCGGTTGCGACAAAGAGAGTGGTTGATGCCTTTCGTCAATACTTTCCAGAGGGATCAATCGAGCAGACAAAGCCAACGATGGCGAGCGAAGATTTTGGTTGTTTTGGCGCCCAGTGGCACGTTCCGTCTGTGTACTGGTTTATTGGTGGGGCCGATCCTGAGACTTATGCGAAGGCCAAGGGAGAAGGCAGACTCAACACGTTGCCGACGAACCATAATCCGCGCTTTGCGCCGGTTTTGCACCCGACACTGGAAACAGGAATTAAAGCACTCGTAATTGCGGCTCACGCTTGGATGGCATCATGAGCAATGCGTTGGCGGAAGGGCAACATTTACTTGGAACATTTGCGGTCGTGCTTGACCTCGTCGGCACTTTCGTTTTTGCATTGAGTGGCGCGGTTGCTGGAGTGAAGAACAGATTTGACCTGTTTGGGCTCATGGTTCTTGCATTTGTGACTGGCAATGCTGGCGGAATTACTCGCGACCTTCTGATTGGGGCGATTCCGCCAGCCGCACTCACCAATCTGCAGTACCTCTGGATTTCGATATTGGCTGCGCTCGTCGTCTTTGTCTGGAACCGCAAGATCAATGTTCAGGGGAAGCTTATTCTCGGTCTGGACGCTGCAGGCCTCGCGTTGTTTGCAGTAACCGGGACCCAAAAGGCGCTGGCAGCCGGATTGAATCCGGTGATGGCGGCGCTGTTGGGGATGTTGACAGGGATTGGGGGCGGGATGGCTCGCGACGTGCTCGTAAACCAAACGCCGTTTGTCCTTCAGTCCGATATCTATGCTGTTGCTGCACTGGCGGCGGGAGCGGTGGTCGTTACGGGGAATTGGCTTCACCTTCCGTCTTTTGTGGGAATGTTAATCGGTTTGGCGCTTTGTCTCGGGCTTCGCCTGATGGCGATATTTCGGGGCTGGCATCTTCCTCTTGCACGGCCATCTTAGTAAGGGCTAAGTGACAAGCCACAGACGAAGGCTAGTTCGCGACCTGCTACAACAGGTGGTGGAGATGGTCTGGACGGGAAGATCTCGTTTGGAGGCTGGAAGGACCGCTTAGATGCTCCCCAAAATGCTCCGCGACGAAAGAAGGGAATTCTCGCTAAGTCTCTGATTTGATTTGGCGTCCCCGACGGGATTTGAACCCGTGTTATCGCCGTGAAAGGGCGGTGTCCTAGGCCGGGCTAGACGACGGGGACGCTACAAGGGCTAAGGTCGGCTTGAGTCGGCCACATGCGCCCATATGAAGGCTACCAACTCGCGGGTGGCATGTCAAAAAAATGGCCTCGTCCGAGCGCGGGCACATGCCTGCGGAATCGCGTGCATAGCAGCACCTGGCAGCGGAGTGCGCGGTTTGTGTGCAGATCGATGACCGCTGCGTCGCGGCTGCTCCGTTTACAGGTGTCGCGGTGCAGAGCATGTTGGGGCTGCGCCCGCGATATGGGACGGCTGTGGCACATCCCAGCGTTAGTCCAGTAGTTTGTGTTCTTTGCCTGCAGAATCGTTTATGTCGTAGATGTGCTTGCGGTGAAGATTTTTTGCGACAATGACATCGTGTCCCTCGTCATATAAAGAAACGGGTTATTTTATCGTCCGACCGCTGCTGTTGGATCGTGTGCAGACAGAGCGAGTCTTATCCGCGAATTCATCCAGAATGGCTGGCGGAGATGGCGGGGGATCGGGCATTGCGGCCAATCCGGCGAGCGCCGGACCCTCAGGCAAAAGTGGGTTTGGGAAGAAGGGGCAAGTGAGGATTACTGCGTTGAAGCGTTTTTTCATTTCAGGATGTGCGGTGATTTTGGGATTGGCGGTGAGCGGCTGCCAGCAGAAGCAGGCGGCTCCGGCTGAGGCCATGCAGGCCATGCCGGTGAAAATTTTGCCTGTGACCATGGCCCCGGTGGAGCAGAGCAGCGAGTATGTGGCGACCATCAAGTCGCGCCGCTCAGCAACCCTGCAGCCGCAGGTGAGCGGCCGGTTGCTGCAGATTCAAGTTCACTCCGGAGATCATGTGAAGGCAGGCCAGCCGATGATGGGGATCGATGCGCAGCCGCAACTGGCCACGGTGCAGGCGCAGCGCGCCACGGAACAGCAGAAGAAGGCGGTTTTCGACTTCAATACAATCGAGGTGGAGCGGCAGCGCAAGCTGTTTGACGCCGGCGTGACCAGCCGCGATACCTACGACCAGGCGCAGCAGGCGTACAGCAACGCCAAGGCAGACTACGAGTCGGCGGTGGCCCTGCGCAAAACGCAGGAAGAGCAGCTAGCGTATTACACCATCCGCGCCCCGTTTGATGGCATTGTGGGCGACATCCCGGTTCATGTCGGGGACTATGTGTCGTCCAGTACGGTGCTCACCACGGTGGATGAGAACGCGGATCTGGAAGCGTACATTTATGTTCCCACCGAACGCTCGAGTGAGGCGCGCATGGGGTTGGAAGTTGAACTATCCGACACGGGCGGCACGCTGCTGGAGAAGACGAGGATCAATTTTCTTTCGCCGCAGGTGGACCCAACACTGCAGGGCATTCTGGTGAAGGCTCCGGTACACGCCACGCCTCAGATGGTGCGCAATGCGCAGTTGATCAAGGCGCGCATTATCTGGAATACGAAGCCCATGGCAGTTGTTCCGGTGCTGGCTGTGACGCGCCAGGGCACGCAGAGCTTTGTTTTTGTAGCGCAACAGAAAGACGGCCACTTTGTGGCGAGCGAAACGCCGGTCACGCTAGGCGAGACGGTGGGCAACAACTATTCCATCACTTCAGGGCTCAATGCGGGCGACCGCGTTATCGTGTCGAGCACACAGTTCCTGGTCAACGGGATGCCGGTTGTTCCGCTTGGCGCCTGAGCGCGCATGAGGGAGACAGCCTCCCCGAAGGGGCATGGATGGGCGCTGACTAAGCTGCGCCTGCTCGCAACGGAAAAGAAAGAAGGCTCATCTTGTTTGTTGATTTCTTTATTCACCGGCCTGTATTTGCGACAGTATGCGCGCTGCTGATTATTTTGGCTGGGGCGATCTGCATTCCCTCACTTCCGATTGCCATGTACCCAACGCTGGCGCCGCCGCAGGTGAACGTAATGTGCAATTACGTTGGAGCCAATGCGGACACGGTGGAGAAAGCGGTGACGATTCCGCTGGAAGAGGCCATCAACGGCGTTGAGGGCATGCGCTATATCAGCTCTTCCAGCACGAACAATGGCACAAGCTCCATCTCAGTTACTTTTGACACGGGCTATGATCTTTCCATCGCGGCAGTTGATGTGCAGAATCGCGTAGCCAGCGTCACGGGGCGCTTGCCCGCGGCGGTGAATGCCACCGGCATCAACATCAGCAAGGCGACCAGCAACTTCGTTTTCGGCGCCGGCTTCTATACGCGTGACGGCAGATATTCAAACGAGTTCATCTCAAATTATCTTGATGTTTATGTGAAGGATGCCCTGAAGCGCGTACCAGGCGTGGGAGATGTGGAAATATTTGGCGAGCGCAAGTATGCCATGCGCATGTGGCTGGACCCCACGAAGCTTGCTGCGCAGGGGCTGACGGCAGCAGACGTTGTGAGCGCGCTGACGGAACAGAATGTTGAGATTCCTGCAGGCCAGCTGGGGCAGCCACCTTCCGATCCCAATCAGGCCTTTCAGGTCCCGGTGCGTGTGGTGGGCCGCCTTTCAAGCCCTGAGGAGTTTGACAAGATCATCGTCAAAAATACCGCCAACGGCCTTGTTCTTTTGAAGGATGTGGGTCACGCGGAAATTGGAGCAGAAGACTACAGTTCAAGCCTCAAGTTCAATGGGCATCCCGCGCAGGGCATTGGTGTGCAGCAGCTTTCTGATGCGAACGCGCTCGAAGTGGATGCCAGGGCGAAAGCCGCATTGAATGAACTCTCAAAGAACTTTCCGCCGGGTCTAGAGTACGTGATCGCTTTTGACTCGACGACGGTTGTTGGCGACTCCATTCGCGAGGTGATGGTAACTCTTGCCGAGGCAATCATCATCGTGATCGTGGTGATTTTTCTATTTCTGCTTGACTGGCGCGCTACGATCATTCCCGCGGTCACTATCCCGGTCTCATTGATCGGCACCTTTGCTTTCATCAAGGTATTTGGCTTCTCGATCAACTCATTGACACTGTTTGGCATCACCCTGGCCACGGGCCTGGTTGTGGATGATGCCATTGTGGTGATTGAGAATGTACAGCGCCACATCGCGATGGAGCACTCTGATCCGCATGAGGCCACGTCGCGGGCCATGAGCGAGGTAACCAGTGCGGTTATCGCCACGTCGCTTGTGCTCATTGCCGTCTTTGTGCCGGTGTCATTTTTTCCAGGCACCACGGGCATCCTCTACCGTCAATTCTCGCTAACCATTGCGTTCTCCATCGCTATCTCGGCCTTCAATGCGCTTACGCTTTCTCCGGCGCTGTCGGCCATGTTTCTGCGCGGCGAAGAAGCGCGTCCTCGCCAGTTGGATTTTTTGCATATTGGTTTTATTTCGCGGGCCTTTGGCGCATTTATTCATGACGCCGACGCTTTTATTTCATGGCTGGCTAAAACGTATGCCAAGGTGATTCACGTAGCTCTGCAGGTGCGCTATTTGCTGCTGGTAGTCTTCTTTGCCGGCCTCGGTGCGACGATGTGGACCTATCAGCGGGTACCGACGGGCTTTATTCCCCAGGAGGATCAGGGATTCCTCATGGTGATTGTGCAGGCGCCGCCCGGCTCGTCGCTGGCGTATACGACGGCGCTGGCCGACCGTGCGCAGGCCATCCTGTACAGCAATCCGGATATTGCGGGCGCTTTTTCAGTGATGGGCTTCAGCATGGCCGGCGACGCATCCAACGCGGGCATGATGTTTGTAAGTACCAAGCCTGCAGATCAGCGGCGCGGAAAGGGCCACTCCGCAGCGGATATTGTGGCGGATCTTTCACCCAAGATGCAGAGCCTGATGTTTGCGCCGAATGGCGGCATGGTAGCGATTATCCAGCCTCCCGCGGTTGATGGCGTTGGAAGCTACGGCGGTTTCCAGTTCATGCTCCAGGATTCTGGTACCAATAAGCTGAGCGATCTGGATCGCGTAGCTCACCAGATTGTGAATGGAGGGCAGGCGCGCAAGGATATTACCGGGCTGCTAACGACCTTCTCTGCAAATGATCCGCAGGTGCTTGTCACCATCGACCGCGTTAAGGCAAAGACGATGGGGATTCCGCTCTCGCAGATTACGACCGCGCTCGGCGTGTTCATGGGATCGGAGTATGTGAACGACTTCGATTACAACAACCGCACATATCGCGTGTACGTGCAGGCTGACCGGCATTTCCGGATGGTAGCGGGAGATCTGCACAGCTATTACGTGCGCTCCGACACCGGCCAGATGGTCCCCCTGGATAACCTTGTTACCGTGACGGAGAGTTCGGGCCCGCCAGTGATCTCGCATTACAACCTGTTTCGCGCCGTTGAAATTGATGGCTCGCCAGCGCCAGGGTACAGCTCAGGACAGGGAATCGCGGGCATGGAAGACCTGGCGAAGAAGTTCATGATGCCGGGCATGAGGTATGAGTGGACCGGGCTGACTCTGGACGAAATCGAGTCCAGCGGCAAGGCGCTCACCATCTTCGGGCTGGGTCTGCTGGTTGTGTATCTCACGCTCTCGGCCCAGTACGAGAGCTTTGCACTCCCTTTCATTATTCTGCTTGCCGTGCCCATGGCGGTGCTGGGTGCGTTGGGCCTGGTGTCGTTGCGCGGTCTCTCCAACGATGTTTACTGCCAGATCGGCCTAGTGATGCTGATCGGTCTCTCGGCCAAGAACTCGATTTTGATTGTCGAGTTTGCCGAGCAACTGCGCCGCAAGGGACGAACCATTGCCGAAGCGGCCATTGAAGCGGCCGAACTGCGCCTGCGCCCCATTCTGATGACGTCGTTTGCCTTCATCTTGGGTGTGCTGCCGCTGGTCTTTGCCACGGGCGCAGGTGCTCTGGGAAGGCGTTCCGTGGGAACCACCATCGTGGGCGGCATGTTGCTCTCCACGGTGCTCAACCTGATCTTTATCCCGGTGCTTTACGTCCTGCTCAGCCGACTGCTGAAACGTGGGGATGACGTGACGGCAGGACAGGCGAAGGCCTAACAGCGATCGCTCACTGCTTGTCGCGATGAGCGATCACGAAACCCTTGATGCGCGCGTAGACCTGGCTGGTCACTACACCGCGCTCCACCAGGTCCAGCCGGGTGCGATAGGGGCGGAAGCGCACAATGCGCCCAGCCCAGCTGCGCGTCATGCCGGGCGCTTTCATCAGCTCGTCGACTGAGGCGTGATTGATGTCGATGCTCGCTTGCGGCGGCGTGTGCGGCGTGGCAGCCACCTGCGGCAAGACGGTCAGGGATGCGCACAGGAGCGAAGCCGCCAATATCGCAAATTGAAGTCTATTCCGCACGGCTCCATTTTCCGCTTTGGCGT
This sequence comes from Acidobacteriota bacterium, assembly GCA_021780075.1. GTDB lineage: Bacteria > Acidobacteriota > Terriglobia > Terriglobales > Acidobacteriaceae > Telmatobacter. The sequence continues at coordinate 14,927 of JAJXZL010000009.1, forward strand.
GAGCCAACTGCAAGTGAGCGGTGGCACTTTCATATGGAGCGCATGCTCAAAGGAGGAAAGACGCATTGCAATTGCAGTCACGCGGGGAAACGTAATTGGCCTGAAGTAACGGAGCCTGCCAATTTATGAACCCTGAGGGCAGGGTTTTCTGTAAAAATGCAATTATGGCAATGCCTCCAATTGCGTCTGTTCCAGCCGAGTCGCGCACCAGCGTCTTTGGCAAAACCCGGCTCGTTTCCCTTGTGGTGTTATCCGCGCTGCTGGCTCTGTGCCTGGTGTTTTCCTGGTCCACGCGCGGCGCAATGGCGCATCTTCCTTTTCTCAACTGGCAAGGTGGGCCGCACGCCCGTTTGGGCGCCAAGAAGAACCTGGTTGATCTGAGTCCCTGGCAAACAGCGCAAGCGCTGGCGCCGCTGGCTGTTTCCGGAGAAGAGACGGAGTATGCGCGCGAAGCCGAACGCCTGGCGGACCATGAAGTGGATCAGGCATTTGCCGCGGCGCTGCGCCTTGCCAGTCTGCAGGATAATGATCGCGTTTTGACGGGCCAAGCGCTGGTTATTTCAAAAAGGATCGAGGAACTGCAGCAACTCATCAAGCAGGACAATGCGCTCGTCGATAGCCTGACCGCGAAGTCAGGTTCAGGAGCCGCACCGGTGAAGGCTGGCGCGTCCGTTCCCGCGAGCGCAGACGATATTGAAGTTGCCAAGGCCCAGTTAGGTCTAGATACCGATGAACTTTCTGATGCGCAGAGGGAGCTTGAGCGCCTATCGGGCGATGACAGTGTGCGCATTCAGGAAGAGCTGACCGCGCATGAAGCATCGATGCGGCAGTACGACAGTGAGTCGCACAGCTACGCCCCGATTGCCGTTCTTTCAGTCAAGCGCTATGGAACGCTGGCAGGGCGGGTGAAGGCATGGTTCAGCCAGCGTGATCGTGCTCAGCTTCTGGAGAAGGCGCGCGTTCAGACTCAAAAAGATGCTGCCACGTTGACGGCCGAGTACGATGCCCTTGAGGCCAAGGCCAACGCAAATGAAGCAGCCCTGTCTGCTTCTGCGGCCGACCATGCAGCCAAGCTGGTGAACATAAGCGACCGGCGAGCAGTGCGGCAGATTCTGGGTATTTACGACGACCGCATTCAAACCGAACAACAACTCGCAACCGTATACAGCAAGTGGTCTGCCCAACTGCTTCTGCAGCATCGCATCGTGTTGCATCTGATTCTGCAGTCGCTGTCGGTGATTGTCTTTATTGCCATCTGCATGGTTCTACTGGATGCGCTGGTACGGCGCATGATGTCTCATTCATCGTTGGATCGGCGGCAGATTCATACGCTGCGCAGCATCATTGAACTGGGCATTCAGGTCCTTGGTGCCTTGCTCATTCTGCTTGTCATTTTCGGATTTCCGCAGGAAACGCCTACGATTCTGGGTCTTGCAACCGCCGCGCTTACCATTGCGTTGCAGGACTTTATTATTGCCTTTCTTGGCTGGTTTGTTCTTATGGGGAAGAACGGCATTCACGTTGGCGACTGGGTTGAGATTAATGGCGTGGGCGGCGAAGTGACCGAAGTGGGGCTGATCTACACCTCTCTGCTTGAGACCGGAACTCTTGCCGACAAGGGATATGCGACCGGACGGCGCATCACGTTTATCAACAGCTTCGCGATTCGCGGAAAGTACTTCAATTTCTCCACGACAGGGCAGTGGATGTGGGACGAGGTTACCGTCACAGTCCCCGCATCCGACGACACCGCCGGCGTGGTGGAGCGTATTCAGAAACGCGTGCTTGAAGAAATGAAAGAGAATACCCGCCTTGCCGAGAAAGAGTGGAAGCGCGGTACGCGCGGCGATGGCCTGAGCCGGTTCAGCGCGGAGCCTGTGGTCAGTCTTCGTCCCACTGCCTCTGGTGTTGATGTAGAGGTGCGCTATATGACGCGCGCATCCGAGCGGTTTGAAGTGCGCAACCACTTGAACGAGCGTCTTATCGACCTGCTCCATGCGCAACCCAGGCCTGAGCCGGCGGCGTAAGTTGACACAGCAGGAGCTTGCCCTTAAACTTGAATCAAATGCAGAGCCACCGCCATCACGGTCACCATCATCACCATCATGGAACCACCATGCCGGCGGACTGTTATGGCCTGATGTAAACGGCCATCAAGATCAGGATCCACACAAGCCCGCCGGCAACCAAGCCGGCGGGCTTTTTCGTTTGCCCGAACAAACTCAAACTCAGGGCAGGAAAGATCCAAGGGGGAAATGAGCGACATGACCGCAACAATTGATTTCGACAAGATGGATGGCCTTGTGCCCGGCATAGTGCAGGATGCGCGCACAGGCGAAGTGCTGATGCTGGGCTTTCTGAATCCGGTCAGCTATGCCAAAACGATGGAGACCGGCTTCGTCACCTTCTGGAGCCGAACGCGCCAGAAGCTGTGGATGAAGGGCGAGACCAGCGGCAACCGGCTGCGCATCGTTTCCGCCTCAACCGATTGCGACAACGACACGCTGCTGTTTCGCGTAGAGGTCGAAGGCGATGGACTGGTGTGCCATGAGGGCACAGTCAGTTGCTTTACCCGGCCGCTCACGCTGAGTGCAAACGGCCAGAAAACGGAGGTAGCTCGTGGCTAATAAACTTCGTCTAGGCCTGCCCAAGGGCAGCCTTCAGGATGCAACCATCGCTCTGTTCCGCCGCGCTGGCTGGAACATCTACGCCGACGGCCGCTCCTACTTTCCCTCCGTTGACGATAGTGAGATCGAGTGCATGCTGATTCGTGCGCAGGAAATGGCGCGCTACGTCGATCACGGCGTGCTCGACGCGGGACTTACGGGTATCGACTGGGTTGTCGAGAGCGGTCTCGACGTCACCAGTGTCACTACGCTCACCTATGCCAAGCAGAGTCGCCGCAAGGTGCGCTGGGTGCTTGCCGTGCCTGAAGGCAGCGGCTTTGAGAAGGCTGAAGACCTGGAAGGCAAGATCATTGCCACCGAGCTCGTTGAAGTGACCAAGCGTTACTTCGCAAGCAAGGGCGTGAACGTGAAGGTCGAGTTCAGCTGGGGTGCAACGGAAGTGAAGCCGCCCATGCTGGCTGACGCCATTGTTGAGGTCACGGAGACAGGCAGCTCGCTGAAAGCAAACCACCTGAAGATTATCGACACGGTGATGGAGAGCGAGACGCACCTGATCGCCGGCAAGCCCGCTCTTGCCGACGCATGGAAGCGCGAGAAGATTGACCAGATTGCGCTGATGCTACGCGGCGCTATCGATGCGCAGTCACAGGTGGGTCTTATGCTTAATGTCAAGCGCAACGATCTGGAAGGCGTGCTTGCCGTACTGCCCGCACTTAATTCGCCCACCGTCTCCCAACTCAGCAATTCTGAATGGGTCGCGGTGAACACCATCGTTGAGGAGCGCGTGGCGCGCGATGTGATTCCCCGGCTCAAGTCTGCCGGCGCAACGGGCATCGTCGAATACCCGCTGAACAAAGTGGTGCTATAGCCGGAGGCAAACGATGAAACTGATCCGGACAAGCGGACCGGGCGCGCGGCGTGCTGCGGCGGTGCTTGATGCGCTGGAAGCGCGCGGCGGTGCGGCGCTGGACGCCGTGCTGCCCGCCGTTCAACGCATCGTGGCGAACGTGCGCAAACGGGGCGATCGCGCCCTGCTGCGCTACGCCGCGCAATTCGATGGACTCGCAGGACCCGCGATGCTGCGTGTGACGCGCGAAGAGATGGCTTCTGCCTGGGATTCTCTTGATCCTGCACTGCGGGCTGCATTGTCCACTGCGGCTGTGCAGATCCGCCGCTTTGCCCAGCGACAACTGGCTTCCACGTGGAGCACGTCTCCTGTGGCCGGCCTCATTAGTGGCCAGCTTGTGCGGCCGCTTGGTTCGGTCGGCTGCTACGTGCCCAGCGGGCGCCATCCGCTACCCTCCACGTTGCTTATGACGGCGGTTCCTGCGCAGGTCGCGGGCGTTGAGCGCATTGTTGCCGCATCACCCAAACCTGCGCCAGAGACACTTGCGGCAGCGCATCTGCTTGGCCTTACCGAGTTTTATCGTGTAGGCGGAGCGCATGCGATCGCCGCGCTGGCTTACGGAACCGAGAGCATCGAGCGCGTTGACAAGATCGTTGGTCCGGGCAATCTGTATGTGACCGCGGCCAAACGCATGGTGGCCTTCGACTGTGCAATCGACATGCTCGCCGGTCCCACGGAGATTATTGTGACCAGCGAAAGAGGCAATGCAGAGGATGTCGCCTCAGACCTTGTGGCTCAAGCTGAGCACGACCCGGAGGCGCTGGCGATTTTCATCACGACGCGTGCCGAACTCGCGAAAGAAGTGATTGCGGAGGTGAGGCAGCGCAGCCACGGCAATGCCGTGGCGCGCGAGGCGCTCAATCACAACGGCCTGGCCATCGTTGCGTCAACGATTGACGAGGCGCGTGCGATCACCAACCGCCTGGCCCCCGAACATCTCACCGTGGATGCTGCCAGCGATCTAACGTGGGTGCGCAACGCGGGGTCGGTCTTCGTAGGCCGGTGGTCTGCGCAACCCATGGGCGATTACATTTCCGGCCCCAATCACACATTACCCACAGGCGGAATGGCGCGCGTGCGCGGCGGCTTGAGCGTGAATGACTTCGTCAAGCTCATCACCGTACAGGAGTATTCGCTGCAAGGTCTGCGTTCGCTTGGTCCAAAGGCCGCTCTGCTGGCCGAGGCTGAGGGCCTGACGGGCCATGCGGAAGCGATTCGCACGCGTCTTCGGAAGCGCCGTACCAAGGGGAGGGATCGTGACTGACGCATCTGCAATGCTGCATCCAGTTCCACGCGCTCGCGTGCAGGCGATGAAGGAATATCACCCTCCGCTTGGCAACCGCGATGCGCTCAGGCTCGACTTCAATGAAAATACGCTGGCCTGCTCCCCCAAAGTATGCGAGGCGCTGGGCCGCATCTCCGCAGGCGACCTCACGCGCTACCCGGAGCGAGAGCCGGTTGAAGCTCTTGTTGCCGCGCATCTAGGTTTAGAGGCAAGGCAGGTCGCGCTTACCAACGGAGTGGATGAAGCGATTCATGTGCTCTTCGAAACGTTTCTCGAAGCTGGCGATGAACTCCTGTTGCCCGTGCCCACCTACACGATGTACGAGGTCTATGCCTCGGCAACAGACGCGCGTGCAATAACCGTACAGGCGGCAGAGGATCTGCAGTTTCCTTTTGAGCGCCTGATTGCCACCATCACGCCGCAAACAAAAATCATTGCAATTGCCAACCCCAACAGCCCGTCGGGGTCGGTGGCTACACGCGCGCAACTTATCGAGATTGCAAATCGCGCGCCGCACGCCGTGCTACTTGTGGATGAAGCGTATTTCCACTTCCATGGTGAAACGGTGATTGATCTTGCCGGTGTTGTGCCCAACCTTGTTGTGGCGAGAACCTTCTCAAAGGCGTATGGGCTTGCCGGTTTACGTCTTGGCATACTCGCAGGTCCTGTGGAACTGATGCGCTGGATTCGCCGCGTGCTTTCACCATACAGCGTGAACTCGCTTGCCCTGGCGTGCCTTCCACCCGCGCTTGAGGATACAACGTATCTCAACTGGTACGTGGGCGAAGTGCTGCAGGCCCGCCAGGAGTTCGAAGGGGTTCTTGATGTGGCAGGCGTTCGCCGCTGGCCCAGCCATGCCAACTTTGTTCTGGTAGAAATAGGCGCTCGCCACATGGAGTTTGTGCGGCTGATGAGCGCCGCTGGTGCGCTGGTGCGCGACCGCTCAAGCGACCCCGGCTGCGACGGCTGCGTGCGAATCACCATGGGAACGCGAGAACAGATGAAGCAAGCCGCAGCCGCGCTCAATGAAACCCTGGCTGCTCTGCGTGCCGGAAGCGAGGAAAAATGACAACGAAGAAGAGGGCGACAAAGTCCGCTTCTGCCGCAGCCGTTCGCGTTGCGAGTTTCGAACGCAACACGACGGAGACGCGCATCGCGATCAAGCTGACGATAGAAGGGCGCGGGCAATACAAGGTTGCCACTGGCATTCGATTCTTTGACCACATGCTGGAGCTGTTTACGCGCCACGGCGCCTTCGATCTTGAACTGAGATGCGATGGCGACCTGGACGTGGACCAGCATCACACCGTCGAAGATGTGGGCATCGCGCTTGGCGAGGCTTTTGACCGCGCACTCGGCGATAAGCGCGGCATTCTGCGCGCAGGTTACTTCCTCATGCCCATGGACGAAACGCTGGCCATTGCAGCAGTTGACCTGAGCGGGCGCGCAGCCTTCGCTGTCGATACGAAGGTTCGCACGCGACTGGTTGGCGACTTGCAGACCGAACTGGTTGCAGACTTCTTCGAAGGCTTTGCGCGCGGGGCGCGCGCCAACGTGCACGTGAAGACGATGTATGGCCGCTCGAATCATCACAAGATTGAAGCGATCTTCAAGGCTTTTGCGCGAGCTCTGCGCGTGGCCTGCTCGCGCGACAAGCAACTTGGCGAGATGCTGCCATCTACGAAAGGCCTGCTTTGAAGCGCATAACTGTGGTCGATTACAAAGCGGGAAACCTGACCTCGGTTCTCAAGGCGCTGCGGCATCTTGGCGCGGAGCCAGATGTGACGGACGGCGACCTTGCGCCCATCGAAAGCGCGGAAGGAATCGTGCTTCCTGGAGTAGGCCACTTCGCCGCTACGGATCGGCTTGACTCAACCGGCTTAACGCCAGCGATTCGGGCGGCGATAGCGCGCGGAGTTACCTTTCTCGGCATATGCGTGGGCATGCAGTGGCTTTACTCTGGCTCAAGCGAAGCGCCGGACCAGCAGGGGCTTGGGCATTTCGCCGAGCGTTGCACACGCTTCCCTGAGGGCGCGGAAAAAGTTCCGCACGTAGGTTGGAACTCCCTCGGTGTGCGCGAAGGTTCACGGCTCCTGGCCGGTGTTGAGCCAGGCGAATACGTTTATTTTACGCATTCGTACAGAGCGCCGGTCACTGCCGATACTGCGGCTGTCACGCACTACATCGAGCCTTTCGCCGCGGCGGTTGAGCGCGGCAACGTGATGGGCGTGCAATTTCATCCGGAGAAATCCAATGCGACAGGCCTGAAGATTCTTCGAAACTTTTTGGAGATGATGAAATGACTTCAGATCTCAATGAGCAGGCCGATGTAACGGAAATTGACGTTATCGCAGAACGTACGCTCACCGCAACAATCGATGGCAAGTCCTCTGATGTGGTTGTTCGATTCGGGAAGCCTGCTCGTCATCCAAAGGGGGACTGGGCTTGTCCGTATCAGATCAGTGGGATCGGAGACGAGAAAGTGCGCCAAGCGTTTGGTATTGATGGCGTCCAGGCCCTGCAGTTGGCAATGTTCTCTGCAGGTGCTGTTCTCAGCACACATAGAGAGGAAGTGAAGCTAACCTTCCTCAACGAAATTCAACTTGGCTTTCCGGGCAGCACAAGAGAGGCTAGCGGCAGTTGCCCGTATTGTAGATCGGGAGAAGCTGAATGCTGACCAAGCGAATCATTGCTTGCCTGGATGTGCATGGTGGGCGTGTTGTGAAGGGCGTGCAATTTGTCGACATCGTTGACGCGGGCGATCCAGCCGAGCTCGCTGTGCGACATGCACGCGAAGGCGCCGATGAAATTGTGTTGCTCGACATTACCGCGACGCATGAAGGCCGGCAAACGCTGCTTGAAACGGTGCGCCGCACAGCGCGCGGGCTGTTTGTGCCATTCACGGTTGGCGGCGGTATCCGCAGTGCTGAGGATGCAGCGCAGGTCTTTGATGCTGGTGCGGACAAAGTGAGCGTGAACTCCGCTGCGCTTGCCGACCCAACATTGATTGACGCCATCGGCCGCAGCTTTGGCGCACAAGCTGTGGTTGTTGCCATCGATGCTCGACGCGATCCAGAGGCCGCCGACCCCGTGCGCGATGCGCAGGTCTTTGTGCAGGGCGGGCGCAAGCCTGCAGGCCGCCGCGTTGTCGAGTGGGCATGCGAAGCAGAGGCCCGCGGCGCAGGCGAGATTCTGCTTACATCGATGGACTCCGATGGAACCCGCGCAGGTTTTGATTGCGAATTGACCGCGGCAGTCAGCGAGGCCGTTCGCATCCCCGTCATTGCATCTGGAGGAGCAGGCACGGTGGCCCATTTCGTTGATGTCTTCGCACGCGGTAAAGCTGATGCCGCGCTGGCCGCGAGCATCTTTCATTTTGGAGTATCGAGCGCGCGAGCGCTCAAAGAAGATCTGGCCAAGGCCGGTGTGTCTGTGAGGTTGCCATGCTGATTCCTTCCATCGATCTACTGGGTGGCCGGATCGTCCAGCTTGTGCAGGGAGAAAAGCTGCGCCTGGCGTTTGACGACTTTGAATATTGGATAGAGAAGTTTTCGCGCTTTCCGCTGGTGCAGTTGATTGATCTGGATGCGGCGATGCGCCAGGGCGATAACTCCGCGCTGGTGGCGCAGATTGCGCGGCGCCTGCCCTGCCAGGTAGGCGGTGGCATTCACTCCGTTGAGCTTGCGCGACGCGTGCTTGATTCAGGCGCAAGACGTGTCATTATTGGCTCTGCATTGTTCACCGATCAAGGCGCAGTGAATACTGAGTTCGCGGCCAGACTGGCAGGGAGCATTGGAGCAGATCGCGTTGTAGCCGGCATCGATACAAAGAGCGGCAACATTGCGGTGAAGGGGTGGAAGGCTCAGGTGGCGCTCACGCCTGACGATGCGATTCCTCAGTTGGAGAATTACGCAGGGGCATTTCTTTACACTCATGTAGATGGGGAGGGCCTGATGCAGGGGTTCCCAGTAGAGACAGCCGCGCGGCTACGCAAGCTTACACAGAGGCAGCTTATTGTCGCGGGCGGAATTCGTAGCCAGAAAGAAGTGGACGCTCTGGAGGCGCTTGGCGCGGATGCTGTGGTGGGCATGGCTGTTTATACGGAATTGCTGACTGTGTGAGGCGAGGTTAACAATCCCGAGTTGGTGAGCATGACTTTCAGGAGCGCACTAATCGTCATCGGATATGCTGAAAGGGTAGCGTGGCGTGCTCTGCCGTGAAAGGAAACGAAGCGATGACAACGAGGAGAAGTGGAATCCGGTTGGCAAAGCGCCTGGACGAAGTAGGATTTTCCGGCATTGTGGAGATTCGCAACAAGGTGATGGCCATGCGTGAGGGAGGGCTCGAGGTGCATGCGCTCCATGGCGGCGAGCCATACTTTGAGACTCCTGAAGAAATCAAATACGCAGCGATCAAAGCGCTGACTGAGAACAAGACGCACTATGCGCCGTCTTCAGGTTTGCCTCCGCTTCGCAAGGCGCTGGCGGCGAAGCTGGCGGCGAAGAATGGCATTCGTGCAACTGCCGACGAGGTAATCGTAACCGTGGGCGGAACTCAAGGGTTGTATGCGGCGTTTCAGAGCGCCCTCGACCCGGGGGACGACGCCCTTGTCTTTTCACCTTACTGGACGCCGATTGGCGATCTGGTGACGGGAGCGCAGGCGCGCCCCTTACTCGTACCCACCTCTACCGCGCGTCGCAACGGGATCCGCAAGACGCTAGAGCAGTTCTCTACAAAGCACACGCGCGCTATCTACTACAACACGCCGCAGAATCCCAGTGGTACGGTCTTCACGCGCCAGGAGGCGGAAGAGGTTGCGGCCTTTGCTATCGAGCGCGACCTGATCGTGATTGCCGATGAGGCATACGAGGATCTGGTTTACGACGGCGAGCATGTATCTATCGCGTCGCTGCGCGGGATGGCTGAGCGAACAATTACGTGCTTCACTTTCTCGAAGACGTATGCGATGACTGGTTGGCGCGCGGGGTATGCAGTGGCGAAAGAGCCCTTCATGACGGCATTGCGCAAGATTGTTCTTTACTCCACTAACGGTGTCGCTACGCCGGTGCAGTACGCGATGATTCAGGCGCTCAGCACGCCCGAACCGGTGATTGCCGCGCGCCGCGAGGAGTATCGTAAGCGGCGAGATATTCTGGTTGCGGCACTGAATGACGTGGGTCTTGAGTGCGAGCCACCCGCGGGCGCGTTTTATGCTTTTCCCAATGTGGAGAAGATCAACAAGAACAGCCGCACTGCAGCGCAGATTCTTCTGGACAAGGCGCACATTGCCACCGTTCCTGGCTCGGTATTTGGTGCGCAGGGCGAAGGGCATTTGCGCTTTGGATACGGTATATCCATCAAGGAAATTGAAGCCTGCGCGGAAGTGCTACGCAGGTTCCTGACCAAGGCATAACCCGCTAGGCCCGCGCTTCGCCGATGGCGGAACTTGTCTCAACGCGCGCAGCGCGCAGAAGGCGCGCAATCTGCTTTAAGTGCAATTGGACGGCATAGGCGCGTAGAATCTCCGCCTGCGAAAACTGGAAGCCTGTGGGTCGAACCGCGGCCATGCGCGCCTCCAGTTGCGCGATGTCTTCCTCAAGGTTCAAGCCTGGCGGCGGCATGTGAAAGCGCCAATTGTGCGTGCAACCGGCAACGTAATGGAAGCCCGTACGAATATCCACGGCCAGCCTCCCGAGAGCCGGTTCCAGTTGCTGCGCGTACCGATCGTTGTGACTGTCTTTTACAGCGAACTCGAGTGCGGCAAGTGCGTCGAAGATGGAGCGGCCAAACTGTGCCAGCATCCCTAGCCCCTCGCGCCAACCCGGACCACCGGAAGGCTCATTGCGCGCGGCCTCAAGCAATTGATTGTTGCTGCGCAGCGCCGCCAGAGCATTCTCGCGCAGGGTTGCAAGGTCCTCGGCCGGCTCACCGCGAAAGCCTTGAAGAATTGCCTCAAACAAAGCGCCGAGAACGAGGAACTCCTGGGCAAGGCCATCGCGCAGCCGCAGGCGGGCGCGATCGGGGAACACGAGCGTGGACACCGCAAGTGCCACTACGATTCCCAACACAACCTGGCCCACGCGATCCAGCGCGATGGTCCAGTGCGATCCGACCGTTTGAACCAGCATGATGATGGTGACCGTTACGCCGGCAAGGCGTGAGCTGCTGCGGAATCCAAGCAGGCCGCAAAGAGTGACCGAGGACAGCACGGCCAGGATGTAGTTCCATGGCAGTGCGCCAAACAGGGAGAATGAGAAACCGAACAGTGCACCGATCAGCGTTCCCAGGAGACGATCGCGCGATGCGGTAATCGTGGCCCCGAAGTTGGATTGCAGCACGATAATGGCGCTGATGGCGCCCCAATAGCCGTCGTGCAGGCCAAAGTGTATAGCCAGCCACCAGCACAAAGCGGCGGCAAGGGCCGTTTTTGCGGCATGGATCAGCAGCCGCCGGTGCTCCCATCCGAGCAAGCCACGGCCATGTTTCTGTGCGTAGTGCAGCTTGACGGCGAGCTGTTGCTGCGACTGCGTCTTGTGCATTGTCAGGCGCATGGGTTCAATGTACTGCAAGAAGTTCTGTTCACTTCATAGTGCTCCAGAAGTGTCGTTTTATACAGTGACAGATCTCACGCTCTTCTGCGCAACAGAATAATGTCCACAAAGGCGAGATGCGCATTGCTTCATTCAACCATAATCTTTCAATTGCAAGATGACGACTCTGCCAGCTCCACGACTTCAGCGTGTAGGATGGGTGCAGGCGCTTCCCCAGCGAACCAGCCAAAAACCTATGCTTCGAGTGGGATATCCAGAAATGTTATCCGCGGAGCTGCTCAGCGGCTTTCCTGAGGAAGCTGAACTGATTCCATTGCCGCGTCAGTTCGATTACGATGTCGAGATCGACGTGTGGATTCCCGATCCTTATCCAGCGCGTGCCATGCGCGTGTGGCCGCGGCTGCGCGGGGTGCGGCTAGTGTTGTCGCTCATGGCGGGAACGGAATGGATTCCCGGCACGGTGGGGCCGCATGTCACCATCTGCAATGCTCACGGCGCGCACAACATCTCCACCGCCGAGTGGACGCTGTCGGCGATTCTTGCCATGCTGAAATACTTTCCGCTGTATCTCGATATTCAGCAAACGGGCGTGTGGAAGCGGCGCTTTGAGGCCAGCGCGCACTATGAACGCATGACCGGGGATGCGTGTCCGCATTATCCCCCGGTCATGCTGGAGGAACTCACTGGGAAGAATGTACTGCTGGTTGGTTACGGCGCCATTGGCAAGGAGATCGAGCGCATGCTTGCGCCATTCGATGTTGACCTGCTGCGCGTTGCCCGCAGTGCGCACAGTGAGCCCTTGGTCCATGCGGTGAGCGAGCTTGACCGCCTGTTGCCAAAGGCTGATGTGGTTGTGCTGATACTTCCGCTGACGGCGGAATCGCGTGGGCTAATCGGGGAGCACCAGATTGCATTGATGCCGCAGGGAGCTTTGCTGGTGAATGCCGCGCGCGGGCCCATTGTGCAGACTGATGCGCTTGTCGAGGCATTGCGTGCAGGCAGGATCCGCGCCGCCCTCGACGTGACGGATCCTGAGCCTTTGCCTGCGGACCACCCGTTATGGAACTGCCCCAACCTGCTCATCACGCCGCATGTTGGTGCTTCGAGTCCGCAGTTTGCACGGCGGGGACTGAGGGTCGCAGCAGACGAGTTGCGCCGCTACATCAAAGGCGATCCGCTGCGGAATGCGGTACAGCTTGCGGTTTGAAACACTGCGGTAGAGTTGGAAGACCGTCCGCCGCTTCTTATTCGAGATCGCCGGTTGCTGATGGCGGGGCTGGCATCAGGGCTGGTCCTTCGGAATACATCACGCCGGACTCGCGTCCAGCCGCCTCGGCGCGCTTCCAGTCACGGAGGCCCAGCACGGCCAATGCCACCAGACCTGCATAAAGCAAGGCGGTGGGCCACAGGTCCTTGTAGAGATACTCGCCAATGTACACAAGGTCCACGACAATCCATAGCCACCAGTTCGCCGTGTGTTTGCGCGCCTGCCACCAACTGGCCACAAGGCTGTAGCTCGCGAGAGCGGCGTCCAGATAAGGCAATGCGGCGTGCAGATGCTTAGCCAGCTCACCCAGCACAATGCTGCCTGCGGCGCCAGCGACCACGGCAACCAGCAGGCTCGATGCCGTGAGCGGAACAATGCGCACCTCACCCTCTTCGCGCACACCTTGCCACCAGTGCCACCATCCGTAGAGCGTGAAGGCCAGAAAGAAAACCTGCAAGAGCGCATCGGAGAGTAGCTGGGCTCGATAAAAGACAACCAGATAAATCACGTCTGCGGCCAGCACTACCGGCCAGCAGAGCAGTGTGCGGCGCGTGGTGAGCCAGATGCCCAGCACTGTGGTAACGGTGCCGGCAATCTCCAGCCAATGCGCAGCAAAATAGTCGATGATGATCGTCCAGTTCATTGCTTCACTGTCCTCTGCGGTTGCCGCTCACGCGCCTCGGCCCAGCGGCGCAGCGCGTCCAGCAGTCTGCGTCCTCCGGCTCCACGAAACCACCGCGCATGTCCCAGCAGATAGTCGTCACTGGCGATCTTTGCTTTCTCCGGCGCATGCAGTGCGCCGAGGAAGTAGTCCGCCTCAGTGAGCGCAAACTCGGCATGGCACAAGGCAGTCATGGGGGCCAGCGCAGCAGCCTCTTCAGGGCTGAGCGGGCGCACCTGTTCATACCCATCGAGCAGCGCAAACAGATGGTCGAAGTGTACAGGCGCATCTTCAGGATGCGCAGGGTTCTGTACCAGCGCGAGCCATTCGACAATGTTGCGCTCAATCGCCTGTGCCAGATCATGCACCGCGTTGGTTCGATCCGCGAGTCCCAAGTCGATGACCGCCATTGCCCTTGCATCATCACCCGCATCACTCCAGAAGAGATTCGACGCATGCAGGTCATTGTGCGTCCACAGCGGAGCGAGTGCAGGCAGAAGGGGCTGAAGCTCTGCGTGAAACGGCGCAAGCAAGTCCAATGCAAGGGCGCAGTGCGTGCGCGTTACCGCATCTGCGGCAAGAGAAGGCCGTACGGCCAGATAGAGCGCCATTGCACCGGCAGGATCATCTGATGCAAAGATGGAGAAGCTAGCCACCAGCGGGCGCGGCTTGCGCGGCGGCGCGGCAAATCCGAGCGCGGCATGGTGCAGCAGTGCCAGTGCCTGGCCTGCGGAGTGTGCGTGCCTTGTCGAGCGAAACGGCGTCCACGAGAGCGCATCTTCATAGAGGTCCACGCCCGCGGGCCTTTCGTGTACCTCGTAGGTCCACTCACCGATCTCTATCGCAGTCATGCCATTGCCAGAAGTGAAGACTCGCGGCACGGGTGCTCCGTGTGCGCGCAGGTGCTGCATGAAGCGATGCTCCTCGCTCAATCCTTCGGCGTCGCGCACCGAGCGGTGATGCCGCTTCACAAAGACGGTGCCATTGCTCGTGGCTACAACACTTGCTGCCGAGAACGGGCGCGGGCTAGAGGACAGAAGCTCAACCGCCTGGCCATTGCCGGGAAACAACTCCAGCAGCGCGCGGACTTCATGCAGCGCGAGCGGCGGCCAGTCCGGCTCTACCAGCGTGCCATCCATCCCGTGCGCCTTGAATGCTGTGCTCATGTCAGCCTGTTTTTCCCTTATTCTCTGCGGCACACAACAACTAAAAAGTGTAATGTGCGGAGAGCCTCACCGTCGCGGGCGCACCCAAGTGGATGAATGTGTCACCGTAGCTTGCCCCGGTGTCCTTCCAGTAGCGCTGATTGAGGATGTTGTCGGCATAGAACCTGAGCGTGACGTGACCGCTTTCGCCTCCGGGTGTGTAGCGTGCGCCGAGATTGAACAGGTTATAGCTGGCAACGCTTACCAGGTCGTCGCGCGTGGCTTCCTTACGGCCCGTGTAGCTCCAGCCGGGCATCAGGTGCAGTCCGCGCATGTGCGGCAGCAGCATGTCAGCAGACATGGTCGTGTGCAGGCGCGGCACGTTGATTACCTGCTTGCCGTCAAATGCCGGCGTGCCGGTATTGCTCGACTTCGCATCCATGGCCGTGGCAGACGCAGTCACTTGCAGCCAGCTAGCAGCCTTGCCCTGCGCATTCAGCTCGATGCCGTCGTGGGTTTCGTGTCCTGCGGACTCAAAGCACAAATCTCCAGCATTCACGCTGCCGGAACAAAAAGCGTCGGCTGTCTGAATCACGCGCGGATAGAAGAATGGCTGGCGCATTCTGAAGAGTGCCGCAGTGAGCAGGATGGCGCGCTCGTACTTGACTCCGATCTCCGATTGCCGCGTGAAAAATGGCTCGAGAAACGCGTTTGAGTTGTCTACCCACCAGGGCGCCTGCGGTCCCAGCGAGAGCAGCACACCATAGTTGCCGTAGAACGTGATGTCCTTGATTGGTGTGTATGTGGCTCCATATTGCGGCAGCCAGAGAGAGCGCGGCTTTGTGTAGTTGAAGTCGCCTACGCGCACATAGCGGCCGCCTGCCACCAGCGCCACTCCACCGGGCAGGTGCATGCGATCCTGAATGATGCCCGAGGTCTGGTGGTTGAAGTCGGCAAGCGTTGCCGGACCCGCCTGCTGGTAAGGACTTTCGGGCGCGTAGGCGATGTTGGGCTGATTGATATTCTCCACGCCCAGCGCAGTGTAGACGATGGTTGGTGAAAGGTCCACAGAGCGGTGGAAGAGCGATCCGCCTCCTACTACGTCGTGCGACACCTTTCCGGTCTCAATGTGGCCCTGCAGCAGTGCTTCGCCGACGGCATTGATGCGCAGTTCGCCGGGGCTGCGGTAGTCGTAAATCTCATAGCTGCCGTCGGGGCAGAAGAAGTAATAAGGCGAGTTTGGGCATAACGAGTTGCCATTCGCATCCAGCGCGGCACCGTAGGGCCAGATGACGTTGTCATCGATGAGTGAGTGGCTGTAGGAGCCGCCGAAGCGAGCGCTCCAGTGTGCATTGAATGTGTGATTCAGCCGCGAGCCCGCATTGAACACGTCAAACGTGTTTGGTTTGGACCACGACTGGAAGCCGAGCATTACAGAGGGGAAGACGCGCGCAGGGATCGTTGTGCCACCCAGTAGTTGATAACCGGCCTCGGATCGCTGCACGCGATGCTGAAATTCGAAATCGGCAAAGAGGTTGGTGTCGGGGCTGAGCCGAAATTCACTGTCCAGCGCGCCAACACCGCGCCAGCCGTCGGCGTGTTGCACATAGGTATGGATGTCTTCGCCGGCAATGTTGAGGCGAACGCCGGGTTCGAATTTCGCGCTGAAGATGTGACCGATATCGAGCGCGGCATACGACGTTCCGCGGTGGTCCGTCGCCATATCGAAGGCCGGGCGCTGCGTTCTATTCGGCTCCTTGGTGACGTAGTCAATCAGGCCACCCGCGGAGGCCACACCGCTCTCCACGCCTGCAATACCCTTCACAAGTTCGACGCTCTGCTTGTTTTCAAGCGGCACATCCTGCTCGCCAGCGATCGTCATGCCGTTGATCTGCAGCGCGGTGGCCAAGTCGAGGGGAAAGCCACGAATCTCAAAGTCGCCGTAGTAGCCGACCGGCGCGTAGTCTTCGCCCACTGAGGCATCATTCTTCACCACGTCGGAGAGCACGCGCGCCATCTGGTCATTGAGCACGGCACGGCTGATCGCGGTGATGGACAAGGGCGTTTCCTTCAGCAATGTGCCATCCAGATTGCCTGCCGTCACGGCGCTGGTGAGATAGTCGTCTTTCACTTCGCCGCGCACCACAACAGTTGTTGTTACGGGTGCCGGCTTCTGCGCGGGCGTGGCAGACTTTGTTTCGGCTGATTGCGTCGCATTCGCAGGTGCCTGAGGCTGGCTCTGGGGAAAGGCGCGCAGAGGGATGGCCAGACCGCAAAGCAGGACTAGCCCCATCATGAGCCAACCGCGCGCGGGGCGGGATCGACCGATGTGCAATCGTGATGAACGAGGGATACGTGTGGTGAAGGCGGCTGCGTGCTCTGACATGAATTCCCCTTGCTTCAACTTCATGAAACAGGAGAACTCGCGCGTCGATTGGAGAAGGCCGTTCGCTTCGGAAACTTCCCACGCCGGTATTATCCGGATCGGGTTCGAGGGTATTTCTCAGCCCCACTTTGCGGAGCACCCCTGTTTCAATACTTCAATTGAAGCATTGGCGGAGGGGAAAAGCAAATCAGATTGCCGCATAGCAGGACAGTCGAAAGCCTCATCCCTGCCGCTTTCAGAGCGGCGGGGATGGGGCTTTGCGTTCAACCGGCGCTTGTGAATCCAGGGCTTTGCCCGTTGGTGGCGCGCTACTTTCCGGAGCCTTCCTTGAGCGTTACGATGCGGTCAACGCCCGGCACGGTGAAATGCTCTACTTTGCCGCTGGGCCAGTGCACCTCGATGTCGTCCACTTTGGTTGCCTGCCCCAAGCCAAAGTGCGGGCGCGGGTCGTTGCTGGAGAGATAACTTCCGCCGCTCAGCACGTCTTCGCGCTGCTTCATGCCGTTGGCGGTGACATACACAGTGGATCCCACGGCATCGCGCGGGCTCTTCGGTCCACCTACCAGCTTCAGTTCGAGCCAGTTGTTCGTGTCCGTGCTCACGTCTTTCAACAGCACCGGATGGCCGTCCATGACGTTGATTACCGCGTCCAGCTTTCCGTTGTTGAACAGGTCGCCCACTGCCATGCCGCGTCCGGCAATCACCACCGCCAACCCGGTGCCCTCGACGGCGGGTACCGGCTCAAACATCTTGCCGCCAATATTGTGGAAGAGCAGGGGGCGCTGTTTCCAGCTTGTTCCCCAGTTGTACTTGTCTGCCTCCGGGTACACATGCCCGTTGGACATCAGCAGATCCTTCCAGCCATCGTTGTCGTAGTCCATGAAGGCGTCGCCAAAGCCCAGAAACGGCACGGTGAGCTCCCCGAGGCCGATGTGATAGCTTACGTCGGTCATGTTGGCGTCGCCCTCGTTGTGATAGAGCGGCTTGTAGCTGTCGGAGAAGGCGGTGTCAAAGACGTCGACCATGCCGTTGTTCTCATAGTCGCCGATGGCAATTCCCATGGATGCGGTTTCCTGCCCGGCTTCATTCACGGCAAAGCCTGAGGCGTAGCTTACGTCGTCGAAGGTGCCGTCACCCTTATTGAGATACAGATAGTTGGGCGTGGAGTCGTTGCCTACCAGCAGGTCCGGCTTGCCGTCGTTGTTTACATCGGCAAACACCGCGCCCAGGCCGTAGTAGCCGGGCTTGTCTGCCACGCCGGCCTTCTCGCTGACATCGGTAAATGTTCCGTCGCCGTTGTTATGGAACAGGTGGTCCGGCTCGCCCTGCAGGCCGCGCGGCCCGCAGGCAACGGGTTCGCCGCGGAAGGTGCAGAATGCGTTCACGGTGCCGTTTTCTTCGCTCTTTGGCAGGTTATTGCGGTCGTAGTGCAAGTAGCCTGCTACAAACAGATCCAGCCT
The DNA here is from genome assembly GCA_021780075.1 of Acidobacteriota bacterium. Classification (GTDB taxonomy): domain Bacteria; phylum Acidobacteriota; class Terriglobia; order Terriglobales; family Acidobacteriaceae; genus Telmatobacter. Next base: position 33,216 of record JAJXZL010000009.1, read on the forward strand.
GCCGTCGCCGTCGTAGTCGCCCCAGGTGACGCCGGTGGACCAGTTGCCCAGTGTTACGCCTGCTTTCTCAGCCACGTCAGTAAATGTGCCGTCGTGATTATTGTGGTAGAGGCGATTCTTGCCCCAGTTTGACACGTAGATGTCCGGCCAGCCGTCGTTGTCATAGTCGCCGATGGCCACGCCAAAGCCCCAGCGGTCGTTGGTCACGCCGGCCTTGGCTGCCACGTCAGTAAATGTGCCGTCGTGGTTGTTGTGGAACAGAGCTGCGTGCGGAGGAGTCTCCTTGCCGTCCAGCGCATTGAAGGTCGAGCCGTTGACCACGTAAATGTCCAGCCAGCCGTCGTTGTCATAGTCGATGAGGCCCACTCCGGAGCCTTTGGTTTCGACGATGTATTCCTTGGCCGGGCTGCCCATTTTGTGGGTCCAGTGGGTGAGGCCCGCCTTCTCTGAGTCGTCCTGAAAGACGATGGGCCCGCTCTTTACAAAGCCGCCGGCGGTGATGGGCCGGTGTTGCGCGTCAAGCTGGATGGGGTGCGGAGAACCGGCTGCAGGCGGAGTGTTTTCAGCGGGTTTTGCAGTTTGCAGCCCTGGGGGAAGGGCACCGGGAACTGCGGCTTGTGCCGACAGCAATACAGGAATTCCTGCCGCCATCAGTCCGCAGAGAGTGGTTACACGCAATGCCTCGAACATGGCTGTCAGTATACGAGGTGAGACGGTGCCCGGTATCGCCCGAAGGGTCGATTGATTTTCACCTTCCGCGCAGGCCCGCGGCCCCGGGCAGGGCTTGGATGGGCATCCCCGATTGGCCGCTGTTGATGCGATAAATTTTCCGACGCCGTTTTCGGCTTTGGCGTGCCAGGAGATATAACCTAGGCAGTACATGGATTCCCCTTCCCCAACGCCGCAACGGCGCGGCATGGAGGCATTTGCTTCCCGCGACTTCAGGCGATATCAACTTGCGCGCAGCGCCGTGATTCTGGGTGCTGAGGCGCAGGCGGTGGCTGTTGCGTGGCAGGTTTACTCCATCACTCACCGCGCGCTTGATCTGGGCTATACAGGGCTGGCGCTGTTTCTGCCGGGCTTGCTGTTTCTGTTGCCCGCAGGCCACGTTGCCGACCGCTTCGACCGGCGGCACGTGATTCTGCTGTGTTACGGGTTGCAGGTGTTCTGCACGCTGGCTCTGGTTGAGTTTGCGCGTATCGGCATGCATCGCTTGTTTCCGATTTACGCGGTGCTGTTCCTGGTGGGCACCGGCCGCGCCTTTTCAGGGCCGGCCAGTTCGGCACTGATTCCTCACCTGGTGCCTGAGCAGCATTTTGTGAATGCCGTGACCTGGGGCGGAGCCATTTTTCAATTCGCGAATATCACCGGGCCAGCGCTGGGCGGGTTGCTGTTTACGTTTCCTCTGGCGAACCTGTTGCCGGGAACGGAGCTGGCAGGCCCCGGTATTGTGTATTGCTTCACGCTGGTCACGCTTGTCTGGTTCCTGGTGCTGGTGAGCAGCCTGCACGCTCGGCCAGGGCGCATGGAGCACCAGGCGGCCTCGCTGCAGGTACTTCTGGCCGGCTTCCAGTATGTCCGTCGCTCGTCGCTGCTGCTGGGTTCGTTTTCGCTGGATCTGTTTGTGGTGCTGCTGGGCGGGTCCGTGGCGCTGATGCCGATCTTCGCCAACGAAATTCTGCACATTGGTCCGCGCGGGCTGGGCATGCTGCGGGCGGCTCCTGCCATGGGAGCGCTGGCCATGTCCCTGCTGATGGCGCGTTTCCCCATTAGCCGCAAGGCTGGCAAGCGCCTGTTTATCTGCGTGGGAATCTATGGCGCGGCGATTGTGATTTTTGGCCTGTCGCGCAATTTGTGGCTCTCGCTGGCTGCGCTGGCCTTGAGCGGCGCGGCCGACATGATCAGCGTGATTATCCGTGGCTCACTGCTGCAACTGGCCACTCCGCCGCAGATGCGCGGGCGCGTGAGCGCAGTCAACTCTCTGTTTATCGGCGCTTCCAATGAGTTCGGTGAGTTTGAGAGCGGGCTCACCGCGCAGTGGTGGGGTGCGGTACGCGCCACGCTTGTGGGCGGGATTGGCGCACTGGTCGTTGCGGGGACGTGGGCGATGCTCTTCCCCGGCTTGCGCAGTGCAGACGAGCTGACTGCAGAGGCACTGAGGCCGCGCGTGGCCGAGCCGCAGGAAGCACGGACCAGGTGTTAGGCGGGAACAAAGCCGGGAACTCTGGTGTCCGTATAGATATGGACCTGAATCGCCTGCGGATGATAGTGGCTGCGTCGGTGGCGAGCCTGTTTGTGGTGCTAGTGCTGTGCGTGTTCGCCGTGCAGCATCCGCAGCCGTCCGAGGGGATTTGGGTGCCGATGATGCGGACGCGCGCGGTTCCGCTGAGAAACTGCTCGTTCAATGGGTTCACGATCCATGTACTAGCCGATGGGAAGTTGACTGGTGCGGATGCCGGTTTGAAGTTTACGGACGAATTGCTGGTTTCACGTGCTGCGCAAGCCCAGGACTACATATCAGATGACACCTTTTACGTAATTGCAGACCCAAGTGTCCCGTATGGCAGAGTGACCGATGTGCTAAGTGAGATTCAGCATGCGGCGCCGAGAGACCGTGTTGCGCTTGTGCCGCGCGAGGCACAGGTTGAGGGCGTTGAAAATTCCTCTGATCCACGTATCGATAAATTGTGGGCAGATCGGTGCGTGTATGAGTGGGTTGGCAATCGCAGACCTGAGCGGCTCGTGCTGGAATCCATTCCTCTGCCGGGTGGCCGCTTGTCCGTGTGGAAGGCTATCTGGGGAAAGAACTAACTGCAGGTCCTTCGACTGCGCTTGGCGCGATCGCGCCAAGCTTCGCTCAGGATGACACATTTGGAAAAGTCTAGGACTGCTGAGTCTACCGCTGCAGCAGGTCGATGGGCTGGGTAAAGTCCGTCACGCGGATGTGCTTTGCCAGCGCGGGATGCTGACGCTGGATCGCCAGGTACATTTCCCAGGCCACGCGTCGATAGCTGAAGTGCCCGGCGGGCGCTGAGCGGAGTTCGCTGATGTACTGGGCCTCGGCGAAGTCCATCTTAAATAGACAACGGATGCGGGTGGCGAGAGGCAGCAGGTAGAGCGCCGACTGGGCGGCGTCGGGTGCCGAACCGTTTGCGATGCGCGCGCTGGCCGCGTGGGCGGCTTCCACGGCGGCTTGATAGTCGGCCACGATTCCGGCCTGGGCCAGACCGGCCACGTCGCCTGTCTCAGGCGTCTCATAGCCGTGCAGCGCGGTGAAACCCTGCAGAATCTGGGTGGAGCGGCGATGACGATGCATGTCGCGGAAGCCGCCGATATCCATGAGAATGTCAAACCGCAACCCCGCTCCGGCGTGAAACGCGCGAAGAGATTCGTCGTGCCTGCCGCGGTGGTGAAGACCCAGTTCGATGATCTCGGCAACGCGGGCGGCGGGAAGCGCGGCGATAAGGTCGCGTATCTGCCGGTAGGGATGGTGGCTGGCAGAGTAAAGCAGGGTGGCGGCCAGTTCGACTTCCAGCGTCTCGGTGCGTTCGACCAGGTCAACGACTGGTGCTTGAGCGATGGGGATGCCCGCAAGCAATTCATCCGCGGCTCGCGCGAGTTCGGCCTGCGTCTGGATGGCGTACTGATTCGGCTCGGCGTATTTGACGAGTGTGGGCGCAGTGCGGACCTCGCGGGTGAGCAGGTTGGCTGCTTCGGCGGCGAGTTCCGGATCTGCGGCCAGTTTGGCGACGAAGGCTGCTCCGGCCTGTGCGTTCACATTCCACGCAGGCCCAGTCGCTGCCTCGCGCAGCTTCTGGCCCAGGTCGCGCACCTCGGCCGCGGGATGCGAGAGTAGGCGCGAAACCTGGGTTTCAAGGGTGCGGGCGTTCACAATCTGGCCGAGGGAGGTGTTGGTGGCTAGCGGCAGCAGGTAGCGAGCCACGTCAAAGGCGCGTGCCTTGAGAGTGCGCTCGTAGGCTTCGGGCTTCATGGCCTCCGGGCGGGCAACGTGCTGGCGCAGGGAGTCGAGTACCGCCGCAGTGGTGCGCTCATAGGCGGCAAAGAGGCCTTTGACGGTGCCAGCATACAGCTCGGCTGAGGCAGTATCTTCTGCAAAATCAGGGAAATACCAGCCGGATTTAAGGAAGTTTTGGTAGCGGGTGGAGCGTTCCTGGCCGTCCCAGCGCTGCTCGTCAACCAGGACGATGGCGGCCATCAGACTCAGGCGCTCGACGGCAAATGCGATGTGGGCCAGGTCGGCAATGGAGCGGTGGCCATATTGGAAATAAAAGGTGTTAAGGAACTGCTCCGCGCGCTGGGCGCTAATTTCCGACAGGGATTCGCGCATGGAAAGCGAGGAGCGGGAATACTTGGCCATGGCATAGGCCAGGACTTCGGGATCGGCGCCATGGACGGCGAGGACCTCAGTCTGGTTCCGGGCGCCTGCGGAGACGAAATATTGACTGGACATGGGCGTGGGCTCGCGAACAGAATACGTCATTGGGGCGCGGATGCGGCAACGAGTCTCCTGCCCTGATGGCGCGTCTCAAGGGCAGGCAGGAGAAAACGCAGTATGAGGGAGATCAAGTTGCGTACGTCGCAACGGCCTCGGCCGTTACCCTCAGGCCGCTGGGCAATGACCCAGCGCTGGAACGATCTCCTTTTTGCGCATTGGCCGGTACCGGCGTCGCAGATTCTGCCGCTGCTTCCCGAAGGCCTGCAGGTGGATACCTTTATGGGTTCGGCCTGGCTGGGCATGGTGCCGTTCTGGATGGACCGCATCAAGATCCGGGGGTTGCCGCCGGTTCCCGGAGCGCACAGTTTTCCTGAGCTGAGTCTCCGCACCTACGTCCGCGATGCGCACACGGGAGTGCAGGGTGTGTATTTCTTCTCACTGGACGCGGGGAGCCTGCTTGCGGTGGCTGCGGCGCGAGCTCTTTATCACCTGCCCTACTACTGGGCGGAGATGCGGCTGGAGCAGCGGTCGGACCGCGACTTTTCCTTCTACAGCCGCAGGCGCTTTGCGGGCCACCCGGTCATTTTCAGCGCGCGCTATCGGGGCCTGGGCCCAACCCGCAAGCTGGCCGAGAGCCGCAGCGGATCGCTTGAATACTTCCTCACGGAGCGCTACTGCCTGTTCAGCCGCAACCGCGCTGGAAGGCTGGTCCGCGCCAATATTCACCACGTTCCCTGGCCGCTGGAGGATGCGCGTGCGGAGATTGAGCGCAATGATCTGGCTGCAGCGATCGGGATTCAACTGCCTAATGAGGAGCCGGTGTTGCATTACTCGCGACGCCTGGCGGTGTATGTGTGGCCGGCCGAATTGGTTGGGCGCATCCGTGCAACCGGGCGAGCTCCCATTGCGGTGGCCCCGACGGGATGAAGGCAATTTGCCGGTTTTGCGCGTCTTGACCTGCCACGCCAACCGATGAGACCTGGCATTTACGCAGGACGGGCTTCAGCGTAAACAAGGCTATGCGCCATCATTTCAAGACTCTGGCACCCATATAATGAGGGACGGAAAGGCGCGGCGGGGTCCGCGCACGAGGTTCAGATAGAAGATATGGCGGGTTTGCAGGGAAGAATAGCGCTGGTGACCGGCGCATCACAGGGAATTGGACGGGCTTGCGCGCTGGAGCTGGCGCGCGCGGGAGCCACGGTGGCGCTGGTGGCGCGCAACGAGGCCAAGCTGGCTGAAGTGTCAGAGGAAATTTCCGCTGCCGGTGGACAGGCGACGGCGTTCGCACTCGATGTGGCTAGCGAGGAGTCCATCAAGACCGGGGCCAAGGCGGTACTTGAACGCTTTGGCAAGGTGGAGATTCTGGTGAACAATGCCGGGATCACACGGGACGGCCTGATGATGGCGATGAAGCGGGCAGACTGGGATGATGTGCTGGGCACGAATCTGACGGGTGCATTCCTGCTGACGCAGGCACTGCTGCGGCCCATGCTCAAGAACCGCTGGGGGCGGATCGTCAACGTGACGAGCGTGGTGGGGCGCACGGGCCAGGCCGGCCAGGTGAATTATGCGTCCTCGAAGGCCGGGCTGATCGGGTTCACGCGGTCGCTGGCGCGCGAGGTGGCTTCGCGCGGCATTACCGTGAATGCCGTGGCGCCGGGCTACATTGAGACGCCCATGACAGCCGTGCTGGACGAGAAGCAGCGCGCGGCGATGATGACGCAGATTCCGCTGGGCCGGCCGGGCACGGACCTGGAGATTGCGCAGTCGGTGGCGTTTCTTGCATCGGATGCAGCGGCGTACATCACCGGGCACGTGCTGGACGTGAACGGCGGTATGTTCATGGGCGCATAGAGCAACGGTGCCGGCATAGACGAGGGTGGGCGATGCACGCTACCGGTTTTTCTGCCCGGCCAGAAGCTCTTCAAAGGCAGGTATGCCGCGGAGAGCGGCGAAATCGCTGTCGGCAACTATCTTCTTGGGGTTCGTGAATCCCTCATTGAGGGCCATGCGCAGATATTCGATGGCACGGTCGGTCAGGCCAGCGCGCACACAGCTTCTGGCCATGTAGTAATTCATGGCGCCACGCTGCTCGACTGAGGTTGGGTTCTCGACACTTGGTCCGGAATTGGAATCGAAGATGTGCGGATCGAGAGCGAGTGCGGCCTGATACATCTCCCAGCCCTTCTTGTACTTGTGCTGGGCCAACAGGGCAGTGCCGAGATTTTTGTGAATGATTGCGGACTGAGGTTCGATCTTCAACGCTTTGCGGTACATTTTCTGGGCATCACCGTATTGCTTTTGCGAGTCGTATACGGTACCCAGGTTGTTGAGGATTTTGGCATTGTGCGGGTCCAGCTTCAGGGCGGTGCGATAGCAGCGGGATGCTTCCTGCCAGTTGAGCATTAGTTGATTTGCGATGCCCATCTTGTTCCACACGTTTGCTGAGTTGCGCGGAGCCTGCTTGTATGCCTGGATTGCTGCCTGATAGCGGTGACGCGCCACCAGCGTGTCGCCTACTTCCTCGGGTGTTGGGGGTGGCTGCGGGGCGACTGCGGTTTGTGAAGGCAGTGGATTGGTGACAGTTGCGCCCCCGGGAGCCTGTGTGCGAGCCGCGAGGGGGGCGGCCGCAAGGACGGCGAGGTACGCAGATAGGGGAAGCCAGCGGCGTTTATCGAGCCTGAACATCGTTTCCTCCATTCGAGGAATCAGGGCGACAAGCCTGTTAGATCGTCTAATGAAATTAGACCACCGTTTGAGGGGGAATCGTCAAGAGAAGTCTTGGGCTTTTGCATCGCCTTTCCCGCGGCGGGCGCTCCGGAAACCGGTGGAGGATCGAGTAGACTCATCAGCAGATGGGACGGTGCCTGATGAGCGCAACCACACATGTCACGGTACAGACGCAGGTCGCCGCCCGGTTTCGCGCGACTCGCCGCAGGACGCTGGCGCTGTGCGAATCGCTGACGCCTGAAGACATGATGGTGCAATCTTCGCCGGAGACTTCGCCGGCCAAGTGGCATCTGGCGCATACGGCCTGGTTCTTCGAGTCGTTCATTCTGCGGGAATTCATGCCCGGTTACCGGCTCTTCAATGCGGATTTTCCCTGGCTTTTCAACAGCTATTATCGGAGCTTTGCATCCTTCCCTCAGAAGCATCTGAGGGCTTCGTTTTCGCGTCCGGGGCTGGATGAGATTCTGCGCTACCGTGCGCACGTGGATGAAGCCATCGAGCGGCTGATGGAGAGCAGTCCGGAGCCGGAGGCGGTGCAGCGCGTCGAGTTGGGCGTGAACCACGAGGAGCAGCATCAGGAGCTGCTGCTGACCGACATCCTGCATGCGTTCTTTACCAATCCTTTGCGGCCTATTTACCAGCCGGAATCGGCGGCGACCGGCGCTGCCAGCGCGCGAGAAGAGGCTGAGCCGCTTCGTTTTGTGAAGTTTGCCGGCGGTCTGCGCGAGATTGGCCACAACGGCGAAGGCTTCTGCTTTGACAATGAGCTGGCTCGCCATCGCGTGTGGCTGGAGCCGTATGCGCTGGCGCAGCGGCAGGTGACGAACAGCGAGTTTGCGGCGTTTATCGCAGATGGCGGCTACCGGCGGCCGGAGTTGTGGCTCTCTGCCGGCTGGGATGCCGTGGAACAGAACGGCTGGGGCGCACCGCTCTACTGGACCGACGATGACGGTGAGTGGAGCCTGTTTACGCTGCGCGGGCCGCAACCGCTTGCCAGGCTGGCGTCGTCGCCGGTTTGCCATGTGAGCTACTTTGAGGCGGACGCCTATGCTCGCTGGGCTGGGAGGCGGCTGGCCACCGAATTTGAGTGGGAAGCCGCGGCAGAAGGGCAGCCGGTTGCAGGCAACCTGCTGGATTCGGGACAGCTGGTACCTTCCCAGGCGATGGCGCCCGCCCAAGAGCAGCACCCCACGCAGCAGTTTGGGGATTGCTGGGAGTGGACAGCGAGCGCTTATCTTGGCTATCCCGGCTTCAGGCCGTTGCCTGGGTCGCTGGGCGAGTACAACGGCAAGTTCATGAATGGGCAGATGGTGCTGCGCGGCGGCTCTTGTGTTACTCCTGCGGCACACATACGTAGCAGCTATCGCAATTTTTTTGCGCCAGAGACGCGCTGGCAGTTTTCCGGGATTAGGCTGGCAGAGTAGTCTGTGCGGCTGTGTTCTATGAGTCGGAGCTTATGACAACCTCACTTCCTCCAGTTGCAGATGAGCATATTGCAGAACAGGTCGCCCTGGCGGCTCGCCGGGGACTTACGTCGTATCCCAAGCGGCTGCCGCCCTGGCTCTTTTATGACGAGGCAGGCTCGCGGCTTTTCGAGCAGATTACGGAGTTGCCGGAGTACTACCTTACGCGCACGGAGCGGAGCATTCTGGCCAGTCATGCCGGAGAAATGATTGCCCAGGCGGCAGGCAACTCGCGATTGCGTATTGCAGAACTGGGCGCGGGCTCGGCGGATAAGACACGCCTGCTGCTGACCGCGGCGGTTGCGAGTCAGGGCACGGTGGTTTATGAGCCGCTGGACGTCTCAGAGAGCGCGCTGGCGGCGGCGCGGAAGCGGATTGAAGGCGAGATCTCCGGCGTGATCGTAGAGCCGCGGCGGGCGAACTACGCCATGGGGTTTGACCTGCCCCCGGCTCCGTATGGAGAGCGGCGGCTCGTGCTGTATATCGGGTCGAGCATCGGCAACTTTGACTCAGAGGAAGCAACCCAGCTTCTGCTGCAGGTGCGCGCGGGACTCAACACAGGTGACAGCCTGTTGCTGGGCGTGGATATGGTGAAGGATGCGGCAACGATGCTGGCGGCGTACGACGATCCAGCCGGAGTGACAGCGGCATTCAATCGCAATTTGCTGGTACGCCTGAACCGGGAGTTGGGTGCGGACTTCAAGCCCGAAAACTTTGCACACTGCGCGCTATGGAATGCTGCGAAGTCGCGCATCGAGATGCATCTTGAAAGCAGCGTGCAGCAAACCGTGCGGCTGGCGGCGCTGGATATGGATGTTGAATTGGCCCAAGGCGAGCGGATCCACACGGAGAACAGCTACAAGTACCGGCCCGGCCATGCGGAGGCCATGCTGCATGCGACGGGATTTACCCACCAGGCAACCTGGACGGATGCACAGGGGTGGTTTACGGTGTGTCTTGGCGAGGCGCTGTAGATTTGTTTTGTGCACCCGGGCCTTCAGCATCCTGCGCAGGAGTTGCAGGATGCCGCAAGGTCAGAGCAATTAGGGATGCAGGACAAGAGTCTGTACCAACTGGAAACTCAAAACTGTTTCTGCCGGGACCGTGACCTGTTTGCCATGAGTAAGGAATTGGGTGAGCGCACCGCCCCCAATGCCTGCCAATGCGCCAATACCCGCTCCTTTTCCGCCGCCGAAGGCCGCGCCGAGGAGCGCGCCGAGGGCGCCACCACCTCCGGCATACTCTGCGGTCTTGCGGTTCATGCCAATGCCCGAACCGGATTTGCTCTCGGTGACGGAGGAGGTATCGACGCGATAGGTTTTGCCGTTGAGGTCAACGGAATAGAGATCCAGGACGAGGTTTTTCCCTTGCGTGGAGCCGGTCTGGTTTGTATCCACCAACTGGAGCTTGGCGGGAGTGCCGGCGGGGATAGCAACTGCGCCCGTACCGTCCACCACATCCTGCTGGATGCGGGCGGGATAGGTTTGTCCAGATGAGTCCTTTGTGCTGTCGATAGCCGTGTCAGTCCGCACACTGATCTGTGTGCCCATGGGAATGACGAGAGAAGAAGCAGAACTGGCCATTGATGCGGCGTGCGTAAAGGAGTTGCCGGACTGCATCGGGGGAGCTTGAGGAACCATTCCGGCAGCAGTCTGCATCTGATTTCCAGTCTGTGCCTGCGAGGCGCCTGTAATGACCAGCGAGGAAACGTCGGTCAGCGGAAAGACGTAGGAGATTCCGTTGGCACCCTGAAAGGCAAGGGTTTTTACGCCCATCAACTGGCCGGCATAGGACTGGCCATTGCGCAGGGCGATGTGGTCCGCGGTGTTGGAGAAGACGAGCGACTGGATCTGGCTGACGGGAAAGGTGTATTGAATTCCCTGGCTGTCCTGAAAGGCAAGCTTGCCGTTGGTTGCGCCGGTGTAGGTGCCGGAGTAGCTTTTGCCATCGCGGAGGATGACGACGTCAGCGTGGGCGATGGCGGCGGAGAAGACGAGAGTCAACAGGGAGAGAGCGGCTAACTTTTTCATTTTATTCACCTTGTTCCCGGCGGGTGCGTCGCGTACAGCAAACTGGCAGAGTCAGGATGCCGTCTTTGCGCTGCCTTGAACACGAATGGATTTTCACTAAGTCATGTTTGATTCGTACGACGGCGGGTAGGTTGCCCATCATCTGGCAGCGGGAGGAGTATCTGTGGAAGCTGGGGTGGTGACGAGGCGGCGGGAATGCGCCAGCGACGTGCTTACCGTACGCGAAGGCTTGTGGAAATGCACCGTGAAATGATGTGCAAGATTTCTGTGGAAAGTGCAAATGAAAAAGGACGGTAGGGGGTGTGCCTGAATCTGGGCAGGCTGCGGACCTGCCTGTCCGCAGCCTTCGTAAACCCTCATGCAGACCACTGGCCGCGGGGAGAACCTGCGGTGCACCACAGGACCAGCCGTCTCATCCGATCTAAAGCGCCGTATTTTGGGGCGATCGAAATAGTGCCAGGGCTGGAGCCCTGACCTACCAGCCCCGACCTGTCCCGATTCGCGCATTCCATGTTCGCAGGACGCCGCCTCACGGCTGAATCGCTGAATTCTGGAGTGAATTACGGATTGAAGTTGCGCTGGTGGAGAGACTGCGGAACAAATTCAACAAAATCTTCGTAAAGCTCCCTATGCAATGCGTGGGTACATTAAGCTGGAGCGTGATGGGGCTGGCGACGCCGCCCAAGCCTCCGCGGCGCAGTGAAAAGCTCAGCGGGGCGAGCGGTCCGCTGTCGCCTTTGAGGGGCAATTCCGCAGGGGCACCAGATGTGGCACAGGGGACTCGCGCGATGCGCGAGGAGGTGAGACCGCTGGAGATCGACTGGTCCCAGGTTGTTCGCCGCTGCATGGACGGGGATTCGGGCGCGTGGGCCGAGCTGGTCCGCACGCACCACCGGCGTGTCTATGGGCTCTGTTATCGCTTTACGGGCAACTCCGCCGACGCCGAGGACCTTACACAGGACGTCTTCCTGAAGATTTATTCAAATCTTGCCAGTTTCGACATGGGACGCGGCAGCCTGAACGTGTGGATCACGACGATGGCCCGCAACCTGCTGGTGGACAACTTCCGCCGCACGCGGAACCAGCGGGCCACCGGATCGCTGGACGATGGCTGGGACGAGACCGATGAGTTGCGGCCAGTGGACCGGTTGATGGCCGGTGGACCTTCACCGCACGAATCCGCCGCACAAAAAGAACTTGCCAGAATGGTGCAGGGAGCGCTGGCGCGCGTGTCCGTTGAGTTGCGCGAGGCGGTGATTCTGCGCGACTTGCAGGATATGGACTATAAGGAGATCGCCCAGGTGCTGGGCATACCCGAAGGGACGGTAAAGTCCCGCATCAGCAGGGGTCGGGCGGAACTGGCGCGCCTGCTGGAACGTAATAAACGAGAGGTGATGTAATCATGGCAGACCGCGCGCACATTCCGAATTCCCCGGCTTGCGGCCAGTGGGAGACGCTTCTGGCAGACGCGCTGGACGGGTTGCTGCGGCCCGAGGACGAAGCGACCTTCACGGCGCACATGGCTGTCTGCCCGGCTTGTACAGCTTTGTTTGAGGAAGCGCGTCGAGGCCGTGAGTGGCTGGAGTATCTCTCCCGTGAGCCGGAGGTTCCCGAGGGGCTGCTGGACAAGATTCTTGCCAGCACCGGCCCGGGCCAAGCGGCGGGGCACAGCCTGGCGACGGGCGGCAGCAATGTGTTGCCGATGCCTCCGACATGGCAACGGCCGGGCATGATGGGTCATATTCGGCGCTTTGCCGAGCCCCGACTGCTGATGACGGCAGCGATGGCATTCTTCTCAATTGCTTTGACGCTGAACCTGACGGGAGTTCGGCTGACCGACCTGCGAATGTCGAATCTTCGGCCGAGCGCACTGCGGTCGTACATGGAGCGGCGACTGACGGTGGCTTCGACGCCGATCATCCGGTATTACGACCACCTGCGGCTTGTGTATGAAGTGGAATCGAGGATGCGGGATCTGCGCCGCACCTCGCAGGGCGAAGGCACGGACTATCAGCAGCAGAACGATGCCCAACCGACAGCGCCGGGGGAGTCAAGAAAGAACCCAACAGGCAAGGATGGGGGATCCCGCGCGGCTCCTCCGCAACAGTCGGGGGCTCCATCGACAGATGATAACCCTGACTATCTGGAAGCATCCCTGACGGTGAAGGCCCGGCCTGCGCATTCTGGCGGCTCCGCTGCAGCAATACGGGAAAGGAGCACAGTATGGACTGCGTAAATCACAGTGGTGTGGCAGCAACAGCTTATTGCCAGAATTGCGGCAAGGCGCTGTGTGCAAACTGCGTGCGCACGGCGGAGGGCGGGCAGGTGATGTGCGAACCCTGCATCGCGGCCTGGCATAACATGCAGCAGGTGTTTGTGCCGCCACCTCCGGGCGGACCCAACCCAGTGACAGCCGCCGCTCTGGGGCTGATTCCCGGTGTGGGTGCGATGTACAACGGCCAGTTTTTCAAGGGGCTGATTCATGTGGTGATTTTTGCGCTGCTGATCAACATGAGTGAGCACTTCGGGTTGTTCGGGATCTTCATACCGGCATGGGTTCTTTATCAGTCGTTTGAGGCGTACCACACGGCGATAGCGCGGCGCGATGGGTTGCCGCTGCCCGATCCTCTGGGCCTGAACGAGGTGGGCACATGGCTGAATCTGAGCGGGCGACCGCATCATTCGGGGCAGCCGCCGGCAGGGCCGGGTAATGCGGCACAGCCGGGACCGGGTGCGGCGCCGGGAAGCCCTCAGCCGCCCTATGGGGGACCGTATCAGGCACCGTACACGGGTCCGCAGCAATCGTTTTCGCAAGAGGGATATGCAGAGCCTGGAGCACCGTATGCGCCGCCAGCCGCGCCGGTGCCTCCGGCACCTCCCTTGTCCTGGAGGCGGAAGGAGCCCATTGGCGCAATTATCCTGATTGGCCTTGGCGTGATTCTGCTGTTGAACCAGATGGGTTTCATGGCGGAGAGGTTTTTCCACTTTCTGTGGCCGTTGGTCTTCATTGGCCTTGGCGTGTGGCTGATCATGCGCCGCGTGGGCGATGCAAAAGGAGGCGCGCAATGAACCGCTATATTCTGATTCGCCGTCTAATGGGACCGTCTGTTCTTTTGCTGCTGGGCACGGTGGCCCTTCTGCATGAGGCGCACCTGGTGCACTGGAGCATATTCGTTCCACTGCTGCTGATTCTCATCGGACTTTTAAAGCTGGCCGAGCGTGCGGCTCTGGCCGTTGCGGAGGATGAATCGCAACTGACCGGCGCGTACCAGGGCTCGTATGCTGGCACCGCATATCCGTATGCAGGAGCCGGTGCACCGCAGGCCCCGCCGCAGCCAGCCGCAGGCGATGTTTCTGTTCCGCCGCAGGATTCCGGCAAGGATCCGGAGGGAGGGCAGTTATGAGCAGCATGCCACCATACACACCTCCGAGTGGTACGCCACCCCCTTACGACCCACGCATGCAGTGGCGGATTTACCGTGAGCAGCAAAAGGCAGCCTGGCGCGCCCAGCGCGATGCATGGAAGGCACAGCAGAAAGCATTGAAGGCGGGGTATGCGGGAGCGTATGGACCGCGCGTTCCTTCCGTTGTGGGCCCCATCATTCTGGTGGCTGTGGGTGTGGTTGGCCTGTTGCTCTACAGCGGGCGCATAGCGCCCTCCAACTTTTGGGCATGGTATGGGCACTGGTGGCCTCTGTTGTTGATTGGCGCAGGTCTGGCTCTGCTGGGCGAGTGGGCGCTGGATCTGCGCCGTGCCACTCCGGTGCGTCGCAGCAGTGGTTTTGTCGGCATTCTTATCGTGTTGGCGATTCTGGGATTTGCCGCTTCCGGCTGGAATCATTGGGGTCCGATGCGCGCCGAGTGGGGTGACCAGAATGATAACTTCTTCAACCTTCTTGGCCTGCCCGAGCGCGAGCTGGATCAGCAGGCACAGAGCGTTGCGGCACCCGCGAATGCCTTGGTGGACATTCAGAATCCGCGCGGCGATGTGAGTGTACTGGCGGGCGATGGGCCCAATGTCGAGGTTCAGGCTCACGAAATGGCGTATGCCGGTTCCGATGAGGATGCGAAGAAGATCTTCAATGCCGAAGCGGCGCAGGTGACGGTCAGCGGCAACACGGTGCTGGTGAAGTCGGACAGCAACGACCGCGGGCGCGTGAATCTGGCGATCACGATTCCCAAGACCGCGCAGGTGACGGTGGACTCCGGTCACGGGGATGTGACAGCGGCGGGCCTGGGCGCGGGCGCCAACATCACTTCACGTCATGGCGATGTGCGCCTGAGCGCGATCCACGGCTCCGTTGAGGCGCATTTCTCCAGCGACAGGGGCGACTTTTCAGCGCACCAACTGGATGGCGACCTGCTGGCCGAAGGCAAATTCAACGACGTGACCTGCTCTGAGATCAAGGGCAAGGTCGACTTGAATGGCGAGATTTTTGGCGATGTGCATCTGGAAAACATTTCCGCTCCGGTGCATCTGCGCACCTCAATTACCGAGGTGGAACTGGCCGCGCTGCCCGGCGATATGACGCTGAACTCCGACAACCTGCGGGTGACGCAGGCCAAGGGGCAGGTGCGGGTGATGACGCACGCCAAGGATGTGGACCTGACCCAGATTGCAGGCGATATCTACGTGAGCGACAACCGCGGCCAGATTTCGATTGAGCCGGCGGGCATCTTCAACATCGAGGCGAAGAACGGGAAGGGCGATGTGGAAGTCACGCTGCCGCCCAATGCGTCAGCAACGGTGGACGGCCGTACGCATAACGGGGATATTGTGACTGATTTTGACCTGGCGGTGAGCGGCGACGAGAGCAAGACCGTCAATGGGCGCATCGGTTCAGGCCAGGCGAAGATCAGCCTGGACGCGGATATCGGGGACCTGCGCATCCGGAAGGGCTCGGAGATCACTGCCATGCCCTCCTTGCCTGTGCCACCAGCTTTGCCAAAGGCGCCGCACCTGAAGGCTCCGCGGGGCGCTGCTGAACAGCCGGTGACGCAGTAGACGCAGATCAACCGGACAACAGGCAGGCGGGGAAGGATACACCTTCTGCGCCTGCCTTATTTTTTGAGCATCAACATAGGGTGCGGCGGGAGAAGCACGCGCCCATTACGATGTAGCTTCCGGCCATCGTCTCACGGGAGATTCCTGCTGCCGGGCGACCGTCTCGCGTTGTATGCTCCAGTCGCGGAGGAACAATCACCGGGATGCATGCGCCTGTGAATGTCATTACGGTGGAACGGGAGTACGGATCGCGCGGCGGAGAGTTTGCGCATGATCTGGCAGAGCGGCTGGGCTGGAGGCTGCTGGACTCAGAGCTGGTGACTGCCGCAGCGCGTACGGCGGGCGTAACGCCAGAGCTGGCGGCCAGTTTCGACGAGCGGCTTGACCCCTGGTATTACCGCTACGGCAAGGTTTTCTGGCAGGACTCGGGCTATCCAATCCCCAGCCTCAGCGAGGATCAGATATTTGACTCGGAGCGCATGCTGTCGCTGGTCCGGCAGGAGATTGTGGATGCGGCTGGGGCAGGGAATTGCGTGCTTGTGGGGCGCGGAGCGGCCTGTGCGCTGGCCTGCCAGCCGGGGTGCTTTCACGTATTTGTGTACGCCACGAGGAAGGCCAAGCGTGCGTGGTTTGCCAGCGCGTTCCCCAGCCAGGCGCAGCAGGCGGACCAACTGCTGGCTGCCTTTGACAAGCGCCGCGCGGCGGTTATCCGCAAGTTCTATCAGCAGGACTGGTGCGCTCGTGGGCTTTACCACATGCAGCTGAACTCTGCCATGGGGATTGAGGCGATGATTGCCGCCACTGCAGGGGCGGCTGGATTGAAGATTGCTGTGACAGAAGGTACCGGCATCGATGTCGGGCCTGCAGGAACGAACTGTTAAATCGCGATGCGCGGAACGCGCTGCCCGATACGGGTGAAGATTTCCCAGGGGATGGTTCCCGCGGCTTGAGCGTGGTCGAAGGCCGAGATGGTTTCAGTTCCCTGAGTGCCAAGAATGACAACTTCGTCGCCTGTCTGAATGGCGGGAATTTCAGTTACATCGAGGACTGCCTGATCCATGCTGATGCGGCCCACGAGGGGTGCGCGCTGTCCGCGCACGAGCAGGCTGAATCGGTTGCTAAGCTTCCGGTCGAGCCCATCGGCGTAGCCTGCCGGTATTAGCGCCAGGCGCATCGGTTCGGTGGCCACGAAGGTGCCGTTGTATCCCACGACAGCGTTTGCAGGGACTGAACGGAGAGCCACGACACGGCATTTCCAACTGAGCACGGGCCGCAGACGGCGGCGGGCTTCGGCCAGCGTGGGCGGAACTTCAGGCCCGAAAGCGGGGTCATATTGCGGTGCGAGGCCGTAGAGCGCCAGACCAGGGCGCATGAGGGCCTTCATTTTATAGCGCGCGGCAAGGGCCGCGATTGTGCCTGACTGGCCGGCCAGCAGAGCTGCGGAATTGCCCACGTTGAGCCATTCGGCGTGGCGGCCCGCAGCCTCAATTTGGCTTAGCGCCTCGTCTGTGCGGTCAAGCTGGCTTTGGGTCTGGCGGCCGTCGGCCTCATCGGCGGCGAAGAGGTGAGTCATTACGGCTTCAAGGTGAAGCGGCGAGCCCGCGCCAAAGCGCGGCAGCACGCGAGCAAGCCCTTCGGCGTCCGCGCCCTGGCGGCTCATGCCGGTATCGATTTCGAGATGGACGGGAACGGCATGAGCACCGGCGGCATTTGCGGCGGCCTCCAACTCGTCGATCTGTGCCGTCTCCCAGACCACGGTGGTAAGTCGGTGGCGGATTACATCGCCGCCCTGGCCAGGGAATGCACCCCCGAGAACAAGCACTCGTGCTTCAGGACAGGCTGCGCGCGCGGCGATGCCTTCTTCCACGCTGGTGACGCCGAGCCAACGAGCGCCGGCGCGCACGGCAGGCGGAGCACACAGCGCCAGCGAGTGACCGTAGGCGTCGGCTTTGACTACGGCCAGCAGGTCCGCATGGGGAGCCGCCAGGCCGGCAAGGAAGCGAACGTTATCTTCAAGGGCGCGGGTATCGATTTCAACCCAGCAGGGTCGCGTAAGCATCAGTCTGTCCAAGGGACAAGTTTAGGGCATTGGCGGTAAGAGCGAGAAACCGCGGACAACGCCAGCGCATTTCCGGAGTCTCTGTAGACTCTTCGGGATCGAAGAAAAGCGGCTCTTTAAAGAAAGAGCCATTTCAGCTCATCGCTCCGGTTCACACTCATTCCGAACAGGCTTTAGTCCCCGAACTGGGCGAGTTGCTCCGGTGCTGGCTTGGGCGTGAAGAGGCTGACCACAATCATGGCGGCGACGGCAGCGAAGAGCGCGGGGAAGATGGCATCGCGCTGGGCGAGGATGGGCGGGAAGAGTGTCTTGACTCCGGGCGCGTCCCAGGCCAGCGTCACGATCGTTCCGGCACCAATGGCGGCCACGGCGCCCCATGCTGTGACACGTTTCGAGTAGAAAGCGGCCAGGACAACCGGCGTGAGCGCGGCGGAGTAAATGGTGTAGGCCCAGAGCATCTTCTCAAGGATGCTTTGCGCGTAGACCGCCTGATAAAGCGCCCAGCAGCCGAGCAGCACCACGGCGAGCCGCGAGACGATGAGCACGCGTTTGTTGGAGGCGTCCGGCGCAATGTAGCGGACGAAGACATCGTTGATGAGATTGGTGGCCGGGGAGAACAGGTAATTCGAGGCGGTGGAAATGACCTTGGCAAAGACCGCGCCCAGCAGCAGTGCGCCCATGAGGGCAGGCAGGCCATGGCGCGCCGTGTAAGGGATGATTTCGTAGGGCTGGCGGGCCACTTCACCGTTGGGGTAAAGCGCCGAGCCGAAGACGGCAATAGCGACGATTAGCGTCTCAAGCAGAAGAGTGCCCAGAATCCATCCGACGACGGAGATGCGCGCATCCCGCTCTGATTTTGCAGAGAAAAACTTCTGGTACATCACCTGGTTGCCAAGCATGAGCAGCATGGTGGGCACAAGAAACTCAAGCGCGCGCGCAAAGGTGAGATTGCCGAGCACCTGAAAGTGCGTGGGAGGCAAGGCTGCGTGCAGTCCGGCCCATCCACCAGCGTGGAGAAAAAGCATGGGCGCGGCAAGGATGCAGATGACGGTGACGAGCGAACCGATGGCCACATCCATATAAGCCACCGACGACATGCCAGCGAGCGCGGTGGTGATGATGACAAAGATGGCAATGATGTAGGTGCCGAGCTCCGGCGTTACCGCCTCAGGAAAGATGAGATGGAGCACGTTGCCGCCGCCCTTGAACTGGTAGCTGGTGATGCCGATGTAGGCGAAGAGAATGGCGAAGGTGCCCAGCACGCGCGCCGTCTGGTTATAGCGGGCTTCAAGCAGGTCGGGCAGTGTGAACTGTGCGAACTTGCGGGCGCGCGGCGCGATGAAATAAATGAGCAGCAGGCCAAGCCAGCCGCCGGCAGGCTGCCACAGCGCGGCGAATCCGTTGCGGTAGGCGTTTTCTGCTCCGGCAAACAGCGAGCCGGCACCGATCCACGAGGTGAGCAGGGTAAGCACGAGCACCACGGCAGGCAGCGAACGGCCGGCCACGAGGTAGTCGGCCTTGGTTTTTACACGCGAGGTGCGGTGGAGCGCGACCGCCAGCAGGGCAACGACAATGACAACTAGGACAAGAACATAGAGTTGAGACATCGGCGGGCTTCCTCGCGGGCAAAACGGCTTGCCAGAAGTGTACCGGATACAGAAGCACAGCGGCACGCGCCATTGACCCGCCACAGTGCAGTTGTTACACTGGGACTGCGGGGTGGAGCAGCCCGGTAGCTCGTTGGGCTCATAACCCAAAGGTCGCTGGTTCAAATCCAGCCCCCGCAACCATTTAGCCGACCGGCCAACCCTAATTAACCCTATGGAAACTGGGATTTCGAGCTTTCGAAGCTCTTAGGGCGCCGGTGAACGGCTGCAGTTCCCTCCGGATTACTCATTCCCCAATGCTCTGCGAACCACGATCGAGTTGTGCTTGCGCTTGGATTCCATAAGCGCGTCACCATACCTGCCCGTGGTAGCGATGTCGGCATGCCGCATGAGCTTCTGCTGCACACCGATGGGCGCCCCGCTGTCGTCCAGCCACGACCGGTACGTGTGGCGGAACGTGTGCCAGCCAACGTTGTCGAGCTTCATCCGCTTCGCCAGTGCCCGGCGTTCTGCGTGCACTGCGACTAGGCCGCCTTCCTTGTCCGTACAGCGCTTGCCGGCTATTGCCCTGCACGCCGGACACGGAACGAGACACCAGCCGGCAGGACGAAGATAGTCCTGCTGCGCCGGGGAAGCATGGAAGTGCCGGCCGGTTACCGGGCTGGTGAACAGCAGCTCCGAACCCTCCGAACGCCGCTGCCAATCGAGAAGCATGGTCGCGAAATCCGGATCGAGAGGGAGTTCGTCCTCCGAATAATCTGTCTTCACGCGCTGGACGCGGCCGTGAACGACAGCGCGGTCCACCAGCATGCTCAGAGTATCGAAGTGAATGTTCTCCCACGGAAGGGCCAGAACTTCCTCAACCCGAAGCCCGGTGCACTGTGCCACCAGAACCATCGTGCGGTAGGGCTCAGGCAGAAGGTCCAGGATGAGGTAGAACTGCTCGACGGTGAGGACAACCGGCTTCTTCAAGTGCTTGGTGACACCCTTCACTTCCACCAGTTCCATGGGATTGCGACCAACTGCGATCACCTCCCACAGCATGGCTTTCTCGAACAAACGGTGCATGAGCGCCTTGATATTGCCCTTGGTTTTCGGCGCTGCGGTCATGTTCTTGAGCCACTCCCCGACCGGATAGGGCTTCACCTGCTCGATTGGGGTCTCTCCCCACCGCTCGCGGATTCGCTTGATCAGGCTGAGATAGGACCCGGCCGTGGTGAAGCTGAGGCCTTCCTTGCTCATGTTGATCTGGCCCGGGCGAAGCTTTTTGATCTCCAGCAGCCGCTCGCTCGAGACAAAAGTGTCCAGAAGCTCCCCGAGGGTTTTCGGCCCAAGAGAGGTGAGGGGGTGGCCCGAGTTGAGTTGTCGCACAAAGATATCCAGACGGGCCAGGGCCGCCGATCTGGTCGGAAATTCCTCTGTGCTTAAGTACATGGAATCCTGCATTCCAGTCGCGGGATTGGTGTAGCGGTATTCCCACGCCGATTTGTTGTTGGCCCGCGGAACTTCCCGCAGGCTGCCTCTTTGAAAACGCTGTCGCGCTTGTTTCATGGCTCCTGATCCTTTCGGTTGGGAGTCAGCGCGGCATGGTTGGTTATGTTGGATTTTAATTGACGATCTATATATTCATCGAGGAGCGAGAGACGAAACAGCCAGGACTTGCCTTCCTTCATAGCAGGAACGAGACCGAATCGAGCCTTTGCCTCAAGCGTTTTATAATGAATCCGGAGATAGCGGCTGGCCTCCCGGGAATCGAGCAGTGGCTCGAAACCGTCGACTGAAGGTCCTCCTTGAACCCCGCTTCCCATGGTTAGCTACTTCCGCCGGGCTTGGCAATATCCCCTGTGAAACTAGGTTAGTCAGCTTCGGGTGCATACTCCAGCCTTCCCCAACAGTATTTGCGGTAGTACTGGGGGCGGTGAAACTATTTCTGCGATTGAGGATCGAGCTGAGCCAGAACGGCCGGCATCGGCAGCCGGATTCGCTGGCTGGAGCAGTCCCTACTAAAGCACCCCTCCAAGGGTGACGTACTGCTCATCCGAGAGGCGCAGCCTGATGCAGCCTTTGCCGATCTCGAGGTCAAGTTTGAAGCCGTCGCGATCCCAATTGTTGATAGGGATATTTACTTGACGCCACCGACCGCAACCTGTAGGGTTCCGGGACATGGGCGAGGATTATCCACGGACGCTTCTGGAACTGGAACGGCGCTTTGGCGACGAGGCCGCGTGCGTCGATTATCTTGCTGCTCTGCGCTGGCCGGGCGGATGGGTCTGTCCGCGATGCCAGGGGACTGCAGCCTGGTTGGTTCGGCGGGATCGCTGGCGTTGCGGGGAGTGCGGCTACGAAATGTCGATCACAGCGGGGACCATTTTTCAGGACAGCCATCTGCCCCTGAGCCTCTGGTTCCGGGCCATGTGGCAGATCACCAGCCAGAAGAACGGCATGAGCGCCCTGGGCCTGCAGCGGGTTTTGGGCCTGGGCAGCTACAAGACCGCGTGGGCGATGCTGCATAAATTGCGCCGGGCCATGGTGCGTCCGGGCCGCGACCGGCTCAAGGGCACGGTGGAGGTCGATGAGGCATACTGGGGCGGCGAGGAAACCGGCGCCGGCGTCACCGGACGAGGGGCGGAGCAGAAAGCTCTGATTATTGTGGCTGCCGAGGAGGATGGCAAGGGCATTGGCCGCATCCGGTTGCGTCACATCCCGGACGCGAACCGCTCTACCCTGCACGGGTTCATCGCCCAAGCCGTCGAGCCGGGAAGCACGGTACGCACCGACGGCCTGAACGCATACCTGGAGATGACTGGATATGTCCATGATCGCCAGATCCAGCGCCGCCAGGCGGAGGGAGAGCATCTGCTGCCACGCGCTCACCGGGTGATTTCTCTGCTGAAGCGATGGTTCTTGGGTACGCATCAGGGAGCGGTGGGACACGACCATCTGGATGCTTGTCTCGACGAATTCACCTTTCGTTTCAATCGCCGCAATTCGCGCTCCCGCGGTAAGCTCTTCTATCGTCTGGCGCAACAGGCCGTGCAGATCGCACCCGCGCCTTTTGCCGATCTGATCAAACCACAACCTATTGGGCATGGTGGCGTCAAGTAAATATCCCTAATTGTTGATGACGCCATTATTCCGTGCCTGTACACATGGCAAGCGTGCGATTCATGACATTATCTCTTCCAGCCGACGCTTTCTGCTCTGCCAATCAGGAAGGACGCGATCCAAGAGTCGGAAGAACGCAGGCCGGTGGCTGGGTTCGGTCACATGGCAAAGCTCGTGTGTGATCACATAGTCGATCGAGTAAATCGGCGCTTGGATGAGCCGTTGGTTCAACACCATTCTGTGCGCGGGCGACATCGATCCCCATCGTTGACGCAAATGGCGGATAATCAGTCCGCTTGGACGAACCCGTTCGGGGTTCGCGAATCGGAGCAGATTCGCATCAAGGCGCTCTGCAAACCATTTGTGAGAACGAGCACGGTACCACGCGTTCACCAGATCCCGAGTCACATCGGTCCGTTTGGGAGACGGGCTCTCCACCAGCATGAATCCTCTTAAGAGCTTGACTCCCGGCCGGTCGCCGGAAATCACCTTGAGGCGGTATTGCCGCCCAAGGTACAGGTGAGTCTCGCCAGAAACATAGCGCCGCGGAGGTGTCCTTGGGACAAATTGCAGAAAGAAATGCTGCTGCTGGCGTACCCATGAGGCGCGCTTACGGACCTTTTCCGCGATAGCCTCCAACGAGGCTCCGATTGGCGCTGCAACTACTACCGTTGCATCGGGCTCAACGGCAATTTCGAGAGTTGCTCTCTTGCGCCGTACCACGGCGAACTCGATCGCGTGCCCTCCGTATCCGATCCTTCCCCGTTCCCGAATCATCCAGGGAACCTCGCACGGGCCAAGTCCATGATCTTGTGATCGATCTCGTCCATCATCTCGATGGGGAGCTGTATTCCCCGCCGATCGCGCAGAACGTCGAAGAAGTAGTCGTCTATGGCGTTTCTCATATTGTTCTGCGCTACCTCATTCGTCCACACGTCGACAATATGATGCGCCTTGATGATGTCGATAATCGCGAGCGCGATCTCCGCAGTTTCCACCTCGCCTACCGGCTGTCCATTCAGTCCGACAAGTGCTCCCTGGAGAATCCCGAAGAACGCCTGCCCGTCATCATTTCCCTTGATTGGATCTGGAACGTCGGTCCCCCGGTCTTTCCGGGCAACTTTGTCGGCAAGATCTCTCACGTTTTTCAAGTAGTCCCGCTCAGAGATCCTTTGTGCCCTGTAATTTCGGATTGTCTCCTCGAGCAGGAGTGAGAAACGCTTGTAGAAGGTCGGATCCTCTTCCATCTTTAAAGTGATAGTCCTGCGCGTAGCGCTCGCGATCCGGTCAGCCTTCGATGCATCGGAGACTCCCACCTCTTTCACCACGGCATCGAGTGCATCGGGATCATTGATGTTCACCAGGGGAATGATGATCTCAGCGGGCATTGCGACAACATGGTCATCAAGCAGTTTCTGAATCTTCGGTTCGAATTCGTTCAGGTCAACTACTTCCTGATAACGGAGCTGAACCGATCGCCTCAACTCGGAGAATTGCTTCCAATCCCGCTTCATCCGCTCCACATCAGGCTCGGCGAAGACGTCGAGGAGCTTTTCTGATGAAATCGAAATGTGCAGACATCGTCCGAATGTACGCAGCCTGTCATAAAAATCGTGGCGGATGGATTCATCGGCGAGGAATTGCTCGAACTGCTCCATGTCCTTCTTGTTTTTGACTGACTTGAAGAGATCCCATAGCTGGTCGTGCAACGGCCGCAACTTACGGATTTCCTCGCGCACGTCATGCACAGTCCCCGCCAAATCCGAGGAATCATAGCCCTCGAACGCGCTGTAGGTGGTCAGCGCGTTGTCCAATTCGCCGAGTAGGCCCTCGTAGTCGATGATGAAACCGAATTGCTTCTCCGTTCCATCCTCTTCATAGAGCCGATTCACGCGCGCGATCGCCTGCAGCAGATTGTGTTCGCGCAGCGATTTGCAGACATAGAGAACGGAATTGCGCGGCGCATCGAAGCCCGTCAACAGCTTTGAAACAACAATCAGAATCTCTGGATCGCCGGAGCCTTTGAATGCGGCGGTAAGCTGGCGGTTGTAATCCTCCTCAGTCTTAAAGCGCTTCATCATCCCGTCCCAGAATTTCCGAACGAGATCTTTCGCTTCCTTGTCGACTTCCTCATTGCCCTCGTTCTCATTGGGTGGCGAGATCACAATCTCGCTGGTCACGTGGCCGATCTCGTCAAGCACCTCTTTGAATCGCACCGCCGCCGCCTTTGAGGGAGCAACGAGTTGGGCCTTGAACCCCGTGCCCTGCCAGTTCTGACGGAAATGCTCTGAAATATCGAAGGCTTTGGCGCGAATTGCCTGCGAAGTCTTTGACAGCGCATTCGACCGTGAGAACTTTCGCTTCAGATCGGCCTTTTGCTTGTCCGTCAGCCCGACGCTGATCTTGTCAAACCAGCGGTCGATCGCATCGGCAGTAATCCGCTGATCGACAAGGCGGCCCTCGTAGAGCAGTGGCACAATGGCGCCGTCCGCAACCGCCTCATCGATGGCGTACCTGTGAATGAGGCCGCCAAATGTCGCGAGAGTGTTCTTTTCCTTTTTGAGCAGCGGCGTGCCCGTGAAGCCCAGGTAGCAGGCCTTCGGCAGCATGCGCCGCATTTTCACGGCAAACTGGCTGTAGCTTCCCTTACGCCCCGTCTGGGTGCGATGGCTTTCGTCCACCAGAACAAAAATGTTGGCATCAGCGTCGGCGGCTTTCGCGCCGCGCAGCGCGGAATCAAATTTATTGATGATGGTGGTGATCAGCGGACGCTTGTCCTGGATCAAGTCGACGAGATGGGCGCCGCTGGTTGCGCGCGCAGGCTGCATGTCACAGGATTTGAACGTGTCCCTGATTTGCACATCGAGATCGTCGCGATCTGTAACGATGATGATGCGCGGGTTCGGTATCTCCTTATCCAGGGCAAGCGCTCGGCCCAGCATCACCATGGTCAACGACTTTCCCGCTCCCTGCGTGTGCCAGATGACACCGCCCTTGCGGTTGCCTTTCGGTTCGAACTGCTTCACGCGCTGGACGGCTTCGCGGATACTAAAAAACTGTGGGTGACGGGCAATCTTTCGGCTGCCACCTTCGAATACGGTGAAGCGCCGCACCAGATCGAGCAGGCGTTCGGGTCTGCATAACGCATAGAGCGTCCGGTCCTGCGCAGTGACCGCCCGCGGCCCCTCGGCTGCCATTGCCTCGAAGTATGGTCTCGCTGCCGCGAAGTCGCCTGAAAAGATGGCGTCCGTCTCGGCTGCGGTCAGGTCGCGGTTTGCGAATGGGGTGATTGCCGCGTCCGTGTCCTCTTCATCGCGCCAGTTCTGCCAGAATTTCTGCGGGGTTCCCACGGTCGCGTAGCGGGCGTCCTGGCGGTTCATCGTCAGCAGCAACTGCGCGAAGTGGAAGAGATGTGGGATGTAGTCTTCGCTCTGATAGCCAATAAGCTGGCTCCCGGCTTTCTTCAGGCTTTCGGTGGGGCGCTTATTTTCGATGACGACGAATGGAATGCCGTTGACGTAGGCAACAATGTCGCATCGTTTCGTCTGAATGCTGCCGGTCCGTTCTACTGAAACCTCGGCAGTCACGTGGAAGGCATTGTTCTCCGGCCGCTCCCAATCGACGAAGCGAAACGAAAAACTCTTGCTGTCGCCGTCAATCGTTTTCGCAATGGTCGTGCCTAGAACGAGCGTGTCGTAGATATCCTGGTTCGTGCCTTTCAGGCCCTTCAGGCGGTCGGGCGTCGGCTTCAGCCGGCGTATGGCCTCATGCGCATCCTCCAGATCGAAGGCATACTCGCGCCCGCGAAACGTGAAGCGGTTGATCTTGAGAAGTTGCTCGGCGAGGACGTCGTCCAGCACCACGTTGCGCAACCGCCCGCCGCGCAAGGCGACGGCGTCCGCTTGGCTCAGGGGCTTGTAGCCCATCGCCACCAGCAACTGGATGGCAGGAACCTGCGATTGGTGCTTCTCGGCGGCGTCGAAGCTCATAGTTCCCACCCGTGGTGGCACGCCTGCTCATAAAACTGGATGCACGGCACCTTTGCGCATCGTCCCATTTTTTCCCGCTGAGGTTCGAGGAGCGCAAAGAGACCCTCGTAGTATTTCTTTTCTCCCGGCCACTCCTCCTGCATAGTCATCAGCTCAAGATGTCTTCTGCAGACGTATGAAATCGCGTCCGCAACCTGCACCAGGGAAGAATGATCGGATTTGACGGCAAACGGGGTATTCACGATCTGGTCGAAGCGATCAGCGTCGGTGCGAGGTATCCACTGCTTTACCTTGCGAATTGTACCCTGCACTTGATAGAGCGCATCGTACCAATTGTTGTTCTTGTAAAGTGCCTCGGCAAGTCCAGGCATCTCCTGCTTGTTGTCATCCATGATGACGACGGTCAGGCCTTTGCTCTCGCTGACCGCCTGCATTCTCTTCTGGATCACTCCACAGAGAAACATGGAAGATGCCAACCAATAATTCTTCCCAAATGGATGGGCATGGCCCGCCTGCACGGCTGCATCGAACCGGCTAATGGAGATTCCAAGGCCGAAGATTTTGCCGCCATTGCTCACTGCGAGTTCGCAGAGTTGATAGAGCAATGCTTTTCGCTCTTCGGGAGGAACCTTTTTCCAACCGCCATCACCGTTGATGAATTTAGTAGTCTTCAGATCCTTCCGAACTCCTGGATATTTGGAGAAGATGCCCTCCAGAAGCCGGTCGAAGTCCTCGGTCTTTTTGCGCAGCTTGTAGGCATCCACCATCAGGCCGCACATTGTGAAGACGTCATGCTGATCTCGACCACCGCTTTCGTCAACGTAGATAAACTTCATGCCTTCACCCTCCATTGTCCGGTCAGGAGCTTTTGCATCAAGCCGCGCTTTTGCTGTTCCAGAAGCTTCTTCTGCTCTGAGAGTCTTGTCAGTTTCATCGCGTGATTTGAAATTACCTCTACAATCGCGCACTGCTCGTCAAGCGGAGGAACAGGGAAAGGAATACTGGAGAACTCGGTCCACCTTAGGCTGCCTCGGCGGTCGACGGACGCGCTCGTGCTTACATCGAAGATGTGGCGATAGAGAGAGGTTTTCAAGACGCTGTATGCGTACCTGTTGTCAACCAGGTCGGGCGCGAAGCGGAACACAGTGTATATCGGGCTTACCAGACCAACGTCGACGATATCCTGAAGGCCAATCGACCCTTCTTCGACGTGATTACTTGGGAATCCAAAGTCGCCGCGCCATATCTTCTTGTATCCGGCGAGAGATGCGCTGAATACCTGTTTCTTGAAGTATTCAAGGGATCGGACAAAGCCATCGTATTTGGAGCATGACAATACCTCCATCGCTTCGTCTTCTCCGTGACGCTCTGATATTTCCATTGCGAATGAACCAATCGATCCGCATTTCCAACCGGTGGGGAGCGAGAACCAACGGAACGTCTTCGTCGCATTCGAACTTCGAAATGGCAGTAGCCTGCTGCGTCCGAAAACAAGCGAATGCGTCAGGGCACGATGAAGGCGCTCGGTTTTCGTGATGAGCATATCGAGTTCGCCGATCGCCTCATCCCAGGTTCGCAGAATCTCCCCAATGCGCCTCTGCTCATGATGTGGCGCGAGGAACATTTTGAATGTAGAGATCTTTTCTAAACTCAAATTTGCTTGAGCATTTTGGGTCGACAGCGAAGATAGCGCTAGTTTTGAATTCAAAAGTGATTGAAACAGCCATTCGTGATTAATGCCATTTAGGGGGCTGATCGCGACCACACTGTCTGGACAAGCAGCGTCAAATGTCGAGATTGCCACATCACCAACATTTGCTGCTATGGACATGAAAATTGTGCCACAAGGGAATAGCTTGCTCACTGATAGGCCAAGCTCATTGAGCGTTTGGCTCCACATCTTAATTGTTCGCCCCGCTCTCGCTACGTCTCCTGTCTGAATGAATGGAATATTCCCGCCATAGTATCGAGGATCGTTTCTAGGGCGCACTGAAAATTTGCCCCGCTCTAGCATCGCGACTTCAGATAATGATCGTCTTTCAAAAAGCTTATGCACGATGGCCTTTCCTCTCGATGCTTTTGCTATTTCTTGGCTGCGCTGCAATCTTCTCTAGCTCCACAATGTCGCTCTGTTCGCCTGCAGCAAGCTGTTCCCGGCGCTTGGCATCGAAATTCTCGTAGCGTTCGAAGGCGATTCGTTCGGCCTGTGCGGCGGAGACGCTCCCGGCATTGGTCAGCAGCGGCAGTTCATTCGAGCGAAGGAAGCCATCGAGAACCACCTCCCAGTCCGTGAGCTTCATCGTCTGGCGGCGGCGCGCGCGCAGGTCGGCGGTATCGAGGAACATGGTGACGATCAGGTTGAGATCGCTGATCTCCTTTTCGGCCAGATAATTCTTGGCCGTTCCGACGTCGCTCTTGCGCACACGCGCGCCTTTCCACGCCGTCAGGCCCATATTCGGGAGACTCGCGTTGGCGCGGGCGGCGATTAGCTCGGCCGCCGTGTGGCCGGTGACGGCGTGGAGCATTTTGTTCTGGATGGTAGCGTAGAAGACCTGCGCTGCCTGCGAGCGGGGATCGTAATCCTCGCTGAGCGCCAGAATCTCGCGCACCTTCTGGTAGAAGCGCGCCTCGGAGGCACGAATCTCCCGTATGCGCTCAAGCAGCTCATCGAAGTAGTCCCAGGCCGGATCCTTGAGCCGCTTGTCGTCGAGGACAAAGCCCTTGACCAGATATTCCTTGAGCGTGGTGGAGGCCCAGCGGCGGAATTCGACGCCCCGCGCCGAACGGACGCGGTAGCCGACGGCGAGGATCATCTCCAGGTTGTAGTAGTCCACCTGATAGGTCTTGCCATCGGCGGCAGTTGTTGCATAACGTGCAACAACTGAATCCGGGGCGAGCTCGCCATCATCGAAGATGGCCTTTATGTGACGCGAAATCACAGACTTATCTCGGCCGAACAAGTCCGCGATCTGGTTCAGGGAGAGCCAGACCGTGCCGCCTTCGGCGCGCAACTGGATGCGGGCCGCCCCGTCTTCGCTGGTGTAAAGAATCAGTTCACCGTTCGACATGGACGCCCAACTCCTTGAGGTAGCCGGCCATGCGGCCGCGGACTTCGGCCAGTTCACCCTCGATGCGGTCGATCTCTTTCTGCAGCGCGGCCACATCGATCTCCTCTTCTGGCTCGAAGGTGTCCACGTAGCGGGGGATGTTGAGGTTGTACTCGTTCTCCTTGATCTCCTCCGGCGTGGCCAGGTGCGAGTATTTGTCGAGTTCGGCGCGCGTGCGGTAGGTGTCGAGAACCTTCTGAATTTGCGTGTCGGACATCAGGTTCTGCGTCTTGCTGGGCGTAAACTCCCGGCTTGCGTCGATAAAGAGGATCTCTTTGCGGTTCTCGTTTGTGCCGCCCTGCTCGCGGGAGCGGTCAAAGACCAGGATGGCGACCGGAATGCCGGTGGTGGTGAAGAGATTGGCGGGCAGGCCGACAACGGCGTCGAGCAGGTTCTCGTCGATCAGCGCCTGGCGGATTTTGCCTTCGTTGCCGCCGCGGAACAGCACGCCGTGGGGCACGATGACTGCCACGCGGCCGCTTTGACGCCGGGCAATCTCGACCATGTGGGTGATGAACGCGTAGTCGCCCTTCGACTTGGGGGGGACACCGCGCCAGAAGCGCTTGTACTGGTCGCTTCCAGCGTGCTCGGCACCCCACTTGTCCAGCGAAAACGGCGGATTCGCGACGACGATGTCGAACTTCATCAGGTGGTCGCCCTCGATCAGTGCAGGGCTGTTGAGGGTGTCGCACCATTCGATGCGTGCGGCATCCTTGGCATGCAGGAACATGTTCATGCGGGCCAGAGCCCAGGTGGCGCCGTTCACCTCCTGGCCATAAAGGGCAAAGTTGTCGGAACCGACCTCTTCGGCAGCGCGAATCAGCAGCGAACCGGATCCGCAGGCGGGATCACAGATCGTGTCTCCCGGCACCGGCGCAACCAGCTTCGCCAGCAGGCGGGAGATGGCGGCCGGGGTGTAAAATTCGCCGGCCTTTTTTCCGGCGTCCGATGCAAACCGGGAGATCAGGTAGATGTAACACTCGCCGATGATGTCCTCGGTCACGCGCGAGGGGCGCAGATCGAGAGCCGGCTTGGCGAAATCCTCAAGCATGTTTTTGAGGCGCCGGTTGCGATCCTTGACGCGGCCAAGATTGGCTTCGGAGTTGAAGTCGATGTTCCGGAAGACACCTTCGAGCTTGGCGCGGTTTTTGTCCTCGATCTGCTCGAGGGCAATATTGATGAGTTCGCCGATGTTGGCTTCATTGCGCCGCTCGTAGAGGTCATAAAAGCTGGCGCCCTCGGGAAGAATGAAGCGCTCCCGTTCCAACCTGCGGCGGATGCGGGCATCGTCACCCCCGTACTGCTTGCGGTAGTTCTCGACATGGTCATTCCAAAGGTCGGAGATGTACTTCAGGAACAGCATCACCAGGATGTAGTCCTTGTACTGTCCGGCATCGACGACGCCGCGGAAGGTGTCGCAAGCCGCCCAGGCAGTTTGGTTGACCTGGTTTTGCGTGAGTTGGTCGGTCACTTCGTAGTCCTTTCCGTTGCGGCGGGGCGCCGGGGCCGTTTCGCGCGGTCGCCGAGAATTTTGCTGGTCAGCTCTTTCCGCAGGCCGGCGGCCTGAACAGAGAGCGTCTGCTCCCGGTCGGCCAGCGCGGCAATGGCAACAATCTTTCGCTGCGTTTCGATATCGGGGATGTCCAGTTCAAGATGTTCCAGGCTCGCGCGCGATATCATGCGCAACTTCGTGCCGCGAGCGACACTGTCGAAAAAGCGTTGGGTCTTCGGGTGATTGATCACCCATGCCAGATACTCGGCTGAAACGATGTCCGGCTTGGGGCGGAGGATCATCAATGGCAGAACCGCCACAGCCCCTTCGCTGAGGTCTGGGCCTATGGTGGCTGCGGTGTTCCGGTCACCACGTGACCGAAAGAGCACGTCGCCAGTATGCACGAGGTGGCGATCTTGAACGTCGTCTAGCTGGACTCGCGTCAAGCGCGACAGATTGAGCTCTCCACTCGATGGCAAGTCACGTAGTTGAATCGCCGGAATGCCGCCCGATGCAGCCTCATCAAGCCGCGTGCGCGCGGTGTATCCGGAGAGAATTGAGCAAGCTCGGGCCAATTGCATTCTGTTAACTCTGTAGAAACATCTACAGCATGTCACGACCTAGGCCCATAGTCAAGAGAAAAATTTGCTGTAGGTTATGCTACTGCGGTATAGCTTGAGTGTCGACCAAGGAACGCGTGCAGGCCTTGATCCGATAACCGTGCCAGCACGCGCACCGCCCAACTCTACGACTGCCGATGCGAGGAGATACTGCTCGACGGGCTCGATAGGATTGTGATCTGAGCGCGTAACATAAAGGACGTTTTGTTGCGTCAAGAACTGCTCGCAATTTCCTGTCGAAAGTCGGAAAAACATCGCGCCAGGAGCCTCGTAGGCGCGTTTTTTCGATATGCGATGAGGGTTAGGCATACCCTTTTGCTTCCGCCTCAAATCAATATCCGCTCGACCTCATCGAGCGACATCTCGTCGCATCGGCAGTCGTAGAGCTGCGTGGTGCGCGTGCTGGCATGGTTAGCCATGGCCGCGGCCTTCTCGAGCGTGCCGCCATTCTTGAGATATGCGGTGATGCCGGTTGCGCGAAAGCTGTGGTTGCCGATCCTGGTCTTGATACCGACCGCCGCTACCCGTCGGCGGATCATGGCGTGCGCATTCTGCTGGGGCAGGGACGTGCCCGTCAGCTCGCCGGTGCCGCGGCCGAGCGTGCGGAACAATGGGCCCTTCGGGTCGTTCTCGAGGCTTGCCCCTTTCAGATACGCGTGCAGGATCTCCTCGAGCGCGTGGTGACAGGGCATGACGTGGTGCTTGCCGCCCTTTTCATGGAGGCGAACCCAGAGCCGGCGGTTCTGCGTGTACACGTCTTCGACCCTCATGGCCAGGGCGGCGCCGACGCGGGCGAAAGAATAGAGCATCAATCCAATGAGGGCCTTGTCGCGCAGCCCCGCTGGCGTGGATGTATCGATCGAATCGAGCAGCCGCCGAGCCTCGGCCGGCTCGAGTACCGGTGTCTTGCCCGTGCGCACCAGATGGCGCGGCCCGCGCACCGAGGCCGCAGGATTGACGTCAACGATGTGGCCGGTCCCGAGCCAGTCGAACAGGTGGCGGATGGCGGCCAGGCGCTGCTTCACGCTGGGCGCCGATACTTCTTGCCCCTGCTGTTCGATCCAGGCGGCCACGTGCATCGGCTGCACCTGAGGCAGGGAAGTGACGCCTGCGCCCTGGCACCACGCCAGAAACTCCGCCGCGGCGCGGGCGTAGGCGCGGCGCGTATGCGGATTGCGGATCTGCGCGGCGAAGAACTCGAGGAAACGCGTCTGAGCGCGATCCCCGGAGTTCGCCACTAATGGAGGCAGCAGCAGGTTCGATGCGGAAGTTGGAACGAGCTTGCAGGCCGCGGCCTCGTCTGAATCAGCCATAGGAACTCATCTCCGTTTGGACTTTGTCTTTCGACTCGCTGCTGACTTGTCGAAATCGCCCCGGATGCGGCACCACGCGAGCTCCGGCAAACAGCGGAACTCGGTGCCGCCGATCCGCCGGCGGAATCGAGTGTGCCAGTGCCCGAAGATCCACTTCCTGGGCCTGTGCGCCTCGAGCATTGCGTTCAGGGCATTTCCGGTGGAAGTGCGGGTCAGTTCCTTGTGCGCCGCCTGGCCGGCAAGCAGGGACCGCACCGCTTCGTCCGGCCCATCGTGGGTCAGCACGATTTCCGGTTTCAACTTTTCGTAGAGATCGAAAGCCGCCTGCAGCTCGGCCGCGCGCAGCTCCTCTTCCCGCCACCAAGTCACGCCTTCGGTCCGGTGCCACTGATCGGACGACCAGGCGCCGGAGAGATAGAAGATCCGGATCCCGTCGATCATCTGCGAGCCGTAATCGCCGAGGTAGTTCGCATGGGACCGCGCCGCCTCCGGGTTGTCGTGGTTTCCGCGAATGAACCAGGCATTGCCGGGCAGGGGCGGAAGCGGCTCGTCGCCCGGAAAGCCGATGCCGAAGTCCCCCAGCTGCACGCTGGGCTCGCCCGGGTGGCGGGCGAGCAGCTTGAGGTGCCGGTCCACCTTGCCGTGGATGTCGCCGATCACGATCAACCGTCATTCCTCCCTTTGGTCCGTCCCTTGTTGAGGGTATGTTCAGAGTCCGGCGGCGAGGAAATACGAATCAGGCTGGTCATCGCGTGCTTTCGCCGAGAGCATCCGTCCCTTGCCCAAGCGCCTCCAAAAAATGCCCTAGACGCTCGACCGAGAATCCTTCCAGCCTGGAGTGCAGCAGGGCGGAGACCTCGGGCAGGTCAATGCCGAGCGCCGTCGCGATCTCAGCCGGGGTGAGCCGGCCCTTTTGCATGATCAGGTTCAGCGCGGCTCCCAGCCGAGCCTTGGCATCGAGTTCCGCCGCGTCTGGCAGGCCCATGTCGGCGAAAACGTTCCCGCTGCTGCGGATGACAGCCTTGCGCGCCATCAGATCTTCCCCGTCAGGGTGGCCGGGAACTTGAACTTTATCCGGGCGCAGAACCAGATCGCGTACACCATCACGCACTGCCAGTATCCGAACCGGCCGCACACCGCGCGGATAGCTCCCTCCGAGAGCAGGTGATTGATCAACCAGGAGATCGGCCAAGCCATCAGCAATGCCGTTCCGGCCGACGAGAGCAACGCTCCGGCAAGGGCCCTTGCCGCATCCCAGCCCCGCAGCGTCTCAGACTTGCTTTCCACTTTCATTCGTTCCTTTCCTCTTCAGGATGACCGCGGATTAAAAGCTTTATGTGATAAAGGATATTATCACACATATAAGGCACTGCATCATAGGGGGACCGAAATCCCCCTCTTAAAGCGTCATGCTTTAGCGGAGTGATTTACGGGAACTGGTCTTCTTGGTTCTGGGCTTGTTATTCAATTTCGCGGTCAGCCATGCGACGGCCAACGGGCCAACAACGTACTGAGCCGAGATTTTGAACATTTCCAGGAAGATGTGTTCCATCGATCACCT
This sequence comes from Acidobacteriota bacterium, assembly GCA_021780075.1. Taxonomy (GTDB): domain Bacteria; phylum Acidobacteriota; class Terriglobia; order Terriglobales; family Acidobacteriaceae; genus Telmatobacter. The sequence goes on from JAJXZL010000009.1 coordinate 67,756, forward strand.
GAAATAGAAAAGCCCTGGCCGGTGGGGCCAAGGCTCGCGTCATGCCGGCTTTGTTGTTTTACCGGCGCGGTTTGAATCTAACGGGAGGGGCGGCGACCAGGTAATCGGTGCGCCGCCTGAACAGCTTCCGCTCACGGGCTGCGATCTTCTCGCCGAGAACGTAGATCACCTTGAGATTGGGTTTCGTACTGCTGCGCAGATGCGCGTATTCCACCCAACCGCCAATCTCGATGAAACATCCCGCGGGAGCGGGGTCCTCATCCGTCGTCGCTGATGAAGCCAGAAGAGCCAACAGCTTGCCCAGCGCTGGGTGCCGGGAAAGTTCAAAAGCCTTGGCTCTTCCAGTGTGGAAGTGATCTCTGCAATCCGGCTGGATACCGAGCGCCAGATTTTCAATTTCAATGTCGCTGAGAATGCAAATGCGGCCTCGACGGTGTACAGACATAACTATATTGTCTGCCTGACAGCAGGTGAATGCTGATAGGAAGGCCGCCGCTAACGGCAAGAAACTGATTAGCTTTCCGGCCTTATCAGATGGCCGGCCGACTTTGGCTCTACACGTCCTTCATTTCAGCGAGCGAGCAACTACGCTCCAGCCCGGCAGAAACCGTGACGCAATCGGCTGATTGTCTTCACCGCAGAGCGCCCGCGGCTGCAAGACGATCCGTTCAGATCATCTGCCTTTTGTATATCGCAAAGCTGTTTTTGAAGCAAGCATATCCAAATGCTGGTTTGGATTTGTGCGAATCATCGAATACGGATGTGAAAATAGTAGGTGGTGGTGTTATTGTTTAAAAGGTGGTAAATAAGATGACGGAAAAAGCAAAATTCACGGTCGGTGGTGTCGAGTTTTTCTTGAGCAAGAGCGATGTTGAGCAAAAGCTTCAGGCAGTGGAGCCGGAAAACATCCGCGAGGTCTCTGTTCTAGTTAATGAAAAACGTTACCCCGTCAAGCAGGCACTCGCGGAAGCCACAGGTCTGCTTCGCGGCAATTTCACATCCCACGACGCGATGCGGGTGTTCCGCAAACTGTCTCTGCCCATCGGCACTGGGCCAGGAGAGGATGTTTTGCTCGCTCCAGAGCGATTTTTCACGCTCGTCAAGAGCATCAATTTGTTCGACCAGAAAAAGATCAGGGGGGTGATCGGTGGAGTGGTCGCCACAAACGAGAGAGACCGCTGCTTCATTGGAATTTACTATCGCGCTAAGGCCAACGTCGAGAGTCTGCTGTCTCTCAAATATGTGAAGGATTTTCAGGCTAGCATTATGATCGCACGGAGCCTGTTTGAGCTTGCAGTAGACGTAAACCTCATCAACACAATTCAAGATGCCGTGAAGAAAATTGCCGTGTTCTCGGAAGTTGAGAAGCTGAAATCGGCCAAGCGGATTGTCGACTTCAGATCCACGCACCCAGACCCGGTGTACCCTTCTACCGTTCACGCCGACTACATCAGAAACAATGCCGCGCGCATTGAAGCCGAGAAAAACTCCCTTTGGCCTGGCGTGCAGAAGGTGGGCCATTGGTCAGGACTAGATCTGCGCGCAAGGGCACGCTTACTGAAAGAACCTTTCGATGAAATCTACGACGTTAAGTATGCCGAGCTGAGCTGGTATACCCATGCTGCAGGACTCACCGGGTTCGATCTGAAAGCTGAAACATACCCAATTTTGCAGGGTGTCTCTTTTGAATTGGCGGCGAGGTGCTACACCATTCTGCTAACGACAATCATCGACGAATTTGACCTATTGAAAGCCGACCCTGGCCTAAAACGCCACCTGGATTACGCTCGCAAGGTTCCGTTCACAGATACCGACGAGCAAGTTGATTCGCTGCAAAAAGCACTGCTTTATTAGGGGGCACCACATGGCGAAGAAGCGCGTATTCCTCGATGAATGCTGCGGCGAGGATGATCTAAGAACCTGCTTCCCAGACAAAGCGCACGTCTATGTTGCAGCCGATTTTGGCGTCCGGGGCAAGGAAGATCCTACGGTGATTGATAAGGCAATCAAGCGCGGATGCCTCATCATTACGGTGAACAAAGATTTTGTGGATTATTACCGGACCCATGTCCGGCGCAAAGGCAAAAATGGAATGTATTTCTATGGGCTGATTTTTTTAAAGCCCAGCAAAACTAGGACAAGGCGTGAACAGTTGCAGGCGGCCCTGAAGGAGATTGCCTGGGGGGACACAAGAGATCATGACGATCTGATTTATGTTTCGGCGGAAGGTAAAACCAGGCATGAACGTCTTTGCCACCCGGAGTGCGCTGCTGAATTCCCCGCAGATCAAACAGAATGGTCGTAGCGATCCCTCGCCGGAGAACAACAAAACGCACACTGTGAGGTGACATCAACAATGGACTACAGCCGATTTTCATTCCTGAGCGAAATATCGGAAGTCGAAAAAACCGTGGTAGTGGTTCACGCCGAAACCAGCAAAGAATACCGTCTGGAAGCCGTACGCTGTGTGGTTGGGCTCGCACAGGTGCTCTACGATATTGCCTACTATCGGCGCAACGAAGTAGGAGCCTGGGTCCGATACCTGAATTTTCCCTCTATCAGGGAGAACAGTGCAGACAACGCGCTCCATGCTGCTCTTGCCTATGTGAACGACCGCCCACAACGCGGTGATGAATAGAGCACCGGCCTGAGAAGGCCGGTGCTCTATGACTTGAACTATCCGAGGCTGGTTGTGTCTTCGGCGGACTGGAGCGTGCTTTGCAGCTTCTTGTGCTGCGCATCGGTCAGCCTGAGATAGAAGGTTCCCCGTCCAACCCTTATGCCGGCGGCGATATGCAGCAGCGAATGCGCGTAGGGAACCCCGCCCCCACACCGTGTCATCTTGAAAAGCAACCTTTCATCGCGGAAAGTGACGGATTTCCCAGCCGGGGTTATCAGGTTCCATTCAAAGAATTCGCAGTGCCATCCATCAGGATGGCAGCGCTTAAAGGACACGTACACCGTATGCCGTCTGGCGCCGGGGCGGCATAGGGTGCAGTACTGAACGCCTGGAGTGTGCGGCGGGGGCAGAAGCCCCATACAGCCCATACAGCGCTGGCCAGACCGGACCTCCGCCCGGGCCGGTGATATGCCCTTGCGCGGCGCGCTGCGGGCCTGAGCCTCCATCCGCCGCATGACCTGGTCGAGTATTTTTTGATTCATGGTTTCTCCTTCAGATAACTGGTTGTCAATCGTGGGTTGCGGACATCGGTCGGACTGCGTGGCGCTGGATCCGCCTTTCCCGCCGAGGGAGGCGGACCCCCGGCGGTGGTAGTGCGGCGGTCACGAGGATCAGCACCGGCCCGCATGTCAGCTGAGAATTGATTCGGGCGCTTCCCAGGGAGCCGGCACCGCGCTGGGTGAAATGCGGCCAGGGACATCAGCTCCGTCCTGGCCTCCGCCAGAGTTGAACTCCGGCTCCCACATCCAATCGGGAGCATCCATGAGCGGGGCGTGGGGATCGATGTAAACCAGCCGACGGCTCGAACCCAGCCGGTCCGAGACAAACCAACTGGGCGGGATGAAGATGAATGCGTTGCCGGCGTGAATCTTCAAGCCGCGGTAGCGCTGCCCCAGAAAGCGAACGCGCCGCCCTGCTCCGCGAAAAAGAAGAAAACGCGATGTGTCATCCCGGAATTGGAGGGTCTTGGTCCAGCGTCCAAGACTGTTCCGGCACAAGACGGACAGGGGCGCATAACCGATCCTCGTATCGATTTCCAGGACGACGATCCCGGAGGCGCCGGCGTGAAGGGTCCAGTTGCAATCGCCGTGTTGGGCCGCAGCCTGGGCGATCAGCTCAAGATGGCTTACGGGACAGCTCACATAGGCTCGCGCTGAAGCATATTTGGAGTGGGCCAAGGCGGGTGCTATCGCGAATCCAAGCTGCGCGGCGCGGACAAGGGACGAGTCAAGATCGGCCGGCTCGATTGAGCCGGCGGAGGAGGAAGCGGACAATACAGCGGACAGACCTGCCGCATTCGCGGTAGTCACGGAGTTTTCAAACGATTCGGACATACTGTTGACTCCAAACAAAAGCAGCCGCGCGGAGCACCTTGTGGTGATCTGCGCGGCTGCCAGGTTTTGTTGAGTTGTGGTTCCCCAGAACCGACGGTAATTCTGGCGATGAATTGAGCTTGCGGGTGGTTTAAATTCGCTGGAGTCCATGGCAACTGAGGACGCCGACGTATTATCCCGGTTCGGATCCGCCAGTCGCTGCAGTCGACGGGCTGGATCGGGTTATGGGTGATTGACTAGTCTTGGATCACCCCATGCGCGAAGTTCGCATGTGGGTATCCAACGCCCTTTTGAGAAAATCTTCGCAGTTTGGATGGAACCGGCATACGCGAACAACCCCGCAGCCTCGATCGGCACCGTCACCGACGGACCGGGTTCATTTCAGCACAGATGCTTTCTTATTCCGGTTTTGAGGGGGGAAGCTTAAATCCATCCATGGAGGACAGTGGTTGGTACTATTGAGCGCGCACAATCGCGATCTCAAACTTGATCGGCCGCCTCGTCACGACGTAGTCCGGCCCTGAAAGCGCCGCATTCACAAACAGGGTGCCGGCCGAATGGATCATGCCGAATTGCTCATGAATGTGACCGAAAACGTGCAGGCGGGGTCCGACCCGGCGAACGGTGGCCAGCAGCTGATCGCATCCTTGAGGCTTTCCATGCGAGCTCTGATCAAGAATTCCCCGCGGGGGACCGTGGGTGATCAAAATATCTGTATCCTTGGGAATCCGGGAGAACAGTGCCTCCCGCTCTCGAGCCGTAGCGGGCCCGAAAGCCCCCCAGTCACTCGGCGTGCAGGGAGAACCCCATATTCTGAGCCCTTCCATCACGACACCTTCGTTAATCAGTAGTGTCGCCTCCGTTATGAGTTCGCGGAATGCGGGGTCAACGAATCCGGAATCGTGATTGCCGGGAATCAGCACCTTGCTCCTGTGAGGTAATTGCCCCAGCCAGTCATTGAAATCCCGGATGGCGCAAGTGCTGCCGTTGAAGTACGTGAAGTCCCCGGCGTGAACGAGCAAGTCTCCATCAGGGACCTCCACGTCGCGATGGTGGCCGTGAGTGTCGCTCATCAACACCAGGCAAGTCATGCTAGCTCTTTCTCTCATTTGGCTTTGGACTTCAATGCCCACTCTTTTCTCTCCGTGTTAATGCCGATTTTCCTGCCCCAATCCGGCCCGAACCGCGGCCCCGCAGCTTTGACGTATTGGCGGGCATAAGCCACAACTTGGGTACAACTGGGTACAACCGTGCGAAACGTTCCGCGAAGGGATTAGAGACGCAACTCAAAGAAATAAAACAATTTATTAGCGATCAGTTTGATCATGAACGGTATAGAGAACCTGGTGGGCTTTTCCCATCTCGAGCATCTATCTATCCTCCTGATTTTGCTTACGTTTTTTGGGCTTCCTGCATGACCACTTGCACGACGGGAATTTGGGTGCATTGGGTACATCAGTCGGCAGTTCGAACCCGAACCTGGCCGCTTCAGCCTCCTCAAGGCGAAAAGGCCTGTTCTTCTCAATCGTGTCGTACCAATCACCCATCACATCCCGCTCTTTAGCAGGCTTGTCACGCTCGTCCTCGTCGTCGGCGTGCCCCAGCCAGAACTTGCGCACACCCTCCTTAACTGACGTGAAGTTTCGGAGATAGGTAATGCGATAGCGGCGGAATATGTGTGTGCCGGCATCGGAGCTTTGATCGTAGTCGTTCTCGTAGCCAAGCTCCTCTAACGCACAATGTAAATGGTTAAGTACACTTTTATAGCTGACTGGCCTGTCCGCCCATCTGCCGGGAAACAAGAATCCGGATTTACGATTGCCGACAAACCATTTGAGAAGCTCCGATATGGCCGGATGCAGATCCACCTTGCGCCAGCTTGCTTCTGTTTTGAGTTGATCTTCGACGATACCTTGGTGGACCTTCTGTTCGATGGAAATTGTGCGGTAGTCGGGGGAGATATGTTTATCGATCTCCACCGCCAGCATCTCCCCGATCCTCGCGCCCGTCGCCCCCAGCAAAATGAAAAGAATGCGATAGAAGATGTTCGAAATTCTGGCCAAGCCATTCATAATTTCAGGGGTGATGCTCGGTCTCTTCAGATCCCTCTTTCGAATTTTTGGCGCGTCGATGAACTTCTTGTTCCACACGTACGGATAGACCTGGTCACCGTTATCGTCTACGACTGCCCCCCTGATCTGCTTCACCAGGCACACCATACTTTCAATCGTGCTAGGCTTGAGCCTATCCCTCCTACTTCCCCTGCTAGCCTTTTTGTCGTTGTGCATTTTTACTCCTTTCCGCAAGGCATTGGGCCGCCCTTATTCATCCAGGCGACGAGCTCCTTGACTTTCTTGTTTGTGATTTTGTCCAGTGGCAAATCCGCTAACATCGGCAGCAGCCAGTTGTCCAGGTATGACTGTCTGCTTTTCTTTGTTGAGCGTGATTGAACAGCGGACTTCATGAAAATCTTTGCCTGCTCGGCAAATGTGGGCACGCCCGGCTTGGTTGGCGCGACTTCGGTGGGAACGACACCGGTCGGGTTGATGTGGATGGGATTGACGAGTACTTTGTCGTCTTTCCCTTCGCCTTCGACTACTTCTTCATTTCTCCCTTCGATCGCCGACATCATCTTGACGGCCTTTCGCTCACATTGCGAGGCGTTCAGCCAGCGGGGGTCTGCAGGATCAGTGGGAGAAACCTTGAAGCGTCTGAATACACGTTTCCCCTGGCCCTCGACATCGACTCGCGCCCTAAACGTGTACCAAGCGCCATGCTCCTCGATCTTCACTCTTTGGCCCCTGCGCCGTGACATGCACTTGCCTCTCTTTCGTTTGCGTGGGACAGCTGCCGGAGCAGCCAAATTGGACCTGTCGCTCAATGCGGCGATCAGGTCGGAGACGGGACGGGACGGATCCCAACTCGAAACCAGGGCGCTGATGTCATGGAGGAGGGCGGGGGCCTGCTGGACAGCAGGAGCAATATCGGGGGTATGGAGCATTGGTCGATCTCTTGCTTTCTTGGCGCTGCGCACCGGCTTGGTGGCCGGCGGCTATCGCCTGATTGGCTTCGGCGCCGGACCAGGTCCACGCCAAAGGGCTTTGGGGGTGGACCGGAATGCCGGATGGATATTGGGCGGGAAGGAAGATCGCCGAGGTGGCGCTGTGGCGCGTTTCCGCCGGATCGCTCCGGCGCGCCGGCACCCCGGCGGCGATCAACGTACAGGCGCACACTGGGCACGGCTCGGAGAGCCTAGGCGGGAACAGCCGTTCAATTGCGTTGCCGGTGGGAGCAGAGAATTCGAGGAAGAATGACCAGTTGCCCTGCTGCGGCGCACCCTCCGGATCGGCCGCGCCGCCCATGTTGAGGGACGACAGAAGGTCTGCTCTGCGGAACGGGTGGAAACAAAGCCCACGGAACTGCAGAAGTTCCCGGAGCGGGGTATAGCGCTGTTCCGGACGAGGAGAAGGCATAGCTGGCCCCCTACGCCTTTCCCTGTTCGCGCGCCGACAGGTAATTTTCTAGACTGCGCGCGGGGTAATAGGGGCTGGGAGTGCTGGCTATGCTGTTACAGCGGTAGCATGCAATTTTTCCCTGCCGGGACCATTCCCGGAGGGTGCGTTCGCTCCTGCCCGCGATCAGGGCAGCGACAGGCTGGCTGTAGGCGAGCTGAAATTTCAGCCCGAGCTTGCTGACACGGTGGTACAGCCGCGGATAATCGACAGAGATGGCAGCCGGCGATTCCTCCGGCGTGTTAGGCGCCAGATCCGACAGCGCCGCCGGCAATCCGGCGGGCAGTGCCGTTCCCGCTGGCAACGCGAGCCGATAGCTCTGCAGGCTCCCCCGGCCCTGCGCCTTGTTTTTTTTGTTGGTTGCCATACTTCGTCTCCCCTGGGCGTCTGAGACCAGTAGGCAATACTTATGGCGGAGTTGGCGAGTGGCACCAGAACACTATTTTTCAACGACTTACAGAAAACTTACAAAACTTCCGCTCGGGCACAGAGCCGACAGAAATTCAAGTCCACGAGCGAAGAAAATGAGTAGATTTTTGGGGTAGGGTGGTACTAAAACACAGCGAACTTCGCCATCAGCCGCCGCAGGGGCGCGGGCAGTTGCTCGTTTGGCTCCGCCAACTCCGGCGCGGGAACGAACACGCTCTCAGGCGCCGGTAACCAGGAGGTGCATATATATGGATAAGGCTATTCCGATTCGATATTGCCTGACCTTTGGGTCCCCAACCCGATCCGGTCTGTTCGAGCCCCTGCATCATTCGCATTTCGAGCGCTTATTCGACCGTCTGGACTCGGACGCAGAGTCAGTAGAGTTTACGTGCATGGGGCAGAGCAGTTGCAATGCACGTATTCGGTAGTCGCCCGCGGGACAGAATCGGGGCATTTGAGCAAAGTTTCTGTGGGGCGGTGGATCGTGGAGGAGGCGACGGCAGTCGAAATGATCGCCAGTTCATCATGATTCGGCCTACATCCAACTCATAATGGGCGTTTGGGGCGATCCACTATCGGGCGCTCGTCCGATTGAGCCGCGCAGCCTCTAAATCCCGTCGTGGTCATCAGCGTGGTCACCACCGGCGTGACGATCATCTGCACCATAGCCGCTATGATCGTCGCCGCAGTCTGACAAGGGCCGTGACAGAGCCAGAATTTAGCGAACTGGGGCTGGGTCAATAATTGTTTAGGATTCGAGGCCGGCGTTCATCAGCCGTGAAATCGATTCCTAATCTATAGTGTTGTCGTTGGCAGCCTGGTCCATGGGCTGGATAGAGTGCTTTGCTGGCACCCAATCTAGTGGGATGCTGCCGTTGCCTGCCTGGACTGAAGGAGGAAAGTCTCCTCGGACTTACCGAGCCAGGACATCCAGCCGGGAGGTGTTTACCAAGGAGTAACATTTTGCTCTGAGAATCATGCGTTCGAGCCGCGATTCAGCTGTGTTTAGAGCCTGAAAATGCCGCAAAACGAGTCCAAAAGTGCGGAATTCAGGTTGAAAAAGTCCGAGGGTAAGAGTTGCCGACAATACGTCCAGAACCCGAAACCTATACTCGGAACCGGGTCCAAAGCACTTAACCCTTTGACTCAGTTCCGTAATGCCGGTATGCGTTGAAAATCTCCTTAGAAAGGAGGTGTTAAGCGGGATAAGGATGCCGAGAAACTACCTGCAAGGGAGCTTGTTCCCATCATAGGTCAGCTAGGCCTTGGAATTCATTGGCACTGTGGGGCATATCCGTGGCGCCGTCAAGACCCACCATGCTATACACCCTCCCGCATGGAATTTGATTAGGCGCTCAGATGAAATTAGAGATACTTCTCCCGCCGGGAACCTTGGCTTCCACACTCCAGAATTCACCTTATCGCATTGCCGTGCCCGGCGAAAAGGAGGAAGTAGTTGCGTTCCTCGACAACGCACGCCCCGTGGCTGCTACGGACCATCGGCTCATCGGGCTCATGCCAGGCGACCTGCCGCTGGTGCGGGCTGGTACTCTGATCGTGAACCTCAATGACATCGATTTGGAGGGAAAGTAGTCGGCTCGATTCCCTGCTGGCCTACGAAGACTAGTGCTTTGGTGGCAGTGAGAACCACATTACAGCAACCGAGATTCTGCCCTATGAGCGAAAGGGAAGGCCCTTGACTTGGCCTGAGCCTTCGCGAAGCGTAACAAGCTGGTCCGCTGCGGCGTGCAGGCGCTCCACAAGTCCCGAGGGCCAGTGGATCTCGATCTCTGCTGTAGTCGCGCTGCCAAGGCCGAAGTGGAGGCGCGGATCATTGGAAGAGAGAAAGCTGCAGCCACTCAAAACCTCCTGCACTTGAACCTTGCCTCCGTAGCGGACCACGACGCGCGCGCCGATTGCGCTGCGGTTGCTCTTCGTACCTTCCAGTCGAAGCTTGATCCAGTGATTTCCCTTTGGAGCGTCATTGCGTAAAAGTGTCGGAGGCTCGTTTACGTTCATGATCAGGACATCCATGTCGCCATCGTTGTCGAAATCACCGAAAGCTACGCCACGGCTGCAATGGGGTGCGCTGATATCCGGGCCGACCTCGTCCCCCAACTCTCGAAACGAGCCATTGCCCTCGTTGCGAAAAAGCAGGCGCGGACTGCGCTCCGGAAATCGCGGAGAAACGCGGGCTACCTCGGGATAGACGGTGCCGGAAGCAATCAGAATGTCAGGGTGGCCGTCGTTGTCAAAGTCCACAATTCCCGCGCCGAAGCACACAAAGCGGGTCTCCCTGTTCAGCCCGGATTCAGTGGTCATGTCGTCAAAATTGCCTTTGCCGTCGTTGCGGTAAAGGCCGTTGGCCTGGTTGAAGTAGTGGGTCTTCAGCAGGTCGGTGTGGCCGTCGAGGTTGTAATCTCCCGCGCCGACACCCATGCCACCCATCTCGCGTCCTTGACCACTGAGCGCAACGCCGCGCAGTAAGGCTTCTTCGCGGAAGGTGCCGTCGTGATTGTTCATCAGCAGCAGCGAGGGCGTCATGTCGCATGCGACGAATATGTCCGGCCAGCCGTCTTCGTCGGCGTCGAAGGCCAGAGCCGTCAGCCCGTAGGATCCGCGCAGCGCCAAAATGCCGGCGGGCTCGGAAACATCCGTAAAGGTGCCGTCCCCGTTATTGCGATAGAGATACTGCTGAGCTTTAGGCAAGCCCAGAGGACCGCACATGGTCGGTACACCTTCGTAGTTGCAATTGGGAACTGCCAGCGAGGGCTTGGGAGCAGTGGCGAGATCAATCTCGAGATAGTTGGAGACAAAAAGATCGAGATGGCCGTCGCGATTGTAATCGACGAATGTGCAACCGGTGCTGTAGCGCGTCTTCGGGTGCAGCAAGCCTGCCTCGGCAGTCACATTGGTGAACGTACCATCGCCGTTGTTGCGGTAAAGACGATTCTGCCCGTAGTAGGTGAGGAAGAGATCCTCCCATCCGTCATTGTTATAGTCACCCACGCAGACCGCCTGGACCCAGCCCGGATCGGCGAGACCCGATTTCGCGGTAACGTCGGTGAAGCTTCCATCACGATTGTTGTGATAGAGCCGGTTTCCGGAATCGGGTGGGGTTCCGGCGAGCGTGCGCCCGCCCAGTATGAAGATGTCCATCCAGCCGTCGTTGTCGTAATCGAAAAACGCGCAGCCGGTGGCCATCGATTCGATGATGTACGTGAAGCTTGAGGGCTCTCCGTAAATTATCTTGTCACGCAGGCCCGCCGATTGAGCCACGTCGACAAATCGCGAAAAAGGTGTGGCTGGCTTGTGTACCTCGTCCGCCGCCAAAAGCCGGGGACGGACCAGCCCCGGCACCATAAGCGCGGGGGCCGCACCGAGCAACTGGCGGCGCGTCCACCTACGAAATTTGTTTGGATTCTGCGTCAAAACAAACAATCCTCTCTCGATGCAAGGCAAGTAGCCTCAGCGCTGGTTTTGCGCTTCAGCTAGCTTCTGGCTCAATGCGCGCGCTACCGTATTGTCAGGCTGAAGTTCGCGCGCGCGCGCAATGGCAGCACGTGCCTCAGTGAAGTGTGCTTCAGCGCCCAATGTAGCGGCCAGCGAAATCCAGGCTTGCACATTATCTGGGAGAGCGTCGACCGTCGCGCGGAATTCGCGTTCGGCTGCGGCATTGTTTCCTGCTTGGAAATCCATATACCCAAGCTGATATTGTGCCTGCGCAAAACGGGGGTTGGCCTGAACGGCTCGTTGCAATGCGGCGCGTTCGCCGTCGAGGTCGCCCTCGTTGCCGAGAACCATGGCCAATCGGTAAGCCAGGATTGCGTTCTGCGGCTGCGCGGCACAGGCTGCGCGATACAGGTCGGCAGCCCTGTGATTGTCTCCCGACTTAACCGCCTCCGCTGCTTCCGTTGCCTTGGAAACCGCCTCAGCCTGATCTGACTCCTCCTTGAGCCGTTTCTGATAGATGGCGAGCTGGTGCTGTGCTCCCTGTGTGTCGCCCAGTGTACGCAGAACCTTGGCCAACTCAAAGTGGACCTGTGGTTCGTCGGCACCAAGATCTATTGCTTCCCGGAGCTGTTTCCGGGCACCTGTAGCATCCCTCAGGTCGGCGAGCACAACACCCAGGTTGACCCTAGGGTTGTAATCATTGGGGCTGATCGCGACTGCTTCTTCCAGATGCTTACGTGCCGACTCGAGGTCACCGGCCTTCTGCTCCATCAGCCCGTTTAAATTTAGAAGGTCTGAGTCATGCGGCGCTTGGGCGAGCAGCTTTCGCCCGAGCGGCACGGCTACTTCGTTGTTTCCAGTGATGACCAGCGTGCGCAAATAAATTCGCTGGGCCTCCATGTCGTCGGGCTTCGCGCGCGCGATCTTTTCAGCCAACAATGTCGCGGCCTCAAAATGAGATTCATCGACATCGAGAGAGACTAGAGCCGCGGTGAGGGCATCGGACCAGGGCGTTGATTGAAGCCCGTCGCTCAGCTCCTGAGCGGCCTTGTCGTACATGCCCGCCTTGCGGTACGCGATGGCAAGATCGAGAGTTAGTTTCTCATCGCGAGGGACGGTGCTGAGGCTCCGGATCGCCGCATCGAAATCTCCTGTCGCGATCAGGCTAGTGGCGAGCCCGTCCTGCGCCGCTTTTGAAGCGGAATCCATTTTCAGCGCTGCCTGCCATTGTTGAATCGCGTCGCGATTGCGCCCCAGCCGCGCTAGCGTCGCTCCGAGGAGCAGATGAGGCGGCAAAGCACCGGGATCGGTTCGAATGGCCTGTTCGAGCGGTACGATTGCCTCACGGTTTCGTCCTGCTGCGTAAAGGTTCTGCCCCAGCAGATAATGAAGGCGCGCCGATCCGGGTGCGAATTTCAATCCCACACGAATTGTACCGGCAGCGCATTCCGGCTGGTGATTCTGGTTGAACCAGGCAACCAGCGCTGCGTAGCTATCCTCGCTGGGATGGAAACGCAGTCGAACTTCAAGCGGTGGCGGGCCGGAGCAGGCCGAAGCAGGATGGACTTGAGCCATGGCTGAAATCCCGCCTGCGAGGCATATCACAGAAGTTAGAACCGCCCTTCGGAAACCACCAAGCGAAAGCATTTGCCCGGTCGATCTCGGTTTGCGGGCAGACTCATCCCTCAGGTTGACGGTCTGCACGTCTTTTCTATAGCAGGCTGGGAACTCATCTCGGAAGCGGCCGGGAGACGGCATCTTGCCGAGGGTTGCAAATGGTTCCCGTTTCGCAGATTTCATAGTCTTCAATTGCCCCGCGCGTCGCGTGATTGTAGCCATGAAGTTCGGAAAGTCTGATTACTTGAAAGTTTCAAGCATAGCGGCGGCTCGAAACGCGCACTACAAAGTGAAGCGGATGAGTTCTGTCCGTGGACGCACCGACATCTTCTTGCGGGCGATTTTCATTGCCGATTCGGACCGCAGCCGCCCCGACTATGTGTCGGGACGGCCGCAGTGGAGCGTGTATGACTCTTCCGCAACCCCTACTGCTCGAGGATGGCCCCATAGTGCCCTTCGACGTTTACGGTGAGGTTGCCGTTGCTGACCTGATAGGTAGCGTTCGTGAGTAGATCCGTCACCGACGATCCATTGGTCATGCTCAACTGCCATGCGGGGATGGTCACGGTTTCCGTATTGGAGGTGTTATTGAGCACCACTGCGATCCGGTGATTGGCGTCCCATCGTCCGAACGCGTAGATGTGGTTGGTCGTGTCCACCAACAGAGTCTTGATCGAGCCAGTTCGTAGTTGGGGATACTGGTTGCGGATCGAAATTAGTTTTTGCGTCAGCGCCACGGCCGTATTGCTGGTATTCGCCTGCGTCCAGTCGAAGGTGCGGCGGTTATCCGGATCGTTGCCGCCCTGCTCGCCGTACTCGTCGCCATAGTAAATGGTGGGCGTGCCGATGTAGGTGAACTGGAAGATGAGCCCGAGGTAGGTGTCCCATATATTGCCACCGCAGCGCGTCGCGAACCGCTCCGTGTCGTGCGAGCCGAGTTCGTTCGTCCAAGTCTCCTGCACGTTGACCGGAACGTCCGCGCGGGTGCCGACCAGCCAGCTGTCGAGCGAACTCTCATTGATCGAGGCGCTGTTGCCGTGGTAGTCCACGCCACACATCCACTCCGACACCGGCTGGGTGAAGCCGTTGTAGTTCATAACGTTGTCCCACTCCGTGCCGTCATCGAGCCAAGAGGAGGCGTCACCCCAGTACTCGCCAAGAATGTCGGCACTGGAGTTGGCGGACTTAACCGCCGAACGCATCTCCTGCATGATCTGGTGGTTGGTGGCGTCACTGCCGCCGTTGCCGCCCGAATCGAGGGCCTGCGGATAATCCAGCCGCCAGCCATCGATGTTGTAGGGAGAAGCGAGGTAGGTATTCATGACCGAAGAGGAGCTGCCGTAGATCTGGTTGCGTACTGCCGAGCCGCTCGCGCCGTAATCGAGCTTCGGCATGCCGCCGAAGCCGTAAAAGTCGGAATACGAGTTGGGCCACGTCTGGAAGGTGTAGTAGCCGTAATAGGGACTCGACTGCGACTGGTAGGCACCTTGGTAGGGGGAGGTGATGTTGTCGTAGAGCTGCTTTTGGAACCAGCAGTTACTATCGCCGCTGTGGTTGAACACGCCGTCGAGAATGATGTAGCCCTTCGAACCGTAGGTGCTGCTGTGAATGTCGCTGATCAGCTGTTGCAGGGTCGAGCTGGTGCCGAAGGCGGGATCGACCTCGTAGTAGTTCTGTGTGTCGTACTTGTGGACGGTGGGCGAATTGAAGATGGGATTGAGGTAAATGATGTTCGCGCCCAACGTCTGCTTGATGTAGCTCAGCTTCTGGTCGATGCCTGCCAGATCACCGCCGAAGAATACCTCGCTGTTGCAGTTGGTGGGGTCGGCGGTGGATAAGACGCTCGTGCCCCAGGCGTGTTGCTCGGTCGCGCAACCGCCGTACGTGTACTTGCCATTGGTGACGTCGTTGGACGTGTCTCCATTATTGAAGCGATCGGGGAAGATCTGATACACCACTCCGTTCTTCATCCAATCCGGCGTTTTGAAGCCCGGGATGACGAAGAAGTCGCCCGAGGAGGGCTCGCTCGATGTGATGCCTGCGGCGTTGAGCCATGCGGTGGCCGAGCCGTCATTGATCTGGAAGCGGTAGTACTTCTCGGAGCTGCTGGCGGGAATCGTTCCCTGCCAGTAATCGAACGTGCCTGTAGGATCGCTGGATACCCAGACCATCGATACCCAATGAAAGGAGCTGTCCGCCGTATCGTAGTACTTGACGTTCGCGCTGGTGATGTCTGACTTGCAGGTGCGCAATGTGACAGTTACCGGAGTCGTCGCGGTAGGTTCCGGATTGCTGTCGAACATCGGTCCCTGGTCCGAGAACAGGTAGTCCCACTCCACGTTGTTGTCGTTTGAGCAAGCAGCATGCGCACGGGCGGCGCCGCACAGCAGCGCTGCGCACAGCAGAATGCATTTGAGCAAGAGCGTTTTGTGCAGCCAGCGGCTGCGTTGATCTCGGCATTCATGATTGTTCGGCCGATCGTGGGCCTCGCGGCCTCCGTCGTGTAAGCCGCGCTGAAGCACATCATAAATTGATCCTGACAATTTGTTCATCGGTTAAGCCCTCCTATTCCTGACACTTTGTTCATGATTCCGAGTTCAACACCGGAGTTACTTCACGGAAAATACCGTCATCGATTCCGCCGATTCCTCAATGCGCAGCTTTCCGTTGCTAAGCTGAGGCTTTGCGCCAGGCGAGGCTGACGCGGGATCAAATTGCACGCACCCGGCGAGCGCCGTATCCTCGACCGGCAATTCCAGCGATTTGCTTTGTGAAGCCTTATTCACGACGATCAGAAGCCGCTCGGTATGCCGATCGGCAATGCAGCCGGCAGTATCCATCGCGCGGACGAAAGCGAACGCGTCAGGGTCGGAATACAGGTTCTGCTCGATGCCTGTCTGGAGTTCCGGGTGCGCGGCGCGGAACGCCAGCATACCTGAAGTCCAGCGGAAGATCTCGCTTTCAACAGGAGTACGGCCCGCCGGTGTCAATGCGTTGTGCGAGTCTCCGGGAAAGCCGCCGGGAAAGTCATGCCGATTGTCGGGGTCCGGGCCGCCGGTCATGCCTATCTCATCGCCCGCGTAGAGTTCCGGCATTCCACGCAGTGTTGTCAGCAAGCCGACGCCGAGTTTGAGCATGGGAACCGAACTCCTCGCCTGGGTACGAAACCGCGGCAGGTCGTGGTTGCCGATAAAGGTGACGAGCCGCTCCGGATGCGGATAGAGAGCGTCCTGCCGCAGGATGCTGGTCACGTCTGTCATCGGCTTGCCCTGGGTGAGCACGTCGCGCAGCGCGAAGCACAGCGGGTAATCGAAGGGCGTGTCGAGCCCGGTATCGATGTCGCCTTCGGCACCCGCGCGCGCCATTCCGCCCGCGAAGAAAGATGTGACTTCGGGGTCGCGATGGTAGACCTCGCCCACGGTGGTCAAATGGGGAAACGCCTTGTGCAGCGCGGCGTGAAAGTCGTGCCAGAACGCCCTGCTCACGTAAGGAAAGGTATCCAGGCGGATGCCGTCGAGGTTCGCCGTCTCTACCCACCAGAGCGCGTTCTGAATCAGGTAGCGCGAGACGAGGGGGTTCTCCTGGTTCAAGTCCGGCATGTCGCTGGAGAACCAGCCGTCAGTATTGGCGCGCCAGGCTGCGGGCGGCGCATGCGGATCGAGCAGATCATAAAACTCATACGCGAGTGCTCGATGGTGCTGCACGGTGCCGTGCAGCCAGTTGGGAGCGGGCGGATCGGCAATCCAAGGGTGCTTCAGGCCGATATGGTTGGGCACCAGGTCGATGACCAGCTTCATGCTCCGCGCGTGCAGGGCGTCGGACAGCCGCCGGTAGTCCGCTAGCGTACCCAGGTGAGGATCGATGGCGTAGAGATCGGTGGAGGCGTAACCATGATAGGAGTCGGACATGCCAGCATTGGAGGCCACCGGCGTGGTCCAGATCGTGGTTACGCCCAGCTGTTTCAGGTAGTCAAGATGTTGTTGGATGCCCGCCAAATCTCCACCGTGCCAGCCGCGGGGGGCCGCGCGGTCGTCTCCGGGAGGGTAAGGTGCAGAGCTGCCGCGCGCGAAGCGATCGGGCATGATGAGATACATCACGTCTTTCGCCGAGAAGCCGGCGTGCGCATGCGGATCGTGAGAACGCGCCGCTAGAACATACGAACAATGCGCCTCACCTGAGTTGTTGGCGGCGGTGATCGTTAACGTCTGCGCGGCAGCAGATTTTGTATCGAGCCATAGAAACGCCCAGTGCCCGTTCTCCGACGTTTGCGATCTTTCCAGCCTTACTTTGCTGCCGGTTATCGAAAACCTCGCTTCGCGTAATCCTGCACCATGCACCAGTAGCATGGGAGATGGAAACTTCGCCCACCAGCCCGGCGGATCAATTTTGTCGATTCTTGGCTTGACAATAAGGTCCTGACGCGTGGTCGATGCCCCAGCCAAATTCGGCAAAGCAGCCAGAAGAAGCGTGCACAAGAAACCGGCCAAGGTCTTCATAAACATCTCCAAAAAGTCACTTTCATTTGTCCATTCGAAACGGTGGCTCATTCGGGATCAAAACATTGTCCAACATCGGGTCCATAGGCATTTAAAAAGTTGGGGAGCCGACCGCATGAGAAGGCTCCCCATTAACGGCGCGGGAGTTAATAGAAGCACCCGAGCTGCAATGTGCGATTTGGCAGACTCATCCAGGCTGCATGCGCGGCGGCTGAAGAAGTCGCCGCGCAGCATTCACAAAGCGCCCTAGTTAGAAGACGAATCGCGCCGCCAACTGGATCTGGCGGTTTGTGTAGACCTGGGTGCCTTCGATCTGTCCGAACTGCGAGGATGTCAGGTTCCCGTTTGGGTTGGTGAACGCCGGCGTGTTGAGAAGGTTGAACGCGTCGCCGTGCAACTCCAGGGAGTATCCATCCGCCAGGACCAGAGTCTTTTGCAGGCTGAAATTGACCGTCCTGAACCCAGGTCCAAAGATCTGGTTGCGGCCCAGCGTGCCCAAGCGGGTGTAGACCGTGCAGTTGCAGGCCGCAGAGGACACGACCGTCGGGTTCGCGAATGTCTTCGGATCAAACCAAAAATCACCAGCATTACCGCCGGTGGCCTTCGGGTAGGAGATCTTGCCCACCAAGTCGGGCCGGTTGCCCGGTGCGTACTCGCCAGTGGAAAGGTCGACAGGCGTACCCGACTGAAGCATTGCAATGATGCTGGTCTGCCATCCGCCCACCAGCCAGTCCATTGGCCTGGAGACGCCGCTCGCATATTTTTGCCCACGGCCAAAAGGTAACGGGTAAAGGATGGACGTGCTGAATACGTGCCTCTGGTCCTGGTTCGAATTGCCGTATCCGGCCATCGGGTCATAGTAAAGCGCAGCCGACTGGCCCTGGAAGGCACCAGTCGAGTCATCCAGGGTGTGCCCCCATGCGTAGGACGCGGTGCCAATCAGGCCGTTGGAGGCGCGATGCACCGCATGTAACTGCAGGCCGTTGTAATTCGAGATGCCGTTGTAGTCGTTGTAATTGATGCCGCCAAGTCCCGGGAAGTTCTGGATGCCCGTCTTGAACTGGTTGATGTTGTACGGATAGTAGGAAGAAAGGTTGTTCCCGATTGTTCCCACATAGGCGACATTCAGGGTGTTGTTCGATCCAAACTGGTGCTCCACCTGCAGGTTCCATTCCTCCACCATGCTGGTCTTGCTGTAAGGATTTACTGCGATCATGCTGGTCCCGGGCGGCGGGTTGGCGGGGTCAAAGTTCGGATAACCGCGCGCTGGCAGTGGAATGCCCGTGTCACCGCTGGCACTGTATGCAACCGTGGATGGGCTGGTGTAGCTGGTACAGTTGTAGGCGTTGCCGGTGTTGGCAGGCGCCTGATTCAGCTGACCTGTGAAGGTGATGCAATATCCATTGGCAGCCGTATAGTCGTTGCTGCCGCCGAAGGGAGGCTGTTCGGCCAACTGGTTACTCCCCCCGCCGAAGTCCAGGAAGTAGAAAATCCCAAACCCGCCGCGGATTGCAGTTCTCCCGTCACCATTGAGGTCGTAGGCGAAGCCCAGGCGCGGGGCGAAGTCGTGATAGTCCTGATGGATGATGCTTTGGGAGACGCCGTTCTTGCCCGCAATCATCACCGTACCTGTGTTTATGTCGAAGGCTGCCTGTTGGTTGTGGGACTCATAGGGATGCGAGAGGAAGTCCCAGCGCAGTCCGTAGTTCAGCGTCAGGTTGCGGTTCACGCGCCACTCATCCTCCCCGAAAATGCCATCTTCCTGACCGATGTTTGAAAAGTAGCCCTGCTCCGAACCGATCTGATACTGATCCATACCACCGGCGAGCAGTTCGGAAACCTCGTAGCCAGTGAAATCGACCGTGCCTTGGTCGATCTGGAAATAGCCCTTGCCTTCCTCGGCGTTGAAATATTCCACCTGCCGGCGGATTAACGTGCCGCCGAACTTGAGGGAGTGGTGGCCCTTGTTCCAGCTCACCGAATCGTTCACCTCGTACGTGTTCTGCGGCACCGCGTAGATCCCGTAGTCGCCGGTGTACTCTAGGTTGCCCTTCCAGCCGCCAATCAGCGCACCGCCAGACGTTTCCTGGTTGATGTTGGCATTCACGATGCCCAGATTCTTCGAGACGTAATCGCCATACATCGGCGGCGTATATCCATAGTTGTCGCGGTTGTAGGCAATGTGAGCATCATTCACCAAGTTGGCCGAGAAGATGTGGGTATAACCCAGGTCATAGCCGCGCGCGTGCGTGGGGTTGGTCCCGGATCCGCCGCCTGCGGGCAAGTTTGTGAACTCAGAAGTCTTGGTGTTAACCGAGTTATCGTAACTGTAGCGGATGAACGCCCGGTCGTTGGCTGAAGCGTTCCAATCGAAGCGGATGTCGAAGGTGTTGTACTTGTTGTTTTCCGATTGATTTACGAGGTAGTTGTTGAGATAGCGGTCCGTGCGCGTAGGCATGGGAAACGCATTGAGATAGTTGACCGCCGCTGAATTCAGCCGACCGGCTGGAATAATGTTGCCACTGAACTGCGAAGGACCGCCGGGCTGTCCGCAGGTGGTCGGATCGAAGATCCAGCCGCCCTGGGCGCCGAAGGTCGTTGCGCCCGCGTAGGGATGGGTGCCATTGGAGTCCGTGTACGAGCCTGGATAGCACCGCGGATACTGCGTCTCGAATTGGTTGGATCCCGATCCCGCCTGGCTCAGCAACTCGGTAAAGTTGCCCTGACGCATGAGGGCGGTGGGAACCGTGACATAGTGCGGCGAGACTGCGAGGGCCTCACGCAGCGCCTGGTAGTCGCCGAACCCAAAGAGCTTGTTTTTGATAATCGGCCCTCCGATGGAGAAACCGGGCTGGTTACGGAGGAAGCCCGCAGCCGGAGTGGCGGGGGCCCCGTCAAATCGGTAGTTCGGGTTGGAATCGAAGCTGCGGTCGCGGTAAAACCAGAAGGCCGAGCCGTGGTATTTGTTGGTGCCGCTCTTT
Organism: Acidobacteriota bacterium; assembly: GCA_021780075.1. Taxonomy (GTDB): domain Bacteria; phylum Acidobacteriota; class Terriglobia; order Terriglobales; family Acidobacteriaceae; genus Telmatobacter. Next base: position 88,258 of record JAJXZL010000009.1, read on the forward strand.
GTCGAGCTGATCACGATGGCACCACCGGCGCGTCCGTACTCGGCCGAGGCGATGTTCGTGTCGATCTTGAATTCCTGCGTGGCGTCGATGTTGGGATAGAACAGAATTGTGTTCACGAAGCCGTCATTGTTATCCACGCCGTCCAGAATGTAGTTGTCCGCCTGCGGCCGAAGGCCATTCACAGAGAGAGCCGCCGAGCCGCTCTCGTTATTGCGCTGGGTCTCAGTCATGTTGGAGCTGCCGCCGCCTGAGGCGATGTCGCCATACGCGCCGCGGGTGACGCCGGGCGACAAGAGGGCTAGTTGAGTGAAGTTGCGGCCGTTCAGGGGTAGGTCCGTCACCTGCTTGCCCTGGATGGTCGCACCCATTGTGGCGTCCGTCGTGTCTACCAGCGGCGCAGCGTCGGTTACGGTCAAAGTAGTGTTTACCGCGCCAGGGGCGAGCTTGAAGACGAGAGTTTGCGAGGTAGCGACCTTCACGGTGAACTTGACGATTTGGCTCTGGAAGCCCTGCGACTGAACCTCTGCGCTGTAAGAGCCGCGCGGGACGGCGGGAATCTCAAATCCCCCGGTTCCGTCGGACGTCGCGCGGAGCTTCAGCCCGGTGGCCAGGTCGGTGACGTCGATCGTCGCTTTCGGAATGGCTGCGCCGGTTTGATCGGTCACGGTGCCGACGATGCTGCCGTTGTCGGACTGGGCGTGGGCACCAACTGTAGTCATGATCGCAATTATGGCTAGCACGAGAACAGTCCATACTGTCCTCCGTCCGGCTCTTGTGCCTCGATTTTCCATTACCTTTGCTCCTCCAAAAAATCCTTCTGACCGGCGCTTGGTGGCTGTTCTCTATGCATCTTCCACATTGCCTGGCCACCGCGGATTACACCCGTTTGCCGGCCTGAGCGGCAATGCACAACAAACCCTTTTTGTTTCGAATGTCGGTGACCTGACAAGTCGTTAATTTTCAGTTAACTAGGAGACAATCTCACCTAAGTTGGATTAAGCAGGGCGTTGAAGTACGTGTCACCGATGGGTAGAATGTGGTGGTTCTCTGGTGGCAATCACCCATGCTTTCTGACGTACAAACCTCTAATCGCCTGGCCTTCGGTCTCTTTGAAGCGGACCTGAAAGCGGGTGAGCTGTGGAAATCGGGCCGGCGCATCAAGCTTCAAAGTCAGCCCTTCAAGGTGCTCACGGTTCTTCTGCAAAGCGCCGGCGACGTGGTCACGCGCGAGGAGCTGCAGCGGAGAGTCTGGGGTCCGGACGTAGTGGTCGATTTTGAGCACTCGCTGAGCAGTGCCATCAAAAAGGTCCGCGAAGCTCTGAGCGACGATGCTGAGAACCCACGGTTTATTGAGACACTCTCGAAACGCGGCTACCGATTTATCGCGCCTGTGTCCGCCGTAGCAGAGGTGCAATCGGTTCGCGAACCCGCCAAACCGGAACCCATTGTCCTCTCGGCAACCATCGTTCCGTTGGAAACGGCGCCGAACCGAACATTCGGTTCTCGTCTGCTTCGATTTACCACCCGGCGCGTTCTGCTGCTGGTCGCAGTCGCTTTCGCTTCGCTTATTCTAGGTACAAGCATTGCAGGCAAGCTGCGTCTTTTCAATAGCTTCAACGAAGGCGTCTCTATCCCGCGCATCGTGCGGCTTACTCAGACCGGCCGAGTCTATTCCTCGGTTGACACTGCTTTTGAGTCGCTTCCGGCAACCGTAACCGATGGAACCCACCTGTACACTTCAACGGTCGAAGACGGCCACGACGTCCTTTCACAACTCACGATTTCAACCGGCGAGATGCAGGCGCTCACCCTGCCCAGCGAAATTGCCTCCCCTGAGATTAATGACATTTCACCCGACAAGACTCAGTTGCTGGTGCGCAGCCACCTGTCGGCCAAGCCGGAAGAACCGCTCTGGGTGATACCGGTTGTCGGTGGCTCTGCCTTTCGGGTGGCGAACATTCTGGCCCACGACGCCACCTGGATGCCGGATGGAAGAAGCATCCTGTATGCGTACGGGAACCAGCTCAATGTTTTTTCGCTCGAATCCAGTAAGTCGACGCCTTTTGCAACCGTCCAAGGCCGCGCGTTCTGGTTGCGCTGGTCACCGGACGGCAGCCGGCTGCGCTTTACCGTCATTGACTCCATCAATCACACTTCATCGCTTTGGGAAATCAGCGGCGACAATCATCGGCCTCGCCCACTGCTGACCAGTTGGACCCTCTCGCCAAACGCGTGCTGCGGCGTGTGGACAGCCGACGGTCGAGATTTCGTTTTTCAGGCCATGATGGGCCGCACTACCGACCTGTGGCGGTTGAGCGGCAATGACACCTCTCAACCGCTGCGCATGACTAATGGCCCGCTCTTCAACGAATCACCGGCCGGGGGGCGCAACCAGAACGAGATCTTCTTTGTCGGCCATGACTACCAGTCCCAGAGTGAGCGCTTGGATGCAAAAACGAAGCAGTTTGTGCCCCTACAGGGTTTCCTGGCACACGCCGAGCACATTTCGTATTCACGCGATCACCGCTTTGTTCTATGGCTTGACCCCATGAGCCGCCTTTGGCGAGCGCAGGCCGACGGCCAGGATAGAGTGCAGCTAACCCCGAACTCGCTACATGTCTTTCTAGCCAACTGGTCACCCGACGGCACGAATGTAGCCCTAATGGCGCGCCGTCCAGGTAGCCCGTGGCAGATCCTTGTGGTGAATGCAAACGGTGAGAATTTGCGCCAGCTAATGCGTGCCGACTATAACGTGGCCGACCCATCGTTTTCGGCAGACGGTAAGGCGGTTGTGTTCGGGGGTATCCCCGACCTAATGGGACAAGGCGACACGCCGCGTTCAATCGATATTCTCGACTTGGCCACTAACCGTATAACAGAGTTGCCTGGTTCAAAGGGACTGTTCAGCCCACGGTGGTCGCCCGACGGACAGCTGATCGCAGCGCTCACTCTCGACCAGCAGAAGATCATGCTTTACGATGTGAGGACGCAGAGGTGGCAGGTCCTGGCTGTTACCTCGGCGGCCGATCCGGTCTGGTCCTCCGACAGCCGGTATCTCTACTTCCACGCCTACATGGCACCGTTAAATCCCGTCAGCAGGGTCGAGGTCTCCGGCGGCCACATTGAACCGATGGTATCGATTAAGGAATTTCCAGCGGGCACGGTTTCGCGGTATTTCTTCTCGGGTCTTACGCCCGAGAACGCTGTGATCATCAAGGTAGAGCTGGACAACAGCAACCTATATAGTCTCGATCTGGATCCTGCGGCAGGCTCTGAGGCCCGATAAACACTTCCAATTCATAGACTTGGGCGATCATAGAAAAATCACCCTATGGTCATGCTCCCTGCATTGCGTTCAGGCTGGGCAAAGCGCTTTTGTAGTGACATGCTCGGTACGTTCTTCTTCCTTCCGTTGTCCCCTGCTGCAGATCCCTCGTCTCGCCTCTCAGCACGAAGCATCATCCGAATCCAGCGCTGGCATGGGTATCGCCGGCAAGAAGGCGCCGCGTCGGGCCACCGGAGGAGTGGACGTTTTCGAACCCACCAAAAATTGGGTGGCGAGCGCCGCTTCTTGACTGCCGCTCCAACACATGAGCCAAGGGTCAAGCTGAAGATTGAGAATCCGCTTAGGCAGCCGGCGGTGGCGGAATGAGCGCCTGGGCGCTCGCCTCAATGTCGGTCCTTCAGAGGCGACGCGGGCGCAACCTTCTGAATCGATCCACAACCAGCACGAGAAGGATGCCGCGTAGTCGTGAGTTTGTAATCTTGCTCGGCTGGGCTCTGCTTGCATCGATCTGCGCACCCATCGCATTTGCAACCAGTGCAGACGAAGCGCAGACGAGTTCGCGGATAAATCAGCAGCAACAAGCCGCGCAGGCATATTGGATCGATCGAACGACTTTGCTGCTTCCTGAAGGACAGGTTTGTTCCGGCTGCATCTACACACTCTGGAGCGATCAACAGGCTAAGCTGCACATAACCAGGACCAGAGTCGAGGGTGATACCTCAGTTCATTTGGTGCGCAAGCATAAGATCACGGCAAAAGAGCTCGTGCGCTTTCCGCAGTTGCGTTCAGGTTTTGCTGCGCTCACTCTTCCACACGCATGGGCGGCACACGCGCATCACTTTTTGACCGGGCAGTTGCTCGTCTCAGTGCAGGATAGCGACGGCAAGCTGCGATATGTGACCGGCGTACAAACGGCCGGGGTGCTGGATGATCTCTATGCGTGGAACGGCCCGCTCGGTCCGGTCATTCCGCGCAAAGCCGAGGGTCGCATCGCAATCCGTGTCTGGGCGCCTACCGCACAGTCGGTCAACCTGCTGCTCTTCCGGAGGGCCGATCAGAAAGCACCCTCCTCAAAGATCAAAATGCTCCGAACTGGTGGCGTGTGGTCGGCGACCATCGAGCACACATGGGTGAACAGCTATTATCTGTTCGACCTGCACGTCTATGCTCCAACGGTCGGCCGAGTAGTGGAGAATCTTGTCACTGATCCCTACTCCGTGGACCTTGCGATCAACGGCACCAAAAGCCGCCTCACAGATCTCTCGAATCAGGCCACCAAACCCAAAGGATGGGATAGAGATCGTTCGCCGCGACTTGACCGATTCACAGACCTGAGCATCTACGAACTGCACGTGCGCGACTTCAGCATTGCCGATACCACTGTGCCTGCTGTGCATCGAGGCAGCTATCTGGCCTTCACTGATGCAAACTCCGCCGGTATGCGTCACCTGCGCTCGCTTGCAGAGGCTGGTCTGAAGGCGGTTCATCTTCTGCCCACTTTCCACTTCGCAGGCGTTGATGAAGATCGATCACGATGGTTGAAGACGGCAGACTTGAGCCATTACCCACCTGATAGCCAGGAACAACAGTTCGCCGTAGAGGCAATTCAAGAGAAAGATGGCTACAGCTGGGGTTACAATCCGGTGCACTATTTGGTGCCGGAAGGAGCTTACACAACTAATCCGGCAAACCGGATCCGTGAGTATCGTTCCATGGTGATGGCGCTCCACAGAAGCGGCCTGCGTGTAATTCAGGATGTCGTCTTCAATCACACCGCAGGGTTCGGCCAGTCTGACAATTCCGTGCTCGATAAAATTGTTCCCGGCTACTACAACCGGCTCGACTACAATGGCCATCAGTTCACCAACACCTGCTGCGCTGATACAGCCACAGAGCACTACATGATGGCTCGCCTGCAGCAAGACGCTGTGCTGTGGAGTGCAAAGCAGTACAAGATCGACGGCTTCCGCTTTGATCTCATGAACTTCTCCTTCGTATCCGACCTTGTCCGCATGCGCAAGGCACTCGACGCGCTTACTCTTTCGAAGGACGGAGTCGATGGAAGAAAGATCTATCTGTACGGAGAAGGTTGGGACTTTGGCGAAACCGCGCATAACGCGCTTGGGCGCAATGCCACGCAACTCAACCTGCATGGCACCGGGATTGGCAGCTTCAATGATCGATTACGCGACGGCGTGCGAGGAGGAACGATCGACGCGAATGATCGCACACAAGGGTTCGCCACCGGGCTCTACACCGCCCCGAACAGCTTCATGCGTTCGATGATGAGCACCGAAGAGCAGCGTGATCAGCTTTTGCGGGACGAAGCGTGGATTCGCTCCGGACTTTCCGGAAATCTGCGCTCTGTGCTCATTCCTGATGCGCACGGAAAGCTCGTTCCTGCTGCAATGATCAACTACAACGGGGCTCCAACAGGCTATGCCGATTCACCAAGCGAAACCGTCAACTATGTCTCCGCACATGACAACCAGACATTGTTTGATGCCATTCAGCTCAAATCGCCGGACGATGAGTCGATTCCTGAGCGCGCCCGCCGTCAGACGCTTGCCCTAAGCATAGTTGCACTCGCTCAGGGCATCTCCTTCTTCACTGAAGCTGATGATTTGCTACGTTCCAAAGATATGGATGCCGACAGTTTCAACTCCGGTGACTGGTTCAATCGCATTGACTGGCGCGGGGAGATCAGCAACTGGGGAACAGGTCTTCCACCAGCTCAACAGAATCAGGCGCGGTGGAACATCGAGCGGCCGTTACTGCGGAATCCTGCTTTAAAACCGACGCCCGCAGACATGCACCTTGCTGAGGCTGTTTTTGCCGAGTTCCTGCGTATACGTTCCAGTTCCCCACTCTTCCGGATGCACACCGCACAGCAAATTGCCTCCAGCCTGCACTTCATCGACACCAGCGCAAACAGCATTCCAGGTGTCATCGCCTATTTGCTCAAATCCAAGGACGATAGCGGTGGACTCTACCGGCAGGTCCTGGTGGTCATCAACGCAACAACGGAGCAGCAAGCGATCACAGATCAATCACTGATCGGCCACACATTTGTTCTTCATCCCGTGCAACAAAATTCTGTAGATTTGTCAGTACGCACAGCCAGATTCAATCCTCGATTGGGCTCTGCGATTGTGCCATCACTTACCACCGCTGTATTTGTGCAAACGCGCTAAGCGTCGCTCCGATTAGCACCATCCCGCCTGGGAACCTCACCTCATGCAGTTCGAATCGAGTAGCGCATCAGCGGGAGAAAACGCCTCATATGTTTGGAGCGCTGGAGTGTGAATCGTTCGATCAAACGCGACCAGCCACAGGGGAGCTTTCGGGTGTATGACCAGCACTCGTCCGACACATTAATGGGCGGTTGACCGCCCACCCTGACCCGCGGGTGGTACGGTGTCCCAGAAGGCAACCTGCTTGACAATCAAAATATTGAATGCTACATAGGGCAGGTAGCTCAGCGAGGGCCCGTGTCAATTTTCTCGCTGGGCAGAGACTTGAATTTCCCTGCGGCGTTCTCAAATTCCGATCCAGGCTCTCAATTTCTGAACGTCCAACGCTCGTACGGCGTCTCCCAAGCAGTACACAACGGTTTTGTTTTCGGCACACTTCGGGAAAATACCAGGCAATCACAAGACGACTTCACCGGGGGAACCATGCAGTCTCTGCTCCAGAACCTCCGCTTCAGCGTGCGCATGCTTGCCCGCAACCCGGGCATGACCATTACGGTCCTACTCACGCTGGCCCTCGGCATCGGTGCCAATACCGCCATCTTCACGGTCGATTACGCCACGCTTCTGGCCCCCTTGCCGTATCCCGAGCCCAACCAGCTGGTCATCGTCTGGTCGAGGATCCAGAACTTCCATAACGGCGTCGCAGCCGGGGATTTTCTAGACTGGAAGCATCAGAACGCAGTGTTTCAGGACGTCTGCGCCTCGACCGGCAATAGCTTCAATCTCGCCACCACGGATCAGCCGGAGTTTGTCATTGCTAGCGTAGAGAGTCCCTGTTGGGAACAGATCGTCGGCAAGCCGCTCTTCATGGGGCGCTACTTCCTGCCCGAAGAAGGCGTAATCGGGCGCGACCACGTTGTCATCCTTACCCACAAGCTGTGGATGAAGCTGGGCGCGGATCCCCATATCATCGGCAGCACGCTGCGCCTCAACGGCGCCCCCTACACCGTAGTCGGAGTGGAGCAGGATGGTCCCAACGCCCATGGAGCACAAGTGCGGATGATTGTTCCGCTTGCCTTCAAGCCGGAGCAGATCAATCACGACTTTCACTGGCTCACGGTGTTGGCCCGCCTCAAACCGGGAGTCACCATAAAGCAGGCGCAGCAGAATATGGACGCCGTCACCGCCCACATTGCCCAGATATACCCCAAGAGCAACGAGGGCTGGGGAGCATATGTGGAGCCGCTGAAGAACGATTACCTACCCAAAGAGCGCATCAAGATGCTCTGGCTGCTCTTGGGCGCCGTCGGTTTTGTTCTTCTCATTGCCTGCGTAAACGTGGCCAATCTCCTCCTTGCCCGCGGCATGGCCCGCCAGAAGGAACTGGCAGTACGCAGCGCTCTCGGCGCCGGCCGCACCACCATCTTCAGCCAATTGCTGACTGAAAGCTTGCTCCTCGCGCTCGCCGGGGGAGCCCTGGGGGTGGGCGTCGGTTACGCCATGCTCCGCGGCCTCATCGCTGCCATGCCGCCCGAAACCTTGCCCACCGAAGCCGACCTGAGTCTCAACATCCCCATCCTCCTGTTTACCCTGCTCGCTACCACGCTGGCCGGTCTGCTGGCTGGCTCCGCGCCCGCCTGGTACGCATCGCGCATCGACCCCGCCGAGACCCTCAAGGAGGGCGGCCGCAGCGGAACTGGCGCCGGCAAGCACCGCCTTCGCCGCATCCTAGTCGTCGGCGAATTCGCCCTTGCCCTTACCCTGCTCGCCGGCGCCGGATTGACTATTCACAGCTTCTGGAATCTCGCCCATGTCGATCTCGGCATCAAAGCCGATCACCTCCTCACCTTCTATCTCCCCGTGCCCGAGTCGCGGTCCAAAGACCCGGCTCAGATGGTCTCCTATTTTCGCGACATCCTGGCTCACATCGCCGTGGTTCCCGGCGTCAGCCACGCTACGGCGATGACCGGTCTGCCACCTTACGGCGCCGGTTTCGGGATGCCCTTCACCCTGGAAAACGGTCCAACCTACGCGGATCTGTCCAAACGCCCGGGCACCGGCTTCGGCATGGTTACCCCGGACTACTTCAACACATTCGGAATCCAGCTCATCTCCGGCCGCACCTTCGCCGATCAAGACACCGCGGACACGGTCAAGGTGGCCATGGTTAACCAGGATTTCGTCAAGAAGTTCCTTAAAGGCAAAGACCCGTTGCGCCAGCGTGTCCTTGTCGAGCAGCTCATCCCCGGCGTCACCAAGCTCGGACCACCTATTGCCTGGCAGATTGTGGGAACCTACCACACTGTGCACACCGCCGACCAGCGCAACGAACACCCCGAGATGCTTATCCCCTTTTGGCAGATTCCCTGGCCGCAAGCGGGATTCGGGGTGCGCACCGCTGAGGATCCTTCTACCATGATTCGCAGCATTTCCGCCGCCGTGCATGCGGTCGATCCGGCTGTCGCTCTCGCCCAGCCTAGAACGATGGACCAGATCGTGAGCGAGAGTATGGGCGATCAACGCTTCACCCTCGTCTTGTTCACCAGCTTCGCGGTCGTAGCCCTGTTCCTTGCTGCGATCGGCATTTACGGCGTTATGACATTCTCCGTGGCCCAGCGCTCGCATGAGATCGCATTGCGCATGGCACTCGGCGCAACACGCAGCCGCGTCGTTGCACTCGTCGTCGCCGACGGCGTGATTATGGCGGCCGTCGGCCTTGCCCTGGGCCTCGTTGGCGCCTACTTCGTAGGCCGCGGCATGAAGAGCATGCTATTCGAAGTCCAGGCACTGGACTTCTCCGCATTCGGTATCGTAGGAGTCCTTCTCTTGGCCGCTGCTGTTGTCGCCTGCTTTGTCCCCGCCAGGCGTGCTGCCTCCGTAAGCCCGATGCAAGTCCTCCGAACCGAGTAGCCAGTCAGCACTGGGCCTCGGGACTCCCGTATCGGCAGGTTTGGGTAAGCGCAATACTGCCGGTTGACCGCCCAGTGTTCAGTTTGCGAGTGGTATACATCCGTGGTTGTCGAACCGCTCAATCTCACCCTTGCCGACGATAGGCCCGAAAGTCTGCCAGTGAGTGACTTGCCCTAGTGGCAATAACTGAGACAATCCAACTTCAGAAGCAGAGAAACGTCGGAGATCGTAAGACTACTCTTCGCGCAGCGCCTCTGCCGGATCGATTCGCAATGCCCGGCGTGCGGGAATGACGAATGCGGCAAACGAAGTTGAAAGAATCAATGCGACAACCACGGACAAGACGACCGGATCTGATGGCTTCACGCCATAAAGCAAAGCGTTCATGGCATGTCCCAGCAGCATGGACAGGCACGTCCCCAGAACCATACCGGCCACAGTAAGCTTCAGGCCATCCTTCATAACTCGAGCAAAAACAGTTTCGCGAAGCGCCCCCAATGCCATTCGAATGCCGATCTCATGCGTGCGTCGCGAGACTGAGTACGCCATCACGCCGTAGAGCCCGAGGGTGGTAAGCAGCAGAGCAAGCCCGCCTAGAGATGCCGTCAGCCACACTGCCATGCGGTTTGTATATGTAACAAAGCGCATGTGGTCCGTCAGCGTTTGAGTGTTGATGATCAGAGTGTTTGGGCTCGTCTGCTGCAGAGCTTTTCTGACCACTGGTAGCAACTCGCCCGCATCTCCTGCCGTTGTCACAATCAAAGTAACTTCGGATCGACCCTCCTGTGTCAGCGGCAGGTACAAGTAGGGCTGCGGTGCCTCATCCAGATCGGCGTACTTTCCGTCATGAGTCACACCGATGATTTCCGCATCCACCGGCTCCTTGCGTCCAAGGCGCACATTTCGGCCCACAACGTCTCCAGTGCCAAAAAGCCTCTTCGCCAGCGTCTGATTGACGATAACAACCCTTCTGCTGGCCGCAGAATCCTGCGTTCCGAAAGTCCGACCACGGACGAGAGGCACGCTCATGACGCGAAAGTATCCGTCGTCAACCGAGTTGAACCAAACTGGAATTCCCGCCGTCTCCGAGGGAACCTCGCCCGGGGCCAGTACGACTTGCGTCGCCCCTCCTCCACTATCAGGAAATGGAACAACACGTGCCACGCTCGCGTCTTTTACGCCGGGCAGTGCCTTCATGCGTGTAACAAGGGTGTCGAATTCCGCTTGCCTTTGCGGGCCTTGCCCACCTACCCCTATCCCTAGCAGTATCGCGTTCTGTCCGCTATTGAATCCAAGGTTCATGCCTTCGATATGAATCAATGCCCGGATCAATAGCCCTGTTGCGATCAGGAGCGACATAGATATCGCCAGTTGCGCGACTACGAATGATTTTCGCGTCGGCATCCTCAACCTTCCCATTTGTGGCAACTGCGTCCGCATGGCGTCGAGTGGCGATGTCCGAGTCGTTGCTAGTGCAGGAATCAGGCCGCAGACAAGAACTGAGACAATGCCTGCCGCAGCCGTAAATGCCAGCACGCGATGATCAATGCGGAAGTCGAAGCCCAGCGGATAGCCGATGTTGGGCAAGAGCGCAGGGACAAGCGAGATCAGCCTTTGTGCCAGGAGAAGTGCACCCGCTACACCGAAGACCGCAATCACCGCGTACTCCGTCACGAGTTGCCGCAGCAACATACCGCGTGTGGCGCCCAGTGCTGCTCGCATGGCAATCTCTCGCCGACGCGAGTCGTTCAGCGCAAGCAGCAGATTCGCGATGTTCGTGCATGCAATCAGCAGGACAGCCACCGCAATGGCGAGCACCAAAATGCTGAGCACCTGCAACCCGCCTCCTTCAGCCCTAGTCTGCCAATTTACGGTGAAGCTACGTCCGCTGTTCGCCTGCGGATACCTCGCCGCCAAATCTGCGCTCAAGACCTGCAACTGGCCCGCAGCCTGGCTCAGCGTGGCACCTGGCCGGAGTCGCGCGTACAGTTCAAATTCGCGGATTGTTCGTGGCGTGTTTCGCTCGTCCGGAGCCCACATCACCCAACTCGACTGCGGAACATAGACCTGCGGATCGATCAATCGCTCGGTTCCTCTGAATCCGGCTGGCAAAACCGCCAGCACGGTTGCGAATCCTCCCTTGACTTTGATTGTCTGACCAATCACGCCGGGGTTCCCACCAAAGATGCGCTTCCACGTCCCATGGCTTAGCACGACGATGGGTGACTGAAGACGATGCAGTTCACTCTCATCTGGCAAGCGCCCAATCTCGGGTTGGACACCCATAAACGTGAAGTAGTTGTCACTAACTACCTCGGCCAGCAGTAACTGCAGACCGTCGGCAGTTTGGAAGACCAGGCCGCGGCGGTTTGCTGCCGCAACGTCAGAAAATGCTAGTACTCGATTCTGAACTTCAGAGAATTCCGCATACGACGATCCGGAGTCCATTCCTCCTGCATCGGCAGCGGCATGGTCTTTTACACTCTTGACCGCTACCAAGTGAGAGGGATCAGAAATAGGAAGTGGCCTCAGCGATATCCCATCCACGATGCTGAAGATCGCGGTGTTTGCCCCAATTCCCAGCGCCAGCGTTATGACGGCCACCGACATGAGGCCCGGCGACTTTCGGAATACTCGCAGACCGTGGCGCAGGTCCCGTTTCGCAGTATCGAGCCACCATCCAGGGCGTTGTTTGGCGCATTGTTCCCGCGTGCGCTCCAGCCCTCCGAGTTCGATCATCGACTGGCGGCGTGCCTCAGTAAGATCGAGTCCCGTCGCCAGTTTCACGGCGATGGATTGCTCAAGATGAAACCGGAGTTCTTCGTCCAATTCGCTGCGCCTCTTGCGAAGAACAAGGAACCGAAGCCGCGTCAACAATTCTGTCATCATGACGACGCCTCCAAGGCACGACCCAGAACGAGTGCGATCGCGGACGAAAGCCGATCCCAGGTCGCGAGTTCCGTCGCTAGTTGTTTCCTGCCCGCAGCCGTCAAACGATAGAACTTCGCTCGTCGATGGTTATCTGAATTTCCCCATTCCGATTTGATCCACCCCTTATATTCCAGGCGATACAAGGCAGGGTAGAGCGAACCCTGCCCAATCTGAAGGACGTCTTTCGAAACTTGCTGAATGCGCTGTGCTATTCCCCAGCCATGCATTGGCTCCAAAGCAAGCGTTTGAAGAATAAGAAGATCAAGCGTCCCCTGCAACAGGTCCGTTGGCGTTGGCATTTCTTCCCCTTGATAATCGACAACAACTCTGCCCCCGTTCTTGTCGGATGTCAAGTGGGGCCATCACAAGGGAAGACTGAACCTCAATAAGCGCATTAGCGCTAATGCGCTTATCGCGCCGAATCTGATGTTCTGGGCGGATGGACCGGCAACCCTGAAGTGTGAAAGTAGTACCTATGGTGCCCTGTGTACCCGGGTCCCGCTTGCCGGGGATGCTCCGGCCCAGGCGGAGCCGTTTCGGGGCGTGTCCGCATTGCCGAACCGCATAGAAAGCGCCCTGACGGCTGTGTTATTCATGGTGGAAGGGGCGAGGACAAGGCGGAAACGATGCAAGTTCCCTACGCGAAGAAGTGGCAGAAGGAAACGGCCAGGCTGCGCAAGATCGCGCTCGATTGCGATCTGACTGAAGAACTCAAGTGGGGCAAGCCCTGCTTCACATTCCAGAAGAAGAACGTGGCGATTGTCATCCCACTCAAGGAGTCCTGTGCGCTTTCGTACTTCAAAGGCGCGCTGCTCAAGGACCCGAAGCACATCCTCGAAAAGATCGGAGAGCATACGCAGGCCGGGCGATGGATTAAGTTCACCTCGATCAGAGAAATCACGGCCCTGCAGTCGACCCTGAGGGACTATCTCTACGAAGCCATCGCATTGGAGGAGTCCGGGAAGAAGGTCGCGCTCAAGAAAGCTTCAGAGTACGCAATTCCTGAGGAGTTGCAGGCCAGGCTGGATGACAACGCCGTTCTCAGGGCGGCATTTGAAGCGCTCACGCCTGGTCGGAGGAAGTCATACATCTTCCACATCTCTAGCGCGAAGCAGGCAAGAACCAAGGAAGCACGGACTGACAAGTGTGTGCCGATGATCCTGAGCGGGCGAGGGTTCAACGAGTTGTCCGACTGAGGGGCCATTGGAGCGGAACGAGTCTCGGCCTCACCCACATTGCAGCGCGACAAGCGCGGCAACATCCCCGATGGCACCTACTGACCCACAGCCATGCGCTCCGGGAGTATCACCGCCAAGTGTTCAGTTTGCAGGTGGTAAACCGAAGGGTACCGCCAAGCGTCTCCCGAGAGTGATTTGGTGCACTGTGGGGGAATCGTAGCCGACTAACCACCCGGAATGTCGCTACCAGATCGCCAGAGTGAGATTGAATTAGTATTTCTATCGTCGGTTCGAGGATTAAGGCCATGTTCGTTTCAATTCCCAGTGATCCATTCGCGCAGCGAATGAACATCGCCTTCATCTTTACTGCAGCCTGTTGGACCCTTTGGTGGAACATCCAATGGAAACGGGTGATGGGATTTTGGCTGCGCCCTCCCTATCGCCGATGGGTGCAGTGGCTGTTCCGCGCATTCTTTGCATTGTGTTTTCTCGGAGCTCTGGACAGGCTGTTTCAGGAGCTACAGGCGCACCCGTTGACGAAACGCGATATTGGTCCGACGATCGGGATCGCAGCGATAATGTGCGCGGTCGTGGCCCTTATGAGTATTTTTGGGTTGTGGATGCTTGATCGTCGCGACAGAAAGCCCGGCATTCCGGGCGAGTGACCGCTAGCCTACATCGGAAACGTCTCGCGCACGAGAGCTTCGCGAGGGTGAGCTTTGTTTTCGAGACGTTTTCGATTAGGAGGTAAGAAGGAAGGCGCAGGCGCCCCGGTCGCGGTGATCTTAGATGGGATTATGGATTTTGAATATCATCCGGACTTGCGGTGAGAGATTCCGAGGGCCGGATTTTCGCCGTTGCGGATGGACAACTGTGAGCCGATGGCATGGTGATGCGCGATCGGGTGTTTTCGGGAAGCAATTGAGCATCGCCATCGAGCTGTTCTGGGCGCAGTGCGCACACAGCTGCGGAGACGTGCGGGAAGCAAGCCTGCGGCGCGTGTTGGCGGCGGTCGTCATGAAGTATCGAATCCTGCGAAGTAGAGTTCTGCGGCGGTGTAGCGTTGGGCGACGCGCATGGTTTTGCCGCAACGGGGACAGTGCCAGAGTGCGCAATCAGGCAGAGGTGGTGGAATCAGCGGTTCGCGTCCCTGAGCGGCGAGCAGTGTGCGCGTCAGAGGCAGGAGTTGTTTGCGGAAGCGGTTGGACAGTATTCCGTAACGACGGATGCGCACGAAGCCCTTGGGCAGCACGTGCAGGAAATAGCGACAGAGGAAATTCACGGCATCGAGGGTCATCACACGCTTCTTGCCGCCGTGAACATAATCGCGCCAGCGGAAGCTGACGCGCTCCCCGTCGAAGGCGGTGATGCGGTGGTTGGAAATCGCCATGCGATGGGTGTAGCGGCCGAGGTAGCGCAGGACATGTTCGGGTCCACCGAATGGCGGCTTGGCGTAGACGTACCATTTTTTCTTACTCAACTTGTCGATCAGTTGCTCGAACACCGCGGGATCACGGAAAGGAGCGGCTGGACCTCTCAGGTTGAGCAGGCCCTTCTGATGAAGCCGGCAGAGTCCGTCAAGGAACTTCTCACGGAAGACCTTGCGCAGGACGGGAACCGGAAGGAGGAACATCGGATGGCTGGTGGGGATCCAGCGCTGATGGTCGGCTGACAGTCCGCCGCTGGGAACGACGCAATGGAAATGGTAATGGGGCAAGAGGTTCGATCCCCAGCTGTGCAGGATGGATAAGAATCCGATCTCTGCGCCGAGGCGTTCGGGTTCGGCGGCGACTTCGAGCAGTGTCTGGGAGACGGCTTCGAAGAGCAGATCGAGAACCGTGCTGCGCGAAGTCAGTGCCAGCGGGTTCAGTTCGTGGGGCAGGGTGAAGACGACATGGAAGTAGTTGGTGTTGAGCAAATCGCGCCGCTGTGTTTCGAGCCATCGCCGGCGGGCCTGTGCCTGGCATTTTGAGCAACTCCTTGAGCGACACGAGTTATACGAGATCGGTGCTTCGTACTGGCATCCTTCACACTTATCCTTATGCCCGCCAAGGGCAGCAGTCCGGCAGCGCTCGATGGCCCGGTATGCCTTCAGCTGTTGATAGTTCACAACGGCCTTGAAGCGCTTGAGAAACTGCTTGCCCTTGCGACGGACGATGTCGGCCACTTCGATGGCCGGCCGCGTCATGAACGCGGACGGTGATAGAGACGGCTGCTCTGATCGACGTTCGAGAGCTTCAGTCCCTCAATGGGGTTGGTGACCTTCTGCAGGTGCTGCGCGGACAGGTGCAGATACTTCGCTGTCACTTCCAGATCCTCATGGCCGAGCAGCAGCTGGATGGTGCGCAGGTCGGTGCCGGCTTCGAGCAGATGGGTTGCCCAGCTATGTCGCACGAGATGCGGGCTCACGGACTTGCGAATGCCCGCCCTTTTCGCTGCCTCGGTGCATGCCAGCCACACGATCTTGTCGCTGATGGGCTGCTCGTGATCGCGATGCAGTCGTGACGGGAACAGGTAGGTGCGGGGCTTGAGCCATCGCCAGTAGACACGCAGGTTCTCGAGCAAGGTCGGGCTCAGGGGCAGGTCCCGGTCTTTGTGCCCCTTGCCATCGACCACATGAATGATCATGCGCTGGCTGTCGATGTGGGCGATCTTGACCCGGGCGAGTTCGGAGCGGCGCATGCCGGTTCCGTAAAGAACCATCAGCAGCGTACGCTGAAACAGACCCGTGCTGGCGTTGATCAGACGTGCGACTTCTTCCTGGCTGAGGATGCTGGGCAGCTTCCTCGCACTCTTGGGATAGGGCAGGAACTCGCGGAACTCGTGGCGATGAAGCGTGCGCACGAAGAAGAACCGCAGTGCGGCCACGTGGTTCTCGACAGATCCCGGGCAGAGCTTGAGCTCCCTGAGCAGGTAGGCCTGGTAACTGCGTAGATGATCAGGACCAAGCTTGTCCGGCGACTTGTGGAAGTGTTGTGCGAACCGCTCGACGAAGCGCAGATAACGCCGCATCGTGCCGGCAGAGTAGTTGCGACGCTCGAGCTCTTCGAGCATCATTTTGCGAAGACGAGTCACAGTGGGTTACCTCCTGTGACTCACACCCTATCCCCGCCACCAAACTACTCGTCAGCCATCACAGTAGCGACCGGGGCGCCTGCGGCTTCGTTCTTACCGCCAAGTGTTCAGTTTGCAGGTGGTAAACCGAAGGGTACCGTAAGCGTCTCCCGACGGTGATTTGGCTCATGGTGGGGGAATCGTAGCCGACCACACACCAACAACTCCCGCAACATGCATTAGCATTAGGGTTCTTCAACTGTTTCCCTATAGCCTCAGACAAAACGATGATCGACGATTTCGCAGTCAATCTCGCAGTTGAATATCTCGAGCGGAGTTTTGCTAAAGGGGAACCTGCGGATCTGGTGGGAATGCTTGACCACGTTGACTACTACGACCGCGTTGTCATGGTCCGCGAAGAGGTGCAGGAGGTGATGGATCGGTGTCCCTCTGTCTATGTGCACAGAGTCGATGGACGCGTCTTCTTCACAAAGTCGCCGGGTGATCGCGAAATTACCGAGGAAGATATGGAGCGAAATGCTCAGATCAAAACGGACGAGTTCTGGGCCAAATACCGGCAATTGCAGGGCCGTGACCACACACCGGGTGAATAACCGGCCAGTGGGATCCAACATGACCCATCTCACCTCAGGTCCCACTGGCCGACAAACCAGCAATTATCCATTTCTGGACCCTGGAGCGTTTGGAGCACTAGATTCGAAGGAATCAGCCTCGAAATCGGACCTGCGCCGGATTGGAAGCGGTGCTAAACTTCGGTGATGCTTGATAGAGAGGCCCTTCAGAAAGCGCTTGGTCACCAGGACATCAATCGAGAATCTGAACTTTTCGTGGGCGGCCCTGACAGCCTTCGCCACATCCCGCTGATCGCGGATGTGGCGAAGAAGCGGTGGGGTGCGCTTTCGATGAATTCGCTGCGAGCGGATGTGAGCTTTGGCTGGCGGCAGCTTTTCAAGCGGAAGGTGACGACGCTTGCGGCGGCGATCTCTCTGGCGCTGGGGATTGGGAGCTGCTTGGCGGCGTTCCGGTTGGTGGATGCACTGTTCCTAAGGCCGATGCCGGCGGTGCAGGATCCTTCGAGCCTGTATGCGGTGACGTATACGCGGCAAGCTACGCTGTACCTGTCGGCCTCATCCGATACGAATTCATACCCGTTCTTTGAGCATGTGCGGGACCTCGTCAAGGGCGAAGCCGAGGTGGCTGCGGCTTCGACGATGAGCCACATTGACGTGACGTATGGGTCGGATGCGGAGACGGAGAAGGCGTACCGACAGTGGGTGTCGGGCGACTTGTTTACGATGCTGGGGCTAAAGCCGGCGCTGGGGCGGCTGCTGACCGTGGATGATGACCGCGTGGTGAGCGGAAGCCCGTATGCGGTGATCTCCTATGACTACTGGCAAGGTCGGTTTGGGCGCGACCCGAAGGTGATTGGGCGGACGTTCCGCATGCGCGACAACCTGTACGAGATTGTCGGCGTGGGGCCAAGGGGATTTACGGGTACCGAGCCGGGTACGGTGACTGACTTGTTTGTGCCGGCGAAGATGGAGCCGAGCCTGCTGTATCCGAACCAGTTCCCGATGCGGGTGTTTGTACGGGTACGGCCGGGCGTGCAGGTGAATGCGCTGGCCGCCAGGCTGAATGCTGCGTATCACCAGTGGGAGTACGAGCGGCTGAAGGGCCTTCCCAAATCCCTGTTGTCCTTGTTGCCTACTGCGATGCTATCGCTAAAACCGGCGGGTACAGGTGCTTCTGACATGCAGATCGAATATCGAGCTGCGCTTACGGTGCTGTGTGTACTAGTGGCGCTGGTGCTGCTGATTGCGTGTGCGAATGTGGCCAACCTGATGGCAGGGCAGGCAGCGGCGAGGACGCGGGAAATGGCGCTGCGGATGTCGCTGGGGTCGGGGCGGGCGCGCCTGGTGCGGTTGGTGATGGTGGAGAGCGCGATGCTGGGCGTGCTGGCGGCAGCGATGGGGCTGGGGTTTGCATGGTGGGCGACACCGTATGTGGTGAGCCGGATCAATCCACCCGACGACCCGGCGCGGCTGGTGCTGGGCGTGGACTGGAGGTTGGCGGGGTTTGCGGTGTTGCTGGCGCTGGGCGTGACGGCGCTGTTTGGGATACTGCCGGCGCTGCGAGCGTCGGGGGTGCGGCCAGTGAGCGCCCTGAAGGGCGGCGAGCACCCGCGTTCGAAGGCGGCGTGGATACAGAGCATGATCGCGGCACAAGCGGCGTTCTGCTTCGTGGTGCTGTTCCTGGCCGGGCTGTTCGTGATGACAGAGACGAAGTTGTCGCAGCGGCCGATGGGATTTACCGCGCAGCGGCTTTTGCTGCTGGATACGGTGAGCCGGGCGGAGCAGCCGGCAGTGAAGTGGGACCAAGTGGCGGCAACGCTGCGCAATGTGCCGGGAGTCCAGGCGACGGCGCTGGAGGACTGGCCGCTGATGAGCGGGACTCAGCATAACGAGCAGATCTCCGTGCATGGCGAGGTGCCGAGCCAGACGCTGGCTTTTTTCCTTGCCGTGTCGCCGGGATGGCTGGATACGATGCGGATTCCGCTGGTGGATGGGCGGGATTTCCGCGACAACGATGCGACGCCTAACGTGGCGATGGTGAATGAGACGTTCGCGAAGACGTTCTTCGGCGGGCGAAATCCGGTGGGACAGTCGTTCGATGGATTGGTGCCGAAGAGGGCCAATGAGCACTTCGAGATTGTCGGTCTGGTGAAGGACGTGATGTATCGCGACGTGCGCGCGCCGATCTCGCCGCAGGTGTATGTGCCAGTGCATCATGTGGCGACCGCGGTGGGTGCTGCCGTGGGCGCGCTGCAGCCGATGCGCGGCGAGTTTATCGCGGTGCGGACGGCGAGCGGCGATCCGATGCAGATGGCTCAGATATTGCAACGTGCGGTGACGCAGGCTGACCCGGAGTTCCGCGTGAGTACGGTGACAGCGCAGACGGAGTTGATCGCGGATCAGACGATCCGGGAGCGGCTATTGGCGGTGCTGGCGGGATTCTTTGCGGCAGTGGCGCTGCTGCTAGCAGCAATAGGTCTGTATGGAGTTCTGCATTATTCGGTGGTGCAGCGGGAGCGGGAGATTGGGATACGGATTGCCCTGGGCGCAGCGGCGCCGAATATTGCGCGGATCGTGAGTGCGCAGGTGATGAAGATGGTGGTGGTGGGAGCGGCGGCCGGGCTCATTGCGGGAGCGGCTTCGGTACGGTTTGTCGCTTCGCTACTCTATGGGGTGAAGGGGACGGATGCTTCGATGATGGTGCTGCCGGCGATAGTGTTGATAGCTACGGCTGCGTGCGCGGCTGTTCCAGCTGTATTCCGAGCAGTGCGAATCGATCCGGCCATTATGCTACGTGCGGAATAGTGGCCTCTCTTGCCCCCGGTAAGTCGCTTGTCGGAAGGTATTGCCGGGGCCTTGGCATAGTTCCGGTTGTGTCACCGGCGACGCTTCAGTTTGAAACCAGTCAACAGCTGCAGCGGTAGCCGACCATCCGCCCACCACCGACAAAAAGTATGAACCCGGCGGGTGAATAGATGGGGCGAGAACCGTTCTGCACAAACTAGGCGATAATGCTAGCTGACAGATGGACACCATTGAATTTCAACGTGTGCTTGCCCTCGGACTCGGCAGGGCAGTCCTGCATCTGGCCGACCATGATTCGAGTTCCTATCGCGAGATCATCCTGGACGCTTGCCTCCACAACCGCGCTTACGACCCACAAGTGGAGGGCAGCCGCGCTACGTACATGCTTGACATCATCCGCGGGTCGAGGGATGCGTCGTTTTACATCGACGCGGTGATCCGCTCGCTCTCCGACGAGGCACACGACTGGGACACACCGCAACGGTTCGAA
This sequence comes from Acidobacteriota bacterium, assembly GCA_021780075.1. Classification (GTDB taxonomy): domain Bacteria; phylum Acidobacteriota; class Terriglobia; order Terriglobales; family Acidobacteriaceae; genus Telmatobacter. The sequence continues at coordinate 108,699 of JAJXZL010000009.1, forward strand.
TTGGCAAGACAGTTAGCCCAAGACGGAAATTCCCTCGCCCGCGAAGCTATGTATTCAGCATTCCGTGCAAAAGAACTATCCGCCAGCGACGTCGCTGTGCAATTTGTCGAACTCGATGGTATTCAAGGTTTGCTCTTCGTGGCGGGGCAGATTGGCGAGCAGTTGGCTAGAAACCCTAGCCAATGGGAGGACGACTCCCTTTTGTTCGTTGCAGGGGAAATCTGCGGGAGAGACGTCGTGGACGCCGCAATCTCTGAAGCTAGCAATACCGACGAGAACATAAAGGTCTATTTGACTGAGGTCGAAAAGAACCTGAGTTCAAGATCGAAGACTCAGAGACCTGATCCGAAGACGCTGACGTACGATCAGATCCGTTCGATCATCGAGTCGAATCGAGCGGGCGGTGTCCTAAGGGAATGGGCAGCCGGGGCAAGCGATTCAGAATTGGAACGAGCCGCCCACGACTTGGTTCATGAGAAAGACCCTGAGAAACTGAAATCATACCTAAAGTTGTTTGAGAGTGTCCCGGCTGTAGTTGAAAGTTGAGCGGCGGTCCAGCCTGATTCTGAAAGAATCGGGTTGCGAAACCTTGAAGGGAGAACCGCCGTGAAGAAAAGCTACCACAGTATCGGCAAGCAGGGGA
>JAJXZL010000004.1 GCA_021780075.1 Acidobacteriota bacterium
CACGTTGTTCGTTGAACCGAAATTGTAAGATCACCGATTTGATCTTGGTGCGCTCCGGTCGTATGACCGGCTAACCGGAAGTTTCCCAAAGTTGGCACGCAGGGGCTGAAGCCCGCGTATGTTGATGCGGCATTTTTCGGCACGGCTGAAGTCGTGCCCTGACACAAGGCGGGGTTGCGTGCGGTTGATTGGCTTGCTGCAGGGGAGGAAAAACAACCGCAGATCTTTCGGCTCCGCTGCGCTGCGCTCAAGATGACAGGTTTTTGGGTGGGGGTTGATGGCGCGGCTGGGGTCGTGCGCTGACGCAAGGCGGGGTTGTGGGGAGTTTGAGGGATCCCAGGTCTCAAAGGCGAGACCTGGGATCCCGGTGGCCGGAGTCGGTAGCTATTTGCTTGAGCAGCCTGTATGGGGCTTTTTGATGGCCAGCTCGGTGGAGAGCCAGTCGGAGAGGCGCTTGTCGGCGATTTCGGCGTCCTCGGCTCCGGGGTTGAGCGAGGAGCGGGCGAGAGCGACGGAGACCTTGACCTTGCCTTTCATACAGTAGGCGCCGGTGAGGCGGGCGAGGCCCTCGTCGGCGATGTTGAGCGTGTCGTCAGAGAGCTTGCCTTCGGCACCGGAGATGTCGAAGGGGGCGAGGATGATCTGGTTGACGATGAGCTTGTCCGTCTTGATGCCGGAGGCGTCGAAGCGAACGACGAGGGTGGCGCGGCGCTCGAGGGCGTCAGGGTTGGCGGTGAAGTTGATGCCCGGAAGCGTGATGCCCGCGGGGTTCGGCTTGGGTTCTTTGGCGTCCAAGGCAAGGCGGTAGGGCAGGCCCTTCCACTTGGGCTCTGTGGGTATGCCGGGAGCTTCCTTTGTTTGCGGGCCGCAGCCGGCCAACAACAGTACTCCGCCGATTGCCAGTAGGATGGCTTTTTTCACGTGGTCCTCCTGATTGCTAAAAAATGACGGGCAAGAATACCACCTGCGGCGAGGAGTTGGCGTGTGATGCGGGGTACGGGCGGGGGATGTGATCCCAGGTCTCTGCGAGAACTGGGGGACAGCCGGCTATTCTGCCAATCTATGCTGGTGCGTGAAGACATTCGGGGAGGATCCTTGCAATGTGGGTGGTCCGCAGAAGTCGAACCTGGGTGATGGTGGCCGCAGCGATTGGTTGCGGCGTGCCGGGGACGGTCGTGCTCGCACAGGAAATCTCAGAGAAGCCGGCATGGTGCAGGCAGTTGCCGCGCCCAGAGTATGCCCGGATCGAGCGCATTCCGGTTGCGGACAGTTGGTTCGAGGTCTACAAGGTTGCGCCGAGTGTATTTGCAATTTATGAGCCGCACCAATCGGAAGAGACGATCAGCTATCTCATCCTGGGCAATAAGAGGGCATTGCTCTTCGATACCGGCATGGGCATTGGAGATCTGAAGGCGCTGACGCAGAGGCTCTCCCATCTACCGGTGATCGTGTTGAACAGCCACACGCATGACGACCATGTGGGGGACAACTGGCAGTTCGAAACGGTGTACGGGATGGACACCAAATTCACACGGAAGAGCGCGATAGGCTCAACAGAAGACGCCCAGGCAGAGATTGTTCCGGGCGAGGTCTGTGGCGCTCTGCCGCCCGGATTCGATGCTGCGAGGTATTCTACGAGGCCATGGAAGATATCCAAATGGCTGCACGATGGTGACTGGATCGACCTGGGAGGGAGAACAATGGAGGTTATCGCCACTCCTGGTCACACGCCGGATGCCATCTGCCTGTTTGATCGAGCGAACGGCCTGCTCTTCACGGGCGATACCTACTATCCCGGAACAATATGGTTGTACCGGCCAGAGACAGATTTGACGGCGTACGGCAGGTCGGTGCGAAGGATTGCTGCATTGCAGCCAAAGGTAAAGATAGTTCTCGGATCTCATGACGTTCCTGTTGCGCCGCCGGCTGTATTAGGAGAGCTCGCGGCTGCGTTTGCGAAGGTGCAGGCGGGAGACGTGCGGTCTATGCCTGCAGGCCCTGGCAAAGTGATCTATCGAGTGGGAGACATCTCGTTTTTAATGCGGCCGCGCGGCGGTGGGAAGAGTGGAAAGGACGGAGCAGAACAGTAGATCCTTCGTTGCGATTATCCCAACGGTCGATGCGCACTCGTCGGGCCCCAAGCGTGCTTCGCTCAGGAAGGCAATTCAGGTTTGGGACTTGTCGTGCGGGCTGAAGCCCGCACCCTTCGCATCAGAGAGACGCCAAGCTAGTTGAGGAACATGGTGCGGTAGAGGGTGTCGCGCTGGACGGGTTTGAAGCCGGCGTCGCGGATGATTCTACGCAGCTCCTCTTCGGTGGTGCAGTTGCTGGTGCCTGCGGCCTTGACTACGTTTTCCTCGAGCATGACGGAGCCTACATCGTTGCCGCCGAAGTGGAGGCCTAACTCCAAGACCTTGAGGCCCTGCGTGACCCAACTGGCCTGCACGTTCTCGATGTTGTCGAGGTAGAGGCGCGAGATGGCGAGGGTCTTGAGGTACTCGACGGAGGTGGCCTCGTCCCAGCCGCGGCCGCCGAGGGCGGTGTTGTGGGGTTGGAAGCTCCAGGGGATGAAGGCGGTGAATCCGCCGGTTTCTTCCTGGAGGCGGCGGACGACTTCGAAGTGGTTGATGCGCTGGTCGAATGTTTCGCCGACGCCGAACATCATGGTGGCGGTGGTGCGCATGCCGAGCTGATGTGCGGTGCGATGGACGCTGACCCAGTCCTCGGTGCGGCACTTGAGGCGGGCGATGCGGAAGCGGACGTCGTCGTCGAGGATTTCTGCGCCGCCGCCGGGGATGGAGTCGAGTCCGGCGTCGCGGAGGCGGGCGATGGTGGTGCGGAGGTCGAGGTTCGAGTACTCGGCGATGGCGAGGACCTCAGAGGCGGAGAGGCAGTGAAGCCAGATCTGCGGGAAGCGCTGCTTGATGCCGGTGAAGAGACTTTCGAACCAGTCGATTTTGAGGTCAGGGTGAATGCCGCCCTGCATGAGTACGCCAGTGCCGCCCATTTCGACGGTTTCGGCGATTTTCTCGTAGATTTTTTCGAACGGGAGGATGTAGCCCTCTTCAGACCGGGCGCCTTTGAGCGGGCGGTAGAAAGCGCAGAAGGTGCAGTACTCGGTGCAGAAGTTGGTGTAGTTGATGTTGCGATCGATGATGTAGGTGACGACGCCCTCGGGGTGGAGACGGCGGCGGAGAGCGTCAGCCTGAAAGCCCAGGCCGATGAGGTCGGGGGAGTTGAAGTAATCGAGGGCTTGCTGGCGAGTCAGCGGCATACTGTGATTTTACCAAGGCGCGCGGTGAGGGGAGCTTGCCGGGTCTCAAAAGGGAGACCCTTCGACAGGCTCAGGGCGGGCTCTGGGCACGCGGCGATGGCTGGGTTGGGTTCGTGGATTCCCACCCATGCCGCCCGCTGAAGCGGACTGCATGGATGGGGCACCCGGTACTACTTGGGCTGATTTGGACGGAATAAAAAGATGCCTTTGCTGCGGATGATGCCGGGACGGGTGCGGGCGAGGTTGGAGGCAGTGGAGATTCCGCTGAAGAGGACGAGGAAATCCCAGAAGGCGCGGAGACGATCTTTGAGGGTCGGATTGATCATTCGGATCGTTGGGATCATTGGGGAAGTGTTGCGTGCCGCATAAACAGTTTAGCGGCACCTGCTGTATTGGAGCACGGGAACGGGCAGCGGGTTGCAGGAACTTTTGTTGCGGATGAGATGTATCCGTTCCATGAGGTGATCAAGCCCCGCTGCGTTCGCTTTGCAGTCATGCGGTCTGAAGCCGTGCACCTTTCACTGAACGCTGAACTCTTCAAGAGGCGGGCTTGTGGGCGACGGCGAGCAGGGTCTGGAATTGAGGCGCTGCGGGGTCCTTGTCGACGATGGAGGCGTGCGCGTTGGCGAATCCGGCGGCGGTGAGCATGGATTCGATTTCCGATTCGGCGAAGCCGAGCCACTCGTCGGCGTAGAGCTCGCGGGCTTCTTCAAAGCGGTGCTGGAGCAGGTCGAGAATGACGAGGCGGCCGCCGGGGCGGAGGATGCGGTGGGCCTCGTGGATGGCGCGGTCTGGGTGCAGCGCGTGGTGGAGCGACTGCGAGAAGAAGACGAGATCGACGGCGTCGTCGTCGATGGGGACTTCTTCCATGTCGCCGAGGCGGAACTCGATGTTTGCGATGCCGAGGCGCTGGGCCTGGTTGCGGCCGACTTCAATCATCTTGTCAGATGTATCGACGGCGATAACCCTGGCTGCGCGCTGGGCGAGGAGCAGGGCAAAGGCGCCTTCACCGGCGCCGAGGTCGGCGATGACGAGGGGCGGCATGAGTTGCAGGAGCGCTTCGGCGAGGCCTTTCCAGGATTTGCCGGGGACGTAGTCGCGGCCGAGGCGGCCGGCGACGCTGTCAAAGAAGGTGCGCATTTTGTCCTGGCGCTTTTTGAGGACGCGGCGCATGGCGTCCTGGTCGCGAGCGGCTTCGGGGATTTCTTCGCGGGCCTGCGCGAGGAGGCCGGCAAGGAGGCCGTCGGCGGGGGACTTCATGCGGTAGAGGCTGCTCTTGCCGGTGCGGCGGTCTTGAACGAGGCCGGCCTGCCTGAGCTGGGAGAGATGCGTGGAGATGGTGCTCTGGCCCATGACGAGGATTTCCTGCAATTCGGCGACGGAAAGCTCCTCTGACTGGATGAGCAGGAGGATGCGGAGCCGGTTGGGATCGGCGACTACGCGGAGCGATTTGAGGATTGACGGCATGGGTTGATTCTGGTACATATCAACATATCACGATGTGTCGATAAGGAGAATGGAAAATGGCAACGTCCACACTGGAAGTCGCGGGAGCGGATTACAAAGTCGCAGATATGTCGCTGGCGGAGTGGGGCCGCAAGGAGATTGCGATCGCCGAGCATGAGATGCCGGGGTTGATGTCGATCCGGCACAAGTATGCGGCGGAGAAGCCGCTGGCCGGCGTGCGCGTGACGGGTTCGCTGCACATGACGATCCAGACGGCGGTGCTGATTGAGACGCTGGTGAGCCTGGGCGCAGAGGTGCGCTGGGCAAGCTGCAATATCTTCTCGACGCAGGACCACGCGGCGGCGGCGATTGCGGCGACGGGCGTTCCGGTGTTTGCGTGGAAGGGCGAGACGCTGGAGGAGTACTGGGACTGCACGTATAAGGCGCTCTGCCACAAGGGCGGCAAGGGGCCGGAACTGGTGGTGGATGACGGCGGCGATGTGACGCTGCTGATCCACAAGGGCTATGAGCTGGAAGAGGGTGACGGCTGGGTGAATACGCCGAGCGGCAACCATGAGGAGCAGGTGATCAAGGACCTGCTGAAGAAGGTGCATGCGGAAGACCCGCAGCACTGGCACAAGGTGGCGAAGGAGTGGCGCGGCGTTTCAGAAGAGACGACGACGGGCGTGCACCGGCTCTACAAGATGATGGAGCAGGGCAAGCTGCTGGTGCCGGCGATCAACGTGAATGACTCGGTGACGAAGTCGAAGTTTGACAACCTGTACGGCTGCCGCGAGTCGCTGGCGGACGGCATCAAGCGCGCGACGGATGTGATGGTGGCGGGCAAGGTGGCGGTGGTGTGCGGCTACGGGGACGTGGGCAAGGGCTGTTCGCACTCGCTGCGCGGCATGGGCGCGCGGGTGATTGTGACGGAGGTGGACCCGATCAATGCGCTGCAGGCTGCGATGGAAGGTTTTGAAGTGACCACGATTGAAGACACGCTGGGGCGCGGCGACATTTACGTGACGTGCACCGGCAATGTGGACATCGTCACGCTGGAGCACATGAAGCGGATGAAGGACCAGGCGATTGTGTGCAACATCGGGCACTTCGATAACGAAATCCAGATGGACCGGCTGAACGCGGAAAAAGGCGTGAGCAAGCTGAACATCAAGCCGCAGGTGGACACGTATAAATTCCCTGACGGGCACAGTATCTTCATCCTGGCCGAGGGGCGGCTGGTGAACCTGGGTTGCGCGACAGGGCATCCGAGCTTTGTGATGAGCAACAGCTTTGCCAACCAGACGCTGGCGCAGATCGATCTGTGGGAGAAGCGGGACAGCTACAAGGTGGGCGTGTATGTGCTGCCGAAGAAGCTGGATGAAGAAGTGGCGCGGCTGCATCTGGAAAAGATCGGCGTGAAACTGACGACGCTGAGCCCGAAGCAGGCGGACTACATTGGCGTGCCGGTGGAAGGGCCGTACAAGGCGGAGTTTTACCGGTACTAGAAAAGCAGCTACCAGCTTTTAGCTCCCAGCTTTTCGGATATCCGGGTTTCGATCACGAAACCCGGATATCCGAAGTCGTCTGTGGAGCCGCGCATGATTGAGCAGGCTCCATCCCGAGGCATTCGAAATTCGAAAGTATGAGTTCACCACTTCATTTTTCGTTTGAACTGTTTCCGCCGCGCACGCCGGAAGGCATGGCGAAATTGCCGGCTGTGATCGGGCAGTTGGCCGCGATGCGACCTGAGTTTTTCTCGATCACGCATGGGGCGGGCGGATCGGATCAGCAGGGCACATACGAGACGCTGGTGACGGTGGTGAAGCATACCGGCGTGGAGGCAGTGCCGCACCTGACGTGCGTGGGCTCGACGCGAGCGAAGATTGGTGCGCTGCTGGGGCAGTATCGCGCGGCGGGCGTGAAGCGCATTGTGGCGCTGCGCGGGGATTTGCCTGCTACGGCGATGAGCGCGGCGGCGCCGGGGGAGTTTCATTATGCGAATGAACTGGTGAGTTTTATCCGCGAGATGCATGGGGATGCGTTCCGGATTGAGGTGGCGGCGTATCCGGAGATGCACCCGCAGGCGCCGAGCCCGAGTGTGGACTTTGAGAACTTTCGCCGGAAGGTGGAGGCGGGCGCGGATGGGGCGCTGACGCAGTTGTTCTATAACGCCGACGCGTATTTTGACTTTGTGGAGCGGTGCGACAAAGCGGGGATCAGGATTCCGGTGGTGCCGGGGATTATGCCGATTACGGGGTACGCGAACACGGTGCGCTTTTGTTCGGGGTGCGGGGCGGACCTGCCGCGCTGGGTGAAGCTGCGCCTTGAAGAGTTGCAGGACGACAAGGCCGCGCTGCAGGACTTTGGCACGGAGGTGGTGACGCGGCTGTGCGAGACGCTGCTGCGGAATGGTGCGCCGGGACTGCACTTCTACACGATTAACCAGGCGGAGCCGACGATACGGCTGTGGAGAAATCTGGCGCTGACGGCTGCGGTGTGAGTGAACAGGCGCGCGGAGCATGAGCCCTGGCTACGGCCGGGGCTTTGCTTTTTGGGCTTTGCGCTTTCTGCCATTGAAGAGGCGTTGATAGAGACGCCAGGCGGAGTTGTGGAGCAGGCGGGTCTGCTCAGCCTTGAGGGTGGCGTAGGAGCGGCGGACGTAGTGGTCAAACTCAGGTGGCCAGCCGATGGTGGAGCGGCGCTCAGAAAAGTCGCCCTCGGCCCATTTGGCCATGACGGCCTTGTAGCCGACGACGTGGGTGACGAACTCGAGCAGGCATTGTGGTATGTCTTCTTCAATGATGAGGTAGGCCTTCTGGATGATGATCTTCTCGCGAATGTCGTTGAGAGGCATGAAGATGGTGTTCATCCAGAGAATCCATTCCTTGAGGTCTTCGTCGCGGATGGGCTCGCTCTTCTCCTTGCCCTGGCGCTTGAGGAGCGAGCGATAGGCAATGTGGCCGGCCTGCGAGGCAACGTAGAGGGGGCCGTAGAACTCATTGAGGCGCTTGTTGACGAGGCGGAGCTTGTCGCGGCGGCGTGCCAGCATGCGCGCGCTGAGGAAGGTGACGAGATAGCCAGCGAAGGCGAGGATGACGGTAAGAATGGCCGCGCTGTGCAGCAGGCTGGGTTGGATAAGTCCAGAGAGGTCCATGGTCAATCTTGCCCTGGCGACGAGTATACGCGCGTGGATGGCCCGGGGTTTGTGCTCTAACTCACTCCGAGATAGACGAAGCGCAGGATGAAGAGAATGGCGAGGGTGTAGAGGAGCCAGTCCTGCTTGCGGTAGCGGCCTGTGGCGAGATGAAGGACGGCCCATGCGATGATGCCGAAGCCGAGGCCGTTGGCGATGGAGTAGGTGAGCGGGATCAGCACGAGTGTGAGGAAGGCGGGGATGGCGACGAGCGGATCGTGCCAGTGAATTTCAGTGATGGTGGCGAGCATCATGGAGCCGACGAGGATGAGCGCGGGCGCGGTGGCGGCCTGGGGGACGATGCCGACGTAAGGCGCGGCTCCGATGGCGGCGAGGAAGAGTAGGCCGGTGACGATGGCGGTGACGCCGGAGCGGCCTCCGGCGGCTACTCCCGCGGTGGACTCGACGTAGCTGGTGACGGTGGATGTTCCGGTGAGCGATCCGAAGACGGTGGCGGTGGCGTCGGCAAAGAGGATGCGGTTGAGGCGGGGGATGGAGTGGTCGGCGGAGATGAGGCCGGCGCGCTTGGTGACGGCGACAAGTGTGCCGAGGTTGTCAAAGAGATCAACGAAGAAGAAGACGAAGATGATTTCGAGCAGTCCCTTGCTGACGGCGCCGTGGATGTCGAGTTTGAAGGCGGTGTTGGCCAGGCTGCGGATGCCTCCGGTGGCGGGTGTCCAGTGAACGAGGCCGAGCGCCCATGCGACGGCGGTGGTGGCGAGGACGCCGATGAGGATGGAGCCGCGAACTTTCTTGACTTCAAGAATCACCATGATGGCGAGGCCGAAGAGCGCGAGCGCGGCGGCGGGATTGCGGATGTTGCCCATCCCGACGAGGGTTGCGGGATCGCTGACCACGAGGCCCGCGTTGCGAAAGCCGATGAAGGCGATGAAGAGGCCAATGCCGCTGGCGACGGCGGCGTAAAGCTCGTGGGGAATGGAGCGGAGGATCATCTGGCGTATGCCAGCCGCGGTGAGCGCGAGAAAGATGATGCCGGAAAGGAAGACCGCTCCGAGAGCCGTCTGCCATGGGATGTGCATTTTGAGGCAGACGGAGTAGGTGAAGTAGGCGTTGAGGCCCATGCCGGGCGCGAGAGCGATGGGATAACGCGCGACGATGCCCATGAGAATGGAGCCGAAGGCAGCGGAGAGACAAGTGGCCGCGGTGACGGCTGCCAGGGGCATTCCGGTTGCGGAGAGAATGGCGGGATTGACCAGGACGATGTAGGCCATGGTCAGGAAGGTCGTGACGCCGGCCAGAATCTCAGTGCGCCAGTTTGTGCCCAGATGAGTGAATTCAAAATAGCGTTCGAGTGGTTTGAGCATAGGCAAGTGCCCTTAGAAGACCATACGCACGGCCCGGCGGAAAGGGAATTGTGCGCCAGGCCGCGATGCGGAGTGCGATGTGGTGCGGCGCTACAGGAGCCTGGCGGCGTCCTTGGCGAAGTAGGTGACGATGAAGTCGGCGCCGGCGCGGCGGATGCCGAGGAGCGATTCAAGAATGGCGCGATCGCGGTCGAGCCAGCCTTTTTCAAAGGCGGCTTGGAGCATGGAGTATTCGCCGGAGACCTGATAGGCGCCGAGGGGCACATCGAAGCGCTCGCGGGCGGCGCGTACGACATCGAGGTAAGGCATGGCGGGCTTCATGAGGATCATGTCCGCGCCTTCGTCGAGGTCGAGGTCGATTTCACGCAGCGCCTCGCGGAGATTGGCTCCATCCATCTGATAGGTTTTGCGATCGCCGAACTGCGGGGCGGAGTCGGCTGCCTCGCGGAAAGGCCCATAGAAGGCAGAGGCGAACTTGGAGGCGTAGCTGAGGATGGGCGCATTGATGTTGCCATCCAGATCGAGGGCGCGGCGGATGGCGGCAACGCGTCCGTCCATCATGTCACTGGGGGCGACGATGTCAGCTCCCGCGCGGGCAAGGCTTGCCGCGGTGCGGCCGAGGAGCTCAAGGGAAGAGTCGTTGTCGACTTCGTAGCCATCGCCCTGCTTTACGATGATGCCGCAGTGACCGTGGCTGGTGTACTCGCAAAGGCACACATCGGCGATGAGGACGAGTTTGCTTGCGACGGAGGATTGCTTGAGCGCGCGCAGGCTTTGCTGCACGATGCCGTTGTCATCCCAGGCGCCGGTGGCCTGTTCGTCTTTTGCGTCGGGAAGGCCGAAGAGCAGCAGGCCCCCGATGCCCAGGCCGGCGGCATCTTCGGCTTCGCGGACGGCCTCATCTACGGAGAGATTGAAGACGCCGGGCATGGAGCCGACGGCGCGGCGGACGCCTTCTCCGGGACAGATAAAGAGCGGGTATATCAGGTCGCCGGGGTCCAGTGTGGTTTCGCGAACCAGCGCGCGTAGAGGATCGGTGCGGCGGAGACGGCGCATGCGTGTGACGGGAAAACTCATGCAGAAATTGTAACGGAGATAAAGAGGGCAGGGATTCGGCATGAGGGACAAAGTGCCGGTGTCTGAGCGGTGCGGTGCGGGAAGCAAACCGCAACGAATGGGGCTATGGCTTCCCGTTGTTTGCCGAAGATGTCACTCCGCAGGCGGAATGCCTGAATTTACATCCTGGTTTCCAACTGGTCGTAGAGCGTGGCGTTGCGATAGCCGAGGAGCGTGACGAGGGTCCAGATGCCGAGAGCGGTACCGATGGGGATTCTGAGAAGGCCGAAGCAGGCTGCGACGATGGCGACCACACGGCCCCATTCTGCCCTCTGCATCAAGCCCCACCCGGCGGCGAGCGCCAATGCGGAGCGAAGCACGATGAAGACCATGGCAAATCTCATGATGATGGGGACGAACCACTCCGGGCCCATGGGCCCATCCCCCCAGGGGCCGTGCGGCAATGGGCCGAAGTGGCCAATGAGAAATGCGTTGGTAAAGGCGATTCCGATGGCGCCGAGCAGGAGGGAAAGTCCGCCGTAGACCAGCCAGACAATGGAGAGCGCCTTGATTTTGCCGTCGTAGTTTTGTACCTGGAAGTCGAGGTTGGGAATGGGCGGCGCAATGGGGCGACCGCATCGGGGGCAGGCGGCCTGTCCGGGCGTCAATTCATGACCACATCCACTGCAAAACATGGTTTCCTCCCTTTTCCGGCGAGCCGTCATCGACCACGGCGTGGTCCCGGGTGAAACTGCCGTGCTGATCATGCTACGCAAACGGGGCGCGCGGTGTTCCGCCCTGCTGCGTGCAATCGCCCAAGTGACGAGGATTCTACTCCTTGCTATTGGCCGGGCGTCTTCGGTCCCAGCGTTCTTCGTGGCGATCGTCGCGCAGGACGAGGGCGATGATGTCGCCGTGGTTGTCGCGTTCGGCGGTAATGCGGGTGATGCTGCTGCCGTTGGGATAGAAGAGGATGGACGGCGCCTCTGCTGCCAACTCGGCGACTTCGCCGTGCACGTTTTTCTGGTAAAGCTGCTCACCCTGCAGGAAGACCGTGACAGCGGGCCGGCCGTGCGTGTCATCGTACTCGCCGGTAAAGCTTTCAAGCTGCGTCGCTGTAAGGCGAAGCGCAGACGGGTGCAGCGGAATGATGAGGCGCTCTGCGAGGGGCGGCAATTTTTCGCCGGGCATGCGGCGATGCGCGAGCAACCAGCGAGGCAGGTCGGGTTCGTTGAATGCGCGGGTCCAGCAGTCGTGCTTGAGTCCCTGGTAGATCCACAGGCGGATATGCCCGCCGGTAGCCTTGAATGCATCCAACATCAGCTGACTTTCGCGCGGGGGGACGATTGGGTCGTCGCTTCCGTGGAAGAGCCAGACGGGAGTGTGACCGATGGCTCGAGCGTACTCCGCGGGGAGGGTGGCGGAGTCATGCCAGCGCTCGGGCGCGTAGCTCCAGAAGACGCCGCCGGCGGCAATGGCCACCGCCGCCCAGCGCTGCGGGTGCAGGCGTGCGAGTTCCCACGCGCCGTATCCACCGAGCGAGAGACCGGCGAGATATGTGCGCGCCGGGTCGGCATGGAATTCGGCGGTCTCCTGATCGAGGGCTGCCATGGCCATAGCCATCATGGCGGGGTCGGTCCAGTAGCGATCCTGCGGGCACTGGGGCATGACGATGATGAAGGGCCAGCGCTCGGGGTGGTCGCGCACGGCCGCTGGGAGGCCGATCTGCGTTTGCCACATCCCCTCGGAGCCGCGCTCGCCGCGGCCGTGGAGGAAGAGGATGATAGGCCATTGCTTGTGGTCGTCGCGCTGCCAGTCTTCAGGCAGGTAGACCTGGAAATGGTAGGCGACCTTGTGCATTGTGAGTGTGCGGTTAAGGAAGCCTGTTTCCTGCGGATGTTTCTGCCTGGTGAGGTGGAGTCCGGCGGGGTCGGCTGTAGCGGGCGTTATCGCCCAGGCGAAGAAGAGGCAGGCAGCCAGCAGTCTCGGAATGCGATGCATATTCGCATCCCATCATAGAACGCCGCCATGGGCGGACGCGGGGCCTCTCTGCTTTTAATGCCGGAGATGGCAGAGTGCCTGGCGAGATGCGGGCAGATTTGCTTTTGATTTTCCTGACGTGCTCCTTACGAGCGGGCATGAAAGAATCAAGACATCCAGCAGATGATGGCCATGAACCCACTGGAACCCGGAGACACGCTTGACCACTATCGCATAGAGGCGGCGATTGCCCGCAGCGGCATGTCAGCACTCTACAAGGCCACTGACCTGCATGACGGAAAGCTGGTGGCCGTGAAGGTGCCTCTTGCGGAGATGGAGGCGAACCCGGAACTCTTTGAGCGCTTCAAGCGCGAGGAAGAGATCGGGCAGATGCTGGACGATCCCGGCATTGTGAAGACCTATAACGACGAAGAACGCAGCCGCGTTTACATGGTGATCGAGTGGGTGGATGGACGGCTGCTGCGCACGATTCTGAATGCAGAGAGAAAGCTGCCGATTGAGCGGGCGGTGAGAATTGCGCTGGGAATATGCGGCGCGCTGGACTATATGCACAAGCGGGGCATTGTGCATCGCGACCTGAAGCCGGAAAACGTGATGGTGGATGCGGACGACCGGATCAAGCTGATCGACTTTGGCATTGCGATGAAGGAAGACGCGCGGCGGCTGACGTTTGTGAATTTGACGGCCATGCTGGGAACGCCGGACTACATCTCTCCCGAACAGGTGAAGGGCAGCCGTGGCGATCAGCGCAGCGACATCTATGCGCTGGGCATCATGCTCTACGAGATGCTGACGGGGCGCGTGCCGTTTGAGGGGCAGAATCCGCTGGCAGCGATGAATGAGCGCGTGCTGAACGAGCCAACCTCACCGCGCGGACTGAATGCGGAGATTTCGCCGGAGCTTGAGGAGATCCTGTATCGTGCGCTGGAGCGCGACCCGCGGCACCGTTATGCGACGGCCCACGAGATGGCGTGGGACCTGGAGCATCAGGAGCAGGTGGGCGTGGAGGAGCGCGGCATGCGTCCGGCGGCGCGCGGCGTCCGGCAGGCAGTGCCGAGGCGAATGCTGCTCTATGCGGGGCTGGTGCTGATGCCCGTACTGCTGTTTGGGCTGATGCTGCTGCTGGCGAAGCGGTGAGGGCGGGACGGTTCCGCTGTGGAGCCGCTCGATGCCAGGCCTCAAAGGCGAGACATCGGGCATTGGCACCCGGCTCGGTCGCTTTTACCGTCTCCTTATGCCGCCGCCCGGCCGTGCGGCAAGGTCCGGATGCCTGGCGCGTCTGCTTTCCATCCCGCTTGCCCACCTCTAACTTCTACTCTTGCAATCGACTTAGTCCCGTCGTACCATCGCAACACCGTGTCTGGTGACGTTCCCCTTTTCTTTCCCCATTTCGTTTTTGTCCGGCGTTTTAGAAGGCAAGTTGCCAGGGCGTTGTGAAAGCGAACCATGCCAGAGTTGAAACACAGCTTCATCGAGGGTGAGCTTGTCGCTGGGAACTACCGCGTTCTCTCGACTGCGGGTTCCGGCGGCATGGGCGTTGTATATCGGGCACTGGATCTTCGTCTCGAGCGCACCGTCGCGCTCAAGTTTCTGCCGGCTGAGCTCAACAGCAGCGAGCGCGAGAAGGGCCGCTTTCTGCGCGAGGCCCGCACCGCCTCCTCGCTCGATCACCCCAATATTGGCGTGATTCATGGAGTGGAGGAAACCAGCGACGGCCTCACCTTTATCGTCATGGCGTACTACGAAGGCGCCTCGCTTTCAGAGCGCACTCGCGGCGGCCCGCTCTCCGTTCAGGAATCCATCCATATTGCCACGCAGATGGCAAGCGGCCTCGCGGAAGCCCACTCCCGGGGCATCGTCCATCGGGACATCAAGCCGTCCAATGTCATGCTCACCACGTCGGGTCTGGTGAAGATCGTGGACTTCGGTCTTGCGCGCGTCGTCAGCGAGCAGACCGCCTCGCAGGTGGGCATCACTGGTACGGTTCGCTACATGTCTCCCGAGCAGGCCATGGGCCGCCAGATCGATCAGCGCTGCGACATCTGGGCTCTCGGAGTGGTTTTCGCTGAAATGCTTACCGGCGAAACGCCTTTCGGTGGGGAATCCATTCCCGCCATGCTGTTTGCGATCCTCAACGAGCCGCCGAAGGGCATAGGCTCAGTCCATCCCGCTTTGCAGCCCATTCTTTATCGTGCGCTGGCCAAGGACGCTGCCCGCCGCTACGGATCCTGCGCCGAGTTTCTCGCCGATCTGGAAGTTGCTGCCCGCCAGATTCCTGAAACCGCGCAGCAAACCGCCAACGGTACAGGCAAAGCGCCTTCTGCCGCACCCCGCATCAGCAGCCAGACAACCGCGCAAACCCGTCGCGCCCTGGAAGACGCTTCCCGCACTGCATGGCTGCCCGCCGCACACGCAGGCTCGCCGCTGAGGAAATGGCTTTTGGGCGTTCTTGCGCTCCTGCTTGTTGCCGCCCTGGTTGTCGGCCTGGTTTCCCCGCTGCGCAAGCGGGCTGTGTTGCTTCTGGCCGGGGCACCCGCAGAAAAGCACATTGCCGTTCTCCCCTTCGACAACATTGGCAGTAATCCTGAAAATGCCGCGCTTGCCGAGGGGCTGATGGACTCGCTCGCAGGGCGCCTTTCCAATCTCGACGTCGGCAACCAGTCTCTCTGGGTTGTGCCCAATAGCGTGGTGCGTCGCCGCAAGGTAACCGACCCTGCCGATGCGCTAAGCCAGCTTGGCGCCAATCTTGTGGTGAAAGGCTCCGTTCAGCGGGATGGCAACGACATTCACCTTACCGTCAATCTGATTGACACAAAGAACCTGCGGCAGATCGGCTCCGCCGACGTGGAAGACCGCACTGGAGATCTCTCCACACTTGAGGATGAAGCAGTCTCTCGCCTTGCGCACCTCATGAACATTACCGTTACTGCCGACATGCTGCGCAATACCGGGGGATCGGTGAATCCTGCGGCCTATGAGGATTACCTGACCGCGCTTGGGTACACGCAGCGGTTTGACAAGCCCGGCAATCTCGATCTGGCCATTGCATCCCTTCAGAAAGCCGTTCAAACCGACCCCAGTTTTGCCCTTGGCTATGCGCAACTGGGCGAAGCTTATCGGCTGAAGTATCAGGTTGAGCAGAATCCCCATTGGCTCGACGAAGCCCAGGCCAACTGCCAGAAAGCAGCGGAACTAGACAATCGCGTCCCCGCGGTTTTTGTCACGCTAGCGCAGATTCATGATGTGCTGGGCAAACACGACCTGGCATTGCAGGAGTTCCATCACGCGCTCGACCTGGATCCAAAAGATGCGGCGGCACTGGGCGGATTGGCGCGTTCCTACGAAAGCTCCGGTCGCATTGCGGATGCGGAAAAGACATTTCAGGATGCAGCCGCATTACGCCCTGATGACTGGTATGGGTACAACGAACTGGGCGCATTCTACGACCGGCAGGGGAAATATCCGCAAGCAGTCGCTGCCTATCGCCAGGCGCTTCAGATCACGCCGGACAACGCTGAGATCTATTCCAACCTTGCCAGCGTGTATCTCGACACAGGCGGAAAGCAATCACTCGCTGAGGCTGAGCAGGCTCTGAAGAAATCCGTTGCTCTTGCCCCGAGCTACCCGGCCTACGCCAACCTGGGCCTCTTATACCTGGAGGAGAAACGCTACGGGGAGGCAGCGACCGCAACCGAGCAAGCCCTTCAGATGAATGGCAACAACTATCTGGTATGGAACAACCTGGTCATCGCCTACGAGGGATCGAAGCAGACTGACAAGGAGGCGGCGGCACGACACAAAGCTGAACAACTGGCAGAGCAGGCGGTCACGCTGAAGCCGCGGGATGCAATGGCGCAATCAACGCTGGCCGCGCTGTATGCAGATGACAAGCTGAACGAAAAGGCCAGCGCCAGAATTCGAACATCGCTTGCGCTGGCGCCCGACGATCCCAACGTTCTCGCCAACATTGGAGATGCGTATGAATCCATGGGAGACCGTGGGCAGGCCTTGAAGTACCTGGAGAAGGCCCTCAGCAAGGGATATGCGCTGGACGATGTCGCCATGGAACCCGGCCTGCAATCGCTGATGGCCGATCCACGCTTCAAACCGTCAGGGAAATAGCCACGACCTAACCCCAGCCTGCAATCTCCAAAGGCAGGTCCACGCAGCGGAGAAACTTCACAGAGGGGGAAAAACAAATGGCCACGAAAATCCTGAGCATTCCGAATGATCTCGAAAGCATGCAACTGGCCGTCGGGGACAGTCTAGAAATCACAGTAACGGAAGATTGCACCTGGTGCTATGCGCCCAGCCCCACGAGTTGCTTCGATGCTCCCCCTGACGGCTTTCTTGCCGCAGGCTACTACGCGGCCACGACTCCTCCCACGACGTATGGTTCATATAGGGCCATTGCAGCGGGCACAATCTACATCAATGCGGTTCCGATCAGCACAACCAAACGTGCCGGCGGTCCACCTGCCACAACGGGCCATTCGATCACTGTGAGTTGAACTGAACCCAGGCACGGCAGCAGGTTCCCGCATGCGGCGAAGAACCGGATGGGGGATTCGGAAGGTCACCTTGATTGCGGCGGCGCGGCCGAGTTTCGCGCCGGCGGTTCTGTGAAGTGCGCCTATGGAGCGCTGGTTGATCACAACGGAGATGAGGACGCGGAAAGGTTTAGGGTGTTCAGTTCGCCGTCCGCTGTATGGGGCCTGGCTTACCAGTAGACATCGCCAGGATGCGAGCCAGAGAGTCGACGCGGATTCGATTGGGGCAGTGTTTTTGTTATGCAAGCGGGCTGGTCACGCCTGCAAACCGTTGTACTGGATCGCGACCAGCGTGCAGTCATCCTGCGCTGCATTGGGCGCCTGGAATCTTGCCACCGAATCAAGAATCTCAGCGACATCCTCATAGTGCGCAATCGCGCCTAACCCCGAGTTTCCAAAGCATTCTCCCGCGCTGTTCTCGGCCTCGGCCAGACCATCCGTTGCCAGCAGCAGGCGCTCGCCCGGGTGTAACTTGCAGCGCGCAGAGGCGTACGTTGCCCCGGCAAGCAGCCCGACGATCGGATTCGCTTCTTCCAGCTCCCGGATTTCCGCGCTCTGAACCAGTAACGGCTTGACGTGCCCGCAGTTGATATATTCGACGCTTCCGTCGGCAAAGAGCTTGAGCAGCACCATCGTGGCATACTTGCCCACGTTGCGCGTGCAGAGGAAGTGATTTACGAGTGCCGCTATGTCTGGCAGGCTTTGCCTCGAACACAGTTGAGCGTGAATGATTCCTTGCAGAGTTGCCGCCACAATGGCCGCAGGGACACCTTTGCCAGACACATCCGCAATGCCCACGCATACGCAGTCTTCAAGCATGATGGCGTCGTAAAAATCTCCGCCAATTTCCAGACAGGGAATGCTCTTTGCCTGGAGCACGGCATAGGGGATCACCGGCAAGGTGATGGGCATGAGGCCGCTGTGAATTCGCGCCGCGATTGCGAGTTCTTCGCGCGCCCTGCGAGCCTTGTATTCCTCTTCTGCGAGCAGGACGTTATGCAGAAGCGCTGCAGCCTCAGTGGCGATGGTATCCAGGACCTGGTGGTCAACCTCGCTGAGATTTCCAACGCCGATCTGGCTATCGAGATAGAGAAGTCCAAGCAACTCAGTCTGCTGACTTTTTGAGTCGCGTTTGCGCAAGGGGATGGCGTAGATGCTGCGAATCTTATTGATCATCACGCTGGCCCAGGCCGAGACATTCTCGTCTGCGGTGGTGTCACTGATTGAAAACTTCGATTCGCTTTCAATTGCCCGCTGCATGGCCCGGCGAGAGACGGTCGAGTCCTCTTCCACGATGCGTCCGTCGGCGTTCAACCCGAGCGCCAGCTTCATCTCGCTGTCTTTGCGAAGAAATACAAAGCCGCGTTCAA
This sequence comes from Acidobacteriota bacterium, assembly GCA_021780075.1. Classification (GTDB taxonomy): domain Bacteria; phylum Acidobacteriota; class Terriglobia; order Terriglobales; family Acidobacteriaceae; genus Telmatobacter. The sequence goes on from JAJXZL010000004.1 coordinate 18,219, forward strand.
CCCCGGTGAGTTGCAGTGTGAGTTGCAGTAACGTTGTCAGGATCTCTGTAATTGCGCCTCCGGCGTTTAACTGGCGCGCAGCGCTGAGGAGCCAATTCAGGCGCTCAATCTGACTACCCTCCAGGCTGTTGAGTTGACTGGATGGGGCAAGCGAGGCCATCGAAGAGAGCAAACCGCTGACTGAATTGTGATCTGGCCCGGCATCGAGGCCGGAACCAATCTCCAGTTGAAAATGAATCCTCAACCCATCCATTGAGCCGAGCTGGAGGATGTCGCCATGCTTGAGTTCAGCTCGCTGAACACGCGTTCCATTCAGGAATGTGCCGTGGGTGCTGTTTCTGTCAACGACTGTCCACACGTTCGCTTCGTTCAGAATTATTGCGTGTTGACGCGACACGCAAGGATCGCTCACGACAACATCCTGGCCGGGCGAACGGCCAATCGATGTGGACGCGGCGTTAAGTGGGACGGAGTGTTGTCCGTCCTGATCGGCATATCGAAGTATGGGAACGTCCATCGCTGCATTCACCTGGTAATTTGCCGAAGGAGCCAAGCGAGTCATTCATTTTGCCAGGAAGGCCTGCTATGAAGATGCAACACTGCGCACGGCCGGCAACCCCTTGATTGACACGCGACGTCTGCGGATTTGTGACCTTCTGAAAGTAACTCAAGAATTCGACTCGCGCACAGCTCAACGTGATGGGAGAGCACTGAGAGCAAAGGGAAAAGCAAAAGATACCGTATTATGATGCGCGGGAGTGACCGTCGGCAATCCCAAAGACCGTCGCCCGGTGGCTTATCGCTGCGGAGGTTGTTTGATCCCATGTCTGAAAATCGAGACGTGTGCGCCCGGCGGCCAGATTTTTCGCTTCAGTTGCTTTTCAGCGCAGGAGGGCGGATGCGGCCCATAGGACGGGGGCCTGGCCGTGGAAGTCGCCCGTGCGGCGTCGGCGGGCAAGGTAGTAGGCGAGGTCGTTCTTTTTCCCGGTACCCTCGCAGACGTTGGTAATGTCCCAGTTCTGGTCGATGTAGCCGGCGACGGCGATCCATGCGCGGCGGGCGGCGGGGCCATAGGTTGCGGCGGGGAGCCAGCCGTTTTTGACGCCGGTGATCATGGCGAAGGTGAACATGGCGGAGCTGGAACTCTCAGGCCAGGCCTCGTCGTGGTCGATGAGCTGACGCCACATGCCGTCCTTTGCCTGGTAGCGGAGGAGCGCGGCCATCATCTTCTGGTATCCGGCGAGGATGCGGGGGCGCTGGGGGTGGTCAGGCGGCAGGGTGCGCAGCATTTCAGCCATGCCGGCTGCGACCCATCCGTCGCCGCGGCCCCAGAAGTAGGGGACGTCGGGCGCGTGGTAGAAGAGGCCGTTGGGCTGCTGCAGCTTGTCGAGGTAGGCGACCATTTCATTGGCGTCGCGGTCGAGGTATTTGCGATCGCCGGTGGCCCGGTAGGCCTCGAGCTGGAGCATGGTGAGCATGTACATGTCATCGACCCAGAAACGGGTTTCGGCGGAGAGACCGTCGGGGCGCGGGTTTTCCCACTGGCGGTCGGCCCAGGATTTGCCTTCGGCGAGGTACCTGGGGTCTTTGGTCTGGATGGCGATTTCGAGGGGGATGATGCCGAAGATGGAGTCGTCAACGTGATGGCGGATGGGGCGGCGATTGGCCTCGGGACCGCCGGGCATGAGGGGCTCGAAGCGGTGGATGAGTTCGGCGCGGAGGGCGTCGTCCTGTGTGAGTTGGGCGAAGGTGAGCGCGCCGTACCAGGTGGCGGCCTCGGAGTAGTGGATTGTGGCCGAGTATTGGTGAGGGCTGGTGACGAAATGCTCGGCGACGCGCTTGCCGACTTCCTGGGGCGAGGTTCCGGCGGGCCAGTTGGAGAAGTCATCGCTATTTTGGGCGAGTGCGGGCAGAGATGCGGCGAGAAAGAGCGCCGCTGAGATCAATGCGCAGCGGAGTGCGTTGCGTTGCTTCATAACCACGCCTCAATTGGGTGGTGCCGATGGATTCCGATTTTCTGAACGCCTGAACTTGCGGATATATCCGGTGGATCCTCCAGCAGAGGGCGCTATTTTCTGCTGGAGTCCGGTTTGGTTGCGGGTTTGGTCGCAGGCTTCCTGGGAGGGCTGGAGATGCCCAGGCTCATCAGGAAAAATCGAAACCCCTTGCGGAGTGAATCGAACTTACTCATTTCTGCAACTTTCTCCGATCCGACGGCCATTTGTCCTGACATTTGGGCAGCGCCGCCGCGTATCTTACTTTGCTTTTGCGGCGGGTGCGCCGGGTGTAGCGGGCGTTGCAGCGTGCAGGATCTGCAATGCGGCTGGCGGCAAGGGTTTGTCCGCGTTGGCGAGCAGGATGGTTACCTGCCACATTTCAGCATCGGACAACTGTGTCTTGTAGGAGGGCATGCCCGTGAGGCGGATTCCGTTGTAGACCTTCCAGTAGGTCTCGCCCGGGGGGTCGTCGCTGACGCCGACAACCTTGCCGTCGTGGTGCGCTTCCCAGAGCGGAGGCGCATCGGGGAACATGTTGGCTCCGATCGCGGATTTCTGGCCATGGTAGCCGTGGCAGAAGGCGCACTTGTCACTGTAGATGTGGGCACCGGCGACAAGATTATCCTCAGTGGGCTGGATGGGCGCGGACAGCATTTCGCGGTCGATGCGCGCATGGAGCGGGACGCTGGTGATTTGCCGTTCGTAAGGGAAGGGCTTATCTGCAACGGCGACGGGTACGTTGCCGAACTCAAACCACGCAAGAGCGCCAATCGGCATGAGCACAATGGCCAGGATGAACCCGAGTAGAAAACGAGACATAAGCGATGCGGCCTCCAATGCACTTCATCGTAGAGCATTTGGCGAATGATGGGCACGGTAAGGCGTTGATTTTTATTTGAATAGGAATTTACTGGACATGGCGGGCGGGATTTGACAGAGTTTTGCGCATGCGTTGCCGCCCATCTGACCGGCGGCGATTCCTCTGAACGCATACGTCAGGAGTTCCCCCATGGCAGATCACTCAAAGATGAAGCTGGGCCGCAAGGCCATCAAGACCGATTCCCGAACGCTGCAACTGGCGCGGTATCTTACGCCGACACTGCCGCCGCCACCGCCCGCAAAGGACTGGACCCACGGCATTACGGGCTGGGGCATGATGCTGAACGACCAACTGGGCGATTGTACGATTGCGGGCGTGGGGCATGCCGTGCAGGTATGGACGGCCAACAACGGGAGGGAAGTGACCGTATCCGACACAACCGTTGAAACGTACTATGAGCGGTGGGATGGGTACGTGCCGGGCAATCCGAGCACGGATAACGGGGGCATAGAGCTGGATGTGCTGAACGACTGGCAGAAGGGCGACTTTGCCGGGCACAAGCTGATTGCCTTCGCCGATCCGAAACCGTCGAACCTGGTGGAGATTCGCCAGTCTATCGCCTTGTTCGGCGGGGTTTATATCGGGCTGGCGATGCCGATTACGGCGCAGCGGCAGGACGTGTGGGACGTGGTTCCCAGGGGTGGGGCCAACGCGAGACCGGGAAGCTGGGGCGGACATGCTGTGTTTGTGCCCACGTATGACGAGAGTGGGTTTACGTGCATCACGTGGGGCCAGTTGAAGGTGATGACACTGGCTTTCTGGAAGAAGTACTGCGACGAGGCGCATACGCTGCTGGGGCAGGACTGGCTGGCGTCCCAGGGCGCGCCGAGCGGGTTCGATCTGGCGCAACTGGAGGCGGATCTGAAGGCGATCAAGTAGGGCGGTGCAGGTTTCAATACCCGATGACTGGCGGAGGTTCGTGGCTTTCCACACTTCCCGCAGAAGGCGCGGGAAGGATGGGGAACCTGGCTTGATTGGTGGGAAAAGCTACCGCGGATCCTTCGACTCCCTGCGCTGCGCTGCGGTCGCTCAGGATGACGAGGTTCGTTGGGGATGGGCGGCGTGTTCGGCTCAGGATGACAATGTGGCGGGTGGGCGGCGCACAAGGGTACCTCCAGATGATTTAATACGAGATGGGGGAGCGCTGCGTTGCGGGTGCTTCCGTACTACCGTGGAGGTATCCCGAAAGCGATGTATTCTTTTCGCCGTCTTGCCCTATTGCTGGTGATGACCTTGCCAGCTTTGCACGTTCTTCCGGCCCAGAGCTCGAGTTCGAGCAGCAGTTCTGCATCGACGAACCAGGATCAGGCACAGCAGCCCGCAGGCCAGAACCAGGGTCAGATGAGTGTGCAGGCCCGCATCAAGGCAAGGCGGGAACAACGCCGCCGTCAGGCTATTCACGACGCCTATTCGCCAAAGTACGAGGCGTTTCTGGGATCGGGCTATCTGCGCTACAAGCCCGGCCCGAACGCGCAGAAGCTTGCGTTCTACTCGTGGGATGCGGCGATGACGCGCTACTCGAGCGATCGGCTGGGACTGACGCTGGACGGGCGTGGCTACTACGGCACGGCCTATGTGGGTCTTAACTCCGCCTCGGTCACGCGGCCGGCGATCAGCGAGTACGCGGTGATGGCCGGACCGACCTACCGCTTCTACATGCAGCCGAAATATTCGATTTCCGGGCGCATGCTGGGCGGAGTAGCACTGAGCAACTTCTCCAGCGACACCAACGGCTTTGGCAGCGTGGCTCTGGGCATGTATCCCGATGGGACGACCTTTGCGCTGAGTCCGAGCATAATCGGCGAGGCCAACGTGGCTCCGAATCTGTCTCTGCGGCTTGCGGGCGACTACTATGTGACGGGCTTTGGGTCGTCGATGCAGAATGCGCTGGGGTTTAACTGGGGGTTTGTGTACCGGTTTGGGAAGAAGTAGAACAGAATCAGGGATCAGGGATTCGCAAGACAAACGCCTCATGGCTGCGTAGCCATGAGGCGTTTGATTTTGAGATTGAGCCGGGCGTGTGCCGGCTTTTTCTTTTACTGGAGTATGGGAATGTTGGCGATGCGCTTTTGCCACTCGGCGGGGCCGGTCTGGTGGACGCTTGTGCCTTTGGAGTCGACGGCAACGGTGACGGGCATGTCCTTGACGATGAATTCGTAGATGCCTTCCATGCCGAGATCCTCGAAGGCCAACTGGCGCGCGCTGGTGATGGCCTTTGCGACGAGATAGGCTGCGCCGCCGACGGCCATGAGGTAGACGGCGCCGAACTCCTTGATGGCGTCGATGGCTGCGGGGCCACGCTCGGCTTTGCCGACCATGCCTAGGAGGCCGGTTTCAGCGAGCATCTGGCGGGTGAACTTGTCCATGCGGGTGGCGGTGGTGGGGCCGGCGGGTCCGATGACCTCTTCGCGGACCGGGTCGACGGGGCCGACGTAGTAGATGAAGCGGTTGCGGAAGTCGACGGGGAGCTTTTCACCGCGGCTGAGCATGTCTGTCATGCGCTTGTGGGCTGCGTCGCGGCCGGTGAGGAGCTTGCCGCTGAGGAGGAGGACTTCGCCGGGTTTCCAGGAGGCAGCTTCCTCGCGGGTGACGGTGTCAAGGTTGACGCGGCGCGCGCCGGAGACGTCGTAGGTGAGTTTGGGCCAGTCCTTGAGGTCGGGTGGATCGAGGAAGACGGGGCCGGAGCCGTCGAGGACGAAGTGGGCGTGGCGGGTGGCGGCGCAGTTGGGAATCATGGCGACGGGGAGGTTGGCGGCGTGTGTGGGGTAGTCGCGCACCTTGACGTCGAGGACGGTGGTGAGGCCGCCGAGGCCCTGCGCGCCGATGCCGAGGCGGTTGACCTTGTCATAGAGCTCGATGCGGAGCTCTTCAGCGCGGTTTTTGGGGCCGCGGGCGATGAGTTCCTGGATGTCGATGGGGTCCATCAACGATTCTTTGGCGAGGAGCATGGCCTTCTCTGACGTGCCGCCGATGCCGATGCCGAGCATTCCGGGCGGGCACCATCCGGCGCCCATGGTAGGGACGGTCTTGAGGACCCACTCGACGATGGAGTCAGAGGGATTGAGCATGACGAATTTGCTCTTGGCCTCTGAGCCTCCGCCCTTGGCCGCGACGGTGACATCGACTTTGTTGCCGCGGACGAGTTCGACGCTGACGACGGCGGGGGTGTTGTCTTTGGTGTTTTTGCGGGCACCGGCGGGGTCGGCGAGGATGGAGGCGCGGAGCTTGTTGTCGGGGTCGAGATAGGCGCGGCGGACGCCTTCATCGACCATCTGCTGCACGTCCTTGGGCTGCTCTCCGGGGCCGGGTTCGAAACGGACATCCATGCCGACCTTGAGGAAGGCGGTGACGATGCCGGTGTCCTGGCAGATGGGGCGATGGCCCTCGGCGCACATGCGGCTATTGATAAGGATCTGGGCGATGGCGTCTTTGGCGGCGGGTGACTGCTCACGCTCGTAGGCTTTGGCGAGCGAGGTGATGTAGTCAATGGGGTGGTAGTAGCTGATGTATTGCAGCGCCGCAGCGACGCTGGTGATGAAGTCCTGCTGAAGAATGACGGTCATGAAAGCGGCTCCTTCCGAACCATCTAGGTTACTCCAAATGACGCGGATGGGAGGTTGCGGGAGCGCTTTGCAATCACTGGCCGGAGTCGGAGGCGGGTTGCGGATCGCCGAGGGGAGCTTTGCCGGGTTGCTGAAGCTCTTGTTCGGTGTCTGGCATCCAGGCCATGAACATCAAATTGTCGGGGAGAGACGCGGAGAGCGCACGCAGCTCTTTTGCGATGGAGTGACGCCAGTTGGCACGCGAAGCTTTTTCGCGGGCGAGGTTGCGCCAATAGGAAAACAACAGGCCCACGCTGGCGAGGGTAACCGCGATGACGGCAGCAGGGAGCTTATCGCCGAGGAGCGGTGTGGTGAGAAGCATGAGCAAGCAGAGGAGCGCCGGGACAAAGACGTCCTCCTTCATGGAGTCGAGGGCGCGGTCCATGCCGTCGTAGCGCGCCATGAGCAGCCTGCGCTCGTCGATTGCCCTGATGACCGGGGTGGGAGCGGCGGACCGCAGGAGCTCGCTTTGCGCGGCTTCTGCGTGGAGTGTGTGGAGGAGCTTTTCCTGCACGGCCTCGTGGACGGTTTCGACGAGGCTGATGCCGCGTTTTTCGGCCAGTTCACGGACGAGACGATCAGTTTCATGGTTCTTGATGTGGATGCCCATCGGGGTTCTACCTCGCTGCGATCGGATTGGACGAGCGGTCAGTCTGACGGTGCGGTGCAAGGCGCGTCAGACGGCCGGTATCCGGGTGCTCCGGGTTACTGCCCATGAGGATCAAGGGAGTTGCGCCCGGCACGGGTTGGGGCATTTCAAACCCCACGCCGGCACTTCTATGCGTTTATCGGCGGCTGGGGGATTCTCTTGAGTTGGGCGGCGAACAGCTCAGGCCGCGCACGTTGCAGGCGTGCGATGGCCTAAGCTAGAGGGATGAGCGACGTGAATTCAAGCGGGGTGCGGGACGAGGTTTTCGATCTGCTGGTGGTGGGTGCGGGTCCGACGGGTCTGGCATGCGCGATTGAGGCGCAGAAGGCAGGCTTCAAGGCGGTGCTGGTGGACAAGGGATGCGTGTGCAACTCGCTGTTTCACTATCCCTCGCACATGACGTTCTTTACGACGTCGGAGCTGCTGGAGATCGGGGACATTCCTTTCCCCAGCCCCAACGCCAAGCCGACGCGGAATGAGGCGCTGCAGTATTACCGGCAGGTGGCAGCCCACTACCGGTTGGACGTGCGCCAGTATCACCGCGTGGACCGAGTGACGGGCGCGGAGGATGCGTTCACGGTGCACACGGTAGACCGCTTTGGCCGTCACGGCGTGCTGGATGCGCGCAAACTGGCCATCGCGACCGGCTACTACGACCTGCCGAACATGATGGGCATACCGGGCGAGAACCTGAGCAAGGTGCACCACTACTACGATGACCCGCACCCGTATTTCGGACTGGATGTGATGGTGATCGGCGGGAAGAATTCGGCGGCCATTGCGGCGCTGGAGCTGTGGCGGCACGGGGCGCGGGTGATGCTGGTGCACAGGGACGCGGAATTGCACCGGCATGTGAAGTACTGGATCAAGCCGGACATTGAAAATCGGATCAAGAACGGGGAGATCACGGCGTATTTTCGCTCGCAGGTGGTGGAGATTACGCCGGACAATGCAGTGCTGGAGACGCCGGAGGGCCGCGTGACGGTCCGCAATGATTTTGTGTTTGCCATGACGGGGTATCATCCGGACTTTGATTTTCTTGAGGAGCTGGGGGTGCGGTTTGAAGGACCGGACAAGCTGCCTGTCTGCGATGCTGAGACGCTGGAGAGCAACGTGCCGGGCATTTATCTGGCGGGGGTAATCGTGGCCGGGTCGCGGACGAACGAGATTTTTATTGAGAACGGGCGCTTTCACGGCCGGCAGATTGCGCAGGCGTTGGCATCGAAGAGGTAGCGGCGCCCAGGGGGCTAAACGGACCGGAGGAATGGCCGGACTGTGGACGAAGCCGGTGAAAACCTACTTCAGGGCCTGAAGGCTCATGTTGATTTTGCTGGGTTGATGCGTCAGGGCTGAAGCCCTGACCTGCCAGCCCCGGCCTGCTCTGGTTGGGGCGCAGTGGAGCTCAAGGAATCCGGTACACTGGGCACACTGATTCGACGGAGGTTGTCCTCTTGGCGATGCGTTTGTGGCCGCGGTCGATTCGATGGCAGATGCTGGCGGGCCTGGTGCTGCTGGAAGCGCTCTCGATCCTGCTGTTTGCGGCGATGCTGGTGGGCAAGCAGGGGCGCGAAGTGCATGAGCGCACGCTGCACAGGCTTGCGCACCAGGCCACATCACTGTCTCTGCAGGCCAAGGAAGCCCTGATGCAGGAGCGTCCAGGCTGGGTGGGCCTGTCGGTGATCACGGCGGGCGAGTCTCCGAATGTGGCTTTTGCCAAGGTGACCGACCCGGCGGGGAACGTGCTTTTTGTGAGCCGGGGCGAGATCGACCAGGTGACGCTGACGCCGGTTGAACTGGCGCAACTGCGTTCTCTGAAAGGGGATGAATTCAGGGTATTCACCCTGGGCACGGACCGCTGGGAGAGTGTGGCGCCGATCTACACGGGGAGCGATCTGCGCGGGTTTGCCTGGGTTGAAAACGATCCCAGTTGGGATTACGAGCAACTGAATACGATTGAGCGGGGCACGACCATTTTTGGCGTGATCTGGATTGGGGCCTCGGTGTTGCTGGTGCTGCTGCTGGCGCGAGGCATCTCAAGGCCGCTGGCGGTGTTGCACCGCGGCACGCGCGCGCTGATGACCTCGCCGGACAGCAGCAACCACTTTCCCCTGCCGGTGACGGTTCAGAACGAGCTTGGCGATCTGATTGCGGCGTTCAACCGGATGGTGGCGTCGATCAAGGAGCAGCGGTCGGGGCTGAACGACACGCTTTCACTGCTGGACTCGATGCTGGCGAATGCGCCGATTGGATTGGCGTTTTTTGACCGGCGCTGCCGGTTTGTGCGGGTGAACGATGTTTTTGCGGGCCTGACGGGCGTGCCGCTGAGCCGGCACCTGGGACGGACGCTGCCAGAGCTGCTGCCGCAGCCGGTAGCCCAGCCGCTTGAGGACGCAGTGCTGCGCGTGTTTGCCACGGAGAGCCCAGTGCACGACCTGGAGGTGGTGGGGCAGGGCGGACAACCCAGCCGGCCATGGACCTGGCTGGTGAGCGCGTATCCGGTGCGGACCGAACCCAGCCAGGTGCGCTGGGCGGGCGTGATTGTGCTGGACACCAGCGAACGCAAACGAGCGGAGGAGGCTCTGCGCAGGACGGAGAAGCTGGCTGCCACGGGGCGGCTGGCCGCGTCGATTGCACACGAGATCAACAACCCGCTGGAGGCGGTGACGAACCTGCTGTTTCTGCTGCGGAACTTTACCAAGCTGGAGGAGCCGGCACTGAACTACGTTGTGATGGCGGAGCATGAGGTCCGCCGGGTGGCGGAGATTACGCAGCAGACGCTGCGTTTTTACCGGCAATCGACGTCTCCCGCGCGCACAAGCATGGGGGATCTTCTGGACTCGGTGCTGAGCCTCTACAGCGTGCGGTTGAGCACCCTGGGCATTGAGGTGGAGCGGGATTATGACCCGGCCATGGACCTTTTCTGTTTTGCCGGGGAGGTGCGGCAGGTGATCGCCAACATCGTAGGCAATGCCATTGACGCCACTGCCGGTGGCGGGCGGCTGATGATCCGCGCGCACCGTTCGAGGAACTGGAAGGCGCCGGACCAGGAGGGTGTGCGTCTGACGGTGGCCGACACCGGCGCGGGCATGGAGAAGGAAGTGCGCGAGCGGATTTTTGAGGCCTTTTTTACCACCAAGGATGTGACCGGAACGGGGCTGGGACTTTGGGTGAGCCACGAGATCATCCTGAAACACCACGGGATAGTGCATGTGCGCAGCCGGACGGCTGGCAAGGGAGGGGCGTCGGGGACTGTATTCCAGCTTTTCTTCCCCGACAATCAGAACCTTGTGGCAGCGCAACAACAACCCGCAGCGGCGCAGGCCTAGCACTCCTACAGAAGAGGTATTGAGCGGGCCGGAGTGACGTCGTACAACGGACCTGTACCGCGGAACTTTTTCCCGGCAGCCGGGTTCAAGGTAACGACGCGCTTCGTGGATTACCGTCTAAACGGGTGGATCCGGGAATTGCATGGAGTTGCAGGAGACAGAGAAAGATGAAACGGCCATTGATCAAGCGAGTCTTCCTGATGGCGCTGGCATGGGTAGCGATTGTGACCCTTTGCGGCGTGGTTTCGCTGGCGCAGAACGCGGTTCCCGCAGGTGGACAGCGCACAGACGGACAGATTGAGATGGACGTGGTACACGCGCTGGATGGGGCACAGGCCCTGAAGAACGATCTGATCACAGCCGCCACCATTCAGGGCCAGGTGACTCTGGCGGGAACAGTGTCGAGTGAAGCCTCGAAAAAGCTTGCTGAGTCGATTGTGAAGGGTGTGCCCGGCGTGACCGGGGTCAACAACAACCTGAATGTGGGCAACCCGGCGGAACAGCAGAATTTGCCGCAGGAGCAGAACGGCACGGGAGCGGGGACCACGGCGGGGAACCAGCCGTATGGGTCGGGTGCGCCTGCTGCGGCTGCCCCGAACCCGGGGTACGGGGAGAATGGGCCACCGGACTACGGTCAGGAGCCGACGCCGGGCTACGGGCAGAATCCGCAGAATGGGTACGGACAGAATCCGAATTATGGTCAGAATCAGTACCCGGGTCAGCAGGGGCCGTACCGGCAGCAATATCAGCAGCAATATCAACCGTCGCAGCCTCGCCAGCCGATGTACCGGTTTCCCAGCGGGCCGGTGACCGTGCCGCCGGGAACACTGTTGCAGGTGCGGACGAGCGAAGCGGTGAGCAGCAAACGGGCCACGGAAGGGACGCCGGTGCAGTTCACCTTGATTCAGGATGTGACGCTTGGCGGCGTGCTGGCGATTCCGCGCGGCGCGACGGTTCACGGGGTGGTGACGGGCATCCGGCGCGCAGGTGCGTTGGCGGGCAAGCCTGAACTGGCGCTGCAGCTTACGTCACTGGACCTGAGCGGGCGGAACTACCCGCTTGATTCGGATGTATTCAAGGTGCGGGGGCCGAACAAGGCTGGACGCACAGCGGGGAACGTAGTTGGAGGCGCGCTGCTGGGGGCGATTATCGGCGGCGTAGCTGGCGGCGGAGGCGGAGCGGCGATTGGAGCAGTCGCGGGTGGCGGCGTGGGCACGGCGGCATCGGCAGCGTCCTCCGGGCCGGGAGTCTGGATACCTTCAGAGGCGTTGGTGAGCTTCCACCTGGCGGCTCCGTTGACGGTGAATCCGGTAAGCCAGGAAGAGGCGAATCAGCTGGCCGAAGGGCTGAACCAGGGTGGGCCGTCGCTGCACCAGCGGGGCTACCGTCAACAGCCGTATGGTTATGGCTATGGCGGCGGATACGGTTATCCCGGGGCGTATCAGTATGCCTATCCTTACGCCTATGCGCCGGTGTATTACCGTCCGTATTTCTACTCGGGCGGGTTCTATTACTGGCGTTAGGAGTGTGCGATTGGCACAGAAGGCATCCTTCGGGATGCCTTTTGTGTTGATGGTCCGGAAGATTTTCTCTCAGCATGTAAGGCGATTCAATTCTCGTGCAGCGTGCGGGGGCGCAGAAGCGTCGCCTTTTTCAAGAAGCCAGCTTTTTTATCAACCAGAGGTATTGCGTGGGGTGTCCTTTGCCGGCCGGGGCGGGACGGTTGGCATTTGTTCCGGCGGCTCTCGCAGGGCGGATGGTCGTCTATAATGGCAGACAGTCGCGTCAAGCGAGAATTGCGCATCCGCGGGGGATGCCTGACCTGAAGCCGCCGAGGGGCGTAGCGGAGGCGGGCTTCCCATGGCCGCGCGTAGAGAGTTGAAGGCTCAAGTCCATCCATGATCCGTTTCCTGCAAAAAGACAATCGCCTGACCAAGGCCCTTTTCGTCGTCATCATTGCCGCCGCTTCGGTATCGATGGTCGT
>JAJXZL010000044.1 GCA_021780075.1 Acidobacteriota bacterium
CGGATGATCCGGCTCCATTGATTGCGATAGCCGGAGTCGGTGAGCAGGCCAACGGTCACTCCGCCGTGTGTGCGAAAGCCAGCCGCGGGAAAATACTCGTGCAGCGCCCCGCCTTTGCAATCCGCGTGGTCGAAACTCCAGAGTTTTGCGGGTGCCGCTTCCGGCTCCATGCGATTCGTTATTTGGTAAATCAGGGAGTACATGTCTTCCTGACGCAACTGAATCGTCTTTTTCACCACCTGCGAAGGAAGAACTTCGTACATGACCTGGACAAAGACGGTTGTGCGCAGGTTCGCGAGTTGCATTTCTCCGCTGAGACTCACGTGCGTGCGATCTCCGCTCCACGTGGTGGCCTTCCAGTCATCGACCCGGTCTTCAAGGCTGTGCTCGCTGTTCTGGAAGATCGCGGAGAATTCTCCGCCTTGATGGTGCCGCGCGATTGCCTGACCACGATAAAGGATCGTCACTCCAAATCCGCCTCCGGCATCGCCAGTCACCTGGAGAGAGACGTGGCCCGTTTCAGGCAATTGAGCAGCATGCAAGGATTCCGGCGCCAGCGTTGCCGCTGTCGCGAGTGCCGAAAGTGCAAGAAATTCGCGGCGGTCCAATTGTCCACGGTCGATCATCTTTTGTTGCTCCTGGAATTGTGTGGAACTGTCCAATTGAGTCCGCAGTCTCTGTAAAGAGAAGGATTGGAGCACGCTTACGGCTGGGCTGCAGACGCTGCCGGGGTCTGCGGCTGGAAACTGGTGCCTCGTTCGCGTTGTTTGTGGAGCTCATTGTTGCGTTGCGCATTCACCAGAGCGCGGGTTTGCTGCGCTTCCTTTTCGGCTTTGGCGTTCAGGCCCAGATGCGCATAGGCCCGGCTCAACTGATAGTGGGCGGACACGGATTGAGGATTCAACACGATGACATGCTCGAGCGCCTGACGAGCCTGCGACCAGTCCTGACGTGCGCTGTAGAGCTTGCCGAGTTCATAAAACGGATCGGGTGACTTGGGCTCGATTTGTGCTGCCTTTTCAAGCGCAACGATAGCCTCCTGCTCGCGTCCCAGACGGCTGGCCAGCAGTCCAAAATAATATTCGAGCAGGTAATGGCCGGGGAGCTTCTCGCGCGCCGATTCAAGAATGCGAATGGCCTCAACATCGTTGGCCTGGCGAGCATAGGTCTGCGCTAGTCCCACATAAGCGACATCCAGTTGTGGATCGGCAACGAGCGCAGCCTGGAAGGCATCTCGCGCTTCGTCATAGTTTCCCTTGACCATCTCAACCGCGCCCAAGCGCAGTTGGAGGGGTACGGTCGAAGAGGTATACCCAAGGCCGGACTGGACAACCTGAATCGCCTCGTCGTAGCGGTCCAAGTCCATCAGCAGACGCGTGTAATCGAGCGTTCGGTCCGGGTTAGAGGGGTCTGCCACGACAGCGGCACGATAGGCTTCCAGCGCCTCAGGCATCTTCTGCTGCATCTCGAATGCCAGGCCGAGAAACGTGAGTGTGTCCGCATGCTTGGGCCGCTCAGTATGCAAGGTGGTTAGAAGCGCGGATGCTTCGGCCGACTGCCCGTCATACAGTAATGCGAGCGCCAGATTATAGCGGTTCTCCCATGTCGGATTGAGCGCAGCAATTCGTCGGAAGCAGTGGGCAGACTCAGCATAAAGTGCATGCTGGCTGAGAAGAACCGCAATCTGATATTCCCTTTCCGACGAGATCTGACCGGCATTTTCCAATTGCTCGATACGCCTGGCGGCCTCGTCTGCATGCCCTGTACGAATCTCTGCTTCGACCAGACTCGCACCGGCCTCCGGATCGTTGTCGACTAACTTCCCTGCGCGAGAGGCCTCCGCGAGCGCTTTCGCATCATTGTTCGTGGCGAACGCAAGCAGCAAAAGATAGAAATGGGCAAAATTGTCGTTGGGGTCCAGGCGAGATGCTTCACGTAACTCAGATTCCGCGTGGGCGTAATCTTTCAGATTAAAAAGATTGAAACCTAGATTCCTATGCGGCGCAGCCTGCAAAGGATCGAGGCGAATTGCACTGCGATAATGGTTGTCGGCTCTCTCGATATGGCCGAGTTTGGTCTCGGTGATTCCCAGAAGATTTTCGATTGTGGCATTCTGAGGTGCAATGCGATGCGCCTGCTCAAGCTTGACCAGCGCCTGATCGAAGTGGCCTTCGCGAATCAGCTGCACCCCGGCGTCCATCTCTGTAGATTGCGCGCGCAACGGAGAGACGCATGCAATGAAAAGAAACGCAGACGCGACGGCTCGATACTGGATCATCGTTTGACTCCCTCGTTTGCGGCATCATTAGAGGAAGGTCCAGCTAATTTTTCGTTTTTTATGGCGGCCACTTTGGCGAACGCTTGAGCCGCCTCCGCGGTCTTACCCTCGCTGCGAAGGACCAGCCCGAGCTGATAGTGCGTGGAGCCGTCGGGATCATGCCCAAGGGCATGCCTCAAGACCGCTTCGGCCCGAGCGTAGTTCTTTTCCATCGCGTATGCCCGGCCCAGTTGCGGATAGGCGGGCCAGAGATCGGGCTTGCTGCGGATCGCCAACTCGAGATGCGGAATTGCTTCTCCGGCTCGGTCTTCGGCTACAAGAACGGCGCCAAGTTCGCCGTTCGCTTCGGGATGGCCTGGATCGAGTTGCAGTTCCCGCATGAGTTCGGGGAGTGCATGGTCTGCATCGCCATGTTTCCAGTAGAGGTGGCCAAGCCAGAAGTGAACATCGGGAAGGTCAGGATTGGCGGCGGCTACCGCGTGATACTCTTCCAGCGCCTTGTCGTCCTCCTCGCGCGCAACGTAAAGCTGCCCGAGAAGTTGATGCAACTGGTAAGAATCTGGCGCGATAGCAAACAGCTTTGCAATCTGCGCCATGGAGATTTGACGACGCACAACAACCAATTCGTAACGCGCGGAAAGATCTCCCGGATGAAGTGCCAACCAACGAAGAAGAGCGGCCTCGGCTGCTTCATAGCGGTGCTGATGCATCGCGTCCATCGCTTGGCCAAAGGCATTTTTTGCCTGCTTTTCGATTGGCGGAGCAGGGCCAAGCCGCTCGTAAGCTCGGGAAGCGGCGTCGTCATCCCCTGATCTTGCATATAAGCCCGCCAGGGCAACATCTCTTGCGACGCTTGGCGGTTGCATCGCCTTCAGCCTCTGCTCTGCTGCATTACAGAGGCCGAGAAGTTTGGCGCTTGCCCCATTGGCAGAGATGCGATCGCCCACAGGAAGCCCCAATGCGTCAAGAGCTTCACTTTCGTTAAATTTGAGAGCTTGCTCAATCCGGGAAAGCCCCTCTGGCAACTGCCCGGAGAGAATCAACAACTCCCCAGAGCGTGCCAGGACGGTTGCCGAATTTGGAGACAGGCTACCCGCCTGCTCAAGCTGCTGCAACGAGGCCTGCAGTTGAGCTTGATCGAGAAAGACCTCAGCAAGATCGAGATGCGCCTCAACCGAATGCGGATCGCGCAAGATGGCGCGGCGAAGATGCCCTTCGGCCTTGGGCCAATCGTGCTCGGCAGCGTACAAACCCGCATAGATTCGGTCAGAGATGGCTGTTCCAGCGGAGTCTTCCAATAGCTGCTCCGACTGCTGCTTGGCGGCCTTGCCGTATGCCTCGCCAAGCGCGAAAAGCAGATCGGGATCGTCAGGAAACTGCGAGGCAGTTTTTCGCAATTGACTCAAAGCCGCATCCATCTGCCCTTCGTCCCAAAGCGCCGTTCCCAGCCAGCTTTGGGCCAATTTTTCGTTCGGGTCTTGACGAACGGCCTCGCGCAGAAATGTTACTCCCTGGGCAGGCCGATTCAGCCTCACCGAATCGATTCCGAGCCAGAGGCTCACTCCGCGCATGCCGGGTCTCAACTTTTCGGCTGCGGCCAACGCGCGTGCAGAATCTTCGAATTTGGCTTGAGCGTAATAGACCAACCCAAGGTTTACGTACGCTTCGGGTAATCCCGGCTGAAGGCGCAGGACGGTCTGATATTCATGTGCCGCCGCGTCGAGGCGGCCCTCCTGCTGTGCCTGCTGCGCAGCGCGGAAGTGTTCCTCGACTTGGGCCTGGATATTTGGAGTGCCAGCCTGCGCGATGCCGACTGACGAGAGCACGCATACTATCGGAATCACTCCAACAGAAAACAGAATTTTCCGGCAGCGGAAGCGAAACATGGATTGATAGTAGTGCACTTTCACGTCACTGAATCCCATTGCACGATCCTGTACAGTGTTTTTCTAATCGATTCGCCGTCCTGCTGTCTGGACTGTGCATTGGGCAAAAGTAAAATTCTCCCGGACCTCAGTGAAGAGATCCGGGAGTGTTGGGTTGTTTTCAAACGTCGGACGTAACAGGGCTGGTTCGTCCCGTTGCCATCAGAAGGTTACCCGCAGGACGCCCTGGATGTTTCTTGGGCCATAGGCAAGGCCCGAAGCGTTCCCGAAATTTGTGTTGGTATTAACCAGCGGGCTGCAAGTTTGCGTCAACGAGGCGCTACACGTCACTGACGTGTCAAAGCCGGTGAAGCGGTGCCGGTTGAAGACGTCGAAAAACTCCACGCGAAAGTTGGTCTGGACCCGTTCGGTAAACATTGGGATGGCCTTGTTGACGTTGAAGTCCTCGCTGGTGTTGAAGAGTTCGCGCACGCCGAGGGCGCGGGGCGCGTCGCCAAAGGTGAAGTTGGCGGCTGGAGTAAAGGCAGCTTGATTTAAGAGGCGGCTCTGGCCCCAGACATATTTTCCGTGGAGCGCGTTAAAGCTCTTTCCGGAAACGACGTTGGGGCGGCTGGATGAGCCGGTTGCGCCTTCGCCTCCTCCAAAGATGCCCGAGGTCCAGCCCGGCGAGGTTACGCTGAGTGGAGTGCCGCTTTGATACTGCTGGACGGCGGCAAGTGTCCATCCACCAGCCAGCACGTTGACGACTCGGCTCTGATTGGCGAACTTTTTGCCTTTTCCGAAGGGCAGATCGTAAGTCCAGGCCAGGACGACGCGCTGCGGGATGTCGAACATGCTGAGGGCCTTTTCAACCTTCAGATTGTAGGTGTTCAGCGCGCCGGAAGTGCCGTTACCTTCCCAGGCGGCCTCGGTCGGATACTCCGAGTCGGCATTGGTAAGGTTCTTCGACCAACTGTAGTTGGCTAATACGGTCAGCCCGTTGCTGGCCTGCTTGGTTACCTGAACCTGAAGGGCATGGTACGTGTAATCGCCGAAGGGATCGTCCATGGTCGCGGAATCCACCGTGACGGTTCCATACTGCGGGAAGGGACGCAGTGCCTGAGACACAGTGCCGTTGAATCCGGCATATGGAGCCGGAACCACGCTCTGGCCCGCGCATGCTGGGTTGCCAACCTGATCGGCAATGTTGACTTGCAAACATGCGCCACGCGCCTGGTTGGCTGGGAGTCCCTGGTTGGGGTCATGCAGAAATGCCTGCAGGTGGTCGCCATGAGCGCCGACATAGGCCACGTCAACAATGGTCTGGAAGGGCAGCTGGCGCTGCACATCGAGGGTCCAGTTTTGGATGGTGCCGGGGCGGTCGACTTTCGACTCGAGGAAGAGAGCATTGCCCTGCCCATTCATGACCG
Organism: Acidobacteriota bacterium; assembly: GCA_021780075.1. Classification (GTDB taxonomy): domain Bacteria; phylum Acidobacteriota; class Terriglobia; order Terriglobales; family Acidobacteriaceae; genus Telmatobacter. The sequence continues at coordinate 5,574 of JAJXZL010000044.1, forward strand.
TGGGGTCGATGAAGGGAGGCAGCTTGCCGGGATAGGCAGTGATCTGCGAGAGCACAACAGCCGGGGTCTGAATGCTGGCCGGGGTGGGGTAGGTGTAGCTGGAGAAGAATCCCTGGCTGTCGTTTTCGGCGAAGCCTCCGATGCGTTGGGTGGAGAAGTAAATGCCGTAGCCGGCGCGGATGACGGTGTTCGGATCAACCGAATAGGCGAGGCCGACGCGAGGGCCAAAGGCCTTTTTGAAAACCGACTGCGAGGAACTGCCGCCGAGGCGTCCCGGACCGCTGCCTTGGAAGACGTAAGCGCCGGGAAGTCCGCCTGCCCCCTGGTTCGGCAGGGTTGGGTCTACATATGACATACGGTTATGCGCCTCCGTCACCGGGATTGGCATGTCATAACGCAAGCCAAGGTTTAAGGTAAGCTTGCTGTTAACCTTCCAGTCGTCAGAGCCGAAGAGGGCAAAATACTTCGCGCGGAATCCATTGATCTGGGGGATGGCAATAAACGCGTTTGACGCTGCACCAAGATAGAAGCTGGCGTACCCGAAGCCGGAGTTGGTGTCAGTGGGACTGCTGGTGGGGCCGCTGGTGAAATTAAACTGACCGGCGCTGCCGGTGAGCAGGTTGAGGTTGAACTGCGCCGCGCGGAATTCGCCGCCGAACTTGAAGCTATGACGGCCCTTCTGCCACGAAAGCGCATCGTCATATTGAAAGATGTTGTCGGCGAAGATGTTGTTGCCATCGCTCGGGCTGTTGATGCCGCTGCCGGGGTAGTTGAAGTTGAAGCGCGGGAAAACCTGATCGCCTACGCCCTTGAGGCCGAACTTGCTGGCCCAGTTGCCGCCATACCCGCCCTCCCCCGAAGTTTCATGCCGAAAACGGCGAGTGAAGCCGGCGTTGAAGTGGTTGAGCATGGTGGGCGAGATGAAAAAATCATAGCCGAGGCGCACGTATTTGTTGCCTTGGATGTTGCCACCGGTGTAAAGCGATCCCAGGCTGGAGGTGCTGACGTATGGCATGTTGCCGGTGAAGTAACTGCCTGAAATTTTGTTGCGCGCGTTGATGTTCTCGTCCATGCGGATGGACCACATGTCAGCTTGCTCGTGGGCGGTACTGCTGACACCAATGTTGTAGTAGGGGCTGGCGCCAGTAGCGATGGGCATGACCTTAGAGGCGTTGACAAAGACCGGATCTGGGGACTCGGTGATCTTGTTGTTCGCATAAGGCTGGCAGGGCTGTCCCTGATTGGCGCCAGTGCAGGTTGAGTAATCGTAGAGGATGTGGGCCTGGAAAGTCTGGCCGTTGACGGTCACGGGGTTTAGAAAGGCCGAGAAGTCGCCGCCGAGCATGGCCTGAGTGGGCGCCGATTGCACCGATTTCCCGCCATTGACTTGCCGGAAGCCCTCGTAATTAAAGAAAAAGAAGGTCTTGTCTTTGCCGTTGTACAACCAGGGAACGTGCACCGGCCCTCCGACGCTCGCGCCGAAGTCGTTCTGGGTGTCCATTGGCTTAGTTGTTGTATTCGGGCCGAAAACGGCGTTCTGGTAGTTGTTGAGCCAGCTGTTGGCATCCAGGACGCGGTTCTTGAGCAGGTCGTACGCCGAGCCGTGAAAGTCGTTTGTTCCTTGCTTGGAAACGAGATTGACCACGCCGCCGCTTGCGCTTCCAAACTGGGCGTCGAAGGTGTTTGTCATCACCTTGAACTCGGAGACAGCTTCAACGCTGAAGCCATAGGTGACCTGCATGTTGGCCGAGGCGAGCTCGGTGGTGGCGCCGTCGAGCAGGATGTCGCCACCACCCTGTTGTCCGCCGCTGAGCTTAAAGTTTCCAGAGGGCGGCGAGGAAGGATTGTTGGTCATGGTGCCGGCGAATCCGGGCGAGAGTGCTGCAAACTCGAGCGGGTTTCGGATCTCACCACCGAAGGGCAGCGGAAGCGATTCCAGTACATGAGGCGACATCGTGAAGCCTTGATCAGAGGATTCAGTCTGAAGGTGCGAGGCATCGCTATTTACGGTGACCGACTGTGTGGCCGATCCTACGTTCAATGTGGGATTGACGGTCGCCGTACTGCCTACGTACACAGTGATGCCGCTTTGCGTGAATGACTGGAACCCCGGAGAAGTTACTGTCAGGGTATAGGTACCAGGCGGGAGCTCGGGAAATGTGAACAAGCCCTGATCGCTCGCGATTGCTGTATAGCGACTGCCTGTGCTTGTCTCCGTCAGACCAAGGGAGGCGCCGGATATACTTGCTCCCGTTGTGTCTTTCACCGAGCCGGTCAATGTACCTCTGCCCGATTGGGCGACGGCGGGGATGCCGGCCATCAGGCACAACGTCAACAATAGCCAGACCGCCAGATGCCACGGTCTTTGCGCCGTGCGACTTTTGTGGTTCATCGTGTGTCTCCTTTTCAGCATTGTTCTCAGGCCTCCATTGTGTTTCCGGCGAGACTTGCGACGGGGGAGGTGCTGCTGCCCGTCGCGGCCAAACCCCGAAAGATCTGCCCAGCCACCCGGATGGATAACAACTGCAACAGCGCAATTACCGGTAAGGCATATTTGAGCGCTGCCTTTCCAGACCACCCGTAAGCGATGCCCAGGAACAACCCGCATCCCAGGCAGCGCCCCGCAAACAGTCCGAATTCATGGTTGAAGATATATGCGTACTCGTTGCGGCCCTCGAGCCGGGAGACCACATCGATTACCCGAAGCTGGATGGGGTAATACGCGAGATCCAGGAGCGGCTTCGCCAGCAGAAGACAGCCGAGAAAGATCAGTACCCCCACCGCGTTAAAGAGCAATGTGTTGGCAAACGATCCGAGGAAGAAAAGGAGGAGCCCAGCGGAAAAGACGATGATGCGATGCTTGGGGGCTACAATACGACCGGCCATGTACATGATGCAAGCAGAGAAAATGCCGCCGATGGCCTGCGTGGCACCCAGCGTTCCTTCCTGACCGACCAGCAGCATGATGAGCATGGCTGGTGCCGTGACTATGTATCCCTGCGCCAAACCCTTCAGCAAAGCCAGTTGGAGCATTTGCCGCCATAGACGATGAAATTGAAAGAAGACGAAGCGCGTATGAATTGGATTGCGGAATTTGCCTCGTTCAAGAATGCCGGCAGCGAGAATCGTCAGGCCGAACACCACCATCGCAATAATGTGGTAAGCGCGGTTCGCAACCCCGCCTAACCAGCCGTAAACGATGGTGCCGCTGATGAACGCGCCAATGAGTGCCGGAACTGCGACGCCGGCGAGGGAGGCAATGAAATTCTCCACGCCGTAGAAGTAGTTTCGGTTGTCGTCGTTGGTTGCAGTCAGCGCCAGAAATCCACGGTTTGCCCAGAAGATGCCGGTGGCAAGCCCCATAGTGAAGCCCGAAATGGCAACGCCGACAGGAGTGAGGATGCTCAACTCCATCATCAGCATCATTGCGACTCCTGACAGCAACATCCCGGCAGCGTACAGATGTTTGGCTCCCACGCGACCCAGCAACTTGCCGTTCAAATAAAAGGCCAGCGGCGTGGCTGCGTAAATGGACAACTGATAGGTAACAACCTTGGCCACCGCGTGCGAGTTTCGCATGACATAGGCAGCCACGAAGACCTCGATGACGGGCAGGACGAGGGCATACATCATGTTCGACACCATCAGCACCTGCATGGAGCGGGGGCATTGACGGAAGACGTCGAACTCCTTGCGCAGATGATTCATGCCTTTGCTCCCTGGGATGTGCGGAAGCTGGCAAGGATGCTCCGGATAGAGAGACGTGCCGCGCAGATCACGCTGTCGGCCGCGCCGTAGTAAATCGTGACGCAGTCACCATCGACGACATGGCCATTGGTAAAGATGATGTGGCCGAAAAAGCCCTCCTGCTCATAGGGTGCCAGCGGCTCCATGATAGGCGCCTCGGAGCGGGCCAGTACGCGCCAGGGTTCGTCAAGATCAAGCAGCAGGGCACCAAGACAGTAGCGATTTGCCTTTGTCGCACCATGATAGATTTCTAGCCACCCTTCGGCAGTTCGGATGGGAGCCGCTCCCGCCCCGACACGTGCGCTATCCCAATGACCCTCACGGGTGTGGGCCAGACAACGATGTCGGCCCCAGTGAATCAAGTCGGGCGACTCAGCCAGCCAAATGTAGTTGCCGCCTAGTTCCGGGCTGCTGGGCCGATGCAGCGCATAGTACTTGCCGCCGATCTGTTCTTCGAAGATCGCGCAATCCTTGTTGTGCGGAGCAAAAATCATGCCCGCATGCACAAAGTCCTTCCAATTGCGAGTGGTCCTTAATCCTACGCCTACGCCATTGTTGGAGACCTGCGTATATGTCAAGTAATAGGTATCGCCAATCTGCGCGACCCGACAGTCCTCGATGCCATACGTTTCAAATTCTCCACTTCCCATCAAGGGTTGGCCTTGCTCCGGCTCGGTGAAGGTGACGCCGTCTTCGCTCGAAAGGAGGCGAAGGTGAGAGAGCGTGGTGAGATAATCGCGCCCGTCAAAATTAATAACGCGGGGGTCGCTCAGATTGAGCCTTGGATCGCCCGAATCGAATTCAAGCACCTCCATTCGGCCCTCAGGACTCAGAATGGGAAAGGAAGTTTTACCCTCGACCTGCGCCGGACGCTCGGCCACACGCACCAACAACCAGACCTTGTCCTGGTATCGGAAGACTCCCGGATTCAGGAGGCACGTTACTTCCATGCCTTCCACACTCGGACGGATGTCTCGCGGCCGGAGAATAGGGTTCTGCTCGAAGCGTTGTGCAAGGTCGGTCATTATGAGCCAATTCGCGATCGTGTTTAGAAGGTCTTCGCGCCAGCGTTTCAGCGCGTATCAAACGGATCCTGGGGAGCCGTCAATGAGACTGGTTGAAAGGACGTACACCGCAAAAGGGACTTACCGCGAAAATCTTTGATAATCAGTGCGAATTACATGTGATTCGCAAGTAGTCGCTGGAAAATGAGCCCAGGGCAGAATGGAAAGAGAGACCTGTGAGGACAGAGCCTCCTTAGCGACACCTTGGGAGGGGGCCGCTTAAGTAGTTCGTTTTGATCCGCCCAATCCTCAGGGTTGGAAAATGTGCTGCCCCGGAGTTGCTTTCCCTTGCAAATTAAATGCGCTACAATCAACCCGCAGTGCACGAGGCCTTATCTCGTCCTTTGTTGGACTGGAAGCCCTCTTAATTGAACGAAATGGGATTGGACGTGGATGAAGGAAGTGGAACCGGAACTTCGGGCAGACGCTCGCTGGCAGTTGATCGAAAGGATCACCGCCAGTCCAGCTTTCCAGAAATCTGCGCGCCTTAGAGACCTGCTCCGCTTCATGGCAGAGAGGTCTCTTCACGGCCAGTTCCAGGACCTGACGGAACACCACATAGGGAGTGCCGTTTTCGGCAAGGCCAAAGACTACAGCGTCGTAGAGGACAGTTCAGTCCGCGTACACGTCCGCCAATTGCGGCTTAAACTGCATGAATACTTTGACGGGGAAGGTCGCTGCGAAACCTCCATCGTCGAAATCCCGAAAGGGGCTTACACACCCCTTTTTCGGCCTGCAGAACCGAGGACCCCAGCGATCCTTGCGCCAGCTTTGGCGCGCTACGGCCCTAGGTTCTGGCTGGGGCTTCTGCCTTGGGTTTTGGTGGCGCTCTTTCTGACGACCACCCTGATTGCATGGTTTCGCAAGCCACCCGTTGCACCTCCGCCTGCCCCGCCGTGGCCGCTGGCAGCGCTTTTCAGTCCGGCCAATCATCCTGTCCAGGTAGTGGTTGCGGACGTCAACTATGGAATGATGAGGTTGGTAGACGAGCAACCAGTGACACTGGAGCGGTATTTAAGCCCCGCCTACCGGAGCAGTGAAGATTTCTCCAACGCTCACCCCTCGGCCCGCGAAGCACGCATGATGAAGTACCTTTCCGACTCCCTGCTGACCTCCTATGCCGACTTGGTGGTGGTGGATACGCTGATGCGGTTAAGCGGGAGCTCGCGTGATTGGCTCGTCATTCGCTCGGCCCGTGAATTGCGCCCACGCGATTTGGAAGAGGGCAGTTTTGTCTTTGTCGGCAGCCCGAGCTCTAACCCTTGGGTCTATTACTTCCAAGACAAGCTCAACTTTCAAGAACGTGAAGGTGTCGTAGGCGAGAGTCTGAAGTACTTCCAAAATCTTCATCCCAAAGCCGGCGAGCAGGAATCCTACCATGGGCTGGTTTTCACGGGTAGTTCGGGGGAAGACTATGCAACCATTTCACTTTTGCCCCTCGCCAATGGACGCGGCAGCGTTCTCATCCTGCAAGGCCTGCAACAGGAAGGCACCGAAGCTGCAGGGCTTTTCCTGGCGGATGCCCGAAGCCGGCAACGACTTCAGCAGGCTCTCGGCATCTCTGGCACGCCTGACCAGCCCGTTTACTTGGAAGCTCTCATCCGAACCAACGCTGTCGCCGGAGCTCCAAACACCACTTCAATCATCGCCGCACGCGTAATTCATCCCTGAGCCGCAGCGCCGAAGCACGAGTTTCACCCGAGTCAAGGGTTCACCTAAGCTCTCATCTCAATCACTCGTGCTTCATACGGTTGAAGCTTCAGTTCCACCTTGCCCGCGTGGGGATGCAGCCTTCGGTTGAGCGTCAGATCGTGAATCTGACCTAGCCCCTTCATTGTCTCAATTGTGACAGTCCTCTCGGCCGACAAAGGATTGTAATAAAGAAATGCAGGCGGCAGGTCGCGATCCAGGAAGTTCGTTTTGGATAGATCCCAGCGCAGCAGCCATGGGTCTCCCTGTGGCTGAATTATCTGATCGAGCCACATGATATAGGCGCCACCGTAGATCGAGCGGTGACCTGCGAAGTCACCGGTCGCATAAGGGCTGTGGCCCTTTTCTTCGCGGCTCAACCGTTCATAAGGAAAAATTGAAGGTAAATCAGGTCGGCTTTGATTTTCGCGTGGCAAGTACTCTGGATAGAACCAGCGCAGGTTCGCCGCCACGTTCAGCGCATACCGCGCAACCTCCCCGGCCAACTCTGGCCGGAATCGAACTGCCGGCAATAGATAGGGCAGCGTGACCATCGACTCCATGCTGTATGCCTGACCGGCAGGCTCGGTGCTGAAGCCCGCCATCAGCCCATCGACTGCGCGGCCGCCCCACTGTCCCGCGGCCATGAGCCCCACCTTCGAATCGAGCACGAAGCCCAGCGCCTTTGTTACGTCCGCTGGATACCCCATCGCCTTGAGCCGCGCGGCCGCCAGCACTGCCATCGCGCCGCTGGGAACCTCGTACCAGGGGTTGGCGGCAAAGCTCAGGTAATGATCGATCCCTGTCTTTGACTCTGCCAGACAAAACTCCTTGCCCGTCAACTTCCACGCCAGAAGCATCACGTAGGAATATCCGCCTACCGCGTCGGGCTGACGGTAAATATCGTGGTTGGTAAATGTCGCGTTCTTGGCAAAGTCGTAGCCCTGGTCGTTGAAGTCGTAATGAATCTGCTGTGCCATATCCCGCAGTCGTGTCGCGCTTCGCTCTACACGTGCAAGCCACGCTGCGTCCCGACCAAAGCGCAGTTGAATCAGACCAAAGGCCAGAGCGGTCACATTCATCAGGTACCAGTATTCGCATAACGTCGCGCCAGCACCGTCAAGAAACAGGCCATACGGCTCACTGAAGTAGCCCTGCAACGATTTCGCCAGGCCCTCTAACCCACCTCCGCGCAGTTCCTTGCCCAATGCCACCGGCCCGTAGGTTGTCAGTCCTCCGTCCTCCACGCCTTCCAGCGCCGAAGGAAACACCTGCCGGCCATCCTTTGCGATCAGATTCAGCCTGTGTGCGGGGTCCATCACGTAGGCGTCAAACGCATTAGCCAGGGCGTGAAAGTCCAGGGGGGCTTCCGAAGGGCGCGCCGGCAACCCGCTCCAGCCATTCTTCCCCGTGGGCGCGCCGGTTACCTTTTCAGTCCACCCGGCCAGCCCCAGCGCTGCCATTCCTGCTAGGAATTCCCGGCGATTTGCAATCCAATTCTCACGGTCTTTCCCATGCACTGCGCTGTTCATCTTTACCTCTTCCATTCGTTCCCCTTTAACTTGATACTCGCTTCTGCCAGTCACAAAGAGACGCGCCTACCCATGCGATTGGCAAGCACAAACCCGAGTCTCCACTCGGATTCCGGAGTCTGCCAAGGGGTTAACAACGAAAACAATTGCAAAACAACCGAACCACATGTGATTATCCCGCCATGCACTGACAGGGAATCACGAGTTCGTCGAGTCGGAACAAAGCTTTTGCGGAACGTGCAGGGTCGAAAATGCACATAGCGCGCTTGAAGCGACTATGCAATTCAGCACAGCACAGGTTCCCTGAGGGCTCATTGCAAACTCGGGAGGGTAAAGTGATGGCTCACGTCCAGTTCGCACAACGAAGCCAATTCCCCCTTTGGTCATGTTTCTATTCAGAAAACGGAATGCTTCTTAGAGTGCAGGTAGCTGTTCCTCAAGGCGGTCGACGACCGAATCGGCCAGGAACGAGTCTGACAAAAGAATAAGTAGGCTGTACAAGTTCGTAATCAATGGATATGGCGGAACGCTCGGGCTTTGGAACGCCCCCTTCAAGGAGAAGCTGTGTTCCGAATGAACTCCTTCCGGATTCCAAGCGCGATCGGTAACGCATCGGAGTTGGAAACGTGCCTCGGGCTATTCGAATCAGACCAGCGTTGCTTTCGTCAGAGCATGTCGAGTTGAAGTCAAGGGGCGCACTATTTGGTGATCTTACTTCTCCTTCAGGGAGCCTGGCCTGAGGGGCAGCGCAGTGCCACTCCCTTCCACCAAAGATACAATTCGATCGCCAGGGCCTCCTGGGAATTGTTCGAGCAAGCCGCTGGGCCACAGGACTTCTATGCGGGCGAAGGAGGCAGCCGAGCCGAGTCCAAAGTGGAGGCGCGGGTCGCTGGTGGAGAGATAGCTTCCCCCTGCACGGACTTCATCCACTTGCTTGACGTTACCGGTCGTGACGGTCACTCGGGCGCCGATCGCCATCCGGTTACTCTTCGTGCCTACCAAGTGCAGCGTGATCCAGTGGTTGCCATTCCTGGTTTCGTTGAGAAAAAGCGAGGGTGGAGCGCCAACGTTGAAGACGAGGATGTCGAGTTTTCCGTCGTTATTGACATCTCCCAAGGCTGTTCCCCGCCGGGATTTCAACGGGCCTGCATTTAAGCCAGTAGCGGCAGCAACCTCGCGGAATTTGCCGTTCGTCTCATTGAGAAAAAGCTCGATCGGCTCGACAAAAGGCGGTTCACCGGGTACCCCATCGAGCAAGGTCGAGAAGTTACCCGAGGCCATGAAAAGATCCTGCCAACCACTGTTGTCAAAGTCTGCGAAGTTTGCTCCCCACTTGACGAGCGGTGAAGCGGGAGCGGCGATTCCCGCACGATCTGCAACATCGAGAAACTCGTTGTGGCCTTCGTTGATGTAGAGGCTGGCTGGCTGGCTGGCAAAACGGGTCACGAACAGGTCGAACCTGCCGTTGTGGTCGAGGTCGGCTAAATCGCATGCCATGTTGCCGAAGGTTTGTCCCATTTCCCCGTAGGCGGTGCCTGAATAGATGCCGATATCCTCAAAGGTTCCGGTCCTTTTGTTGTGAAACAGAAAATTGCGGTATCCATCGTTGGTGACATAGAGATCGGGCCATCCATCGCCGTCGAAATCGCCCCAACAGATTCCCATGCCGTGCGCCTTCTGTGTGTTCTGGACACCGGCTTTGGCCGCGACCTCTTCGAAGGTTCCGTCGCCCCGATTGCGGTAGAGGAGGTTGGTTTCACCCGGCATCGCACCTGGCAGTTCGGTGAGTACGCTCTTGTATACCGTCCTTTGAGGGTCTGGAAGATGCCGGGGATCGGTGGAAACATAGCGGGCAACGTAAAGATCCACAAATCCGTCGCGGTCGTAGTCAGCCCAGGCGGCTCCGGCACTAAAGCCTCCACCGCCAACACCCGCCTTTGCTGTAACATCGGAGAATCTGCAGCCACCTAGATTATGGTAGAGCACATTGTGGCCGTAGCCGGTGACATAAATATCAGGAAGACCGTCGTTGTCATAGTCGGCGACGGCAATTCCGGTGGCCCAGCCCTTGGTTGTCAACCCCGCTGCTGCGGTGACGTCAGTGAAGTGCAGTGCTTTCTCATTGCCATCCTCCCGGTAGAGCGTGATCATGGGATCGCCGCCAGCAAGATAGCGGTCGATTGAGGAATCGTTTACCACGGCGATGTCCAAGGCGCCGTTGTTATCGCAATCCAGAAAAGCAACTCCGCCACCGCTCATCGTTTCGATGACATAGCGCCTGTCGAGATTCGTATGAGGAACAGTGCGAAGTCCGATCTCCTGCGAAACGTCTCGAAAATGCGGCACAGAGGGTTGCGCGAGCTGTTTGGGCACGGCTACTGAGGAACTTTGCGCGCTGAGAGTTGAGGCGGAGAAGATTAGTACGACGCACTCTGATATTCGTTTCCTCATCTTGCCCGGAATTCTAGCACTGCACAGAGAAGGCCGATTGCAGCATGCTGTTTCACTATGAAGACTTCTATGTTGCTGCTTCTCTCGATTTCATTTCTTGGATCTCAAACGCGTCCGGCGGTATAAGAGACGCTCGTTGAAGCGCACATGTCCATGGAGCGCGATCACCCTGACGAGGCGATTGTTCTGCTGCAGAAATTGACCACCGCTGTATCACGCTTGAACCGCCGGACGGCGTTCGTTGGGACTGCATGGAGAATTGAGATCCGGTCCGGAAGAATGACTTGGTTTCGCTTTCAGTAGCGCAGCAGTAAAGGCCGGTGAGGACTTCGAGGAGCCAATCATGATAATCATTGGGCCGATCATCTATGGCACAATGGCGAATATCTTTTTTCGCTCGGCTGGATCGTAGAAACCAGTTTTTATCGTGGTCGCCCGCAATGAGTAAAATCGGCCCATGACCCCCAGCTTGCAGCGAAAATGACCAAGAGGCAGGCAGAGCGAGGATGGCAACAGCAACACCAAGGGTCATAGCGGTTGGACGAGAGCCGGCGCGGGGTATGAATCCGCAGCAGCCGGGCGGGGTGCAGTGATGACTGCGCTCGATGAAGTCTTGTTCACTGGATTTGGTTTGGGGATGCTCCTGATGTTGTGCAGCGTCGTCGTTACGAATCTCGCTGTGCAGAGAATGCGTAATGTCCTAAACAGAGATCGAGCGGCGGACAATCAACTCGGCTGGAGTGATGCAGTCCAGACGGTCGCTCAGAATGTCATCGACTCATATCGGGCAGCCTACCCTCAAGGGCCGCTTTATCGCAATCTCGTGATTGGATATTCCATGTTCGCCATTGGCTTGGTTATAGGGATAGGCAGCGCCATTGCGCTGAAGTTCACCAACTAAATCGAGTAAGAAGGAATTCGCATGGCAACAGCAGCACCAAGGATCATCGTTGTGGGATGAGAGCTGGCGCGGCATGTGAGTGCTGCAACTCTCGGCAAAGTGGCGAGTTCGCGGCTGCACCAGCCATTCTGTTTCTGGGTTCCGGCAATATTATCGGCTAGTGGGACCTTTGCCGGGCCTGCGCTTTTGATTGTGAGGGAAGCGTCGCCGGCCATCCGACCGCGATCCCGATTGATGCTCGGTAGATCGATGACCTCGTAACGGGGAATGGTATACGGTTTGTAGTGGGAGAAGTGTGCCTGCACCCACCCAAGCGAGGCTTGGACGAGGCACCCTTGATCGTAGAGGAAGCCGCGTCAGGAGGGGGTAGGCCGGGCGACCCGCCTGTTCGTTGACAACTCTCAGCGTTGTGCCAGAGACTCCATCCAATAAAGGTCTATCGATCCGCCAGCTGAGTTTTCTTTGAGGTACAGGTGATGACAATCGAAAGGAACATCCTGTGTCTCAACAACTCCACGCTACGCAGTCTTCCGCCTGCCATTCGGCGGCCCCGCTACGACCGCGCACAGACTCAATCAAGGATGGTGCACATCGGTGCGGGCGGATTCAATCGCTCACACCTCGCTGTCTATCTCGATGATCTGCTTGAGTTCAAAGATGAGCCGCGCTGGGGTGAACTGGGTATTGGGCTGATGCCCGGCGACAAGCAAATCCACCGTGCGCTGCTCTCACAGGACTGGCTCTATGGTGTGCTTGAGATGGACGCGGACCAGGCTTCCTATCGCATAGTCGGTTCACTTACGGGGCATCTTTTCGCGCCCGAAAGCACTGAAGCCGTCGTGAAAGGGATGACTGCACCTGAGTGCTCAATCATCTCACTCACTGTCACCGAGGGCGGCTATTTTTTCAACGATGCTTCCGGCAAGTTTGATTGCGAAGACCCAGACGTGAGGCACGACCTGGAGCATCCCACTACTCCGCGCACCTGGATGGGTTATGTCGCAGCAGCAGCCGAGCGACGAAGACTCTCAGGCCGCGGCCCTTTCACGCTGTTAAGCTGCGACAATCTGCAACACAACGGCACAGCCGCCCGCAAAGCGCTGGCCGCATTTACCGCCATGCGCAGCGATGCACTTACACAATGGATCGAGACCAACGTCAGTTTTCCTTCGAGCATGGTGGACCGTATCACCCCGCGCACGACGGACGAGCATCTTGCTCTGATCCACGATCGGTTTGGCATCGATGATCGTTCGCCAGTTGCCTGCGAGCCCTTTCGCCAGTGGGTGCTCGAAGACCGGTTCATTTCTGGAAGGCCCGCATGGGAGCGCGTGGGTGCACATATGACTGCCGATGTCGCACCTTACGAGAAAACTAAGATGCGCCTTCTCAACGGTGGGCACTCGTCGCTCGGCTATGTGGGCGACCTGCTCGGCTTCAGCACCATCGCGGACGCCGCATCTGACGCACAACTTCAATCCCTGCTCATCGGATATATGAAAGAGGCGCGCATAACAGTGCCCACGCTCCCCGGCATTGATCTCAATGACTACACAGCAACCGTGGTGCGGCGCTTCTCTAACCCGGCAATTCGCGATCAGGTCGCACGCATCTGCTCTGATGGCTGCGCGAAAATGGACAAGTTTCTTGCGCCGGTTCTTGCCGATCTTCTGGCAGCGGGAGCATCCGCTCGTTTCGCTTCTTTCGTCGTTGCAAGTTGGCTGCATTATCTGCGCGGAGCCGATGAACATGGCCGGCAGATGATTCTAAGCGATCCTATGCTGCCATCCTTATCGCGCTTCATTGTTGGCGGATGTGCAGATGCAAGCTTAGCTTTGGAAGCGCGGCCGGCTCTGCATGAGATTGCACGCGCGTATCCACTCTTCCCAGCCCAGGTGCAGGCCAGTCTTGATCGATTGCGCACCGGCGGCGTGCGTCAGGCACTGGAGTGGTTGTTGAAACAGGAGAGCGCCGGATGATTGAAGAGATCAGTCTGTTCACTGAACGGAAGTTCTCGTTTGCTGAGCGCTTGGGAATGCATCCCGAGCTAGCGATTGGCTATCTTGGGCTGTTGCTCTTCATGATTGGCGACGGCGTGGAAGCAGGATTCCTCTCGCCCATGCTTGTGGACATGCACTTCAGTGCACAGCAGGCTGCTGCAGTCTTCACCGGCTACGGCAGCATGGCAGCAATCGCCTCCTGGCTCAGTGGCGCACTCAGCGATATCTTCGGCCCCAGGCGCATCATGTGTGTCGGTCTCGCAATCTGGGTTCTGCTGGAGTTGCCATTTTTGCTGCTCGGTATCGCACACGCCAATTTTCCAATCATCCTCGTCAGCTACGCATTGCGTGGTTTCGGCTATCCTCTGTTTGCCTACGGCTTCCTTGTCTGGATCACGGCAGTCACGCCAGAGCGCTATCTCGGCACTGCGATTGGATGGTTCTGGTCCGCGAGAACAGGTGGTCTTCCCACGCTCGGTGCCCTCTTGGCCAGTGTGACTGTGCCACTCATCGGCACCTACAAGACGTTGTGGCTCTCGCTTGTGATTGTTTCAATCGGCGGAGTGATCATGCTCTGGGGCGTTCGAGAGCCGCATGGCAGCGAACCGCTTGCCAAGACCGGCGAGCACCCCCTCAAGCAGTTGCTGAAAAGCGCTTCCATCATCTGGCACCATCCCAAGGTCGGCCTCGGCGGCATCATCGCCACCATTACCACGACCTCGGAGTTCGGATTCCTTGTCTTCCTGCCTATCTATTTCACACGCGAAGTAGGCTTTACTCTGCAGCAATGGTTGCAGATACTTAGCATCATGTTCGCCACAAATGTCGTAGCGAATTTGTGGTGGGGATGGGTCGGAGATCGCGTCGGATGGCGCCGCACCATCACCTACATCGGCGCCTGCGGCTGCGCTGTCACCTGCCTCGGTCTTTACTACGTTCCGCATACCTTCGGCGCGAATTACGCGCTCGCGGTCCTGGCCGGCATGGCCTACGGAACCGCGCTGGCCGGGTTTGTACCCATCGCTGCTATCATGGCTATCCTCGGGCCGGAATCCAAGGGAGCGTCCATGTCTATCATGAACCTCGGCTCCGGCCTAAGTACGTTTCTCGGCCCTGCCATCGCCGGATTGTTCCTGCCGGTAATGGGCATATCCGGCATCATCTGGACCTTCGCCATCATGTACCTAGTAGCAGCAGCAATTGGAATCATGCTGAAGAATCCGGAGATCCACGCACTGCGATAGAGCGTTCTCAATATTGGGAGCGAATGACCGGCTAGCTAAGCTTGGGAGGCCCCCCGCCTCTGGCGGGGGCAGTAGCAGTTTGACGATTACGGGAGTCCATCCAAGAAACTCCAGATCGTGAGCCGCCAAGCACACGAGGAGGAGATCCCGGATGGACGAGTACGAGAGTTTAAGCCACAGCAAGTGGGAGTGCAACTGCCACTTGATTCTCATTCCCAAATGCCTCCGAAAGGCGCTTTACCCTGGCTTACGTCAGCACTTGGGCGAGGTATTCCGGCGCCTCGCCGAACAGAAGCAATGCCGGATTGAAGAGAGTCATCTGATGCCGGACCACATGCACATGATGATCTCAATTCCGCCCAAGTACGCGGTGTCGGAAGTCATTGGTTTCATCAAAGGCAAGAGTGCGATTCATCTTGCGCGAGTGTACGGGGAACGCAAGCGAAATTTTGTTGGCCAGCATTTCTGGGCGCGTGGATACATGGTTTCCACAGTGGGCCGGGACGAATCCGTGATCTGTGAGTCCATCCGCAACCAGGAAAAGCAAGACCAACGGCTGGGCCAGCTCAGCCTGCGGAAATGAGCGGCCACCGTTCAGGTGGCCCAACGTAATCGGGACCGCGTTTGCGACCCCGCTCAGGCCGCTTTGAGAGCGGGAGCCGGGGGCAGGTCTACGGCTGAGTGGATCGGATTGGTGGCCGGTTCGTTGATGCCGGCAATCAATTTTTCTTTCGGGTTGTAATCTCGGTCCGATGGGCAAAAAATGCGACCATCGCATGCTCATCGGATCGAACGATGCACGGCAAGCAGCACGCCATCTCGATGGACAGCGACTGCGGCGATGGATCATAATCTTCGAATAATTCCGCGCTCTGGTTCCGGAAAACCTCAAGTGATTTCCTGACGGATCGCGCCAATTCTCATGTACCGGGTGTCTGATCTGCCATGCCCCTTGCCATTCAAGACGATTACCCTGAAAATCTTGCCTACTGCTACGGCTGTGGCAGACTCAATGAACATGGCCACCACATCCGCTCCACATGGGATGGGGATGAAGCGGTTGCAGTCTTCACTCCCGAGCCCTGGCATATTGCGGTTCCGGGTTTCGTCTACGGTGGTGTCATTGCCTCTCTGGTGGATTGCCATTCCACTGGCACAGCCGCAGCCGCAGCCTATCAAGCTGCGGGACGCGAACCCGGCACCGATCCCGCCTTTCGCTTTGTTACCGGCTCCCTGCACGTGGACTACCTGAAGCCCACGCCGCTTGGGGGACCTCTCACGATTCGCGCCCGCGTCAAGGAGATGAAAGGACGCAAGGTCGTGGTTGAATCCACGGTGTACGCAGACGGGGTTGCCACCGCAGTGGGCAATGTCGTTGCCGTTCAGATGCCTGAAAACTTCGGCAAGAGCTGAGATTGACTGCCACGCGCTCAGCGGGTCAGCAGCCCTGTGGGGCGCCGGTTATAAGTGGATCACGCACATTTGCACTTGCTAAGGGCGCTATCGAATTGGCGGTCACTCTGTCGAGTACTGGCGTTTGCTGCCATGGTATCCGTGCATACGAGAAGAACTCTTTCTGCGAGCTCAGCAGAAAGGTAGCAGAGACTTGTCATGAGTCCCACCATGCCTCCACTCCAAGCAGAATTCAAATCGACGGCTTCAATTCCATCCAACTGAAGACCGTGCCCTAATGAGGGGGGCGATTGGACAGCACGAAAACAAAGGCGTTGAAGTGCAACAAATGAGCACGTCAGCTTCTTCAGAACAGTACGTGAGTGCATCGGGAACCTGGCGAAAAGAGGATTCCGTAATACTGGCTGACTTCAAGGCACGAATGGCTCATCTGGGAAGCCGTACGACGCGCGTCAACTGCGTCGGCTCCGCGATCGATCTCCTCCTGCGAGTCGAAGGCTTCGCTCACGCACTCCGCCCCTTCAAGTCAATTGACAGTCAGGGACAAAGTGGTACTGTGCTGCAAGATGCCGGATGTGGCGGTCACCGTCATATTCGAAGTGGTTGTGACTGGCATTGACGACGAAGTTCCCCCGCCGCACCCGCTGATCAGGCTCAAGCCAAGCGCCCATATGGTCAGCAGGCAGATCACCTGGGCAGGCCACCGCTTTTTCAGGCCGAGACAGAAAAGTCCCACTGCCAGAACCGTAAAAGGAAATACGGTGCGACTCTTATCCTGCATGGCCGCCGCTGCCAGGGTGGTCACGGTAACCGTCGTCTTCGCGATGCCTGTCGATGGGGTCACAGTGGCCGGAGAGAAGCTGCACGTGGCCCCGGACGGCAGTCCTGAACAAGTGAAAGAGGTTGCCGCACTGAACCCACCTGATGGCGTCACATAGATAGAGAACGTGCCATTCTGTCCACCGGTAACGGTCAAAGAGGACGGATTGGCCGTGACAGAGAAGTCAGGCGTGGGCAGATTCACGGCATCGGATGGCTGCAATACCCAAAGGTCGTCAAGGTAGTTCTTGTTGCCCGCGGAGTCGAATCCGCTTCCGCCGAACATCCAGAAGTTCCCAGTGCTGTCGGTCCAGGTCACGGCTCCATTCCGATCGCCTGGATAATTTGCTGCCTCAGGCACGCCGAGCGTGCCATACACGCCGGTTTGCCTGCAGAGCGTACCGTCTGGGCAGACTAATGAACTATAACCGCCCATCCACGTCCATTGGTCCGTACTCGGATCGAAGGACCACAGATCTCCAAGCCAGCCGGACTCCGCCCCGCGCGAATCGTAGCCTTCGCCACCAAAGAGCCAGAGGCGACCGCTCGTCTCGGTCCAACTACTTGCATATGCTTTTCCCCCGGGGGTGTTGGAGGTGGAGGATGTTCCGATCACGCCGTAGATTCCAGGCTGGCCACATAAGGTCAAGCCTGCGGTGCCTTGAGAGCAGTTGCTACCCATCGAACTGCTTCCGCTCCTCCAGACCCACTCGTTCGTCAGTGGATCGAATTCCCACATGTCGTTCAGCAGGCCTTTCACCCCGGCTCCGTCTGCTCCATTTCCTCCGAAGAGCCATAGATGTCCGTTGGCGTCAGTCCATGATGACGCGGCAGCCCTGCTGCCCGGAGTATTTGAGGGAGCGGGGACGTCCTGAGTCCCGTACACACCCATTGCCACGTAGCCCAGAGTGGAAGACAGGATCGAGCTGCCCGATACCCAGGTCCATTCGCCGGTCGATGGATCGAATTCCCACAAGTCGTTCAGAATGCCAGGCGACTTCTTCGCGTCCCACCCGAAGCCTCCGAAGAGCCAAAAGTGGCCACTTTTATCCACCCAAGTTGCCGCGCTCTTTCGTCCCCCTGGCACGTTTCCCAGAGCGGATACGCCGAGGGTCCCATACACTCCGGGCTGATTGCCGGCAAGGTTTCCGCCAATCCATGTCCATTCGTTGTTCGCTGGATCGTACTCCCAGAGGTCATTGGGGTTTGCCATGTTGCAGTCATAACCGCTGAAAAGCCAAAGATGGCCAGCGCTATCGGTCCAGGTTGCCGAACCATATCTTGGGCCGGGCGTGTTACCCGGAGCAGCCACCCCAAGAGTGCCGCCGACTCCGGCTTGAGTGCAGTTGCTCGTGGGTGTGTTGCTGCCCCCTACCCACGTCCATTGATTGCTGGAAGGGCTAAATTTCCAAACGTCGCTGAACCACTCCGCATTGGAGTTGGAATCGTAGTCCCAGCCGCCATACAGCCACAGGTCGTCATTTGCATCGCTCCACGTGCTCGCTTGCCATCGACCTCCGGGTTCGTTCGTTGTGTCAGAGGTTCCGAGTGCGCCATAGACCGGGGGTATCGCCAGGTCGCTGCCGGTCTGGCTCCCCCCGGCCCATGTCCATTGGTTCGGGGCGGTGGTCTGGGCTGAGGCGGATGCAGAGAGTGGACCGAATACCACAAGAAAAGCGCGCAAAGACCAGAAGCCATGGCAGTGAGCCCTGCGTCCGAGAGAGAGCATGGAACGTCCTTCGTGATTGTGAAAGTGTGGCAGCGGAATTCTAATTCATCATCATGTCCGCCCCTGAGTGCCGGCGAAGGTACCCTCCGCAAGTTAGTCGCCGAGAAAAGTACGGCCCGGCCGCGGCCGAGCACGATGGCGATGTGTCCCATGAGGCCGCCGACGCCCGCGGAAAACGAAGGCGGCACCTGTGAGGAGCAGAAGCAGGCTGGAATGAGCGGTTACGGCGGCGACGGGTACGCAGGGATTACTCCACATGAAAGTTGTTGTTTGCCTGTCGCAAAGCCATCTTTGTGGCGGTGGGCACATTTTGGGCTTGCGCGCGTCTGCTACCATAAGGACGATTGCAGTTCCTGCCGCCCGACAGGCTGATTCCCGCCCACAAGGGCCCGAGCGAACCGGCGGCTGGAGCCAACCCAGAAGGAGAATTCCTATGTCTCTAGTCTCCATGCGGCAGCTTCTCGACGAGGCCGCCAAGGGCGGATACGGCGTCGGCGCATTTAACGTCAACGATATGGAACAGATTCAGGCCATCATGGAGGCCGCGAAGGAAACCAATTCGCCGGTCATCATCCAGGCCAGCCGCGGCGCGCGCCAGTTTGCGCAGGATCGCTACCTTTATCACCTGATTCTGGCGGCGAGCGAGCTTTACCCTGAGATTCCGATTGCCATGCACCAGGACCACGGCAACAGCTTTGAGACCTGCAAGAGCGCAATCGAGCTGGGCTTTACCAGCGTGATGATGGACGGCTCACTGAAGGAAGACGGCAAGACGCCCTCCACGTTTGAAGAGAACGTTGAAGTGACCAAGCGGGTGGTGGATTTTGCGCATGAGCGCGGCGTCACTGTAGAGGGCGAGATCGGCGTGCTGGGCGGCGTGGAAGACGGCCACGGCGCGGGCGGTTCGGGCCTGGACCACATCACCGACCCCGACCAGGCGGTCGAGTTTGCGGAGCGCACGGGCGTGGACGCGCTGGCGATTGCCATCGGCACCAGCCACGGCGCGTACAAGTTCACCAAGAAGCCGGACGGTTCCGTGCTGAAGATGGATGTGCTGATCGCCATTCACAAGCGGCTACCGAACACGCACCTGGTGATGCACGGCAGTTCCTCGGTGCCCAAGGATCTGCAGGACATCATCAACCAGTACGGCGGGAAGCTGAAGGAGACGTGGGGCGTGCCGGTCGAGGAGATTCAGCTCGGCATCCGCAACGGTGTGCGCAAGGTCAACGTGGACACGGACAACCGGCTGGCCATCACAGGCGCGATCCGCAAGGTACTGTGGGAGAGCCCGGAGAAGTTCGACCCGCGCGACTATATGAAGCCGGCGCGCGAGGCGATGAAGAAGGTTGTGGCGCTGCGCATGACCGAGTTTGGCCAGGCGGGACACGCGGGCGACTACAAGCCGGTTTCAATTGCCGACATCGCCAAGGGCTACAAGGACGGCTCGCTGAGCACGCGTCCGCTGGTGGCGTCGAAGTAACTTCAGCTAACTGCCAGGCACAAGGCCATTCCGCTCGCGCGGAGTGGCCTTTTTGTTTTGCGCGGTGTGTTGCATGGCGCGCTGAAATTATCTGCAAGCCCTCTGTGGAAAACTGCAAATTATTTTGGGGCGTATAGGGGGGGTAGGGGGGTAGGGGGTACCTGCTAGTGTCAGGGGTCAGGCACAGAGCTGGTTCTGACTTACTTCTATTGTGCGCCAGAGTGGGGAAATTATATGCAAACCGGGCGGAGGGAATTTGGGGCGTGTGCCTGGTTTGTGGAGGGGAATGAGGGATGGATTCCCAGGTCTCAAAGGTGAGACCTGGGTAATCCGGGTAGAGGACAGACGCTCGCTTTTGCAAAACTTCGGGCCCTATGAGCAGGGGATGGGCAAGCTTGTCAGCGGCCCTATTTTCTCAGCTCAACTGCTACCGCCTGCCCGTCCACTGTTTTGTCTGCACTGTCTACGTATTGCACGCGGGCCTTCATTCCCTCGAAGTCTTTGCAGGGATCTATACCTTCCTCTTGGGTGAACCCGAGCAACGTCAGGTCGACTTTGAAATAATCATTATTATAGACAGAGATTGCTTTCTGGGGGCTTTCAACGCGGAATTCGATCACCGATGGATAACTGCACGTGACGCCCCGAATTACACCCACTGCCGCGTGCCGGGGCCCAGTTGACGGCATGGTAGGATGCTTTGGCGGCGTCTCGACCACAACCATTCCGTGCATTGTTGGGACATTCGGCTGGGCCGCTGCAGCGGCGCTGGCCTGTGCGCGTGCCATCTGAACCTGCTGAATCTGCTGAATCTCGGCAATTCTGCTTTGTATCATGGCTTCTTGCTCGGGAGTCTTTGCCAGATTTGCTGAGGATTGCAGCACAGCCACGGCATTGGGGTATTGGCCCATAACCAATGAAACATTTGCCAAGTTCATGCGATAGCCAAGGTTGCCGGGATCAAGCTGAATGGCTTGCAGATTCAGCATGTGAGCTTCCTGCAGATTTTCGTGCTTCATGGCGTAGAATGTCGCGAGTTGGTCATACGCCCGAGCAAAGCGTGGATTGAGTTGGATGGCAGTGCGCAGACTCGTTTCGATCTGCTTGTTCTGCTCTGCGCCCGGTTGCCCCATAGACAATGCGGCGAAGTAATAGTGCGCCAGATAGCTCTGGGAATCGAGTTTGACTGCTTGCTCGAACCATTGTTGCGCTGCGTCCCGATGGCCAGCTTGAAGCTCGAGGAAGCCCATGGTTTCATGCGCCTTCGCGTTGTTTGGGTCCGCCTTGAGCACAGAAGCCAGCAGCGCTTTGGCATCCGCCATGCGCTGAATGGAGACGAGGACCTCAGCGCGGTCTGTGTCCGACTCTGTCTGCGTCAGCGAGCGGACTTTGCAAGTTGATTCGTCAATCGGCGCGGCGGCGCTCGATATGACAAACTGCATGTAGCGGCCTGCCCGAATGTATGCCTGCAATTCTTTCTGCAGCATCTTTAAATCACCGAACGCCGTCTCTGCAGCAGTCACGGAATCCTGATGCTGGCTCATGAGGGCCATGTAGTCCCTCATCCGATGAGTATTCTTCTCCCGGTCAGTTACCTCGAGATAGTGGGTAAGTGCCCATGACTCGGAATAGAAAACTGAGCCCTTCTGTTCCTCATGGTAGTAGGGTGACGCGGCATCCACTTTGAAGAGTACATCCAGCGGTATGATCTGATGCTGCCGAAGGTAGAGGATGTCGTCTAAGCTCGGTTCGCCGAGGAGTACGTCCTTGTTGCGGATTTCTGTGTTCTGAAAGAACTCAGCCAGGCCCTCGTTGAGCCAGAGCGGAATCCATTCGCCGTCCGTGCGGAGCTGCAGATGGGTGTACTCGTGATAGATGGTGGCAAACGGGTGATCGTAGTTTGCGTCCAGGCGGAGGAGCACAAAGATCTTGTCCATCGTCGGGAGAAAGTAGCCAGCGAGCTTGAGCTGGCCCTTTGCCAGGTATGCAGGCGGCTCCAGTGCCGCAAAGGTTTGCTGGTCTTTGGCCGCGAATATCACGATCGGCTGGATCGGATCGACATTCGATTTGGGAAACAGGGTTTGAAACATCCATCGCATGCGCTCGAACTGATCCAGGATGCGGCGAGCCTGTTTTTCATTCGAGTTAGAGAGCACTGTGAAATGGGCGCTGCGCACTTCGATCCACTGCTCTGGAGAAGCAACAGCCGAAGTACACAATGTAAGTACAAGAGCGGACAGGCAAGCTAATCGTTTGAGCATGATGTGCGCAATTCTAGCAAAACATAACTCAAGTTATATAGGCTCGTGACCCACTATTCTTGGTTTGGATTGCCGAAAAGCGCATTCCCAGGTGCTGAAGCACCGCTGGTCGCGCTGACCTTGCGGCACGAACTGAGCCGCGCTTTGGCGCGATCATGGCGGGCAGCATAGGTCGCAGATCTCAGGTCCGTAAATCCGGACCTGGGATCTGGGATTTTGTGCTGAGGCTGGGCGGTGGCTATTTTGGTGCGGTGATGCGAAGGAGGAGGATGTCGTGGCTGGGGAGCTCGATGGGCATGTTTTCGGTGAGCTGCATTGTGCTGCCGGTCCAGAGGTTCTTGGCTTGCTGCGAGCCGTGGAGGCCGAGGGCGGCGAGATTGAGGTGGAAGGGATGGGTGGCGATGCGGTCGCTGCCGGCGTTGAGGATGGCGACGGCCATGGCTCCGCCGGAGAGAGGACGGGTCCAGACTTCGACCTCGCCGTCGGCGTAGACGCGGCTGGCCTGCTTGCCGAGGTGGTCCTGATCGATGGCGATGACGTCGCGGTTGGTGAGGATGGCGGTGATTTCCGGCTTCATGTTGGGCAGATCGTTGCCGGCGAGCAGAGGCGAGGCGAGCATGGCCCACATGGAGAAGTGGGAGCGGTTTTCAACCAGGGAGAGCTTGCCGTTGCCGACTTCGAGCATGTCGGGGTCGTTCCAGTGCCCGGGGCCAGCGTATTTTTCAAGGCCAGCCTGCTGCTCGAGGATGGTGTAGATGCGGTCCCAGTGGGGTTCGATGTCGCCGGTGGTTCGCCAGGAGTTGCCGCCGAGTGCGGGCGCCCACTCCCAGGGTGAGTCCCAGCCGTACTGGCAGAGCGAGTAGACGATGGGGCGGTGGGTGGACTGGAGAGCCTTGCCCATTTTCTCGTAGGCGGCGTGCATGAGGCGCATCTGCGCGGCTTCGTCGTGGGGGGCTTGCTTTTGCATGACGTCGGGGATGAAGCTGCAGAGGTCGTACTTGAGGTAGTCGATGCCCCAGGCGGCGTACATCTGGGCGTCCTGGAGCTCGTGACCGAGGGAGGCTGCGTAGCCGCCGCAGGTCTTGGTGCCGGGGCCGGAGTAGATGCCGAGCTTGAGGCCCTTGGAGTGAACGTAGTCGGCGAGAGCTTTCATGTCAGGGAATTTGGAGTTGGTGTGGAGGAGGCCGGTTGCGTCGCGCTCTCCCTCCCATGTGTCGTCGATGTTGATGTAGACGTAGCCGGCGTCGCGCATTCCGCTGGCGACGATCTGGTCGGCGGCGGCGCGGATGTCCTTGTCCGTGACGCGTTCTGCGAAGTAGTTCCAACTGTTCCAGCCCATGGGCGGGGTGGCGGCCACCACCTGCGAAGAAGCAGAGCTTTGGGCGAGAGCGGTGATTGGGAGTGAAGCCAGGGCGAGGGCGGCGAGGGTAAGCGCAGTAGCGAAACGCATCAGGTGGTCCTCTTGGAAACGATTTCAAATGCAGGGGAATGGTATGCCCGATGTGTGGACTTGGGCAACCTCCTGTTTGCCCACACTGTTGTTTGCTGGCGCGAACGACAAGGGTGGGGCAACCACCTGCGGTGGGGCCGACTGCGGCTTCGCTGCGGAAAAAATCAGTCTGGTGGGGAGTCAGTTGCCGGCGGGTGTGGGGATGGGGGCGTAGCGGGGGGCGTTGTCCATGAGGGCTTCAACGTCATCGACGGTGCCGATGCCGCCGCGGGCTCCGGTGGCGGTGCAGTTGAGTGCGGCGGCTGCGCAGGCGAAGTCGAGCTGGCGGTCGAGGGGCCAGCCTTGCAGCAGGGCGTAGATGAAGCCGGCGTGGAAGATGTCGCCGGCGCCGGTGGTGTCTGCGACGGGAACATGATAGGCGGCGCGGGCGTGGAACTGGGTGCCGTCCCAGGCGAGGACGCCTTGCTCGCCGAGGGTGGCGGCGGCGAGGGTGCAACCGAAGCGGCGCTTGATGAGCTGGAGGGCCTTTTCGAGATTGCACTCGCCGGTGAGCATGAAGGGAAAGTCGCGGCTGGCGATGAGGTAGTCAATGTTGGCGATGAGGTCTTCTACGCCGGGGTAGAGCTCGTCGAGGTCGGCGATGGTGGGGATGCCTGCCTGGCGCGCCCAACTGGTGGCGAGGGTGGCGGCGGCGGTCTCAAGGCCGTCGACGTGGACGGCGCGGGCGTTGACGATCCAGGAGCGGTCGAGGTCTTCAGGGCGGAGCTGGAGGCGGTTGTCGCGGAGGTTGAGGACGGTGCGCTCGCCGCCTGCGTCGACGAGGATGATGGACTGCGGGCTGGCGGAGTTGGGCACGGTGATGAGGCGGGCATCGACGCCGGTGCGGGCGAACTCGCGGCGGTGGAGCGCGGCGGCCTCGTCGTCGCCGAGCTTGCCGACGTAGCGCGTGCGGAGGCCCCAGGTCTGGCAGGCGACGATGGTGCTGGCGGCCTGGCCGCCGGGGAGGATGCTGGCGTGGTGGAACTCGACCTTGGAGCCGCGGGCGGGATAGGCGGAGAGATGAATCAGCGTGTCCGTGGCGTTGAGGCCCACACCGACAAGGTCAACCAGAGGCGGCTCGGTCATGGGGGTATTGTAGCGGGCGGGGGGCAGCTTTTAGCTGCTAGCTCCTAGCTGCTAGCTGGCTTGGGCGGGGTCGGGTTCGTTGCTTCCCATCCATGTCGCCCGCTGCGCGGATGCCATGGATGAGAAACCACGGCATTCGACTTGATCACTCTCCATGCGGATTTGGAGTCGGGCCGGAATTGCTGCACGTTCGCATGGAGGAAAATGAGGGCTTGCTCCACATGGACGAGGAGCTTTTTTGTGGCGCGTTGGCGGGTGGCCTCTCTGTCCGCTTCTCTTTTCCAGCCACGGTTCTGCGGTGAGGGAAGAACCTAAAGATGGAAGGGCAACCTGCCATAGGTCCATCGTAATGCGGGAGTGAGTTGATCCCCGTTCATGCGCAAAAGACGCGCATGAACGGGCACCCGGCACCCGGCGGGGAGAGGTTTGTGGTCTCACACCCATGCCACCTGCTGCGCATGATCGGATTGCATGCCACTATTTCGGCGCGTCGGCCTTCGGATCAGACGGCAGGACGGTGATTTTGATAATGTTCGATTTAACCACATTGGACTTTGGGTCATTCGAAATGTGCGCTAAGACCTGAATGGTATAGTTTCCGGGCGCGCTCATAGAGAGCCACTTGCCCACAAGGTCGTGATCGATCATGCTTTCGCCCGGTTGCAGCATGTTGTCTTTTCTGCCTACTAAATGCCCTCCCCTATCACTCCCTTTTAGCATCACTTGGTTAGGCTTTCTCAGACCAACTAAGTTTCCGCTGCTGTCGCGTACATCAATGTAATAGTTCGAATGCGGACCTGCATGAGTCAATTTAGTTATCTCGTGATCGGAGATATTTGTCTTCCGAATTGCAACCACAACTATGGAACCATCCCTGACATTGGTCTCGGCGCAGTTGACAAAATCCCAGACCTCAGAATGTTCCTTATTAAGATTTGCAGTGATTTCGAGCTTGAACGGCGGGTTAACAATCTCTGTTTGTTTAGAGAGCTCAGATTGGCCGGAGGCAGCGATGGATGTGCCGATGAGCAAAAGAAGCACGTAAATGATTTTCACAATTCCTCCCGTGAGTGGATTTCTTCTCATGGCGGGTGGCCCATCCATCCCGATTTTTCCCTCCCAGCTACGGAATCGGGTGCCCCATTCATGGTTCGCTGACGAGCAGATGTACGTGCTCGGGCATGAGGACGTAGCCTGCGATGACCAGCCTGTGCGTTTGACGAACGCGTTCGAGCGTCTTCTCCATGAGGCTGTAGCTGTTGCGCTGAGCGAGCAGTGGCTGCCGCTTGTAGCAACTGAACGTGCGGAAGTGAAACTCGCCGGAGTTCTGGTAACGGATAAGACCCTTTGGCATGCCGGAAGCAGTGTAACGCAGGTTCGTGGTTTCCCACCCATGTCGCCCGCTGCGCGGACGCCATGGATGGGGCATCCAGCAAATATGTGATCCTCCGGAAGCGGGTGGAGATGGCGAGTTGAGGTTTGTGGTTTCCCACCCATGTCGTCCGCATGCTGCGGACGCCATGAATGGGGCACCCAGATTTATGTCAGGGAGTTAGTCGAAGCGGGTTTTGGACCAGAGGGCGGAGGCGGAGATGGTGGCGATGACGACGAGGGCGGCGGTGAGGATGGCGGTCCAGGTGAGGTTGATGGGCAGGGCGGGGATGTGGGCGTGGAGGCCGAGGGCGACGAAGACGGCGAGGGCGCAGGCGAGGATGAGGTAGTCCCACCAGGCGCGGGAGGCGTTGCCGTTGGCGGTGGCGGCGCCGGTGTAGGCCTGGAAGACGCGGTCGTAGTCGAGGCGGTAGCGGGTGCACTCGCGCTGGAGGGCGGCGTTGGTGGAGGCGTGCTCGCGCTCGGTGGCGATGGCGGTGCTGACGGCGAGCGCACCGAGGATCATGACGGCGGAGCCGAGGACGACGTAGAGGCGATGGGCGAGGTCGGCGTGGGCGAGTTCGCCGAAGACGAGCGCGCCCCAGGCGAGTCCCCAGAGCTGGTTGGTGTTGGAGAGCGGGATGCCGCGGCCGATGCCGATGTACTTGGTGGCGTACTGCTGGAAGATGTCTCCGATGACCCAGACGAAGCCGCCGAGGAAGAGCCAGAAGATTATTCTTCTCGTTTCGGACGAGTGTGTGAGTACGTGCACAGAGGCGGGATCGAGCGTGAATGCGAGGACGAGGACGGTGGCGAGTTCGCCGATGGTGAAGACGGTGACGAAGGAGAGCGGGCTCATGCCGCTGACGTAGGCCTTGCGGTAGGGGATGTACATGGTTCCCCAGACAAGGCTTGCTCCGGCTGCGGCGAGGATGCCGCCGACAGCGCTGTGGGCGTGCGTGCCTGCGCTGTGGATGGTGCTGAAGCCGAGCAGGATGGCGGCGGCAACAATGGCCAGCGCACCGAGGACGACTTTGGCGGTGTTTTTGCGGCTTGCGCCTTTGAGCTCGCCGAAGAGCAGGCGGCCCCAGAGGATGCCGACGAGGGAGTTGGTGTTCCAGAGGGGAAAGGCGATGGCGAGGCCGACGTCTCGAATGGCGAAGACGGTGAGGGTGTTGGCGACGGCCCAGAGCATGCCGGCGAGGATGGCGGTGGGAACGAGGTGCGCGTTCTGGGTGAGGTCGGCGAAGACCTGGCGCGTGCCTTTGAGGAGCGTGGGGACGGTCCAGCGGGCAGTGAAGACTCCGGCGACCATGCAGAGCGAGATGGCGTAGGGCGAGAGGCCGGAATTGACGAGCTTGGTAGGCGCTTCAGCCGCGCCAAGCCATACGCCGGCGGCGAGTCCGCAGAGCACGCCGATGCCGTGGACGGAGCGGAAACTGGGGTGTGTGTTGGCGGGTGGCATCAGTGGAGTGTGATGAGGAGCGCGACGCCGAGACAGAAGACGACGAGCGGGATGAGGAAGTGACTGTCGGTGAGGATGGCTCCGGATTGGTTGAGGAGTTTCATGGGCGCGGGATGGGTTGGGTCAACCGTAAAGATGGGGCGGGAGGTGTGTCAAGGCAGGGGGTGGGACCGAGAAAAACAACCGCGAATCTTTCGACTCGCTTCGCTCGCTCAAGATGACAGCGGTTGGGGATTTGTGGGGTGACATGCGGGGATTCCACCCTGTCCTTCGCTGGCGCTAAGGACAAGGATGGGGCAACCGTGGTGATGGATCGAAATGGTTGATCCCAGGTCTCAGAAGCGAGACCTGGGGCACCCATTGAGTTGTGGGAAAACGCACCTTGAGATATGGCGCACTCTGCTACTTGAGGGAGCTCATGTCGATGACGAAGCGGTATTTTACGTCTTGCTTGAGCATGCGCTCAAAGGCTTCGTTGATTTGCTGGATGGGGATGACTTCGACTTCGGAGGTGATGTTGTGCTGGCCGCAGTAGTCGAGCATCTGCTGGGTTTCTTCCATGCCGCCGATCATGGAGCCGGCGACGGAGAGGCGGCGGCCGATGAGGGCGAAGGGAGCGACGGCGGGGGGCTTCTCGGGCAGGCCGACCATGGTGAGGGTGCCGTCCTGCTTGAGGAGCGCGAGGTAGGGCTCGAGCGCGTGGGGCGCGGAGGCGGTGTCGAGGATGAAGTCGAGGGTGCCGGCGTGGGCCTTCATGGCTGCGGGGTCGGTGGAGAGGACAACTTCATCCGCGCCGAGCTTGAGGGCGTCTTCCTTCTTTTTGAGCGAGGTGGTGAGCTGGACTACGTGCGCGCCGAAGCTGTGCGCGAACTTGAGGCCCATGTGGCCGAGTCCGCCGAGACCGATGATGCCAACCTTTTTGCCGGGGCCGACGTTCCAGTGGCGCAGGGGCGAGTAGGTGGTGATGCCGGCGCAGAGCAGAGGCGCGACGGCGGCAGGATCCAAGTTAGCGGGCACGGTGTGGGCGAAGCGCTCGTCCACGACGTAGTTATTGGAGTAGCCGCCCATGGTGATGGAGCCATCGACGCGATCCTTGGCGGCGTAGGTGAGCGTTGCGCCTTCATCGCAGAAGTGCTCTTCGCCGCGATTGCAGGGAGCGCAGTGACGGCAGGAGTCGATGATGACGCCGATGGCGGCGAGTTCTCCGAGCTTGAACTTTTTGGATGAGCTTCCTACCGCGGTGACGCGGCCTACGATTTCGTGGCCTGGAACGAGGGGATAGATGGACTGTCCCCACTCGTTGCGGACCATGTGGAGATCGGAGTGGCAGACGCCGCAGTAGAGGATTTCGACGGTGATTTCAGTGGGGCCGGGCTCGCGGCGGGAGAAGTTGAACGGGGCAACCGGCGACTTGGCGTCGAGAGCGGCATAACCTTTGGATGGGGGCATGATTTCGTATCCTTTCGGGGATGAGTCTACAACATTGATGTTGGTGGTTTGCGGCTTGGAGCGCGCTCAAATGCGCGTTTTTCTGTGTTTTTTGGTTCTGGAGATGGTTATGGGCGTTGGGCCGAGACGACGCGCGGGATGCCTTGCAGATCTGGCGTGACGTGCATGTGCAGGAATCCGGCGGAGGCGAGGAGGGCCTGAACGTCGGCGGACTGGCTGTAGCCAATTTCAAGGGCAAGGTAGCCGCCGGGAGCGAGTGCCTGGAAAGCGGCAGGAATGAGGCGGCGGTAGACGGAGAGGCCGTCGGCATCTGCGAAGAGAGCGAGATGGGGCTCGTGTTCGCGGACTTCGACGGCGAGGGTGTCATGGTCAGCGGCGGGGACGTACGGCGGGTTGGAGACGATGAGGTCGAATTGCTCGCCGGCAACGGGCATGAGCAGATCGCCGTGGAGGAAGCGGACGGCGACATGGTTGCGTGCGGCGTTTTCTTCGGCGATGCGGAGCGCGTCTGTGGAGAGGTCGATGGCGGTGATATGCGCGTGGGGCAGGTGGTGGGCGAGCGCGACAGCGATGGCGCCGGAGCCGGTGCCGACGTCGAGGATGGAGCCTGACCAGGTTGCTGGGGCTTCTTTCCCAGGTCTCTGCGAGACCTGGGGCACCCGGCCGGTGCTGGAAGATGTGGTTTCCCACCCATGTCGTCCGCTTGTTGCGGACTCCATGGATGGGGCACCCGGCATGATTGTTGCGAGGGCGATTGCTTGTTCGACGAGGTGTTCGGTTTCAGGGCGGGGGATTAGGACTGCGGGTGTGACGTGGAAGGGCAGGCCGTAGAACTCGCACTCGCCGGTGATGTATTGGATGGGCTGGCCGGTGAGGCGGCGGTTGAGCAGAGTGGCGAACTGGATGGCCGTGCAGCCGCCGAATGGGTCGTCGAGATGCGCGAGCAGCCATGCGCGATTTTTGCCGGTGAGATGGAGCAGCAGCGTTTCGGCGTCGCGGCGCGCGCGTTCAGGATGCGGTCCCGCGCTGAGTTGCGCAGTGGCCGCTTGAAGCGATTCCCGCAGCGTCATCAGGCGGCCTGGTCGGATGCGGCCTTCAACTGCTCGGCCTGATAGTGGGCCATGAGCGCATCGACGATGGGCTGCAGGCGGCCTTCCATAATGAGGTCGAGCTGATGCAGCGTGAGGCCGATGCGGTGGTCGGTGAGGCGGTTCTGGGGGAAGTTATAGGTGCGAATCTTTTCGCTGCGGTCACCGGTGCCGACCTGCGATTTGCGGGCTGCGGCGAGCTCGGCATTCTGGCGCTCCATCTCCATTTCATAAAGGCGGGAGCGGAGCACGCGCATGCCCTTTTCGCGATTCTTGATTTGCGATTTCTCATCCTGGCAACTGACGACGGTGTTGGTGGGCAGGTGGGTGATGCGCACGGCGGAGTAGGTGGTGTTGACGGATTGTCCGCCGGGACCGGAGGAGCAGAAGGTGTCAATGCGCAGGTCCTTTGCCTCGATCTTCACGTCTACGTCTTCGGCCTCAGGCAGGACGGCGACGGTGATGGCAGAGGTGTGGACGCGGCCCTGGGTCTCCGTGGCGGGCACGCGCTGAACGCGGTGCACTCCGCTCTCCCACTTGAGTTGGGAGTAGACGCGGTCGCCCTCGATGATGGCGATGACTTCCTTGTATCCGCCGATGCCGGATTCGGAGAGCGACAGCACCTCGACCTTCCAGCGGTGCTGCTCTGCAAAGCGGGTGTACATGCGGAAGATTTCGGCAGCGAAGAGCGATGCCTCGTCCCCGCCCGTGCCAGCGCGGATTTCAAGGATGACGTTCTTCTCGTCGTTGGGGTCCTTGGGCAGCAGGAGGCGCTTCAATTCTTCCTGGATGGCGGCCTCGCGTGGCTCAAGCGCGGCGATTTCTTCGGCGGCCATGGCACGCAGGTCCGGGTCGCTCTCAGCGAGCATGGCGCGGGCGTCAACCAGTCCCTGATGCACCTGCTTCAGCTCGCGGTATTTCTCCACCGGCACTTCAATCTCTCGGAGCGCCTTGGCGGTCTTGTGATACCGCTCGTGGTCATTCAACACTTCAGGCAATGCGAACTGGGCTTGCAGTTCGTTGTAGCGCTGCTCCATCTGTTGCAAACGGTCAATCACGGCCCCTCCGGGGTTATGTGTTTCAGGTTATTGAACTGGAAAGGGAAAAAGGCACAAAAACGTGTAGCCGGCGGGCGCCGCTAGAGGAGAGCCGGGATGGGCTGACGCAAAGCCATGGGGTAACTCAACTTCATTTTAGACCAGAATCGGGAATCCGGGTAGGCGGCTTGATGGTCCGCATCGAGAGCAGGATGGGCGCGCGAATCGAGCCCGGAGGCGCGGAAGCCTGCCGGGACCAGCGGCAGGCTTCCGTGCAGGTTAGAGTTTCGCGTGGGTTCCATCGCAGAAGGGCTTGTTGGCGCTGTGTTTGCAGCCACAGAAGTAGGCGGTCTTTGACTCAGTCGCTTCAGATTTCACGGGCGTGAATTCGGTTCCCTTGTGGCTGCCGTCGCAGAAGGGTTGCTTGGCGCTGCGCCCGCACGCGCACCAGTAGTACGTCTTTGAAGCTTCCACCGCGACCGGATAGGGGCTCTTTTGGGCAATTGTCGGTTCTGACATGGTGATTCTCCTTTGGGGATGTTGATGCTGAAGCGAACGCACCGGCCTACAGAATACGAAATCCAGCGAGCGCGCGGTATGTCGATGTTCGACGGTCCTCTTCTCAGCTAAGAATCAGGCGGGCTTCACCTGATCCAGTTGCGGAAAAGCCGTGATGCGCAGTTTTGCGGCGGCGTAGGGAATCAGCGTGATGATTTCGTCGGGTTCGTCTGTGGTTACTGGGCTTTGCGGGAGCGGATTGGCGACGCCGTCCTCCGCGCGCCAGGCATCGAGCTTGCGCGCCTTAACGCTGAGACGCACGGGGGCATGGTGAGCGGTGAAGACGCCCTGGCCAACCTCCGCCTCAGTAACGGCAATGCTCTTTGCGGGTTCGTTTTGATCTACGTTCAGGGCATAGTTCCACTGGGTTGATGGAAACACCTGCCAGTCTGCGGTCATGCCGCGGTCGCGCAATTTTACCCAGCTTTCACCTATGCCGTAGGAGAAGACAAGCGGTCCGCGCTCGATGGCGATGGAGTTGTGGAACCAGCGGGAAATGCGCGGCGCCATGGGGAATGTGATTTCAACGCGGTCGCCTGCGCGCCAGGTGCGTTGAATCAGGGCGAATGTGCCTGCCGCGGGTGCAGGTTCGGCCTGGCCGTTGATGCGAATCGCGGCGCCGGCGGCCCAGTTGGGAATGCGCAACTGGAGCGGGAAGCTCAACGGCGCTGTGGGATTGATGGTGATCTTGACCGTGCCGCGGAAGGGATAGTTCGTCTCTTCGACGAGGTGAACCGCAGTGCCGCGCAGCACGGTGCGCACCTGGCAGGGTGCGTAGACCGCAGCCACGAGCCCGTCGTGCGCATCTGAGTGTTGCAAGCCCGAGCGCATGAAAAGGCTATTTGCGAACTTAGGCCAACCCTGATGGAAGTTGGCGGTGCAGCATCCGAAGTTCGGCTCCAGGCCGTAGAGATTGGATTCCGGGCCGTCGGTGGTCCAAGGCTTGTGGTGCAGGCTGCATTCCACCTGATTGGGTTCCTGGTTGTACTGGTGGGCCCACATGTCATCGGTCAAGGTGCCGGGGAGTGCGTTGAATGCGAGCCGCTCCAGCCGGTCTGCGAGCGCGGCCTCGCCGGTGATGGCGAGCGCCTGCTCGAGCGAGTACATCGACTCGACCACCGAGCACAGCTCCGAGCCCTGCGATGGGTCTGGGCCGGCGAGGTGCTCGTCGCAAGAGAACATGCCGTTGGGCAGGCCGTGATACTTGTCGAGTTCGGCGATCATTTGCAGTACGGCTGCGCGGTCAGAGGCCGCACCGGAGACGAGCGACCACACGGGGCCGGTCTTGATGGCCTGCGCGTTGTTTACGCCGTGCGTGGCAAGAGCCAGATCCTTCAGCCCTCCGCCCTCATTCAGCTTAATGAACTCGGAAGTGATGCGTTGTGTGTACTTGAAGTCCGCGTACTGTGCCACCCAGTCGTGGCCCTGCTGGTGGAGCATGCGTGCCAGATCAAGCAGATAGGCCGAGCCGGTGCGGTTGTAGAGCCAGAGCACGCTCAGCGCCTCATCCTGCCAGCGGAACTTGCCCCAGTCGCGCAGCGGGCGCGCGGACAGCGCGCTGAGCTGATAGCGGAAGTAGCGGTCCATGAGCGGAATGACGCGCGGGTCGCCGGTGAGCTCCTGATACTGGGTGAGCGCCTTGAGCATTACGATACGGGGCCACCAGTCGTCGTTGGATGCAGGGCCGATCATGCCGTTGGCGGCCTGGTGGGTGAGCGTCCAATCGATATAGCGCTGCGCCTTGGCTTTGAGATGGGGATCGTCGAGCAGCCAGGCGAGTGGGACAAGGCCGTCAAGGTAATAAGGGCCGCGTTCCCAGGATTCGCCCGTGCCGCCGAGCCATCCGCTGTTGGGGCCGACGTCTGCCCATGTTTCGTCGAGGTGGCCGCTGAGCCCGTCGGCCTGAATGCGCAACTGGTCCCTGAGCCAGCCGGCCGGGCAAATGGAACCGAGCGGCAAGAAGAAAAACGCGCCCGGAGCAAGCGGTGCGCGATTCCGCGTGACAGGCGAGGCTTCTTCGGGAGCGCCGGAGGCAGCGGCAACCGAAGAGTTGCCTGCGAGAAGCAGACGCCCAGTGGGCAGGGCGGAGGCCAGTCCAACAAGGCTCAGACGGTTAAGAAACTGGCGGCGAGTCGAAGAGATCCTGAATAAGGGCGGCAATTTATCTCCTGGATCAAGGCTGCGGAATGCTACGCAGCCACTTCCAACTATGGTACAGAGCGCCCGCCGATATGTGGCGACGGACTTAAAGAAGCGCAAGAAAGGGAACAGATGGCGGAAGAAAGATGATTCAGGCCGCGGGCTATTTCAGCCCGGAACGGAAATCAACATATTCTCAACATGACCAGCGCAGCTCGGCTGATTCCATGAACACCGCGCCTCCCGTTCGACCTACTTGTTGGAATTGATCAAACGGATTCGCGCCGTTAACGCGCGTCCCAGCGGCTCGCTGAATGTGCCATAGAGCGGCGAGTCCACGACATTGTTGACCACATAGGGGTCCATGCTGTTTGTCGCGTTCTCCATCACTCCGCGCAGGCCGAGGTACATGCCGCGGAAGTGGAACCGCCATTCCAGGCCCGGGCTGAACGATGTGTAATTTGGGAAGCGTTGCGCATTGGCGCTGCCCACAACCTGATGGTTCGCATCGATCGCCATATAGGGTAATCCCGTGTGCCAGTCCATCGTGTAAACGAAATCCCAGTTCTTCTTGAACCAGGGCAGGAAGAACGGCATCCATCCCCAGGACAGCAGGCGGTTCGGTGTGTCCCACGCGAGCGGCCCCGGCTGCTGCGGCCCAAGCAGCGAGGTAGTCGGAATATAGTCGATTGCCGCATTGGTATGCGCCGTGGCGTGCGTATACGCGCCGAAGAGCGTGTAATTGTCGTGGAATGTATGCCGTGCTTCTATCTCTTCCAGTCGGTCATGATCCACACGCGCATTCGTGAGTACAAAATTTCCGGCCGTCGCCGCCGGGTTGTTGGCGTCCGCGTAGGTGAATTCATCGGACACGCGTTTTTCGATCACGTTGGCCTTCATGTAAATGCGCGCCGGCAGCTTCTGCTCAAGGCCCACGCTCCAGTTGACTGCGCGCGCCTCGCGGAGTGAACCCGGAGTGAACGAGAACGTTGTCTGCACTGGAGTGCCGGTCACTGTCGTGCCATTCGCCGCGTAATATGTATCGCTGCGTAAGCCGGCGAAAGCGCGGGTCAGGTACTCAAGCTGTGTGTGCTCGTAGTAGACGCCGATGCCCGCCGAGATCTTCATTCCACCGGGTGCATGCGGCGGCGTGAACACTGCCGCGAGCCGAGGCGACAGCAACGGCCTGCGCACGACTTCGTCCCAGTCGAATCGCAGCCCCGGCTCCAGGAGCAGGAAGTTGCGGGCCGTCCAGCGGTCCTGCGCATATGCGCCCATCTCGATGTTGTGGCGCGTAAAGGGTGCAAGCGCGGGAAATGTGCTCTGCCGCAATAAGGTTCCGTCCTCGCGCAGATAGTTCACCGGCGCGCGCTGGTAGGCCTCGAAGTACCCGATGCGATCACTATCGACACCCACCTGCACGTCGTGCCGACCCATCCAATGTCGCGGAGGAAGATAGAGGAGCGCATTGGCTTCCACGCGTTGCGACCGGCTGGTCAGGTTCTCAAAGTAGCTGCCCAGGGCAGTCTCCGGCGTCAACTCGAACGGCCCGCCCGGATGCGGCTCGTACCCGTCGCGAAACCGGGTGACGCCGAGGCCAATGTCCAGCAGCGCGCCGTTCTTGAAGCTATGCTGGTCGCGCACATACGGCAGCCATGCGTCGATGTTGCGCTTCGTAGTGCTCTCCTGCGGAACGAGCGCGGAAATGCCATCGTACGGCGAGTGGTAGCCGTTCACCAGAAGGCCCATCGAAAGGATGTTCTTCGAAGAGATGCTTACCTGTGTGCGCAGCAGGTTGCTTCCGCGCATCAGGTGATTGGTGTCTGCGTTCGACGGCAACTCGGGGATGTAGATATCGTCGTACTCGAGTTCCAGTCCGTCGAAGAACCACGCCTTGTTGCGCACGATGGGTCCGGTAAACGTGAAGCGCGGCACGAATTTGTCGAAGCGGATGCCATTGATCTGGTTGAAGGATGGAAGAAAATCCGTGGCATTGAATCTGAATTTGTTGTCGCCCATGCCGGTGTAGAACGCGATGACTCCGCCAGTGCTGCGTCCGTACTTGACCGGATAGCGCGTCGTTTCCTGGTCGATGGAGCGGACCGCGTCGGCGCTCACGCGCATCGCCAGATTGCCGCTGATGGGCGAGCGGATATCGAAATTGTCCAGCATATCCAGCGTGGCCCATGTCTCAGAGCCGTCGATATGCACCTGCCCGCTCGCGTCCTGCACGACGCCCGGGAAAAACGCCAGCAGGTTTCGAATGTCGCGCGAGGTGGGATAGGGGATATTGATGATCTCGGGCAGCGCCATGCTCAGTTTGTCCGAGACCTGCTCGGGATCGATTCCCGGAACCGATGCCACCACGTTCACCTGCTGCGCCAGCATCTGCTCGTGCGCAATCTCGACACGCACCTCGCGCGCCAGCGGATCGGTTTCTTTTACGCCCCCCGCATAGAAGCCGGACTTTTCGACATGCAGGACATACGGCTGGGCAGTGTGCAGCACAAATGACACATGCCCGTTGTAATCGGTGGCGACATGCAACGCAGGAGTGCCTGGCTCTTCCACCGTCACCTGCGCTCCATTGACCGCTTCGCCGTTCTCATCGACCACCGTAAGCACTACGTGCACGCCTTCCGCGGGCGGCTGTGAGACCACGGGCCGCATGCAGGCCAGGAGCATCAGGATCGAGGAAGCAATGCAACAGAACCTGCGAGATCGCATGGGTCCACCTATTTCACATTCTAGATTCAGGTTGAGAACGAGGCTGGCATCAGGCCCTGGTACTCCGGTTGTATTTGGCTGCGAGGCGCAGGAATCCCGGCCCGAAGGCCCTGCCAATTCGCACATTTTCCGGATCCCATTCCAGGCTTCGCGGCGGGTGCGTCTTCGATTGATGGCAACTGTCGATGTGTTTGTTTCAATTACTTAAAACTATCGGCATGATTGATAAGATCACTCATCGGAACCCTTGCCGGACTCCTATACTGAACCAGCTAGTTACTTGCAGACGACCAAGGGAGACATCATGTCCAACGAATCGAAGTGCCCGTTCTCGGGCGGGATGCTGAAGCACACAACGGCAGGGGCCAAGGGAGTGCGGGACTGGTGGCCCAACCAGTTGAACGTGGGGATCCTGCATCAGAATTCCTCGCTGTCCAATCCGATGGGCGAGGAGTTCAACTACGCCGAGGAGTTCAAGAGCCTTGACCTGGATGCCGTGGTCAAGGATCTCCATGCCCTGATGACGGATTCTCAGGACTGGTGGCCTGCGGACTACGGCCACTACGGGCCGCTGTTCATCCGCATGGCCTGGCACTCCGCGGGCACATACCGTATCCACGATGGACGGGGCGGCGGTGGCAGGGGCGCGCAGCGGTTTGCGCCGCTGAATAGCTGGCCGGACAACGTGAACCTGGACAAGGCACGGCGGCTGCTGTGGCCGATCAAGCAGAAGTACGGCCGCAAGATTTCGTGGGCTGACCTGATGATCCTTGCCGGCAACGTGGCGCTGGAGTCGATGGGCTTCAAGACCTTCGGTTTTGGCGGGGGCCGCGTGGATATCTGGGAGCCGGAGGACATTGATTGGGGTCCAGAGGCGACATGGCTTGGTGACGAGCGCTACAGCGGCGACCGCGAACTGGCGAACCCGCTAGCGGCGGTCCAGATGGGCCTGATTTACGTGAATCCGGAGGGTCCGAATGGCAACCCGGACCCGATCGCCGCGGCGAGGGACATCCGCGAAACGTTTGCCCGCATGGCCATGAACGATGAAGAGACAGTGGCGCTGATCGCAGGCGGGCACACCTTCGGGAAGACTCATGGTGCAGGCCCCGCCACCCACGTTGGTGCTGAGCCGGAGGCGGCCGGCATTGAACAACAGGGACTGGGCTGGGAGAGCAGCTTCGGCACCGGCAAGGGCGGAGACGCCATCGGCAGTGGACTGGAAGTTGTGTGGACCACCACTCCAACCAAGTGGAGCAACAATTTCTTCGAGAACCTGTTCGGCTACGAATGGGAGCTGACGAAGAGCCCGGCAGGCGCGCACCAGTGGAAGCCCAAGGGAGATGCAGGAGCGGGCGCGATGCCGGATGCCCATGATCCAGCAAAGCGGCACACGCCATCCATGCTGACCACCGATCTTTCGCTGCGGTTCGACCCCATCTACGAAAAGATCTCGCGGGACTTTCTGGCGCATCCGGATAAGTTCGCGGATGCGTTCGCGCGGGCCTGGTTCAAGCTGACGCACCGCGACATGGGTCCGGTTGCACGCTATCTTGGTCCGCTGGTGCCGAAGGAGGCGCTGATCTGGCAGGATCCGATTCCAGCCGTCGACCATGCGCTTATCAATGACAAGGATATTGAAGCCCTCAAGGCCGAGGTGCTTGCTTCGGGCCTGTCGATCTCCCAGCTTGTGACGACGGCGTGGGCGTCGGCAGTGACTTTCCGCGGCAGTGACAAGCGCGGCGGCGCCAACGGCGCGCGCATCCGGCTCGCACCGCAGAAGGACTGGGAAGCCAACCAGCCCGCTGAGCTGGCCAAGGTGCTGGCGAAGCTGGAAGCGATTCAGAAGAAATTCAATGGCGCGCAGTCGGGGGGTAAGAAGGTTTCGCTGGCCGACCTGATTGTGCTTGCGGGCTGCGCCGCAGTGGAGTTTGCTGCCAAAAAGGCTGGTCACGCTGTGAAGGTTCCCTTCGCTCCGGGTCGCACGGACGCCTCGCAAGAACAGACCGATGTGGAGTCGTTTGCCGTGCTGGAGCCGGTGGCGGACGGGTTCCGTAATTATGTCTGCAAGGGACTTGAGGGATCTGCCGCCAACCTGCTGCTGGACAAGGCGCAACTGCTGACCCTGACCGCTCCGGAGATGGCGGTGCTGATCGGCGGCATGCGTGCTCTCGGCACGAACTTCGGCGGGTCTCAGCATGGCGTCTTCACCAAGCGGCCTGAGACCTTGACCAACGACTTTTTCGTGAACCTGCTGGATATGGGTACGAAGTGGGAGAGGTCAGCGAGGTCTGAGAACGTGTTGGAAGGGCGCGATCGGAAGACGGGCGCGGTGAAGTGGACTGGCACTGTTGTTGACCTCGTCTTTGGTTCGAACTCGCAGCTCCGGGCCGTTGCGGAGGTGTACGCGAGCAGCGATGCGCAGCCAGCCTTCGTGCAGGATTTTGTCGCTGCATGGAGCAAGGTGATGAACCTGGACCGCTTCGACCTTGCCTGATCCCCAAGGAAATGCATGAGGAAAGACAAGCTGTATGTTCCGATGGTCTGTTCATCCGTACCTGTTCAGCGAGGCATGAGGCGTTCAAGCCTTCAGCACTCGAATCAGGAGAACGGATGAGCAGATCCATTGGAGCCATGCGCCCAGACGTGGGGATCGGACTTGAGCTTCGAGAGCCTGGTCTTTCACTTATCCGAATATTCCGAAAGATGAGAGCATGAACAAGCCGCCAAGGCGCCTAGCTCACTCAAACTGCGCGAGAAAGAATGGCCGGGGCTGGTGGACGATTTCAGGTCTCTTTTTCTGTGCGAAGAGTGATTGACCTTTTCCGCCCATGTCGCCCGTCGAAGCACACGCCAGGAATTGAAGAGCACTCGATTCTGTAGCTGGGAGAGAAAAGCGGCGTGGGCAGCAAGGCTCAAGAGAGGGTCTTCGAGTTCCCTGTGCTGAGTGAGTGTGCTATTCACCGCGATTTCCATTCGGCCATCCAGATGTTGCCGGTGCGTTCACCCATGCTGAACACGAGCCTCTTTCCAGCAATGCCCAGTGTGGTCTCTGTCTCGTTCACCAGCGAGAGTCGAGCGTCGTGAGAATGGAAAACGGCAAATGGAGATCCGAGCGGTCTCTTTGTATGTGGGTCAAGATGCTGCGCCCAGATGCATTCGTGGCCGTCTCGCCTTGAAGTGGCATAGACAAGGTTGCCATCGGGAGACCAGGCTTCAGCTTCGCCGTCGAAGATGCCAATCCATTTATTTTCCGGCACGGGCGTTGAACTGACAGGAGCGATGAATGCGCGATAGAAGCCGGCTTGCACGCTTAAAAAGCTGAACCAGCGATTGTCCGGCGCGAAGGCATCCGTGGCAATCCATTGGTGGGTTGCAAGCAGTTCTGTTTTGCGGTGTGTGGTCAGGTCCAGCATCCATGCGCGCCCGTCCAGGGCATTGCCAAGGAGCCGCTTGCCATCGTCTGACCAGTCTGTGGCTTCACCGCAAGCCTCACATACCATTTCCGGTACTCCGCCCGCACTGGACACAATGTAGACATCCCATTTGGGTGTTTCGCTGTAACTGATCCACGAGCCATCAGGGCTGAAAGTTGGTTCATATTTAAGGGCATGCGTGGCAGTCAGCGCGGACTCCGTCCCGGTCTGAAGATTCTTGACCCACACCTCCTGATTACCCGGCCGCGCCGAGATAAAGGTCAGTCTGTTGCCATCGCGTGACACATCCGGCATGAAGTCGCCCGCCGCGTCATGGGTTAGCTGTTGCGGTACGCCAGTCACCCTGCCTTCGTTTGGCTTGATGGGCAGGCTCCAGATCGAAAGGTTTTCTGACAGACTCGCAAAGGCAATTCGCATGGTGCCATCGGACCCGAAGGCCAGCGATGGGTTTTCTTCGCGTGTAGGACCAGAGGTTAGCCGCTGGGGCCGGTTCGCTAATTTGAAGGACGTAGGAGAGATCCCCACCCGCCAAAGATTGATACTGTCACCATTCCGCGCGGAGAAGAGTATCCAATTGCCGTGCGCATCCCAGGCTGCGGGTAGAATCGCCCACGGATAAGCCTGAAACTCGTTCATAAGCCCCGCCGCGCGTGTGGCATCCAATACGCCTGTCTTCACTGCTTTCCCGCCAGTCAGCGGAGTCACCCACCAATCCATCGCCTTTTCTGGGGGATCCCTGTTGTCCGGATTCCCCAGAAACAATAGGTGGTTTCCATCCGGGGACCAGAGCGGGTGGGTCGCACCCATAAAGTCAGGACGTATCTGTCGAGGAGATCCTCCGCGTGTTGCAACAACATATAGGCTGGCGCCGCGATCAGTGCTGAGGTTTACCCCTGACAGATAGCCCACCGAATAAGCAACCCAGTTGCCGTCTGGCGAGAATTGCGGGCTGTGACCGATGGATGCTAGTTTTCTTGCCTTCCCGCCCAGTGCTGGGATGATGTAAATTCCGCCGCCGTCATCCACGTCAAAGGCAATGCTGGAACCATCCGGTGAGAATACGGGTGCGCGCTTATTTCCTGGTCCGGATGTGAGCCGCAGCGGTTCCCCTCCGCCTACCTGCCGTACATATACATCTAGATGTCCTTCTTCGTTCTGGTCCGAAACATAGGCAAGAAGCTTGCCATCCGGCGACAGAGCAGGGTCTGTCGTGAGCCCCGCATCCCAAGTAATTCGCGTCAGGTTTGGCGCCGACAACTCTATGGGAGAGTGGCCAATAGACGAAAGCGAAATCAATCCCGCAATGGCCGCGGCAGCTCCTGTTGCAGCGACGGCAAGCCAACGGTAAACAATTTGCGATCCGAGTGTAGTGCTCTTGATTTCAGAGATCCCTGGCGAGCTGACATCAGCAGGCGGATGCGCATATAAAACTGCCACTTCTGTGCCGCTCATCTCCGGTGCCCCGTTTTCTCGCAAAGGCGCGATAAAGCGGTAGCCAAGCCGAGGCAGCGTCTCCACGTAGCGTGGGGTTTCGGCGTCATCACTCAGCGCAAGCCTGATTTGCCGGATGCACTGGTTGAGTCCGTGCTCAAAATCAACCGCGATATCCGATCCCCAGATACATACCCTGAGTTGTTCGCGGGTCACCAGTTGAGCGGGCCGCTCTGCCAGAAATGCAAGAACACGAGCAGCTTGTGGCCGCAGTGGGACTTTGCGTCCGGATTTCGTCAGTTCTCCGGTTTCCCGATCCAATTCGAAGACGCCAAATCGGAGCATCTTGCTGTCCCCAATCAACCGTCACCAAGGCTGAGCGGATTGCGGCAAGAAGTATAAGCCTGTTTTCGGCGTCATAGACATGGAAATTTAACCGGAATTGTTGCAACTACTTGCGCACTCACCCACAAATGCCACGTCTTCCATTGATTTATAGATTTGGCTGACTCATAGTCCGCAACGTTCGCCGTTCCAGACGTCGAATACAAGCCAAACACAAACAGAAGAGGAGGAGTGATGAAAACCCCAATGGAACTCACTAAAAGGGTAAGCACTCAAATGACTCATGCGTATACCCCTGTCTTGTTACCTTTGCTGATACTTGCGCTCACAGTGGCAGCCGCGGCACAAAAACCGATCAACTTTGACGGCGCCTTAGCCACATATATTAAGGGAATTAACGATGCAGGGCTGATGGTTGGTTACTACTATAAGGAAGATGGCATCGAGCATAGTTTCACTACTTATGATGGGAAAACATTCAAGTCCGTTGATTATCCGAACGCAATCTGGACTGAGGCCGGGGGTATCAACCAAGCTGGTGACGTTGTTGGTTTCTATGGCATTGCCGCTGACACGCTGATCCGCGGCTTTCTCCTCACGGCAAACGGAACATGGGTGCCTCTCGATATCCCTGGACGATTTAACTTCATGCCAGAAGGGATCAATTCGAATCACACAATTATCGGGTGTATGCACAATCCGGGGACAATGCACGGCTGGACGATGCAGAACGGTGCTGCCGTGTCGATCAGTTCCGCGTGGATGATGTACGACGCCATCAACGATTCAGGAACGATAGTGGGGTGGGCTTTCTCTGCTCCAAACAAGTTCGTCGGATTCATCCTGAATGGCACTGGGGAAACTCAATTCAGTTATCCCAACTCCAGGGACACTGAGCCCTGGGGAATCAACGATTACGGCGACATAGTAGGAAGATATGGTCCGAACAGCGCCCCACACGGCTTCCTGCTGCATAAAGACAAATTCAGTTCCATTGATATGCCTGGCTCGACGGTAACTGCAACTGTTGCGACGGGAATTAACAACCTTGGCACAATCGTAGGCATCTTTAGAGATGAAAATGGCAGGCACGGATTTTTGTGGAAAAACGCTGTGCCCCTCAATTGAGGAGTGGCCTGCCCGGTAATTTGTAGCAGTGCGAGAGACAGGGCCTGTTCACAGCCAAGTTTTTCTTTGGTTGATCGGATCATATTGCTTCCGTAAATATTCCGGGTGCAACTAAGCAGCAAAGCGTCCTTGATGCTGCATAGAAAGGCGCGTAGGTGCCGGATTTCTCTGTTTTTCAAAGTTCACGAGAATTCAATGCGCGTTGCTCGATGCGTTTTCTGGAATGCCTAGGGCAGAAGAGCGTTGCACATTGTCGACCAATTCGTACCTCATCAGATGCGATCGCTTTTCCTTTTGCGCGTCTCTCAGAGCGACGAGCCGCTTAACCAATGTGGGAACTTCCTGCTTGTGGTCAGATTTACGCAGCGTGAGAATGAGGCGATAGAGAGCTTCCTGATTGTCAGGGTCGCTTTGCAGAACAGCTTCGCATTGCTCCGCAGCCATTGCCGTCTTTCCTTCGCTTAGATAGAGGTCGGCAAGTATCTCGCGCGCCACGGCAAGGCTGGAGTCGAGCTTGACGGCTTCCTGTGCTTCCCGCAAAGCTTCAGCATAGTCAGCGCTGCCAGCTTCGGCGCCCCGCTGGCGCAGGGTTTCTGCCAGTAGATAGTGATCGAAAGCAATTCCAGGATGATCACGGACCTGCTGTCGAAAGCGCACGACACTCCCGTTCAGATCGTGGCGTTGTGTTGCGATGATGCCCTCGGCGGTGCCGGCAAAGGAGAGGTTCGGATTGAGCTGGTGTGCAGCCTCAAAATCATTGGTTGCCTTTTCAAATTCTCCCAATTGAGCATAGAGAATAC
This sequence comes from Acidobacteriota bacterium, assembly GCA_021780075.1. Lineage (GTDB taxonomy): Bacteria > Acidobacteriota > Terriglobia > Terriglobales > Acidobacteriaceae > Telmatobacter. The sequence goes on from JAJXZL010000044.1 coordinate 49,457, forward strand.
CCCGTGCAATGTAGAGTTGCCCTGCGCGGGGGAGCAGGTGAACGCCAGCATTCAGCATGTCGATGCCAACTTGAAAGGAGGAATGGTCGCTGGCCAGATTTGCAAACCAGACGTACGCTTTTGGGTCCTGAGGGTTCGCCTCAATGGCCTTGCGCAGTAGAGCGACAGCCTGCGGAGTATCATTGCGCGCCTCATCCACATCGGCAGCCAAGATCAGGACGCCCTCATTCGTCGTGCCAGACTGAATGAGCGGCTGCAAAGCAACATGGGCATCATCGAATCGCTTCGCATTCCAGTAAGCCAGCGAAAGGTTATAGCGTGCGGCAGGGTTCTCCGGTTGCAATGCTTGAGCCGTCTGGAACTGCGCGATGGCTTCGTCGAAGCGGTGCTCCTGGGCCAGACAAACGCCATATCTTGCCAGCGCGACTGGTTGGGTGGCGATCACCTGCTGCGCTTGTTGAAAGTGGATAACAGCTTCCCTGCAGTCATCCTGTTGCGCGGCAATCATTCCTGCCATGGCGTGCGCTGTGGGATCGTCAGGGCGGAGAACTAGAATTCGCTGGAGAAGGGGTCCGGCCTCGCCGTCGTTCTGCTGATAACTTACTTGTGCTGCTCCTTCGAGGGCAGGTAAATAGTCCGGCTTGAGCCGCAGCGCGTGTTTATAGGAGTCCAATGCAGCCCGGCGTTTCCCAGAACCTGAATTGGCCATGCCCTGAAGTGCCCATAACCGAGGGTCTTGGGAATCGTGTTTGAGGGCAGAGGACGCGAGAGCAAGGGCGTTTGCATAGTGCTGAGCCCGCAAGGCTTCCTCTATTTGCAGGATTACTGAGCGGTCCGCTTGACATGACGCATTATGGGCAAGCGCTGCGACACCAGCGAGCATGCACCAGCACAGCACTTTTGTGATCCGGTTGCGTGATGTATATAAAACGTCCAGGAACACGTCAGAGATGATCCTCTTACAAAGATGTTGCGCTCGGAGTTTCTGGAACTCCGAGCGCGTTGCTTTTCAGCGTTTCCTATTAGAACGGAGTCGCGCCTCAGAACTCCAGTCTAGCTCCCAGTTGTCCTTGGCGCGGGATCTGCGTTGAGGTTGAAGTTCCGAAGGTGCTCACATCCTGAGCGTTGGCATCTACTCCCTGGAGGTTAACCCGGTTGAGCACGTTGAAGAAGTCAATCCGGAGTTCGAACTTGACCCGCTCAGAGATGCTGGTTACCTTCATCAAGGTCGCGTCCACTTGAGCAAAACCAGGATTCCGGAACTGGTTGATCTTCTCATTTCCTTCCTGGCCCACCTGCGGGAACGAGAATGGTCCGCAGTTGTACAGGTTTCCTCCACTGCAGTGGTTGAACAATCCATTACGGTAGCTACTTCGGCTAGTGGAGATGTGGTAGGAAGAGACATTCGGAATATCTGTATTGTCACCGTCCCCATTGAAATCTCCGCTGTCCGACTTGAAGACGACGTTCCCATTGATGTCGGTGGTCACGTCCAATGGAGCTGCTGTCACTACGGTAAAGGGCAGTCCAGACTGCAGGATGGCTACAGACGAAAGCTGCCAGCCCGAGGTCGCACGGCCTACCACTCCATGGCCTTCGTTGAGGCCGGGCAGATCATAGCCCCAGCCGAGTGAGAAGCGGTTAGGAACATCCCAGGCCGACGGTCCATAGAAGCGGTTGAGGGGATATTCGATTGGATAATTTCCCGAAGGCAGAGCTCCCGAATTGTCCTTCGATACTGCCCGCGTATAGGATGCAGTGACAAACCCTCGATGCGCGAAGCGGCCGTTCATGGCCAAGATGAACGCCGAGTAGTTCGACCACGGACCGTTATACGTGTAATTGATGGCGCCGAAGCTCGGATTCAACCTCGTCTGTGTTCCCTGACATATGGGAGGAGCACTCGGATTGGAGGGATCTGGCGTACATGACAGATGCTGCAACAGGTCTCCTGCGTACACGTTAACGTCGCCCGAGAATGAGTTGCCGAAAGAACTTCCTCCGCCATACTGCAGGTTGCCCGAATGCTGCCCAACGTAGCCTACACTGGCGACCATGTTCTGCATGAGCGAGCGCTGTAATGTAACAGACCAGGTGTTCGTGTAAGGCGACTTCAGATTGCCGTCAACTCCACCGACAGCAATCTGCGCACCGGGGATGCCTCCCCGACTGTCCAGCGGCTGCCCCTGGAAAGCAGGATACGGGAAACCAAACGGATAAGTGTTCTGGGTTCCGTATCCGAAGATGGGAGCTGCGGTTGAGCCGTTGTTGAAGAACGTCGGCAGAACGAAGCCAGGAGGATTGCCTTTCAGATTGTTTTCGGCATTTCCCAGTGTTACCCAATCCCGGTAGATACCAAAGCCGCCGCGAAGCACCCACTTGCCGCTTCCTGTGGGATCCCAGGCAAAGCCGGCGCGCGGACTGAAGATCCAGTTCATGCTCTGGTTGTAGACGTGCCCCTGCTGCTTATTGACTCCATTTGCGACACGTACTGCCATCGTGGACCCTGTCCCGAGATGGAAGTTGGCCAACGGGGTTCCGGCGACCGGATAGGGATTGCCGAAGTTGTCGTAGCGGACACCGTAATTGATGGTGAGCCGCCGGTTTGCCTTCCACGTATCCTGCGCGAAGACGCCGTGGGTCGTCTCGGCATATTCGTATTGCCCTGGCATCGGCTTGCCTGTAACCGGATTGTAGGAAAGTCCGGTTTCCGAGTAGGGATTGTCGTTAATGAGGTCAATCATGTTGTTGTATTGGAAGGTCGGCTGCGCGAAAGACGGGGCAAAGAGGGCGAGATCATCTCCATGCCAGCCTTCGTAACCGATGCTGAAGGAGTGGGAGCCTTGGATGTGTGTAAATACATCACGCCAGTGGTAGTTGTGTTCTGCATACTGGCCGTCGGCAAAGCCGATTCCCCAGCCCACACCCAGACCGTTCACATTCACGACCGGGACACTCAGCAGTCCGGTAGCCGATATTGTTCCCTGAAGATAGTTGTAACCAAAAGATGCCTCGTTCAGGGAGTTCGGTGAAAATGTATGGGTTTCGCTCCCCTGCGTTGAAATGACGGAGGAGGGATTGGTGGTGTTGAAGGCAGGACGAACGGCAGGACCTCCAGAGCCAAGCGTGTCTCGAAAGAGAGTTCCGTAGATACGGTCCTTGCTGAAGTATTTGTCAATACGGACGTTGTATTGCTTCGCATTCTGATAGCTGGAGGAGTTGAAGATACCGTTGTCAAATACGGGAGTAGCGCACGGAACGTTGTCTGTGCTCGGCGTATTGCAGCCAGTGTTGTTCAGAGTGTCCTGGGGTCCGAAGGCGTCCTGCGCAGTCGCTGCAACACCGGTCGTCGTAGCCGCAGAAGGACGGTACTTGGCCATGAGGTTGACTTCCGGAGAGCTTGGGCGCACCTGCTGTGCAAAGGCGAGGAAGGCTGGATCTTCATAGGTCAAAACAGCGTTCCCGTTTGAATTCAAAGCCCGAAAGGGTTCGATACTGAAGAAGAAAAAGAGTTGGCGCTTGGGAATCACGGGACCGCCGATCCCAAAAGACAAATTAGTCGTGTGGAACGGAGCGACAGGAGTTGGGGGTGGAGGTCCGAATTCGCCACGTGCGTTCAGGTTCTGGTACGTGTAATAAATGCTGCCAAAGCCGTGGTACTCGGCGGTGCCCGACTTGGTCGTCATGATGGTCTGCATGGAACTTGTCTTGCCATAGTCGACTGTGTACGTGTTTGTCTGCACACTCATCTCCGACAAAGCATCGGCATTGGGAACCAGTGTCAAAACGCCAGGATTGACATCAATATTGATGTCCAAACCATCTAGGATGTACTGGTTGCCATTATTGCCGCGTCCATTGGCGCTGTAGTCGGCATTCTCGGTAAAGAAGTTGTTATAGCCGGCCGACCCAAGGCCAGACACGCCAGGGGCCAGGCCAAGCAGCGCGGTGGGGTTACGCGAGGGCAGCGGAAGGGATTGTATTTCCTCATTGTTGATGGTCAGCTGGTCACGGCTGTCAGAGGTATCAAGGAGAGGAGCCTCCGCAGTGACTGACACGCTGGATACAGCACCGCTTACCGGCAAGGTGAGGACAATATTACGGTTCTCAGCCGTGGAAAGAACGAAGCTGACGGCAGCGTTGTTGAATCCCTGAGCAGATGCGGTAATAACATAGTTGCCGGGGGCGATGCTCGGGAAACGATAAGAGCCGAATTCATCGGCGGATCGGGTTTGCGAGACTTTCGTGTCGCTGTTTAAAAGCGTGACGCTCGCTTTTGCGACCGCCGCACCGGACGAATCCTGCACGGTGCCTTGCACGCTCGACGAAAATTGTGCGAATGCGGGGGGCGCAGCGAGCATGGCTCCCGCCAACGCGACTCCAAACAACCGCTTGCTCCAAGAGCTCATGATATTTCCACCTCTCACTGATCAGCTGATGCCAAACCTTGGGGATACTACTAGGGCACAGAAATAGAACGGTGTCTGCGCAACCGTAGCTTTTGATTGCGCAAGTCTAGAAAGGTGAATGTGGCGGGCGCATGAGCAGATTAGACCCCCCTCTATCTAGTACAAATGAACCGGATGCAAACTTTCTCGTGTCGGCCTGAATGGCGAACTTTTCCCATTTGTACTATGGACCGCATATCACGCCCTTGATATCGTCGTCAGCAGCCCTTCGGGAGGAATACGTCAGTGCAATTCGATGTCTTTAAGGACTGGAGCAGCGGCTTGCTGGGCCGCGCAACAGCCCTTACCTTTTTGCTCTTGCTCGGCGGCTCCGTATATTCATCGCCTGTGGCAGTAGCTCAAGACACTAACTATCCGCCCGTTGACGCCCAGATTCCGGGCCCCACGAAAGCTGCGGATCGGAAGGCCTGGCTTGAGGACCTGCGCCACTGGCGGCAGGAGCGTCTGGATCGCATTGGTTTCGATGACTCCAACTACCGCAGGCCTGATCTTTCCTGGACGCAGAGGAATTTTGTTTGTTCTCAAATGATGATCGAAGAGCGGGATTTCTACGACCACGACAAGATGGTCTACACAGTAGACAACTATCTGGGCCGGGTAGAGAAGGAGATCGGTGGAACCGATAGTGTTCTGGTATGGGATACATACCCCAACCTTGGAGTGGATGACCGCAACCAGTTTGACCGGTTGCGCGACATGCCGGGTGGAATCGCCGCATTGAAACAGATGGTGGCGGAGTTCCATCGGCGCGGCGTGAAGGTCATCTTCCCCGAGACGCCGTGGGACAGAGGAACACGCGACGAAGACCGCAAGGACTGGGTTGCTCAGGCCGAATTGATGAAGGAGATTGGCGCCGATGGGTTGATGGGCGACACGATGGACGGCATGCCGCGCGTCTACCTATCCGCTTCTGATGCCGTGCACCATCCGCTTGCCCTTCACCCAGAAGGGCTTCCAGCAGAGGAAACGCTCGCATGGAATGAGATGACGTGGGGCTACTGGAGCTATCCGTTTGTGCCTATGATCAGTCGCTACAAGTGGCTGGAAACTCGTCATATGCCTATGCTTGTGAGCGGGGGAAGGCATAGAATCGACGGGATCCAGGCAGCTTTCTTCAATGGCGTGGGCTACTCGAATCAGCAGGACGTGATCGGTATTCACAACGGGTTCACGGCGCGCGATGCAGAAGCAATTCGTCGCGTAATGCAGATCGAGCGCGCCTTTGCGCCTCTGCTTGTCAGTCCGGACTGGCAACCGCACGCGCCGACAATGCAGGAAGGCGTGTTTGCGAGCCGTTTTCCAAGTTCAGATCAAACACTATGGACGATCATTAACCGAAACGAGTACAAAGTCACCGGTGCACAAGTTGAGATAACACCAGAACCCGGCATCCGCTATTTCGATCTGTGGCATGGTGTCGAACTTCATCCGAAAGCATCAACGAACGGCAACGCGATCCTGATGTTCGATATAGAGAGCAAGGGCTTCGGCGCCATACTGGAGTTACATTCCCGCGACATTCCAGATGCAGTGGCAATGGTTATGAAGGAGATGCATGAGCGCTCAATCAAGCCGTTGAGTGAATACTCTGATCAGTGGCTGCCCTTACAGCAATCCATGGTCAAGAATGAGGAAGCCAAGGGTTCAAGAGCTCCGCACTCGGGCATGATTCTCATTCCCGCTGCTGAGTTTGACTTCAAGGTGCACGGCATCGAGGTCAATAACCACAATGAGCTTGGCATGGATGTGCAGTATCCGTGGGAAGATGCGCCGCACCGGGATCATGACCATTTGATTGCGATCAAGCCGTTCTACATCGATCGATATCCAGTCACGAATGCAGAGTTTAAGCGCTTTCTGGACGAAAGCCATTATCAGCCTCGCGACGGCCACAATTTTCTTCGCGATTGGCATGACGGGGCGTATCCAGCTGGTTGGGGCCAGAAGCCGGTAACGTGGGTCTCGCTGGAGGATGCTCGTGCATATGCGCAATGGGCAGGCAAGCGGCTGCCCAATGAGTGGGAGTGGCAATATGCTGCGCAGGGTCTCGACGGTCGCACATATCCGTGGGGAAATGAATGGGATCCACGCGCGGTTCCTACGCCAGACAAGAGTCGCCGGCTGACGAGCCCGAACGATGTTGGCGCTCACCCGAGGGGAGCCAGCCCGTTTGGCGTGTTGGATATGGTGGGAAACGTCTGGCAGTGGACAAACGAATTTGAGGACTCGCACACCCGATCCGCAACTCTGCGCGGAGGGAGCCACTACCAGGCTCAAGGTTCCTGGTGGTATTTCCCCCAGGCATATCGACTCGATCAGCATGGCAAGTATCTCCTCATGGCACCCAGCATCGACCGATCAGGAACAATAGGATTCCGTTGCGCAGCAGATGTAGACTGAGGCTGATGTGTGCGGAGCATGGACGGCCGAGTGATCACATCAAGAGTAGTTCCCAGGCCGGCGGAGGTCTACTCACGAGAAGGTGAAGTCGCATGTTCGTGAGCAGCAAGGAAAGTAAGTTTGTTAGAAACGCTTGCGATGCAATGCTTCGGTCGAGGGGCAAGTGTTTGACCCTGTCCATCCCATTCGTCGTTATCCTGGCCAGCTTGATTGGAGGCTGCAGGGCACGGCACATGCAGGTGGTTGCCATCGTCCCGAGAACCACTGGCATGTCGCTATGGGAAGCGGCGCATGAGGGTGCAGAAGCAGCGGCGGCCACTGCGCACCTAAGTACATACTGGAACGCACCCACACGCGAGGATGATATCAACAGTCAGATCGCTCTGGTGAATCGCGTTATAGATGGTGGATACTCTGGAATCATTTTGTCTCCTGACCAGCCGCTCGCTTTGATGACACCTGTGCGCAGGGGTCTAGCCAAGGGGATCCCAATGGTGATCTTCGGATCACCACTGTCAATGCCGCCAGGCGGGAAGCTCACTTACATTCTTAGCGACGAAAACCAGGCGGGAAGTCTAGCAGCAATGCGAGTTGGAGAACTGCTGCACGGCAAGGGCACAATCGCCATTGTGGGGATCAACTTCGACATTATCGGGGTGGTGGATCGTGTACGCGCCTTCGAAACTGTTTTGCACGGCCAGTTCCCTGGTGTCACGATCGCGGAAAAGAAAACGGGATCGTTCAATGTGCCCTATGAACAGCAGGCAACTGAAGAGGTGCTGATCGCTCATCCTAATCTGGATGCGATCGTAGCGGTCACCGCCGATGCAACCCGCGGGTCTTATGCCGCACTGGATGAGTTGCACATGCTTCACAGAGTACGGTTAATAGGCTTTGACCAGGATTTGATTCAGCCAATCGTCACAGGCGATTTGGATTCAGTTGTTGTGGAAGACACCTATGACATGGGATATCGTGCTGTAGAGCTGATCGACGATCAGCTCCATGGGAAGACGGTCCCGGCTTTGATCAAGGTGAGCCCACGACTGGTAACACGTAGCAATCTTAACTTGCCAGAGATCCGGCGCATTCTGGCGCTGGATTCAGAGTGGAACCAATGATTACCGGCCGTATTACAAGATCGGGGCTCGGTGTCCTTGTATCCAGCCTGGCAATCGCGGCGGTCATAAGCGGCATTTTCTGGAGGTTTTACTTCTATCACCCCCAGCATCACCTCCCGTATCACGATTCATTCGCGGCAAACATCGCGGACGAGTGGCAAGGCTTCGGAGGAACTTGGTCAATCGTCGACGGAACGATGCGCAATGATTCGGATGATCGTGGAGCTAAGCTTCTCGCCGGCTCGACCAAGTGGAAAAACTATGTTTTGTCCGGTGACGTGAAGCTGCTTGGGACAGATGGTGATGCAGGGTTCATTGTTCGGTCCAGTAACGAGGAAGAGGGCGTCGATTCCTACAGTGGCTATTATGCTGGCCTGCGAACAAGAGACAACCGGCTCATCCTTGGCCGGGCCAACCACGACTGGAAGGAGGTGCAGAGCGTTTTAATACAGGGAGGTACGCAGGCGTTCCAGTGGTATCACTTACAGATCGTCACTTACGGGTGCACCATTGTAGTATCGGCTTCTCCAACAAGTAATCCGGCCGCTATAACAGCGGTTTCGCTCTCCGACAAGAACTGCCTGCGATCAGGAAGAATCGGGCTACGCTCCTATTCCTCGGGTGGTGCATGGAAAGACGTGCAGGTACGCGTTGCAACTGCAGGTGACCTGCGCAATGCCTTATTGCAAGTTCCTGCCCAACGAAAAGGCTTGGGGAAAGAGTCGAATAGTGACTTGCCTTATTTTGGCTCTGGATCGCGCCCTTCCAGCACGAACCTTCCTTTGCCCGCTCCTGCAAGTTCCGTTCAGGCAATCAACAGCTTAAGCCTAATTACACCGCAGACCAAAGTCACAATCCGCGGTGTCGTAATTCTCGCCAAGCCTCTTTATGTGCAGGATCCGACGGGTGGTGTAGCCGTAAGTGCGAAGTCGCTGGCCCCCCTCAAGATCGGCGACGAGGTACAGGTGACGGGTTACGTGGACCCCGGATACTACAGCACTCGCATACAAAATTCCACGGTAAACGCACTTTGGTCGCACACCCCCGTCCCGCCCTTCTCCACCACCTCAGCTCAGGCGGCGAGCGGCTCTTTTGACGACATGTTCATCGAACTCGAGGGTACGCTTCAGCGCAAGACAAAGGCTCCCGACAATAACCTTGTGCTCGATCTGGAAAGCAACCAGCAACCGTTTCAAGCCATCGTGAATCTTCGCCGAGGCGACCATCTTCTCCAAGACGTTGAACTAAATAGCACGGTGCGACTCCGAGGCATCAGCGTGAGCGATCCTCAGTACACCCATGAACGATTCCCTTTCGTACTGCTTATGCGATCTGCCGATGATCTCGAAGTGCTTTCGGGACCACCCTGGTGGAATACACGTCATGTCGTATTGCTCAGCGTCGTATTATTGATTCTCATTCTCATTGCCCTCTACATGCAGAACCGGATCGAGCACTGGAGATGGCGGACGATTCTCGAAGAACGAGAAAACTTGGCCCACGAGATTCACGACACCCTGGCTCAAAGCTTTGCGGGGCTTGGATTTCAACTTGAAGCAATTCGGGATCGAGTACCGGCAGACATTCCGCTTGTACACGAGCAGTTAGATCTTGCCTGCGATTTGGTGCGCCGAAGCCATCAGGAGGCACGACGCAGCGTCGTCGCCCTGCGTCGGGACTCCGACTCTACCCTGGATCTGCTGACCACGCTGGAGCGATGTGCGCGCAAGATGGTAGACCGGTGTTGTGTCGTCGTCAGCGCAACACAATCGGGGGACGTTCGCGTTCTCCCCGCCGCGCTCAGTGACGCTCTTTTCCGGATCGGACAGGAAGCAATTTCCAACTCTGTGCGCCATGCGCAACCCACGCGAATCTCAATCGCTATCTGCTATAGAGACAACGAGGTCCAACTTACCGTTGAAGATAACGGAATCGGCTTTGAAATGGGACATGAATCAGCCGGATTTGGACTACAGGGGATTCAGCGGCGAACCCGAGGGGTTGCAGGCATCGCTCAGATCATAAGCTCCCCAGGTATGGGCACACGTGTTACGGTGACTGCCCCTATTCCGCGCAATCGCCGATGGTTTGAATGGCCCTTAACTCTTTGGCACACTTATGGGAGGTATCGTTCCTATGCTCAAACACGAAAGCAAATGCATTCGCGTCCTGATCGCGGATGATCACCCAGTCGTTCGCACGGGTTTGACAAGCATGTTGAACGCACAAAAGCAGGTGGAAGTCATCGGTACTGTGTCAAACGGCCATGATGCCGTGAAAGCTGTACAAGAGCAGTCGCCGGACGTTCTGCTGCTCGATCTGCGCATGCCGGGCATGGACGGATTGGAGACTTTGCGGGCCTTAAAGGCTCATCATCTCCAGACGAGAGTCATTATTCTCAGCAGTTTCGAGGCAGACGAAGATATCTACCAGTCGGTTCAAGAGGGTGCAATGGGGTATCTGCTCAAGGACACCTCAAAGAGCCAGATGCTTGAGGCAATTGCCTCGGTTCATGCAGGTAAACGCTACATCAAGGGACAAATAGCGGCACGACTGGCCGAGCGCATGTTGCGGTCAAATCTCACTGCGCGCGAGCACGAGATTCTTGAAATGATTGCCAAGGGATTGACGAACAAGCAAATTGCCAGTGTGCTCAGCATCAGCGATAATACCGTTCGAAATCACCTCAACAGCATCATGGAGAAACTTGAGGTCTCGGATCGCACGGAAGCTGCGACGACCGCCATTCAGCAAGGTATCATCCGTCTGTCGGATTGATCTTATTCCCTGCGTGGCACCCGACAGCGCTAAGAGGCGGGGCGTTTCATTTGCCAGATAAGCCGATATACATGGCGGTTGCGCGCGGTGAAAGAGAAGTTGTGCGAAGCAATGTTGGAAATGCGTGTGTGATCACGCGTGTCCTCTACAGAGATTGAACCGGCACTGCAGGCTCCAATCACTTGAAGATTTCCCCGGGCATCAACTTCATAGCGGAGAGATAGCTTTCCGTGCCTGAAGGCAAGATTCTTGATTCCATATAAACCACCCTTCGCGATCAGGTTTTGCGGAAGGTTAGGTGCGAGGATGACGATGTCTGGCTCGGCTGTCTCTCGAACACCGAGGAGGTTGCGAATAATATGCGCGGCCATCACCGCACCCCATCCGTAGCCCTCGCCTCCACAGGCTCCTTCCGGACCCCACATTTCACAGCTAATTCCCGGCCAACCCAGGTGAGTCATTCCGCTTGGGGACGGACTGCGCCTGTCCATACTGGTGTAAATTCGTTCAGCAATGCTATACACGACCTCGGAGGCCAGGTCGAGTTGGCTCGCATTCCACAAGGATTCAACATAGGGCAACAGGAGTGAGGACCAGATTAATGGATCCTGACCACCATCGACTCTGCCTGCCATCGAATCCTCATAGAAGCCGCGAAGCGCGGGAAGCATAGCTTGGATCTGCGCTCTCGATGCGATGTTGCAGAAGATAGGAGCTACCTGGCCAACGTCGTGTCCTACCGACGTGATGGGCCGCATGCTACGCGTGTCAAAGTCATTGAACCAGTCTTTGCCGTTCCACATCTGCTGCGTCTTCGACGAATAACTGGATTCGAGTCCGCTCCATTGTTCGACATCTTTGCTTTTTTCCAGTTCTTTCGCGAAGTACGCGAGGATTCCAGCCGCCTGTGACGTTGCCGCCTGGAGTTCAACGAGTCGGGCGAATTCGGTGGTTTCGCCGCCGGTAGGCTCGTTGATGAGAAACCGCTTCGATCCATCCATTCCGCTTTCCCAGCTGCACTTGGAAACGATGAACTTGTCCCCGTCGCTTCGGTTGTCCAGGGTCCAGCGCAGAAATGCAGCGAGCCTCGGATAAACAAGAGCCAACCACTCCTTGTCTCCTGTACGTTGGTAGATGCACATTGCGCCGAAGAAGGGGTAGCACCAGGAGATTGAGGTACCGCACTCGCTGCCGTCGGTGGCAACCATGTTTGCTTCGCCATCTTCCCTCGCACACGGTACGTTGGGCGCAATGGCGTCAAGAAACTGCCCAGCAAACACGGCTTTTGCCGCCGTGGGATCGGCGTAGCTCAACGCCCACATATCGATTGAGGTTTCCGCCAGTACATTTCTAGGCGCCTGGATCTGCATGGCATCCCAGGGATGACGGTAGATGCCAATCGGCCTTCGGACCATCATGCGTAATGTTTCAAAGTCATATATCCATCCGTTCTTCCAGTGAGATGGCCAGTCACCAGTCAGGTGTGGCGCACTCTGCCAGAACGCCGCATCACTGGCGTACTTCCGCTCCAATTCACCAGCCGCTTCGACCTTCGAACGATTCAGCTCTTTCAGTGCAGCTTGCCTGTTCACCCCACGAGACATGTAAACCGTAATGCCGTGATCCATCAAGGGCGGCGACACATCATAACGGAGAACTGCCGTTAGCGGATCGGTTCCGTATGCCGTAGCTCCTAGCTGAGTCGTAGGCGCCGAGTGGGGCGGCGCCTCTTCCGCTCCTCCTTGCGCCGATCTCGAGTTGCTTGGGCGATCCGCGCCTGTCGCGAATACCGTGCCGGCTGCGAAGCCATGAGTAATCCAAGCATCGGATACACGGTCGAAATAGGCAGCAACCCCGTCCCCACCCCACCAACGTGCGCCCCCCAATTGGTATTGGTGCTGAACAATCAAGCTAAGCACCTCTCGTCGCTTATTGTCGGGGCCAAAGTGCACACGCGCAGCTAGAGTGTTCTCGCCACTCTGGAAAAAAGAGCAATCAAGTTGGAAGCCGCTGATGGAGACCCTGTATGTAAATACGTCTTTGCTGTGATGTGTTGAGACTAGCTCGCCGTCACGGAAGTCCTCAAACAAAAAGACGGTGCGCCCGTCGATAACGAAGCCGATTTGAAGTGACGCGTGATAGACACCGTTCCGGCGGTAGTCGAAGTAGCCGCCTGGCCCTGCGGGGTAATAGATCCCGAATCCTACGCCAGGCACTGAGCGAAACACCCCGCTGGGATGAAGGTTCCAGCAATGATAGGGGTTGTCGAGATATCCAAACGGCGTGAAACCTGTTCCGGAAACACTATCGAAGGAGGTCCCAGGCACTTCCGGCGCTTGGGTCGCATGGGATAGTGCCGAACTCAAGGGAATTGAAAGAGCAGTGCCTGCAGCAGTGAGGTTGAAGTGACGACGAGTAATCATTATTTTCTCTTGGGTAGAGGCTGGATTCACCGTGCTCTTAATCGCAATACATGCTTGGTCGCGGAGGTTTAAAAAGGTTAACCGTCTTTCAGCGACGGAAAACAGGTGATGCGCAGTTTGGCTGCCGCGTAGGGTATGAGAGTTACCGTTTCGTCGGGCTCTGTACTTTCCACGGGACTTGCTGGCATCGGATCGGCAACGCCTTCCTCGGCCTGCCACTTCGGCACTTTGCGCGCATGAATCTGCAGTGTCACAGGAGGATGATGCCGAGTGAAGGGTCCCGCACCATCATTGACTACTGCTGGATGCTCCTGTGCGGTAATCAGCTCCTCTCGAGGATTGACCGCATAGTTCCATTGTGTGGCTGGGTACACCTGCCAATCAGCGGTCATGCAGCGATCACGAAGTTTCAGCCAGTCTTCGCCAATTCCATAGGAGAAAACAAGTGGCCCGCGCTCGACCGCAATCGAGTTGTTATACCAATGCGAAATACGGGGACGCAAGGGCAGTGTCAGATGCAGTCGGTCGCCGGGCTTCCAGGTACGTTCCAGCACTGCGAACGTACCAGTGCTTAGATTTGGAACTCTTGTACCGTTGACCTCAAGGATCGCACCATCAGCCCACTTGGGAATGCGCAACCGCAGCGGGAATTCGATTGGGCGCTCAGGATTGACAGTCACAGTGACTTCGGATCCAAAGGGGTAGTCTGTGTCTTCACTCAGGTGCACACGAGTATTGCGCACGACCGTTTCCGCTTGGCATGGAGCATAGAGCGGAAGGACAATCCCGTCGTCATCCGACAGCATGACAAGACTAGACGTAAACTTGGGCCAGCCTTGGCTGAAATTTGCCGTGCAGCAACCAAACTCCGGATCGAGACCATAAAGGTTAGACTCCGGCCCATCTGTGGTCCACGGTTTTCGGTGCAGACTGCATTCCACCTGATTCGGTTCCTGATTGTACTGGTGCGCCCACATGTCGTCAGTGAAAGTTCCCGGCAGAGCATTGAAGGCAATCTTCTCCAATTTGTCGCAGAGACTGACGCTGCCAAGGATCGCAATTGCTTGCTCCAGAGAGAACATCGTCTCCACGACCGTACACAGTTCCGTTCCCTGGACTGGATTGGGGCCTGCGAGATGTTCGTCTGCCGAAAACATCCCATTGGCGAGTCCGTGATAACGGTAAAGCTCGTCAAGCTGATGAAAGAATGCCTTCCTGTCCGCATCTTGACCTGAAATGACAGACCACACGGCTGAGGCCTTGATGGCCTGTGCGTTATTTACTCCGTGGGTGGTGAGCGATGTCTCCGTTTGGTGACCGCTGATAAGACCGACCGATTCCGGTGTAACGCGTTTTGTGTACTTGAAATTGGCAAACTCTGCGCGCCAGTCAAAGCCCTGCTTATGTAAAAGATCAGCTAAGTCGAGCAGTCTACGGTCCCCCGTGCGGTTATAAAGCCAGATGACGCTGAGTACTTCATCCTGCCAGCGAAATTTCGCCCAATTACGAAGCGGTCGAGTCGGCAATTGCGCTTGTTGATAGATCAAATAGCGAGTCAAGGCAGGAATGACGCGCGGATCGCCTGTTGCTTCGAAATATTGGGTTAGCGCCTTGAGTACAACGATGCGCGGCCACCAATCATTGTTAGTTCGTGGGCCAAGCATGCCTTCGTTGGACTGATGCTCGAGCGTCCAGTCGATGAATGCTTGTGCTTTCGCTCTCAGAGTTGCATCATCAAGCAGGTATGCCAGCGGAATAAGTCCGTCTAGGTAGTACGGCCCACGCTCCCAGGATTCCCCCGATCCGCCCAACCATCCGCTGTTGGGACCCACATCGGCCCAAGTTTCACCCAAATGACCACTCAGTCCGTTTGCCTGAATAAGCAACTGATGACGTAGCCAGCCTGACGGACGAATTGCGCCCAATGGCAAAGCGTAGAACGCATTTGCATGCAGTGGCGCCCGGTTTTTCATGACTTGCAGTCGATTAACAGGAAGAACGACATCGGCGGCACGGGACGACGAAGAAAGAAGAAATGATGGAGACCCGGCCCACCCAAGAATTGCCATCCCCTTCACAAAGGAGCGACGATCGAGCTTCGATGGATACAGTTTTGAATGCAAATCGGACTCCTGTAAGCAGCACACTCATGCTAATGGTGCCCGTCGCAGAGATGAATAGTACAAACAGCCTATGCTCTATCTAACCAATTGTTCTATTGACTGCTCTAAAGGGCCCTCTAGTCTTCGTAATTTAGTGTCGTGGTGCATAGCAAATACACAACGGCATTGATCAAGGATGGATCTGGCTTAAGAACTTGTGAGGAGCGCGCTAGCTCAGCGGGGATGATTCAAGCTTGTGATGATTCTCGATGAGTTCACGGTCTTAGGATGTCCTGCAGCACATCCCTTTGTGAGCATGCCGGCTTTGTGTTTCGTACAAGGAGCGGGAGGCCGCTCGGCGTCTCGAACATCATCCGTCGGCATCTCCACCCGGCTTTGCAGCAGACTGGTTACGTCAACCCTTTCACCGGCAACCACAAGGCAGGCAATCATGCCTTCCGCCGTTTTCGCAACACCTACCTGCATAACCGCACGCAGTGTCCCGAAGGGCTGTACAAGTATTGACTGGGGCATGCCGGCGAAACCATGACCGATCTGTACGACAAGGTCAAGGAAGATCTCCATTTTCGGCTTGAATGGGCTGAGAAGTGCGGGATCGGATTTGAGCTTGCGGAGTTCGGTCTTTCAATTGTCCCGAACGTCCCGAATGTACCGAGAAATGGGGGCAAAGAGAAAGCCGCTTGCGCGGCTTAACTCAAATCAGCTGTGCGAGATAGATGGTCGGGGAGAGAGGATTCGAACCTCCGACCCCCTGGTCCCGAACCAGGTGCTCTACCAGGCTGAGCCACTCCCCGAACATGGGTTGCTAGAGCGTATCATCGGGCGCGGCCTGGTGCGTTCTCCCGCTTGATGCGCTTGCGTTAGTGTAACAGAATCCACGGGCTTAGGAATCGCCGCACGCTTCCCAGTTGCATCGCGAAATATTGCAGATGGGTAAGCTAGAACCGGCCCATGCGCACGCGCACGACTTCCGGCGCCTCGTGGAAGCTGAGGCCGCGATCGGTTTCGTCGCCGTTCCACAGTCTGAGCGGCTTCCATGCGCCGTTTTCGTAGGTGCCCTGTTCAGCGGAGACGATCTCGCTGCGCATCCAGGGTTGCTTGCCGGGCAGGTGGAAGGTGACGCTGGCATCCACGCCGGTGACGAGAAACTCATCGGGGCCTAGTTGCGCCACCACCGCTGTTCCATGCGCGTCTTTGGTGCCGGGCGCACGACGGCCATCGGGCTGCGGGAAGCCGAAGGCCACGGTGGCCTGCCAGTTGCCGAAGTCGATTTCCTGCGTGGCCTGGCCGGGTTCCTCGACGGCGGTCTTGAGCTTGCCATCGAATTCAAGCTGGGCGATTTCGCGGTCCATGGGGCCGATGAGGGCGAAGTTTCGTGCGTGCGCCATCCACGGCTCGTCGCCCAGGATGTTCCAACCGGACTGGTCAACGCCGAAGGGCGAGAAGCCGATGGCTCCGCTGCCGAGTGCGTAGAAGAAGAGCTTGGCGAAGCTGTCGCTGCGACCTGTCTCAGGAATCCACAATGGGTTGTTGGGTAGGCGATAGGCAGCCATCGTCTCGCGGTAGAACGGCGAGTCGTCGGTATAGATATCGGGGCCGATCATGTCGATGGAAGGAGCGAGCACGCGCCACAGGCCGACGAGCTTCTGCACTGCACCTCCGCTGGGATACGCGATGCCGGGTAGGTCCACCTGGCGCTGCGGTAGCTCGGCGGCGGGATAGTCGATCCACACGTTGATGTAGCAGGGGATGGAGAACTCGGCCTTGCCGGCGGCGGCAATTTGATTGATGTACTTTGCCTGGTGGTAGGCCTGAAACATCTCGTCTGCCTCGGGGCCGAAGACCTGGGTCCATGTGCCGGGCTGCTTGTGCGCGGCTGCCAGCAGGTCGGCGGGAACCTTGCCGGCAAACTCGCGGTTGGCCTCGGGGGAGAAGTCGCGCACGCTGCCGATGTTGCCGGACTCGTTCTCCACCTGGATCATGAGGACGGTGTGCTGGTCGCCATCGATTTGCTTAGGTGGCGCATCAGGGCCACGAATGCGGCCTTGTCCGCCTCCAGGGTGTTGCGCGAGATGGGCGACATTACATCAATCGGCTCGCCATCGGGCCGGATCACTCTTGGAAACCGCGTTGTATCCGCCTTTACCCATGCCGGCACATAGTGGTTGTTGCCGTTCTTCCAGGTGCCAAACCAGAGCAGGACCACATGCAGGTTGTGGGCGCGTGCGCCTTCCACAATCTGATCCACGTTGGTGTAGTCGAAGTGGCCCTGCTGGGACTCAAACTGCTCCCAGTAGATGGGCGCTTCCACGGTGTTAGCGTGCAGGTCGGCCATGGACTTCCAGACCTGGGGTAGCTCAGCGGGCCAGGCGCTGGAGTTGTGAATCTGCCCGCCGAGGATGAGGTACGGCTTGCCTTCGACCAGCAGGGTATAGCGGCCATCCTTTTGCACGAGCCTGGGCGCCTCCACGGCGCGGAGCTGCGGACGCATGGCGAATGCGAGAAGGACTGCAGCGGCAAGACTGAGGAAAGAGGGCGGAATGGAAAGGGAGCGGACGCGCATCGCATTGATCTCCGCAAGAAATGTAATCGTATACAGCGCTTCCTGCAAGATCAATCAGCGTGCCTTTGCTCCAAGCCACTGGGTGACCTGCCGCAAAAGCCAAAAGCCCGCCCCGGCTGGAACACCGGAGCGGGCTTTTGGAGAAGCGGTGAAGACGACCTATTTCTTCTCCTGAGCGGTGGGCGGAATTGCGTCCGGGAAGATGCCTTCGAGGGGCGCGTTGCGCTTTTCCATCTGATCGGGCTGGGGCAGAGGCTTGCGCGGCATCATCTGGTCGCGTTGTGCTGCGTTGTAGACGAAGATCGCTTCCACTGTGGCGATCTGCTTGAGGTCGGCGGGTTGCAGCCGTTCGACTACGTCTTCATTGGAGTGATGGGTGCGGCTCTCATAGTCCAGCATGTCCTGGATGAACTGGAAGCCGGGGATGCCCACTGCGTCAAAGCTCAGGTGGTCAGTGCCGCCAGTGTCGCGCATGGTGAGCGTGGTTACGCCGAGGTCCTTGAGTGGGGCAATCCACTGGGCAAAGATGGGTGCGATGGCAGCATTGCCCTGGAGGTAGACCCCGCGGATCTTGCCTGAGCCGTTGTCCACGTTGAAGTAGGCGGAGATGAGCTTCTGCTCCGGTCTTACAACGAGCGGCCCGGCCGGCTTGCGCAGGAACTCAGGCAACTCCATCTGGTCCGGCGCGGTGGAAAGCGGGAACGAACCGAAGTGCTGGTCGCAGTAGCCCTTGGAGCCGAAGATGCCCTGCTCCTCGCCGGTCCAGAGCGCGATGCGGATGGTGCGGCGCGGCTTGACGCCGAGCGCTTTGAGGATGCGAACCGCCTCCATGGCGACGACGGTTCCCGCGCCGTTGTCGGTTGCGCCGGTGCCGGCAATCCAGCTATCGAGATGGCCGCCGAGCATGACGACCTGATCTTTGAGTTTGGGATCGGTGCCGGGGATTTCCGCAATCGTGTTGTAGGCGTGCTCGTGGTCGCCGGTGAAGCGGGTTTCAATGTTGATCTGCACGCTGACGGGCGCGTGGGCCTGGGTGAGCCGGTAGAGACGCCCGTAGCTCTCAATGGCCGCCACCGCAACGGGTACCTTGACGCGCTTGTCAGCTTTGTAGGGCTCGCGGCCGAGGGTTGCGCCGTTGTCGTCAAAGAATGTGCCGCCGGAGCCGCCGCCGTTTTTGCCGTCGCGGCTTGGCTCGATCACCGCAGCGACTTTCTCGTCCGCGAAGAACTGCGCCACCTTGTCGATCATCTTCAAGCGCTCAAGGTAAGCGTGCAGGCGGGCCTGCATCTCGGGCGACATGCCTGCGCCGCCGGCTCTCACGGGGAACGCGGCAATCTCTTCGAGCTCTTTGTCAGAGTAGCGGTCGAAGAGAGCCTTATCGACGGGCGGAACGTCACGCATGGGTCCGTAGAGAACGATTTTGCCTGCAAGTTTGCCCTTGTATTGGTCAAAATCCTTCTCGGTTTTGATGCTGACGAAGACAACGTCGCCGGCGACGGGGCCGGGTGTGGAGGGCGACCACGGCGTGGCCTGCAGGATGAGCATGGCCGTGTCTGGCGTGACCATGCGGGCCCAGGTGTTTACCTGCTGCCAGCCCATGCCAAACTCGCCCCAGTCTTCCAGGTGCGCGTTTTCAAGGCCGATTTTGGTGAGCGTGTCGCGCGTCCACTCGTTGGCTTTCTTCAGGTTGGGCGAGCCGGTGAGCCGCGGGCCGATGCCATCCATGAGCGCGCTGGCGAACTCCATGACATGGGAGTGATTCAGGCCCTCATCGCGAATGCGCTGGTACATGGTAAGGTCCAGCGACTCGGTGGCGGGCTGTATTTCGGCGTACGGATCGACGGACGTGGGTGCGGCTGGCTTTGGCTTGTCAGCGGCGTACAAGACAACTGCAAAGCAGAGCAGCGCCGCGGGAAGGCGGCAAGCGATTTTGTTCAGCATAGAATTGGCTCCGGTCAAAAGGGGTGCTTGCTGATGCGTCGAATTCTACGTCATGGGCATCGCTGTTGACCGAAGCAAATGATTTTTTTGATTCTGGCCTGCAATTAGGTGGCTGCAGGTTAGTCGCTCGTGCCGCTATTTTCCGTGCCGGCGGGCAGGTCAATCGCAACGAGGGCAAACTTGTTTGTGCCGCCCTTTGGATTCTCAAAGCCCACAATATGCTGGTGGTGCTTGGAGCCGGCCTTCAACTGCACGCTGTTGCCGATGTCCACATTCGTGTGTTTGCGGTCATCGGCACATGTAAGGCCCTCAGGGGTCGCGGTGGGTGTGCCGACGGGTGCGTTGTTCTGGCAGGTGATGACGGCGCCGTAGCGGCCCAGAGCTTTCTTATAGAAAGCCTCGATCTTGTCCTGCGGGTCTGAACTGGTGTAGGAGACGACTTTTATGCGCATCTGCCACTCACCAAAGCCCATGTGGATGTCTGCGGATTTGTTCTCCTCGTCGTCCTTCGCGATGGCTGCTCCGGGATAGACGGGCAACCCGAGGTCGGCGGCTGTGGTCTGGTCAGTGTTTACATGAATGCCGCCGAAGGGCGTATCCACTTGTACCTTTTTCTCCTGCCCATTTTCGCCCTTATCCACATTTACCCTGCAGCCCGCGGTCCACGCCATCAGCGCGAGACCAGACAGCACAATCATCGCTTTGCGTATCATGGCAATCGCCCTCTTGTCGTTTAGTACGACCAGCCGGATTGAAAGGTTCCTGAAATCTCCCTGCGTGCGGCTCCATCTTTGTATCACGACCGGGGCCACGGCAGAATCAGCGCGTGACCAGGTGCTGGTTTAGCGTGCGGCGAAAGGGAGACAGGGCAATGGTATTGTGGAACGCATGAAGAATGCGTTTACCGGAGTCTGCGTGGCTTTGCTGGATGTCGTTGTCCTGACCTGCTTTGTGGTGTCCAATCCGGCCTGCGCGCAGGTCTCGGTCGCGGTGCATGCGGGACAGCCTGCGGGGCCGTATGCGCCCATCTGGAACTACTTTGGCGCGGATGAGCCGAACTATATCTATGCTCCGAATGGCAAAAAGCTGCTGGGCGAGCTGGCTGCGCTCAGTCCAGTTCCGGTCTACTTCCGTCCTCACAATCTTTTCACCACGGGCAATGGCGAGGGCTCACTCAAGTGGGGCTCGACCAACGTTTATACGGAGCGGCCGGACGGAACGGCGATTTACGACTTCACGATTACGGACCGCATTTTTGATGCGCTGTTGGCCGCGCATGTGCGTCCGCTGGTGGAGATCGGCTTTATGCCTGAGGCGCTTTCGACGCACCCTGAGCCCTATCGCCACAATTTTCCAAACGGTGATGTCTTTACGGGCTGGAGCTTTCCGCCGAAGGATGAAGCGAAGTGGTCGGCGCTCGTGACCGCCTATGCCGCGCACCTGCATGAGCGCTACGGCAGCCAGACGGCGGACTGGCTTTGGGAGGTGTGGAACGAGCCTGACATTGCGTACTGGCACGGAACGCCGGAGGAGTATGACCGGCTCTACGACTTGACGGCAGCTGCCATTCGCAAGGTGATGCCCGAGGCGAAGATTGGCGGACCGGAGGCGACGGGCGTCAGCGATCACTCCGAGCCATTTCTGCGGCAATTTCTTGAGCACTGCGCGCATGGCGTGAATGCGGCGACGGGTGGCAGGGGCACGCCGCTGGACTTCATCAGCTACCACCCCAAGGGAAAGCCGTCGCTGGTGGATGGGCATGTGGAGATGAGCGTGGGGACGCAGTTGCGAGCGGTGGCGCGCGGCATGCGGGTCATCGCGAGCTATCCAGAGTGGAAGAACACGCCCATCATCCTTGGCGAGAGCGACCCGGAGGGATGCGCCGCCTGCCGGGGTTCGCAGAATGGCTATCGCAACGGACCGCTCTACGGCGTCAGTGTGACGGAGGCGACGCTGCGCACCTATGAACTGGCGCGCGAGTACGGCGTGAACATCGAGGGTGCGGTGACCTGGGCCTTCGAGTTTGAAGACCAGCCGGCCTTTGCCGGATTTCGCTCACTGGCGACCGACGGAATCGATAAGCCGGTGATGAATGCCTTCAGGTTGCTAGGCATGCTGGGCAGTGGCAAGCCGGGAGCGGACTGGGTTGCCACGGAAAGCAGCGGAGCACTTCCGCTGGCGCAGATTCTGGACCGAAGCGTGACGTGCGCGCCCGATGTGAACGCAGTGGCCACGCGCAATGGCGGTGAGGTGGACGTGTTGCTGTGGAATTACCACGACGCGGATGTCGCGGCTCCGGCTGCTCAGATACATCTGGCCGTGGATGGTCTGCGAGGGAAAAAGGTCGTCGCCGCAGAATTTCGCATGGATTCGACGCACAGCAATGCCTACCGGGTATGGCAGCAGATGGGGAGCCCCTCGGAGCCTACAGCGGAGCAGGCAGCACAACTCGAAAAAGCGGCTGCACTCGAAGAGACCGTGCCAGACCACAGCATTGCGGTGCATGCGGGCAAGGCTGCAATGGACATGACTCTTCCCCGGCAGGCGGTTGTTCTGGTGCGCGTGCGGGAACGCTGAACGTCGACCGGAACCCGTTACATGATCAGTGCGATGAGTGTCCGTCTTCCTTGCTGCTGGTGGCGAAGAGAATTGCACTGAAAAACACGACGATAATGACCGGGACGACAAAGAACGGGGAAGTGATGTCCATGGTGTAAGCTCCCTAGGGCAATAGAGTACCAAATGCGTGGTCTGGCCGGCTTCAGGCGACTTACACCCAGCCGCCGTCGACGATGTAGCTCTGGTTGGTCATGGCGCTGGAGTCATCGGCGGCCAGAAACAGCACCAGCCGGGCGACGTCATCGGGCAGGATGTCGCGCTTGAGCGCCTGGCTCGCAAGAATTTCGGCCTTGTACTCCGGCGTGTACCAGAGCTGCTTCTGGCGTTCTGTGACGATGGCGCCGGGCAGTACGGCGTTGACGCGAATATTGGATGGCCCCAGTTCATGCGCCAATGTACGCGTGAGCCCTACAATGGCTGCCTTGGCCGTGACATAAATGGGTGCGCCGGTCGAGGGAATCATCCACGAGATGGAACTCATATTAATGATGGAGCCGCGTCCCGCAGCGCGCATGGCCGGCATGACGGCCTGCGCGGCAAAGAACTGGTGGCGTAGATTGACTGCGATGGAGCGGTCCCAGAATTCCGGCGACACCTCCTCGACGGTGTGACGCTGGTCGTTAGCGGCGTTGTTCACCAGCGCGTCCACGGTGCCGCGGTCGACGAGAACTTCCTTCACGGCATTCTGCAGGGCATCGATATTGGTCAAATCGCAATGAATGTAGTGCGGGGCGGGGAAGCCTTTGGCCTCGATGGACTCAACCAGCGCACGCGCCGGGTCGTCCTGAATGTCGAGGAAGGCAACGTATGCGCCCTGCTGCGCGAAGTGCGTCACGATGGATTCGCCGATGCCGGTGGCCCCGCCGGTGACCAGCACGGAGCGTCCCTGCAGGCTGGGATAACGCGCAAACTGCTCGCTGGATTGCGGATCAGTCGTTTGCATGGGACCAATGGAAGTCGAGTCAGATGCCGCGGCCAAGTATATACCGGGGCATTGAATATCGTGAATGTGGCTCCCATCTCACTCAGTGGTACAGCGTCTCCCATTGGTGGGAGCATACTGATATTGAGGCTGATTCTGCGGGGAAACTTCCCTTACGGTTCCCCGTCCTCTACTTCGGCAATTAGACTTGCAGGGACGATTGGTGGCAAGCAGATCATGATGCCAGCCAGCGGGCAGATGGAACCGCGCACAACTCCAATGCGCCGCCACAAAGGCTTGCATGGAATTGAAATCACCGCATCTGGACCATCGCGGAGGCGGGTTGGCAAGGCGGCCAAACGCCGCGCTACGCATTCATTGAGATTGGCAATGCTCCGCCTGTTGCGGAGCTGCAGGGCGGAATGAAGGCTTGAGCAAGACCGGCCTCTACCGCGAAACGGTTCAAAGACACTGGCAAAAATGTATTGGGGGATTTTATGAAGGAAGCTCCTCGTTATCCCGGGATCCGGGTCACTGCAAACGGTAATCAGCTTGTTTCGTACCACACGGAAACGCGGATCGCCGATGCCGGCGTTTTTTATCCGATTACACCTTCGACGGAAGGCGGCGAGCTTTTTCAGCAGGCCTATGCGGAAGGCCACTTGAACGTGTTTGGCCACAACACGATTGCCATTGAGACGGAAGGCGAGCACGCGGCGCAGGGCGGCGCCATTGCGCACTCGGTGTGCGGCAAGCGCGTGGTCAACTTCACCTCAGGCCAGGGCGTGGTGTACGGCGTGGAGCAGGACTATCACGCGCCGGGCAAGGGTTCCACGATGGTGCTGGAGGTGGGCGCGCGCGCGCTGACCAAGCACGCCCTCAACGTGCACTGCGGCCATGACGATATTTATGGAGCGCTCGATACCGGCTGGATCATGGTCTTCGGCAAGGACGCGCAGCAGGCAGCCGATCAGGCGCTGATTCTGCGCCGCGTGACGGAGTTGAGCCTGACCCCCGGCATGAACATCATGGACGGGTTTCTCACGAGCCACCTGGAGCGCACCTTCTATAAGCATGAGTCGGAGCTGATCCGCGAGTATCTGGGCTCCCCGGAAGACATCATCGATTGCCCGACCGAGGCGCAGCGGGTGCTGTTTGGGCCTACGCGCCGCCGCGTGCCCAAGATGATCGATCTGACCAACCCCATTCTGCTGGGGCCGGTGCAGAACCAGGAACACTACATGCAGGGCGTGATTGCCCGCCGCAATAATTTTGCTGAGCCGATTCTTGAGTTCCTCGAAGAAGCCTACGAGAAGTTTGCCGAGTTGACCGGCCGCCGCTACGGACTTATCAGCCAGTACAAGACCGAGGACGCGGACACCGTCTTTGTGTCGCTTGGCTCGGCCGCTGAAAACATCGAGGCCGGGGTGGATTACCTGCGCCAGACGCGAGGCGTGAAGGTTGGCTCCATTCATGTGAACGTGATTCGTCCCTTCCCTGAGGCTGCGATTGTGGCGGCGCTCAAGGGCAAGAAGAACGTTATCATTCTTGAGCGCACAGACGAGGCGCTCTCCGGCGACAATCCGCTGGGCCGCGACACCCGCACTGCGCTCTCGAAGGCTGTCCAGTATGAAGGTCATCCCGCAGCCGAGGGTCTGCCCGCGATTTCGCCGAGTGAACTGCCCAACATCTTTGGCGGCAGCTATGGGCTGGGTTCGCGCGATTTCCGCCCCGAGCACATCATCGGCGCGTACGAGTTCGCGACCGCGGGCCGCGCCCGCAAGGATGGCAAGACGGCCGCCGACGGTGCGAACTTCTTCGTACTCGGCATTGATCATCCCTATGCCGTTATCGGCGACGAGACGCCTTCTCTGCTGCCCGAGGGCGCAGTGGCTGTGCGCTTCCACTCGATTGGCGGCTGGGGCGCCATCACCACCGGCAAGAACCTGGGCGCGATTCTGGGCGACCTGAACGACCTTATTTATGAGCGCGATGGGCTGCTGGACGAGAAGGGCAATCCCAAGGAAGTCATCCACGTCAGCGCGAATCCCAAGTACGGTTCAGAGAAGAAGGGCGCGCCGACCAGCTACTTTATGGTGGCGGCCAAGGATCGTATTCGCGTGAACTGCGACCTGCGCCATGTGACCACGGTTCTCTGCTGCGACCCGAAGGCCTTTACGCACACCAATCCGCTGGACGGAATGCAGGAGGGCGGCAGCCTGGTCTGGGAGTCCGACCAGGAAGGCGAACGCGCCTGGGAGCAGTTGCCGCAGTGGGCGCGCAAGCAGATCATCGACAAGAACATTCGCGTATTCACGCTGCCGGGCTTTGACATTGCGCGCAAGGCGACGGACCGCGCCGACCTGCAGCTCCGCATGCAGGGCAATGCATTTCTCGGTGCGTTCTTTGCGGTGAGCACGCTGCTGCAAGAGTTCGGCATTTCGCAGGAGCAGTATCGCGAGGTGGTCCACAAGCAGTATGTGAAAAAGTTCGGCAAGTTCGGCGATGCTGTTGTCCAGTCGAACATGGAAGTGATGCTGCAGGGCTTTGAGCGCGTGAAGGAAATCAAGATTGGCGAGCTGAGCGCGGCGGACCGGTCGAGCCTGCGCGGCGAGGCGCTGCTGCCCATTCTTGAGCTGGCCACAGCGGGCGGATCCTGCGGTATTGGCTGCCGTTCCACGCCCGCGCCCAAGGGCCAGGCGTCGCGCCCGCCGGTTTCAAGCGTGGCTACCTTTGACGCGGAGTTCCGCTCGAGCTACGGCTACAACCAGCCCGCCACGCCGCTCTCCGCACTGGGCGTGATTGCCGCGGCAACGGGCGACACGGCTTCAAAGTACGTTGCGCGCCGCGAAACGCCGCTCTATATTCCCGAGAACTGCACGCAGTGCATGGAGTGCATCTCGGTCTGCCCGGATACGGCGCTGCCCAACTGCTCGCAGGACCTGAGCACGCTGCTCTCGACGGCCATCTCCTACTACGTGGCTGACACCACGGAGCGCACCAAGCTGCTGCGCGCGCTGCCGGAGATTGAGAAGCTCACCCGCCAGCGCATGGTCGCGGAGATCAAGACCGGCACGCCGCTGCCCACCATTCTGCGTGAAGTCACCGAGCAGGTGGACGGCTTCTCTGCCGAGAGCAAGACGCAGTTCTTCAACATCATTGCCAAGGTGCCGATGGCGTACCAGAAGGTGAACGCCATCTTCTCGTCGCCGGAGCGCAAGAGCCCCGGCTCGGGCGGCATCTTCTCCATTTTCGTCAGCGACCTGTGCAAGGGCTGTGCAGCCTGCGTGACCGCCTGCGGCGACCACCAGGCGCTCAAGATGGTGCAGGAGACCGAGGAGATCAACGCCGAGCACGAAACTGGCACGGCCTTCCTTGACCTGCTGCCCGATACGTCGCAGAAGTATCTCGGCCTCTTCAGCGCCGCGAATCCGGCGGACTCCAAGACCGCCACGCTGCGCAACATGCTGATGGTGCGGACCAACTATGACGCGCTGGTGGCTGGCGACGGCGCTTGCGCCGGCTGCGGCGAGAAGAGCGTGTTGCGCTCGATTGCCGCCGTAACGGAGGCGTACATGCGCCCCGTCTTCCACGCCAAGAGCGATCGCCTTGTGGCCAAGGCCGGTGAGCTGGAAAAGAACGGCGTGGCGCGGCTGGCGGCTCTCAAGGAGAAGAACGCCGGCGAGTACGCGCTGCTGCGTCAGGCCATTGCGCATCTTGTCCTGGGCCTGGGCGGTGAAGACGACAGCGACACAGTAGCCCGCATTGCGGCCTACGAGGCAGAGCACGGTGCCTTTACCGATGCGCAGCTTGTGGAGGCGATTGCCGCGGTGCTGCTGACCGAGGCCTTCAACCACAAGAACCTGCAGCCGGTGGATGGCCGCCTGGCCAACGGCATGAGCGTGATGGCCATGGCCGCGCACACGGGCTGCAATACGGTGTATGGCTCCACATCGCCGAACAACCCGCATCCTTATCCGTGGATGAACTCGCTCTTCCAGGATGGCATCACGGTGGGCTGGCTGATGGGCGAAAGCTTCATCGTCGATCATGCGCGCCGTTCCGTTCTGCCGGAGCGCCTCGCCGATGCGCTGCTGAAGCGCGACTCGAACGTGATCAGCGACGAGGAGTATTACCACCTCACCCACTTCACGGATGCGCTGATGACCGACCAGGAGATCGTCGAGCTACCCAAGGTCTGGGTGGTTGGCGGCGACGGCGGCATGGGCGACATCGGCTACCAGAACATGTCCAAGGTGATCCTGCAGAACCGGCCCAACGTGAAGGCGCTCATGCTGGACACGCAGGTCTACTCCAACACCGGCGGCCAGAACTCTGACTCGACGCCGATGCTGGGCGGCAATGACATGAACGTCTTCGGCTCCGCCACGCAGGGCAAGAACACGGAGAAGAAGACGGTGGCGGAGACCTTCCTCGCCGGGCACGGTTCGCCGTTCGTGGCGCAGGTCTCCATGGCCAACGCGCCCAAACTCTACCGGGCGATTCTCGATGGTCTGGAGTATCGCGGCACCATGTTCCTGCAGGCCTTCACCACCTGCCAGCCGGAGCACGGCGTGCCCGACGACATGGCTCTGCACCAGGCGCAGCGCGTGCGCGACTCGCGCGGCGTGCCGGAGTTTGTCTTCAATCCGCGGCTTGGCGAGAGCTATCAGGAAGCGCTGGACATCAAGGGCAACCCGTCCATCGATCTTGACTGGTACGAGACCAAGATCAAGTCCACGGGTGAGGCCATGCGGTATACCGTCGCCCACTGGTGCACCACGGAGGCGCGCTTCCGCAACCACCTGAAGAAGATCAAGCCAGAGGCGGCCGCGAAGCTCATCCACCTTGACAACATGCTGGTGCGCATCACGCAGCAGGATGTGGTCTACAGGCGCTACCTCAATCCGTCCCACCGCGCGTTCATTCCAGACTTCGGCGTATACATCAAGTTTGAAGACAACGGCAAGATTGAGTACCGCGCGCTGTCTCGCCAACTCGTGATGTTCTGCGTGGAGCGGCGCAAGGCGTGGCGCATGCTGCAATCCAAGGTAGGCGTCGTCAACAAGGAGTACGCTGCGCAACGGGCGATTCTGGCGGATGTGGACGCTGGGAAGCTTTCGCTGGATGAACTCTTCGCTCGCGGGCACGAACTGCTCGCCGAGCGGGTTTCAGGCGCGGTTCTCGCCAAGGCATAAGAAAACCTGAGGCACTAACACAGAACGCGGACCCGGGGGTCCGCGTTCTTGCGTTAGTGTGTTGCTCGCTTCCTACCGGTTGAAGTGCACGTACTTGCGTCCTTCGTAGAAGCGGAAGCCGCCGGACGGGTCGGCCAGCACCTGCAAGGGCATGGGGCGCTTGATGGCTGTGTCGGTTGAGGAACTGACGGTGAGCACATCGTGCGCGCCCACGTCGGTGACCACAAATTTATCGCCGGGGATGAAGCCGACGCCATAGACACCTGCGGACAGGCTCTTGCCGCCGATCTTGATAGGCACCTCGGTGATGAAGTAGGCCTGGTACTTCGAGGCCACGTCACTCGAGTAGCCGCTGGTATCCACCATCGTGGCCAGCAGGTAGTAGCCATCGGTGAACTTTACGCCGCCGGAGTTGCGCAACTGCGTGCTGGCTGACTGGGCTTTGTAATAGACCGAGGGAGGCAGCAGCTTCTGCGCATCCGCCGCTTTCAACACGGTTCCGCCCTGCGCTAACATCCGCGCCGGAGACGCCATTACAGCCAGAGCCAGCACTCCGGCTCCTGCCAACTTGCCTATTGCTTGTAAACGCATCGAGATAACCTCCACAAAATCATGACTGCGTCCGGAGTATATCGCATCGCTGGCAGAATTGGCGGGGAACGCGTTCAGACCGTGGAGTTGGCAGCGGGGTATAATCGCTCCCATGGCGGCGATTTCGCAGACCGGGATAGAAGGCGCAGGCACGGCTGAAGCCAGGCTGCATGCGTTGGAAGACCGGCTGCGCGCGCTGGGCAGTGTGATGGTGGCTTACTCGGGCGGCGTGGACTCGGCTTTTCTGGCGGCCACGGCGCATCGTGTTCTGGGCAGCCGGATGCTCGCCGTCCTGGCTGATTCCGCCAGCCTGGCCCGACGCGACATGGAGCAGGCGCGTGCCTTTGCTGAGGGTGTAGGCATGCCGCTGCGCGTGATCCAGACCGAGGAATTGGACAAGCCCGAGTATCAGCGCAACGACGCCAACCGCTGCTTCCACTGCAAGACGGAACTGTTTGAGGGCTTGAAGGCCCTGGGCTCCGAGTTGGGCTTTGCGCACATTGCCTACGGCATGAACGCCGACGACACGCGGGATTATCGCCCCGGGCAGCGCGCGGCGCAGGAGCACGATGTGCTGGCTCCGCTGGCCGAGGCTGGACTGACCAAGCAGGAGATTCGCGCGCTGTCCAAGGCGGCAGGCTATACGCTGTGGGACCGCCCGGCGGCGCCGTGCCTTTCCTCACGTGTGGAATACGGCCGTGCGGTGACGCGAGAGGTGCTGGAGCAGGTGGAACGCGGCGAAGAAAGCATGCGGCAGTTGGGTTTTCGCGAGTTCCGCGTGCGCCATCACGGAGAGCTTGCGCGCGTTGAGATTTCTCGCGGCGAGATGCCGCGCGCTCTGACGATGGAGATGCTGGATGCGATTACGGCTGCACTGCGGCTGGCGGGCTTCCAATATGTCACGCTGGACTGCGCGGGCTTCCGATCTGGATCGATGAACGAAATCCTGGGGACCGCAATTCTGCCCGCCGACATCCTCACCCGGCGCGGGGCATAGCCGACGGGTTAAAATCACCTTCGTGCGAACTGGATATCTGGAGTGCTTTTCCGGCATCAGCGGCGACATGCTGCTGGGCGCGCTTGTGGACGCGGGCGTTGCTTTCAGCAGCCTGCAGCAGACGGCTGCGGCGCTGAACGTGGGCGCGCGGCTTGAGGTGCGCAAAGTGGTTCGCGGTGGAATCACGGCAACCAAGGTGGACGTGCTCACGCCAGACAGCGCTGCCACCGGGCACGCGCATCCGCATGAGGAACATCGCGCGCACGAAGCACACTCGCATGAGTCGCACGCCGGGCATGCGCACCATGTGCATCCGCAACCGGCTCAACACAAGCACGAGCACTTGCATGACCAGCACCGGTCTCTGTCGGCGATTCTGGCCATCATCGACGCAGCGCCGCTCTCCGATGCCGTAAAGGAGCGCGCCACGCGGGCCTTCCAATTGCTGGGTGAGGCCGAGGCCGCCATCCATTCCATTCCCATTGAGAAGGTTCATTTTCACGAGGTGGGCGCGGTTGACACGATCGTCGATATTGTCTGCGCGGCGGCTGGATGCGCGGAGCTGGGCGTGGATCGCTGGCTCGCGTCGCCACTCAATGTAGGTAGTGGCACGGTGCATTGCGCGCATGGCATTTTGCCCGTGCCCGCGCCGGCGACGCTGGCTTTGCTGGGCGATGCACCGGTGTATGCGGCTGGCGAGCCGATGGAGCGGGTGACACCGACAGGCGCGACGATTTTGCGGATGTTGAATGTGCAGTATGCACAACTTCCCGCGATGCGCATTGCGGCGTCAGGATACGGCGCGGGTGGACGCGATACGCCGGGCCAGCCCAACCTGCTGCGTGTTCTTATCGGTGAAGAAGCCGCGCAGGATGTTCCCGCGGAGCCGATCGCGGTGATGGAGACGGTGATTGATGACTCCAGCCCGCAGTTGGTTGCGTACGTGAGCGAGCTGCTGCTGGAGGCGGGAGCGTGGGATGTGTATCGCGTTGCCGTGCAGATGAAGAAGGGACGCACGGGCGTGCAGTTGACCGTGCTCTGCCGGCCTGACCTTGTGCCCGCGTTGCGCGATCTGCTTTTCCGCGAGACGACCACCATCGGACTGCACTGGCGCATTGAAAACAAGGCTTTGCTGGAGCGTGAATTTGCCGAGGTGCAGACGGAGTGGGGCACGGTGCGCATCAAGATTGCCCGGTGGCCGTCGGGCGCAACAGCCAATGCCGCGCCGGAATATGAAGACTGCCGTCAACTCGCCGTGCGATATGCAGTTCCGTTAAAACGGGTGATGCAGGAGGCGATGCGCCTCTACGCGGCCACGCAGACGAAAGGGGAGGAGCGCTGATGGATCGCATACACATTGAGGCTCTGCTCATCGAAGTGCGCGAAGGGCGCTCGGGCGTGGATGAAGCGATGGAACGGTTGCGTGATCTGCCCTTTGAGGATCTCGGTTTCGCCAAGGTCGATCATCACCGCTCGCTGCGCACCGGCATGCCGGAAGTGATTTTTGCTGAAGGCAAAACGCCCGCGCAAGTGGCGCAGATCTTTAACCGCATGGCGCATGCGGGTGGAAACGTTCTGGCCACGCGCGCTTCGCGGCAGGCCTTTGAGGCGGTGGTCGCAGTGGAGCCGCGCGCGCAGTTTCACGAGACAGCGCGGGCTATCACGCTAAAGCAGGCTGATGCGGCGCCGGGTAAGGGAACGGTGAGCGTGGTCTGCGCAGGTACCAGCGATTTGCCCATCGCGGAGGAGGCAGCCATCACTGCGCGGCTGATGGGCAATGAAGTCGAAGTGATTGCCGATGTCGGCGTGGCGGGCATCCATCGGCTGCTGGCGCAGAAAACTTCACTTCAGTCGGCGCGGGTGCTGGTGGTGTGCGCGGGGATGGAGGGTGCTCTGCCCACAGTCGTCGCGGGACTGGTGAATGCGCCGGTGATTGCCGTTCCGACGAGCGTGGGTTACGGAGCTTCACTGGGCGGCATTGCCGCGCTGCTCGGTATGCTTAACTCCTGTTCTCCCAATGTTTCCGTGGTCAATATCGATAACGGGTTCGGCGCGGCGTGCATTGCGTCGCTCATTAATCACATTTGAGGCTCAGTTGATGGCGACTTCAGATATATAGAGTTAGAGCAAACTCCAACCGTATAGATCGATTTTTAGAATCCGCTCAAAGTGACGGCCATCACTGTTCCCGTCTCGTTCAAGCGACCATCATGCATGGATAGCGCCATCGCCCGGAGGGCGTGGAGGAGACGTTTGGCTCGTTCCAGACTGCCGCTGTTGCGCAGGATCTCGCAGGTCTTTTTTCTGCTGGCTTTCATTGCGCTTCTGGTTTTTACGTCGCTGCGTCCCACGCCGGGCGCCACGGGCGACATTCACCTGCGCGCGCCGGTACGGCTGTTCTTTGAGTGGGATCCGCTGGTTGCAGTCGCCAATGCTTTTGCCACGCACGCCCTGTATCGCGGGCTGTTCTGGAGCCTGATTATTCTTGTGCCCACGCTGTTTCTGGGGCGTTTCTTTTGTGGCTGGATCTGCCCGATGGGCACGCTGCAACACTTTGTCGGCAACATGCCTTCAGAGTCCAAGCGCGGCAAGCAGCGCATTGAGTCGAACCGATACAAGCGCTGGCAGACCATCAAATATGTGGTGCTGATTGCAGGACTGGTGGCCGCGTTCTTCGGGTCAATGGCGATTGGCTGGCTCGATCCTTTCAGTCTGCTGGTACGCTCCATTGGCCTGGCGTTGCTGCCGGCGTTCAACTTTGCGGTGCGCGCCGTGCTTGCGCCGATGGAGCACAGCCACATCGCGGGCATCAAGGCGACTGGTGAAACGCTGCACAATGTTCTGCAGGCCACGGTGCTGGATTTCCGCCAGACGCACTTTGCGCAAGGCCTGGTGCTGGGCGTGCTGTTCATCGTGATTCTGGCGGCGAGTCTGCGCGTTACGCGATTGTGGTGCCGCTCGATCTGCCCGCTGGGCGCGCTACTGGGCGTGGTCTCACGCTGGTCGATTCTGGGGCTGCACAAGGATGCTGATTCCTGCGACCGCTGCAACCGCTGTCTGCTGAACTGCCAGGGCGGTGACGACCCCATCGGCGGCGTGCCGTGGCGCAAGTCCGAGTGCCTGATGTGCATGAACTGCGTGGACAGCTGCCCGCATCACAGCCTCGTTTTTCAGTTCTTCCGCAAGGAGCGCGAAATCGCTTCACCTGACATCGGCCGGCGAAAGGCGGTGACCGGTCTTGCCGCGGGCGCGGCTGTGGTTCCGCTGATGCGCGCCAATACCGGGCTGGGCAAGAGCCGGCATGACCGACTGCTGCGTCCGCCGGGTGCGCTGGATGAGACGGATTTTCTTTCCCGCTGCATCCGTTGCGGCGAGTGCATGAAGGTATGTCCGAATAATTCGCTGCATCCCACGCTGGAAGAAGCGGGTCTGGAAGGACTGTGGACGCCGACGCTGGTGCCGCGCATCGGCTACTGCGAGCCCAGTTGTGTGCTGTGTTCCGAGGTGTGTCCGACTGGCGCGATCTGGCAGATTACGCCAAAGGAAAAGGGCTGGGTTGTGGGTGTGGGTTCGCAGAACAAGCCCGTGCGGCTGGGCACGGCATTCTACGATCGCGGCCGCTGCCTGCCCTGGGCCGAAGCCACGGACTGCATTGTCTGCGAGGAGTGGTGCCCGGTTTCGCCCAAGGCCATTTATGTGGAAGAGGCGCAGGTGGTGGACTCGGCGGGCAACACAAAAACGCTGAAGCAGCCGCGCGTGGACCCCAGCCGCTGTGTGGGTTGCGGCGCGTGCGAATACGCCTGCCCGCTGCAGGAGCGGCCCGCCGTCTACGTGACCAGCATCGGCGAGAGCCGCTCGCCCACCAGCCAGATTCTGCTCAACAGGAAGTAAGAGAGGCATTGCGTGATGATTCGTTCAAGAAGATGGATGCTGACCGCGGTTGCGCTTGCAATGGTGGTGATGGTCTCGGGCGCGGGCTGCAAGAAGAAAGCGATCAACCCGTTCCCCGCATCGGGCGCGGTTGCAGGCTGGGAAAAGACTGGGGACACACGCACGTTTGCGGCGA
The DNA here is from genome assembly GCA_021780075.1 of Acidobacteriota bacterium. Taxonomy (GTDB): domain Bacteria; phylum Acidobacteriota; class Terriglobia; order Terriglobales; family Acidobacteriaceae; genus Telmatobacter. Next base: position 83,668 of record JAJXZL010000044.1, read on the forward strand.
AGAATCTTTGGCAGTACATCGACGGCGACGCCGAGCAGTACATTGCCGCAGGCGTCGTTACCACTTCGACAGCCGATTACAAGTATCAGGGGCAGTTGGAGGCGGTGGTGGATGTACACACCATGCGTGACGCGGAAGGCGCGCGCAAGATTCTTGAAACCGGCCTGACAAGCGACGCCAAGAAGATTCAACTGGGCGATGAATGCGTGCAGTACGCCCAGAGCGTGGCTTTCCGCAAGGGTCCGTATCTTGTACGCATCGTTGCCTATGAATCCACGCCGGAGACGCCGCAGGCGCTGCTGGCGCTGGCGCACGGCGTGGAAGCAAACCTGTAACCCGCTGCGGCCGGCGGATTGGCCGCGCGCATCAATGCGAGGAAAGCGATGAAAAGCCGCCGAGAGTTTCTGAAGGAAGCAGCAACCGGAGCCGCTCTGTTGGGCGCGCAGAGCAAGCTGGGGTTGGCCAGCATGCTGGATCAACACGCAGAGGCAGGCAAGCCAAAGGTGGTGATTGCCAGAGACGCCGCGCTGATGGGCAAGGATGGCAAGCCGGATGAAAAGCGCGTGCTGGCATTGCTGGATCGCGCGATCGCTACATACACGGGGATTGATAACCCGGTGGATGCCTGGAAGAAGATCGTCCAGCAAGGCGGCGGCAAGGACAAGGTTATCGGTCTCAAGACGAACGGCCTGGGTGGACGCGGCATCAGCACGCATCTGGCCTTGGTGCTGGCCGTTGCGGATCGGCTGCATCATGCGGGCGTCGAAATGGGGAACATTCTTGTGTGGGACCGCAATGCGCGCGACCTTGAGGCATGCGGCTTGACGATTAACACGGACCGCACCTGGATGCGCTGCTACGGGTCCGACACGAGTGGATTCGAGGACCAGGTGGAGACGTGGGGCTCGTCGCACGCGCGGTTCTCTAGAATTCTTACCCGCGAGTGCACCATGGTCATCAACCTGCCGATTCTCAAAGACCACAGCATGGCTGGCGTGACATTTGCGATGAAGAACATGTACGGCGTGGTGGAGCGCCCGCAGGATCTGCACGCGGGTGGTTGCAATCCGGGTGTTGCCGACCTGAACGCCTTTCCGGTGATCCGGGAGAAGATCAAGCTGACCATAGGCGACGCGATGACTTCAGTGTATGAAGGCGGGCCGGGTTTCCATCCAGAGCATCTGTGGCAACCGAATGCGCTGATTGTGGGCGAGGACCGCGTGGCAATCGATCAGACAGCATGGGGTATTCTCGATCGCAAACGAGTTGAGGTGGGCCTGCCAAAGCTGGCGAACGCGGGTCGACCGCCGCGCTACATTGCCACCGCCGCCGACGCTGCGCATCGGCTTGGCGTGAATGATCCGAAGCGGATCAACGTAGTGGAGATTTAGCTGTTCGCAGCGTGACCGGGAGGAAAATTATGGCCGGAGAATCCGCAGGCAAGCCAGACCTCATTACGCCGCAAGTGTTGCCGCCAAGGCAAAGTCTGACGCGCCGGGATGCCATGCTGCAGCTTCTGCGCGTGGGCGGCATCGCGGCCGGTGCAGGCGGCGCAGCCTACTGGCTGAGCGAACGCAGCAGCCGTCCAGTCCCCGCTGCTCCGGAGCAGGCACGCCGCGACCACCGCATCGTTGCCGAGCCGCACCTGCCTGCCCTGACAGTTGTCCAGTACCCTATGGAGAAAGATGCTGCCGCGCATCCAGGCGAACCGCGCGCACTGGTGCAGAAGGCACTGGAGAACCTGGGCGGCATCCGCCGCTTTGTCGGTCGCCAAGATGTGGTGGTGATCAAGCCGAATATCGCCTGGGACCGCACGCCAGAGCAGGCAGCGAACACGAATCCCGAACTGGTGGGCGAGGTGGTACGCCAGTGCTGGTCGGCAGGGGCCAGGCGCGTTGTTGTCACCGACGTCAGTTGCAATGAGCCGCGCAGGTGCTTTCAGCGCTCGGGTATTCAAGCAGCCGCGCGCGCAGAGGGTGCCGAGGTGATTCTGCCCGACCCGGAGCGCTTTCGCGAGGTGGACATGGGAGGAGTCGCTCTGAAGAGCTGGCCGGTTTTCACGCCTTTTCTCGAAGCGGATAAGCTCATCAATCTTCCCATCGCGAAGCATCACGAATTGACTGGCGCGACACTGGGTATGAAGAACTGGTACGGCATTCTGGGCGGGCAGCGCAACCGGCTGCATCAGCAGATTCACCAGAGCCTGGCGGACCTGGCCAGCTTCATGCTGCCCACGGTTACGATCATGGATTGCTACCGCATCCTTGTGCGCAACGGTCCAACGGGCGGGAACCTTGAGGATGTTGCTCTGAAGAAGACGATCGTGGCGGGAACGGATCCGGTGGCGCTGGATGCCTATGTAGCGAAGGCCTATTGGAATCTTGATCCTGCGGATCTGCCTTACCTGCAAATGGCTGCCAACCGCGGACTGGGTACGGTGGAGTACGACACGCTGCCCGTGAAGGTAAGCCAACTGGTGTAATGCAACGGCTGGGAGGCGATCCAGCTTCAGCGGCTTTCTTTCCAATCAAGGCTCGTCTGTGTTTGAATGGACTCGACCGGGTGGGATAACGTTTACCAGACTGCCGAGCCGGGCAGGCAACGCTGGCCTGCATCTTCAGCGTCCCAGACTAAAGGTGGTACTTATGACTCAATCGCGTAGAAGGTTTCTCAAAACCGGTGTGGCCCTCGGGCTGGCTTCGCTTACCAGGTCGCGTGGCCTGCTGGCTGACGCGCCGCAGGATGCCGCGGTGACACCCCGGCTGAGTCAGTTCGGATATGGCGATGTGACGTTGCTCGAAGGGCCGCTGCGCGAGCAGTTCGATACCAATCATGCCTTCTATCTTGGCTTGAATGAAGACAGCCTTCTTAAGCCGTTTCGGCAGCGCGCGGGGATGCCCGCGCCAGGCGAGGACATGGGCGGCTGGTATGACAACGCCACGGACTTTGACCCGCGCGGCAATTTTCATGGGTTCGTTCCGGGGCACAGCTTTGGCCAATATCTCTCAGGGCTCTCGCGAGACTATGCCGCTACGGGATCGAAGCCGACGCGTGCCAAGGTGGAGCGGCTGGTAAAGGCATTTGCGCCGACGATCACGAGCAAGTTTTACGACGACTATCGCCTGCCGGCCTATACCTTTGACAAAATCAATTGCGGCCTGATCGATGCGTATGAATTTGGCGGGGAGAGTTCAGCGCTTGCAGTGCTGAATGCGGCCACGGATGCAGCACTGCCGCATTTGCCGAAGCGAGCCTACTCGCGCGCGGCTCAGTATGAATTACCGCATAAGGATGAGGCGTATTGCTGGGATGAGCCGTACACGCTGCCGGAGAATCTTTTTCTGGCATGGCAGCGCGGCGCGGGGAGCCGCTTCCGCGATCTTGGCGTGCGTTTCCTTGCCGACGACTGGTATTTCAACCTTCTTGCGGATGGCAAGAATGTGTTGCCGGGCAAGCATGCCTACAGCCACGTGAATGCGATGAGCAGTGCGATGCAGGCTTATCTTGTGCTGAGCAGCGAAAATCATCTGCGCGCAGCGATCAATGGATTTGAATTTCTGCGCACGACGCAGAGCTTTGCCAGCGGCGGCTGGGGTCCGGATGAGCTATTCCGCAAGCCGGGCAGTGGAGAGATGGGCGAGAGCCTGACGAAGACGCACGCCAGCTTTGAAACGCCGTGCGGCTCTTACGCGCACTTTAAAATTACGCGCTATCTGCTGAGCGTGACGCAGGACAGCCGCTACGGCGACAGCATGGAGCGTGTGCTGTACAACACGATTCTTGGAGCCAAGCCGATCCAGAAGGACGGGCACGGATTCTATTACTCCGATTACAACAACGATGCGAAGAAGTTCTATCACCCCGACAAGTGGACGTGCTGCTCGGGGACCTTTTCGCAGATTACCGCGGACTATGGGATCAGCGCCTACTTCAATGACGGCGAAAGCATCTACGTGAACCTGTATGTGCCGTCACGGGTGACATGGATGCGTGGAGCCGATAAGACCGTGCTGACGCAGACGACGAACTACCCGCACGAGCCGAGGACACAGATTGAGCTGACAGCGGTGAATCCCGATACGTTTCCGATCTATCTGCGCATACCAGCCTGGGCGGGGCCGCGGACGAGCATTGCGGTGAATGGCAAGCGCGTGTTGCACGGACCCGAGCCTGGACGCTTTGCACGTATCAAGCGCACATGGAAGAAGGGCGACCGCATCGAGGTGGAGTTCGACATGACGACAACACTGGAGGCGGTTGATCCGCAGCATCCAAACCTGGTGGCGCCTGTGCATGGGCCGCTGGCGTTGTATAGCATCCTGCCGGCGCCGGCTACGGTGAGCCGCAAGGAACTGCTTGCTGTGAGCCAGGTAGCGGCGGGGTCAACGGACTGGCGGGGCGAGACGGCTACAGGCAAGTTTGCGCTGAAGCCGTTTGCGGCAATTCATGACGAGCACTACCGGCTGTACATGAACGCGCAAGCCTGAGGAAGCCTGCACGACGACGAAGGCCGGAGCGCGTGCTCCGGCCTTTTGTATTGCGGCGTGATTATTGTTTGCCGCTATGGGCGGTCGTAGAAGCGGAAGAAGAGCGAGGGTTTTGCGCAGGGCTCGGCGCGGGCCACGAGTTGCTGCTGTTGCGCGTCATTGAACGGGGTGAACTCGCGCGCGAGCTGCACATTTTCCTCGAGCTGGGCGATGGTGTCGCAGCCGATGATGACGGTGCTGACGGGGCGTGAGAGGGTGTAGTACATGGCCTCGCGCATGCTCAATGTGCCGGGGTTGGTTGTCTGGATTGTCATTCCTTCCCAACTGTGCTTTTGCTGCTCGATGGTCGGGGGTGTCCACGTGGAGAGGATGCGGCCACGGCCGGGAATCTTCATGCCGATGATACCCATCTGCTTTTCGACAGCGAGCGGAAGCAGTGCGTCGTTGAAGCTGTAGTGGTGCGGGTCGGCGGCGTTCATGGCCATAAGGATGGTGTCGAAGGGGTATCGGTGGATGCCTTCGATGAGTGCGTCGGGGCGGTAGTGGCCGGTGATGCCGAGATAGCGCACGACTTTCTGCTGGTGCATTTCAAGGAGCGCTTCCATTGCGCCGCCCTTGGCGAAGATCTCATTGATGTCGGTCATGGTGCCGACGTCGTGGAGCTGCCAGAGATCGACGTGGTCGGTCTGGAGGAGCTGGAGCGATTTCTCGATCATGCGCATGGAGCCGTCGCGGGTGCGCTCCTTGGTTTTGGTGGCGAGGAAGGCTTCATTGCGGCGATGGGCCATGACTTTGCCGACATACTGCTCGCTCCAGCGCTGGGGGCCACCGTAGATGGATGAGGTGTCAATGTAGTTGACGCCAAGGTCGAGGGCGCGCTCGATGATGGGCACTGCGACGTCGAAATTGTTGGGCCGCTCGAGGGATGCCTGGCCGCCGAGGGAGAAGATGCCGACCTTGTAGCCGGTCTTGCCGAGGTTGCGCGTGGGCATGGCGGCTTGCGTGCGCGGGTTGGAGGGCAGCGCGGGCAGGGTCTTGCCGGGCGCGGTGGCGAAAGCGGAGGGCGTGAGGAGCGCGGCGGTGACGGCGCTGCCGGCCTTGAGGAATTCGCGGCGGCCGTGACGGCGGAGGGATGGATGTTTGTCGCTCATGGGGGGTGGCTCCTTGACGGGCCGTGCGGCGGGCCGGTGAGATTGCGACTCCATGATACCCCGGGGTGGGTGCGGCTGGCGCGTCAGTCCAATGCAGGCCAAGAGGCGAAGGCTCGTCGAAGCGCGGGCGAGATGATCTGCAAGGCGACTGTGGAAAGCAAATAAGGGGGGGGTAGGGGGGGTAGGGGGGTGTCCTTGGTGACATTCCCAGCGTCGAGCCCCTGGATTCGAGCTCCTGGTTTTGCGTGCGGGTGCAGGCTGGGTTGGGAGCTATGTTTCTATTGTGCGCGCAAGGCGCGAAATTATCTGCAAAATGGGTGAGGGAATTTTTGTGGGGTCGCGGCCGGCAGCCGTTAGCCTCTAGCTTTTAGCTTCCAGCTTTGCTGCGCGGGTGCGGGCAGGGTTGGGAGCTATGTTTCTATTGTGCGGGGAAGGCCCGTATTTATCTGCAAAAGCTGGCGGGGGTTTTTGCGGGTTGAGTGAGTGTTTTCCCACCCATGTCGTCCGCTGCGCGAACGTCATGGATGGGGCACCCGGCATAGGATCTTTCCTGAAAGGCAAGATGACTTTATCATGCGATTCCCAAGGAGTGTCTAAGTAAGTTGCTTCGGTATGGCCAGCATTCCCTCAGGGGCTAAAGCCCCATTCATCTTCACTGGCTTACGTGCGGGCTGAAGCCCGCACCTTTCAACACGGCGACTTATTCAGGGCTTCCCTAAAAGCCATGCTAATTTTAAGCCACTTACGGCACTAATAAACTCGCGCCCTGTTACAAGACATTTTCAGCGGTGAGTTTTACCGTAGCCTGTAACGTCGTGCCCGGATACAGAGCCTCGTCTATCCCTGCCATGAACTTTGATCCTTCGAACGCGGAGACCCTCGCGAAATCCTGCATCGCCCCGGGTATTGAAGATAGATAGACCTGAAGCGAGCACTCCTCGCCTGGCACATTCCGTTCGCGTCACCGCCAACGCGCAAATTGGCACCCGGCTGGGTGGGCTGTCTCGACATGCTGCTCGGCAATGCATTAGTTTGGGCCTATGGCTGGTGTGTCCTTGGTTCTGGATGGGAAGGTGGCGCTGATCACGGGCGGGTCGCGTGGGATTGGCGCGGAGACGGTGCGGCTGTTTGTAGAGGCGGGTGCGCGGGTGGTGTTCAGCTACCGGCAGGCGCGGGAGCAGGCGCATGCGCTGATGGCGGAGTGTGGCGGGCCGGCGCGGTGTGTGGCGGTGGAGCAGGAATTGAGCACTCCGGCAGAGGGGCGGGCGCTGGTGGGCGCGGCGGTGAAGGCCTTTGGGCGTCTGGATGCGCTGGTGGTGAATCACGGGATCTGGCCGCCGGAGGACGCTCCAATTGAGCTGATGACCGAGGAGCAGTGGCGGCGCACGATGGGCGTGAACCTGGACTCGGTGTTCGGGCTGGTACAGGCGGCGGCTGCGCAGATGGAGTTGCAGGGGCCTCCAGCGACGAGCGGGGATGGAAGCGCGGGACATATTGTTCTTATCAGCTCGACGGCGGGGCAGCGCGGTGAGGCCTACCACGCGGACTATGCCGTGACGAAAGGCGCGCTGATCAGTCTGACAAAGAGTTTGTCGAGCGAGCTGGCTCCGCGCGGGATTCGGGTGAACTGCGTGGCCCCCGGGTGGGTGGCGACGGAGATGAGCGCGGCGGCGGTGGGCGACCCGGAGCTGGGGCCGCGGATTGCGGCGGGGATTCCGGTGGGACGCGTGGGGACCGCGCTGGAGATTGCCGGGCCGGTGCTGTTTCTGTGCACGCCGCTGGCGGGGTTTATCAGCGGGGAAGTGGTGAACGTGAATGGCGGCGCTGTGCTGGTGGGTTGAGGCTTCTTGAGGCAGTGCGGACATCGTGGTCTCCCACCCATGTCGCCCGCTACGCGCACGCCATGAATGGGGCACCGGCATTATTCGTGTGATTAGGAGAAGAGAAATGCAGGTCCTTCGACTCCGTCCGTTGCGACGGACTCCGCTCAGGATGACAGCCATGGGGCGGAGAGTTCTGGCGGTGGCGCTGGCGCTGGTTGTGTTGAGCATGCCGCAGGCTACGCGCACGCAGACGGCAGAAGATGCAGCGGCGCAGAATGCGAAGCAGGCGCGCGCGGCGCTGGACGCCATGGTGCAGGCGCTGGGCGGCGTGGCGTGGCTGAACATGAGGAACCAGATGCGGCAGGGGCACATTGCCGCGTTCTTTCATGGGCAGGCGGATATGGGGACGACGGACTTCTGGGAGTTTCATTCGTGGCCCGATCAGGACCGCATTGAGTTCACCAAGCATCGCGACGTGTTGCAGTTCTTTCTGGGGCGCGAAGGGTGGGAGGTGACGTATCGCGGCAAGAAGGCACTGCCGAAGGATATTGTGGAGGACTTTCTGCGGCGGCGTGACCACTCAATTGAGACGGCTGTGAAGGTGTGGCTGAAGGACCCGAAGACGATTCTGATTTATGAAGGGCAGCGGATGGTGGAGCGGCATCTGGCCGAGCAGGTGACGCTGATTTCAGCGCAGAATGAAGCGATCACGATTTCGATGGACAAGCAGACGCACCTGCCGCTGCGGCGCGACTTCCAGTGGCGCGACCCGGTGTACAAGGACAAGAACACGGACGGCGAGGAGTACGACGACTACCACATGGTGGATGGGCTGCCGGCAGCGTACAGCATTACGCGCTTCAACAACGATGAGGTGATCCGGCAGTACTACATTGACCGCGTGGAGTATAACCGCGACCTGCCAGGAGACTTCTGGGACGTGGATGCGGCGACGCGGCGGATCAAGAAGAAAAAGTAGGCGGGGCTTGCTTTAGCGGGTGTCTCGGACGGCGAGACGGGCATGGGCTTCGCTATAATCCTGACGAGCGCGATGCAACACGCCCGCACGCTGTCTGGAGCCAGAGAATGACGTTTGATATCCAGGAGATCCTGGACTTTCTTCCTCACCGCTACCCGTTTTTGCTGATCGACCGGATTGTGGAGTTTGAGCGCGCCAAGCGCACGGTGGCGATCAAAAACGTGACCATCAATGAGCCGTTCTTTCAGGGGCATTTCCCTGGCTGCCCCATCATGCCCGGGGTGCTGGTGGTGGAGGCGATGGCGCAGGCCGGGGCGGTGCTGATGCTGCACGAGTTGCCCGACCGGCACTCGAAGCTGGCGGTGTTTACCGGGATTGACAACGCGAAGTTTCGGCGGCAGGTGGTTCCGGGCGACCAACTGCGGATTGAAGTGGATGTGCTGAGCTTTCGCACGCGCGCGGGACGCATGGCAGGCAAGGCCTACATAGACGGCAAGGTGGCGTGCGAGGCGACGCTGACGTGCATGATTGTTCCGCGGGCGGCGGAGACGGCACCGGCGGGGCAAGGCGGAGAAGCCGAGTGAGCGTGCATCCGAGCGCGGTGATTGCCGCGGGCGCGGTGGTGCCTGACTCCTGCACGGTGGGGCCGTTCTGCACGATTGGCGCGGACGTGGTGCTTGGCGAGGACTGCGTGCTGGTGTCGCATGTGGTGCTGGACGGGCGCACGCGGATCGGCGCGCGGAACACGTTTTATGCTTTCTGCGCGATTGGCGTGGCGCCGCAGGATTTGAAGTACAAGGGCGAGCCGACGGCGACGGAGATTGGCGACGACAATACGATTCGCGAGTGCGTGACGATCAGCCGCGGGACGGAGAAGGGCGGCGGCGTGACGCGCCTGGGCTCGAATAATCTGCTGATGGCGTACGTGCACATTGGGCACGACAGCCAGGTGGGGAGCCATTGCATTCTGGCCAACTGCGCCACGCTGGCGGGTCACGTGGTGATTGAGGACTACGCGAGCGTGGGCGCGTTTTGCCCGGTGCACCAGTTCTGCACGGTGGGGCAGTATGCGTTTATCGGCGGCGGAACGATTGTGACGCAGGACGTGCTGCCGTTCTCATTGACCTCGGCGCGGCGCGAGAACAAGGCCTTCGGAATTAATAAAGTTGGGCTGGCGCGGCGTGGCTTTACGCCGGAGCGCCTGCAGCGGCTGCAGAAGGCCTTCAGGCTGCTGCTGGCGGCGAAGATGAATACGTCGCAGGCGGTGGAGAAGATTCGCCAGCTTGAGGGCGCGGACGCGGCGATTCTGGCCAACTTTATTGAGCGCAGCCAGCGCGGGATTATCAAGTAGCCATGAAGCTGGGATTGATTGCGGGCAACGGGCGGTTTCCGTTTCTGCTGCTGGATGCGGCGCGGGCGCAGGGGCTGGCCGTGGCCGTGGCGGCGATTCGCGAAGAGACTGACCCGGAGATCGATGAGCGGGCGGCGAAGGACGCGGGCGTGACGGTGCACTGGCTTTCGCTGGGCGAGCTGTCGCGGCTGATTGAGACGTTTCACAAGGAAGGCGTCACAAAGGCTGTGATGGCGGGGCAGGTGAAGCACAAGCAGATCTTTAGCAGCATCCGGCCGGACTGGCGGCTGGCGAAGCTGCTGCTGAATCTGCGCACGCGGAATACGGACATGCTGCTGGGCGCAGTGGCCAAGGTGCTGGGCGATGAGGGAATTGAGCTGATCAGCTCAACGTCGTTTCTGGAGCCGCTGCTGGCCGAGGAGGGCGTGCTGACGGAGCGCGCGCCGGATGAGGAAGAGCGCAGGAACATCGAGTATGGGCTGGGCGTGGCGCGCGCGGTAGCGGGCTTCGACATTGGGCAGACGGTGGTGGTGGCGGCGCAGGCCTGCGTGGCCGTGGAGGCGATGGAAGGGACGGACGCGACGATTGAGCGCGCGGGGCTGCTGATGGAGTCGCTTGAGGCGGAGGCGTCAACGCTTGAGCGGCGGCTGACGGTGGTGAAGGTGGCCAAGCCCAACCAGGACATGCGCTTCGACGTGCCGGTGATTGGCATGCGGACGGTGGAGACGATGGTGAGGGCCAACGCGAGCTGCCTGTCAGTGGAAGCGGGGCGGACGCTGCTGTTTGACCGCGAGGCTTTGCTGAAGCGCGCGGCAGAGGCGGGGATTGCCATTGTTGCGGTTCCGCGCGGATACTGAGGGCGGACGCGAATTCAGAGTCTTGCCCCGCACATTCCCCGTCCCATCAACGGAGGTTCCTCGTGAAAAAGCATCTCTTCCCAATCCTCGCCGCTGCTGCGTTGCTGGCAGTCTGGCCGCTTACAGCCCGCGCAGCCGACGATTCGATGCCCGCCGTGGGGCAGGCTGCACCGACGTTTACCCTTCCCTCGCAGACGGGCAAGGAGATCTCTCTCAAGAGCTTTCACGGCAAATGGGTGGTTCTCTATTTCTATCCCAAGGACATGACGACGGGCTGCACGATTGAGGCCCACAACTTCCAGCGCGACCTCACGAAGTTTGAGCATGAGAATGCGGTGATTCTGGGCGTGAGCGTGGACACGGTGGACAGCCACAAGCAGTTCTGCACGAAGGATGGGCTTACCTTCCACCTGCTGGCGGACCCGGAGCACAAGGTGGTGGACCAGTATGGATCGCTGGGCCACTTTGGGACGATGACGATCGCCAACCGAAATACGTTCCTGATCAACCCGCAGGGGAAGATTGTGAAGGTGTGGACGAAGGTGGATCCCTCGCACCACTCAGAAGAAGTGCTGGCGGCGCTGAACGAACTGAAGAAATAACGCAGCCCGCACGCAGACGCAAAAAAGCCCGGCGCGATGCCGGGCTCTTTTGCTTGCCTTGTGATACGTGTTGCTGCGTTACTTGGTTGCCTTCTTCGCAGGAGCCTTCTTTGCCGCTGCCTTCTTCGCAGGAGCCTTCTTGGCGGCCTTCTTGGCAACTGCCTTCTTCGCCGGAGCCTTCTTTGCAGGAGCTTTCTTTGCTGCTGCCTTCTTGGCGGGCGCCTTCTTTGCTGCTTTCTTAACGGCCAACTTTTTACCTCGTTTGGTGGGTTTGGTGGCGCGCTTTCCGACCGCGGCCTTCTTGGCTGCGACCTTTCCGCCCTTTGCGCCAGTAGTACTCTTTTTTGCGGCGGATTTCTTTGTGGCCTTTTTGGCCACAATCTTTTTTGCGGCTGCCTTCTTTACGGCTTTCTTTGCAGCCTTCTTCACAGATGCCTTTTTTGCAGGAGCCTTTTTTGCGGCTTTCTTCGCGGGCTTCTTCTTTGCCGCAGCCTTCACGGCCTTTACGGCTTTCTTTGCCGGGGCCTTTCTGGCAGCTTTCCTGGCGGGAGTCTTTTGCGCCGCGGCGGCCTGAGCCACAGCAGCAGCGGGCACTTCGGCGACAAAGATGATGGCTTCTTCAACTACTCCCTCGTCGTCATCCGAGGAGGTGAGCACGCTGGCAGTTTCAATCTCTTCGTCTTCGTCAAAGTCTTCTTCGTGATCGGAGTCCAATTCTGCCGGCTCCGTATCGTGGTTGCCGTCATTCATTGCATACATCCTGAACACTTCTTCCATCCCATTGCCTCCAGCGGCTCACCGCTGCTCATTTCGGGTTCTGGCTTTTGCAGCGCGGACAAATCTGTTCCGCTTGCGGAAGTTATTGTAGCAATAGCTTGCACGCAAAAGCTATCAAAACACAAGTACGTAATGAGGCTCCGACTATTTTTGCTTACTGGTGGAAGAGTGCGGGTGCGAGCTGTGTTTGCGCGAACGGGATTTTTTTGCGCGGCCCGAAGAGGAGGTCTTTGCGCTTTTCGCCTTGGTTGACGCGGCTGCGGAGCTCTTTTTCCCTTTGGCCGCAGAGGCTGAATTGCGCGAGGAAGCGGATGCGGAAGCAGTGTGGGAACGTTTGCCGCGCGTGCGGACGGCGCGTGCCGGCTCCGACACATGCAGTCTGCGCCCCGGCGCGACCTTGTAGCCGGTGAGCTTGTTCCAGCGCCGCAACTGGCTGAGGGAAACGCCGAAGCGGTCTGCGATGGACACGAGCGTATCGCCTCTGCGCGTTGTGTAGAGCATCCTGCGCGATGAAGGAGCTGCGGCAGGAGGCACGGGAACGATGAGCGCCTCAATTCCGTCGAGAGTGTCCTTCTCGCCCATCTGATTGGCAGCGGCCAACTCTGCGACCTGCACATGATAGGAGCGGGCCACTGAAGTGAGCGTGTCGTCTGGAGTGACGCGATGATAGCGCCATGAATCGCGCTTGTTTTCAGGAATCTCGGCGATGCGCTGCTGGAAGAGTGCGGAGGTGCCGGCGGGCAAATGCAGATCGAATGCGGTGTCGGGCGGTGTGGTGAACCGCAGCAGGCTTGGGTTCAACGCCATCAGCTCATCGACGGGCGCGCCGACCAGATCCGAGACGAGGCGCAGGTCCACGGAGTAGTTGACGGTTACGGTGTCCGTGATCAGCGGCGGATCGAGCGTGATTTCTTCAAAGCCGTACTGCTTGGGATGATTGGCGATGATGATGGCGGCAAGAATCTCAGGCACATAGTTTTTTGTTTCGGCGGGCAGATTGTTGCGCTTGTACAACTCCCAGAAGTCGGCATAGCCGGTCTTCTGCACGGCGCGCTGCACGTTGCCCGCGCCCCAGTCATAGGCAGCCATGGCCAGGTACCAGTCGCCCAACTGGTCGTAGAGGAACTTCATGTAGCGGGCGTAAGCGCGCGTTGATTTTTCGGGGTCGAAGCGCTCGTCCATGTAACCGTTGCGCGTGAGGCCATAGTCGCCATGCGGCATGAATTGCCACATGCCGCCTGCGCCAGAGTGCCCATTGAGCGCGCGCGGCTGGAAGCCGGACTCAGCGACGGCGAGATAGATGAGGTCCTGGGGTACGCCTTCCTCGGTCATGACGCGCTGAATCATCGCGCGGTAGCGGCCGGCGCGTTCAAACGAATGGAGCAACGTATTGTGGCCGCGCTGCGTGTTGGCGAAGAAGTTGATGAAGGCGGCGACGTAGTCATTCACCATGAGCGGCAGGTCGGACTTGGTGGTGGCTAGATCGGTTCTGGCACGTGCGACGATGTTGGGGTCAACCGCGAACGTGACATCGCTGGCGACATCTGCCGGCGAGGGTTCCACCTTGGGCGCAAAGCCGTTGCCCTCTTTGAGCGCCTCCATCTCAAGTGCGTTGACCGCGTCCACGATGCGATCAAACTCGTCCTGCAACTGCGCGTTGCTCTTGATGTCGATTCCGCTGGTGAGCATGAGATCGACGGAGTGGTCGAACTCGACCTTGGCCTCGGGAAGTTTGCCTTTGCGATAGTCTGCCGCGCCGGTGGAGTAGGCTTGCTCGACCTGCGTAATGAGCGCTTGCACGCGGCGCTGCTGTTCTGTTGCCTGGGGCGTGGAGGCGGCAGGTTTTTGCTGCATGGACGCCGTGGAAGCGAGTGCGGGCGCGGTTGCCTGCGGCGGAGTCTTCTGTGGCGCGCGGGCGTTCTTAGATGGGCTGCAACCCGCCAGCAGGACTGCCAGAGTGGTGCTGCATATAAATCGATACGGAAATCTACGCATGGACCATTCTTGAGAAGCAGCCGTCTGGCCGCCGTTGAGACTCGGAGCCTCAATGCGAGCCCCTATGCCGATGATAAGCTATGGCATGGGGGGATAGCGCGCTGGAAGGCGCATTTGCTGCCTTCCCTGAACCCCACATGGACGCACGTTTCCTACGCAACTTCGCCATTATTGCCCACATCGACCACGGGAAGTCGACGCTAAGCGACCGTCTGCTTGAAATGACCGGCGCATTGACGGGCCGTGAAATGCAAGCCCAGGTACTTGACGCGATGGACCTGGAGCGCGAGCGCGGCATCACCATCAAAGCTCACGCTGTGCGCATGATGTACAAGGCTCACGATGGCAACACCTACGAGCTCAACCTGATTGATACGCCGGGGCACGTGGACTTCAGCTACGAGGTATCACGCTCGCTGGCCTCGTGCGAGGGCGCGCTGCTGGTGGTGGACGCGAGCCAGGGCGTGGAGGCGCAGACGCTGGCCAATGCGTATCTCGCCATTCATCACGGACTTGAAATCATTCCTGTCATCAACAAGATCGATCTTCCCTCGGCGGACATTGTTCGCACGCAGGAGGCGATTGAGAAGGCAGTCGGGCTGGACGCGACCGATGCGATTCCCGTGAGCGCGAAGACGGGCCAGGGCGTGGACGAGGTGCTGGAAGCGATCGTTCACCGCCTGCCTCCGCCCACAGGCGACCCGGATGCGCCGCTGCAGGCGCTGATTTTCGACTCGTGGTTTGATGCGTATCGCGGGGTAATTGTGCTGGTGCGCGTGATGCAGGGGACGATGCGCAAAGGGCAGCGGATTCGCCTGATGTCCAACGGCAAAGCCTTTGAAGTGGAGTCGATGGGCGTGCTGATGCCCAAGCCGGTGGAGATTGGGCAGCTCTCGGCGGGCGAGGTGGGCTTTTTTGCGGCGACGATCAAGAACGTGGCGGATACCAAGATTGGCGACACCGTAACCGACGACGCGCGGCCCGCGACGACACAGTTGCCGGGGTTTGAAGACATCAAGCCGATGGTCTTCTCTGGCCTGTACACGGTGGACTCGCATGAGCACACGCTGCTGCGCGATGCGCTGGAAAAACTGCGGCTGAATGACTCCTCGTTCTTCTTCGAGCCGGAAAGCTCGGTGGCGCTGGGCTTTGGATTCCGCTGTGGATTCCTTGGGCTGCTGCACATGGAGATTATTCAGGAGCGGCTGGAACGCGAATACGAGCTGGACCTGATTACCACCGCGCCGGGTGTGCGCTACCACATTACGCTGACAGACGGCACGGTGCTTGAGGTGGACAATCCTTCGCGCTGGCCGGAGCCGACGAATATTGAAAGCATTCGCGAGCCGGTGATCACGGCCAAGATTCTGACCAACGAAGAGTATGTGGGCGGGATTCTGAAACTGGTTGAAGAGAAGCGCGGCAGGCAGATCAACTTTGAGTACGTGACGCCGACGCGCGTGATGCTGACCTATGAGCTGCCGCTGAACGAGATTGTGCTGGACTTCTATGACCGGCTCAAGTCGATCTCGCGCGGCTACGCTTCACTGGACTATCAACTGGCAGGCGAGTGGGAGTCGCCGATGGTGAAGCTGGACATTCTGGTGTCCGGTGAGCCGGTGGATGCGCTCTCGATCATCGTGCACCGCGACTTTGCGTACGAGCGCGGCAAGGCGCTGGTGTCAAAGATGCGCGAGCTGATTCCGCGGCAGCAGTTCGAAGTGGCAATTCAGGCGGCTATTGGCGCCAAGATCGTGGCCCGCGAAACGGTGAGCGCGCTGCGCAAGAATGTGCTGGCCAAATGCTACGGCGGCGACATCTCGCGCAAACGCAAGCTGCTGGAGAAACAGAAGGAAGGCAAGAAACGAATGAAGCGGATTGGCAAAGTGGACATTCCGCAGGAAGCGTTTCTGGCCGTGCTTCGCGTGGGCGAGGACCAGCAAAAGTAACGCCAAACTGGCCCTCCGCGCTAACTTTTGTTACAGGATATTCATCGCAATCTGTGGAAAGCTTGCACGCGCGCACATCCCAGCCAGGAAGCATGGGCCAATAGGCGGTGCTCCGCAGAATCACTGTTTCTTATAGAAAATTAAGGGTTTGCATTTCTATCAGAGCTGCCGATCAGTTGGCAAGGGTAGTCTGCTGGAATTTTTGGGAAAAACTGCGGAAACAATCCACAATTTTTTCCACAGGACCCGTTCCCATTTGTGCTTCTCTCTGGGACATTCCTTACTATGTTTCTTCGCCTGTTCTGGAAATCAATGCAAAGGCCCCACAAATGGAGCCCTTGCGCTGATTTGAAGCTCGCTTAACGGACTCCGGGAGCCTTGGGAGCCGGGGCGGGAGCTGTTGCCGCCGGTTGCGCCGGAGGAGCAGGCACGCCAGACTTCACGTTGTAGGCGTCAATGATGGCCTTGGTGATGTTGGTGGAGTCGGCGGCGTAAAGCACGGGGCTTTGCTGCTGCGCGACATCGAGCACCAGGGTGTAGCCATTCTTCTTGCAATAGTCGTTCAGGACGTCATAGACCTTTGCCGCGAGGGAGTTGTAGAGCTCCTGCATCTCCTGCTGGAAGTCGTTCTGTGCGTCTTCGGCGGAGCGCTGCAGCTGCTTTTCCTTGTCATCGATGGTCTTGGTCCGGTTGGCGCGCTCGGTGTCGCTCAGCGTGTCGCCCTGCGTCTGCAACTGCTTCTTGAGGGTATCGACCTCGTCGCTCAGCGACTTGAGCTGGGCGCGCTTGGGTTCATACTTGCGTTCCAGGTCGGCGAAGTTGCGCTGGCCCTCATTGGTCTGGGCAACGGCCACCTGGAAGGCAATTACAGCGATCTTGGTGGGACCGGCAGGCGCTGCCGGGGTGGCGGAGGCTGGGGCAGGAGCTGAGGGTACTTGTGCGGCGGCGTTCAGGGCAAGGCCCGAGGCCAAAGTGACTGCTAGTGCAAGCGAGCGCTTCATTCGAGTGAAAAACTCCTTCGGAATTCCTGGCTGTCTGTTCACGCCGGAGGCGCGCAGGCAAGCCTATGGCTCCTGAGAAACCTCACGGTCTTCCTTATTGGAAACTCCGCGCAGGCATGAGCGGAACCAGGAATAGACGCGGACGGCGACGTCAGCAGGAACTAGAAGGATTATAGGAGGGCAGGTGGGGAGCGTCAAACGATCGTGGCGCCCTGCGGGTGATAGCCGGCGGTGCCTGAGAGGCGCGATACGCCTGCATTCTGCAACAAAAAAGGCCCCGCGTGGCGGGGCCTTTTGGATTCATGCTTTCGCCGAAGGCTGGACTCAGTGTGCTGCGGGAGTCTTGGCCGCGGGCCTTGCTGCTGCCGGCCTGGGCGCAGCGGCGGCGGGCTGGGGTGGCGGTGCGGGGATGCCTGACTTCACGTTATAGGCATCGATGAGCGCCTTGGTAATGTCAGTGGATGTGTTCGCGTAAAGGATGACAGCCACCTGTTGTTGACCTCCATCCAGCACCAGCGTGTAGCCTTGCTGCTTGGCATAGTCAATCAGGACGCCGCCAACCTTGTTGGCCACGGTGCCGTAGGTATCCTGCATCTCCTGCTTGAAGTCGTTCTGGGCTTCTTCGGCGGAGCGCTGCAGCTGCTTTGTCTTGTCGTCGATGGCCTTTGTGCGGCTTGCGCGCTCGGCTTCGCTCAAGGTGCTGCCCTGGGTCTGCAACTGCTTCTTGAGGCCGTCGATTTCATCACTGAGCGCCTTGAGCTGGTCGCGCTTGGGCGTGAACTTCTTCTGCAGGTCGGCGAAGTCGCGCTGGAATTCGTTGGTCTGTGCCACGGCTGCCTGGAAGGCGACGACGGCGATCTTGGTGGGTCCGGCAGGCGCGGCCGGTGCCTGGGCTGCGGCGGTCAGGGACAGGCCCGTGAGCAGCGCAGCAACGATTGCAGATGAACGCTTCATTTGATCGAATACTCCTTTGGTATTCCCTTATGTTGTCTGCTACTCGCAGAGTTTTCGGTTGACTGCGCCTAGAAGGTGGTCGAGACGGTCAAGCGGAATGTTTTACGCGGCTCGCGGAACAGGTTTTGCGCACCGTATGCCTGGATAGCCTGGTTGTAAGTGTAGTCGCCTGCGCCGCCCGGAGGGAACATGTCGCGGGTGATCAACTCGGCGGAGCAGCTTTGGACTCTGGCGCCGAGCTTGACGTCGTTGCAGTAGGGGCGCTCGTAGAGGCGCATGGGGTTGTACGCAAAGTAGAGCCGGAAGGGAGCGTTGACGACCGGCATGATGACGCCGAGTTCGCCGCCGAGCGACATGCGTGGGACAAAGTTGGTGCCCAAGACGGGACGGATGTCCTTCTGGAATCCGACCAGTGAGCCTGGTATGCCGCCCTGGCAGGAGCCGTTGTTGTAGACCGGGCATCCGTAGAGAGGCGCGATGAGTGTGGCAAAGCCCTCGGGGCTCTGCTCCAACTGTCCGCGGCTTGCGGCCACGTCAATGCCGAAGTCGTCGAAGATCGAAAAGGTGACCGGGCCGGCGATGGGAATGCGGTACTCGGCATTGGTGGTGAGGTTCGTGTCACCGCCGATGGAGGCAATGCCATAGACCGGGATGGGCACCTGGATGCACTGGTTCAGCTGGGCATTGGTCGGGTCGCGCGGAACGCAACTGCCGTCGGGGTTGGTGAGCTGCACGGTAACGCGGTTGGGCACATAGCCGTACGGCGTGGCGCCGCGGATATCAAAGCCGCGCAGGTCGTTTTCGCCGCCGGTGTAGAAGCGATTCTGTGGTGGTGCGACGTCGCCGCCGAATCCCTGCACATAGCCGAGCTGGGCACGCAGGCCCAAGACATTGCGTCCGTTGGGCGAGGGCTTGAGGTAGTGCATGGAGCGGAAGCTCTTGTAGGCCACCATCGGCGAGACGTAGCGCAGATTTCCCCAGATGCCGGCAGCCTGGACGACGGCGGTGAATTCCCTTCCGTCGCGCGGGCGGAGGGGGTTGTTGACGGTGTTGTAGATGTAGCTGAGCGACACCGAGCTATCGACGATGCCGGCGAGCGCGTTGGAGCCCTGTATGCCTGACCGGAAGCTGATGGTCTGGAAGAAGGTCTGGGATGCGGTGCTGAACGCCGAGATGGTAGACCGGTTGAGCGAGTAGGTGAAGCCCACGCGCTGGAATGCGTGGCGCTTGAGCGGGTAGCTGATGGAGAAATTGAGGCCGGTAGAGGCCTGATTATAGTTCTGCGTGAGCGACTGCTGGGCCGCGGTCAGGTTGGCCGCCTGGCCGGTTGTGGCCTGGTAGTTCTTGGCAGCGTTGAAGTCCTGCTTGTTGTTGAAAATCTGGAAGCCGACGTTGATGGGCCGGTTGCGGATGTAGGGCTGGGAGAAGCCGAAGAGGAACTGGCGGCTCATGTTGCCCAAGTTCCCCTGGACGCTGAGCGTCTCACCGAGGCCGAGGAAGTTGTTGGTCTGGTAGTTGACGCCGAGGAACGCGCCCGACAGGCCGCTGACGCCGCCATTGAGGCCGATGGAGTTCTTGCCCTTTTCCTTGACCTTAAGGAGCAGGTCCACGGTTCCGGCTTCGGGGTTCTGGTGAGCCTCGGAGTCCTGATCGACCTTGAGGGGCTCGAAGTATTCCAACTGATTGAGGCGCATGAGGCTGTACTCCCAGAGCTGGGAGTTGTAGACCTGGCCTTCTTCGAGCAGCAGTTCGCGGCGGATGACGCGGTCGCGGGTGATGGTGTTGCCCTGGAACTCGATGCGCGAGACGTAGAAGGGCTTGCCTTCATCGATGTCAATTTGCAGCGAGACAGTTTTTTTCTTGTCGTCGAAAATGGGCTTGGGGATGGCGCCGAAGTTGATGTAGCCGAGCTGTCCGTAAGCCTTTTTGAGGTTTTCAAGGCCCTTGCCGATCATGGTGGCGTTGAACCAGTCGCCATCCTTGACGGCAAAAGTGGCGCGCAGGGCATTTACGTTGGTCACAGCCTTGTTGCCGGTGAAGGTGATGGTGCCGAGGCGGTAGCGTGCGCCCTCCTCGATCGGCATCAGGATGTCAATGCGCTTGCCCTTGCGGGGACGGAAGGTGAACCAGTTGAGGCCGCCTTCATCGCGAATCTGGGTTTTGGGCTCCTCGATGGCAGCGTTGTAGTATCCCTTGTCGCGGTATGCCTGGCGCACGCGCTCGGTGTCTTCCTCCAGCTTGGAGGCGTCGAAGGTCTTGTCGAAGAGATTCTCAAAGATGATCGAATAGGGAATGCCGATGGGCTTGAGATTCTTCATGGCGCGGCGCAGGTAGACGCTACTGAGGTGCTCGTTGCCAGTGAAGCGAATCTGGCCCACCTTGACGGTGGGGCCTTCCTTGATGTTGAAGTTCACCTGGACCGAGGCGGGAGGAATGGTCTTGACCTCAGTCTTGATGGTGGCGAACTGGTGGCCGTGCTCGGACAGGATGTCTCTGAGGACAGTCTCAGCGCGCTTGATCTTTGTCGGGTCGTACTGGCCCTCCACGGACAGACCGACCTTCTCTTTTTTGAAACGGTCGAGTACGTCAGACACAGAGACGGAACTGAGGCCCTTGTAATTGATCTCGCGGATGGTGGGCCGCTCGCGGACGAAGACATTCAGGATGATGCCCTTCTCAGTGTCTTCGCGCTCGATGCGCAGGTCTTCAAAGTACCCGGTGTTCCACAGGGAGTTGAAGTCGCGCTCGATGGAGATGGGATCATACGTGTCGCCGGGATGGGTAAAGAGCCGCGCAAGGATGGTTTCCTTGGGGATGCGCCGGTTGCCGATGACCCGAATCTGGTCAATGGTCTGGGGCGTCTGGGCCAGTGCGGCGCCAACGGAAAAGGCCAGCAGGACGAGCAATGACAGCTTCGCCAGCAGGGCGGAGATCCGCAACGAGCGGAAAATGGAAGCGTGCTTGATCTTCACCGGGCTGGAGCCCTGCGGCGAGCACAAGAACTGGTGCGGTCCATGGTTAGGCTTCACGGGAAGAATATGCACACCCTCACTGCGTAAAATCTGATACTGCCACGCGGAAAGACTGATTATATTGGACCGTGGCCATCCCGCCCAAACCGCCGGGCAAACCATCAGCTCTGAACCGTATCTTTCCCCAGTATTCCCTACCGCGCGTAGTGCCTTCGGAGCGGGCTGGTCCACACTGCCACCCGAGCGGCGAATACCTGCCCTCGGGAATCCGGCTAGTTGGGACCCTTCCCAGTCTACCGGAAGCGGGCGGGTTGGGAGCAGTGCTCCCCACAACTCGCATGTTTGTATCTTTCTTAGACGCAAAGGCGGGCGGCATGACATTCTTTTTGCCTTGGAGGTTTTGCTGAACATGGAACAGACAGCTCAGAGTGTTTATGCGTTCCGGGCGCCTCTGCTGGACGGGCGCGGAGTAAGCCTGGAGGAGTTCAAAGGGCGCGTGCTTCTGATTGTGAACACGGCCAGTAAATGCGGTTTTACGCCGCAATATGGCGACCTGGAGCAGCTTTACCGCGCCTACAAGGACCGGGGATTCGTGGTGCTGGGCTTCCCCTGCAACCAGTTCGGACATCAGGAACCGGGCACGGCCAGAGAGATTGGCATCTTCTGCCAGCAGAGCTACGGCGTCACATTCCCGATGTTCGACAAGATCGATGTGAACGGAGCGGACGCTCACCCGCTGTATCGCTTTCTGAAGCAAGCAAAGCGCGGCGTGCTGGGGACCCAGGGGATCAAATGGAACTTCACCAAATTTCTGGTGGGCCGCGATGGCACGGTTGTGGACCGTTTTGCGCCTGCGACGGCCCCCAAGACCCTGGCAGCCCAGGTTGAAAGACTGCTCAGCGAAAAATAGTTTTGCGGAGGGCGGCGAAGCGGTGCTGCGCTAGCGCGGCTGGATTTGCCGCGGGACGTTGTTTCCTGAAAAGGGAAATGAGCCTCTTTTGCTCCCTAAGCCCGCATGCGCCCTGACTCTGGGTTATGCTCTTTCTGTCCGTGAATTGCGGGCGGGCCTGCGGCGTGTGCCGATGCCTTCATTGATGAACTTATAAAGGGAGAAATGGATGCGCAAGAATCTTCCCATCATCCTGATCCGGGTGGTTGTAGGGCTTGTTTTTCTGACTGAAGGCATTCTGAAGTTTCTATATCCCAATGAGCTTGGGGCGGGGAGGTTGGCGCATATCGGATTTCCTGTGCCGCATCTGCTGGCGCCGCTGGTGGGCGGGGTGGAGATACTTGGCGGCGCGGCGCTGATTCTGAATCTCTATGCCGGAGACGCAGCGCTGCTGCTGCTGGCGGTGACCGTTACGGCGATCGTGACGACGAAGGTGCCGATTCTGCTGGGACACCCGCTGTGGCACTTTGCTCCGCCGCGGCTGAACCACTATGGCTGGCTGAGCTTTCTGCACGAGGCGCGCACGGACCTGTGCATGCTGTTCGGGCTGGTGGCAACGCTGCTGGACAGCGGGCTGAAGCTGGGCCGCAAGCGGCCGTGGTACCAGCCGCGCTAAAAAGACAGCAGGCACCAAGGCCGCGAGGCCTTTATCCATCAAAACGAAATGCGCTGATGGCGGCTCCCATGGGCTCGTCTGTGAAGATGCGTGTGCCGGGCGCGTTGCCGCCTGCGCCTGCCACGACCATGAGCGGAATGAGGTGTTCCTCACGCGGATGGGAGAATGCGGCGTGCGGGGCAGTGCGCCAGTTGATGAGCAGGGCATCGCGCTCGGGAGCCGGGGATTCGACGGCGCGGGTGAGCCAGCTATTGAAGGCGCGGGCACGGTCGAGGGTCTGCGGCTGGTGATAGGCGCGCAGATTGTGGAAGCTCATGCCGCTGGCCACGATGAGCACGCCTTCGTCGCGCAGTGGGGCCAGTGCGCGTCCGGCGGCGATGTGCTGCGCGGGATCGAGCGAGGAGGCGAGTGAGAGCGTGACGACAGGAATCTGCGCCTGGGGAAAAGCAACCTTGAGCGGAACGAAGACGCCGTGGTCGTAGCCTCGGCTGGGGCTGACGGCAGCGGGCAGGCCGGCGCTAGCGAGCAGCGACTGCACGTGTGAGGCGAGTTCAGGATGGCCGGGCGCGGGCCAGGTGAGCCGGTAGGTGTGCTCGGGGAAGCCGGAGTAGTCAAAGATGAGCTGCGGCTGAGCGGCGGAACTGGCGGTGAAGGCTGGCTCCTCCCAGTGTCCGCTGACGACGAGCAGGGCGCTGGGCGTGGCGGGCAGCGTGGCTGCGAGCCCTTCAAGGAAGCGCTGCGTGGCATGCCATGTGTCGGCCGGGCCCCAGGTCCAGTCCATAAAGAAGCAGGGGCCTCCGCCGTGGGGCAGGAAGATGGCGGGCTGGCGGGAAGTGGTCATGGGTGAGCCTCCGGTTGCGCACGGGCCGGAGCTGGCCGGGCGCTTTATTTGTTCAAACAACTATATGGTAGATGCACCGGCTTGCGGCCGGGATTCATGCGATGCCGGGATGCGCACAGCCGTACGTGACAAAGAACACGAAACGCCTGCGGCGAACCGGGCGTCTAAAGTGACAGCACATCAGGGGATGGCAGCGATGCACAACCCGTATCATCTGGAGCGCTTTGTGGAGGCGCAGGACGAGGTATTCGTCGAAGCGCTGGCGGAGTTGCGCGCGGGACACAAGCGCGGCCACTGGATGTGGTTCATCTTTCCGCAGATGAAGGGGCTGGGGCGCAGCGATATGGCGCAGTATTACGGCATCGGGTCGCTGGAGGAGGCGTCGGCGTATCTGCGGCATCCGGTGCTGGGGCCGCGGCTGCGGGAATGCACGGAACTGGTGAATCGCGTGGAAGGCCGGACGGCGCACGAGATCTTCGGTTTTCCGGATGACATGAAGTTCCGTTCGTCGATGACGCTGTTTGCACGCGCCGCGGAAGATGACACGGTGTTTCGCGCGGCGCTCGAGAAATATTTTCGCGGCGAGCCGGACCCGCTAACGCTGGAGCTGCTGCGGTAATCGCGGGCTACTCGATGGCGAAGACGGCGTAGACGGTGGCTTCCTCGCGGATGGTCTGGGGACGAATTTCAAGAGCGGGTATCGTGAGAGATGCGCTGCCAGCTAGACCGGCTGAGCCAAAGTTTTCCGTGGACGTGGAAGGCTTGGCAAAGTAGATACGCGTGTTCGGCGTTTCATTGCTGGCGTAAATCAGATCACCCAGCTTTACGTGCAGACCTTCGGCCATCTGGCTGGCGACGGCTCGGGCTTTGACGAGTGCGGCCTGCGCGGCCTTGGCCTGAAGCGCCTTGTGGTCGGAGAGGCGCCAGTCGATGTTGCCGCTTTGGTTGGCTCCGGCGGCGATGGCGACACGGATGACTTGCGCTGCCTCTTTCGGTGAGACCGAGACGACCCAAGACTGGTTGAAAACGAACTGGTGTTGGGCACGAAATTCTGGTGTGTCTTTGTCATCGAAGTTGGTATTGCGCTGCAGACCCTGCGCAGAGCTTTCGATGCTCTTGTCGTCGATGCCGGCGGTGTGGAGTGC
>JAJXZL010000040.1 GCA_021780075.1 Acidobacteriota bacterium
ACGCAAGAGGAGTAACACACGCCGTGCTGGCGACTGCTAAGAAAACCACATTGATTGAACGCTTCCGCACTCACGATACGGACACCGGTTCGCCCGAGGTCCAGATTGCGATTCTGAGTGAGCGGATTGGTGAGCTGACTGAACACTTCAAGACCCACAAGAAGGACCATGCTTCCCGGCGTGGCCTCCTGATGCTGGTCAGCAAACGCCGCCGCCTTTTGGATTACCTGAAGACGCACGATTCAGACCGCTATCGCGATGTAATCGGCAAACTCGGTATCCGCAAGTAATCAGAAAGCAGACTTTGAACCGGAAGCGCCCAGACCGGAAACTGGTCACGGCCCCCGTTCTACCCAGGACCTGGGGCCATGGTGTACCTGGCGAAATGCAACCGCTGCCAGGGCCGTCGCATAGCTATCGGCTGTGCACGGCCTTCGCGCACATTCCGGGAGAATCGACTCCCTTGCGCGCGAGCCTTTCGTGGCGTATGCCCCTGCACATCGCCAGATTTTCAGCACCCTCCAAAGCCTTCCTTCTACAAGTTTCCCTAGCGAACAAAACGAAACGAGGACTCTATGTCTACGAAGCATGAAGTAGCCGTTGAACTTGCCGGCGGCAAGCGACTGGCCTTTGAAACCGGTCGCCTGGCCAAACAGGCCTCTGGCGCAGCACTGGTGACCACGGGCGAAACTGTAGTACTTGCCACGGCTGTGGCATCCCCTGATCCCCGAGAGGGCATCGACTTCTTTCCGCTGACGGTCGATTACCGCGAATACACATACGCAGGTGGACGCATCCCCGGCGGATTCATCAAGCGTGAAGGCCGTCCGAGCGAAAAGGAAGTCCTGACCTGCCGACAGATTGATCGCCCGATCCGTCCACTGTTTCCTGACGGCTTCCGCAATGAGACCCAGGTGATTGCGCTGGTCTTCTCCGCCGATAAGGAGAATGATCCTGATGTGGTTGCCATCAACGCTGCGGCTGCTGCGCTTGCGCTCTCCGACATTCCGTTCAGTGCCACCGTCGGCGCTGTCCGTGTGGGCCGCGTGAATGGCGAGTTCGTCATTAATCCCACCTATGCAGAGCGCGCCGCCACGACAGTCAACATCATGGTTGTGGGACACAAAGACGGCATCGTGATGATCGAGTCGGGCGCCAAGGAAGAGACAGAAGAGGTGATCCTGGCAGCCATCGAGTTTGCTCATGGCGAGATCAAGAAGATTGTCGCGGCGATCGATGAACTGGCCTCCAAGGCAGGCAAGCCCAAGCGGGCCTTCACCGCGCCGGAGTTCGATGAGGCGTATTACGCCGAACTCAAGGCGAAGGTTGGGGACCGGCTCAAGGATGCGCTGGACACCAAGACCCATGACAAGACCGAGAGCTATGCCCTGGTTAAAAAGATCAAGGACGAGTTGGCGGCAGAACTGCCTGCCGACGACCCCGGCGCCAAGAAGAAGCTAGGTACGTACTACGAGCACCTGCGCGAGCGGATCTTCCGCGAGCAGGTGACGAAGGACCGCATCCGGCCAGACCGCCGCGCATTCGATGAGATTCGCCACGTCAGCATTGAAACGGGCGTACTGCCCCGCACGCACGGGTCGGCATTGTTCACCCGCGGCGAAACGCAGGCTCTTGTTACGGCCACACTTGGCACCGCGGACGAAGGCCAACGCCTGGAGAGCTTTGAGGGCGAGCAGAAAAAGAACTTCATGCTCCACTACAACTTTCCGCCCTTCAGCGTGGGTGAGACGGGCCGCATGAGCGGTGTGGGACGCCGCGAGATCGGACACGGAGCCTTGGCCGAGCGCGCAATTACGGCTGTTCTGCCCAGCGCCGAGGAGTCGCCCTACACCATCCGCATCGTCTCTGACATTCTTGAGTCCAATGGTTCTTCGTCCATGGCCTCGGTCTGCGGCGCGAGCCTGGCGCTTTTTGATGCCGGCATCGCTCTGAAGGGCTCGGTGGCAGGCGTGGCGATGGGCCTGGTCAAGGAAGGCGACGACTACGCCATCCTTACCGACATTGCCGGCGCAGAAGATCACTACGGCGACATGGACTTCAAGGTAGCCGGAACCCGCAAGGGAATCACGGCACTGCAGATGGACATCAAGATCGGCGGTCTGACGCGCGAAATCCTGCAGCAGGCAATGGAGCAGGCACGCAGAGGCCGCATCTTCCTGCTGGACAAGATGGACAGCGTTCTCGACGGACCTCGCCAGGAGCGCTCGCAGTACGCGCCACGCATTCACACTCTTCAGATTCCGACCGACAAGATTCGCGATCTGATCGGACCGGGTGGCAAGACCATCCGCGGCATCATTGAGCAGACCGGCGTCAAAATCGACGTGGACGACACCGGACGGGTCAACGTGGCATCTTCAGACGGCGAGGGCCTGAAGAAGGCGCTCGAGATCATTGGCAACATCACCGCCGTGCCTGAGGTTGGCAAGATCTATCTGGGCAAGGTTGTGAGATTGGCCGAGTTCGGCGCATTCGTCGAATTGTTCCCAGGTACCGATGGCCTGCTGCACATTTCCGAGATCGCGGAGCATCGCGTGAAGGATGTCAAGGACGAGTTGCGCGAGGGCGATCAAGTGATGGTCAAAGTTCTGGCCATCGAAGGGAATCGAATCAAGCTGAGCCGCAAGGCGCTCATCAAGGAACAGAAGGCCAAGCTGGCGCAGACTGCTCCCGCAGACGCCGAAGTGGCCGAGGCTCCCGCGCAGGCCAAGCCTGCCGCCGAGTTCGAAGAGCGGCAGCCTCGCTCTAATCAGAGCACCATCCTGATTGAGGGCGGCGAGGACTTCGACGACGATGATGAGGAAGCGGAGTTGGACGAGGAAAACGAGCCGAACTTCAATCGCGTTGAAGGTACGCCTGCACCGGCTGGTCAGACGGCTGGTTCAAACCGTCCTCCGTCGAACAGCAACCGCCGTCGTCGTCGCCGCAGACCGGGTGGCGGTCGCGGACCGGGTAGCGGTCAAAACTAAAACCCACTCGGAGTGTTAAGCAGAAAGGCCCGGACATGCTGTCCGGGCCTTTCTTTTCTGCGAAGGATAGTGTGAAGAGCCTTAGTACTTGACGATGGCGGTGAAGGAATCGGGCTTGAGGCTGGCCCCGCCGACGAGTGCGCCGTCGATTTCCTCCTGACCGCAGAGGGCGGTTGCGTTGTCCGGCTTGACGCTGCCGCCGTAGAGGATGCGCATGCTGGCGGCGACGGCGGGGCCGAGGAGCTTTGCCACTTCAGCGCGGATGATTTTGTGGGCTTCGACTGCCATTTCGGGCGTGGCGGTTTTGCCGGTGCCGATGGCCCAGACGGGCTCATAGGCGATGACGATGGGCTTGGCGGCCTCGGGCGTGATGCCCGCTAAGGCTCCGGTGACCTGCGTCTTGAGCACGTCGGCGGTTTTGCCGGCTTCGCGCTCGGCGAGGACTTCGCCGATGCAGACGACGGGAATGAGGCCGTGCTTGAGTGCGGTGTGGAGCTTCTTGTTGACGATTTCGTCGGTCTCGGCGAAGTACTGACGGCGCTCAGAGTGGCCGATGAGCGTATGCGTTCCGCCGATGGCCTTGAGCTGGCCGACGGAGGTTTCGCCGGTGTAGGCGCCTTCCTCGGCGAAGTGGATGTTCTGGCAGCCGACGGCGACGTTGGATCCCTTGGCGGCTTCAACGACCGAGGGCAGCAGGACAGGCGACGGGAAGAGCGCGATCTCGTCGCGGGTGTGGCCGGCGACGAGAGGCAGGAAGGCTTCGACGAAGGCCCTGGCTTCGGCAGGCGTCTTGTACATCTTCCAATTAGCGGCGATGAGCTTTTTACGAGACATTTTCAGAGTTCCTCATCCTGATTTTATCGGATGGAATTGTGGCGGCTGGGTGATGGTGGGCACAGGGAAGCAGCTAACGGCCAACGGCAGAGAGCTCACGGTGCGCAGAGGTGTGGCGACGCATGGTTCAGGCTGCGCGTAATTTTCTGCAGGCTTTCAGTGGAAGAGATCGAATTCCGTTTCTCTGTTTGTGCGCGCGCAGGGGTGCTGAACTATTCGTGCGTACCGGCTACCCGGACTGCGGATAAATCCTCCGGCACTTCGCCCTTGAGAAAAGCGGCGCGATGATCGGGATCGCCGAGGTCCATTTTGAAGTGGTACCAGATGCCGTCCTGAAAGATGCCCATGTTCCACGGGCCTGAGACGGAATCGGAAAACTGCCAGACGATGTGGTAGCCATCCTCGTTGGTGAAGCCTTCGCCGTCGGCCTGGATGATTGCGTCTCCACGCTCCCATAAGTGAGAACGAAGCGCATGAAGCGTGTTGCTGCCATCCACAGTCTCTGAGCCTTGCAAGTGGTGGAAGGCATAGATGGTTTTGACCTCGCCGAGGTACTCGGTGAGCCATTGAACGCCGCTTTCTGGTTTGCAATCGCGCAGGTCTTCGATGAAGTCCGCGATTTCGTCCTGACCGATTGAACCATCCGACACGGAATTGCGCTCAATCAGCGCCACCTCAACGTCGTCGTCGCCGGCGAGCAGGAGGGTTTCCCATTCCTCTTCGATTCCGTCTTCGATGATCAGTTTGTAGCCCGGATGCTCGGCACGAATCCACTGCGCGAGTTCGTCGAAGGGCGGGAATTCTTCATCTTTTGATAAGACGCGCGTGTAGTAGGCCAAGGCTGTCTCCCGGTGGATTGCTGTTGCGTTTCTGGCGTTCGTTCAATTTTCTGCAAGCGATCTGCAGAAAGCAAAAATCAACAAGGGGGGGTAGGGGGGTACCTCCCAGCGGTCAGTCATTCGTGGCGAGATACGGCATGAACCGGTTGCAGAGTTCCCACACACTTCCCATTGTGCGACAAGTGGGGGAAATTATCTGCAA
Organism: Acidobacteriota bacterium; assembly: GCA_021780075.1. Lineage (GTDB taxonomy): Bacteria > Acidobacteriota > Terriglobia > Terriglobales > Acidobacteriaceae > Telmatobacter. The sequence continues at coordinate 4,866 of JAJXZL010000040.1, forward strand.
AGTTCGGGAAGGATTTTTTCAGGGTTCCGCCATGTCGTTCGCTGGCGCGGACGTCGAGGGATTGACCTGTGTTTCGCTCAGAAAAACAAGACGTGAAGGCAACCGCAGATCTTTCGACTCCGCTTTGCTCCGCTCAAGATGACGGGGGATGTTTGCAGGAGCGAGGTGGTGATTGACACAGCGGAAGCTAGGAATTCTTGCGTTTTGAGGTGCGGATTTTGCGGATTTCATCCATGCGCTGAGCCAACTGTTTTTCGCGGCCTTCCTGGGTGGGGTGATAGTAGCTGCGGCCCTTGAGGGAGTCGGGGAGGCAGTCCATGTCGGCGACGCGGCCTTCTTCGTCGTGGGCGTAGCGGTAGCCCTTGCCGTAGTCCAGCTCTTTCATGAGGCGCGTGGGGGCGTTGCGCAGGTGGAGAGGAACGGGTTCCTGGCGGGTGTGCTCGACCTCGCCCAGGACCGCTCCGTAGGCGGTATAGACGGAGTTGGACTTGGGCGCGAGGCAAAGGTAGACGACGGCTTCGGCGAGGGCGAGATCGCCTTCAGGCGAGCCGAGGAACTCCATTGCCTGCTTGGCGGAGAGGCAGAGGTTGAGAGCTTCAGGGGCGGCGAGGCCGATGTCTTCAACGGCCATGCGGACGACGCGGCGGGCGAGGTAGAGCGGGTCTTCACCGGCGGCAAACATGCGGGCGAGCCAGTAGAGGGCGGCGTCAGGGTCGGAGTTGCGCACGCTCTTGTGGAGGGCGGAGATGAGGTTGTAGTGTTCCTCGCCGGACTTGTCATAGATGAGGACGCGCTGCTGAATGGCTTCCGCGGCCTTGTTTTTGGAGATGTGCTTGTCGCTGTCGAGAGCGAGTTGCGCGGCGACTTCGAGCGTGTTGTACGCATTGCGGCAGTCGCCACTGGAGTAGCTGGCGATAAGGGCGAGGGCATCGTCGTCGGCGGTGAGGCTGAGCGCGCCGAGACCGCGGTCCTTGTCTTCCACGGCGCGGCGAAGTAAGGCGACAATGCGATCTTCGCTGAGGGGCTGGAGGACGTAGACACGGCAGCGGGAGAGCAGAGCGGAGATGATCTCGAAGGACGGGTTCTCCGTGGTTGCGCCGATGAGGCGGATGGTTCCGCGCTCGACGTAGGGGAGGAATGCGTCCTGCTGCGCCTTGTTGAAGCGGTGAATCTCATCGACGAAGAGGATGGTGCGGGAGTGCATCTCCGCGGCGCGGGCCGCGTCCGCCATGACCTGCTTGATTTCCTTGATGCCGCTGGTGACGGCGGAGAACTCAATGAAGCTGGCCTTTGTGGTTTCCGCGATGATTTTGGCGAGGGTGGTTTTGCCGACGCCGGGCGGGCCCCAGAAGATCATGGAGCCGGGGTCGTCGCGCTCGATCTGGACACGCAAGGGCTTTCCGGGACCGAGAAGATGCTCCTGGCCGCTGTATTCGGCGAGGGTGCGGGGGCGCATGCGCTCGGCAAGCGGAGCCACGGTGTGGGGCGGGGCTTTGGAAAAGTCCGGCTGGTTGTCAAAGAGGCTCATCGGTGGGCCTTTCGCTGGCGGGCGGCCTCGTAGAGCAGGATGGATGCGGCGACGGAGGCGTTGAGGCTTTCGACTGGACCGGGGCAGGGGATGGTGATGGCTCCGCTTGCCAGCGCGGCCAGATCATCGGGTACACCGTTGCCCTCATTGCCGATGAGGAGCGCGACCGGCCCGGCGAGATTGACCTGGTCGGCGGGCACTGCGCCGCGGACCGCGGTGGCGCAGATTTTGACGCCGGCCTCATGCAATTTGAGAAAACATTCGGGTTCAGTGACGTTGATAAGCGGCAGGCGGAAGACACTGCCGGCGGAAGCGCGGACGGCTTTGGGGTTCCAGGCGCTGACGGTGCCGGGGAGACTGAGGATGCCATTTGCGCCGAAGGCCTCGGCGGAGCGGAGGATGCTGCCGAGGTTGCCGGGGTCCTGGAGTCCTGCGAGGACGAGGATGAGCGGGGCGGTGTTGTGCTGGGGGCCGAGCAGATGGGTCCAGCTCCAATCCGGCGGCTGGACGAGCGCGGCGATGGGCTGTGGAGTTTCAGTGGCGAGGGCGGAGGCGAGAATCTCCCTGGGCATCAGGAGTATGTTCGTTTCCGGCGGCAGACTGAGGTCGTCGAGCAGGTGCTGAGAACCCTGCGCGGCAAACACGCAATCGATGCGCAGACCTGCGCGCAGGGCTTCATGGAGCAGGTTGGGCCCTTCGATGCCGGCCAGCGCGTGCGCGTCTCTTCCGGGCTGCGCGAGGGCTCGGCGCAACTGCTTGACGCGTTCATTCTGCTTACTCTGTACAATGCGAACAGGCATCTGATTGAGTTGTTTGCATCTCCAAGGCGATTTTATGCTGTTTTGCGTTTAGCAGGCAGCCAGCCGCCGCTCAACTTGCACCGCCGCTGGTGCTGTGATACCTTCCGGCTTTGTGGCGTCTGCAATTAAGGCGTTTCTGCGGGGCTGCTCCTGTGGTCTGGCGCAGCCGTTGTGCAAACGCTTGAGGGAACCGAGGTAGACCTTCTTGTCCGCGGAAATTTTGCGCGTCCATCCCGATGAGCCCCAACCTGACCGGATCGATTACATTGTCTCCTGTCTGCGCAAGGGGGATGTTGTTGCACTGCCCACGGACACGTTCTACGGCCTGGCTGTTGATCCGGTGAACCTGCACGCGGTGGAGCGCATTTACCAGATCAAGAGCAGGCAGAAGCACAAGCCGCTTTCTTTGCTGATTTCTTCGTTGGCAATGGCCTACGAGCTGGCGCGCGAATCCGATTCCATGATTGACCGGCTGGCGGATAAATTCTGGCCGGGGCCGCTGACGATCATTGTGCGCGCAGGGACCAAGCTGCCGCTACGCTCGACGGCCAATACCGGCAATGTGGCATTGCGCGTGCCGGACGCGGCGATTCCGCGAGCGGTGGTGGAGCGGTTTGGGCTGCCGATTACGGCGACCTCAGCGAACCTGCAGGGGGCGTCGGAGTGTACGCATGCAGCGTGCGTGCGCGACCAGATTGGCGACCGCATTCCGCTGATTATCGACGGCGGACCTACGGGACGTTCGATGCCGACCACGATTGTGGATCTGTCGCTGGGCCCGGGGCGCTGGGAGATTCTGCGCGAAGGCGCTATCCCGACCCACGAAATCGTGATGGTGCTGCAGCGGTAAGATGTCCGCATGAGCCAGATGCCGAAGCCGAGACCGCGAAGATGGCTGCTGAAGGGCTTCTCTGTGCTCCTGTTTGTGCTGGTGGTCGGCGTGCTGGGCTGGTGCCGATGGGTTTATGTGCAGATCGAGCGCTACGCGGGGCAGGATCAGGCCACGCCTGCTGACGCGATTGCCGTGTTTGGCGCGGCGGAGTACGCGGGCCGGCCTTCGCCGGTATACCGCGCGCGGCTGGACCATGCGGAAGCGCTGTACAACCGGGGCATTGCTCCGCTCATCATCACGCTGGGCGGCGACGGCGGCGATGAGTACTCCGAGGGCGGCGTAGGACGCGAGTACCTGATGGGGGAAGGCATTCCCGAATCCGCTATTATCGCGGAAACGCACAGCCACAACACGGCCGAATCTGCGCGCCGCGTGGCCGTGATTGCGCGCGCGAACGGCTTCCGCAGCCTGGTGGTGGTGAGCGACGCGACACACCTGTTCCGAATCCACGAGATTTGCGCAGCGAATGGACTGAATGTGCTGACATCGCCGCGGCCGCGGGTGCCCGTGGAAAATAATCCCCCGGCGATGGACCCGATCATCCACGAGATTCTCAGCTATACAGCGTGGCGGCTGCATCTGGAATAAGGCAGGGGATTGCAGACGCCCGACAGGTGTCGTGTGAGCAGACCCTAAATCAAATTCCCGCGTGCGCTCAAAGCGCGAGGACGGCAAGGGCAAAGGCGGCGGCGCTGGCGGTGGAGAGGAAGTTGACGCCATCGTTGTTGATCCAGCCGCGGCGCTCCAGTGTGGCGCCGAGCAGGCTGTCAAAGAAAAGCCCAAACACTCCGCCGCCGAAGCCCGCCACAAGCATCGGAGCGCCGCCGCGCACGGCCAGTGCGCCGAGAGCAGCCACAATGCCGGCTGCCAGGACTCCGGCGAGCGTACCGCCCATGCTGATGGCGCCGTCGGTGCCGGGATCAACACGGCGCAGGGTTGTGAGCATACGCGGATGGTCACTGAGCAATTGACCCAGTTCGGAAGAGACCGTGTCTGCCGCGGCTTCAGCCAGCGCCGCCAGACCTGCGGCAAACAGGGGCATAGACGCCTGGGTTGAGAGCGTAAACCACCCGGTATTGGTCAGCCACGACTGGACAAGTTCGTTGGAAACGATGGCCGCGATGCCGAGGTTTGCGGCCACTTGCGCAGCCGTTCGACCGCTTCGGTTCTCGGCTGTGCCGAACTGCTGCTTCTTCTTGCGGCCCAGGCGGGTGCAGACGGAGGTGAGGACCATGAGCGCGAGCACGGGTATGAGTGCCGTCTGCCATGGGAGGTAGGGCATCATTGCGGTAGAGAACATGAGGCTGGCCGTGATGGCCATGCCAGCCGCGGCGGCTCCCGCAGTGGCTGAGCGCGTTTTGAAGGCTACGAGGCCCAGCAACAGGCTCAGGCCGACGGTCCAGATGGCCACGGACGGCGCCTGAATGGCCCACCAGTGGGCCTCAAGCACGACGCTGGCGGCCACATAGGGCAGCACGAGTAAAAGCACCAGCTTTGATTGCCACGCCTGTCTGATTTGTGCCACGTCTTATGGTATCGCCCCAGCACCGGACCAAGAGGGCGTGGTCGTGAAAGGACAAGTGTTCACTCCTGACTCAGGACGCAAGGTCTGTGGCCGCGTGCTTTGGGGTTCGTGGTCTGCCGCCCTTTCGCCAGAAGAATAGCGAAAGAAAAGGGCAGGGAACTGGTACGGATTCAAGCAGTCAACGACTCGGGGCGATTTCTACGTCGGTCGCAGGAATTTATCTCAAAAATTTCCATGCAGGTACCCGACTTGATACGCATTGCGCTCATAGAAACAAGCGGCTGGCAGCAGGTAGATGCCTGTCTGCCGCGAGCCACGCATTGCGGGAGTCCTTTTTCGGCTTTTGCGATGCAACTGCAGCAGCCTGTGATGTGCCCGATACCCGGCTACTGATTTACAATCACGAGGTAAGCAGGAAAGAACTGAATGAGTCTTTTTCCCATGATTTCAGGCCAGGCGCGTGTGCGGTTGGTTCAGGCGGGTGTGGCCATTGCGGCTGCGGCCCTGATCGCCGGTTGCGGTAATAATTACCGGCCGGTTGTTACGCCCATCAACCCGAACGGGCCTGCCGCGCAGCCTACGTCGCTTGCAGTGGTTGTTTCGTCGCCTTCGCCTACCACGGCCGGAATCGCCACGGTGATTGACTACTCTGGCGATACGGTGATGGCCACGGCACCAATCGGCCCCGGTCCTCTGTCGTTCACTGTGGATGAGAGCGGCAGCTCGGGCTACACCGTGAACAGCGACGGTACGCTGACCAACTTCCCGGTTTCGACACAGTTGCAGGAAAGGCTGGTGAACTACAGCACCCTGCCGAGCACCTCCCAGCCAGTGAATATGTACTCACCGTCAACGGGATTGTGGGTAAGCGACCTGGATGGTGACATTGTGGATGTGCTGACAGGGAGCCCTCAGACCTTCAAGCTGGCGGTTCCGGTGGCGCCCACTCCTCTGATGACGGTGGGACCGATGCTGATTGGCCAGCGCAACTACACGATCAGCACGAACAGTACGGGCACCCCCACAGCAAACATCATCCCTTACGGCGTTGCCTGCAACATTTCGCCATCTACCGTTTCACAGAGCGGGGAAGCCGATGCGATTGAAACAGCAAGCTATACCGTTTCCGCGCGCATTCCGGTGGGCAAGTGCCCGGTGTACGGCGTAGAAAGCTCAGACAACAAGCGGTTCTTTGTTCTGAACCGTGGCAGCGACACCATCACGGTGATCAACAGCCAGAACAACACGCTTGATGCCTGCACCCCGTTTGTCGACCAGAATGGACAGACGGTCTATTGCCATCCCACTCTGCCGCTTTCGACCACTGCTGTTACCGCCACGGGCATTACGCCGCCCAACGGAACGAGCGGTATGACTGCAATTGCCGGGCCGGTTTATGCCGAGTACAACGGAACGACACAACAACTGATCGTGGCCGACTATGACGGCGGAACGATCAGCGTGATCGACGTCAGCCTGGACATTTACGGCAATGACAGCTCGACTTTTGGCACTACGTTCACGATTCCGGTTGGCAAGAATCCGGCAAGCGTGACGGCACTTTACGACGGCAGCCGCGCATATACGGCCAATCAGGGCGATGGGACGACGAATGGCACGGTGACCATCGTCAACCTGAGCAGCCATGCGGTTGAGAAAACGCTGGCGGTCGTCGGCCATCCGCGCACCGTGGTGTCCACGATGAATTCACTCTATGGCAAGGTGTACGTGGCCTCGCCCGACAGCCCGTATCTCACGATTATCCGCACGGATCAGGATGTGGTGGGCACCACGGTGCTGGTGCAGGGCAACATTGTGGACGTGCGCGTGAGCACGCAGAATGCCACCCTTGGCAACGCAGTCCTGACAAGCCGCAGGCCCGGCGGAGGTCAGCCATGCTATCTGCCTCCTGCGCTGATGACGTCCACGTACGGCGCAAACTACACGCTTGCCGATTGCCAGACGTTACCCTAGCAATACGTCGAGTCATGGCATCCTAAGGGTCATTCCCCGTTGCGAGGAATGACCCTTTGCTCATGTACGGACCAGACAGGCGACCGATGGGGAAGGCTGCAGGAAAAATGCGCGTTGATGTACTGCTGGTGGAGCGCGGGCTGGTGCCGAGCCGCGAACGGGCGCGTGCGCTTATCCTGGCGGGCCGGGTGCTGGTGAGCGAGCAGAAGGTAGACAAGCCAGGCGTTGCGGTGGACCAGGAGGCGCCGATTCGCCTGCTGGGCGACGACATGCCTTACGTGAGCCGGGGCGGGTTGAAGCTGTCCGGGGCGCTCGACCACTGGAAGATCCAGGTCAACGGCAGAGCCTGCCTGGACGTGGGTGCCTCCACTGGCGGATTCACAGACTGTCTGTTGCAGCATGGCGCTGTTCACGTGACCGCTGTCGATACCGGTTTTGGGCAGATTGCGATGAAACTGCGTAACGATTCGCGCGTACGCCTGCTGGAGCGAACCAATGCCCGCTTTCTTGCCCCGGGTTCGCTGGTCGCGGCCGGCAGTCCCGAACTGACCCTGCTGGTGATGGATGTTTCGTTTATCTCGGCGACGCTGCTGCTGGGGCCGGTATTGGCAGCGGCACCCAGTCTCACGGAGGCCGTCATCCTGGTCAAGCCACAGTTCGAGGCCGGGCGGGGCAACGTGGGCAAAGGGGGGATCGTGCGCGACCCTGAAGCGCACAAGATGGCTATCGAGAGAGTCGCAGCGTGCGTTGCGTCGCTTGGCTGGCAGGTGGTCGAAACGATTCCATCGCCGATCACTGGAGCCGAGGGCAACGTGGAGTTTCTGCTGTATGCCCGCAGGAGCGCGGAGCCGAAACCGGACTGAGGCTTTAGAGATGATGCGGCACGCGCCGGGCTCGCATCCGTTACACTGGGACCGCATGGTACGAGTCGCGATTGTCTGCAAGTCGCAAAAGGAAGAGCTGGCCCGGATTCTGCCGGAGCTGATTGGGTGGTTGCGCCAGCGCGGCTACGATCCCCTATTGGACCACGAGGGGGGCGCGTACTGCCCCGACGCTCCCGTCGTTGATCGCGCAGAGATGCCTGCCTACGGGCCGGGGCTGGTGATTGTTCTTGGGGGTGACGGCACGCTGCTCTCCGTGGCGCGCATTTTTGCCGCTACAGGGACGCCCATCCTGAGCGTGAATCTTGGATTTCTCGGTTTTCTGACTGAGATTCGTCTGTCCGACCTCTACACAACGCTTGAAGGCTGGTGCAGCGATTGCCATTCGCTCGATGCGAGGGTGATGCTGCAGGCCACCGTGTGGCGCGATGGCGTGTTGCACTCCACACACGAGGCGCTCAACGATGTGGTGGTTTCAAAGGGCGATATAGCGCGCATGGGGGATTTTGCCGTGGAGCTGGACGGCAAGATGGTAGCGCGATTCCGTGCAGACGGCGTGATTGTCTCTACGCCCACCGGTTCCACGGCATACACGCTGGCTGCGAACGGTCCCATCCTCACGCCCGACGTAGACGCCATGGTGGTGACACCCATCTGCCCCCACCTGCTGACGCTGCGGCCCATCGTGGTGCGCGGCGACGCTTTGCTGATGGTCCGCGTGGAGGGTGTGCCGAATCATGGTCTGCTCACGGTGGACGGGCAGAAAGCTATCGAGCTGCACCTGGGAGATGAAGTTCGCTGCAAACGCTCGACGCACACTGTCAACCTGGTCCGGCTGAGCGAGAGCGGCTTTTTTGAGGCATTGCGCAGCAAATTGAGCTGGGGAGAGCGGTAGGGTTTTCCCGCGTTATTTGAAGCTGCGGCCGCGATGGGCTTTTAGTGGCTGAGCTCACTCAGCAGCACCTTGGCCTTGAGGGCCAGGGTATGCGCGCCATCCACGTCACCGGAGCCCAGGGCAGACCGGGCCTGCTTCAGGAATTCCGTGATCTGCGCAGCGGTTTTCTGCTCCTGGTCGCTCAGTTGGCGGTTGATGCTCTTAAGCCCGCGCTCGGTTGAAGCAATCGAATCTTCGGTTTCCTGCTGCGAGGTGGAGGAAGCGCCTGCAGAAAGATTGCCGATGGCACTTACTCCGGCTGGCTCGGGCGGGGGAGCGGGCGCCTCTGCCGGCGCAGGGTTGTGAGCATGCTTTTTGTGGTGCGCCTGAGGCGTCGTCTCTTCCGCGGAGGGCTTGGATTCGGGTGCGGTTTCCTGCGCAGACGCAGGAGCTGTGGCTGGGGGTGTTGTCTGTGCTGGTGCGGGTTCCGTCTTCGTGGGCGGAACAGGCAGCTCAATGGACGGAGGCAAGGGTGGATTCTGAGTCTGATGTGCCTTGTGAAAGCAGCCAGAAATCAACAATGGCAGCAACCAGGCAAAGCTCCTGAAAGACGTCTTCATCCCGCAAACCCTTCCGTGCTTTCAATACCCGCCTGCTGAAGATGCCGGCGTCCCCAATCCGTGGCGGCCAGTGGAATTCGCAGCTGGAACTCTGTGCCACGTCCTAGTTCTGATTGTACTTCCACGCTGCCGTGGTGGAGCTGGAGAATGCGATACGTCATCGCCAGACCAATGCCGCTGCCTTCACTTTTGGTGGTGAAGTAGAGATCGAATATTTTCTCCCTGATCTCCGGGGGGATGCCGGGGCCCTCATCGGTGATGCGCAGAACGGCATATTTTCGGTCTTCTTCCAGCACTACCTGCAACCTGCCGCCCGTGGGCATGGCCTGTGCCGCGTTCTGAATGACGTTGATGGCAGCCTGCTTCAACAAGTCTGCATCCACATTTGCCACAAGGGGATTCGGCGGCATCCAGCTCTCGAGTTGCACGTTGCGGGTGGAGAGTTCCTCAGCCGCCAGAGCGAGGACATCGCCGATGACCTGGCGCAAATCCTGCTCTCTGAGCTGCAATTCCACCGGACGCGAGAAGTCCACAAGCGTTTGCACGACGCGATCGAGGCGATGAATTTCGGCGTCAATCACATCGAGGTGACGAGCCGCGGGGGCATTTTCAGTGCCCAGCTTGTTTTTCAGGAGCTCGAGATGCACAACGATGGCATTAATGGGGTTCTTGACTTCGTGCCCGACGCCGGAGGTGAGTCTGCCGATGGCGGCCATGCGGCGCGAAAGCTCAAGCTCCGATTCGATTTCTTCTACCGATTCCAGGTCGTGCAGCGTGACGAGTGCTCCCAGACCCTGGCGTGTGCGGTCGTCGTGGATAAAGTCCACGGATGCCTGAATGCGCCGCCCGGATTCGGTGAGCACGACTTCATTCACCAGATTGATTCCGTCTTCGAATGCCTGGCCCAGGGTCTGGCCCAACACCGTGGAGCGGTCAAAAATTTCCTGAGCGTGCAGGCCCAGAATGCGGTCTCTATCGATTTGGAGAAAGCGCCTGGCAGCCTCTGAAACCAGCACTGCGCGCCCGTCGCCGGTGAACAGGAGGATGCCGTCCTGTAGGTTGCTGAGAATCTGGTCCAGGTTCTCTTTCAACGCGGAGAAGACCTCTTCCACGTTACGCATGCGTTGGCCGATCTTCTCAATCTTGGTGGAAACGCGCTGGGCCATGTCCAGCCCGGGAGCTGCGTCTGTGTCCATCTCCGGCTCACCGGGCACTGCGCTGGCTGCGGTCCAGTAGTCGAGCTGCATACTTATCTTTTCCAGCGGCCGCAGCGCCAGGTTGCTGAGCAGGAATGCCACAACCAGCGCTGTGCCAAGCGCAAAGCCCATCAGCGTCAGTGCTTCCGCAAGCCAGGGCGCATAAAAAGCCCGCAGCAGCGTGGTGCGTGTGCCCACATGCACACTGGCGAAGAGCGCCCCGTTGCGCTCCAGGGGCATGACGATGTCAAAGACCCGTGGCGGTCCGAAGACTTCGCGCATGAGCTGGATGGGGCTGGCCTTCAGGAGCTGGCTGTAGTCAGGGCGGACCGGAATCGGCTTGTCCTGGTTGTCGGGATTGGTGCTGACCAGCGTGAGCGACTGGCTGTCTCCAATGCTGATGTCATACACCGTAAGCGAGTAGCGATTGACTGAATCGATCACTGCCTGGAGGGCAGCACTGTCACGAATCGCGGAAGCCTCAAGGCCGCGCAGTTCAGCGGGGTTGTTGGGATCGACCTGGCGGTCTTTCAGGCCGGTTTCCAAGGCCTGCAACAGGGCAAACCGCACCTGATTGGCCACCATTTTGTTGGTGTCGTAGGACTGCTGCACGGCGGCGTGCAACAACTGGCTCACGTACACCAGCGAGAGCAGCCCCGCAATGAGAAACACGAGGCTGGTGATGGCCAGAACGAGTTTGGTCTTCAGTTGCATGACTCAGGCCAGTTGGTCTTCGCGCGCATGGCTGTATTCCTTGAGCTTGTTGTGCAGTGTCTTCAGGCTCACGCCCAGAATCTCGGCGGCGCGCGTCTTGTTCTGGCCCGTGGACTCCAATGTGCGCAGAATGAGCTGCCGCTCGGCCTCATCCACCGTGGTGCCGACCGGGACAGACACCATGCTGGCGTCGGCGGCCCGCAAGGACTGAAGCTGTCCCTTGCCAAAGTTCGGCGGCAGATGACCCGCGTCGAGCGGCGCGCCGTCAGGGCAGAGAATGACCGCGCGCTCAACCGTATTGCGCAGTTCGCGGGCATTGCCGGGCCAGTTGTAGGTCATCATCCGGTCCAGAATCGACTGCCCGACGCCTGAAACATGGCGCCCGTGCTTCTGGTTCATCTCGCGCACCATCGCATCGACCATATCGGGCAGGTCTTCGATGTGCTCGCGGAGCGGCGGCATGTCGATGTGAAAGACGTTGAGCCGATAGAAGAGGTCACTGCGCAGATCGCCACGAGCGACGGCCTGGCTGGGGTCGCGGTTGGTGGCTGCGAGCACGCGCACGTCCACCTCCTGCTCCGTGCGCGCGCCGAGGCGGCGAAGTTTGCGCTCTTCCAGCACGCGCAGCAGTTTGGCCTGGGTGCCGACGGGCATCTCACCGAGTTCGTCGAGCAGCAGCGTGCCGCCCGAGGCCAGCTCAAAGCAGCCGGCGCGACGCTCGACTGCGCCGGTAAACGCGCCTTTTTCGTGACCGAAAATCTCGCTTTCGATGAGCGTCTCTGGAATGGCGGCGCAATTGACCGCGACAAACGGGCGGGATTTGCGCGGGCTCAGATCGTGGAGCGTTCGCGCCACCATCTCTTTGCCGGTGCCGCTCTCGCCGGTGATGAGCACAGATACGTTGGAGGGAGCGATCTGCTCGATGAGCGCAAAGATTTCGCGCATCTGCTTTGAACTGCCTACCATGGAGCCAAGCACCCCGGACTCGCGGAGCCGGCGCCGCGCGACTTCAAGCTCGATGGCGGTCTCGCGCTGGCGGGTGGCATTGGCCAGAATGGCGCGCAGCCGGGCGGCGTCCACTGGCTTTTGCAGGAAGTCGTAGGCGCCCAGCTTCATGGCATCCACGGCTACCTGAATGGAGCCCTGTGCCGTGAGTAGCACAACCGCGACATTGGAGTTGATGCCTGAACCGGGCTCGGCAAGTTTGGTCAGCAGGCCAATGCCGTCGAGACGCGGCATCTTCAGGTCAGTCACCACGATGGCGGGATCCCAGGCGAGTGCTTTTTCCCAGCCCTCGATGCCGTCGCGCGCGGTCTCGGTCCGGTATCCCCAGCCGGAAATGAGTTCGGCGAGTCCCATGAGCGCATGGGGTTCGTCTTCGACGATCAGGACCTTCACCGCGTTGTGCATATCTTCCTTCAAGGTAATCTTTCCGGGCCGCATGAGCGGCTTACGGCTGCCAAACCTTCAGATTATCTGCAACCTATCTTTCTACCACGAGCAAACCGCTCTTCAGCCGGCCTTCTCAGTGAGTTCAGCCCAGCGGGCATAAAGAGTGTCATTCTCGTGCTGGGCCGCATCCAGCTCGGCGAGCGCCTTCTGGAGCGCCGCGGCATCGGTGGCAATCCCGGGGCTCTCCACCTGCTCGCGGGCTGCCGCCAGCCGTGCGTCTGACTGCTCAACTCGCTGCTCGATGGCCGCAAACTCGCGCGCCTCGTGGTAGGAGAGCTTCTTCTTCTGGCCGGCGGCACTGGAAGCCGGCTCCGGCGCGTTGTCGGCTTTGGGCGCGGGACGGCCTGTGTCGGCAATTTGCTGCTGCTCAAGCCATGTTTCCCACTGCGCGAAGTCGGCAAATTGACCTGTGTTTCCGTTGCCGTCGAGGCCGAGCACCGTGGAGGCCACGCGATTGAGCAGGTAACGGTCGTGCGTGACGAGCACCAGCGCGCCGGGAAAGTCGAGCAGGTTGTCTTCGAGGATTTCCAACGTGGGAATGTCGAGGTCGTTGGTCGGCTCGTCCAGCAGGAGCACGTCGGCCGGTTCGAGCATGAGCTTTGCAATCAGGACGCGGGCACGCTCGCCGCCGCTGAGGTTGCGGACGGGCTGGTTAAGCTGCTCACCGGTGAAGAGGAAGCGCGCCGCCCAACTTGCGACGTGGACGGGGCGGCCCTGATGAATGACGGAGTCGCCCTCGGGTGCGAGTGCGCGGCGCAGGGTGAGGCTCTCGTCGAGCTCGCGCATCTGGCTGAAGTAGACCAGGCGCAGCGCCTCGGCCCGGCGGATGCTGCCTTCGGCTGGCTCCAGCTCGCCGCGGAGCAGGCGCAGCAGCGTGGTTTTGCCGCTTCCGTTGGGGCCGACGAGGCCGACTTTCATTCCGGCGGTGAGGACGAAGTTGAGTCCTCTGAAGAGACGCCGTCCGCCGATGTCGCAGGCGATGTTTTCAAACTCGACGAGCCGCTTGGTTTTGCGCTGGCTGGCGGCGAAATCGATTCCCGCGGTGGTGACGGTGGTGCGGGCGTCCATTTCGGCGAGCTGGCCGATCATGGCGTTGGCAGTGCCGATGCGCGCCTTGGACTTGGTGGTGCGCGCCTTGGGGCCGCGGCGCAGCCACTCGATCTCAGTACGCACGCGGTTGCGCAGGCTCTCCTGCTGACGGGACTGGGATTCGAGATAGGCCTCGCGCTCTTCAAGAAATTTGCTGAAGTTGCCTTTGACGCGCAGCAGACCGTCGGCATAGACCTTGTTTAATTCGATGATTTCGCTGGATGTGGACTCGAGGAAATAGCGGTCGTGGCTGACGGTGACGGCGGCGAAGGAGGACGAGGTGAGCAGCTCCTCAAGCCACTCAATGCCTGCCAGATCGAGGTGATTGGTGGGCTCGTCGAGGAGCATCACGTCCGGCTCGCCGATGAGCGCTTCAACAATGGCCAGACGCTTGCGCCAGCCGCCGGAGAGGGATGCGGCCTCGGCATCCAGGCTGGGGAAGCCCGCCCGTCCGGCCAGCTCGCGGAGGCGGCCTTCGCGTTCAGATTCAAGGACATGGCCTGCGGCAAGCGCGGCCTCAAGCACCTGACGCACCGTGAGCCCGGGGGTAAAGCGTGAATCCTGAGGCACATAAGCGGCGCGGGCGCGCTTGCGCACGGCCAGCTCACCGGAATCCGGCTCGACTTGCCCGGCCAGGACGGCCAGCAGCGTGGATTTGCCCGCGCCGTTGGGACCGATGAGGCCGATGCGGGCTCCGTCCTCGACGGTGAGGGAGATGTTTTGGAACAGGGGACGGGCGCCGAACTGCTTGGTGACGGATTGCAGGTTGAGGATTGGGGGCATTACTTCAAGATTACCGGTTTCCTGCCCAATGCGACAGCCTGACACGCCTTATGGAAAGGCTTGTCACGATAAAATGAAGACATGCTGGACTACGAGATTTCCCCAGCCGACGCGGCGGCTCTTCTCCGCGAAAACAAAGCCAGACTGGTGGATGTGCGCGAGCCATGGGAGATGTCCCGGGTGTGCATTGACGGCAGTGTACTGATGCCGATGGGCGAGGTGCCCGCACGGGCGCACAATGAATTCGACCCGGAAGAGCACCTGGTGATCCTGTGCCACCACGGGATGCGGTCGATGAGCGTGACGGCGTGGTTGCGCAATCAGGGATTTGAGACAGTACAGTCTCTGCGCGGCGGGATTGACGCGTGGGCAGCCCAGGTGGACCCCGCGCTGGGCCGGTATTAAGCAGCGGACTCTCCGGTACATCCTTGCCGGGCCTGGACGGCCTATACTCTCCTCTGTTGATTTTTTTGAGGGAGCCAAGTCATGTCATCATCCGCTATCGCATTTGCCCGCCAAAACCACGCCCGATTTCTTGATGAACTGAAAGCGCTGCTGCGCATTCCATCGGTTTCAACCTTGCCTGAGCACAAAGGCGATTGCCGCCGTGCGGCCGAGGTACTGGCGGCGGAGTTGCGCCGCATTGGCATGGAGAACGTGCGCCTGATTGAGACGGAAGGCCATCCACTGGTGTATGCCGACTGGCTGCACGCAGCGGGCAAGCCTACCGCGCTTTGCTACGGGCACTACGACGTGCAGCCGCCTGATCCGCTGGACGAATGGATTTCGCCGCCCTTTGAGCCGACGGAGCGCAATGGCAATATCTATGCGCGCGGCGCGGTGGACGACAAGGGCCAGGTGTGGGCGCAGGTAAAGGCGCTGGAGAGCCTGCTGGCAGCGGATGGCAAGCTGCCGATCAATGTGCGGGTGCTGCTGGAAGGTGAAGAAGAAGTAGGTGGGGAGGGAATTGCGAATTTCGTAGCATCCAAGCCGCCGGAACTGAAGTCCGACTTTGCGCTGGTGTGCGATACGGAGTTGTTTGCGCCGGGACTGCCGACGCTCTGCGTGGGGTTGCGCGGGATGATTTACACCGAGATCGAGGTGCGCGGGGCCAAGACCGACCTGCACTCGGGCATGTACGGCGGGGCGGCGCCGAATCCATTTGTGTCGCTGGCACAGATCATTGCGCGCCTGAAGGACGAAAACGGGCACATTCTGATTCCGGGGTTTTATGACGGCATTATCCCACCCAGTGCCGAGGAGTTGGCCGCCTGGCGCAGCCTGCCCTTTGACGAGGAGGAATATCGCAAGGCGGAGGTAGGGTCGAGGCAACTGGTGGGCGAAGCGGGCTATAGCGTGCTGGAGCGGACCTGGGCGCGGCCAACGCTGGATGTGCACGGCATTCCAGGTGGATTTACAGGCGCGGGTGCAAAGACGGTGATTCCCGCGAAGGCGCAGGCCAAGGTGTCGATGCGGCTGGTGCCAGGCATGACTCCGGCGCGGGCATTTGAGCAGTACAAGAGCTATGTGGAGAAGATTGCGCCGGCGGGCGTGGATGTGGAGGTGCGGCTGATTCACTCCGGCGACCCGTGCCTGGTGCCGGTGGACAACCCATATATCCAGGCGGCTACGCGCGCGCTGCATGAGGTGTGGGGCAAGGATACGGTCTTTATCCGCTCAGGTGGCTCGATTCCGATTGTGGGGGATTTTGACCGGCATCTTGGCTTGCCGAGCGTGATGATGGGCTTTGGATTGCCGGACGACAATCTGCACGCGCCCAATGAAAAGTTTCACCTGAAAAACTTTGAGCTGGGCATTGAGTCTCTGATTCGCTTTCTTCAGGAGGCGGGCCGTTGAGCCTGCCTGATTCCGGTGGGGAATCGGCGGCGGGTTTTGTGCTGGCGGGTGGGCAATCCAGCCGCATGGGACGAGATAAGGCCCTGGCTGAACTTGCGGGGCAGCTGTTGGTGACGAGAGCGCTGGGTATTCTGCGCGAGGCGGGGCTTTCAGCGGAGATTGCGGGAGCGCGTTCTCCGCTGGATAACTATGCGCCGGTGGTGGAGGACGCCACTGCCGGGCTTGGCCCTTTGGGCGGAATTTGCGCGGCAATGGCTTCGACACAGGCACGGCACGCGGCGTTCCTATCCGTGGATATGCCGCTTCTTCCGGCATCACTTATCGTGTATCTGCTGCGTCATGCGCAGATCACAGGCGCCGCCGTCACGGTACCTTCGGTGAATGGGTTTGCACAGACATTCCCGGTGGTCGTGGACCGAGCCGTGCTGCCCCTGCTTGAAACGAGTCTGCAATCAGGCCGTGGCGGATGCTTTGCTGCCCTTCAGGCCGCAGCGGACAAGCTGGGCCGGCTGTTTTCGATTCTGCCGGTGGAATTACTGGCGCAGCCCGGCCATGTGGCCCATCCAGCCTGCTTGCCCGCGGCGTTGTGGTTTCTGAATGTGAATGGTCCGGTGGAGCTGGCGCGGGCTGAGAGGCTTCATACCGAGTTCTATCGAGTAAGCTGATTGCAAGGCCATGGCGGATTCCCCTGCTAACCCCGATCTCTCTCAGGCGCTGGCCGGAATGGGCGGCGACACACCACCCATCGCGCAACCGGCGGTTGAAGCGGCGCTCCACCCGATGATTGTCTTTGAGAATGTTTCGATCTCCTTCAACAGCCACGTGGTGCTCCAGGACGTGAGCTTCTCAGTGGAGCGCGGGCGGACTTTGTGCATTCTGGGCCGAAGCGGTGTAGGCAAGTCGGTGGCGCTGCGCATTCTGATGGGCTTTCTCAAGCCGGACTCCGGCTCAGTACGGGTGGATGGGCAGGAGATTACGACTCTCGGTGAAGAGGGCATGCAGGCCGTTCGCAGGCGCATCACGATGGTTTTTCAGAACGGAGCCCTGTTTGACTCGCTGTCAGTCCGCGAGAACATCGCGTTTCCGCTGCGCGAGCGCGGGGGGTTGGATGATGACCAGGTGCAGCAGATCGTGCAGCGGCTCATTGGCATGGTGGGCGCGGAGGACGTGGAAGACGAACTGCCTGCCAGCCTTTCCACGGGCCGACGCCGCGCCGTGGCCATTGCCCGCGCGCTGGCAGCTCAGCCAGAGGTAGTGCTCTATGACGAGCCAACCACCATGGTGGACCCGATCATCGCCCGTCGACTGGGCGGCATTATTCAGCGGCTCAAGCGGCAACTGGGGTTCACCAGCATCGTTGTGACTCATGACATGCGCTTTGCCGAGCGGCTGGCCGATACCGTGCTCTTCCTGCACGAAGGGCACGCCACCTTTTTTGGCCCCTTGGCGGACTTTATGGCATCGCCGGATCCCCATATTCAGCAGTTTTTGACGCTGGATGAGTACGCGTTGCCATCGCCGTAATGGTTTTTGCCCTTGCCTCATCGGACTTCGTCACAAGCGGGGCGGCTCATCTGGGCATGGGATTAGACTGTATCAGTGAAGATTGCACTGGCTCAGATCAATCCCACTGTTGGGGATTTCACCGGGAATCTTGAGAAAATCGTCGCAGCCAGCAGCCGGGCCGCAGCTTTGGGAGCACGGCTCACGGTATTTTCAGAGCTGGCGCTTTGCGGATACCCTCCCGCTGACTTTCTTGAGAAGCCCGCGTTCCTGGCACGCTGCCGCACGGCTGTGGATGAGCTTGCCGTTGCGACACGCGACCTGACCACCGCCGTGCTGGCGGGTGTGGCGCTGCCCGCGCCAGCCGAGGCCGGCAAACCGGCCGTGAACGCTGCCGTACTGCTGGACCGCGGGCGTTTGCTGCTTGAACAGCACAAGCGGCTGTTGCCTTTCTACGACGTTTTCGATGAGCAGCGCTACTTTTCTCCTTCCAAGCCGCAGGAGGTTGTGGAACTGGACGGGGTTCGTCTGGCGATCACCATTTGCGAAGATGCGTGGAATGACAAGAACTTCTGGCAGCGCCGCCTCTACTCCGTCGATCCGATGGAGGAGTTGATGCGCCAGAAGCCCGCTGTGCACATCAATCTCTCCTCGTCCCCGTTCTGGCACTCCAAACTGGAAATTCGCCGTCCGATGCTGTCTGCCATTGCGCGGCGCGACGGCATTCCGGTTTTGATGTGCAACCAGGTGGGCGGCAACGACAGTCTTGTGTTCGACGGATCATCGCTGGCGGTGAATTCAAGTGGCGAGCTGATCGCGCAGGCGGCGTCCTTTGACGAGGACCTGGTGCTTGTTGATGCCTTTGACGCAAGGCCCATTCAGGCTCCGCATGTTGATGACACGGAGGCTGCATACCGCGCTCTCGTTCTGGGTACGCGCGACTATGTGCGCAAATGCGGCTTCCGCAAGGTTCTTGTCGGACTGAGCGGCGGCATCGACTCGGCGCTCGTTGCTGCCATTGCCACGGAGGCGCTTGGCGCGGAAAACGTGATCGGCGTTGGCATGCCGAGCCCTTATTCCTCTGCGGGCTCCATCGATGACAGCCGCACGCTGGCAGCAAATCTGGGGATACGATTTGAGGTCATTGGCATCAGCGGCGTGTTTCAGGAGTTCACCCGCGCGCTCGATCCGCTGTTTGCCGGTCAGAAGCCGGATACTACGGAAGAGAATATCCAGTCCCGCATCCGGGGCACGTTGCTCATGGCGCTCTCAAACAAGTTTTCAGCACTGGTGCTGAGCACGGGCAATAAGTCGGAGATGGCAGTGGGCTACTGTACTCTGTACGGCGATATGGTCGGGGCGCTGGCTGTGATCGGCGACCTGATCAAGACGCGCGTCTATGCCGTTTGCCGCTGGATCAATCGGGAGCGCGTCATCATTCCTTTGCCGATTCTTGAAAAGCCTCCTTCTGCGGAGCTACGCCCGGACCAGAAGGACACGGATTCGCTGCCGCCTTACGATGTGCTCGACCCCATCATCGAGGCCTATGTAGAGCGTTATGAGACCCCCGAATATATCGCGCAGACGCACGGTTTCTCCCTGGAGCTTGTGAGGCAGATCGTGCACCTGGTGGAGCGTTCAGAGTATAAGCGGCAGCAGGCCGCGCCGGTTCTGAAAGTTACGTCGAAGTCGTTTGGCATGGGCCGCAGATTTCCCATCGCCGTCAAAGTTCAGGTATAAGCTAGTAGGCGGGGGCATTCCCCGTCGTTGGAGGAAATTCAGCTTGATTCGTTCGTATACCCGCCTTGTCAGTGCCACCGCGCTGGTTGTTCTGTCCCTGCCCATGTTGAAGGCCGCTGCTCAGCAACAGGTGCCGGCGGCGCCCGCCGCTCCGAGCACGTATGCGCCAGCGCCCGGAGCTCCTGCTCCTGCGCCAGCAGTGGTGTTTCCCAGGACTGATCCACAGTTCTTTACCGCTTCCTCGCCTACCAAGGACGTCATCAATGCCTTCTTCGTGGCGAACTGGGGCTACGATCCGAACCGCGTCTGGCAGATTCAGGCGATTCTGAAGACTCAGGTCGAGGGCGTCAGCAAAGTTATTCTCCTGGTCGGGGACAAGAGCGGCAAGCAGAAGCTGACCGCCATTCAGTTTTTTGTGCTGCCGGATGGCAAGCATATTGTCGCAGGCGACGAGATCCTTTCCTTCGGAGAGCACCCCTACGCAGAAAACCGGGGCGTGTTGCAGCAGCGGGCTGACGGGCCTTATCGCGGACCTGCGACCAAAGACCTGGAGCTTGTGGAATTCGCCGACTTCCAGTGCCCCCACTGCAAAGATGTGCAGGCGAACATGGACCGGCTCGCGGTGGATTTTCCGCAGGCGCATATCGTCTTCCAGAATTACCCACTGGCCCGCATTCATCCGTCCGCGGTCACCGCGGCGGCATATGGCGTGTGCGTGACTAAACTGGGCGGCAGCAATGCATTTTTCCAGTTTGCCTCTGCTGTTTTTGATGGCCAGGAAGGGCTCGCGACAAAGGACGGCGCCACTCTTACGCTGAACAGTGCCGTCAGCAAGGCCGGCCTGGATCCGGCGAAGGTTGCGGCCTGCGCGACCACTCCTGAGACCGCCACCAAGGTGGAAGACTCAGTGAAGCTGGCCCAGGATCTGAACATCGTAGAGACCCCTACGCTGATGGTTAACGGTCGCCAGGTGCCCATCGGCGGGCTGCCTTACGACACTCTCAAACGGATCGTGGAATATCAGGCCAAGATTGACGGCATAACGCAGTAGCGAACACGCCCTCCCTCATGACGCGGCCCCGGCGACGGGTACACGGTCATGAGGGAGGGCTTTGTTCTTTCTATGGGATCAGACGGATCAGGCAACAGGTTCTACTTCGTCGGCGTTCCGCTTTCAACGCGCATCATGGGCGAGTGGCCGGCTAACTGAGGCCCTCGGACCACATGCGGAGTCATGATGATGACCAGCGTGGCATAGTTCTGCTGCAAGTCATTGCCGGTCAGGTTATTCAAGCCGGGGATTTCCGTGATGCCGGGCATGCCGCTGAGGGCCTGACTTTCCTGCTTATCCAGCTCGCTCACCAGAACAACGCCAGAGCCTTCCTTGGCGGTTATAACGCCTGTAAGGTTGCGATTGCTCAGCACTGGAATTCCATTCAGCATCGTGCCTGCAAGAGCGGTGATCTTGAGATCGAACGAAAGAGCCACGTCACCGCTCCGCATCACTTTCGGAGTGGTTTTGAGCGTCATGCCCAGGTCCTGATAGTCCACCTGCGGAATGGTGGTTGCCGCCCCGGCAAAAGACGAGAGCAGGGAAGAAAGACTGCTTGAGGTGCCCGCGCTGGTGAGCCCGGGAATGTTGATCCCGCTGGTGTTCAGGCCGGAGTAGGACGAGGTCATGATGGGGTAGCGCAGGCCGTCGCGCAGCGTACCTTCTTCGCCGTCGGTCAGCCTCACCTGAAGCTGGTCCAGCGTGCGCGTGGCAGAGGAGTTAAGACTCAGGTTCAATGTGGTTGGGCCAGGCGAAAGGCCCGACAGTGTAAGGCCTCCGCCAAATAATGCGATGCCGTTGGAGAAGATGGAACTGGAGACCTGTCCTGATGCCAGCAGGATACCCAGAATTGCAAGCGTATCGCCGGGAGACGCCAGGCCTGATGAAATGATCTGCTGGACCAGGGCCTGATTGGCATTCAGAATGGACTGCTCTTCGGCGTACACGTTGAAGGCCGTAATCTGCTGTGGAAACTGCACGCCGGTGTTGCGCTCGCTGGTGTGCGCAAGCTGGATCATGCGTACGTCCAGCAGAACCTGGTTTCGCCCTTCCAGAAGATCGTGGAGCGTGGCGTTGAAGGCGTTCAGCGAACTGGATGGCGCGCGGATGGTCATGGTTCCCAGGCTCTGCGCCGACACCGCCTGCTGTGCGTTGAACACATTCTTGGCAAGATTGCTCACGGTGGTTACTTCAGCCGCGGACAGTCCCGACAGGTAGACGGTTTCCATCTCCATCCGCTCAAATTGCTGACGGTTTATGCTCGTGTCAGTGGCCACCAGGACGCGGTGTGCGTCCAGCGTAACCCAGAACGAGTTTGTCGCCATGCTCAAGACGCGCACGGCCTGCTGGAATGTGACATCATCAAGGTCGAACCTTAGCGGCACAGCGGGAACGCTTGAGTCCAGCATTGCCTGAATGCCATAGGCGGCGAATACCTTCTGGATCAACTGCCGCCTGTCTGCCTTGAAGTGAAAGCTTTGGAGAGTATCGGTTGGCTCCAGCGCCGGTCCTTCTCCCACAGCTCCGGCTGCTTCATCGTAGAGTGGCGCGGTCTGCGCCAGCGCCGCATCGCTGGACAAGCCATGCAGATGCTCGGCCACCTGAACATTTTTCGGATCAAGCTGCTGCGCCTGTTCCAGGGCTGACAGAGCAGCCCCGGAGTCGCCTCGCGTGTGCGCCCGGGCTGCTGCTTGTATAAGTGCCGTGACCTGATGGCTGCGTGCCAGCTTTGCCGCCATTGCATAATTGGCATTTTCGGGATCCAGCGCCGCGGCCTGCTCATAGTTCCGCATGGCCTCATCAAACTGCTCTTTATCAAACAGCCTGCTGCCCTCAAGAAAGAGCTTCGCGGCGCGTCTACGGTCTTTGCCGCTTACAGGCTTGCGGGGAGCACTGGACTGTGACTGCGCCACCGCAGGCTGTGCGCCCTGTTCTGCAGCAGTGCTGGCAGGTGCATTTGCCTGGCTCTGCGCAGGCGGCATGGCCTGTTGTGCTGCTGAGCCAGCCGCGATTGCCAGCAGCACAGCAGCCAGCCAGGTACTCCGCTGTATGCGCAGGCCGCTCATGCCGTTCCTTGTGTGGCCGCGAGCAGGTCGGCCAGCGAACTGGCGCAGACCTCGGGCCGATATGCCATGAGCTCTTCGAAGGTATAGTGGCCGGTGGCCACGGCAATTACGGGCAGATGGTTGGCGTGCGCGGCCTGAATGTCGCGGTATGTGTCCCCGACGACACAGACGCGCGCCGCAGGGCCGGCAATATCGCGCGCCTTGCCGGCAGCGTGGCCGATCAACTCAGAGCGCACGGGGAACCGGTCACTGAAGCCGCCAAAGCGGAACCACTCTCGCAGGCCCGCACTCTCAATCTTGATCCAGCCAATCATTTCCAGATTGCCTGTGGCCACGCCGAGCAGGGCGTGGCGCTCCGCAAGGTGGCGCAGGGCATCCTGCACCCCCGGCATGAGAATCGGCTGCAATTCGTGACGCCGCTCAGCGACGTGGTTGCGCATCGCCGCAAGAATGGCTTCGATCTGCGGATCGAGGACTGCAGCGGGGATGCCCGCCCGGTCGCAGGCCTCGCGCAGAATCGCGGTATCCGTGCTGCCGTGCACCGTTACGCCGTCCAGAGAGACCTCAAAGCCCGTCACCCGGCGTATGCTGCTGGCCACGGAATCAAAGTGTACGCGGTCACGGCTGCGCAGGAGCGTGCCGTCGATGTCGAAGAGATAAGCGTCCTGCCCATCCCAGGCGAACCCCGGCTCGATTGCGATGCGTGCTTCGTTTTCCCGTTGGATTGTCTGCATGCTCTGGGGAGAATCGTCAGCCCTGGCGTAGGCCCTGGCGGACTGCTCCAAATACTGGACGTTCGCTACGCGGCGGTCGCTTGAGGCCGGTACGCACTTCCGTAAGGCTAAGGCCCAGCTCAGCCATGGTGCGGCTCAGCGTATTGCGGTGGATTCCCAGCTCTTCGGCGGCTTTGCACTGGTTTCCCCGGTTCGCAACCAGCACTTCGCGCAGATATTGTTTTTTAAACTCGCGCACGGCATCCTCATACCTCATGCCGCTGGAATGCATCTGTGTCACCAGGCTGTCCAGTTCTCGTCTCACGTCCCCATCCCCTCGCACTATTAGCTTGCCACATTTGGCCGTGCTGCGGCCCGGGAAAATTTATGCGCCACTCTTTCCGGGATGCATCCACGTGGGCGACGCAGCCTCTAGAGCCTTCAACTCCTGCCTGACACGCTGTGCCAGCTTGTCAGGGCTGATGTGCGTGCTCAGGTGGCATGCTCCAAAGAAATACTTCGGCAGGCTGGACTCCGTCAACCACTGCGCTTTGGGGAAAAAAACCACGGTAACGAGAATGCACACCGTCACGAGCACGGCACCCTGAAACAAGCCAAAGACCGCGCCCGCCAGTCGGTCAAGGCAGCCAAGGCCGATCTTGTGCATCGCTTTTGACAGCAGCGAACCCGTTATGCTCGCCACGGCCGTCACCGCCAGTGTGATTAGCAAGAAAGCAAGTGCGTTGTCTGCCTTCTCATTGTGCACCACATGCCTGAGCCATGATCCGACGTGCTGGTAATTCCATGCCGCTATCACGAGGCCCAGCAGCAGTCCGCCCAAGGAGAAGACAGAGCGTAGAAAACCCCGCGCGATGCCTCCCAACACTGCACCCGCGAGGAGCGCTACGATGATCCAATCCGCCAGGGTCATGCTCGCTCCGCCTTACCGGGCCAAATCAAGATCCCGGCCGGTGAGGCGCCGGAATGCCTCAAGATACTTGGCCAGAGTGCGCTCCACTACGTCCGGTGGCAGACTGGGCGCTGGCGCCTGCTTGTTCCAGTGAATGCTCTCGAGGTAATCCCGCACAAACTGCTTGTCAAACGATGGCTGCGCGCCGCCGGGCTTCCACGCCGCAGCTTCCCAGAAGCGGGACGAGTCCGGCGTAAGCACTTCATCGGCCAGCACGATTCCGTCTTGAATCACACCGAACTCAAACTTGGTATCCGCGAGGATGAGTCCGCGCGCTTCGGCGTGCTCCGCTGCTCTGCGATAGATGCCCAGCGTCAGCCGCCGCAACTCGGAAGCGTCATGCGCCCCCAGCAGCTTTTCTGTTTCCGCAAACGAAATGTTGACGTCGTGCGCGCCGTCCTGGCTTTTGGTTGCGGGGGTAAACACGGGCTCCGGCAGCCGCGATCCATCCTGTAGTCCTGCTGGAAGCGGAATGCCGCATACAGTTCCACCGGCCTGATATTCCTTCCAGCCGGAACCTGCGAGGTAGCCGCGCGCGACGCACTCCACGGGAAACATCTTTGCGCGTTTCACCAGCATCGAGCGGCCTTCCAACTGGTCCGCGTAGGGGTGGAGAGAGGCAGGGAACTCAGCTACATTTGCCGTAATCAGGTGATTGGGGACGAGGCCCGACAGGAGATCAAACCAGAAGAGGGATATCTGGGTGAGAATCTTGCCTTTGCCCGGGATGCCCGTGCCGAGCACATGATCGAAGGCGGAGATGCGGTCAGTTGCCACCAGCAGCAGGGCGTCGCCCACGGCGTAGAGATCGCGCACCTTGCCCCGGCCAAGAAGCGGCGTTGAACCCAAATTCGTTGTGAGAAGAGCTGTCATGGAAGGGACTTACCTCGGCGGAACTGAATCTTCGATTTTCGGGCTCGCGCCAGGGTTTGTCAATGTGACCTCTGTGTGGCGCGGGGATGGCACAGACAGAAGACGCCGTATTGGGACGATTCAAACCTATGTGACGACCGTCACAGATTGGGAGGCGAATTTGGGCGAAACTCCATTTGTCAACATGGTTCGGAGGGCGGGCAAGAAAGTCCTCTTTGAGCCGGGCGACACGAGGCAGCAGTGGAAAGGGGAAGCCGCGGCTAGCTTCGTTTCATAGGGATCACC
>JAJXZL010000046.1 GCA_021780075.1 Acidobacteriota bacterium
AGCGCTATTTTTTCATCTGCGGCTGTAAACGGGCTGTCTCGAAAAACGCGGCGGAAAGCCCCGCCGTCTAACCGTTGAGGGCAGAAAGACTCGCGGCACCCTGCAAGCCAGTTTCCCGCCAGTTGTAAAGTTTCCGCTGTGCCGCGTTCCAGGCCGAACCGTGCTGGGCAGGCAAGGTATTCACTCGTGTTGCCGATTGAGAGGATCATATGAACGAGGCCAATCTTCATACCGCTGCCGCTTTTCAAGAGACTGCCTACAACCAGGGCGGGCTGACTTTTACGCGCCGCTTTTCAAAGGATGGCGTTTCGCCTTACGACGAAGTCCAGTGGGATCGTCGCACCGCGCTGATTACTGACAGCAAGGGCAACACGATCTTTGAGCAGAAGGACGTCGACGTGCCCTTGGATTGGTCCATGACCGCCACCAATATTGTGGCCTCCAAGTATCTGCACGGCCGGATGGATACGCCCGAGCGGGAGACCGGCGTGCGCCAGTTGGTGGGCCGCGTGGCTGAGACTGTTCGCGACTGGGGCATTGCAGGCGGCTATTTTGCCTCTGCTCATGACGCGGGCATCTTCCACGATGAGCTGGTCCACATGCTGCTCACGCAGAAGGTGGCCTTCAACTCGCCGGTCTGGTTCAACGTGGGCTGTGACCGTCTCGAGCCCCTCTCTGAAGCGCAGAACTGGCACTGGGACCCCTCCACCGGCGGCGTGAAGTTTTCCGCCACCGGCTACAAGAATCCCCAATGCTCGGCCTGCTTCATCAATTCCGTCGATGACTCGCTGGACTCCATTCTCACTCTCGCCAAGACCGAGGGCATGTTGTTCAAGTGGGGCTCCGGCACCGGCTCCAATCTCTCGGCGATTCGCGGCTCCATGGAGCACCTGTCCGGCGGCGGCCAGGCCTCCGGCCCGCTCAGCTTCATGCGCGGATTTGACGCCTTTGCAGGTGTCATCAAGTCCGGCGGCAAAACGCGCCGCGCCGCCAAGATGGTCATCCTCAATGTGGACCACCCGGACATCATTGACTTCATCGAGTGCAAGGCCAAGGAAGAGGCCAAGGCCTTCACGCTCATCAAGGCCGGCTATGACGGCTCTGGTCCCGACTCCGAGGCGTATTCGTCCATCTTCTTCCAGAACGCCAACAACTCCGTGCGCGTCAGCGACGAGTTCATGCGCGCCTATGAGAACGATGGCGAGTTCACCACCTACACAGTCAAGGACCACCAGCCGGTCAAGACCTACAAGGCGCGCGACATCATGCGCAAAATCGCTGAAGCCACATGGCTCTGCGGCGATCCCGGCCTGCAGTTTGACACCACCATCAACCGCTGGCATACCAGCAAGAACACCGCGCGCATCAACGCCTCCAATCCCTGCTCGGAGTACATGTTCCTCGACAACTCCGCCTGCAACCTCGCCAGCTTCAATCTGCTCAAGTTCGTTACCCCCGCTGGCGGCTTTGACATTCCCGCCTACCGGCACGCGATTTCCGTGGTGATTACGGCCATGGACATCCTGGTGGACAACTCCGGCTATCCCACCGAGGCCATTTCCAGGAACTCGCACGACTACCGCCCTCTGGGGCTTGGATATGCCAATCTCGGCGCGCTGCTGATGGCCTTCGGTCTGCCGTATGACTCAACCGCCGGCCGTGATCTGGCTGCCGCGCTCACCGCGATCATGTGCGGCCAGGCCTATCTGCAATCGGCCATTGTCGCGGCTCAGTGCCCGCCGATTGCCTCGGCCACGCCCCTTACCGCCAGCGTCGAACGGCAGGGCGGCGCCTGCCCCGGCTTTTACGTCAACCGCGAGCCGTTCCTTGACGTCATCCGCATGCACCGCGCTGAAGTCAACAACATCGGCAAGTCGCGCGTGAGCGGCGAGCCTTTCACCGTGCCGCAGCTTGACGCGCTCATCAATGCCAGCCGCGAGTGCTGGGACATGGCGCTGATCTACGGCGAGCGGTACGGCTACCGCAATTCGCAAACCACCGTGCTCGCGCCCACCGGCACCATCGGCTTCATGATGGACTGCGACACCACCGGCATTGAGCCGGACCTCGCGCTCGTCAAGTACAAGAAGCTCGTCGGCGGCGGCATGATCAAGATCGTCAACAGCACCGTGCCCGCCGCGCTCTTCAAGCTCGGATACAGTGACGACCAGGTCAACGCCATCGTCAGCTACATTGACGCCACCGGCACCATCGAAGGCGCGCCCGGCATCCGGCCGGAGCACCTCGCCGTCTTCGATTGCAGCTTCAAGCCCGCCAAGGGCACGCGCTCCATCCATTACATGGGACACATCAAGATGATGGCAGCGGCGCAGCCGTTCCTTTCCGGCGCCATCTCCAAGACCGTCAACCTGCCTCACGAGGCCACCGTGGAAGATGTAGCCGAGGCCTATGCCGAAAGCTGGCGGCAGGGCATCAAGGCCGTGGCCATCTATCGCGACGGCTCCAAAGGCACCCAGCCGCTGAACACCAGCCTCGATGCAAAGCGCGAGCCGTCCGCCCTCGATGCCGCTGGCAGCCGTGTGCTGGCCAGTCTGGCTGCCGGACAGGCCGCTGCCTCCGCCGACGTCAAGGCGCTCGAAGCAAAGATCAGTGAGAAGCTCGAGGTCACGGCAAAGCAGGTGGTTGCCGCCGCTGCGGCCTTTGAGCGGACATTGTCTGAGCTGGCCAGTGCCTCCGCCGTGCCGCTGCTCGCAGCCACTCCCGTGGTGCAGGCAACTCCGCCCAAACCCGTCGAGCAGGATCTGAACGCGCCCCCGCGCGCTGTGCGCCATCGCCTGCCCGAGGAGCGCGCCTCCGTCACCCACAAGTTCTCCATCGCCGGCCATGAGGGCTACATCACCGTAGGCCTCTATCCCACCGGCCAGCCCGGCGAAATCTTCATCAAGATGGCCAAGGAGGGTTCCACCGTCTCCGGCCTCATGGATGCCTTCGCCACTTCCATCTCGCTGGCCTTGCAACACGGCGTGCCGCTCCGCGTGCTGTGCGAGAAGTTCGCACACACCCGCTTTGAGCCCTCCGGTTGGACTGGCAACGAGCAGATCGGCTACGCCAAGAGCCTCATGGACTACATCTTCCGCTGGCTCAGTCTGCGCTTCCTCTCCGGCACGCAGTTGTCGCTCTTCGCGGGTCTCGCTCCGCAGGCGCCGCAACTGCCCGCCTCGCCCACGCTCATTCCCGAATCCGAGCTGGAGGAAGAAGGCTCCATGCCGCAGGGCCAGTTAGCCAGGCTTGCCGAGGAAGTCGCGCGCAAGCTCAACCAGGTCAGCGGCCAGCCGGGCATGGGCTCTACCACCGCACCTGCCGGCGGCATCGCGCCGGAGATTCAGGCCACCGGCACGGCCCCTGAAGAGCCCACCCACGGCCCCAGCCTCAAGGACCGCGGCCTCTACCACGCAGCCGACGCCATGCGCGACATGTACGACATGGGCGACGCGCCAAGCTGCGGAACCTGCGGCGCCATCATGGTCCGCAACGGCAGTTGCTACCGCTGCATGAGCTGCGGCTCCACAAGCGGATGCAGTTAAAGCATCCCCGCAGATGCCATCAACACCAAGTCGGCGCAACCCCAAAGGGTAGCGCCGACTTTTTCATGAACGCAGAAACGCCGCACCGCCTCTGAATCTGCTTAGCCGGTCGCACGGCCAGAACACGGCCTTCATGTCGATGAGTGATTTGGCGATTTGGTATCAATCCAGAATCGTAGCTGACGTTATGGGCATTTTCGGGAGCAATTGAGAATCGGTCGCCAGCCGACGTTCCCAGCACGGCCGGTAGAATGGTCACATGTTCAATCCTCCGACGTTCGACATCGGCACCGTGGCGGGATCTATCGGCGCAATCACCGGACCTCTCGGGTGCGTAATCGCTTGGATCAGCTACCGGCGCTCACAACAGATCAAGACACTCACCCTTCGACTTGAACTCCGCAAACAGATGTCCGGTGTTCGCGTAGACATTGAGGCGCTTCCTGCTCTCTTGGAACAAGCGCGGGCATCCCGCAGCGCGGTCCGTGCCGCCATGGGCAGGGGGCCGCAATCGGGTGACAATCTGATTTGGAAGGCCGAGTTGGAAAGGGACCTCAAGATCGTACAGGCTCTGGTATGTGATCTACCCGACGCTAAGGAAACGTATCAGTGTTCAAAACCTCAGGAGCTCGAAAGCAAGTTAGTGGAAGTCTATGCTCTTGCGGCGAGGGCGGCACAACTTCGCAATAAATATGAGACGGCATTGGCCACCGATGATAAAGATCGTGATCACATCAGGGCGGACGCACGCCGCAGGGTTGGCCTCTAGTTAGGGCTGATCCACTCAAGAGTCGCCCTTTATGCGACGCCGAGGGAAGGACCTAAAATGGATGACCTGTTCGGCCGGATCACTTGAGCGATAAACTATGAACGCGAAGTCGGCTTCTGTCTACTTGTCGCCAGCAATCCCAACTCTCACCTGGCGAGTTCAGGCCAATGCACCCATTGACGCCGGTTGCCCCACCCTTGTCGTTCGCGCCAGCGAACGTCAGGGTGGGAACCCACAAAAACCCCTCCCCGCAGTTTGCAGATCATTTCCCCCACGTATCGCACAATACAAAGTGCGCCAATTCTGCCAGCACGAGCAGGGAAGAGCTAGGAGCTAGCAGCTAAGGGCGATCAGCTGGATACCCCCTACCCCCCAGGAGCGGAAAAAGGACACAGGCACTTGCGCCCCGGCGTGCAGCGCGACCGGCGCACAAAGTGCTCATCCGCGCCAGATTCACTTGCTGAGTTCCATCAGAACAACATCAGCGTTGTCCCGCAGCCGGTCGAAAATAATCTCCTTGCCATCCGGCGAGACATCGAAATTCTGCACTCGATATCCTGGCTGCAGATCCGTCAGGGCACGCCGCTCTCCCGTGCTGAGATCCACCCAGTAGAAGTCCTGCTTGCGGACCCCTTCCAAGACAATCAACGCATTCTTGCCGGGCAGGAAGCGATAAGGATTCCCCTTGTTATACACAACTGAAATCGCTGGAAGAGGTACAGACGACTTCTCCGGCGTGATGGCTCTTACCTCAAACTCGCCGCCGCCTTGCTGTCCGGAGTAGAGGATGAACTTTCCGTCCGGCGACCAGAGGGGAAAGTAGGCCAGGGTGTCCACCAGTTGAACGGGCTCGCCGCCTTCCACGGGCACCTTGAACAATTTCGTTCCCTGGCCGCGGTCGGCTGCGACAGCAATCCATTTCCCATCGGGAGACCACGAGACCCCGCCCCGTACATCGAGCGATGGGGCCAGCGCCCGCACGTTGGTGCCATTCGCGCT
Organism: Acidobacteriota bacterium; assembly: GCA_021780075.1. Taxonomy (GTDB): domain Bacteria; phylum Acidobacteriota; class Terriglobia; order Terriglobales; family Acidobacteriaceae; genus Telmatobacter. Next base: position 5,314 of record JAJXZL010000046.1, read on the forward strand.
CATGATGTAGAGAGTGTCGCGCCCCCCCTTGCGATATGTGAAGCAAATCTCTCCATCGCCGGGCGCGATCGAAGGCGGCCCGACGAGTCCTCCGTCGCTTCCCTGCCATAGAGCGCGAGCGGAGCCATTCTCAAGTCTCCAGAGCCCATCGACCCCGCCGCGGCCAGAAAGAAAAAGCAGATAGCCAGGCCCGAAGCGCGGCCCCAGGGCACGGGCGTTCGGAACCGGGAAGCGGACGACAGATGATTCCGTTTCAACTCGATCCGATATGGGAACCGTCCAGAGGCTTGCACTGGAGCGCGCGACGCTGGCAACAAGCCGGCGCGGGCTGCTGTCGCTGACCGAGACTGTCAGATATTGGTCCTCAAGTCCGGAACTCACCCGATGAGGGATGCGACGCTCCACATCGACCGAGTAAAGCCACTGGCCCGAGCCGTCGTCGGCCGTTGCGGAATAGATCAAGGTTCGCGAGTCCAGCCAACTCAGGTAGGCAACGCGAGAATTGTGATGCGTAATCCGCTCGGCCACACGAATCCCATTCGTGCTGGCCACCGGAATCCGCCAGATGTCCATCTCGTCATTCGTCGGAGTGCCCCGGGCGAAATAGATGTAGCGGCCATTCGGCGACCACGTGAGAGAGTGGCAGTGAATTCCCGGCTTTTCCACGAAAATGCGCGTGGCATTGTTCCCATTTCGGTCGGCAATAAAGATTGGATCACCCGCATCCGTTGTATGGAAGACGATTTGGCTGCCGTCCGGCGACCACGCCGGCTCCATCGCCGCCTCAAGAAATGGACGAAAGACGCCGCCAATCGCGGGCCCGATCCACGTCAGCGCATCCTCCCCGCTTAAGGCCCACACTTGCGAACCGTCCTGAGAAAATCCCAGCGCGCGAATACTGCCGTTGTTGTGCAAGAGCGCGGGAACACTACCCTTCGAAATATTCACAAATTGGCCGCTGCCGATCTCTGTGAGCCAGACGTCAGGCTTCCCGGCGCGGTCTGAGGAAAATGCCACGAATCTTCCGTCCGGCGAAATGGATGCGTCGAACTCGTCACCTTCAAAGTCAGTGAGCCGCTCGACCCTGGCGCCGTTCAGGGGATCCTTCCAGAAATAGTCCCTTTGCCGCAGCAGCCATGACGCTCCCAGGCCTGCAAAAAGTATCAACACAACGGCAATCCCGATGGCCCAGCGCCAGCCGCTCCTGGAGGGCCTGTCATGCAACACGGAAGGCGAAGACGGACCTGCCTCAGAAGTGGGTGAAACCGGTTCCTGTGTGCTTTGCAGATCTGGGAGAGGCGCAGGGTCTCTCGCCGGCACGGGCTCTGCTGGATCGGCAATCACGGCCTCGACGGAAGCGATGAAGCGATAGCCCAGCCGGGGAAGTGTCTCGATAAACTGTGGTGCTTCAGCCTTGTCGCCCAGGGCCTCGCGCACTCTGTTGATGCTGCTATTCAGGCCGTGCTCGAAATCGACAAAGGTATCTTGCGGCCAGAGCCGCTTTTGGAGCGTCTCACGGGTCACCAACTCTCCCGGCTGCTCCAGCAGAATCTCAAGCAAATCGATCGGGTGTCCATGGAGCTTGAGTATCAATCCGTTCTTTCGCAGCTCGCGTGTACGGAGATTCAGCTCGAAGGTCTTGAAACGGACGAGATGTCCAGACCGAGTACCGGTTTCCATGGCAAGAAACCTTAAATACGGTCAAGCGCCGAGCCGAAGAGAGCCATGAATGCACTTGCCGTGAACTACTTCTATCGGCTGGAAGTCTACCACTCTTTGCGTCAGAGGTGTCGCATTTCCCCTAAGTTTTTTGTCAACAGCACCTTATCGTCTTACTTCCGTAGGACACTGGAGTGACCTCCGCTGGAGCCCCCGAATGAAACAGAAGTGTTCTCCGTTGCATTGAGCCGTTGCGCCAGCCATTGCAAGATGTAGCCGTGATTTGGCCGCCCATGGATCACGGAGATGTCAGGCAGCGGCGAATCATCTTCACCTCGTTTGGATGTGAAGTCTTCCGTTCTGTCCTGCAGAGCGGCGAGAGGGAACCGATGAATCGTCCTGCTCAATCCCGTGTGCCCGCAAACCCGGTTTCACGTTTGCGGTGTCGGCTCGACAGCGGGGAGCAGATGCCAGCGGCCCAATGGGCACGAGATGGGGCGCACTTGCACGGTGTCGATCTCCCAAGTGCGCCTCTTGCTGTGGATTGCGCAGACCCACGCGGAATGCGCCTTACAGTGCCGGAAGAAGCGGTGCTTCCGGGCAAGGAGGAGTCATGAAATCGCTCTTTAACTTCAAAGCTTTCAGGAGGGTTGTGATGTTGGCAATCCTGTTGCCGATCTCCTCGGTCGCATTCGCGCAGGGCAGCGATCCGGCAGCCATTTCAAAACTTCTGCGGCAGGCAAAGACAGACGCTGCCATCGTCCACGATGAAACCCTTAGGGAAGAGGCTTATTCCAGGTCTCAGCTCAATTGGCAAATGCATGCCTTTTGTTTGACCGAAATCAAGCACGACGCGAACAGGCTGATCGCAGATATACAGCGGCTTCGGGTAATGCGGGAGAAGGGAACCCGCGCGCAGCGAGAGGCCATCGATCGCATTGCTCGGCGGGTGCAAACCATGGCAGTTGGCCTCAACACAACGATCCGTACTTTGAATCATAGCCAAGGCACGGTGAACATGACGCCGTTCCGCAATCGCATCCACGCGAATCGGGTGCTGGCCGAAGAGATTTACGGCATGATTTGCAAGTCGGTTAACAGAAACTACGAGATTTAAGAGAGAGAAGCTGCCAGCATTTCTCTGCTCAGTCTCGTCTGAGCTCTCAGCCACTTTAAGCTTCAGCCAGGTCGCGGGAACCCGCGATCTGGCTGGCGAACTCGCCCGGCGTCCTCTCGGCGCCAATGTTTCCTGGTCCCTGGTCATGCGATCGCCAAGGCAGAATCGGGATGATTGGAGTGCAGCCGCCGCAAATCCAAGCCTCTGTTGCGACAAGGGCTCTTCTGATTTTTGCGGATGCGTGGTCGGCTCACCGGAATGACTCAATCGCGCATCCCCACTCACCTCACTGCCTCGTCAAGCCAGCCGAAGCCGCACTTGCCCTTAACCCATTCATTCCGCGAGCGCAAAACCGCACCGCAACTTTGCAGAAGATTTCCCCGCCTCGTCGCACAATAAAACCATGCCCAGCCAGAGCACCAACGCCGCCAGCATCGGAAGCAGCAGAGGCCTTCAGCCCCCTCCATACCTGCCAACGAGGGCAAGGGACTTCGGCTCCGGATGGAACCGGTCCGTACCCCCCCCACCCCCCCTCCCCCAGGGGGATGGAAAGGGACACAGGCAGGCGGACCCCCTACCCCCCCTTTTTTATTTGCAGTTTCGCAGAGCAGGCACTCCAATGCGCGCCGCACCGCTGCTCAAAAGTGCCGAATGGATTCACTCGCGCTGGCGGCCGTAGTTTCCGTGCTGTGCTCTCCTGTGCGGTCTACGTGGCTTTCCAGAGACCGGCTCACAAGCTCGCGGGACCCGAGTCCGACGGCCAGGGCAAGCGTCAGTACGATGCCGCCGAACAGAATGCCAAAGGCCAGCTCAACAACGCGGCCGCCAATCTCAAGGTGATCCAGCGCCATCGCAGCGGTAAGAACAAGCACCAGCCACTTCACGCCAAGCGACAGGAACCGCGCATATTGCAGTTGCGCATTCACGGCGCCGATAAGGACCGAACGCGCCAGAAAGCGTGCAATCAGATTCCCCGCGATCAGCAGCAGAATCGCGCCCACTGAGTGCGTCAGATAGGGCAGCAGCGAAATCGGCAGCGTTGCAGCCGTTGCATACGAAGCGTCAAACGCGGAGACACCGATGATGAGGCCCAGCAGTACGCAGCCCCAGAAGGAGACGCGGGCAACAAGCGCCGTCGGCGACGTCAGCGGCGTCCAGTCCGCATTGCCTCGGTTGCGGGTCATCCGCTCATCAAACTTCACCATTGAAAGTCCGCGCCGCAGCACCGCCGACAGAACCATGCCGATAACGGTAAACACCGCCAGCGCAACAAAGAAGGCAAGAATGCCCGGCAGAATCGAGATCAGCATCGACAGTACGCGGTAGAGCGACTGATGCAGAGCGTCAGACATATGGTTCCAGATCGTTGCGTTGTCCGTATACAACGTCTGTGCCGCCTGGCTCGCGGTGGGCTGGAGTATGGTTGCAAGAGCATTTTGCATAAGTCTTACTCCTTGATTCGAAACGTGCGCTGCACCCGTGAAACGGTTCTTGCAAAAATAAAATCCTGTGCTGCGCGGTGGCTCATGGATTGAACCTGTCCGGCCACCGCCAGCGTGAAACGATGTAGGGCTTTTCCGCCTCGAAGGCGGCAGCCACCGCTTCAACATGCTGTTCAGAACTCATGCCCGCGGCCATGATGTTGATGTGGCTCGCGGTCCACGCGAGGTAAAGCGGGATAAGTGCGCCCAGCAGATGCCCGCGGTTGATCGTGCGCAGCCGGTACGCGAGCACAAAGTCGTAAACAATCCGTGCCCACAGGCTCTCCGGCATGCGGAACGCCTCAGCGTCCGTGGTGTAGAGCCGCTTCAGCCCGAGCAGCGCATTCGGAGGCAGAACGAGCGACCAGATCCCCTGCAGGTTGGTGTAGGCAAGTTGAAAGGCCTGCAACATGGGTGCAATATCTGCCGATGCATCCGGCAAGGCGGCGCGCTCCGCCGCTGCGGCAATGCGTGCGGTCGGCAACTGCCGGGCACGCTGCCAGAATGCTGCCTTCGCTTCAATATCGGCAAACAGCGACCCCGCAACAACAGGCAGAATCGTGTTCAGGTCCGGCGCGCTGGGCTGCGGCATCACGCGAGAGCCCGCGTCGATCTCCTGAATCGCATACCCGGCTGCCACGGCCTCATGGATCGGCCACAGAGGTGCGTCGTCTTGGTTGATCCCAGTCAGCCGCTGCGCAACGCCGCTGAGCCGCTCGGCCATGCGCATTGAAAGTCCAAGATCGATCGCCAGAGGGAAGCGTACGCGCGAGGCGAACAATGCGCGGCTCAGTGGATAGAGCAGTGCGGAGTTGAGCAGTCCGGCTTGTGGCGGCAGATCATAGCAGGGAATCGCCAGGTCGGAGCCATTGCCCTGTACAGCGTGGGCCAGATCGCGCAGTGCAGACAAACCCAACGAGTCTGCCCCTGGACCTAGCATCAGAACGGCGCGCGCATTATTCTTCTGCGCCAGTTGGTGAGCGTTCACAAAGTCGGCGGCCGTCAGCGTCCATGAGGGCCTGGTTGCGGGCGCTGAGACAAACTGCAAATGCGGATACGAGTCCTTCGGCAGTGCTTCTGCGGCAGCAATCAGCAGGCTTTCTGCCGCAAACGAAGTCGTCAGATTGGTAAGAACGCTTTCCAGTTGCTCCATCGGCATGGCCGTCAGCAGCACCAGCAGGCACGTGTCGGCCTCAACAGGAGTCGGGGTAACGTCGGGTACCGGATTTGCTGTCGCCATCGTTGCTCTCTTGGGAACCTGCCTTGTCTATAAATCTAAGATGCCGGTCAGTGGAATGTGGAGCCAATCGGGCCGATTGTTCAATTCGTAAAGCAGCTCATACGCAGCCTTTTCCAGTTGGTAGGCGTCAAGCAACTGCTGCGCGCTTTCCAATGAAGGCAGCAGCGCCGGATTGGCCCTCATTGTCTCGCGATAGGCGCCGAGAAACTCGGCGGTCATGGAATTCTGCCAGAAGCGAGCCCATGCTGTCATACGATCGACGTCCGCACCGCGTCCCAGTTCGGGGTGTGCGGCGATGTACTCATCCAGGCCGCAATAGGCGGCATAGGAAAATGAGCGCATCATGCCCGTCACATCTTTCAGGGGAGATTGCTTCCGCCTGCGCTCAGTGAGGGGGCGAGCAGGCTCGCCCTCGAAATCCAGGAGGACAAAATCGCCTGCCTCAGTTCCCCGTTCCGTGCCTGCTTCCTTTGCGGAGACGCCGGTGCGAAGTGTCTGCCCCAGATGATAGTCCCCATGGATGCGTATGCGCTGGCCCGCCTCCGTCAGCCCGGTGATTGCACGCGCGCGCATCAGAAGTTCGGCACGACGTGAAAGAAGCAGACCGGCACGGCCGGCCATGTCGTCATCGAGCGTGGAGATCTTCAGCTTGAGCGCTTCAAGCGCTGCCGTGATCTCGCCTTCAATGCGGCCTGCATCCTGCGCCAGGTCCTCGGCTGTAAACGGCTCGGCGCCAAAAGCTGGATCGTCCGTGGGGAACGCAAGAGCCAGATGCATCTCCGCTGTGCGGCGCCCGAGCTGTGCAGCGGCTCCAAGAGACAATCCTGCATAGTGCAGCGCCGCGGACTGCGGCTCGCTCGGATTCAGCAAGCTGGGAGCAGAAGATTCCGGCGCGGCAGGCAGGTCCGCTACCGATGTAAAGTACCCGGTCAATTGATGCAGAAACCACTGCCAGCCATCGCCCTCGTTTGCCACCAGCCTCGTGAGCGTCGCGGCGGTGCACTTCGCTCCGTTTGCCTGCGTCAGGTTGATCTCGCCCATGAAGGGCGCAATATGCGGAAACCGGGCGACTTCTGTTAGAAAGCGACCAACCTCGGCATCAGGGTTCTCCCCCAGTTGTAGCCGCCTGAAAAGTTTCAGAATCAGTTGATTTCCATACAGGATTGACGTGTTGGATTGTTCCGCTGAGCCTACGCGCGAAGGCAACGGTTCAGAGGCTTGTGCTTCAAGGCGGTTTACGTAAGGTGCTGACGCTCTTCCAGAGAGAGATTTGCGCGGCTGCGTAGATGCTTCGTCGGCCGTCGCAGATTCGCTTTCGGTGCGGGCGCTTACCAGAGAAAGAGTCTCATTCCGCTGAATCAGGTTCAGCAATCCCTGGCGCAGCTCCTCGCTGAGAGTGGCGTCGTAGTACGCTGCAGAGCCGATGGGCGATGTGACCGGCGCAACCACACTTTGCGGATTGTTTGCGATGATCGCATCGGCATCGCCTCCTGCGCTGAAGCCAAGGGGCAATTGATATACCTCGGAACTGCCATTCGCGTAGGTGACCTCAACAAGGAACAGCGCGGCCGGCAGCGTAATCGCAGTGGGCATGCCTTCAGCCAGGCTCACCATCCTGTGCGCTGAGCTGGCCGATGGAATGGTCACCCAGTCGAGCACGCGCACGGATTCAATCTTGCGCGCCTTGGCTCCAAACCACCGCTGATACGGCAGCCAGGACGGCAGTGCGTGTTCAAGCACAGCCACGCCGTTTCTGCTCATCAACGCGGGCCAACCCTCGTTGAGCACATCCAGGGCGACGGCCTCGTCCGATGCAATTTCTCCTGTTGCTTCGGCAATCTCCAGGTGAGTCTCAGGCAGCGGTTCCGGCTTCGCGCTGGCGGGTTGCAGTTCAAGCCAGAGAAATGAGTACGGCGCAAGCGTCAGGGAGTACGGGGCTTCTGTTATTGCCGGGAATGGAACATAGCCCAGCATCTCCACAGGCTCCATCCCCGCATATTCGGCGAGGTCGAGCGAGACTGGCTGTGCGAAGCGGCTCAGGTTCGCCACGCAGAGAACCGTCTCGTGGGAGCCGTCGCCGCGTACACGATCGCGAAGATAAGCCAGGGTCTTCCGGTTCGCCGGCGTTAAAAAGCGAAGCGTGCCGCGCCCGAAAACCTTGAAGAGCTTGCGCAGCGCGATCATGTTGCGGTTCCAGTGCAGCAGGCTGGACTGGTCGCTCAGCTGAGCTTCCACATTCACGGCCTGGTAGCCGTAGATGGGGTCCATCACTACCGGAAAGTAGAGCCGGGCAGGGTCGCACTTTGAGAAGCCCGCGTTGCGGTCCGACGTCCACTGCATCGGCGTGCGGACTCCGTTGCGGTCGCCGAGATAGATGTTGTCGCCCATGCCAATCTCGTCGCCATAGTAGAGAATCGGCGTGCCCGGAAAACTGAGCAGCAGCGAATTCAGCAGCTCGATGCGGCGGCGATTGTTATCAACCAGCGGCGCAAGCCGGCGGCGAATGCCTGCATTGATGCGCATCCGAGGGTCTGCCGAGTACGCGAAATACATGTAGTCGCGCTCTTCGTCAGTCACCATCTCCAGCGTCAGTTCATCATGATTGCGAAGGAACAGGCCCCACTGACAATTGTCGGGAATCGGCGGCGTCTGCGCCATGATGTCGGTAATCGGCAGCCGATCCTCCTGCCGCAGCGCCATGTAGATGCGCGGCATCAAAGGAAAGTGGAAGGCCATGTGGCACTCGTCCCCGTTGCCAAAGTAAGGACGAACATCCGCGGGCCATTGGTTGGCTTCGGCCAGCACAAAGCGATTGCCATATTCGGCATCGATCGCGGCCCGGATCTGCCGGATCACCGCATGCGTCTCCGGAAGGTTCTCGCACGATGTCCCGTCGCGTTCCACCAGGTACGGAATTGCGTCCAGGCGCAGCGCGTCCACGCCCATGTCGAGCCAGAAGCGCATCGCCTTCAGAACCTCTTCGACAACCACGGGATTATCGAAGTTGAGATCCGGCTGGTGCGAGAAAAAACGGTGCCAATAGTAGGCTTTCGCAGTCTCATCCCAGGTCCAGTTCGATTTCTCCGTGTCCATGAAGATGATGCGCGCGTCCTTGAAGACCTGGTCTGTCTGCGACCACACATACATCTCGCGCGCCGGCGAGCCTGGCGGTGCAGCACGGGCAGCCTTGAACCAGGGGTGTTGATCGCTGGTGTGATTGATCACCAGCTCAATCATCACCTGCATGTTGCGCTGGTGCGCGGCGTCCAGCACGGCCTTGAAATCGTCCAGAGTCCCATACGAGGGATTCACGTCCATATAGTTGGAAATGTCATAGCCGTCATCGCGCAGCGGCGAGGGAAAGAAGGGCAGCAGCCAGATGCAGGTAACGCCAAGATCCTCCAGATAATCAAGCCGCGACAGCAGGCCTTGAAAATCGCCAATTCCGTCGCCGTTCGAGTCCGAGAAGGCACGGACATGGAGCTCGTAGATGATCGCGTCTTTGAACCACAGTGGATCCGTCGTGCTAGCCATCTTTTTCACTCGTCGGCTCTCCCAGCTCGTCTCACGAATGCATTTCAGTCATCTGCCCGCCCTATCTTCGATCATTAGACTCCGCTTGTGCGGCGCAGTCATGCAAGGCCAGGGGTATCCCTCCGCATTTTGTTGAACGGCCTTCTTGAATCCAACGCGCTGGTCAGCCCAAGAACGCAGGGCAAGTCCCGTCTCGAGTAAAAAAGTACAGGAGATCGCTCATCGGCCATGGGGATATCTTCCTCCATTCCGCAGCTTCGTGTCGTTTAAGTTGTTAAAGAATTTCCAGCGCAACGTGCAAAGCGCATCCTTCTGCGCTCTGGCTGCGCTGGAACGCAGCACCGGTGCCGTCAAGCCGCTCTCCAGCTTCAAACCTGCGTTCGCTCAAAGCAAAACCACTGCTCGCAGCAGAACAATCGCCGCATCTTCTAAGGCGGGGTGTTTTTCGTTGGTCTGCCGGTCTTCAATGCGCGCAGACGGCTCCGATCGCTCAGTCTTCGCCTTGCAGTGCTCGCACGCAGGGCGTGGCAACCTGCGCCAGTCTCCGCCTATTCGCTCGATGACTCGTAGCAGCTGCGCGAGGACGTGCAGCGGGAGAGATGGACGAAGTGTTCGTCCGGCCCGGCGGGGCCCATCGTGCGCAGGCACCAGTAGCTCGAGGTGGTGTCCACTCCAGGCAGCCACGACTCCGCATTCTGCGGCGTGGTGCCATAGGGATTCTTGGTGCGCAGGCACTGGCAGGGCTGCTGCGGCCGTTCCGTGGCGGTGCTCATCAGAGATTCCTTTCTGTGCTTGCCGCTTCAGCGGCGTGCGGATTGCGGTTAACCAGCAGCGCTGGGGTCGCGGTCCATCTGTCCTGCGGCCAGCAGAATCGTGCGATAGATCGCGACAGGGAAGAGCTGCAGCTTGTAGGCATTCATTGACAGAGGCATCGCGCCCGTCATTGAAGCCTTTCCCGCGGCGCGCGCCGTTTCCGGCGTAATGGCCTTTCCCGTCAGCGCTGCCTCAGCTTCGCTCGAGCGGCGCACAACAGGAGAAGCCGCGCCCATCGCGACCACCGCGCGCTTGCACGTAATGCCATCCATTTCCAGCACGATGCCCGCATCCGCAATGGCCCAGTCGTGGCTTTCCTTCTCGCCATATTTCTGGTAGGCGGATCGTGTTCCGGGCGCAGGCTTCGGAATATGGATCGCGGTGAGCAGCTCATCCGCGGCCATCACGTTAAATCGATGCGGATTAGCGTCGGGCTGCACGTAGAATTCGCGAATAGCCACAGTCCGCTTGCCTTTCGCGGAGGTCAGCTCAACGCTGCCATCCAGAGCCAGCAGCGCCACTGCACCCGAAGAAGGCGCAACCGACGGACACCCGCCGTAGTCCATGATCGCGTGGTACTGGTTCAGGCCGGAGAAGGCGAAGCACTGTTCCTTGCCCTTGCGCAGACACTGGAACTCCGCCGAGCGAAAATACCAGCACTGCAGCTGCTGCAGCAGATTGCCGCCCAGCGTTGCCATGTTGCGGATGTGCGGCGTGGCGGCGTGCCCGCACGCGTCAGCCAGCACCGTATACTGCGCGCGGATGGTCGGATCGTCAGCCACTTCTGCGAGCGTGGTCAGCGCGCCAATGCTCAAACCCTCCGGCGTGGAATGAATGCCGCGCAGCGATTGGATGTTGCGAATATTCACGAGGCGCGCAGGAGCATCGGTGCCGTTCTTGATGCGGTCCAGCAGATCAACGCCGCCCGCTTTCACCACGGCGCCGTCCTTCAGTTGAGATAGCGCGGCCTCGACCGTTGTGCAATCTGCAAGAGCAAAGGAATTCATAGCGCCTCCATCGACGGTTGGGGCTGGTTCAGGGCTGCCAGCACAACAGCCGGAGTCATCGGCAGTGTGCGGATGCGCACTCCGGTCGCGTTGTAGAAAGCGTTGCCGATAGCGGCGCCAGCGGAGATGATGCCCGCTGCTTCGCCAATGCCGGAGGCATCCGTGGAGCTTTGGCCAATATAGGATTCCGTGAGTTGCACCTCGATCTGCGGAACCTCATACGAGCCGGCGATTTTGTACTTGTCAAGATTGGGGTTGACCATCAGCCCATAGTTGGGATCGAGCAGACGATGCTCAAACAGCGTGAACGAGATTCCCTGAATCAGTCCGCCATTAATCTGGCTGATAACCTGCTCCGGATTCATCGGGCGGCCGCAATCGTGCACCGCCAGTACGCGCTTCACGTGGATGCGGCCTGTTTCCGTATCGACAGCGACCTCCGCTACATCGACACCGCCATACGTGTCGTATTTGCTCGGGTCATAGTCTGGAATGCGTTTGGCCTGTGCAGACACCTCATCAGTGTTCATCTTGCCCGCCGCCGTGCGAAATGCAATCGGCTGGAACTTGCCGGAAGCACTGCGCACCATTCCCCCGGTCAAACTTAGATCCGCGGCCGTGGTCCCCAATGCAGGAGCCACGCTGGCCAGAAACTGCTGTGCAGCCTGCCATGCTGCGTCGCGCACCGCGGGCGTTAAGGAGGCCGTCGTAACGCTGCCCCCGGAGTTGGGACCGACCGGATAATTCGTGTCGCCGATCTTCACCGATACTTTGCCGGGCGGCACGCCGAATTGCTCCGCAAGAATCTGCGCCAGAACTGTCTTGATGCCGCTGCCGATATCCTGCACCGCTGAGAGCACTTCAACAGAGCCATCCTTGTGAACGCGCACCTCGGCAGCCGAGGCCATTGCGAGGTGGCGATACCACACAGATTGCGAAAGGCCGATGCCGCGCTTAATGGGGCCGGCGTCGGCGTTCGCGCGCGGATTGCGCGACTTCCACAGCGCGCTCTCGCGAACAATTTGCCGCTGCACGCGGCGAACCGGGTTCTCGTCGATGCGATCGCGCAGGTCAAGTAGGTCCATGTTCAGCCGCTCCGCCAACTCGTCAATGGATTGCTCCAGCGCGAATGCTCCTTGCGGATGCCCCGGTGCGCGAAACGCTGCCGCAGGGCCTGCATTGATAAAGACGTCGCTCTCTTCCGTGTGCAGCGTCGCCCACTTGTACAGATTGCTGGCCGGCCCCGCGCATCCGGCTCCGGTGCCGCAGCCCGCGGTGCCGAAACTGATGAGCTGAATTGCCGTGATCGTGCCGTCCTTCTTCGCGCCGATGCGCAGCCGCTGGTCCGAACTGGGCCGATTGCCTACGGATAGATGCTCCTCCTCGCGGTCCAGCATCAATCGAACCGGAGCGCCTGTCTTGCGCGAAAGAGTAGCGGCAACCACTCCAGGGTTTCCCGCGCCAAACTTCGCGCCGAATCCACCGCCCATAAATTCCGTAATCACGCGCACCTGCGATTTGGGCAGTTTGAAGAAGGCCGCCAATTCCTCGCGAACGCTCGCCGTCCCCTGCGTTGATGCGTAAACGGTCAGCAGTTCGGGCTTCCAGTCCGCAACCACGCCGTGCGTTTCCAGCGCGGAGTGCGTCTGCACCTGTGTGGTGTAGCGTGAATCTACAATTACGTCGGCATCCTTGAAACCCTGTGCTGCATCGCCGTGCTTGCGCACAGAAGGTCCGTGAATATTACCCGTCTGCGGTATGCCGCTTGCGCTTCCACCGCCGCCGGCGGTCCCTGCCTGGTCAGCCGCGCCTGGGAAGACAAGCGGAGCCGCTGGTGTACGAGCCACCTCCGCGTCCACCACAAACTGCATCGGCTCGTACTGCACCTTCACCTTGGCGGCGGCCTCAGCAGCCGCATGGGGCGTGATGGCGGCCACCGCTGCAATCGGCTGTCCGGCGTAGCGCACAATGGGATACTTCGCCTGTTCTATCGACGGATCCCGCAGCACTGCCGCTCCAAGCAGCAGTTCGATCACATGCACGCCTTTCACGCCCGGATGGCTTTCGGCGGCTGACGTGTCGATCGAAAGAATCTTCGCATGCGGAACACGAGCATTGACGAATCGCGCATAAAGCATCCCCGGCAGTTGCACATCTGCTGTGTAGCGGGCGCGGCCGGTGACTTTGGCAACGCCATCCCAGCGTTCATGCGATTGGCCAATATATTCAAGGTCCTTGTTCACGGGCAGCACGGGCGGTTCAGATGCGGGAACCGTGCGCTGCTCCTCGTGTAGCGTGTAGCCAGGAATGCCGATCGGCATGCTGACGGTTTTCGTCGTTGTGTCGGCAGCGCCGGCCGCAGCGCCCAGAAGGGCATCAGGAAGCGAATCTGTGATGTGGGTCGCCATGAGTTCTCTCCTACGCCTTGCGCGCCATCTGGCTGGCTGCATCAAGCGTGGCCGCAAAGATTTTTGGGTAGGTGCCGCAGCGGCAAAGATTGCCAGAGACGGCGTAGCGCACATCGGCCTCAGTGGGATGAGGATTCTTCTCGATCAGTGATGCACAGCTCATCACCATCCCCGGAGTGCAGAAGCCGCACTGCATCGCATCGTGGCGCACAAAGGCTGCCTGCACCTCATGCACCTCGTTCTCGCCCGCGATGCCTTCAATGGTGGTGATCTCGCGGCCCACCGCATCAATGGCCAGCGTCATGCAGCTGTTCACCGGGATCTTGTCCAGCCACACGGTGCAGCTGGAGCAAACGCCGCGATCGCAGCTTATTTTCGTCCCGGTCATGTTCAGATGGATGCGCAGAGCATCAGCCAGCGTCGTGCGCGGCTCAATGTGCAGAGCGTGTTCTCTCCCGTTCACATGCAGTGTCACAGGGAACGGCTCCGGGCCAAATACTTTTATGTCGTTCGGCGTGGCCGCAAGCGCTTCGCGCTGCAATCCCTGGACGCTTTCCAAAAGTGCGGTGCTGGCCGCGGTGATGCCCGCGCCCTTCAGGAATCCACGGCGCGTGATGCCTGCGGTTGATGACGTGGTGGACGAAGCTGCGGGCTTCACGTCGGGTGGCGACGGATGGTCTGACATGCCTACCTCCTTGGCCTTGCAGAGCAGGGAAACCAAATTGTCTGTTATCGGCAAATATGCCGGCGATACGAATTGGGAAGCGAGATTGCTCTCTGGCCTGGATAGCGAAAGGCTTGCAAAACCTGCAAAGGAGTGGCTTGCTATGTATTTTGATGCCCCCGCCAACTCAAACCCGGCGCGTGGGGTCTGTAAAAGCAGCTTCAGTATAGTGGAGCTGCGCAGCTTTGGGGAAAGGAAAATTTCAATCCGGCCATGAGCCACACCGCAGGAGAACGTATGGGCCATGTACCTTCGGGTGTAATTCTATGGCTCAGACGCTTGGTTGCGGCGGTGAGGAACGGGTATAATCGCCTCGAGTTTACAGTTATATCCCCCCGGAGGAAGCAAAGAATGCACTCTGATCCAAAGCAGTTTGTCAAAGCTCTTACAGCCGGTATTCTCGTTTCACTTTTCGCTGTTCCTCAGAGCCTGGTCGCGCAGTCTTCCCAGCACCTTGTGAGCCCCTCTGATCTTCAGAAGGCCGCTGTGGATGCTTCGCAGAAGAGGCAGCAGAATCTGGATACGCTGAGCGGATTCCTTTCCTCTGACAAGGCGCAGAAGGCTCTCGCGTCGGCTCATATGAACCCGCAGCAGGTTCAAAAGGCGGTTGCCGGACTCAGTGATATCGAACTGGCCCAGTTGGCAACCCGGGCGTCCAAGGCGCAGGCCGACTTTGCCGCCGGCAATATGTCTGACCATGACCTGCTGTTGATCCTCATCGCCGTCGCCGCCCTAATCCTGATCATCGTCGCGGTCCACTGAGAACTGTCCCAATGCCACGCAGCATCTTCAGAGTCGCAGTTCTGATGTTCTGCCTGTGTGGCATTGCCCTCGCCGCCAATGTCGCGAGCCTGTGGCTCGACGTTCCATTTGTCAAACAGGAGCGGGAAGGCTGCGGCGCGGCCAGCATTGCCATGGTCATGCAGTATTGGCAGCAGCATCAGGGCCAGGCGATAAGCCCGGATGCTGACGCCCTCCACATCCTGCGCGTCTTGCACTCCGATGACGCACACGGAATCCTTGCCTCCGACATGGAGCGGTACTTTCAGCAAAATGGATATCGCACCTTTGCCTTCTCCGCGCAATGGGCGGACCTCGGGCGTCAGTTGGAAAAAGGTCGTCCGCTGATTGCGGCGCTCAAGCCGGACTCCAGCTCGTCCCTTCACTATGTTGTGGTCGTGGGCGTGGACACGGAACAGCAACTCGTGTTGCTCAATGATCCCGCGCAGCGCAAACTCCTCAAAGAGGACAAATCGAGATTCGAACATGAGTGGAAGGTCACCGGCAATTGGACACTGCTTGCCGTGCCCATCACCACTTCCCACTAACTCCTCCCGCGGAGCACTGGCATAACTTTCCCGTCTTCCATACCTGAAAGGCCATTCCTCCCGGCGAATAGTGCCTGTGTCAGCACAGTTTCACATTCTGAAATGTTGAAAGTCCCAATGCGCAGGCCTCGAATGAGAAATATCGCAGCGGTGCTGGCTTGGAGCATTGTTCTCGTACTCCTCTGCAGTTGCCCCGCTCTTGCCGCTCAGACTGCACCGGCGCAAGCGCCTTCCTCGCAGGATATTCAAAAGCTTGCAGACGCCCAGCGCTGGACAGACATCGTTGCGTTGCTGGCTCCTCTGCCGTCGCGCTCGGCAGATCTGGACTTCCACTATGGTTCCGCTCTGGCCCATCTCAAGCGCTGGAGCGATGCGGAACTCGAGCTTCAGGCCGGTCGCCGTCTCGCGCCAGCCGATCCCAGATTTCCCATCGAGCTCGCAGGAATCGCCTTCCAGCAAAAAAACTATCCCCATGCCGCCCATCTCCTGCGCCAGGCCGTCAAACTCGCACCGCATGATGCCTATACCAACGACTTTCTGGCTACCGTCTATTTCCTCGAAGGGAACCTTGAAGCGGCTCTGAAGTACTGGAACCGCATAGGCAAGCCTGAAATCGCTGAAATCCGCACGGACCCCGAGCCGCGTGTTGCGCCCGCGCTGCTCGACCACGCTTTCGCGTTTTCGCCCGCCGCCACGCTGCAACTGCAGGATTTCCTCGCGACCAATGCGCGCGTTCGCGGCCTCGGAATCTTTCCGCAGTACCACTTTGATCTCCGCGCGCGTGACGATGGCAAATTCGATATGCAGTTTCGCGCCAGCGAGCGCAACGGATTTGGCGAAAGCAAATGGGCAGGGCTATTCCTGTTTCTTCGTGAACTTCCATTTCAGGGAGTCGATCCCGAGTTCTATAACCTGCATCATCAGGCCATCAACTTCGTGTCCATGTTTCGCTGGGATGCGCAAAAGCGCCGTATCGTGGCGCAGTTCTCCGGCCCCTTCCAGCACGGCGCCAAATATCGCTACGAACTCTTCACGGATCTGCGCAATGAAAACTGGGTCCTGAGGAATTCCTTCACCGGCCCGGCCCCGGCGCTCGCCAGCCTCAATCTGCGTTACCAGATCGTCGCGCTCGATCTCGCCTCATATGCCAGCGCCCGCGTGCGTTGGTCGGCAGGCGCTCAAGTTTCGCATCGCGACTTCCGCAACGTCGAACCCGGCGCAGTCCTCACGCCGGACATACTCTCCGCTGGCTATCAACTCAAGCAGCAGGCGCAACTCTCCGCCGTCGTCTGGCGCGTGCCCGAGCGCCGCTTCACCATGAACGCTGAAGCTTCCTCGCAGGCGGCGCGCTTGTGGTCGCAGCATGATGAAACATTCGAGCAGCTGGTCGGCTCGCTGGGCTGGCGCTGGTTTCCCCAGGCCGAAGGCGACGATTACGAAATGCAGCAGAGCTTCCGCGGCGGCCGAACCTTCGGCCAGGTGCCTTTCGATGAGCTCTTCATGCTCGGCCTCGAACGCGACAACAACTTGCCCATGCGCGCACACATCGGCACGCGAGACGGACGCAAGGGCAGCGCGCCTCTCGGACGCAATTACTTTCTGGCCTCTTGGGAAGCAGACAAGAATCTGTATGGAAATGGACTCATCACCGTTAAGCTCGGCCCATTTCTCGACGTGGGAAAAATCACCGATCCCTCCACCGCGCTCGGTTCGCAAAAATGGCTCTGGGATACCGGCGCGCAAGTCAAATTTCGCGCATTCGGAAGTGTCGTCGCCTTTTCCTACGGCAAAGACCTGCGCTCGGGAAACAATGCGTTCTATGTCAACCTTCTTCAGTAGGTCTGGTTGGCGTCGCCCGGCGTTATTGTGCTTCTCGATGTCTGTTGCTGTCGCCATAACCCAGTGCAGCGGACGTGCCGCTTTTGGTTCCCGGCCTTGCTCAGCGATTCCGCCGCCCTGTGCACGGGGTGGCTGTGGCCTGCGAAGATAAAGTTACATCTCTGACGAAGGAGACAGCCGCTCAGGCTTGGCTTGCGATGCGCCGCGTTGCGTTGATCTACAATCCGGTTTCCGGGCAGTACTCTGCGCGTCGGGCTACGGTGATTACCGATGCGCTTGCCCTGCTGCGAAGCGCGGGCATTGAGGCCGAAGCGCTTGAAACCAATGCGCCCGGAAGCGCCGGCGCGCGTGCCGAAGAGGCCATACTGCGAGGCTGCGACACGATCTTCGCCTGTGGCGGAGATGGCACTGTTCATGAGGTTCTGCAGCGTCTGGTGGGCACCCCGGTTGCGCTGGGCGTGGTTCCCATGGGCACCGCCAATGCGCTGGCTCAGGATCTCGGCTTGGGTAAATCTCCATTAAAAGCTGTGCACTTGCTGCTGAACGCCATCCCAACTCAGGTTCCCGTCGGCCACATCTTCTACCGCGACAGCGCCGGTGCCGAGCGATCTCGCTACTTCACCGTTGCCGCCGGAATCGGTGCGGATGCGCTGCTCATGTCCAGGCTGGATGCTGGGCTCAAGCGGCGGTTTGGTTATGTGCTCTATTTGGTGGAGGCCTTCCGCGTCTGGGCCACCAGCCCATTTCCGCTCTTCAGGGCGGAATTCATGCAGAGCCCCGGCGCCACACCTCGCGTAGAGCAGGTGTCGCAGTTGCTTGCCGTGCGCGTGCGGTCATTCGGCGGCGCGCTGGGTAAGTTGGCTCCTGGAGCCACGTTGTGCAAAGACACTCTGCGCCTGCTGGCTTTCAAGACGCGCAGCCGCTACCACTATCTCAGCTTTCTCCTCGCGGTGGTGGCCGGGC
Source organism: Acidobacteriota bacterium (assembly GCA_021780075.1). Classification (GTDB taxonomy): domain Bacteria; phylum Acidobacteriota; class Terriglobia; order Terriglobales; family Acidobacteriaceae; genus Telmatobacter. The sequence continues at coordinate 23,427 of JAJXZL010000046.1, forward strand.
GCCACACATTCCGCAAGCATGTTGAACTGCTTGCGGCCGTTTCTGTCCATTGCAGCGTGGACGACGGATCGCCCGTGCCCATCTTCGTAGAGGCCGATGGAGAAGTCCTGGGCACAATGCCGGTACGCATCGAAGTTGCGCCCCAGAGGCTTACCCTCCTGGTTCCGCCCCACGCCCGGCCCTGATTTGCATCGCAGTCGCTTTGCCTGCAATCATCGCTGCGTTACTTTTGCAGGAGAAATCCCTCCCATGAACAAGCGTGCTTTTCTTCTCTGCGCTGCGCTTGCGGCGTCTTCCGTCAGTGTGTCGGCTCAGCAACCCGCGTGGCAGCCCGCGCCAGGCCATCTCACATTGCCGCTCTGGCCCGGTCTTGCGCCCGGCGCCCTCGCAAACGCCCCCGCCGAGGTGGATACCACCATGCCCAAGGATGATCTGATCGCCGGCAGGCCCATCGTTCGCCTTGGAAATGTTTCCACGCCGACGCTCACCGTCTACTCGCCCAAGGGTACAAACACCGGCGCTGCGGTCGTCGTCTTTCCCGGCGGAGCCTATACAATTCTCGCCATTGATCTCGAAGGCACCGAGGTCTGCGACTGGTTGAACTCCGCGGGCATCACCTGCCTGCTGCTCAAGTACCGCGTGCCCGGCACTGGGCCATTCCCCAAATCGTCCGCTGCACTGCAGGACGCGCAGCGTGCCCTTGGCCTTGCGCGGGAACATGCCGCAGAGTGGCACATCGATCCCAACCGCATCGGGGTGCTGGGCTTCTCTGCCGGAGCGCATCTGGCAGCGGCGTTGAGCACCCACTACGATCAGCGCCTCTACGATCCCGTCGACGCTGCCGACAAGCTCAGTTGCCGCCCGGATTTCGCCGTCATCATTTATCCCGGCTATCTCGCTCTCCCCAGGCAGGGAATGGTGCCCAATCCAAACGTCCAGCCCACCGCGCAAACGCCGCCTTCGTTCATCCTGCAGGCTGAGGATGATCCCGTGCATGTCGAGAATGCGGTGGAGTACTTCATGGAACTCAAGAACGCCAAGGTCCCCGCCGAGTTGCACATCTACGCGGAGGGTGGGCATGGCTACGGCCTCCGCCGCACCCAGTTGCCCATCACTGCATGGCCGCAGTTGGTTGAGGTCTGGCTGCGCACCATCAAGATTCTGCCGCCGCAGTAGAAGCTACAATCATCCCATGCTGCTTGCCGTTCTCACAGTCTCTGACCGGTGCTCACAGGGTCTGGCAACTGACACCGCGGGTCCAGCCGTTGTTGCGCTGCTGCGCCAGCAGTGGCCGCTGGCGGAGATCCACACCGCGCTCGTGCCCGACGACGAAGAGCAGATTGCGGCGCATTTGCAGCAGTGGTGCAGCCAGGGCGCGGCGCTCGTCCTCACAGCAGGCGGCACAGGCCTGGGCCCGCGCGACCGCACCCCCGAGGCTACCCGACGCGTGATCGATCGCGAAGCACCCGGTCTGGCTGAAGCCATGCGCGTCAGGGGTGCTGCGCAGAATCCCTACGCGTGGCTCTCGCGCGGCGTGGCCGGCCTCAAGGGCTGCTCGCTCATCGTCAATCTGCCCGGCAGCCGCCGTGGGGCTGAGGAAAGCCTGAATGCCATCCTCCCGCTGGTCAAGCACGGCATTGACATTGCCGCCGGGGGCCAGACGCATCCATAAATCGGATTACTTCAAGGTATCCCTCATGTGACTCGCCTCCAGCAGAAAGGGAAACGCTTTCTATAATCCCACAAAACTTCCCACTGCAGTCACGCCAAACTCTCGCCATTGACCTGCCAAACCAAAGCAAAATATCGCAGTTCCAGTCCATTGACAGCGCAATCCATCCAACAATACAGTTGAGAAACACCGGGAAAGGCGTAGAATCGTTCCATCCGTGAGCAGCCCAAGAAACAACTCATCTGACCGCCGCAGGCCTGGCACCGTCAGCATTCGCGATGTGGCTCAGCGTGCTGGCGTTTCCATCGCGACCGTCTCGCGTACGGTAAACCGCATTCCCACCGTCAACCCCGAACTTGCCGAGCGTGTCTGGAAGGCCATTGAGGAAGTTGGCTATCTGCCCAACACGCAGGCGCGTGCGCTGGTTTCTGGCCGCAGCCACATGCTGGGCCTCATCGTCTCCGAGATCACCAACCCCTTTTTCCCCGAGCTCATTCAGGAATTTGAAAGCCTGGCCGTGGCGCAGGGATATGAGGTGCTGATCGGCTCCACCAACTACGACCCGGTCCGCACTGAGAGCCTCCTGCGCCGCCTCTTGCAGCGCAATGTGGACGGCGTCGCCATCATGACCTTCGGCATTGAAGAAGACCTCGTCCAAAAGCTGGTCGAGCGCGAGTTCCCGCTCGTCTTTGTGGATGCCGGCCCTGACCTGCCCAATATTCAGGTCCTCAAAGTGGACTATGCAGAGGGCATCCGCCAGGGAGTGCAGCATCTGGCCGCCCTTGGCCATCGCAATATCGCCTTCATCAGCGGCCCGCTTTCGCAGCGGTCCCCCAATGCCAGGCGCGAAGCGTTTCTCAAGTCCATGGCTGAGCTTGGCCTGCGCGTGCCCCCGGAACACCTCGTTGAGGGCAACCACACTATGGAGAGCGGTATCGTCGCCATGGAAAAATTGATCGCGCTTGAAACGCTGCCTACCGCCGTCATGTGCTCCAACGACATGACCGCCATCGGCGCGCTCCACGCGCTCTACAGAACCACGCACAAGGTACCTGAAGATATCTCCGTCGTGGGCTTTGACGACATTCACCTCGCCCAGTTCATGCTGCCGCCACTCACCACGGTGCAAATGTCATGCAAGGATCTCGCATCCGCCGCAGTGGAGTCGCTGCGTGCCTGTATTGAGGCGGATCAATCCAAGTCGCAGCGCAAGGAGTGGCCTATTCCCACCCGCCTTGTCGTCCGGCAATCGACTGCCTTCCCCCGCGGCAGTCTCCCCGCGCGTGTCGCCACTGCGTCCGGAAGACAATCTGCCTGAACGCCGCCGCGTCAGAGAAAAGCGCCCAATCCTGCCCGTGCGGACGCTTTCCGGTTTTCACTGTATGAATGCGCTGCGCAATCTGGAGTTACGTCTGATGCGGTAATCGTGTCTAATAGTCGAAGCTGGATTTTCCCCAAGCGAGGTCGCCCCATGCTCATTGGCAAACCGCCCGATGTCCCCTCATCGGCCATTACGCCCAGAGACAAGTACTTGAACCGCCGCCGCTTCCTGCGCAATGCTGTTTCCTCAGCCGCCGCCGCGGGTGTGGCAGCCCTGGGCGCCGAGCGGCTCGCACAGGTCATCTCTCCAGGCATCAGCGCATTCGCCGATACCAGATTGCAGACGGTCAAGAGTCCGCTCACGACCACCGGTGAGCAGTTGACCAGCTTTGAGGACGTCACCCACTACAACAACTACTACGAGTTTGGCGTGGACAAAAGTGACCCCGCGAAAAACGCCGGCGCACTGCCCACACGTCCTTGGACTGTGCGCGTCGATGGCCTCGTAAACAAGCCGAAGACATTCGATATTGATACTCTCCTCAAGCTGCGCCCGCTGGAGGACCGCGTCTATCGCCATCGCTGCGTCGAGGCCTGGAGCATGGTGATTCCCTGGGTCGGTTACTCGCTCTCTGCATTCATCAATCAGTGCGAGCCGCTCTCGAACGCCCGCTACGTCCAGTTCCTTTCCTATTACAACAGCAGCGTCGAGAAGTGGACCTCCGAATCAAACATTGACTGGCCCTACTCCGAGGGTCTGCGCATGGACGAAGCCATGAACCCGCTGACGCTTCTCACGTTTGGCCTCTATGGCGAGGTGCTGCCCAACCAGAACGGCGCCCCCGTCCGCATCGTGGTGCCCTGGAAGTACGGCTTCAAGTCCGCCAAGTCCATCGTGACCGTACGCTTCCTTGACCACCAGCCACCCACCACATGGAACGAGCAGAATTCCCATGAATACGGCTTCTACTCCAATGTGAATCCCTACGTGGATCATCCTCGCTGGAGCCAGAAGGTCGAGCGCCGCATCGGCCTGCCCTTCTACGCGCAGCGCCGCGCCACCCTCATGTACAACGGCTACGGAGATCAGGTTGCATCGCTCTACAACGGTATGGACCTGAGGAAGGATTTCTGAGGCGCAGCTCACCGCCCCGATGCCAACTTAGCCAGCAACGCCAACTCAGCTACCCCGCTAAACTATGAAACGCTCGACGCTCATCCTGCTCAAGACGCTCGTATGGCTCGCCTGCCTTAGTCCAGCCGCATGGCTGGTCTGGGGAGCCGTCACGAACAACCTCGGCCCCGATCCCACTGCCACCATCACCTTCACCACCGGCCTCTCCACTCTGCGGCTGCTTACCATTTCTCTTGCCATCACGCCTGTGCGGCTGCTGCTGCCGCAGCTCAACTGGCTTATCAAATTTCGCCGCCTGCTCGGTCTCTTCGCGTTCTTCTACGCGTCAATGCACCTCATGACGTGGGTCGCGCTCTACACCGGCTTCGACCTGAACGCCATGTCCGCCGACATCGTCAAGCGCCGCTACATAACTGTAGGCATGGCCGCGTGGCTGCTGCTTTTGCCGCTGGCAGCCACATCCACGAGCTGGGCCATCCGCAAGCTCGGCGGCAAGCGCTGGAATCGCCTCCACAAGCTCGTCTACGTCGCCGCCGTCTGCGGAGTTGTCCACTACTGGTGGCAGGTCAAGACCGGCGTACTGACGCCGATGACCATCACCATTGTGGTGGGCGTCCTGCTCCTTGCGCGGCCTGTGCTGGCCTTGGCGCAACGGCGCAGAAAGCGTGTCCCGGCTGCTGTCTGACCGCCGGCGTTCTTACTCGAATTGCAGCAGCGTTTGCGCCACCGGCTGATAGCTCTTGCGGTGCATCGGAGTCGGTCCCAGGCGCGCAAGCGCTTCTTTGTGCGCGGGGCAGGGATAGCCCTTGTGCTGCGCCAGTCCGTACCCCGGAAATTCCCGGTCCAGCTCCACCAGCAAACGGTCGCGATGCACCTTGGCCAGCACGCTTGCCGCGGCAATGGAGAAGCTCGTCGCATCCCCTTGAATCACCGCCCGCTGCGGGCAATCCCAGTCTATGGTGTCCTTCCCGTCGATCAGCAGAAAGTCCGGGCTCAGCGCCAGTTGCTCCACCGCGCGGCGCATGGCCAGCAGAGAAGCCTGACGAATGTTGATGCGGTCAATCGTCTCCGCATCGATGGCTGCAATTGCCCAGGCCACAGCGTTCGCGCGAATCTCCCGGTCCAGTTCTGCGCGCTTCTTTTCGGTGAGCTTCTTTGAGTCATCAAGGCCAGCCAGTGCGCAGCCTCTTGGCAGAATCACAGCCGCAGCCACCACCGGCCCAAACAGCGGCCCACGCCCCACTTCATCCAGTCCGGCAATGCGCAATGCTCCCTGCCTGCGCGCAGTCTCTTCCAGCGTCCACCCGCAAACCGGAGTCTTGGCCATGTCTCCCAGTATAAGAATCCCCAAGCGCTTGCGGGTAATTTTGAAGGGTGCAGAGCTTGTGCCCGCGCCCAGAAAGCACCTGAGAGCAAAAAACAACCCCGGCGCATGGCCGGGGTGTTTGGATAACGAAAACGCGCTGGCCTAAGCCTTGGCCGTTACGCGGTCCACTTCCTTCAGACGCGCAGCCTTGCCGCGCAGTCCGCGAATGTAGAACAGCTTGGCGCGGCGCACCTTGTAGCTGCGGATCTTCTCGATCTTGTCGATGACCTTGGAGTTGAAGGGAAAGATGCGCTCAACGCCTTGGCCAAAGCTCATCTTGCGTACGGTGAAGGTGCCCTGAGGGCCACGGTTGATGGCGATTACCAGGCCTTCAAAGGCCTGCAGCCGTTCCTTGTCGCCTTCCTTGATCTTGACCTGGACGCGAACCTGGTCGCCGGGAACAAACTCGGGAAGATCGGCGCGCTTCAGCTTGTCTGCAAGGCGCTGCATTACGGGATGTATGGACATAGTCGTTTCCTGCTTTTGAACTCAGAATTTTCAGTTTATCAGAGAACAAGCATTTGTGCCTAATGCCTTTCTCGTCTCCGCGTTGCGCTATAGTGGCACCCATGGACGAGAAACGCGCAATGCTTCGCCACACGCTGGCCACACTCGCTTACCGCGCCGCCCGCGCTCTTGAGAACGCGCCGGAGAACTTCGCCGACTTTGCCGCTGCCGGCCGCCAGCCCGTTCAGATACTCGCCCACATGGGCGACCTGTTTGACTGGGCCTTGAGCATGGCGCAGGGCAACCCGCGCTGGCGCGTCTCGCAGCCGCTTGCCTGGGCCGCCGAGCAACAGCGATTCTTCTCTTCGTTAGCTTCCTTTGACAGCTATCTCGCTTCGCCCGAGCCCATCCACGCCCCGCTGGAGCTGCTGCTGCAAGGGCCTGTGGCAGATGCGCTCACGCATGTCGGCCAGTTGGCCATGCTGCGCCGGTTGAGCGGAAGCCCCACGCGCGGTGAAAATTTTTATGTAGCCGCTATTGGCGTCGGGCAGGTCACTGCCGAGCAGCCCACTCCGGTTCAGCCGTTCAGGGAACGAGCATGAACCCGTCGCCCGGCCTGCCGTCGCGCGATCAGCGGATAAAAGGTATGTAAGCCTTCACCTGGGACTGGTACTCAGCAAACTCATCCTGGAAGCGATTGGCCAGCTCGAGTTCCTCTTTCTCAAGGCGAAGCTCGAGCCCCACCACGAAAAAGAAAATACTCAAAACCAGCATGGGCAGAGGCGTCCAGGGGATCCCAATTGCCAGCAACATGCACAATGAAGCGGTGTACATCGGGTGGCGAACAATCGAATACGGCCCTGATTTCACCAGAATGAAATAGTCGTCGTATTTATTGTCGACACGCCACCGCTTGGAAAGATAGTACCTCGCTGTCAAGGCCAGAATTACGGCGATCGGTGCAAAAACCATCCCCGCAATAATGGCGGCCTGCCCCTTCTCAAAGCCCCACGGCCGTACATACGTCAGGATAAAAGCGAACCCTGCGAAGGTCAGAAGTATGCCGAACCGGGACGCGGGGACTCCAACCCCCTCCTCTGATTCCCATACCCGCTTACTCGGCCAGATGACCGCAAGCAGCCATATAGCCCCGCACACGGCGAGTTCAATGAGTGCAATTTGTTGCATCATATAGAGATTATTTCACCTGTTGCCCGTGCGAATCGAGTCTAGCATCTGTTGATCTTCTTTGCTCAGTGCGGCTTGCTTCAGCAGGTCTGGGCGATTGGTCAGCGTTTTGCGCAACTGTTGCTCGCGCCGCCAGCGTCGGATCTGCTGATGGTCGCCCTGTAGCAGCACTTCCGGCGCCTTCAGGCCGCCAAACTCCGCAGGCCGCGTGTAGTGCGGGTAGTCCAGCAGACCGCCCGCTCCGTGTTGCGAGCGCGGAACGCCCTCCTGGTCCGTGGTAATCTCCGCATCGGCCACGCCAAAGCTCTCAAACTCCCCCGACGCTTCGTTGCCCAGCACGCCCGGCACCAGCCGCATCACCGCGTCCACCACCACCGCGGCGGCAAGTTCGCCTCCGCTCAGCACGTAGTCGCCAATGGACAACTCCATGTCGCAATACAGCTCATTGATGCGTTCGTCCACGCCTTCGTAGCGGCCACAAATCAGTACCACCCGCTCCAGCTTTGCCAGTTCGCGCGCCACCGGCTGCGTCAGCGTGCGTCCCTGTGCGGAAAGCAGAATCACGCGCGTGTGAGCCGCATCCTCAGTCCCTGCGCGGGCGGCCTTTGGCTCAATGCCCAGCCCCGCAAGCGCTTCCGCCAGCGGCTCCGGCTTCAGCACCATGCCTTCGCCGCCGCCAAAGGGGCGATCGTCCACGGTTCGGTGCCGGTCGTGCGTAAAGGCGCGCAGATCATGCACGCTCACCGTCACCAGCCCCTCGGCCTGCGCGCGGCGTACGATTCCGTGTTCGAAGATGCCCGCAAAGAAGCCCGGAAAGATGGTGATGATCTCAAAGCGCATGTTTGCTTATTTCCAATCAAGCGAGTGTAGTGCAGGTAAAAAACCTCGTACGTTATTTTATTTGGCAGCGGGTCTGTTTGCTGGGTTCTGGCTTCAGCTCAAACATAAATTGAACTGAATGAGTGCAGGCTTCAGTAACTGAAACTGAGGGAAAGCTCTTTCAAACTGCTCCACCACCTTTTGCTCATGACCTTCCCGGCACATTCAAATCCGCCAGCCCCTCGGGCAGAGCCATCTCCACGCGCTTGCCGTCCAGGTCAATCCCGCGCAGGTAGCTCTTCGCAAACGGCACCAGCACCTCGCCTGCCGCCCCGCGAACCACGAGCAGCGCCACAGGCCCCGCCGTGCGGTTCACGTCTTCAATCTCACCCACCGCACGCGGCTCGCTGCCGGCAACATCCACCAGTTGACAGCCGATCAGGTCGCCAATGTAGACCTCATCCTCGCCCAACGCTGCCCGCTCGGTGCGGGGAATCGCCACCACAAGCCCGGCCAGCGCCTCGGCTGTTGAGATCGAATCCACCCCGGCAAAGTGCAGCACAATGCCGCCCTTGTGCTGCCAATGGGCAATCAACTCCGCTTCGCGCGGAGCCGCGCCAGCACTCTCGCTCAGCAGCCAGAGCCGTCGCCGTTCAGCAAATTTTTCAGGAAAATCGGTCAGTATCTCCGCGTAGACTTCACCTTTGCGCCCCTGCGGACGGAGAATGCGCGCAAGCCATACCCACTCCTGCACCCGGATCATTGAGATCTCCAGCGCTTGTCTGGTGGGTGCAATGACACCATCCTAGGCTTCGTCGTCCTCTTCCATAATGTCAAGCGTGTAGCGGTGATGCAGCTTCATGCTGACTGCGCCTAGAATGGTGCGCACAGAGCGGGCAGTGCGCCCCTGCTTGCCGATGACCTTGCCCACGTCTTGCGGTGCAACCCGAAGCTTCAGAACGGTGTTGTCATCCCGGTCTACGGATTGCACTAGCACGGCTGCCGGATCATCCACCAAGGCCCGCGCGATTTCACGGACCAATTCCTCGACTGCAACCATTTCGTGTTGGGTCATGCGCTTGCCCCTGACCTGTACGTCCAAGAAAAATACCCCTTGGATCGGTGCCCGCATATTAGCAGGACACATTCACCGCCGTCAGTGATTGTCCGCACCCCGGCCGGACTACCACGAGCAAAACATTTGGGGAAGGGAAGTCGTTAGGCTGTAACTGCTTCCGCAACCGGAGCAGGGTTCTTCGTCACCAGCTTCTCGACGGTCGGAGAGAATTGTGCGCCGACTTTACGCCAGTAAGCGATACGCTCGTGCTTCAAGTCCACCGTGGCCGGGTTAGTGCGAGGGTTGTAGGTGCCAACCACCTCAATCGAACGGCCGTTGCGGGCGCGATCCTTCTCAATGACCACAATCCGGTAGTGGGGCTGCTTGCGGGCGCCAACGCGCGCCAATCGAATCATTACCACGGCTTTACGGTTCCTTTCAGATTCCTGTTCTGTGTGCGTCTCTTGCGCGATTCAGGATGGCAGTCGGCGATCTTTGCGGCACGCCTGCCAAACGAAAGGCCAGACTGATCGCCCGGCCCTCGCAAGACTCAACAACTAAGTATCGCCGAAAGTAGGCATTTGAAGCAAATCGAGAGTTTCCGCTCATGCTTCTTCCATCCTGCCCAAGGTCGGACGGCTCCACCTAATCCGTACACGCCAATGTCGCTCCTGCGAAGGTAGCTGCCGGAGTAAACCAGCGAACGTTCCAGCCATGGCTCAAAGAAGTCAATCGGCTGGTCGTAGTAGTGCGCAATCGAGGCGCTCGGCTTTTCCTGTCGAATGGCGTGGATGCTCAACTCGAATCAACGGAAATTGAGTTGCAGTTGCGGCAATGAACAATTAAACCGTGCCCGCCGGGAACAGATACTTCAGCATCGGCCGCACTCGGGCAGCCCAGCTCGCCTCGTCGTGTGTCCCCCCCTGAACCCGTTCAAAATGCAGTGTTTCGCCAGGCTTCCAGCCGTTCACCGCAAGCTGCCGTGCCAGGTGCTCCACGTCGCGCAGCGCCTCGTGGCCCTCTCTGTCACCCACATCCAGCCACAGCCGGGGCCGCTCTCCGAGTACCGGAGCGCGCTTGTTCAGGTAGTTGAGGATGCTCTTTGCGTTCCACCATACGCTCGGTGAAAGCGCCGCCAGCCGGCCAAACCGCTCCGGGTGCCGCAGTCCAAAGTAGAGAGTCACCAGGCCGCCCAGCGAAGACCCGCCAAGCCCCGTGACTTTGCGCTCCGTGCGCACGCGATACCGGGTGGCAATCCACGGCATCAGTTCGTGCGTCAGCAGTTGTCCATAGGCGTCGGCCTCGCCGCCGGCCATCTGTGCATTGCGCTCGTGGGTATATTCGGCCAGCCGCCGTTCACCGGCGTTGTGGATGCCGACAATCACCAGCGGCTCCACCTCTCCTGCCTTGATCGCCGCATCCGCATGCTCGCCCACCTTCCAGGTGCGGCCACGGATAAACGAAGTCTCGCCGTCGAAAAGATTCTGCCCGTCGTGCAGGTAAAGCACCGGATATGCCCAATCCGGCCGCTGCGGATAGCACGGCGGCAGGTAAACCGTTACGTCGCGCGCGTCGGGCAGGTAGCGGCTGCGGAACGCTCGATGCACGTGCAGACGTGGGTGCGTCGCGGCATCAAGGCCCGGCTGCAATCCCTCATGCATTCGGTATCGTCCCCGTCATGGCGTACAGAATCACGCGGGCCGTCACTTCCTCATCATGGTGTGATGAGATCATCATGTCGTAGAGATGAGGGTTGTTCCAGACCTGTCCGAACTTCTGTTGCAGGTACTGCATCCGTTCCGCATCCACCGTGCGGACGCGTTGCTCGATGTTGACGCCCGGACCCAGCCGCGAACGAAGGCGCTGCACCCGATCGCGCAGCGGCGCATAGATGAAAACCTGAAACACCCCCGGCTTCTTCTGCAGGATGCACTGCGCGCCGCGTCCCACAATCACGCAGTTTCCATCGGCATAGGCCTGTTCCATGATCTGGCGCGTCAGTTCCAGCATCGTGTCCGGATCAAACGTCGAGTTCTCCTCCGGAACCACGCCGCCCGCGAGCGCCGTGCTGCGCATCGCCTTCCTGTTCATGCGGCTCAGCCAGGATTCCACATGTTCATCAAAGTGGCTCACCACGTCGGGGTCCACATGGGCCGTGCGGGCAATTGCTTCGATCAGCGCCCCGTCCAGCAGCTTCCATCCCAGCTTCTCCGCAACCATCTTCGCAATTCTGCCGCCGCCGCTTCCAAACTCCCTTGAGACTGTCAGTACCCGGTATCCCATGTCTTCTCCCGTAACTGCCGACGATGCTACTTTACTCCGTTTCAATCCCGGTGTGCTTTCCTGCGCAACCGCCCCTGCGGGGTGCCTCGCTGGTCACTCCGCGCCTGAAACCTGCCGTACACTGGTGACACAAACAGGATGCGGCAACGCTGCTTTGCCTGCTGCCGCGCTCACATCGCGGAGGGTGCGGTATGAAGAAAATCGGCGTGCTTTTCGGCGCGGAAAACAGCTTTCCCAGTGCGCTGGTCGAGCACATCAACGCCCGCAACGTCGAGGGCATCTCCGCGGAGTTTGTTGAAACAGGCGCCGCGCAGCTTGATAAGGCTCCGCCCTATTCCGTCATCCTCGACCGCGCATCGCACAGCGTCCCTTTCTATCGCGCCTATCTCAAGCACGCCGCGCTCTACGGAACGGTAGTCATCAACAATCCCTTCTGGTGGTCGGCAGACGACAAATTCTTCAACTACACGCTGGCAGCAAAGCTCGGCGTGGCCGTGCCGCCCACGGTCATCCTGCCCCACAAGCAGCTCCCCGAGGGCAACACCGACCGCTCCATGCGCAACCTCCAGTATCCCCTCGACTGGGACGCCGTCTTTGCCTACGTCGGCGAACACGGCTTTATGAAGCCCGTCGATGGCGGCGGATGGCGCGACGTGCATCACGTGCACAATCGCGACGAGTTCTTCCGCGCCTACGATCAGTCGCGCGACCTCTGCATGGTCTATCAGAAGGCCGTGAATTTCGATCAATACTTCCGCTGCTTCGTCGTCGGCCAGAAGCGCGTCCGCATCATGCCCTATGACCCGCGCAGACCGCACGCAGAGCGCTATCTCAAGGATGCGGCTCCTGCCAGCCGCACTCTGCTGAGACGCATTCAGCGCGATGCCATCACCCTCTGCCGCGCTCTCGGCTATGACCTCAATACAGTAGAGTTCGCGGTTGAGAACGGCATCCCCTACGCCATCGACTTCATGAACCCCGCACCCGACGCGGATCTGCACTCCATAGGCCAGGCGAACTTTGACTGGATTGTCAGCGAAGTGGCTCACCTGGCCATTGCCAGGGCCAGAACAGCTCCGCATGTGCCCGAACTGCGCTGGTCGGCATTCCTCGGCGCCCCACCCGTGCGCCCAAAGTCCGCGAAGCCCGCAAAAAAGAAGCTCGCCGCAAAAAAGCACGTCGCGGCGCTCCCAAAATCCACTCTGCCCGCCGAGCCCGCCCTCGCAGCCGCGCCAAACCAAAGCTGATCCTGCGGGTTTCCGCGGCATCATCTATCCTTGTCATATGACGACAACCCAATCGCAGCCTCTTCGCACTCTCGGCAATTCTGACCTTCAGCTCACGCCCATCGGCTTTGGCGCCTGGGCCATCGGCGGCGGCAACTGGGAGTTCGCCTGGGGCCCTCAGGACGACAACGAATCCATCGCCGCCATCCATCGAGCGCTTGACCTCGGTGTCAACTGGATCGACACTGCGGCCATCTACGGCCTCGGACATTCCGAGGAGGTGGTGGCGCGTGCACTCAGGACCTCCAGCCATAAACCGCTCGTCTTTACCAAGTGCTCCATGCGCTGGCACCCCGACCGCGCCATTTACCGCTCACTCAAGCCTGCCTCGCTCGCTGAAGAGCTCGAGGGCTCACTCCGTCGCCTCGGCGTAGACACCATCGACCTCTACCAGATTCACTGGCCCAACCCCGACGAGGAAATTGAAGAGGGATGGGAGGCGCTCGCTCGCTTCCGCGAGCAGGGCAAGGTTCGCTGGATCGGCGTCTCCAACTTCACGGTCGACCAGATGAAGCGCGCCCAGAAGATTGCGCCCATCACCAGCCTCCAGCCGCCCTACTCCATGCTGCGCCGCGCCATTGAGGAAGAGGTTTTGCCTTTCGCGCAGGCCAACGGAATCGGCGTCATCAATTACTCGCCCATGGTCTCTGGTCTGCTCACCGGCAAGATGACCGCCGAGCGCGTTGCCGCATTCCCGGCTGACGACTGGCGCCGCCGCGCAGTCGAATTCAACGAGCCGCGCTTCAGCCGCAACATGAGGCTCGTCGAGTTGCTGCGCTCCATCGGAAACGAACACGGCGTCAATCCCGGTGTTGTCGCGGTTGCCTGGACCCTGCACCACCCGGCCATCACCGCCGCCATCGTCGGCGGGCGAAGTGCGCAGCAGGTCGATGGAGTCGCGCCTGCGCTCCATTTCCGGTTGACAGACGAGGAGTACGCACGCATCAACGCATTCCTGGCGGAGAACGCCGCTTGAGCCTGCCACTCTGGCTCGGAAATGAAAAACCCCGGCCTCGGCCGGGGTTTTTCATTTCATATCTCTCGCGACTTACATCGCGGCCACAAAATCGGGCAGGATGATCGCTGCGTTCTCCTGCAGCAGGCGTGTCATGCGCGCGGCCATTCCCGTATACAGGGATGCGGCGCGGAATGCATTCACGCGGACGCCTTCGCTCGCCTGGCTGAATGCATACTTCGTCAGTGCAGTCAGAACGCAAAGACGAATCTGCATGGCGTCGCTGCGCAGCGCTTCGATCAGCTCGCGGTCGACTGATTCGCAGTTGCGGTCGGCGTAGTCGGCCATCTCAAGCATGACCCGGGCGTTCTGATACATCGCCCACAAGCCATGCGCCCCTTGCAGGCGCGTCCACGTTTCATCTGCGGTGACGTCCAGTCCCTCCTTCCAGAGGAAATGATCGCTCAGATCGTGTGCGCTCCAATCCGCTCGCAGCCGGGCTACGAGCGAATCCCACGACTGCGCATTCCGGCGCAGCACGCTTGCTCGCCACCTACCAAGGTAAATAGCCACAAACGCAATCGCGGCAATTTGAAGCAGAGGAAAAATCATCGTTTATCCTCGGGCAGGATGCTCTGACCGCTCACTTTTTCGCGGCCGTCCCCGACCCTTCCATTGGTTCCTAATATTCTTACCAGAAGACTCCACCTTTGTGGTAAGAATTCAACCCGATTCGTGAATTTTCTCACCATGCTGGTACTCTATTTCTCCATGCACACCAGTAACCTAAGGTAATCAATAAGTTCGGTCAATGATACTTTCCGGTAAGCGAGCGGTGTAGAGGGCGCATGGAGCTTGCGAGGGCGTGATGGATGGTTACGGCAATCCGGCAATCGCCAGCCGGTAGATCTCATCGGCTGTGGAAAAACTCCTGCGGGCGATAACCCGGCATTGGGCAGGTCAGAACTTCAGACATCATGCATAAGCCCATTCATATCAATACGGACTTGAGTCGATGTGGCAGGTTTTTCTCAAATCCTGCCCTTTTTTTCCACAGCATCTTACGCCGCCAGCAGCAAGCGCCCCACTGAATTATTGAGTCGCCTCCCGGCGATCTCGCTCATTGTGGGCAAAGCAGAACACCCAATAGGCCAGTACACCTAGGTAACTGATCGACGCCACATAGTCGAGCGATACATATTGATGCCCAAAGGACTGATGCGTGTGCAGGATCATGACTGCAAGGTCGATCAGAAAATAAAAGCCAAGCCCGGTGGCTACCTGCAGAGCGCGTTCAGGCCAGCGGAGACCTCGAAGTGTACTCAGCCATACAAGAGCCAGCAACGATGCAAACTGAAGTACCGAGAAGAGCTGCCTCATGCGCATGGCGAGAAAGATAGGCTGCGGTAGATCCGCGGGAAGCGTCCATCGCGCCAGGGACCAGATCATCAGGATGGCCGTCATGAGCAGGAGGAGCAGCACACTCCGCCGGGGATCCCCCACCCGGTTATGCCGCAGAACAACCCTGCCCAACTCCACCAGAACCGCGAACTGGAACAGTGCATCTCCTGTAATGTTCAGTAGATAAAACCCGGCGTAGTCGCGCAGGAAAGAGCGCAATACCACGAAGCCCGCAATACCGCTGCAAAGACACCAGACCTGGTAAAGGAAGAAAGCGGGCAGCGTCCGGTACGCGCGCTGCGACACCAGCAAAACGAGCAGTGCTGCGTCTGCAGCTGAAGCGGCCAACAGCATGGCCGTATCCATCGTCACTGTTCATTCTCCAGAAGATGAACTGTAAATCAAACTTCAATCAGAACGATTGTCAAAGCTGCGAACGCTTTCTGCCCTCTCGCGGCTCGTCCACCGGTGCGCCCGCCATCGTCAGCCGGGTGGCTTGGGCGTTCCCGGCCAGGGCCAGCAGGAAGTTCTGCATCTGGGGCGTAAACTCTCGCCGCTCCGCCTCTTTCTGCGCAAAACTGAATACCCAATACAGCAAAGAGCAGAGATAGCTGGCAAGCATAACCTGATTAAGGTAAAGATAGAGCGGGCCTATCGATTGATGCGAATGTAGCATGGCTATAGCAAGGCTCACAAAAGAATAGAAGCCTAGCCCAGTGGCTATCTGCAATTCGCGATCCCGCCACCCGACAGAGAGCAACTGACTGCATCCGGCAAGCAAAAGAAAGAACAGGATCCTGAGAACTGAATTAGTCTGCTGAATCCGAACTATACCCTGAACTTCTGGTGCGAGGTTGGCAAATCCCTGGATGCCTGTAAAGGGCCAGATCATGGCTCCCGCTGTCACAATTAAGATTGCAACTATCATCAGGCTGCCGCGCGGGAGTGATGTGCGAAGGGGACGGAGCACAGACCAGGCCAGTTCGACCAGAACACTGAGTTCGAGGATTGAACTCAAGATCGTTTCTATAAGGTAGATGGTGAGGTAGCTTCTGCTGAAAGAATGGATTACAACATAGTTGCCGCCATCACAAATCAAATCCCACGCGCAGAAGGCAGTGAAAAACGGAAATGTTCGCCATGCGCGTCGGAAGACCAGCAGCCCCACAACAGCTGCTTGAGTCACAATTCCAGCAAACCAGAGAATATTGTCTAGACTCACCGTTAACACCTTGCACAACTCTACGGCGCCATTTGAGCCAGTCTATCAGTGAATCCAGTGCAGATTATTCGAGCAGACCCGTAATGGGAATCAATTATGCAATCCTGCCGACCGGAATGGGGCTCATGGGGATGGAGCTCACGACTCTGCCGACCGGAATGGGGCTCATGGGGATGGAGCTCACGACTCTGCCGACCGGAATGGGGCTCATGGGGATGGAGCTCACGACTCTGCCGACCGGAATGGGGCTCATGGGGATGGAACTCACGACTCTGCCGACCGGAATGGGGCTCATCGGGATCGTCGATGCGTAGCTGGCCGTCAACGCAAATGCAGCGCAAAAAATAACAGTGCAAACTTTAAGTGAATTCAAAGACATTTACATACACTCCCCAGATGAAATGGATTACGCACCGAAAGACTAACCCAAAAGTGGTAGCTTGGCTACCCTAAAAGTAACTATTTCATAAATTTATTTTTGGAGGGGCAATGCGCGCTTTTGGCGATCTGGAGCAATAACGCACTTCAGAATCTTTATTTTGCGTGGTAATAGTTTGTGCGCCACATTACGTTTCAAGCTCGCCGCTAACGGGAAAATTCAGGCACGTTTTGTGTCCTGTCTGCCCTGAAGAAGGTGCAAAGGCTGCCCTCAAGCACCCGAGATGCGCTTTCGGTGGAAGGAAAATTCTCTGGTTTTGCGTTTGTCTGCCGCTTGGGACGGCATTCGTCGGAAACGTACTCCAACTGCCGTCCTCTCTCTCGCAAGCGTGGCGAAGAGGCAAACTCAATCCGGGCCTGTCCAAAGCGCTGCCGGGCTGGAATCGGCATACTGATATTCGGCCCAGCTGGTCCGCGGCCAGCTCTTTCCATTCGTGTCCACACTGGCCGCAGCGAAGGGCC
Organism: Acidobacteriota bacterium; assembly: GCA_021780075.1. GTDB lineage: Bacteria > Acidobacteriota > Terriglobia > Terriglobales > Acidobacteriaceae > Telmatobacter. Next base: position 40,478 of record JAJXZL010000046.1, read on the forward strand.
GCGGCCGTACATTTCTGCTGCCCGTTACCTAGTCGATTACCCAACTGAAACTTTCGTGCCCTGTGCCTCGGGGGGAAAGTTAGATACTGTTGCGGACAGGCTTACAATTGGGACTTTGAAAGCAGGATGGACGATGGATACCTCCAAATCAAAACCTCCCTTGGAGCATCGGCGCCTTCAACCGCTGGGTTCGCGCAGGGAAGTTCGTTGCGCGGTTCGTTTTCCGCTCAGGCTTACAGCGGTGCTTTCGGCCGACGAAAAAGAGCTCGCGGCACATACGCGCAACGTCTCCGCCAACGGTGTGCTCTTTGAGATGGATAAATCCCTGAACGTTGGCCAGGACATCAAGTTTTCCCTCCAGATGCCCCGAAGCGTATTTGGTACCCCCAGAGATGTTATGGTTCGGTGCTATGGACGTGTGGTACGCTGCTCCATAAGCCAAGGTCTTTATTATGCTGCCGCTACCATTGATGGGTATCAGTTTGTTGAGCAGTGACAGCATGGCTTGGTGATCTAGTTCCGCTTATGGATATCTTGGACGAATCTCCTGATGGCGAAATTCTCGACGGACCGGCGAAACCCGGGTCAACCCGCATTATTCTTGCGGATTCCCAGGCCATCTACCGAGTCGGAATTCGCAAAATCTTTGCGCTCGAGGATGACCTTCGAGTTGTGGCACAGGCTGACTCTGTTGAAAATCTTCGTGCAGCCGTGGATCGCTACCCCGCCGACATCGTACTCCTGGAAGGCGGCCTGTTGGCCGGTGCGCCCAATGTCGTTCCAGAGCTGCTCCGGGCTGCTCCTAATTTGAAGCTCATCGTGCAGGCGCTTGCCGCCGACGAGGCCCAGACCGTGGATCTTTATCGCCGCGGCGTTCGAGGCATCATCACCCGATCCATCTCGCCGGACCTCCTGGTAAGGTGTGTCCGCAGAATCGCGGCCGGGGAAACCTGGATAGATAACCAGTCGGTGAATTGGGTCATCGAAGCCTACCGTGCGCAGGCCGCATCCCTCATCACTCCACGCAGCCAGCCGCGGCTCTCACCCAAGGAGATGGCCATCATCTCATGCATTTCCCAGGGCAAGCGCAACAAGGAGATCGCCTTTCAGTTGGGAACGACGGAGCAGGTCATCAAGAATTATCTCCGCAAGATATACGACAAACTGGGCGTTTCTGACCGGCTAGAGTTGGCTCTTTATTGCCTCCACCACAAGATCCTTCCGCCGGAGTCGGAAGAAGAGACTTCTGCGAAGAAGTTTGCTGCCCACTAGGCATAGTGCGCCAGCATCCCTGCCACCATGTTCTGCCGTAAGGTCCCGCCTCGGGCTTTCAGTTCGTCAGCCCTTCGCGGCGCAGCAGTCCGGTTCTTTTTCGCTGCTTCCGCTGCAACTGATCGGCGTGTCTGAGCAGTTCTTGCGCGCAAGTTCCAGCAGCTGCGTTAGCTCCGTCAGTTCCGCGTCGTTCAGGTGCCCGAGCAGCTCCTTGGGGGCAAGCTGGATAACCGGATCCATTGCGCGCAGCAGCGTCAGCCCGGCCTCTGAAATTTGTGTCCACACCACGCGCCGGTCGTTCCGGTCGCGCTGCTGCCGGATAAGTTTCAGAGCCTTCAGGCGCGCCAGCAGCCGGGTGATGTCGGGCACCGCCGTAATCATGCGGTCGCCGATTGCGGAACAGGTAAGTCCCTGCGGCTGCGCGCCGCGCAGAATCCTCAGCACGTTGTATTGCGTCGAGGTAACGCCCCAGTTGCGGCTTCTGCGCTGGAAGGCGCGGTGAAGACAATCCGCAGTCCGCAGTACGTTCAGGAACGCTTCTTCGTGCACGCTTGAGAAAGGACGCTCCTGCGCAATTTCACGTTTCAGACTGGCCATTCGTTGTCTCCGTTCCAATCTGCTTTGGCTGTGCGGGGTGCAGGCGGCGCTAGCCGCCTGCATCCCGGCATGGCCCGTTTACTGCTTTACGACGTCCAGATCGATGGTCAGGCTGACCTCGTCACCCAAAATGGATGTCGGATACTTCGTTCCAATTCCAAATGCCGTGCGGCTGATGGTCGTTGTGGCAGAGTAGCCGGCGTGCGGCTTGTGATCCATGCCTGCAACCGGGCCAGTCGGACCTTCCACTTCCAGCACAACGGGCTTCGTCACGCCATGCAGCGTCAGGTTGCCCTGCACCGTCAGGTTGCTTCCGTGCTTCGCAACGCTGGTGCTCACAAACGTCGCCGTCTGGTACTGTGCCGTGTCAAAAAGGCTGGCGCTCTTCAGGTCGGCGTCGCGCATGCTCTCGCCAGTGTCCACCGTGTTTACGTCGATGGTCACTTTCACCGTCGACTTCGTGATATCTGCCTCATTTAAAACGATCTGGCCGCCAATATTGCCAAAGCGCCCATGCACCTTTGACAGGCTCATATGCAAAATGCTGAAGTCAACCTCGCTGTGTGCCTTGTCCGGAACCCAGGTGGAGGTTTGTGCCAGGGCGAGGGGAGCCGCAATCGTGAAAATGCTAGTGAGAAGTGCCAAACGCTTCATGAATCAATTCCTTTCAACAGTGGGCCAGTGGCCGCTTGGGATGACCGGTAGGAACAATTTGCTCTCTGACCGGATGGGCTGCGGGAACGGGGATGACCCTGGAACACCGCGCTGAAATTGCTTGTGCTTTTTTGACGCAGCAAGGTAGATATTAGTTGCAACAAATATATTCCCGCCGCACCAAACCAGCCGCCTCGGGAATCAAGCACTTCGTCTCATCGCCCACTTTGAACCGCCGGCACAAAGAAGTGTCTGCTATGCTCCCGGTAATGTCTTTCGTCCACGACTTTAAGGGCCTTAGCCGCTCCCAGCGCCACACCTTTGTGGCCTCATTTCTGGGCTGGACGCTCGATAGTCTCGACTTCTTCCTCCTCATCTTCTGCGTCAAGGCCATTGCCACGGACTTTGGCACAAAGCCATCCGCCGTCATGGGCGCAGTCTTTCTCACGCAGGCCTTCCGCCCTCTCGGTGCCGTTGTCTTCGGCATCCTGGCAGACCGCTACGGCCGCAGGCCCGTGCTCATCGTCAACATCCTCAGCTTCTCCGTCATTGAGCTGGCCTGCGCCTTTGCGCCGTCGATGAGCGTCCTTCTCGGCCTCCGTGCCCTCTTCGGTTTTGCCATGGGCGGCGAGTGGGGCGTCGGCGCGGCGCTCACCTTTGAGACCCTGCCCAAGGAGGGCCGCGGTGCCTTCTCCGGCATTCTGCAGGAAGGCTATGCATTCGGCTCCATCCTTGCCTCCGCCGCCTTTGCACTTTTCTTCCATGCCATCGGATGGCGCGGCCTTTTCATCCTCGGAGCGTCTCCCGCGCTGCTTGTCCTCTATGTCCAGACGCGCGTCCAGGAGTCGCCCGTCTGGCTCGCCGGGGCAAAAAAGCGAGCCGTGCCCCATGCGGGACCGGCAATTCCCGCGCACCTGCGCGCGTTCCTCCCCACGTTTCTTTTTCTCGTACTGCTCATGACTGCGTTCATGAGCTTCTCCCACGGCACCCAGGATATCTATCCCACATTTCTCTCTGTCCACATGGGACTCACTCCGCAGACAGTTGGCCTCATCGGTGTGCTCTACGGACTCGGCTCCATTGCCGGCGGCTTTGTCTTCGGCGCGCTCTCTGAGCGCTGGGGACGCAAGCGCGCCATCATCGCAGCCGCGCTACTCTCCATTCCCGTCATTCCTCTTTACGCCTACGGCCACACCGCCTTCGCCCTTGGCGCGGGTGCCGTCCTCATGCAGTTCATGGTGCAGGGCGCCTGGGGAGTCGTCCCTGCCTACCTCACCGAACTGTCGCCTGCTCCCGTCCGTGCCACCGCGCCCGGCCTCGCCTATCAACTCGGCGGCCTCATCACCTCATGGAACGGAAAAGCCCAGGCCCTTGCCGCCGAGCGCTGGAACAACTACCCCGCTGTCCTAGCCATCACCGTCGGCCTCGTCGCCCTCGCTTTAGCCGGCCTCGCCGCACTCGGCCACGAAGTCAAAGGACGCGACCTCGCAGACTGACCAGCATCTGCGCTTCAACCGTCTGATCCAGCAAAAAATTGGGCGTCCGGAGCCTGTCCTGCGCTTGTCGAAGGGTTTCATGATGATTGAAGGCGGTATGAGGCTCGGTTCGGGAAATTCGGGGCTTTTCTCCTTGCGCTTTCTGAAAGGCTCAAGCCCTTGGACCTTGGATGCCCTGCGGACGTGGCGTCTTTGGCCGCTCCTATCGCCCGTACCGTGCAATCAACTCGCCGCGCGCAAGAATGTGCCCTTGCATCGCGTGCTCCAACTGCTTCCTTGTTGCCTCCGCGGGCAGCTTGAGCGGCGCATCCAGCGCATACAGCTCAAAGAAGTAGCGATGCGTTGAGCCACGCGGCGGGCATGGGCCGCCGTAGCCCGTCTGGCCAAAGTCGTTCTGTCCCTGCCGCGACCCATCCGCAAGCTCGCCCTTTGTCGGCACCGCCTCATCAAGCTCTCGCTTTCCGGCAGGAACGTTATACAGCACCCAGTGCACAAACGTGCCAATCGGCGCATCCGGGTCGCTGACAATCAGCGCAAGACTCTTCGCACTCGCCGGCGGTTCTGACCACTTCAATTGCGGAGACTTGTTCGCTCCGTCGCAGGTAAAGTCCTTCGGTATCTGGCCATCTCGAAAGCTGGGACTGATCATGTTCATGGATGTGCTCCTTCCGACATCCACTGTCGTGCTCGCACCATGGCAACTCGCCAGGACCAGAACCACCAGCAGCGCCGTCAGGCGCCGATTGTTTCTGTCGCTCACCGGGCTGTTCGCATGGCTTAGGGTGTTCATCGATCCTCTTGAGCGTTATACTCCGGCGCCTGTCAGCAACGGCAGCGGCACAAGCGTACCGCGTTTCGTTCTGCCGGACAAGAAGCGCTCATTTCGGCCGGGTGAACTCAACGCGGTCGCGGGTGCGTACCCACGCGTTGCCGGCCATCCGTCCCACCGCATCAAGCCCCGCCGGGTCCACGCGGAAATCCTCCACCAGGTCTCCGCGCACGTGAAAGCGCACCACCTCGCCCAGCACAATCACCCCGCTGCCTGCCTCCTTGCTGGTGTAGATCACCTGCATCAGGCGGCACTCCATCTGCGCCGGCGACTCGGCCACCCGCGGCGGACGAACCGCTTCGCTGGCCAGCGCCGTCAGCCCCGCCAGTTTGAACTCGTCCACCTCCGGCGCAACCTCGGCCGCTGTCGCGTTGGCCGCCGCCGCAATGGCTTCGCTCACCACGTTCACCACAAACTCGCCTGTCTCTTCCACATTGCTCAGCGTGTCTTTGCGCTGGCCCGTCTCGCCTGCGCCCGCGCGCCGCAGCGTCGGGCAAAACAGAACCGTCGGCGGCACCGAGCCCACGCCCGTGAAAAAGCTGAACGGCGCAAGATTGGCCACGCCGCGCGCGTCCAAAGTCGACACCAGTGCCACAGGACGCGGCACAATGATCCCGCTCATCAGCTTGTACACCTGATTCGGCTTGCATTCCGCGGGGTCAAACGTCTGCATCGAAGGGCCGTAGAGCGTCTCTGAGGAGTTCATAGTCCTAGCCTAGAACATCCAATTGCGTCTTCGCGCGTCTAAACAAATCTGCACACCCCCCGCGCGCAAGGCGTAACAGTTCTGGTGCACAACGGGAAATTTGCACGCTGATAACATTGCATGATGCACAATCGTAAATAGGAGAAAGAAGCCGTAGTGCCGCGCATCCATTTTCAACAACAACTCGCCGAACTCAAGGACCAGCTCCTTGCCATGGCTGCCCTTGCGCAGCAGGCGGTCGAGTCCGCGCTGGACGCTTATCTGCAGCGCGATCTGGGCCTATGCCAATACGTCAAGCAGAATGAAACCGCCATCAACAGTGCCCAGCGCGAACTGGACGAAATGGCCTATGAGCTTCTCGCCAAGGAGCAGCCCATGGCCATCGATCTGCGCTTCATCCTCGCCGTCATCAAAATAAACGGCGATCTGGAACGTATCGGCGATCAGTCTATGGGCATTTCCCGTCGCACCCGCGATATCGTCAAATATGAAGACTTGGAGTTGCCCGTAGACTTTGCTGCCATGGGCGAGTTTACCGGCCGCATGATTCGCACCGCCATTCACGCCCTCCTCGAGGGCGATGCGCGCCTCGCAGACACCGTCCGCGAAATGGATGACGAAATCGATCGCATGAACCGCCGCGCGCATGACGACCTGCTCAAGCTCATCCAGGAAAAACCACAATACACCCAGCAGGCAATGAACGGGCTCCTCGTCTCGCGCAGTCTTGAGCGCATCGCTGACCACGCCTCCAACATTGCCACAGACGTCATCTTCTGGATCCGCGGCGCGGACGTCCGCCACCAGCTCAGCTTGTCAATGGATTGAGCGCAAGGGGGAGCGCAAGGGATGCAGGGCGAGGCTCTCCCCCTTGCACATCAAGACCCGGAAGGCGGCTGCCCGCATCTGCCCGCGTCGTTTTACCGCGTGGACTCAAACAGGAACCACGCGCGCCGCTCGGCTTCATCAATCCACGCCTCGATCATGCTCGTCGTCGCATAATCTGCGGCCTTGGCTGCAACCTCGTGCGCCACGCGCAGGCTTTCCACAAGCTTCTTGTTATCCGCGTGGAGTTCAAACAGCATCTCCTCGGGATTCACAAAGTCCATGTCGTTGTCCGCCAGCCGCTGTAGCCGGGCAATATGCCCGATCGACCGGATCGTGGTGCCGCCCACCTTGCGCACCCGCTCCGCAATGGCGTCCGTTATGGCAAAAATCTGCGCCGCCTGCTCATCCAGCAGCAGGTGATAGTCGTGGAAATGTGGTCCGCTCACGTGCCAGTGAAAGTTCTTGGTCTTGAGATAAAGAACGAAGGCATCGGCCAGCACGGCGTTCAACACGCTGGAGAGGTCTTTCACCTCCGCAGGGGTGAAGCCGTCAGGAGTGCTGAGCTTGGCGACTCTTGAAGCGCTTTCTTGCGTACGTGTGGCCATGGCTGCTCCTCTGCCGGGGACGACCCCGCGACGTCAGGAATGGCAGCCGCGCGCTCGTGCCCTGCGCTGCACGGTTAGACGCCAACCTCGCCGGAAAGGCTCCTCGCAAAGCTGTGCAAAATTCAGCGGGCGCCAACTCCTTGAGAGATGGCGCCCTGCCGGTCCTGCGCGAAGAGTTGAAGTCAGCCTTTCTCCACCGGATGCGTCGCATAGTGCAGCAGCACAGCCACCGCGCAGCTGGTCAGCCGCGTCTCGGCTGAGTCGGCCCGGCTTGTCAGAATCACCGGAACCCGCGCGCCCAGCACAATGCCAGCTAGTTGCGCGCCGCCCAGGTACTCAAGCTGCTTGGCCAGCATGTTGCCGCTCTCCAGATCGGGCACGATCAGAATGTCGGCAAGTCCCGTCACCGGCGAATCAAGGTGCTTGATCTTCGCCGCTTTCACGCTAACAGCGGTGTCAAACGCCAGTGGCCCGTCGAGGATTCCCCCCGTAATCTGTCCGCGGTCCGCCATCTTGCACAGCGCCGCCGCCTCCATCGTCGAGGGAATCTTGGGATTCACGGTTTCAACCGCAGACAGCAGCGCCACCTTTGGCTCCGGAATCCCCAGCGCGTGCGCCAGGTCAATCGCGTTCTGCACGATGTGAATCTTATCCTCAAACTCAGGCTTGATGTTGATGGCTGCATCGGAAATCAGTAGCGTCCGCGCATACGCTGGCGTATCCATCACAAACACGTGCGAGATGCGCCGCGAAGTGCGCAGACCCGTGTCCCGCGCCATGGCCACCTTCATCAGTTCGTCGGTGTGCAGGCTGCCTTTCATCATGGCCTGTGCCTCGCCTTTGCGGCACATCGCCACGCAAATCTCCGCTGCGCTCACCTCGGATTCCGCATCAACTACGGGGAACGGGCTGATATCCAGGCCAATCTTCGCCGCCAGCGCTTTCATCGCCGCAACATCCCCAACCAGCGTCGGCTTGATCAGCCCCTCGGCCGCAGCTTCCACCGCGCCCCGCAGGGCAACGTCAGACAATGGCCAGCAAACCGACGTCGTAATCGCCGGCAGGGACTTGCAGCGCTCCAGAAACTTGTGAAACACGTGGTAGTCAGACGGGTGGCCAACCAGCGGGTCAACGGCTACAGCCTCGGCAAGAGGTGCAAGATCGCTCATCTGTTCTTTTCTCCCGGCCGGAGCAGGGAAAGCACGCCCGGCCTCACGCAACCATTCTCTCCCGGCCAGTAGTCTCCGCATGTGCTCAAGGTCACAGTACGGGCTGCTATTTCGTATAGCGGTATTTGAGCGTCTGCGCACCTCGCCCTCGGCTGAAAACAAACGAGCGGGCATGCAAAGACCACAGGTGCGTTTTTCAGCCGAGGCGTTATGCCACCGCAGAAAACTACTTCAGCCCCACCACCATCGAGTCCGGCCCCACAAGGTGCTCCACTCGGGCATCGCTGAAGCCTGCATCCTTCATCCACCCGATGCAGTCGCCGCTCGTGTAGTCGAAGCCGCCCGTCGTTTCGATCAGCATGTTCAGGCTCATCAGCAAACCGAATGTGTTCTTCCGTCGCTCATCGTCAATCATCGCGTCGTAGACAATCAGCGCGCCACCCTTGGGAACCGCGTCGTAAGCCTTGCGAATCAGAAACCGTTTTTCTTCCAGATTCCAGTCGTGCAGAATGTGTCCCATCATCACCACTTCCGCTTCCGGCAGCGGGTCCTTGAAGAAGTTGCCGGGGCGAAACTGCACGCGATCCGTCAGTCCGTGGTGCTCCACATATTCCTCGAAGACCGGCGCCACCTCAGGCAGATCGAAGCCCGTGCCAAACAGGTGCTCATTTTTCAGCGCCACCTGTACAATCAGATCGCCCTGCGCAGGGCCTGCATCGGCCACCGTCTGATACTTCGCCCAGGGAAATTTCGCGGCGATCGCCTGGTTCGCCCCACGGCTCACGCCCGTCATCGCGCGCAGAAATACCTTCAGCCGTTCCGGATCGGCATAGAGAGTCGCGAACATGTCCGTTTCCCCGCGGCTCGCCTCGTTCTGCGGCAGGCCCGTACGCAGCGCGGTGGTCAGGTCGCCCCATTGATGGAAAAGCCGCTTGTTCGCCATCTCCAGAATCCCGCCAATGTACGACGGCTTGTGCTTGTCCAGGAAAAAATCCGTCGAGGGCGTGTTGGAGTATCTTCCGTCGTGGCGTTCCAGAAACCCCAGCGCCACCAGCGCATCCAGAAAGTCGTGCGCAGCGCGCGGGTGCAGGCCCAGGCGTCCGGAAAGTGTTTCAAGATCTTCGGGCCGCTTTGCCAACTCGGTAAAGACTTCCATTTCCACGGCGCTCAAAAGCGTCTTTGAGCCCCAGAAGGCTAGGCCGGTCTGCAAAATGTGTTCGGGATTAGGAGCGTGCGTGCTCATGGTGTGACCTCTTTCTTGCTCAGGGCTACAGTGCGGGGAAAAAGCCTCGTCTGCGGACATCGCAGCCTGCTCTTGCCGTGTTTGCGCGCCGTCATCCTTCCAGAAGCGGCATGCGTGGACATGGCGTGGTTGTGGAGATGTGAACTCGCGTTAGCCTTGAATTACTCGGTTGGCTTGTGCCGTCGCTGAAAACGCACCCGGGTCATCGCCTCGGGCCAGAGGAACTTGGATGCGCTCAATACATGCTCAATTGGAATACGATTTGGGGAATCCATTCGAGCTTCGCAAACCATACAATGCCAACACCTTGCTGAGCAACGTCAAATAATGCGCTCCGCTTCCTGAAGATGAACTTTCTTTCCGTCATGTGCCAAAGCTGATATGCTGCGAGCGTTAAGAAAACCGATTTACGCAATAAAGGGGTACGGCGATGTGGTTTCTTGGAATGGACGTAGGCACGGGTGGCACGCGCGCTGTGCTCGTGGACGCGGCAGGCAAAGTGATCTCCAGCGCGTCGAGCGAGCATGCTGCCTTTCGCACGCCGCACCCCGGCTGGGCTGAGCAGGATCCCGAAGACTGGTGGCAGGCCGCGCAAAAAGCCATTCGGCTTGCGCTGGCCGCCGCGCCTGAGCCGCATGAGCCCATCGCCGCCATCGGACTCACCGGCCAGATGCACGGCGCTGTGCTCCTCGACGAGAACGGCCAGGTGCTGCGCCCCTCGCTCATCTGGTGTGACACCCGCACCCAGCCCCAGTGCGACTGGCTCCACCAGAAAATCGGCTATGACAAGCTCATCGAGCTCACCTGCAATCCCGCCCTGCCCAACTTCACGCTCACCAAGCTCCTCTGGGTCAAGCAGCACGAGCCGGAAATCTTCTCGCGAACGCGCCACATCATGTGTCCCAAGGACTACGTCCGCTACCGCCTCACAGGCGAGTTCGCCATCGACGTGCAGGAGGCCTCCGGAACGCTGCTCCTCGACGTCACACATCGCCGCTGGTCAAAAGAAGTCGCTGAAGCCGCGGGGATTCCCGAAAGCTGGCTGCCCCGCGTCTATGAGTCGCCCGAGATCTGCGCGCGCATCAGCGAAAGCGCCGCCGGGCTTACCGGCCTTGCCGTCGGCACGCCGGTCGTCGCAGGAGCGGGCGATCAGGGCGCAGGTGCCGTCGGCATGGGAATCCTGCAGCCCGGCTCCGTCTCCGCCACCATCGGCACCTCCGGCGTCGTCTTTGCCGCCACGGCCAGCCCCACCAAAGACCCCAAAGGCCGCCTGCACACCTTCTGCCACGCAGTGCCCGGCGTCTGGCACGTAATGGGCGTAACGCAGTCCGCCGGCCTCAGCTTCAGTTGGCTCAAGGAGACATTCTTCGCCGGTCAAAGTTACGACGCGCTCACCGAGGCCGCCGCGAAAGTTCCCGCCTGCAGCCAGGGCCTGCAGTGGGCGCCCTATCTCCTCGGCGAGCGCACGCCTCATCTCGACCCCGAAGTTCGCGCCGCCTTTGCGGGTGTCTCCACCGTCCACACCGCCGCGCACTTTGTCCGCGCCGTGCTTGAGGGCGTGGCCTACTCGCTCCAGGACACCTTCACCCTCTTCGCTGAACTCGGTATTCCCGTCAGCGCCGTGCGTCTCGGAGGCGGCGGCGCGCGTGGCCCGCTCTGGCGCAAAATTCAGGCTGGCATCTACGGCCAGGCCGTCGAAGTGCTCGCCGCGGAAGAAGGCGGCGCATTCGGTTCTGCGCTGCTCGCTGGCGTAGGCGCGGGCCATTGGGCCAATCTCGACGAGGCATGCGCCCAAGCCATTGAAGTAGCCCAGCGCATCGAGCCAGATCCCGCCGACCTCGCTGCCTACAAATCCGGCTATGCAAACTGGCGCAGGCTCTACCCCGCATTGAAGACCTTGCGGTAGGGAATCGACGATCTCCCGCGTGCTCGATGCCCAGGGTGTGCCACGGGCCCCGAATGGGGTCCGTTCACCCTGGGCAAGCGCAGTCCCCGCTGCACTCGTTGGGAGAGAGCGCATAGGCGATTTTCGAGCATTTTAGGTCCCGCAGAGCGTTTTTTCGAGCATTTCGCGGCGAAATGATAACTTTCTCGTGTACATGCCCCCCAGTGATGCTGTAGCCTTCCTATCAAATTGCATTGCGGGAGAGTGGGCTTATGCGTCTCCGTTTTTCCTTGGCTTCATTGGTTTTGTTGTGCGCCGCAGCCGGCGCGGTAGCACAAACTTCAGCCGCGCCCACCTGTGCTGACCTGCACCTGGTCCCTGCGCCGCGCGAGTGCACGGCGGTCGCAACCATTACTGTTGGCGAGTCCGGCGTGAGTCTCGTCTACGAGAAGAATGCCGACGATGAATTCGCGGCAAAGGATCTCGAAGAGACAATCAAGGCCCGCGGCATGAGCCATGCCCAGCACAATGCGCCCGTCATTCGTCTGGAGCGCGCGGAAAGCGGCGTTGCCAAAGCGCTGCTCGCGCACCATCACCTCACCTTTGACCCGGCCATGCATGACGAGGGCTACATGATCGTGCCCGACGACGTGCGCGGCCTTGCCGTTATTGCGGAATCCTCCGCCGGCATCTTCTACGGCGCGCAGACGGTCAAGCAGTTGCTGCGCGGCTCGGGAAAAAGCGCCGTCCTGCTCGCGCCCACCCTGCGCGACTGGCCCGCCATGGCCGATCGCGGAGTCTCCGACGACTGGTCGCGTGGCCCGCTGCCCAACATGGACTTCCTCAAGCGCGAAATTCGTACTCTCGCAGCGTATAAAGTCAACATCTTCTCGCCCTACTTCGAACACACATTCGCCTACTCCAGCTCCCCCGTCGCGGCCTTTCCCGGCGGCGCCATGACGCCCGACGAAGCCCGCGAAATGGTCGCCTACGCCGCCCAGTACCACATCACCATCCTCCCTGAGCAGGAGTCCTTCGGCCATCTCCATCACGTCCTGAAATTCGATGAGTACTCGCCCCTCGGCGAAACGCCCCACGGCTCCGTCCTCGCGCCCGGAGACCCCGGCACGCTGCCCCTCATTTCCAGTTGGTTCGCCGATCTCGCCAAAGTCTTCCCCGGCCCCTACGCACACATCGGTGCCGATGAAACATTCGAGCTCGGTCTTGGCCGCACACGCGACGAGGTGCAGCAGAAGGGGCTCAACACCGTCTACCTCGACTTCCTCACGCGCATCCATTCCGCGCTCGCGCCCTATCACAAGCAGCTCCTGTTCTGGGGAGACATCGCCGTCAAGTCGCCGGAACTCGTCGGTACGCTGCCCAAGGACATGATCGCCGTGCCCTGGCGCTATGACGCCGAGCCGGATTTCACGCCCCTCATTCTGCCTTTCACCAAGGCCGGTCTCCAAACCTGGGTTGCCCCCGGCGTCAACAATTGGAATCGTGTCTACCCCAACAACAATGAGGCTCTAGGCAACATCCGCGCCTTCGTCCGCGACGGCCAGAAGCTCGGCGCAACCGGCATGCTCAACACCATCTGGAACGACGATGGCGAAGGCATCTTCGATGAAAACTGGTTCGGCGTGCTCTTCGGCGCGGCGGCAGGCTGGCAACAGGGCGAAAGCTCCGAGCTGGCTTTCACCGCATCCTATGGGCTGGCCTTCCACAACGACGCAACCGGCAAAATCGACGAGGCGCAGCGGCAACTTATGGCCGCCCACACCGTGCTCCACAATGCCGGGCTCGATGATGTGGAGGACCGCTATTTCTGGATCGACCCATTCTCGCCGCAGGGTCAGCAGGTCAGCGCAAAGCTCCTTCCTGTCGCCACAGAGATGCGCCTCGACGCCGAGCGTGCCATCACCCTCATTGCCCAGGCGCGCGACGCTGCAAAGCTTGAAAATCCTGAGGCCCTCGACGCCATGGAACTCGGTGCCCGCCGCATCGACTTCATCGGCCTCAAGTTTGAGGAGGCCGCGGAGTGCGCCTCCATCTACAGTCAGGCCCGCGCTCTCGTCAGTGACAAGACTCGCTGGGATGAAGTCTCCGAGATGCTTTGGACCATCGGCTCCAACAACGGAAAGATGCAGGACATGCGCGACGGCTACACGCAGCTCGGCCAGCTATTCTCTGACGCGTGGATGCGCGACAACCGGCCCTACTGGCTCGCCAATAATCAGGCCCGCTACGATCGCGCCGCGCAGCTCTGGATAGGCCGCGGCGAGCAGTGGCAACTGGTCATCAACCACTGGCGGGAGACGCGTACACTTCCACCAGCCAGCGAAGTCGGCCTGCCCGAGCCAGCCAAATAATCCAGGCCCTGCCTCAGCGCAGGCACTCCGCCCTCGCTCAGCCCATCACCTCCGTGCCCCATCCTGGACGCGTTCTTCGCGGAAAGGATGGGGCACGGGATGACCTCCCGAATTTTTCTCCGCCCGGTTTGCAGAGTTTTTCCCCTCAATCCCGCACAATGGAATTGGGTGAGTAGAAATCCGCTCGGTCTGCACCACCGGTCAGTACCCCCCTACCCCCCCTTTTGCATTTATTATGATTTTCCACAAGAAGTTTGCAGATCATTTCGGCGAGCGGCCGACGCGCTCACTCTTTAGCTCAAGCCAGACTTACCACAAGCTCTTTGCCAGATTCTTTGCGTAATGCGTAAAGAATCTGGCACAACGGTACGATTCAATGAAGTCGATGCCGGTAATGGAGATTCTGGTCTCTATCGCTGGCAAGCCCACAAAGGAGTTTTCCCCAACGATGAGCAATGCCGCGGATTTGGCAAAAAGAAAAGCAAAGCGTTTGGCGAAGAGGGCAATCTCTGTGTGCCAGTCAACATGGCTTGCTTATCCCAAAAGAGTTCAATGCAATATCTGCGGATGGACGGGACGCCACTTTCTAACGAGCTACTGGCACGAGCGGACAAATTGCCCCGCCTGCCACACCGGCATTCGGCACAGGCTTCCGTTTGCGGCCCTGCAAAACTCCGACCAGCTTTACTCTGACAGGATCATTCGTGGCAAAAGGGTCTTGCATTTTGCTCCGGAAACCATTCTCACTCCCCTGATTCAAAGAATCGCCGCAGCCTATGTCACAGCCGACTTCCTGCGGACCGATTGCGATGCCCAACTTGATCTGTCCGATATGCCGCAGATTAAGAATGAGAGCTTTGACGTTGTGATAGCTTTCGATGTCCTCGAACATGTGCCGGATTACCAGCGAGCTCTTGAAGAAATCCGCAGAGTCCTTTCGCCGGGAGGCTATGCGATTCTCACGGTTCCCCAGAAAGACAATCTATCGGTTACTTATGAAGATCCATCCATCGTTGAGGAAGAAGACAGACTCAAGCACTTTGGACAAAGGGATCACCTTCGCATCTTTGGAGAAGATTTTTCTGGCACAGTCGAAAGCAAGGGATTCGCTGTAACTGTCGTTGACGAATCCAGTTTTTCTAAAGAACTGCAAGAAAGGCATGTTCTTTTCCCGCCAAAGCTTTCCATGAATCCCCTGGCCACAAATTATCGAAAAGTCTTTTTTGCCAGAAATCTTCTCTTGGGCCGGCGGCGCATTAGGCGGCCGACTCGCTTACCGACTGGCTCAACCCAGACCCAACATAGCCCCTCGTACTCTCGATCCTTTCCGCTTCCTTTTTTGCCGAATGGTCTGAGACTGCTGTTCGCTCTCTGCAATCATTCCTCCACATTGACTCAGAGCAGATCTACGGTTCTCTCCTTGCAAACCCGCAGCGATTCACACCCGGCTTCCCATCTGCATGGAAAATCCCGGCCCGCTCAAGCGCAGCATTGCTCAACACGAATCGGCGCTTCGTGTCTCCAAAACTCGAAGCGGCCCGCAGATCGAAATCTGCAGGCCGCTTCGTCTCTCGTTCGTGCCGGATTCTAGCGCAGCGTCACATCCGCCTGCAGCGGCGTGTTTTCGCTGGAGTTGCCCACGCGCACCACAAACTTGCCTGGGTCGATCTTCCAGTTGTGGGTTGACTCATCCCAGTAGCTGAAAGCGCGCGCGTCCAGTTCAACGGTGATGTTCTTGATCTCGCCGGGGTTCAGGCTCACCTTCTTGAAGCCTTTCAGCTCGCGTTCCGGCCGCTGCACCGTAGCCGATGGGTCAGAGACGTACACCTGCGCCACCTCCGCTCCGGCAACCTTGCCCGTGTTGGTCACGTTGAAGCTCACGGCAACCGTGGACCCGGACTTCGCCGTCGCCGGTGCAACAAGTTTCGAGAAGCCAAACGTGGTGTAGCTCAACCCATAGCCAAACGGGTACAGCGGATGCTTGCCCGTCGTGGTCCAGTAGCGGTAGCCCACCATCAGCTTGTCCTCATACTTGACGTGCGGGATCGTGTCGATGCGGGTGGGGTGGCCAATCTCATGCACTTCCAGCTTGGTGTCCGCGCCCGGTATCGGGTAGTAGTCCTTGTACGACGGGTTATCTTCCCAGTTCCGGTCAAAGCTGACAGGCAGCCTGCCCTCGGGGTTGTGCTTGCCAAATAGCACCTCCGCAACAGCCGTTCCGCCTTCCTGGCCGGGATACCAGTTGTGGAGCAGCGCGGGCACCTTATCCAGCCAGCGCCGCGTATCCACTGCGCCGCCGGCGGTGAGGGTGACGATCGTGCGCGGATTGGCCGCGGCCACAGCCTCGATCAGCGCGTCCTGACCCCACGGCAGCGTGAAGGTGCGGTCAAGACCCTCGCTTTCGGTCTGCGGACTGAAGCCCACCGCAACAACGGCCACGTCCGCAGCGGAGGCAAACTTCTTCACGTCCGCTGGGATCATGTCTGCTTCATTCAGGATGCCGAGGCCAAAGCGATTTCCTGCAAAGCCCGGCAGGTAGTCGGCGACCACGTTGATGGTTTGGCCGGCTGTCAGGTCCAAAGTGGCGGATTCGGGATGCTGGCCCTCGAACTGCACCTGCCCGATAACCTGCTTGCCGTCCACCATCACCTTGTAGTGGTCGCTGCCCGAGGCTGCGGCCAAGATCAGATATTTGCCGGCCTTGGTTGCCTTGTATGCGGCGGTGTAGCGAATGCTGCGCGGAGACTTGTCAGCCGCTCCCCACCACTCCCGCTTGTACGACGCGATTTTGTCCTCGCTGGCCGTCTCCGGCGCGCCGGTGAAGTCCTTGCTCGGATAGGTGGCTGCTTTCACACCACCCTCCCATTGTGTGCGCCAGAAAACTTCATTCATCTCCGGCAGCCCCCGCGCGTAGAGCACATGTACGTTGGAGCCCAGCAAGTTGGCGATGCCGGTAACCATGCTGACCGGTTCAAAGGCAGTTGCTTCAGAAGACCCGCCGCCGCCGGGTATGGCAGGCCAGGCGTCAGGGCCGATGATGGCGATGGTTTTGATTTTGGCTGGGTCGAGCGGAAGGATACTGCCTTCGTTCTTAAGCAGCGTCAGGCTTTCCAGGGCACCCTGCAGAGCCACGGGGCGGTCAGCCACGGAATAGGTGGATTCCGCCAGGTCCAACTGCGGGCGGTCGGTGAATCCATAGCGCAGCTCAGTGCGCAGCAGACGCAGTACTTTGTCGTCAATCGTGGATTCCTTCACAGCGCCGGCCTTGATCGCCGGCAGCAGGGTTGCTGCGTTCATGAAGCGCGGCGAGGGCATTTCCAGGTCCAGACCGTTATTGGCAGCGGCCACGCCGTCATAGGTGGCGTCCCAGTCCGACATCAGCACGCCCTTGAAGCCCCACTCGTCCTTCAGAACCTTGACGTTGAGAAAGTTGTTCTGGGTGGCGTGGGAACCGTTGATCAGGTTATAGGAGTCCATCACCGCATCCACATGACCCTTGGTCACCGCCGCTTCAAACGCGGGCAGGTAGATCTCGCGCATCGTGCGCTCGTCCGCTTCCACGTCCACGTTGTGGCGGTTGTACTCCTGGTTATTCAGCGCGTAGTGCTTCACCGTGGCAATCACGCCCTGGGACTCTACGCCTTCAATATAGGGGACAACGAGGGCAGAGTTGAGGTAGGGGTCTTCGGAGAGATACTCGAAGTTGCGACCGCTGACCGGCGAGCGGGCAATGTTGACCCCCGGTCCGAGCAGGAAGTTTACGCCACGGGCACGGGCATCCTTGCCCAGGCTTGCGCCCAGCTTGCGCGCAAAGTCTGTATCCCAGGTGGCGGCAAGGGCCACGCCGCCTGCATAGGCTGTGGTTGGTCCCCAGGTGCGCACGCCGACCGAGGCATCCGACATTTTGAACTGGGGCAGGTCGATGACCGGCTCTGCGTGGGTAAACATGCTGTCCACGCCGCCAATCAGCTCAATTTTCTGGTCGAGGGTCAGTTTGGACAGCAGTGCGCGAGCCTGTGCCTCAATTGCAGGCGAGTCCGGCCTGGGAGCCTGGGCTGCTGCCTGCAGGGCCGAGGCGGCCAGGAATGCCAGCAGGAGCGGAACCATGCATGCCATTTTGATTGACAAAAACGATTGAGCACCGGGATTCAATGTGTTTTTCATATCGCGGCAAGGCTACCGCATTTGCCCTTTGCCTGTACACCGCGTTGATGCGTAACTTGTGTCCAATCAGGAAGCTCGGCAAAGACTCATGCGCGCCTTGAAGTCGGTATGTGATCTGAATCACAACGCGGGGTGAATCATGTCACTGCCCAGCCTGCGAAGGCGGGCGCAGACTCGGTATCCAATGGGCAGTCAGGCAGGGCGCCGCAAACGGCGTCGCGGCGTTTCCAAAGGAGCCGTCGCCGGCAACATCAGCTTCTGGCTTATGGGGAGCAGTGGGCCGTGCGGTCATATTTCTTTGGTAGATGCACTGCGGGGCGACGGGAGGCATCCATGAGCTTTGAATCCGGGTTGAAAACAATAGTTGTTGCGACGGATCTTGGTGACAGGTCCGGAGCTGCTTTGGAATATGCCCGCAAGCTCGCCTCGGCCTACGGCGCACGTATTGTTCTGGCGCATGGCATTGATCCGATGGATTACGCTGCAGTGCAATCCGTGCCTGGCCGCGTGCGGAGCAATTTGTCGGAGCAGGCCCGGGCTGTTCTGGAGCAGATGACCGCCGACCTGATTCGTGATGGAATCCACAGTCATTCTGAGGTTCGTCAGGGCGAAGTCACGCAGATGCTGCTGGATGTGACCCGCCAGTACAAGGCTGATCTGATTGTTATTGGAACCGAGGGGAAGCGCGGCGCAGGGCCTGTCGTGGTTGGTTCTGTTGCCGAGCAGCTAGTTCGCAAGGCGCCGTGCGCAGTGATGGCCGTGGCCGCGGACTGGAATGCTGGCCAGTTCCGGCCCACGCCAGGCGGACCGATCCTGCTGGCCATGGAGCGGAATGAAGCGACAAAGGCGGCTGTTGCTGCAGCCATGTCGCTTGCGGAGACCTTTCAGCGGACCCTGCTGGTGCTTCACGCACGCACAGCTGCCGAGGCTTCTTCCTTTTTGAATCCCTCGGCAACCAATCTTGAGGATTGCGGCATTCACGCGCGGGGGAACTGTCCCGTGCGCTGCATTGTGAAAGACGGCAAGCCAACAGATGTCGTAGCGGCGGCAATTGAGCTGTATCATCCGAGCGTTCTTGTGGTTGGGGTCAAACGCACCAGCCAGACGCCGGGACCGCATGGCACGGCTTTCACCTTGCTGGCACGGTCGCACGTCCCGGTGATATGCGTTCCACCGGACACCGTGGCAGACGCCGCAGCGCAGGAGACGAGTGCTCCCGTGGCGGTAAGCGAGTACTGAGACAGCGAAGAGGTGATTGCATCGGCAAGACGGCAGGCAGGTAGGGCGTGAGATATTTCACGGCTCCTGAATATGTTTTGGATTTGTAGTCATAGTATTGCTTGGCAGATTGGCAGGATATGAAGTCTGTTTCATCGCAGGGCCGCAATACAGGAGGCAATTGTCAGCAGGTGGTCAGCAGGTGGTCTGCGAGAGATGACCGCCACCGGAGCAGAGTTCGGGTGAAGGCAAGGAGAGACTCAACCATGCAACCAGAGGCAAGATCCGGACAAATGGAAGGTGCAGCGCCGCATCCGCTGGCAGAGCTGCTGGCTTGCCCGCCGGAGACCGGAAATCTGCTCAACGCCTCAGCCCAATGCATCGACCTCGATGCGGGCGACACGGTATTTCATCAGGCCGCAGACTGTCGTGGACTGTATGTGGTTGTCTCAGGCCAGCTTGTGCGCAAAGCGGAGCGCAGGCAAGCACGGCTGATGCTGGGCTCAGTGAGAGCTGGGGACTTGGTGGAACTGGCAGCTGCGCTCGGTGATCGGCACCATACTTATACGCTTACTGCGATTACGCGCGTCTCACTGATGCTGCTGCCGATTGAGACGTTGAATCAGGCCTTCCAGGCACATCCGCCGCTGAGAATGCAGTTGCTTGAAGAACTGGCCCGCGAGGTCTCCCGCGCCTATAATGCATGCCGTGTCACGCGCATGGTGCGAATGCGCCGCAGTGGCGGCAGCGCTTCGGCGGGCATGAAAACTGAATGTTTACCCTGACATTGCCCGCTGGAACAGAAGTCTGTTGCCGGGCGGATGGAGAGGGAAAATCCCTGCCTTGTGCCATGTAAAGTGCGATATACTTTAACTTGATCTGCGGGAAAAGTATGTCTGGAATCCATTCTCATCGCCCCCCGGAAGATTGTCTGAATTGTGAGCATCGCCATCTGCGGATGTTTTGCAATCTCACGCCTGAGGCGTTGCAGGACTACGACAGCATCGGCATAATGATGAGTCATGCCCGCGGCGCCAAATTGTTCTCAGAGGGCGATCAGGCGCGGAATGTCTTCATCATCTGTTTTGGCCAGGTAAAGATCTCCTCCACTTCTCGCGACGGCAAGACCATGATCCTGAAGATCGCCGGTCCCGGTGACGTGATGGGACTGAGCGCAGTGCTGGCAAATGTCCCCCATGAAGTAACCGCAGAAGCCATTGAGCCATGCCAGGTCAAGACTGTCCGCAAGCAGGAGTTCGTCGACTTCCTGGGCCGGCACGGCATCGCGAGCATGCACGCAGCGCAATCTCTTTCCGGAGAGTACCTTACGGTCTTCCACGATGCCAAGCGGCTGGCTCTTTCCGGCTCGGCTGCGGGGCGCTTGGCACGGTTGCTGCTGGACTGGGGTCGCTCGTCCGCCAACGGCAAGCCAGAGATCCGCTTCACCATGGCTCTGACGCACGAGGAGATCGCCCACATGGCGGGCACTTCGCGCGAAACTGTCACGCGGCTCCTCAATCAGTTCCGCCGCGACCAGTGGATTACCATCAAGGGCTCGAGCCTGACCATCGTCAAGCCCGAACAGCTTGAACGGCTCACCGCCTGATTTTTCCTTTTCTTTGTGCCTTCCAAACGCGACTGCTCAGCGGTGCGTTTAAACCGCAGTATTTCCCCTCAGAATTGATTGCTTTCTTGCCGGTCCTGCAGCCTGCGCTCCCGTTTGCTAACGATGTACAGCAAACCGCTCAACGTAGTCAGGAGTCGCAGCCGTCACAGGCTCACGCATGGTGAGCACGGGGCAGCGCGCATGGGCGAGAACTCGGTAGATGGTGTGGTCGCGGGTCAGATTCTGCAGCGTGGAGTGTTGCATCGCGCCCAGGACAATGAGGCACGCATGCAGTTCTGCCGATGCGGCAAGAATTTCAATGGAGGGATTTCCATGCGCCACAAGCGGTTCCACCAGGACGCCACGGCATGCCTCGTCGGCCGTGATTTCTGCCACAAGCTCACGCAATTGATGCATGGCCGTTGACTCGAGATCTGTTGGCTGGCCCTGGCGCTTCATCTCATCCCTGGGCGGCAGCACATGCTGCAAAACCAGCTTTGCGCTCCGACTCGCTGCAAGTCGGCAGGCAAGCGCTGCGCTCGGTCTAGAGGCCTCTCTAAGTGTGGTGGCGTGCAGGACCACCTTTTCGTGGCCACTGCTCCCCACCGGGAGATGAGCCTCGGGTCCCACGGTGATGACCGGGAGGTTTACCGAACGCAACACTTGCTCTGCCACGGAGCCTAAGAGCAACTTACTGGCCTTGCCCCGGCCCCGAGTTCCGAGAAGTATGAGATCCGCCTGAAACTGGCGGACTGATGCTGCAATCTGCTGTGCGGCGTTGCCCTCGCGTACTAACGCGTCGCAGGCAATGTCCCTCTCGCGAGCCAGCGTACACCATGGGTGCAGTGTTTTCGCCGCAAATTCCAAAGCGCCCGCCGGGTCGTAGTAGGGCATTCCGGCTGGGTCCACTGCCATACCCGTGCTCGTCGCAAGCACATGCAGCAGGATCAACCGCGCTCCGGCATCAGACGCTTCATTCAGCGCGAATGGCATCAACCGGTCCAGGTCGCTCAGGTCAGTGGCGACCAGGATCACGGCCGGATGCGTCCATCGATCCAAGCCTGAGCCCGGCATACCCTATACTCCGCACCGCAATCGTGCCACTGACGGGCATGCAGGGATGTGCCTCGCAGCACCGCGGGAAGTGATGTAAATCACACTCCCGTGTACTTACCGAGCCAGCTGTGCAGGCTGCCGGCTACCGGCAAAAATGGCTGCGGAACATCCCACCTCGCGCTAGACGGAAAGTTCTGATTCTGCCCAGAATTTTCCGCTCAGGATTGGCGCCTTACGAGAGGTAGGGGAAGGGATGCTTTGCCAGTCTGCGCGGCAAAGGCGGCGTCAGCCCGGCTGACGAGGAGTTCATCACTTCACTGAATGCGTTGCGGAAGGCCATCATCTCGCTCGGCAGACCGACGGTGATGCGCAGGCTGTTAGGCCAGGCCGGCCAGATGCGGCCGACAAACATGTCCCTGGCGGCCAAAGCCGCCTGCACTTCCTTGCCGGGTCGCTTCACGTCGAGCATGAAGCAGTTGCTGACAGAAGGCGTAGTTGCAAAATCTTCGCTCTTGAGCCACGCAATGGTTTGGGTGCGCGTGTCGGAGATCTGCTTCTTGCGCGTGGGAACGATCTGAGGATCAAGCAGACTGGCCTTGGCGGCCGCTACTGCGGTGATGGGCAGAGGATTCTGCCCGCCCAAGGGGGCAATCTTCGCCAGCAGGTCGGGCCGCGCTACGGCAAAGCCCATGCGGAGTCCTGCCATTCCGTAAAGCTTCGAAAAGGTGCGCAGGACAATCACGTTCTTGCCATCCTTCACAAAGTCAAGGGAAGGCATTGCGTCGGAGAGGTGAATGTAGGCCTCATCAATGAGCAGGACCGTGTCTTTTGGCGCGTTGGCCACGGCATGCTCAATGTCTGCGCGGGGCGTGACGGTGCCCGTGGGGTTGTTGGGATTGCAGATGTAAATCACGCCGGGATTCGAAGAAGCGGCCAGCATGGCCTTGATGTCGTGAGACGCCGCGCCTTTGGGATCGGCCAACGGCACCTTGAGGATAGGCGCACCGGAGACCTGCGCAGCCCAGGTGGGCGCCTCATAGCCGGGGTCGGCGATGACCAGTGGCCTGTTTTTGCTGGTGAAGGCCAACACCGTAAAGTGCAGTGGCTCGGAGGATCCGGCAAACGCGAGCACGGATGCAGGGTCAAGGCCTTCCTGCTTCGCGAAGATCGCGGCCAGCTCGTCTCCTATGTTGAACAGGTAGCGCCCGCCCCTGGGAATGATATTTGCGACGGCCTGCCGCGCTGCCTCGCAGGGGCCCATTGGATTTTCATTGGCGTCGATGTGGATGCCGATGTTGGGGTCGGCGAACTTGGGCATCTCCGCCATGGCAAGCTCGGGCTCAGTGAGCAGCGGAAAGCTTGCCAGCGCGGAAGCACCCGCGGCATAGCGGAAGAAGCTGCGTCGTGAGAAGCGGTTCGAGATGGCGGAATCAACGGTGGAAGGCATGGACGAGACTCCTTGATGTTGGCGAATGCGGGGCAGAAATGTGCTGCGCATGCGGGGGAATCGCAAGCGTCTGGGAGTGGAGTGAGCAGCACAGGGAAGCGGAGACACCCATGTCAAAACGTATCGCTGAACATATCGTGAAGACAAGCGGGAAATGAGGGCAGCAAGCCTGATTGGTCCGTGGGAGACGGAAATCTGCCTGCGCGGGCCTGATTGCTGACCTGATGATGGTCGATGTGTCCGAGGGCTGCCGCAGTCCGCATCGCAGCACCCGGGGACGTAGGTGCCCGGAGTGTATACTTTGCGCTTAAGCGGCTCCGTACGTTGCAGCCCATCGAGGTGAACCGTGGTGCGATTCCCCGGGGCTTTGTATCGCTCTCGCGACTTAGGCGCCAATCTGACCATCGTGGTGTTGCTCTCGTTCGGCCTGGGAACGGCAACTCTGCTGTACACAGCAGTGGATCGCTTGCTGTTGCACCCATTGCCCGGCATCCATGCGGAGACTCTGGTGCGCGCCGCGGTTCAGCGTCCGCAGATTGTCTCGCGCAATTTCGCTGCAACCATGTACGACGCTATGCAGCACATGAAGAGTTTCAGCGGGGTTGCGGCAGAGTCGGACTTCGATACTTCTCTCACCGCTGCGGCTGGTCCAGAGCGCATTGTGGCCGGGATGGTTTCAGGTGGCTACTTCAGCCTGCTCGGCGTTCACGCGGAGTTGGGCCGATTTCTGACCTCAGCAGACGATCAGGCAGGCGCAGGCGGCGTGCCGGTGGTGCTGAGCCATCGGTTCTGGCTGCGACGCCTGGGCGGCGCACGTTCTGTTTCCGGCATGACCATCTCAATTCAGGACCGCCCGTTCACGGTGGTTGGCGTCATGCCGGAGAATTTCTACGGGACCGCGCTTGATTCAAGTCCCGACCTGTGGGTTCCTTTCGCCGCACAAGCCCTGCTGTCGAATAAGACGCTGCGCGATCCGGAATCGGACCGATCCTTCAACATCGTCGCGCGTCTGCGCGAAAACGTGTCCATGGCGCAGGCTGAGGCGGAGTTCGCTGTTCTCTATAAGGCTCAAGCGGAGGCTGAAAAGGAGGGCAATCCGGGGAAGGGAATTCTGGAGCCCATAGCATTGGGAGCCTTCTACCTGCATGACCAGTTCGCGCGCTCTCTCGCTCTTCTGATGTGGGGACTGGCGGCGTTTCTGCTCATTCTGTGCGCGAACGTCGCCGGACTCCTGCTGGTGCGGGCAGCACGGCGCGAGCGCGAAATAGCAATATGTGTTGCTCTTGGAGCCAGCCGCTCCAGGATCGTTACCCGCGCAATGGTGGAAGGCATGAAGCTTGCCCTGGCCGGAGCAGGTGCGGGGCTGATGGCAGCGTATGCCTCCGCGCCTCTGGTCGTGCGTTTATTGCCGTCCGGGTATACGCCGCTGCCGGTATCGCTCGCACCGGACCTCAGGATTGATGCGCTGGCCATTGCGCTCGCTCTGGTGGTCAGCCTCGGCTTTGGCGTGGCGCCTGCGTGGCTTGCATCGCATGTTGCGCCGCAGCACTCGCTCCGTGGCGGCCGGTCTACCCGGCGTGTCGGTGCGCCAGGCCGCGCTTTGCTCAGCTTACAAACCGGTCTGACGCTCGTTTTGCTCGTCGCGGCAGGCCTGTTGATTCATACTTTTCAGGTTCTGCGCAGCACCGACCCCGGCTTCGATGCGGAACACCTGGTCACGTTCACTCTCGATCCCAGCATGGCGGGAGGTGTGGCGCCGCCTTCGCCGTTGCTCGGCGCTGAATTGGAGAGACGCGTTCGCAGTCTGCCGGGAGTGCGCGACGCAGGATTTTCCACCGCAGAGCCGATGCGCAGAGTCGGCTTCAAGACTTCAATTGCGCGCCCCGGAGAAAGAATCACGCAGGGCGACTTCCTCAATACGAGTATGAACGATGTATCCAGTTCATTTTTCGATACGCTGGGCATCCCGATTGTTGCCGGCAATGCGTTTTCTCCCGCCGATGCGCAGCGCACGAATCCCGCGCCTGCGGTCATCAATGAAGCCTTTGCGCGCCTGTTCTTCCCTGGCGAGAATCCTCTGGGCATGACCTTTGGACAAGGCGTGCCGGGCGAACTGGCTACCGCAACGTATGTGGTTGTAGGCGTCGCGGGCGACTCGAAGTACCGTTCTCTGCGCGAGGTGCCGCCGCCGACGTATTATGCGCCGATCAATCAGCGCGAGGACTGGGGCAGCACGATGTTTCTCTGGGTGCGAACACAAGGGCCGCCTGCCGCTGTCATCGGTGCGGTGCGGAACATACTTTTCAAATTGGATGCACGGCTGCCGTTCTTCGACGTTGTCACGATGCATGAACAGATTGCTGCGTCTCTGTGGCAGGAGCGCTTGCTAGCAGCTCTTGCAGCGATCCTCTCCTTTGCTGCAGTTTTGATGGCGGGGGCCGGTCTTTATGGGCTTTTGGCCTACGACATGAGCCAGCGGACCCGCGAGTTTGGCATTCGTGCCGCAGTGGGTGCAACGAAGCGCAATGTCGCCATTCTTCTGCTCAAAGATGTCGCCCGCATCGTGATCCCCGGTATTGCGGCAGGTCTCGTTGCCTGCTTCCTTTTAGCGCGCATCCTGGAAGCTGCGCTTTACGGAATCCATCCACTCGATCCTTTCTCTTTTGCCACGGGGCTGTCGCTGATCGTCCTGATTGGCGGCGTGGCCTGTTGGCGGCCAGTCAACCGGGCGATGAATGTTGACCCGGCGATCGTATTGAGAGACGAGTAGGGGCGATGGTGGCAGGATGAAATCTTTGACTCCGGCGTTACGTTTCCCGGGTTGACAAAGCAAGTGCATCTTGTGGGCATGGGAGCAATCGACCCGGCCGGAAGTGGCTTTAGAAGCGCTCTTTCAACCTATCGAGTTCAAAGGAGGCGATTGGCGGTATTGCATTGCACACAGGATGTGGTACACTTCGTCGAGAAAACGCTTACCCGAAAGTGGGCGACTTTCATGTCTTGGCCCCGGAGTTTTTGAGGCTGTTCCGGGAGGCGCAGGAATTTTTTGTTGTAGCTGGCACTATGCTGCTTGACATGCTTTGCAGTAAACCCATTTACTAAGGTGCGAACGTCCCTGCGCTTCTCGGACGAAATTGCCCAGTTCAGGTGAATCCATGTTCGGATTGGTTCCAGTCTCCACTGCCGGCTCCATTGCCCAAATGCCGGCTCTGTTAGCCCTGGCCGCGTCGCCGTTGGCGCGCCTCAGGCCACTTGACATCGCAGTGATTGCCATTTACTTCGCGATGGTCGTGTGGATCGGCTTCTACCTCAAGGGAAAGTCGAACACCAGCGAAGAGTTTTTCATGGCCGGCCGCGAAATGACGGCCTGGATTGCGGGTCTGAGTTTTGTTTCGGCCAACATGGGCTCGCTTGAGCTGATGGGCTGGGCCGGTTCGGCCTATCAGTACGGCATTCTGGCCACCCACTGGTACTGGGTCGGGGCCATTCCCGCCATGCTCTTTCTGGGCTTGGTGATGATGCCCTTCTACTACGTCTCGAAGACACACTCTGTGCCCGGCTATTTGAAACTCCGCTTCGGCGAGCATGCACGCATTCTGGCCGCTATCTCCTTTGCGACGGAGATGATTCTAATGAGCGGCGTGAACATGTTTGCCATGGCCGTGGTGATGAAGGTCGTGCTGGGGTGGGACATCACGTTCAGCATCCTGGTTTCGTCGGTGGCTGTGGCGCTATATGTGGGCCTGGGCGGCTTGCGCTCGGCCATCTTCAATGAGGTTTTGCAGTTTGTGCTCATTTGGGGTGGCGCGCTGCTGGTGCCTATTCTGGGACTGGTGCAGGCCGGAGGATGGGGTGGCCTCAAGTCCAAGATCATCACCAATCTTCATTCAGACACCTATTTTCACTTGTGGCGCGACACGGGAACCTTTGCCGCCAATCCGATGGGCGTTCACTGGACGGGCATCGTTTTTGGCCTTGGTTTTGTGATCAGTTTCGGCTACTGGACCACGGACTTTCTGGTGGTACAGCGTGTGCTGGCCGCTCACAACCTGCGCGCGGCGCGCATGGCTCCGATTATCGGTTCGTTCTTTAAGATGGCTGTTCCTTTCATCGTGATTCTGCCGGGTCTGTTGGGCTTGGTGCTACTGCAGAATCCGGACGGAAGCCGCAGGGTGTTGGTGGGCGAGGACGTTGTGAACTCCTGCCAGGCGAACGGAGCGCAAGGGAGTATCGAGAATCCGGCAGCATGCTCAGCAGCTATGGCAAAGACGAGGTTGTCTCCGACTGACCAGCGAGCTGTTCTGAGCGCGGCTCCTGGGACGGATTTGCATAGCTACAACGAAGCACTGCCGCTGATGCTGGTTCGCTATTGCGGGCCGGGCCTGCTGGGACTGGGCATCACGGCGCTGATTGCGGGCTTTATGAGCGGTATGGCGGGCAACGTGAGCGCCTTCTCGACAGTGTGGACGTACGACATCTATCGACCGCTTATCAAGAAGAATGCATCAGACAGCCACTACGTGATGGTGGGGCGACTCTCCATCATGATCGGCGTGGCCGTGTCCATTGGTGCTGCCTACCTGGTGATGCACGCGCACGGCATCATGGACTATGTGCAAGCACTGTTCAGCTTCTTTATCGCGCCGCTGCTGGGCGCCATCCTAATGGGCATGTTCTGGAAGCGGGCCACGGCGCCTGCGGGCTTTATTGGACTTCTGATCGGCATCGTGACTTCAGTCAGCCTGTTTGTCTGGGTTAAGTTCAATCCTGCTGCGTTGGCCACCGTGGCGCTTTCGCCGGATGCTAAGCCGATGGCGGAGAACCTCTATCGCGCGCTGTGGGCATTCCTCATCAGCATCATCGTCATCTATGTGGTTAGCTTGTTTACCAAACCCAAGCCTGAGACGGAATTGGAGGGTCTGGTGTACGGAGCGACACTGTTGCCGAAGGAAGAGCCGGTGCCGTTCTACAAGAACGAGTACATGTGGGCAGTGCTGGTAGTGCTCATCTTCGCGGCTCTCAACATTCTGTTTTGGTAGAAGAGGAAAGGTTCAAAAGATATGCATGGTTCGGGAATTCCAATCTGGTTCTTTATTGGTGTTCTTCTGACTGTCTATGGCGTGCTGATCTTCGGCTACGGCATCGTGGAGGCAGTTACCGGAAACTATCCGCCACTGGTGCAAATGACCAACCTGCATACGCCCATCTGGTGGGGTGGTTTGCTGTGGCTGGCCGGGCTGTTTTATGTCGTAAAGTTCCGCCCCAAGAGCAGCAAGTAAGAGCAGCCGTATAGCCCGGGTTGCGAAGCCCGGCGAGTTTTTGAGGGTAGTACGCGCAAGGCCGTCCTGGCGCGAGAAGCAGTTGAAACCGATCCCTATGGCGGGCACCCCGGAGTGATGACGGTATTTTCCGGGGCCGGCAAGGGGGCCTGAGCCGTGCAAGCGGCAATGTTTTAAGGAGCAATGAAATGGCAGCGCAACGAACTATGACGTTTGGCGTGGTAGTAGGCAACCGCGGCTTTTTCCCAGACCATTTGGCCAAGTCCGGCCGTGAAGAAATTATCTCTGTACTTGAAGCTGCTGGGGCGCGCGCAATTGTATTGAGCCCGGAAGAGTCAAAGCATGGCGCGGTGGAGACCTATACTGAGTCGCAGCGCTGCGCAGAGCTATTCAAGAAGCATCTCGATGAGATCGACGGCATCATCGTGACGCTGCCCAACTTTGGCGAGGAGCGCGGTATTGTTGATGCCATCCGTCTTTCCGGCCTCAAGGTTCCCGTGCTGGTGCAAGCTACACCCGATCGTTCCGATGCGATGACCATTGCGACGCGGCGTGACAGCTTCTGCGGCAAGATGAGCGCCTGCAACAACCTGATGCAGTACGGTATCCCTTACTCGCTGACCACGCTGCATACAGAGAGCCTGACCTCGGCGGAGTTCAAGGCCGACCTTGAGTGGTTCTCCGCGGTCTGCCGCATTGTGAAGGGCCTGAAGAATCTGCGGATCGGCGCGATCGGCGCGCGTCCCACGGCGTTTAACACCGTGCGCTATTCTGAACGGCTCCTTGAGACCAGCGGTATCACCGTAGAGACCATCGACCTGTCAGAGATCTTTGGCCGCATTGCGCGCATGAAGGACAATGACGACGCGGCGCAGGCAAAGCTCGCGGCCATCAAGGCTTATGTGAGCACGGCAGGTATTGCGGAAGAGGCGCTGGTGAAGATGGCCAAGCTGGGCGCGGTCATCGATGGCTGGATGAAGCAGTCGCACATTGGCATCAGCGCAGTGCAGTGCTGGACTTCAATGGAAGAATTCTTTGGCGTGGTGCCGTGCACCATCATGAGCATGATGAGCAATGAATTGATTCCGTCCGCCTGCGAAGTGGACGTGCCGGGCGTGCTGAGCATGTACATGATGGCGCTGGCCAGCGGGACACCTTCGGCATTGCTGGACTGGAACAACAACTACGGCAGCCATCCGGACAAGTGCGTCTGCTTCCACTGCTCGAACCTGCCCAAGCATTTCTTCAACGATGTTCGCATGGACTACCAGGAGATTATTGCCGGCACAGTGGGCAAGCTGAATACATTCGGCACGTGCGTGGGTCGCGTGAAGTCCGGTGTGATGAGCTTTGCGCGCTATTCCACTGACGATCGCCGCGGCGTGATTCGCGGTTACACGGGCGCTGGCCGATTTACCGACGATCCGCTCGATACCTTTGGAGGCGCAGGCGTGGCGGAGATTCCACAGCTGCAGAAACTGCTGCGGTATATCTGCCGCGAAGGCTTTGAGCATCACGTGGCAGCCAATTTTAGCGATGTATCAAAAGCGGTGCACGAGGCCGCGCGCTATCTTGGCTGGGAGAGCCATTACCATCCCGAACTCGAGGACTGATCGAGGCTGAGATATGGCGGGCGTTGACAAGACAAGTCAACGCCCGCGTCACGTTGCGGCGAATTTTGTTGAGGAGAGGATCGCTGAGATGGGCAAGAGGATTGGCAAGGCGCTGGTGGTGAACGGGTCCACGGTGGTGACGGAAGCTGACTGGAATGCTGAGCTGGATGCGAAGCATGAGAAACTGGTGGACTGGTTGCGCGCCCAGCGCCTGGCCGGGGTGCTGATTCGCCGCAACGAAAATGTGGCGTGGCTGACGGGGGGTGCTGTTGAGGTACGCGTGCTGACGCCGTGCGAGACGGGCGTGGCCTCACTGCTGGTGACGGCCGAGGGCAAACGCTACTACCTCACCACGGAAAATGAAGCGCCGCGCCTGCACGATGAAGAGTTTGGCGCGCTGGATTTTGAGCCTGTGCTGTTCCCCTGGTATGCGGATGACACGGCAGCAGCGGCTGCGCGCCTAGCGGGTGGGCCACTGGGCTCAGACACGCCGGGTGCGGGGATGACGCCAGTGAATCTTTACCCGCTGCGGGTGGCACTGAGCGAAACGGAGATGGCGCGCTATCGCTGGCTGGGTGCGCAGACCGCAGCCGCCACCGTGGAGGCACTGCATGAGGTCGAGCCCGGCCTGAGCGAGTATGACCTTGAGGCCATTACGGCCGCGGGCTTGCTGCGCCGCGGCATTCTGCCTTCGGTTTACCTCTATGCAGTGGACGAGCGAATTTACAAGTATAAGCACGCAGTTGCGCGCGGCGCGCGGCTGAAACAGTACGGGATGCTGAACCTGTGCGCACGCAAGTGGGGACTGGCGATTTCGATTACGCGATTTGTTCACTTTGGCGCGTTGCCAGCGGAGCTTGCGGCGCGATTCAAGTCTGCGGCACAGGTGAATGCGGCGTTGCTGGATGCCACCAAGGTAGGCGCAACATCTGCGGAGCTGTTTGCAGTGGCTCAAGCTGCGTATGCGGCAGAGGGCTTCCCGGGCGAAGAGCGCTTCCACCATCAGGGTGGGCCGACGGGCTACGGCGAACGCGAGTGGGTAGCAACGCCCAAGGGCACCGAGACCGTGGTCAACCATCAGGCTTTTGCATGGAACCCCAGCATTCGCGGCGGCAAGGCCGAGGATACCGTGCTGCTGAGCAATGGAAAGATTGAGTGGCTTACGGCCACGCCGGAGCTTCCGGTGATCGAGGCCAGTGTGCATGGGAAGACCTATCCCGCGGCGGGCGTGTTGGTGAAGTGAAGCAAGAAACACGGAATAGGGAATAGAAAAAGGCCCCTTTTCGGGGCCTTTTCTGTTCCAGGCAAGGTGTGAGAGCCGGGCTTACGGCGCCTGCTCGATCGGCTGCACTGTAAGGCGCGCCGTAAGCACCACCAGCGCTGCCCACAGCGTGTCGGCGCCAAGCAGATGCACGACCTGCATCCATACGGGGGCCAGCAGCACCACATCGAGAACTCCCAGTACATACTGTGTGGCCAACAACAACAGTATTACCGCAGAGAGCACGCGATTGTCCCAGTACGCTGTGCGCCGTGCGGCGCGCACCAGCAGCCAGATAAGGAAGATGCTGGCGAGGAAGGCGACGGTAGGATGTGTCCATCTCCAACGGACGAGCCAGCCGCTGGTGGCGGAGAAATCCTGTGCCAGCGCGGAACTGAGCGAAGTAACTGGAAACAGCGTGTCCCCCAGAGCGGCCAGTGAGCCGGTGACTCCGACAACAAGTACGATGAAGATGCCGAGCGCTGCGCCAACCGGAGCCACCAGCCGAACTGTGCTGCGCAGGTAGCCATGCCTGCGGCTGAGCATGTGAGCGGTGAGCGTGAGCGCGGCCAGCATCAGCAGCGTATTGGTAAGGTGCAGCGCCAGATAGGGTGCGCGCAGAGGCGACTGGCTTTGCGCGGTGAGTCCCAGTTTGACGAGGAGAGCGCCGAGTATGGCTTCAACGAGCGTGAATGCGACTGACGCCACTGCCATTCTGCGTGCAAGGTGCCCGCGCACCGTGCCGGCAAAGGTCCATATGAGCAGGCCCACGGCTGAGAAGAAGGAGATGCCGCTGGTAATGCGATGCGTAAACTCAATCATCGTGTCCACGCGCGGCGAGTGCTGCAAGACAGTGCCATTGCACAGCGGCCAATGGTCACCGCAGCCTGCGCCCGAGCCGGTAGCGCGCACCAGCGTGCCCCACAGAATGACAGCGATGAAGTAGGCGAGCACTGCCCAGGCAAAGCGGCGCAATGCGGGAGAAGGCAGATGCTGCGCGTCCACGGGAATTGATGTTGTAGTCGTCAAGGAAAACTCCGTTTGGAACCTACCAGTGTAGAACAGACGGATGCCCTATTGTCCGAGCAGGCGCACCACATGGTTCACGATCATCAGGTCTTCGGCGGGTGGAATCACGCGTACAGTGATTGGAGAATCGCCGGCAGAGATAACGGCCTCGCCGCGGACGTTGTTGCGCGCGGGGTCAAGCACGATGCCGAGTGGCCCAAGGCCGGCGCAGATTTCGGCGCGCGAGGCGATGTCGTTCTCGCCAATGCCGCCGGTGAAGACGAGCATGTCCAGTCCGCCGAGCACGGCCATGAAGCTGCCGATCCACTTGGAGATGGTGCGGGTAAAGAGGGTGACGGCCATGCGGGCTCGCTCGTCGCCCTGAGCAATTGCATCACGCAATCCGCGCATGTCATTGGTCAGGCCGCTCACGCCCAGCAGGCCGGCCTTCTTGCTGGCAAAGGTCTCCAGCTTGTCTGCGGCTTCGGCGGTGTTGGGTGTTTCAGCCGCAATCTGTCGCAGCACAAAGAGCAGAACGCCGGGGTCGATGTCGCCAGTGCGTGTGCCGCTGATAATGCCGCCGGTGGGCGTGAGGCCCATGGATGTATCCACGCATTTGCCATTGCGGATGGCGGTGATGGATGCACCGTTGCCGAGGTGGGCCACGATCAGCCGCGCCGGAGTTTCTGAACCGAGCTGATAGACGATCGACTCATAACTGATGCCGTGATAGCCGTAGCGGCGCACACCGATGGCGGCGTACTCCTCTGGAATCGGCAGGCGCCATGCTTCTTCCGGCATGGTGCGGTGGAAGTACGTATCGAGACAAACGAAGTTGGGCACGCCGGGAAAGAGGCGCAGCGCCTCGCGCATGATGTAAACGGCGATGGGCGTGTGCAGCGGTGCAAAGGCTGTGTAGCGCTCCATTTCGTCAATCAGCTCCGGAGTAATGAGCTGGTTCTCCTTAATCGTGGGCCCACCAGAAACCATGCGATGCCCGATCGCTGCCGGAGCAGGGAAGTCGCCGGAGTGGAGAGCGTCGGCCACCATCTTGAAGGCGACGGCGCGCGTGGGCAGGGCCGGATTCTGGTCGACGAGCTTGTTGCCCGCTGCGTCCTTGATCCAGAACTTGCCCAGATCCGTGCCGATGCCGTCTACTGCGCCCTCGAAGAGCCTGGTGCGCTCGCCATTGCGCGCTTCATAGACCGAGAACTTGATAGAAGAGGAACCGCTGTTTAAAACCAATACGGGCAAAGACGCCATTGAGAAAAACCTCTGCGGGTTGGTGCCGAACGAGTCAGCTGTCAGTTGTGGTCTGTGATGGCCCATCGTTACGACAGAAAGATGTGGCAACGACGGGCCATCTGGCTAGCGAGTGAGTCAGCTTTGTGTCCATCTCCAGTCGCGAATTTCCGGCAGGTCTTCGCCGTTTTCTGTTACATACAGACGGTGGCGCTGAATGGCTTCGGAGTACCATTGCCTGGCGTCTTCTACCTGCGATGCAAGGCGCGGGACGCGCGAGATGGCGTCGAGCGCCAACTGGAAGCGGTCAATATTGTTGAGCACGCACATGTCGAAGGGCGTGGTCGTTGTGCCCTCTTCCTTGTAGCCGCGCACGTGAAGGTGATCGTGGTTGTGACGCCGGTAGGTGAGCCGGTGAATGAGCCACGGATAGCCGTGAAATGCAAAGACGGCGGGCGCATTCGGTGGAAAGATGCGATCGAACTCCTCGTCGGGCAGCCCGTGCGGATGTTCGGATTGCGGCTGAAGAGCCATGAGGTCAACCACGTTTACCACGCGGATGCGCAGGTCAGGAATCCTGGCGCGCAGCAGCGTAACGGCGGCCAGCGTTTCCAGCGTAGGTACGTCGCCACAGCAGGTCATGACGACGTCTGGCTTGCCGTCGTCATTTGATGCCCACGGCCAGATGCCGACGCCAGTTGTGCAGTGCGCGATGGCCTCATCCATGGTGAGCCATTGCGGAGCAGGCTGCTTGCCGGCCACGATGAGATTGATGTAGTTCTTGCTGCGCAGGCAGTGGTCGGCGACCGAGAGTAGCGTGTTGGCGTCGGGCGGCAGATAGACGCGCACCACGTCGGCTTTCTTGTTGACAAGGTGGTCAATGAAGCCTGGGTCCTGGTGCGAGAAACCGTTGTGATCCTGTCGCCACACGAGGGAGCTGAGCAGGTAGTTGAGCGAGGCGATGGGCTTGCGCCAGGGAATCGTGCGCGTGACCTTCAGCCATTTTGCATGCTGGTTCACCATCGAATCCACAATGTGGATGAATGCCTCGTAGCAGGAAAAGAAGCCGTGGCGTCCCGTGAGCAGGTAGCCCTCGAACCAGCCCTGGCACATGTGCTCGCTCAGAACTTCCATCACGCGCCCAGTCGGCGACAGGTTCTCATCCACCGGCAGAGTTTCCGCCATCCAGGTCTTACCTGTTCCGTTGATTACGTCGCCGATGCGGTTTGAGGCCGTCTCATCGGGGCCGAAGACGCGGAAGTTCTTCTGGTCTTTGTTTGCTTCCATCACCGCGTGCAGCAGGCGCCCCAGCACGCGCGTGGATTCGACGTCCGCCTGGCCGCGGCCCTCGATCTTTACCGCGAAGTCGCGGAAGCTGGGCACCTTGAGCGGCGTCAGCAACAGGCCTCCGTTGGCATGGGCGTTCATGCCCATGCGCCGTCTTCCCCTAGGCGCCAACTCGGCCAGTTCATCGCGGAATGCGCCCTTCTCGTCAAACAACTCATCCGGCTTGTAACTGAGTAGCCATTCTTCCAGCAGGCGCAGGTGGTCCGGCTTTTCGCGTAGTTCGCTGAAGGGCACCTGATGCGCACGCCAGGTGTTTTCGACTGGCTTGCCATCGACGACTTTCGGGCCGGTCCAACCCTTAGGCGTGCGCAGGATGAGCATGGGCCAGCGAGGACGCTCGGTTGAGCCATTTTCGCGCGCGGCCTTCTGGATCTCTGCGATACGGTCGAAGATGGTGTCAAAGGTAGCGGCAGCCTGCTGGTGCATGACGGCAGGGTCATCGCCCTCGAGCGTGAAGGGCTCGTAGCCGTAGCCGCGCATTAGATCTTCAAGCTCGGCGTGGGGAATGCGGGCCAGTACGGTGGGATTCGCGATCTTGTAGCCGTTCAAGTGCAGAATGGGCAGCACCGCGCCATCGGTGGCGGGATTGAGGAACTTGTTGGAGTGCCAGCTTGTTGCCAGCGGTCCGGTCTCGGCCTCTCCATCGCCGACCACGCAGGCGACGACGAGGGATGGATTGTCGAACGCTGCGCCGAAAGCATGCACGAGCGAGTAGCCCAGTTCGCCGCCCTCGTGGATGGAGCCGGGCGTCTCTGGCGCGACATGGCTGGGAATGCCATAGGGCCAGCTGAATTGGCGGAAGAGGCGCTTGATGCCGTCTCTATTCTGTTCGATGTGGGGATAAATCTCAGTGTAGGAGCCTTCAAGGTAAGTGTTGGCCACGAGTCCCGGCCCGCCGTGGCCCGGACCAATGATGTAGATCATGTTCAGGCCGCGTTCGCGGATCAGGCGGTTCCAGTGAACATAGAGGAAATTAAGACCGGGGGTGGTGCCCCAATGGCCCAGGAGGCGCGGTTTTACGTCGTCGAGCGTGAGGGGGTGGTCAAGCAGGGGGTTGTCCTTGAGATAAATCTGGCCGACGGAGAGGTAGTTGGCGGCACGCCAGTAGGCATCCATCCTGGCCAACGTTTCCGGGCTCAGGGGGCCTTGGCTCGTTGTATTGCTCATGATGTACCTCGCAAGGGGAGAATTGCGTGCCACTCAAGCCTAGCAGCGATGGCGGAAGGCCATGGGTGATTCAAGTCACACGCGGGCAGAGCGAAAAACCAGTTTATGAGACGGGGCAAGGCGCTCTCAGTGAGTTTTGGCGGGGCTAGAAGTAGCGCTTGAGCTTGAGAATCTGGGACTCGAAGCCGTACCACAGCGCTGCGGCGACCGCGGTGGAGGCGGCGAAGCGGAAGGCGACGATGGCGAGGTTGCCAGGAATGCCATAGGGGTCCATGCGCAGGTCGAACCAGCCGAAGTAGATGAAGACGGAGATGTGAACCATGTAGAGGCCGTAGCTGATGCGGCCATAGAAGGCGACTGGGCCTCGGCGCAGCAGCATGTGGATGGGATTGTGTGCCCCTGCAGAAGCAGCAAGCGCAAGAATGGCTCCGCCGTAGCCAAAGGCCAGAGCTGTGTCAAGAAACGCGGTGCCGGCAGCGATGGTGAAAACAGCAATCCAGCCGGCGATCAACGATGCAAGACCGAGCGTGAGCCAGGTGCGGCGGCTGAGCGAGAGCGTGTAGAGGCCAATGGCGAGCAGACTGCCGAGGGCGAGGCCGTCGAGGTGCGTGAGGGTGTGCGTTGGCGTAATCCAGCCGGGATGCGCGCGGCGAAAAAGGGGTGATGCAACGAGCGCGCCGACGAGCGGCAGGGCAAGCAGCGCGGGGTTGCGCAGCCACTTTACGGCAGGCGCCCATACGAAGTAGTACTGCTCCTCAATGGCAAGTGCCCATGTGGGACCCAATGCCGGAGGGAGCGCGAGGGGAAACAGGTTCTGCAGAAAAAGCAGATAAGCCCACCACGGCGCGGTGCGCACGGCGTGCCAGACGCTCCCGCCGACGAACCAGGGAGCGTTGGCGTACACAAAGGCCAGGAGGAGCAGGTAGACGGGCCAGATGCGCAGCGCGCGCCGCGCGTGGAAGTTGTGGAAGTAGTGTGGCCGGTTGCGGGCGGTGAGCAGGTTGCAGGTGATGAGAAATCCGCTGAGGAAGAAGAAGAGCGTGACGCCGGACCAGCCCCAGATGGCAATGGGATAAAGCCATGTGCCCACGAGACGCGGATAGCAGTGATAGAGGACCACGGCGAGGATCGCGAGACCACGCAGCCCGTCAAGTTCCGGCAGGTAATTGGGCAGCCAGGTTGGGCGCTGGATGGGCAAAGTGGTGTCCGGACCGGTGAGTACTTCCAGGTGGCTGCGCTCCGCCACGGGTACGAAGAGTGTACCTTGGCGACGGAGCGCGACGGGTTGTTATCCTGCCGCCAGCTCTTTGGCGCGCTGCGTGGCCCGCATGACGGCCTTGATGAGAGTGACGCGCAGGCCGCCTTCCTCGAGTTCCAGGATGCCGTCGATGGTGCAGCCGGCGGGGGTGGTGACGGCGTCTTTGAGGAGCGCGGGGTGATAGCCGGTTTCAAGCACCATCTTGGCGGCTCCGAAGACGGTTTGCGCAGCCAGTTGCGTGGCGGTATCGCGGGGCAGGCCCACCTTGACGCCGGCCTCGGCGAGCGCCTCAATGATGATGTAGATGTACGCCGGTCCTGAGGCTGAGAGGCCGGTGACGGCGTCCATGTGCTTCTCGTCAACGACGACGGTGCGGCCCACGGTTTCAAAGATGCGATGGGCCAGTTCCATCTGCTCGTCGGAGACAAAGCGCCCGCGGCAGAGGGCGGCGGCTCCAGCGCCAAGGGCCGAGGGCGTGTTGGGCATGGCGCGAATGACGGCGATATCCATGCCGGCGGCTTCTTCAATGGCTCGCGTCTTGACGGACGCGGCAAAGGAGACCAGGGTCTTGTTTTTGGTGAGCGCGGGGCGAATCTCTTCGACCAGTTCGGGCACCTGATAGGGCTTGACGCCGAGCAGGATGAGGTCAGACTGGCTGGCGGCTTCCAGATTGTTGGTGCTCACGTCCACGCCCCACTGCGTGCTGAGGGCGACGGCGCGTTCGGCGTGGCCCACGGTGGCGTGGATCTGTTCGGGGGCGAAGAGGTTCTGCTTGAGAAAAGCCTGCAAGAGGATGCCGCCCATTTTGCCGGCGCCGAGTACGGCGACTTTTACGTTGGGCAACTGCGCGGGTACCTGAGTGGCCTCGACGGCGATCTCTGCCATGTGATTCCTTGTCGTTGAGAGAGTGGTGGTTCAGTTTCAAGGATACTCGCAGTTGCGGAAATCGAGGATAGGGAACAGGGAGCAGGCGGTGCGGGCTTCACGAGCCCGCGTAATTTTCTGCACGCATTCTGTGGAAAACTTCAAATAAAAAAAGGGGGGGTAGGGGGGTAGGGGGGGTGCCTTTAGCCGCTAGCTTTTAGCTTCCAGCTCCTGGCTGGGGTGCTGACTCGACGGAATCCTGTATGGACCGGGAACATCCTTGGCAGATTTCTACTGACCCAATTCCATTGTGCAGGATTGAGGGGAAATTATCTGCAAGGTGGATGGAGGAAATTTTGCGGTGCTGGGTGAGGGTTGAACACTCCCATCCATGTCGTCCGCTGCTAGTGTGGTGAATCTGAAGTTCGTTGTACATATCGCAAAAGAGCAACCGCAGATCTTTCGACTCCGTTTGGCCTAAAAAGGCCAAACTATGCTCAAGATGACAGCTCAATTATGATGCGAACTTTAGACTCAGGACACGAGCGGACGTTGTCATGCATGGGGCAGCCCGGGCTGATGGAGGTTGGTGGAATTCCAGGTCCCTAAGGAGACCCTTCGACAAGCTCAGGGCAGGCTCTGGGGCACCCATTGTTCGTGGTGCGCCAGCCGCCTGCCCAAGGCATATGGGAGGTCAGGTCCTAATTGGGGTTGTTTGTGGATGGCGCTTTCTGGCTGGCGATCCAGTTGTCGATGCGAGTGCTGAGGACGTCGAGGGGCAGAGCACCTGCGTCCAGCACCTGATCGTGGAAGGCACGGATGTCGAATTTTGGGCCGAGGGCTGCCTTGGCGCGGTCGCGCAGCTCGAGGATTTTGAGTTGGCCGATTTTGTAGGCAAGAGCCTGGCTGGGCCAGGCGATGTAGCGGTCCACCTCTGACTGCACGTCGGTCTCGTCGATGGACGAGTGGTCGTGGAAGAAATCGACCATCTGTTGTCGCGTCCAGTGTTGGGAGTGGACGCCGGTATCGACGACGAGGCGGATGGCGCGCCAGATATCCCCTTCGAGGCGGCCGTAGTCGGAGTAGGGATCCTGGTAGAAGCCGACGTCTTTGCCCAGCCGCTCTGCGTACAGGCCCCATCCCTCAGTATATGCGGTGAAGTGCTCGTACTTGCGGAAGGTGGGAATGTCGGTGAGTTCCTGGGCGATGGAGATCTGCAGATGATGGCCGGGAAGACCTTCGTGATAGGCGATGGACTCCGCGTCATAGAGGTTGCGGTCCGTGGCGTTGTATGTGTCGATGAACAGGCGACCGGGGCGGCTGCCATCGGCTGCTCCCGGCTGATAGTAGGCTGTAGCGGCCGTTTTTTCGAGATAGGGGGGCACGGGCACAACCTCAAACGGCGCTTTGGGCAGATGGCCGAAGAGCTGCGGCAGCTTGGCCTGCATTGGCTTGAGATAGCCGCGATATGCGTCGAGAAGCGCTTCGGCTGAGGCGGGGTGCAGCTTGGGATTGGTCTTGAGGGTGGCCTGGAAGGTTTTCAGGTCCTTGAAGCCGAGCTTCTGCGCGATGGCCAGCATTTCGGCTTCATCCTTTTTCACTTCGTCGAGGCCGATCTGGTGAATCTGCGCGGCGGTCAGGTTGGTGGTTGTGGTCTTGCGAATGAGGAACTGGTAGTACTTGTCCCCGTCGGACAGGGCCCAGATGCCGGGCTCGGTGCGGCAAGCGGGGATGTAGCTGACCTGAAGGAAGCGGGCAAAGCGCTGGTAGGCAGGCAGCACCTGCGTGCTGATGGCCTTGAGCATTTCATCCTTGATGCGCGCCTGCTCGTCGGCGGAGATGGAGGCAGGAAACTTTTTGAGCGGCAGAGCGAGAGGCGAGTCTTCTGGTTTCTGATTGGCCAGTTGCTGCACCTGCTCGAGAGTCTTTTCGAGCAGGTACTTGGGCGGCATGCGCTGGTCATCCATGCCGATGGACATGTTGGTCGTGACCTGACCGAAGGCCTTGGGCATCGCATGCAGGCGTGCAATCCAGTCGTCGTAGTCCTTGACCGTGGTGAAGCTGAGGCTGGCGGCAAGTTGCGGGAACTCGGAGTAGATGCCGCCCATCTGGTTGACGGGCATCTCCCACTCCTTGAATTCGGCAGCCTCCTGGTCGTCGACAAACCGGCGCAGCAGCAGGTCGCGGCTGGTCTGTTCCTGGCCGGTGAAGCCAGTGGGATCGATGGCAGCGAGGCGGAGCATGTAGTTCTGCTCGGTGGCCAGCCAATCGTTGTAGGCCTTCACGGAGTGGTCGCTGAGCTGATCGTTGAAGCGTTTGTCGCCGATGAAAGAGGCGAACTCTGGCGAGTGCTGGAGGTAGGTGTCCCAGTAGTCCTTGAAGAGTTCGTTGAGGGCGGCGCGGCGGTCTGCTAGGGGCGGGATGGTTTTTGCCTGTGCACGCAGCATGGGTTGAAGAGCCGGTACGAGCAGGAGAACAACCGCGAGGGACGGGAGC
The DNA here is from genome assembly GCA_021780075.1 of Acidobacteriota bacterium. Taxonomy (GTDB): domain Bacteria; phylum Acidobacteriota; class Terriglobia; order Terriglobales; family Acidobacteriaceae; genus Telmatobacter. The sequence goes on from JAJXZL010000046.1 coordinate 81,160, forward strand.
AGGAGTTTTCTCAACGGAGTGAACCTCAAGGCAAACGCGCCTAACCATCGAGTGTAGAACCCGCGCACGGTATGGAAGAAAGTTTATTGCGCGATGATGGTCTGGTTGCCGAGGAGGCGGTAGAGGGTGGAACGGCTGATGCCGAGCTGGCGTGCGGCGCGCAGCTTGTTGCCGCGATTGAGGTCGAGGACATAGTGGACATGCTTACGGATGACATCGTCGAGTTCGAGATGGTCGGCGAGTGCTGCGGGGTGCGGCTCTGCGCGCTGTTCGATGTCGGCGGGGATGCGGAGGTCTTCAGTGCGGATGAGGCCGTTGACGGTGTCGAGGAGGGAGGACTCCAGCACGCTTGCGAGCTCGCGCACGTTGCCGGGCCAGCTATGCTGCAGCAGGCGCACCAACGCGTCTGGCGCGAGCGACACGGGTTGTTGTTGATAGCGGGCGCAGATGCGCTCAAGCAATGCCTGGGCGAGTGGTGCAATCTCTTCGCGACGCTGGCGAAGCGCGGGAATGGCGAAGCGCACGGCGGTGAGTCGAAAGGCCAGGTCGGGCAGCAGGAGTCCCTGCGCGGCCATCTGGCGCAGCGGCGTCTGCGAGGAAGCAACCACGACCGCTCGTGCCGGGAGGCGATCGTGCAACGTTTTGAGGACGCCAAGGAGGATGCATTGCCCAGGAGCCGCCAGGAGGTCAACGCGGTCGAGGTAGAGGAATCCATGGGGCGCGGCGGGCTCGGCGCCGGTGGCCAGCCACTCGCGCGCATCGCGGCGATGAAAGCTGAATTGCGCCAGTGGGGAGCGGCTGTGCAGATAGCGCGCGAGGGTCTGCTTGCCGACGCCGGGCTCACCTTCAATGGCGGCCACACGCACATGCGGCGCCACCATGTCGACCTGCATCAGCAGCTTGCGCCAGGCGGTGTTTGAGCCGACAAAGTGGGAGGCCGGGTGCGCCTCTGCATGGAGGGGCATCAGGCCCGGAGCGGAAGGCTGTGCTTGAAGTCGTGGGGCGCTGTGCATGGACATCGAGGTGCCTCGTCTTCGCGGCCCCAGGTGCCCATGTGGGCCGACAGCGACTTTATCGGCGGGGCTGCCCAAAACATGAGCGGGAGAGGCATGGGCCTCTCCCGCGGGGTGCAATGTCTGGATCTGGTGTGTTGTTATGCGCCGGTTTTCGCTGTGCGGATTCGCCTGGAAGGCTCGTCGGAAAAGATCTGGCCGTCGCGAATGTGCACGACGCGATGCGCATATTCGGCGATGTCCGGCTCGTGGGTTACAAGGACGATGGTATTGCCGCCGGCGTGCAGTTGATCAAAGAGCGCCATGATTTCGAGGCCTGTTTTCGAGTCCAGATTTCCGGTGGGTTCGTCGGCCAGGATGATGGAGGGCTTGTTGACGAGGGCGCGGGCGATGGCGACGCGCTGGCGCTGTCCGCCGGAGAGCTCATTGGGCTTGTGATTCATGCGGCTCTCGAGGCCAACGCTGGTGAGGGCTTCCTTGGCGCGCTCGATGCGTGCGGCGGCGGGGGTGCCGTTGTAGATGAGCGGCAGCTCGACGTTGTGCAGGGAGCTGGCGCGCGCGAGGAGGTTGAAGGTCTGGAAGACGAAGCCGATTTCCTTGTTGCGGATGCGCGCGAGCTGATCGTCGTCCAAGTCGCTGACGAGCTGGCCGTTGAGCCAGTAGCGTCCTTTGGACGGGGTATCGAGGCAGCCGATGAGGTTCATCAGCGTGGATTTTCCGGAGCCGGACGGACCCATGATGGCGACGTACTCATTGTGCTTGATGCGCAGCGAAATGCCGCGCAGGGCCTGCACCTGCTGCTCGGAGCCCATATCGTAGGTGCGCCACAGATCCTCGACGACGATCACGTCGCTGCTGAGTGGCGCCTCCTTTTGCGAATCGACCTCGGTAGTGACGCTGTTGAGAGCCATCTGCATCTCTTTCTTTGCCTTCAGCATTCTTTCTGGTGAGCCCTGGGGCAGCGCTGGTTCACGCTGTCCGCTGGTTCCCCCTGCTTGATTCTGCGCGGACCGCTCAGGAATTTCCAGGCGGCGGCACCGTCTGTGTCTTGGTATCCCGTTTCAGCAGCGCGCCATCTTTGAGAGCGCGCAGTGTCTTGTATGGCCCGATGACAATTTCCTGCCCCTCGGTCAATCCTGAGAGCACTTCGATGTCCGTTGATCCTGTGATGCCGGTGGTGACGGGCACGAATTTTGCCCGCTGCTTTCCATGCGCATCCTTGACCATGACAAAGACTCCCTGCTGCGGGGTGGGTTTGGCTGCTGAGGAGGACGCGGCCTCGACCTTGTTTTTATCGCCCGGGGGCTGAGGCGTGTACATGGTCAGCGCCTGAATGGGCAGTGTGAGGACATTTGCCTTGTGGGCGGTGGTGATTTTAGCGGTGGTCGAAAGCCCCGGGCGCAGCCCCTCGGTGGAACCGTCGAGCGTGACGACTACCTTGAAGTCTTTGGCTTCTTCAGTGCCCGTGGTGGACTGTGAGGTGGCGACGCCCGTGGAGCGCAACAGAGCCTGATCGCCGACCAGCGTTACGTGTCCTTTGAAGACTTTGCCGGGGAGGGCATCCACGGTGACGTCGGCGGGCTGTCCCAGCTTGAGGTTGACGATGTCGGTTTCGTCCACCTTGACTTCGGCTGTAATCACGCTCATATCCGCCACGGTCATCAGGGTAGAGCCTTCGGCGTTCTGAATGCCTTCGACGACGGTTTCGCCCTCGCGGATGGGCTCATTGGTCACAATGCCATCGAAGGGAGCGACGGCGATTGTCCGGTTGAGCAGATCCTCATTGGCGCGCAGCGTGGCTTCCTGCGTGTGCAGATGCCCGCGCGCCGATGCGGTATTTGCCTTGGCCTGGTTGAGCTGCGCGACGGACTGGGCCAGCGATGCCACATCGGTATCGTAAGCGGCTTTCTTGGCATCGTAGTCCTGCTTTGCCATGATGCCGGCCTTATACAGGCTTTGGGCGCGATCCCAATCCAGTTTTTTCTGCTCAAGATCGGCCTTGGCGTGGTCGACATTGGCCTCGGAGGTCTTTTCCGCGGCTACATAGGAGGCAATGTCTGTCCGGGCGGCTGCGATGGCGGCCTGCTGGCCGTGGACCGAGGCTTCCTGCTGCACGTTCTCGATGGTAGCGACCGTCTCGCCTTTCTTGACGTGGTCACCCTCCTTTACATAGAGGTGGGTGACGCGCCCCATTGCTGTCGCGCCCAGGTTGACATAGGTCTTTGGCTTGATCTGGCCGGTACCGCTGATCACCGTGGACAAGTCCTGCCGCACAATTTTTGCGGTCAGCACCTTTGTGTAGCCGGATTGCTGCTTGTAGACCATGAAGGCTACAAGTCCGGCAATTACAACGACTGCAAGAATCGTAAATATGATCTTCTTCATCTGCGGTTGCTGCTCCCGGTCTCTCCCATTCAGTGTACGCAATTCCTGTGAATTGAGTTCCGCGCGGTACTGGAAGAGCGTTCTGTGCTTCTTCTGTGACTGGGCCGATTTTTCAGCCGAAGCAGTGTTGCCGTCGCCCCGGAATTTTTCGGCCCATTTCTCCCGCGTAGCTGCACATTCCACAGGAATGCCTGAAAGCCATTACGGGAGGGCGATGGTGTTCATTCTTCAGACGGATGAGGAGTCTGCGGGGTCTCAAATCTGCTTTGGGGCGGCATCCGGGCAGGTGTTTTGGCCTCTCAATTCGGGTTACCTTTCCGGCACTGTTGCGTCCAACGGCAGGTTAAGTGTGCCCTAAACCTTGCCCAGCCCTGCTGGGACTCGTAAAATAAGGCATCGCAGGAGTGTTTCAAGGCAATGATGCTTAACAGCCGTAGGTTCCTCTTAGTTGCACTGGGTTGCGGATTGGTTTTTGTACCCGCCACCGGGCTTCGAGCCCAGCAGTCCGCAGATACATCCGCACAAGCCCAGCCGGCCGCCGGTCAGGACCAGGAAGTAGATCCTCTCAAGCGTCAACGCAGCGACAAGGAGCGATTCGCGGCTCAGAAGGCTGTACGACAGGAGTTGAAGGGCGCCTACAAGACGTGGCTTGACCAGGACGTTGCCTACATCATTTCAGACGAGGAACGGAAGGCCTTCAAGAACCTCAGCAACGACGAGGAGCGCGAGGCATTCATTGAGCAATTCTGGCTGCGCCGCAACCCGAATCCCGACTCGCCCGATAATGAGTTCCGCGAGGAGCACTACAGGCGCATTGCCTACGCCAACGAGCACTTTGCAGCCGGCAAGCCTGGCTGGAAGACCGACCGCGGCCACATCTATATAGCGTACGGCAAGGCCGACTCGATCGACTCGCATCCCTCTGGCGGCGCGTACACGCGGCCCATGGATGAGGGCGGTGGTGAGACCTCCACTTTTCCTTTTGAGGTCTGGCACTACCGCTACCTCGAGGGCATTGGCGAGAACGTCGACATCGAATTTGTGGACACCTGCATGTGCGGCGACTACCACTTCACCATCGACCGCGGCGAGAAGGACGCTCTACTTCACGTTCCGGGCATGGGCGCGACCCAATGGGAAGAGATGGGCATGGCGAAGAAGGCGGACCGCTTCAAGGGCGGCGTCGAGAGCCTTGGAACGGGCCCACTTTCCGGCGCGGAGTCTTCCAAGGAATTTGACCGCATCGAGCTGGCCGCCAAGCTGTTTGCTCCGCCGCCGATCAAGTTCAAGGACCTGGACAACTTTATCTCAGAGCACAAGCTGATCAACGGCCCAGTTTTCCCATTTGACGTGCGCACTGATTTTGTCAAAGTGACGGAAAACACCGTGCTAGTGCCGATTACGCTGCAGATCAAGAACAGCGACGTCACGTTTGTGACCAAGGATGGAGTCGCCAAGGGCGTGGTCAATATCCTGGGCAAGGTCACGACGATCATGCACAAGACGGTGCAGACCTTTGAGGATACGGTCGAGATTGAACAGCCTGCCGAACTGCTTGAGAAGTCGCTGAACCGGCAGTCAGTTTACTGGAAGGCGCTTCCGCTGGTTCCTGGCCTTTATCGTCTTGACATTGCCATCAAGGACGTAAACAACCCGGATCACGTTGGCATCTACGGCCGTGCGCTGGATGTACCCACCTACAACGACGAGAAACTGGCGACTTCGAGCTTGATTCTGGCTGACCAGATGAATGCAGTGGATTCACACGCTATCGGCAGCGGCAACTTTGTTATCGGCAACACCTTCATCCGGCCGCGCGTGAGCAAGAATCCGGCCACGCCGGTCAGCTTCAACCGTGGCCAGCAGCTCAACTTCTGGATGCAGGTCTACAATCTGGGTATCAATGATGCAACCAAGAGCAACCAGGCTCAGGTGACCTATGAGATTGTTGATTCGGCAACAAATACGGTTGTGTTCCAGAAACAGGTGGATTCAAAGGAGTTGGGGGCGCACAGCGACCAGTTGACGGTGGAAAAGACGCTTCCGATCGCCGGACTTCAGCCCGGCAAGTACAAGGTGACAATCAAGGTAGACGACGAAATCTCAAAACAAGAGGTTGCGCAGTCAGTACCTTTTGTCGTGGAATAGAATGGATCCAGCGCAAATGGGTTATCCGGCCACAGATCGGGAAGCCCGCGTGGGACGGTTTTGCAGCACATTGCCAGGGATGCCGCCGGGTCGCCAGAACGAGTGATGATGCGCAGGCTCCATCTCGCTTTCCTCATTGCGCTGATTGCCACAGGGAGAGTCCCTGCCCACGGGGCAGCTCCGGGATCGGTTGCAGGTGTGGTGCGCGATTCAGCGGGAGTGCCGCAAATCGGCGCTGTTGTGCAGTTGTTGCGCCCGGACCTGAGCGTTATAGCCATCGTCTATACCAACAGCAAGGGCCGCTTCTCCATTTCATCCATCCCGTACGGCCGCTACGCAGTCAAGGCGATGGGCACGTCCTTTCTTCCGTCGCTGAGGGAAAATGTTCGCGTGCGCCGCGGGACCATTGTCAATCTGACTTTGAATACGCTGTATGAGGTGATGCAGTGGCTTCCTGCCGAGCCACGCGCCGCCAATGCCCAGAAGGACGATTGGGCCTGGACGCTGCGCTCTGCCGCCAATCGCCCGCTGCTGCGCTGGCTTGAGGATGGCCCCCTGGTGGTGGTCTCTGATGGCTCGGGCGCTCGGCCCAGACTCAAGGCGCGCCTATTGGCCACCGGACAAGAGGGAACGTTTGGCGAGAGCGGGGAGCGCATCACGGCTTCATTGGAAGACACGCCCTCCGACAGCCGCGAACTGCTGGCCAGCGTGGATTTTACCCCCGGCACCGATAACGCTATGGAATCGATGTTGGGTTTTCGCCAGGATCTGGGCTTTGCAGGCTCCGTGCAGACTCTTGCAGCGGTGGCAGTTCATCCTGAGATGGATGGCCCGGGCTCCGGCGGGCTGCAGGAAGCCGGGATGCGCAGCTGGGAGTCAATCAACCTGGGCGACGAACTTGAGGCCGAAGTGGGTTCCGAGCAGGTGGTGGCGCAGTTCGGTATGAATTCGCCGAATGTTGCGGTGGAGTCGCTGCCTTTCGCATCCGTGGGCTGGCGCAATGGCGCCTCGACCATCCGCTACAGGATGACGACTTTCATGTCTGACGCGCCGGACGAAACTGGGTCTGCGGCATGGCTTCCTGCGATCTCTGCCACACGCAATGGCAATCTTGCTTTTGAACATGGACTTCATCAGGAAATTGGCTGGGAGCGCCAGACTGACGCCTCCGGCATGACCCTTTTGGTTTTTGCAGACAAGATAGAAAACCCTGTTCTTGAGGCGGCGGCCAACTTTGATGGCGGTCCGGCGCCGGCCATTTTCGGCAGTGCGTTGTTTGACGGCATGAGCGGCCTGTTGCGCGCAGCCGGTCCGGATTTTTCCACTACTGGCATGATGGCCAGCGTGGAGCGCCGTTTGCCGAGCGGCAACCGCGTCCGCCTGAGTTATGCCAATGGGGACGCGCTGGTGATGCCAGCACTGTCGCATCCGGTGCCGTTTGCCCAGATACTTGCGGCTGCGCACCCGCGGCGCATACAAACGTATGCTCTCGCACTCTCTGGCACGTTGGATGGCACGGGGACCAAATGGAGGGCGAGCTACCGCTGGCAGCCCGAGGACACGGTTACCCCGGTGGCTCCTTTTGCGGCCAATGCAGTTGAGCCTTATCTCGGCCTGCATCTGCGCCAGCCTATCCGCTTGCGGAGTGATGGCGCAGGCGGCATCGACGCCCTGCTCAGCGTCGGGAATCTGCTGGCCCAGGGATACCGCCCCATGGTGATGAGCGACGGCTCACTGCTCATATTTGCCCAGAATCAGCGCAGTATAGGCGCTGGCCTGGCATTCAATTTCTAGCGCACACTTGCGCGAGCAGCCTGCTGGACAAATTTCCAAGCCAGTGGAGGCGCGACCCTGCCGTTTTTCCCTTGCATATGCATTGCGCCCCGCCAGTCGGAGTGATGGGCTCGTGTTTTGGAATCTGTCCTGCTGTGTGCTATATTTTTCAAGTGGCAGCGTGAATTACCGCCTGCACAAACCGTGTGTAAGACTCCAACCGCACGGTTCATCCAGCGCATCTGGACGCGTAGCTCAACTGGCAGAGCATTCGGCTCTTAACCGACAGGTTGTAGGTTCGATTCCTACCGCGTCCACCAACCAATTATTTATGGTCGCCTGAAAAATCAGAGCCTGGTCCAACTTGGTCCAATTGCTGCGCTGCCCTCGGCGATCTTCTCTTCGGAGTCGAAGACTCCATCGCCGACACATTCGAATCCGCTAGGATCTTCAACGTACGGGCGTTCATCGCCTTGAGCACACTGGTTTCGACTGTCTGCACGCAGACATCACCTGTCGTCTCGATGCTCAAGTGGCGCAAGGCCTCTTGTGCATCCTTGAGCGTGCCGAGGTGCTGAAGATTGGTTCCCAATATTCGCCTCATCACCTGAAAGGTGAAAAGGCGATCCGGAATACCGAGTTTGCGCGCAATGGGGCGAACTGACCATGTGAAGAACAACGACCCAGACCTGCTAAACCTGCTCAATGAAATTCCACATCCCTTATGCAGGTCTCTTTGGCGGAAGTTAACATCCAAGCCGTTCGCAAATCCCTGGAAGCTAAGTGACATTCTGTTACAGAGCCGGCCTCATTGCCCACCCTGCGCATTGCTCGCTCAAGCCGACCCGTGCTATGCGTTCAATTCAGATTGGCACATAACCGCCAGTTCGTCGTGCGTCCATTCAGGTGTGGCACCGTGACGACTCGCGACTAACGCCCCAAGCGCGTTCGCAAACGCGGCAGTCCGTTCGGGAAGCCAGCCCAATTCAAGTCCATGAAGGAATGCAGCAGCGAATGCGTCACCTGCTCCCACTGTGTCAGCAACAGTAATTGGGTGTCCGGGAATGACCTTGAGGTTTCCAGAAGTGAACACCGCGCAGCCCCGTCCGCCGAGTGTGACGCATATTGTCTTTAGCCCGTATTTTTCCGCCCAATACTTGCAAAACGATTCGAGTGAAAATCTCTCATGACTCGGCACGCATCCGAATAGAATTTCAGCTTCTGTTTCGTTCAGCTTAAGAACAGTTGCAATTCTGCATAGCCTCTCAACGAGAGGAAGAGTCCAATGCCCAGTTCTGAGATTCATGTCATAGAAGCGGCCGGCGCCGGGGCAACTATCGAGGAGCCGGAGCAATTTATCTTCGTTGCTCTCGGAGGTTTGAGCGAGCGTTCCGAAATAAATCCAATTCGGATCGAACGCGGCGACAGAAGCCAGAATCAATTCGTCGAGATTCACAAAATCATATGCGGCAGGGCGAACAATCGAGTATGTCGCGTTTCCCGATGCATCAACCGCAACGGATGCAGTTCCGGTGGGCCTATTGGCTATGGTCTGAATGAACTCAGTCGTGAGCCCGAATGATTCGATTGCCGACAGGGTTCTTCTGCCGCGCTCATCATCACCGATGGCCGAAATCAGCGCTACATGATTACCGAGGTGTTGGGAGTGAGCGGAAAAATTGAGCGGGGCTCCACCAATAAATTCTGACCGATCAAAAACGTCCCAGAGGATTTCTCCAATACTAATGATTCGCACATTTCCACCTATCTCATTGCTTCGACTGTTCGACTGGGTGCTGCTCCCAATGAAAGATCGATTGCTACTGATCCGAACTGGCCTTGGGCATGCCCACAGAACGTGAATCTTGAGGCTTCATTCGGTTTTGCAACCAACCTTGTTCCTGCTGGTATATGTTCTTCAAATCGGTGAGCGCTTGCTTTGCATTGTCAGTGCGGCCAACTTTGCGATAGGCAACCGCAAGGTGCCAGTAGACGGACTTTTCTTTTGGGTCAATGGCCCGAGCTTTCTCAAGTTGGCTGATTGCGTCCTTGTAGCGCTCCTCTTCAACATAAATGTCTCCTAACGCCACATGGGGAAGGCAAAGTCCAGGATTTGCCCGTATAGAGTGCTCAAACGCGGCCTGCGCTTCGGCGTATCGCTTTGTGCCGGGCTGTGCGCCGCCTCTCATCAAAGCCTCGCCGAGCAAGTAAAGAAGGCTTGCATCGTCAGGGTGTGCTACTAATCTTTGGCGCAGGATTTCAATAGCTTTTGCGGCATTTCCGGTCTCCAGATATTGGACGCCCATGCCGACGTATCCAAAATCACTTTCCGGCGCAAGTCGTGCAGATCGCTGAAAGTCCTGTTCCGCAAGCTCAAAGCGGTCCTGCATTGCATAGAGGACGCCGCGCTCAAACATTAGCCGGGACGAATCTGGGATCACCTTGAGTCCGACGCCGATTACTTTCAGGCCGTTGTCGAGATCCCGATGATCGATGCAGAGATTTGCGAAATCGAGATAGTTGTTCTCGTTTTCCGGAGCCAGTTCGATCGCACGTCGAAGAGCATCGACAGCCTTGGGCGTATTGCCGGACTGTTCGAATGCTTGCGCCAACACGCTCTCGACCTCGTCGGTGTCATGGTTCGTTCTGATCAAGTCCTCGCCCAGCGATATTGCTTCAGCGGATTTCTTCGCACCGAGGTAGCAAACGAGAAGGTTGAAGCCGATGGTGTAAGACGAAGGAAACTCGTTATGCAGGCTTTCGAAAAATGGAACAGCATCTTCCGGGCGATCCGCGCGTGCGAAGGAGAGCCCGATGGAGAAGCTCGTTTCCGGCGAAACATCGCCAGGCTGCATTCGGCGCAACAAATCTAGACCACGCGAATCGCCTGAATTCGCCAAACTTATTCCGAGATGCGCAGCGAGAGTGGAATTTCGAGATGTAAATGCAGGCGCACGCCCGAGCTCTTCCGCAGCTTGCTTGAAGCGACCTTGCGTATAAGCAATTTCGCCGGCGTACAAGTTGGCGACGGGATCTTCCGGGAGTTGCCTCAGCACGAGGTTCAGATGTTTTTCAGAGGACACATAATCGCGCAATGTGTACTCATTTACTCCCATATTCTTCAAAGCGGGAACAAAGTCAGGCCGGATTCGCAGCGCCTTCTGGAAGTAATCGTTGGCTCCACGGAGATCCCCTTTTCCGGTATATGCGAGTCCCGCGAGGTTGAGTGCTTTCAGATCTTGCGGGTTCTTGCGGAGCAATGGTTGTAAGAGTGATAATCCTTCGTCCCAATGATGTGCTTTCACCAATATCTCAGCCTGCTGATAAGCTCCAGTGGAGGCGGGTGGTTTGGCGCTTTGCGCGTCAATGCTCGCAACAAGCAACAAACTGAACCAAGCAATCACAAGCGGTCTGAAAATGCGAAATGCCATCAACCTTCCGTCCCTATTCGATATCGCCGTCAGGGGCGTTCTCCCCCTGGTTGAAAGTAGCCTGCGAATATGATGAAACACTGGACTGACGAACAACTAATTTGAAATCAACCAGGCAATCGCGCACCGGCATATTCGGGTGAGAGATGCGGTCAAGCATCAGGGACAGAGCTGTCGCGCCCAACTCGAGACAAGGTTGATGTATTGTCGTCAATGGGGTTTGCAGCATGCTGGCGTAGCGGACGTCGTCCATTCCTGTAACCCGGACGTCGTCCGGAACCCGAATTCCGAGTTTGTTCAACGAAGTCATAAATTGAGCTGCGGTGAAGTCGTTAGCACACACCACGCCATCGGGTTCCTGCTTCTCAATGAAATCGCGAACAACTGATAATTCAGTTGGATCGGATATTACGACGGTCTCCACTTGCTGTCGCTCAGGTCTGCTGCGAACAGCCTCGCGGTAACCGAGTGATCTTGCAGCCACGGTTGGTGCGGAATTTGGCCGTCCCCAGAAAGCGATCCGTGTTGCGCCACAATCCATCAAATGCTCAGTCACGATGAATCCCGCGCGTCGATTGTCAATCCCGACCATATCGTAACGGCTACGCCTCGGGTACTCAACGAGGTCGCGATCCAGCAGGACGACGGGGATTTGCGCTTCGTCGAGGGCACGAGCGATCCGCTGGTTGACTTCATCCTTTCGCTCGGTCAATTCCATTGGCGCGAAAAAGACGCCCGACACCCTGCGCGCCAGATAGTAATTACAGAGCTGCTCCGCCTGCTCTTCCTCGGGTGCATCCGGTGATGAAGTTGTTCCCCACAATAGGTCGTGATGCCCGCCGACACGCGCAATTGAAATTCCGCTGGAAATGGGCTCGAATATCTCGGTCGTTCCCAGCCCGGGGATGAGGAGCCCAAAGACAAATCCATCCTGTCGATTCTGAGCACGAACGAACGTGCCAGATCCTGGCCGCCGCTCTACGCGTCCGTCCAACTCCAGCTGCGCCAAGGCGCGACTTACGGTCGGCCTGCTCGCGCCATACTGCTCAACGAGCTCATTCTCGCTGGGGAGTTTATCCCCAGCTTTGTATTCGTTGGCATCAAGTGCTCGATTCAAGTGCAAGTAGATCTGTTTGTACTTCGGACCGGGCTCTTCTGCGCCCGGCGACGGCTGTATCTTGATCATTCAGCGAAACCTTTCTCCAAGAGCACAGCAAGTATCTCTCTCGTCCGTCATTCTTGTCTAGACCTGTATTTACAGATTTACGCATCGGTGTGGAATGCCAGGTCTTACAATCTGTCGGCAAAGGTGAACATCAGCTCAATTATCGCTTTTCAGCGCCTTTAAGGTGGATTATCTAAACGTTTTGAATAAATGTCAATACAAGTGAACAGGAAAGGCCAATATTTTTATTGACATTTTGTGTTGACAAAGACGGTGGTTGCTGACTAGCATTCAGAACGAATCCGGCTTGAACCTCTCGCCTGTTACGAGCATTTTCGGGGAACGCAGAAGGGGAATGCCTGGGTATCCTTCAGGAGGCAGTCAATGAAAAGCCAGTTGCATAGATATCTTTGGGCTTCCGTGCTGGCATTTTGTATTTGCGTTGCGGCACACGGACAGTTCAGCAGCTCAATCGAAGGAACCGTTACCGACACCTCTGGTGCGATCATCCCATCTGCGACGGTAGTGCTGACGAATACAGATACTGGAGTTGCCCAAACGACCCAATCCAACTCTGCGGGACTCTATCGCTTTCCAGCGCTCGCACCTGGTCATTACAAGGTTGCAGTCAGCGCCGCGGGCTTTGCCCAGTTCATCCAGGAGAACATTGACCTCACCGCGATGCGGGTGCAGGAGGTTGAAGCGAAGTTACCGATTGCAACTGCGCAAGCAACAGTGACCGTTGAGGCAACGCCTAGTGCTGTTCAAACGGATGAAGCCTCAATCCAATCCGTCACGAGTGCGAAGCAAGTGGAAGAGCTCCCGATTGAGGGGCGGAACATCTACGCGGTCACGAATCAAACTCCCGGTGTAACTGGCACAGGGCTGATGGGTTCCCCTGCCGCCAATTCTGACATTTTCTATGCGACGACAACCCCCGCTATTGTGGCAAACGGCGCGCCAAACCACAGCAACACCTATTTGCTTGACGGGGTGTCGCTGGACGACTCGCCTTCGGGCGGCGATGCGAAGCTCGTTCCGAACCCAGATTCAGTCGAAGAGGTTGTTGTTTCAACGACAAACTACTCGGCAGAGTTCGGAAAGGCCGCAAGCCTCGTAACGCAAATCACGACCAAGTCCGGAACGAACATGTGGCACGGATCTGCCTTTGAGCAGTATCAAAGCAACAATCTGACGGCTCGAAACGAATTCCAGAACTACAATGACCCGATCAATGGCTATATCACCCCATTTACAAGAAATGAATTTGGGGGATCGTTTGGCGGCCCCATTCGCCGCGACAAGACGTTCTTTTTTGGAAGCTGGGATCAGGTGATTTCGCAAACCACATCCACCGGACCAGTTACCGTAGAGGATGCAGCCCTGACAAGCTGGATGAAGAGCAACCTGCCCAACAACCTCTCAACCAGTCTGCTTTCTCAATACACGCCGACGGTTGCGGCCAATAAGAACTCTGTTGCCACGGTGGCGAATGTGGAGCAACAACAAGGCGCGGCACCGGATGCCGCACACGATTGCGCTGACGCGATCAATGATCCGAGCGGAATCGGACCACTCGGGATGCCTTGCAGTATGGCAATGATCGATACCGCTAACGGAACGTTTGTTTCACCGCATAACGGATATCAATACAACGCCCGAATCGATCAAACCTTTCACGAATCCCGAGATCGCATCTATGGGAACATGTATAACACCCATCTGGTCGGCCCCTGGGACAATGGCGTGCGACACTCCTTTGACATCAATTTCCCGCAAGATGCATGGTTTGGAGCGCTTAATTACACGCACGTCTTTTCGCCCACGATCCTCAATGAGACAGGAGCAGGGTATACCAGGACGTCTGTTCTCATTCCTTGTAATTACTGCAATCTGCTTCCGACGAACATCAATGGCATAGCCGGATTCGGAGACGGTTTCTCTCCCGTAGGCTTTGCGCAAAACGACTTTCACTGGCGCGACATGGTGACGATCACGCGCGGCAAACACGCGCTGAAGACTGGCTTTGAGTGGTTCCATAATCAGGATTTTGCTCCATTCACTATTCCCGACAATCGTCAGCAGGCCTGGGGTTTCGACACGATCTTCGACTTTGCCGCAGACAAGACGGATAACTATGGGACGATCTCGTTTGATCCGACCACGGGCGGAGTGGCCAACAACAACAGGTATTTTCTGGATAGTACTTATGGGGCCTATGTCCAAGACGACTGGAAAGTCAGTCCGGATCTGACCCTGAATCTTGGTTTGCGTTGGGATGCAATCTCCAATCCTTCCGAGGCTCACGGCACCCTTTCAACGCTGACGGTACCGTCCGCTGGATCTTTGCTTCAGCAAATTGAAGGAATATCTGTGGGTCTGAATCCAGATCCAAGTAAGCGGCGCCCATACATCAATCTCAAGAAAACTTACTTTGCCCCTCGATTCGGTTTTGCGTGGAGACCCTTTGGATCAGAGAAATGGTCGGTTCGCGGAGGTGCAGGTATTTTCTTTGACCGCGGCGGAAATACAAACTGGAGTGACACAGAAACTGCGAATCCTCCAATCGACGCAAACTTCAATGCAAGTGTCCATGTCCCTGGCTCGCCCCAGCCTCCAGCATTCGGCCTATGCGCGTCCGCGACATTCCCATATCAATGCCCATTACCGACAGGCCTCATCTCAACGTTGCCACCGCTTAATGCCCGTGGCGGCTTTGGGAATTTCAATAACATCGGTGGACCCGATCCGCATCTAAAGATGGCTTATGCCGAGAATTACTTTGTTGGCGTTCAACGGACTTTGGGGCCAAATATGATTGCAGAGGCAGATTACATCCACTCCAATACGATCCACGAATACTCCATCACAAACATGAATCGCGTCGATGGTGTAAATACCGTGACATCCAACGGGAGCGGGGGCTATACGGAAACTCTCGGCACACTGCCCAACCCGTATTTCTCTGCGATCAATTACACTACCAACCGAAATGGCTCCAGTTACAACGGATTCACGACGTATGTCCGAAGGCAATTCAAAGCGGGATACAGTTTTCAGGTTGCTTTTACTGCTCAGAAGACGATCGACCTTATGAGCACTGTGCCGGGGCAGCAAAAGGGAGCTGAGTATTCTGTCGTTATCGATGCCTATAATGTCAAAGCTCAGCGTGGAGTCTCTAGCCAAGACACTCCCAAGCAACTTTCGTTTAATGGTCTTTGGATCATCCCAACTCCGGGATTGAACAATGGCGTGCTCAAGAGCCTTCTGAGCGGATGGCAACTCAGTGCGCTTGGCACTCTGATGTCTGGATTCCCGGCGACCGTTTTCACAAGTCTTCCTCAAGATGACTTTAATCTTGATGGATTCAATTACGATCTTCCCAACAGGCCGACCAACATTAAGTGGCCACTGAAGGGCCTCAGCCGGTCAAAGTTTCTTACAGGCACCTTCAAGACAACGGACTTCCCGCTACCGACTGACTCGAATGGCGTGCCTTTGGGCTATGAAGGAAACATTGGCCGCAACACAATACGTGGCCCCGGCTTCGCTCAAACCGATGCGGCGCTCGCGAAAGACACGAAGATGCCATGGTTCTTCAAAGAGTCTGGGAGCCTGCAGTTCCGAGTGGACATGTACAACGCATTCAACCGCGTCAACCTTCAGGGATGGGATACCAATTTAGCGGACGGAGGAGTGGATCCAACAACTGGTCAGTCATTTGGCAATTTTGGCAAAGCTACCGGTGTTGCCCAGGCGCGCACACTTCAGTTGAGTACGAAGTTCACTTTCTAGAGTGAGTCTGCTGACAAACTCTCTTACCACCAGGGGAGGTCCTGAATACACCGCAACTGTGGTATTCCAGGACCTCCCGAATTTTTCCAACCACGAAATGTGAACTACAACCCGTCGAGCGCATGGAATGACGAGTCGTCGTAAATTTCTTCTCACATGTTCTGGAAGTGCTGCTTTGGCCGCAATCGGTGTGAAGGCGGCAGGAGCTTTGTGGAGCGGCTACGCTGTCGCCTCAGATATTTCTCATGATCCACTACGACCGCAGTACCATCTTCTTCCGCCGGGAAGTTGGATGAACGATCCCAATGGTCCAATCTGGTGGAAGGGGAAGTATCACCTCTTTTACCAAATGAATCCGCATGCGGCAGTATGGGGTGACATGCACTGGGGGCACGCCGTAAGCGTTGACATGGTGCATTGGAAGCATGAGCCGATTGCATTAGCGCCGACTCACAATGGGCCAGACAGTGAGGGTTGCTTCTCAGGTTCAGCCGTTGTATTCGATGGCGTGCCTACGATCATCTATACCGGCGTAAAGAACGCGCCGCCCGAACTGGTCACGATTCACGACGGAGCCGACAAGCTGCGCGAGGTTCAAATGCTCGCCACAGCTGAGGATGAGGATTTACTCCACTGGAAGAAACGCGCTGCGCCGGTGATTGCCACTCCTCCTTCAGGGATGAAGGTCACCGGATTCCGCGATCCGTGCCCTTGGAAGGAAGACGATGGCTGGTATCTTGCCGTGGGATCAGGCGTACGCGATCAAGGCGGCTGTGTGTTGCTCTATCGCTCGCAGGATTTGCGTCATTGGGAGTATTTACACCCCTTGGTCTGGGGTAAGCCGAACGGCAAGCAAGCTGTGAACCCGTGCGACAGCGGCGAGATGTGGGAGTGCCCTGATTTCTTTCCCCTCGGCGACAAATACTGTCTGCTCTACTCAACGGAAGGGCAGGTCATCTGGACGACCGGACATTACGACCGCAAGACCCATGTCTATACACCAGAGCAGCGGGGGCTGCTGGATCACGGCGCTTACTATGCTCCCAAGAGCTTTTTGGCGCCGGATGGCCGCCGCATCTTATGGGGATGGATTCCAGAGCGCCGTCCGGAAGCGGAATACTCAGCTGCCGGATGGGCGGGCTTGATGTCTTTACCGCGTGTCCTGGCGGTTGGGCAGGACGGCCGACTCCGTATAACCGTGGCCAAAGAAGTAGAACTGCTTCGGGGTAAGGAACGTCGGGCGCAGTTTGGTCCTATTCACAAGGCGGATCAAGAGAGCATAGTGGCTGAATTTGTCAGCTGCCGTGGTGAGCTGAAGCTCAACGCCCGAAGAACTGGCGATCCGTTTGAAATCCAGTTCTCCGGCGAAGGTGGAGTTTCCTGGCTTGAAATTAAGTTCGACCCAAGTCGCCGAACGCAGGTCATGATCGATGGACAAATGCTTTCTCTTGATTCGGGAGAAGAGGAGGAACTTCAGCTTCACGCCTTTGTTGATGGTTCTGTCATCGAGCTTCTTGTGAACAACCGACAAGCCTTCACGAAGCGCTTTTATTACTCAGGTACGAGCGCGCAAACGTTACGTATTGCATGGCGGGGAATTTCGGTCGATCTCGTCTCAAGCTCAAGTTGGGAGCTTGCGCCAATATCCAATGACAGGCTGACGAGGTAAAGATTCGCTATGCATTCATCGACGCTCTATTCGCCGAAAGTCCAAGGCTCAGCACCAGAAGTTAAGATACGACCCAATTCAAAATTGCTGAAAGCAACATTGACCGGAGCCCTTGGTGGGCTGCTCTTCGGTTTTGACACCGTCGTGATCTCGGGCGCATTGGACGCGTTGGTGAAGCTGTACCACCTGAGCGATGTAGGCAAGGGTTGGACGGTCGCCATTGCATTGATCGGCACCGTCGCGGGTTCGTTTAGCGCAGGTATTATCGGCCAGAAGCTTGGCGGGCGCGAAACACTGCGCCTCACTGCCGTCCTCTACGTCATTTCTGCCGTCGGAAGCGCGTTTGCCTGGAGTTGGTCCTCTTTATTGGTCTTCAGGTTCATCGGCGGCGTTGGGATCGGTGCTTCATCGGTCCTTGGACCGGTCTATATCGCAGAACTCTCGCCAGCGAAATGGCGGGGACGTCTGGTTGGCGCATTCCAATTCAACGTCGTCTTCGGGATTCTCGTCGCATATACGACAAACTACCTGATTCGCCTGTTACATCTAGGAGCAACGGAGTGGCGTTGGCAGGTTGGCATTGCTGCGGTGCCTGCGCTTGGCTTCCTCGTTCTGCTGTTCGGCATTCCTCGCAGTCCGCGATGGTCGGCGTCACGAAATCAGATCGCTGAGGCGCTGGAGATTCTCAAGCTCATGGGAGAACCGAACCCCGAAGCTGAACTTGCTGATATTCGGTCTGCTCTCGAACAGGAACATGCTAGCGCCCGCGAGCCAGTATTCCGTTGGAAGTATCGCTATCCTTTATTCCTCGCGATCACCATCGGTGCATTCAACCAGTTGGCGGGCATCAACGCGATCCTCTATTACCTGAACAATATCTTTGCCGCGGCCGGATTTAGTCAGCTTTCCGGCGATGAGCAGGCAATTGCGATCGGCTTCACCAACCTTATCTTCACGATGGTCGGCATGTCTGTGATCGATCGGCTAGGCCGCAAGACTCTTCTGCTCATTGGAGCCGCGGGTACGGCCGTGTGCCTCGCAGGTGTCGCCTGGATATTCGCGACGAACTCGCATCAGTGGGCACTTGTCTGGCTTCTCGTCATCTACATTGGGTTCTTCGCTCTCTCACAAGGGGCAGTAGTTTGGGTCTACATCGGTGAAGTGTTTCCCAATCATGTTCGCTCGAAGGGACAGGGTGTCGGAAACGCGAGCCACTGGATCATGAATACGTGCATTGCCCTCGTCTTCCCGGTGGTTGCAACGACAATGGGCCGCAGTATGCCATTTATCTTCTTTGCGGCCATGACTGCTCTGCAGTTTATGGTCGTGCTTTTGACATATCCAGAAACCAAGGGCCAGACGCTAGAAGAACTGCAGCGGCGACTGGTGCGAGCCTAATTCATGAGCGATCACCGTGGAATGCCTGTAACGTTCTCCCGCCGGTCATTTCTTGCGGCTTCTGCGGGGCTTATTTGCGGTCAATTGAGTTGGGCGGAGAGTCGGTTCAACGAGTCGTTGTGCTGGCGCCTGAACGACTCCGCGGAAACAGCAAGGGAGCAGAGCAGTGGCGCGGAATACCCAATCGCGTCTCGCAATGGCCGTTCCCGATGGGTAGGTTCTCTACACGAACGTGCGCTGCGGCTAGACGGGTACTCCGTTTGGATTACCGCTACTGAGCGCCCGATTCCACTTCACGCATCTTCGATGACTATTTCGGCCTGGATCGCGCTTGAAGCGTATCCAGTGAATGAAGCGGCAATAATCCATGTGAAAAGCGAGTCTGGAGAGGAATTCAATTTGGCTCTTGACTCCCTGGGTTTTCTTCTGGCGCGTCGTCGCGGCAAAGACAGCTCAACCGAAAGCAAGGCCACTGGACCGCTTGCCCGTGGCGAATGGCACCACCTGTCCGCAGTGTTCTCTGAGTCTGCTACTAAAATTTATGTGAATGGGCAGATCGCTTCAGAACAGCAATGTAACTTCAGAGATTCGGTTCCGATTGAGGGTGTCGGCGTCACAATCGGAAAGACGCCAGATTGTCCTTTGATTGCCGATGTCTTCGCGTCTGGTGTTATCAACGGACTCGTTCGAGATGTTCAAATCTTCAATTCAGAACTCAGCGTTCGCGACCTCAGACAATTGGTAGCCCGCTATGCACTCGACGAAGCACCAGATCTGCAAATCAATGGACCGTGGTGCGAAGATGACCCTCAACGCCCCACCTATTACGCATTGCCACCCAGGGCGTGGACGAATGAACCGCATGGTCTGATTCATTGGGGCGGTCAATACCACATTTTCTATCAAAAGAATGCGAATGGTCCGTATTGGGGAAATATCAACTGGGGCCACATGACTAGCCCTGATCTGTATCACTGGACCGAACAGCCTGTGGCTTTGAGTCCCGAGCCAGGGCCTGATTGCAAGGGATGTTGGTCAGGATCAGTCATTGAATACAACGGAAAGCTCGCCATCCTTTACACTGGCGGACGTGGAGACCATGCGAGCATTTGCCTTGCGACCAGCGCTGATGGTGTTCATTTCAGCAAGTATGCCGGCAACCCTGTTATTGCTGCTCCCCCTGATCAGCCCGGCATTGAAGAGTTCCGCGACCCTCATGTGTGGAGAGAAGGCGGTGTGTACTACCTCTTGATCGGATCTGGAATTAAAAACGTAGGCGGAACGGCGCTACTCTACAAGTCGAGCGACCTCATTCATTGGAAGTATTGCAAGCCATTGCTCATCGGAGATCACGAGAATTCCGGGGTCTTCTGGGAAATGCCAGTATTTGTTCAGATCGGCAAAGAACATGTGCTCATCGTTTGCGAAGTTCCTGGGCGAGCGTCGTATTGGATCGGTTCCTGGAAAGACGAAAGCTTCGTTCCGCACGAAACGTATCCCCGCAGGCTCGAACTCTTCAATCACTTGCTCAGCCCTACCCCATGTGTTCTTCAGGATGGTCGCGTGATCACGATGGGCATCATTCCTGATCAACGGAGTGCCAAGGAATGCTGGCGAGCAGGTTGGGCGCATTTGTATTCGATACCAAGAGCACTTTCCATCGATGATTCTGGCCAACTGAGGCAGATTCCATTCGAAGGCATCCGCAATTTGTCTCAGTCAATTGCGTCCGTGCCCTATGCCGAGTTGAAACCTGCTTTAATGGAGGCTGTTCCCGGCGTGTCAGGACGTTCGATGCACGCTGAGATGACATTTCGGAAAGGATCTTCGCGTGCCATCGCATTGCGGTTACGCTCTTCACCGGATGCGCGAGAGTATACAGAGCTTCGTTATCAATGGGAATTCGGAAGACTGACTCTTGACCGCACGCATTCGAGTCTAGACTCATCCGTTACGAGAGATGCACAGGAAGTCATTCATTTCCCCGAAGTACCGGACGAGCTGAATCTCGAGATCTTTCTCGACAATTCTGTGCTTGAGGTTTTCGTGGATCACAGAAGCGCATTCGCCACGCGGATTTATCCTACTCTCGATTCCAGCGTCGGCATTCTCTGGGGCTCAGAGGGTGGCGCCGCTTCCGTTCGTTCCATGAGTGCATCGAGCATCCACTGCTGAATTGGGAGAGTGAACCTGAAGTCAGGGATTACTGCATTGGCGGGGACCTCAAGACCTCGGTTATCACCTTAAATCCGGCCATACATTATCAGTTCAAAACCGGCCAACGGGATTGGCCGAAGACGTGATTGTTTTACCTTGCGGCGGCGAGCATTTGCAAGGCGTGGATTGAACCGACG
>JAJXZL010000050.1 GCA_021780075.1 Acidobacteriota bacterium
GAAGACGAGACCGATCTGGCGCAGTACCACTCGTCGGGCAAGCCCTTCAAGCTGTACTGGGTGGGCGCGGGCAAGTACGACATCGCCCTGCAGAACTCGAACGCAACCGTGGCGCTGCTGAACAAGTCTGGGATCAAGACCGAGGTCCACGAGTCCGGCGGCTTCCATGCATGGAACAACTGGCGCGATTACCTGAACCAATTCGCGGCAAAAATCTTTCAGTAGCCTCATTGTTTGTTTGGACCTGGGCGATGAAGAGCCCTCGTGCGGCTTACTACCCAAATCAACACCCGGGACGGTGGAGATCGGTGCGCGGTCGCTGTCCCGCTGCGGCTTTATTCATATCGCTCTTCGAACTCAAGAGCGGCCCGTGAGCGTATTACCGCCTAACCGGAAGTTTCCCAGAGCTGGCACGCAGGGGCTGAAGCCCGCGTATGCTGATGTGGCGTTTCTCGGCACGGCTGAGGTCGTGGCCTGACACAAGACAGCGCTGCGGGGAGTTCGTGGGAGCCCAGGTCTCAGAGGCGAGACCTAGGGCACCCGGCGGGCTGCCCGGGTGGTTAGCCCGATTCAAACTAGGGAAGTGCTATTTCAAGGTCAGCACATCTGTTGCTGTTTCAGTCTTGTATGTGAGTCCCTTGCCTATCTCAAAACCGTTGAATCCCTTTGGAGCATTAACCACCCATAGCTTCTTATCGAGCATTCCCCGATTCGATATCCCGCGAATTAGGTACACGTAAATCTCGTCCCCGACCCAAGCGGCGAGGTAGTTTTTTGAAGAGTCTTCACGGATGTGCCCAGCGGCAATTTGCTTGACTCTCGAAAACTCAAAAGAGCTGCAATCATGGTCCTTCGAAGGCAATTTCACGCCACGCATGTCAATGATCGCTGGAGTGCCGCTCCGGTGATCCATGTGAAAGAACGAGTCGTAAATCACGAATCCATTCATGCCATTTGTCGACGCGGCTTCGAGAACAGTTTCTGGAGTGGCCGTTCCGCCTGAGACCTCAAAGTCTACTGCCATCCCCAAATTGTGTGAATCGAGGTAATCGCCGGACACTTTTTCTAGCGGACCTGGTGCAAGTCCTTCTGGCACTCTTTTCACCTTGAGGTCAGAACTGATCTTGTAGATCAAAATAGGAGCAGACTGGCGATAGTGCGGATAAAACAGGACAACGATTTCCCGGGACCCATCATTGTCGATGTCCGTATCGAGCACACCTTCGATGCGTGTTTTGTAGTGATCTTTCCCAAACACCTCTGGGTAGTCGCTCTCGAGGATGTATTTCTTAAGGGCTTCCAGACGCAAGCCGTCTTGTTGACCGAACGCGCATCCGAGAAGTATGAATACAGCGAACAGAAGCGCCAGGGTACGCCTCATGCAAAACCTCTTCCAGTTCATTTGAAGGACTGACCAGTTTAGCCCGTCACCCCCCCCTTCGTGCACAAGAACTCCGTCAATGCCTTTTGAAATCGAATGAAGAATCATTCCCATTCACCCAGGCGCTGACCGACTTTCGGGACTTCAAAATTCCGAATTCCGGTTGTGTCACCGCCTAACCGGAAGTCTCCCAAAGTTGGCACGCAGGGGCTGAAGCCTGTGAATGCTGATCCGGCATTTGTCGGCACGACTGAAGTCGTGCACTGATGCTAGGCCAAGGTGCGGACGGTTGATCGGCTCGTCGAAGAGGGACGAAAAGCAACCGCAGATCTTTCGACTCCGCTGCGCTGCGCTCAAGATGACAGGTTTTTGGGGGAGGGTGGTTTTCGGCACGACTGAAGTCGTGCCCTTTCACAAAGCGCTATGGGGGTCGGTTGAGCGGTTCGCTGAAGAGGACGAAGAACAACCGCAGATCTTTCGACTGCGCTTCGCTTCGCTCAAGATGACAAGGGTTTGGGGTATGGTCGCGGCTTGCGTCCGTGCTGAAGACAGGAACGCCACGCGACCGGGTTGGCTGCGCGGCGTTGTTGTGTGGCGTAACCGGGTTTATGCCCGCTCTGCAACCGGGACCCAGTGGGTGGGGTAGGTGGGCCCGATGTATTCGGCGCGGGGGCGGATGAGGCGGTTGTCGTCGAGCTGCTCAATGACGTGGGCGGCCCATCCGGCGATGCGGCTGATGGCGAAGATGGGCGTGTAGAGGTCGATGTCGATGCCGAGCATGGCGTAGGTGGAGGCGGAGTAGAAATCGACGTTGGCGTTGAGCTTCTTTTCAGCCTTGACGTAGAGCTCGATGGCGCGGGACATCTCAAACCACTTGGACTGATTGGCGTCCTTGCCGAGCTGCTCGCTCATGCGGCGGAGGTGGGTGGCGCGGGGATCTTCAGTCTTGTAGACGCGGTGGCCGAAGCCGGAGACCTTCTGTTTGGCGGCGAGCATGTTTTTGACGTACTCGACGGGGTCGGCGCCGGCCTTGTCGATGGCCAGGAGCATGCGCATCACTGCTTCATTGGCGCCGCCGTGGAGCGGGCCCTTGAGCGCGCCGATGGCGCCGGTGACGGCAGAGTGAATGTCAGAGAGCGTGGCGGCGATGACGCGGGCGGCGAAGGTGGAGGCGTTGAGCTCGTGGTCGGCGTGGAGGATGAGGGCGATGTCGAGCGTGCGCGTGGCCGTCTCGGAGGGCTTGTTGCCGGTCAGCATCCACAGGAAGTTGGCGGCATGGCTGAGCGAGCGGTCGGGAGGGATGATCTCGAGGCCCTTGCGGATGCGGTCGTAGATGGCCACGATCATGGCGATCTGCGAGGTGAGGTTGTAGCTCTTGCGGACGTTGGCGTCGTGGGAGTTGTCCTTCTCGTCCGCGTCGTAGAAGCTGAGGGCGGAGACGGCGGTGCGGAGCACTTCCATGGGCGAAGCGCTGGCGGGAAAGCTGCGGAGCATGTCGATGACGCGCTGGTCCATCTGGCGCGAGAGAGCCAGCTGGGACTGGAACTCGCGCAGCGCGAGCTGGTTGGGCAGGCGTCCGTTCCAGAGCAGATAGGTTGTTTCCTCGAAGGTCGAATTCACCGCGAGCTCGTGAACGTCAATACCCCGATAGGCCAGTACACCCGCTTCTCCATCAATCCAGCAGACTCCGGAGTTCGCGGCAACGATTCCTTCCAATCCTTTTCCAATGACTGCAGTGGACATAAACGTTGAATCTCCCTTTATTATGGCTGTGCTTTTTGGCGATTTTGACCGTGTATAAGCCCCGGGAAAAGGCTCGGAGCGCAAAAAAGCAGTAATGCTCTTTATAGCGTAGCGATTCGATGGTTGTCACTGCGCGGGGGAAAGGGATTCAATGAAATGGTCTTCCGGAGGCAGTCCGGGAGGCGCGAAAAGATACAGTTTTTCGCATTCAAGCCCATTTCGTTCTATATTCTTGAGCATCCCCGGAAAGCGCGGGGCGTGCGGTTTTTTTGTAATGCTGTTCAGTCCCTCGGTCTTGCCTGGTGAAATGGGAGATTTAACGAGGAAGGCAGGAACGTCGTCCAAACAGGATAGGATTTTGCCATAAGGCAAGAAGCGGTTCGCGCAGCGGGCTGCTATGGAGAAGGAAGGCAAATCGCATGAGTGAACTTGAGAATCCTCCCCGAACTTATTCGGGCGCACTGCTGGTCGTGATCGCAGTAGCATTGCTGAGCGCAGTCGGAGGGCTGATCTGGACGTATGCACTGAGCAGCCGCTTGTCTCACCAGGAAGCAGCGCTGGCCGCCGCGAACCAGCAGAACGCGACTTTGGCGGCACAGATGCGCGAGACCAACGCGCGGCTTACAGTGGCCACAGATGAGCTGGGCAAGTCTCTGGGGCTGACCCAGAAGCAGCTTGACGCCCGCGCACAGGCAATCATCCAGCGCGAGCAGGCCGACAGCAAGCGGCTTGAGGCAGCACAGCAGCAGACCGCGCAACAGGTGAGCAGCGTCTCCAGCGAAGTGTCCAATGTGAAGACGGACGTGGGCGGCGTGAAGACCGATGTGGCGAAGACGCAGACCGATCTGGCGGGTGCGATGTCGCAGTTGCAGTCGATGAAGGGCGATATGGGCGGGCAAAGCACGCTGATCGCGCGGAACCACGACGAACTGGAACTGCTGAAGCACCGGGGCGACCGGAACTATTACGAGTTCACCCTGACCAAGAACAAGCGGCAGCCCGTGGGAACCGTGAGCCTGGAACTGAAGAAGGCGGACATGAAGCGGAGCCGGTTCACTGTTCTGGTGTATGCCGACGACAGGCGCTACGAAAAGAAGGACAGAAACGTGGACGAGCCACTGCAGTTCTACAGCGGGAAGGAACCGGCGCTGTATGAGATTGTGGTGAACAATATCCGCTCAAAGAACCAGGTGTCTGGGTATCTCTCGACGCCCAAGAGCGCGGCCGCTCCGGCTAGCGCTCAATAACCGCGCCCTGCGCCTTCAGCGTCAGGCTTGGCAGGTAGCGAAAGCCGAAGGTGAAGTCGAGGTTCTTGCGCGCGTCCCATTGCTGTTTGGTCAGGCGGAAGGAGGAGACGAAAGTTCCCTCCACCGTCTGGCCGGGTTCGATGGTCGTCTCTGGTGAGAGTGGCGTCGAGTGCCACTGCGCCAGCTCGGGATAGGCCAGGAATGCGCGGTCGTACTGGGAGGTTGCCGCGGCATAGCTTGCGTGAATGCCATCGTCCAGCGTGGCATTGGTGAGAATCTGATGCAGAAAGATCGGCTGCTTGCCCTGGTTGTGCAGGCGTGCGCGCGCAAAGACGAGGACCAGGTCAAAGCTTTCCTGCGGGATGGCCGCGCCGTTGGCGTCGAAGCCGGATGATTGGGTGTGCATGGGGTGTGCCCACACCTCCAGAATCTGGCCCGTCGCGGCCGGCGGCTTTTCACCGGCAATCACGTAGATGGCGATGGCCGCACTGACCAGGATGGCAGCCGCAACACTGGCCCAGATGACATGACTGGATCCCTTGGTAAATGATTCGCCGCGGGCGGCGTCATCCTGGTCTTGCGGAGATTCCTGATGCAGCAGACTCATAGCGCCCTTATCTTATCTCCGCGAGCGCGCGGTAGGGGAAGAAATCCGCGGGTCCGCAGCAAAAACCTGTTTCCAGTTTTGCTGCCTTGACGGGGATTCGGACGAGGGTCATGGGCGTGGCCTGAGAGCGGCCAGAAATTTCTTCGTGCCGAGTGTGTTGAGCACGTTCTCTGGCGCGAGCCATGCCCGCCGCAACTGGCGTACGCCGTACTCGATTTTTGCCAGATGCCGTGTGTCGTGCGCGTCGGTGCTGATGACGATGTTGCAGCCCAGCTCCTTGGCCAGGCGCAGGTCGCGGTCGCACAGGTCGAGCCGCTCGGGAGCGGCATTCTGCTCCACGGCTACGCGCAGC
Source organism: Acidobacteriota bacterium (assembly GCA_021780075.1). Classification (GTDB taxonomy): domain Bacteria; phylum Acidobacteriota; class Terriglobia; order Terriglobales; family Acidobacteriaceae; genus Telmatobacter. The sequence continues at coordinate 5,331 of JAJXZL010000050.1, forward strand.
TCGGCGGCCCGGCGCAGCACCGCAGCCATGTCGAGGGCAAAGGGTTCGCGGCGCAGGAGCAGCCTGCCCGTGGGGTGGCCGAGAATGCGCGTGCAGGGGTTTTCCATGGCGCGCATCACACGCGCCGTCATGTCGTCGCGGCTCATTTCAAAGCGCGTGTGGACGCTGGCGATGACGATATCCATCTGGGCCAGGACTTCGTCGTCCAGGTCGAGTTTTCCGTCGGCGAGGATATCCACTTCAATCCCGGTAAAGACGCGGATGCGGCCCTCCATCCGCTTATCCACCTCATGGATGCGGCGGATCTGTTCGAGCGCGCGCTTCTCGTCGAGGCCGTTGGTCATGGCCATGTTTTTGGAGTGATCGGTGATGGCGATGTACTGGTAGCCGCGCTCCAGAGCGGCCTCGGCCATCTCGTGGATGGAGTTGCGTCCGTCGGTGGCGGTGGTGTGCATGTGCAGGTCGCCGCGCAGGTCAGCCAGCTCAATGATGCGGGGCAGCTTGTGGTGTGCGGCCGCTTCAATTTCGCCGAGGTTTTCGCGCATTTCGGGGGGCATCCAGTCCATGCGCAGGGCCTTGTAGATCTCTTCTTCAGTAGCGGCCGCGACGGTGGAGCCGTCATCAAGCCGCGCCAGCGCCCACTCGCTGAGCGTGTAACCCATCTTGAGGGCCCGCTGGCGCAGCGCGACGTTGTGGGCCTTGGAGCCGGTAAAGTATTGCAGCGCGGCGCCGTAGGACTCTGGGGGAAGCAGACGCACGTCCACCTGCAAACTATTTGCGAGGTGAAAGCTGACCTTGTTTTCGCCTTGCGCGATGATGTCGTGGATATCGGGGAAGGCGGCCACGTACGCGACTGCGGCCGCAGTGTGCTCTGGCAGGCAGGCCGGGCCGGTGACCAGCAGATCGAGATCGCCGACGGTCTCGCGGCCACGGCGCAGCGAGCCGGCGGGTGACACTTTGTGAATGCCGTCGAATTTCAGCAGATATTTGCTGAGCTTCGCGGCGGCTTCCTCAGCGATGTCGATGCGAAAGCGCCCTACGCTGCGGCGGTAGTCCTCGATGCCCTTGCGGAGCTTTTCGATCTGCTTGTCGCCCATGCGCGGCAGGCCTGCAAGCTGTTTTTTCTCAATGGCATGGGCAAGCTGGTCGATGCTGGCAATTTTGGCTGCGTCCCAGAGCAGGGCCACGGTTTTGGGGCCCATGCCGGGCAGCTTGAGCAGGTCCAGCACGCTGGCGCCGTACTTGGCCAACAGCTCCTCGCGGAGGGGCATTGTGCCGGTGGCGGCGATTGCCTGCAGGTGCGCGGCCATGCCCTTGCCGATGCCGGGAATCTCAAGCAACTGCGCCGTGTCCGTGGCAATGGCGGCCAGGTCCACCGTGGTCTGCTCTACGGACTCGGCGGCCCGCCTGTAACTTCGGATACGGAAGCTGTCTCCGCCGTCGATCTCCAGCAGGTCAGCGGTTTCAGCCAGCAGGCGGGCGATGGTGGGGTTGTCCACGGCAAGAGCCTCCGCGAACAGTATGTGCGATTGGCGGGAGGAAAACGAGCGGGCAGGGAGGAACTGGGAGATTTTTCAGGTGTCTGGAGATTCTTGCCGCTGGGAAAGCAGGTTGCCGCGCGAACTCGCAGAACACGTGTGCGGTACCCGTACCGCATGACGGACCGGAGCCCGCGCGCAGGCGCAATGGACATGCGCCGCGGTTGGTGGGCTATACCGACTACGAGCAGCTACAAGCGCAGCTAGGCCGCGGTATGTGCGGCGTCCTTGAGCCGGAGAACTGCATCGGCCTGGGGACCCTTCTGGCCCTGGACGATGTCGAACTCCACATCATCGCCCTCTTTCAGGGTTTTGTAGCCATCCAACTGGATTGCCGAGTAATGGACGAACACATCCGGGCCATCTTCACGTCCGATGAATCCGTAGCCCTTGGCGTTATTGAACCATTTGACTTTACCTTTGTACTGAGCCACAGGGGTCTGCCTTCCTTGCGTCTTGATGTATATGCGGCGAGAGCAGCGTATAGGAACGCACACCGATAAAAGCTATGACGCCAAAAACGCGCGAAAGGTTGATTCAGAATTTTCAAAAAGAAATTCAAAAAGTGGGACGGGCCGAACCGCGCGGCGACCGCCCGACGTGGAAAACGGGGCATTAATTTAGCCGCGCGGACGGGCGGGGCGTCTCACTTTTTGTGCTTTTTCTCCAGTTGCCGGGCATAGAGGAGCACGCTGGTGAGGGTTTTGCCGTCCAGAATGGCACCCTTTTCAATCATCTTGAGGACATCCGACAGCTTGACGAGGCGCAGCTCAATCTCTTCGTCGTCTTCGGGATGGGGATGGCCGGGCGTGAGTCCTTCGGCGATAAAGACCTTCATTGATTCGCCCAGAAAGCCTGGGCTGGCGTAGTACTCCACAAAGGGCTTCCACTTTTTTGCGCGATAGCCGGTTTCCTCTTCCAGTTCCCGCTGTGCGCCGGCCAGGGGGTCTTCGCCGGGGTCCAGCTTGCCGGCGGGCAGTTCCCACAGGAACTGATTGGCGGCGTGGCGATACTGGCGCTCGACGACGATCCAGGGATTGGACTTGCTTTTGGATCTGTCGATGGCGAGGACAACGACACTGCCATTGTGGCGGATGACGTCGCGCTCACTGCGTTTGCCGCCGGGCTCGATCATCTTGTCGTGCAGCACCCGGAAGAGCGGTCCCTCATAGACCACTTTGGAGCTGAGCAGTCGCGCCTTTTCCTGAGGAGCGGGCTTGGGCGCACGGGTCTTGCTTTTGGCGGCTTTGGGCGTTTTTGCCTTGGCGTTCTTTGGCTTCGCGGGCTTGACGAGCTTGACGGGTTTCACTTTTGTGGGCATCGCGGACCCCCTCTCCTGATTTCGCAATCAAAAGAAAAGTATACGCATGCGCAAGGGGCGATGTGTGCATCGATTACGCCCGGCGTGGCATCCTTTACACAGCCGAATTATCCCTGAGCCTCATTGCACAGGAATCCCTACCAAGGCGTGTGTACCGGAAGAGAACGAGTTGACGAGCGCAGACTGTCATCCCATTACCGTGGCACCGGGTTTGACCCGGCTGTTTCTGGACTACAGTGCCGGCGAAGAGGCGGTGCGATCCTATTACGCAGCAGCGTCGTTTGACACTGGTTGGCAGACGCGTCCGCAGGTCCCGGCGCACTGGCCAGAGCTGGTAGCGGAGCTGGCCGCACAGAATTCCACCGCTGCTGCCCGCGCTGCGCTGGATGCGATGCAGTCGGGCGGCGGGGTGGTGGTGACGGGCCAGCAGGTAGGGCTGTTTGGCGGGCCGCTATTAACGCTTTTCAAGGCGGCCACTGCGCTTGCGCGGGCGCGGGAGGCTACGCAGGCAGGCCGTCCCCACGTTGCCATTTTCTGGCTGGCGAGTGAAGACCACGATTTTGCGGAGATCAATCACGTTGTTTTTCCCGGCCGCCGCGCGTTGCACAAGCTGGTGTATGCGGCAACGCCGAATGCGGCTGTGCCGGTGGGCCCGGTGTTGCTCGATGACTCCATTGTGCCGCTGGTGGAGCAGGCATGGGAGCTGCTGGGCTACTCGGATGCCATGGAGGCGCTGGAAGCTGCGTACAAGCCCGGCCGCAGCTTTGCCCAGGCGTTTGCGGAGTTCTACTCGAAGGTCTTTGCGGCGCAGGGTCTGCTGGTGCTGGATGCGGGCAGCCGCGCATTCCATCGCATGGGCGCGCCTGTGCTGCGTGCCGCTCTTGAGCGCGCCGACGAACTGCACGCCGCGCTGCTCGAGCGCAATCGAGAGCTGGAAATCGCCGGGTATCACGCGCAGGTGGCCGTGGGTCCGCAGTCGAGCCTGCTGTTTCTCATCGACGAGAAAAGCGGCGCGCGGCTGGCGCTGAAGCGTATGCCGCCCAGCGCGGCTGAGCCGAACGGAACGTGGCAGGCGGGGCGGCAGAGCTATTCGACCGCCGATCTGGTGGCGATTCTGGAAGCCGAGCCGGAGCGCATTTCTCCTTCGGCGCTGCTGCGGCCGGTCTTTCAGGATCTTCTGCTTTCGACCTCGCTGACCATTGGCGGGCCGGCGGAGGTGGCTTACTTTGCGCAGTCGGCGGTGCTCTTCGAACGCATTCTGGGACGCCTGACGCCCGCGCAGCCGCGATTTTTCGGTACGCTCGTGGAGCCGGCTATTGGCGAGCTGCTGCGCAAACACGAGTTGACGCTGGAGAGGGTTTTAGCCGAGAGCCAGGACTCGCTGACGCAGTTGCTGGCCGCGCGCGCCATGCCCGTCGAAGGCAAGCGGAAGATGGCTGCCGCGGGCAATGCGCTGGATGAGGAACTAACTCCGCTGCTTGAATGGATGCAGATGTTGGATGCGGGGCTGGGCCGCTCGGCCGAGACGGCGGCAAGCAAGATGCGCTACCAGATGAACCGGCTGCGCAGGCTGGCGGCCAACTTCCAACTACAGCAGGAGGCCTCGCTCGCGCGCCACGCTGAAGCCGTGAGCCAGGCCTTGTATCCCGCAGGCGTATTGCAGGAGCGCGTGCATGGCGCGGCCTTTTACGTTGCGCGCTACGGACTGGAACTGGCTGAACGAGTGACGGCGCAGGCTGACGATTGCCGCACTGGGCACACGGCACTCTGGCTCTAGCGTTGCGCGCGAACCTGCCTGTCCAGCCGTATAATCGGCGCGAGCAGGGGGTGAGCTTTCCAGTGAGACGTTTCGGTTTTGTATTGGCTTTTGGGTTGGCATTCTGCGCAGGGGCGCTGGCACAGCAGGATCCTTGCTCAACTGCGGGCCAGGACAATGCATTTCTTGGCATTCAAACCATACGGCTGTGGGCGGGGGATGCTCCGCAGGCAAAGGGCAGTGCCTGCGAAGATGTGCCGACGCTGACGGTCTTTGCACCGCAGAAAGGCCAAGAGAACGGCTCCGCGGTCGTGATTTTTCCAGGTGGCGCCTATGCGCACCTGGCCGCCAACCTTGAGGGCCGTCAGGTGGCGGACTGGTTCACCGCACGCGGATTCCGCGCCTTTGTGCTGCAATACCGGCTCAGCTCTAACGGTTATCTGCTCCCGGTTCCCCTGCTCGACGCGCGTCGCGCGATCCAGACGGTGCGCGCCCATGCGAAGGACTACTCCATTGCGCCCGACCGTATTGTGGTGATTGGCTTTTCTGCGGGAGGCCATCTGGCGGCGCTGGCCTCCACGCAGTTTGTTCCCGGCGATGCGGCCGCTGCTGATCCCATTGAGCGCGTGTCGAGCCGCCCGGATTACGTGGTGCTGGGCTATCCGTGGATTGGCGCGATCTCGAGGGACACCTCGCACCTGAGCTACTGCAAGCTGTTCAACGTGATGGACCGCTGCGAAGAGCTGCGCAAGGCGTATTCGCCTGATCTGTTCGTAACCAAAGACACACCGCCGACGTTCTGGTATCACACGTTCAATGACCGGACCGTTCCCGTGGAACAGGGACTGCGGTACTATGAGGCGCTGGTGAAGGCAGGCGTGCCTGCCGAGGCGCACATTTTTGCCAACGGTCCCCACGGCACGGGATTGGGCAGGGGCGACGCCGCACTGGATCAATGGCCCGGCCTGCTGGAGACGTGGCTCCGTGCGCAGGGCCTGCTCAAGGTGGACAAATAGGTCGCTGCGCCGAGGCCTGCGCGGATCAAGGAACGCGGGCCGCAGGCTTGCAATTGTCTCAGGTTGTGTTGAATTTTTTGGAGGATGCAGTTGATGAATACGCCGAAAAGTCTTGCTGGTTGTTTGTTTGTTGTACTGGCCGCTCTGTCTCTTAACCTGACTGCGCCTGCGCAGGCGCCCACGGCGGGCGCGGAGGCGCAGAAGGAAAGCTCCAAAGATAGCGCAAAGGAGAACGCGCCCGTCCCGCCGGAAAAGCCGGTGGCGACGCATCATGAAATCACGCTTGGCGGCAAAGTGCTGAAGTACACGGCGACGGCCGGCAACCTGATTCTTCGCGATGAAGAGGACAAGCCCTACGGCAGCATCTTCTACGTGGCGTACACGCTGGATGGGGCCGAACCGGGCACGCGCCCGGTGAGTTTTCTGTACAACGGCGGCCCGGGTTCGGCCACGCTGTGGCTGCACATGGGCTCGTTCTCGCCGGTGCGCATTGTGACGGACAGCCCGAAGGCCACCGCAGGACCGCCCTTCAAGCTGGTTCCCAACGAGTATTCGCTGCTGGACAAGAGCGACCTGGTTTTTATCGATGCGCCGCTTACGGGCTACTCGCGCGCCGTGGGCAAGGGAACGGCCAAGGACTTTGCGGGCGTGGACCAGGATTTGCGCGCTTTTGACCGCTTCATCATCCGCTATCTGACGGTGAACCAGCGGTGGAATTCACCGAAGTTTCTGATTGGCGAATCGTATGGTACAACGCGCTCGGCGGCGCTGGCCGACATGCTGGGCAACGACGGCGTGCAACTGAACGGAGTGGTGCTGATTTCATCCATTCTGAACTACGCCGTTCACGCTGGCGGCTACGACAACCTTTACATCTTCAACCTGCCCAGCTACGCTGCCGCGGCATGGTATTTTGACAAGATTCCCAACAAGCCCGCGGATGTGGCGGCGTGGGTGCAGCAGGCACGCGAGTTTGCTGCCGGTCCGTACGCGCAGGCGCTGTTTGCGGGGGACAACCTGCCCGCCGCGCAGTTGGACGAGGTGGCCAAACAGGTAAGCCACTTCACTGGCCTCAGCGTGGACTACATCAAAGAGGCTAACTTGCGCATTTCGCCGGTTCGCTTCCGCAAGGAAGTGCTGCGCGACGACCGCAAGACGCTTGGCCGTTATGACATGCGCTTTGAGGGCGTGGACGTGGACGCGGCCGGAGAAATGCCCAGCTATGACGCTTCAGACACGGGCATCACGGGCGCCTTTGTGGCCGCGCTCGAGGACTACATGGAGCGGGAGCTGAAGTACGAGAGCACCGATGCCTACCGGCCCAGCGCCAACAGCATTGGCCAGTGGGACTGGAAGCACAAGCCCACCAGCGGCGGCCCCGGCTTTGGCGGCCGCGAGCAAGCCGAGCCCTACGTGGCTGCGGACCTGGCGAGCGCCATCCGCAAGAATCCGCATCTGCATGTCTTCTCGGCCAATGGCTACTTTGATCTGGCCACGCCGTTCTTTGCCACCGAGTATGACCTGGACCATATGAATCTGGATCCGGCGCTGCGCGGCAACGTGCAGTTTGGCTACTACCCCTCGGGGCACATGATTTATCTGAACGTCGAGGCCCTGCACAAGCTCAGGGATGATCTGGCCGCATTCATCACGAGTTCGACAAAATAAGGGGGCATATTCGCCCCCTCGTGTGATGAGCCGCTACTGCTGCGGCTGGGTTGAGCTATCCGGCGGTGGCGGAGGCGGGCCTGCCGGGCCGCCGCGCCGCCGCTGCTGCATGGCCTCAAACTCCTGCTTTTGCTGGTCGTTGAGGACGGCGACGATGCGGGCGTGGATATCCGCGGCGACGGCCCGGGCCTGTGCGCGGCGATCTTCAGGGGAGAGATTCTGGTCCGCAAAAAGCGCCTGTATCTTGTTCCGGCGTTCTTCCAGCAGGGGTTTAATCTGCTTCTGCTGGTCGCCGGTCAGATTGAGTTGCCGGGTCAGGTGCCGGAGCTGGCGTTCGGGATTCATGCGCCGCGGAGGTGGGACCGGTTGCCCCTGTTGCGGGGGCGGGGGTGGATTGTCCTGGGCGATGGCGGCGCCGGTGCCGAGCGTGAGCAGGCCGCCAAGAGCGAGTGTAAACAGTTTGCTGCGCATAGGTTGATGATCCTCCAATTGTCCCGGGAGCCTGTCGGATGCAGGCGGACCAAGGCTGGGCGCCTGATCTTGCTGCGAGCGACGAACGGCTGCGCCGGGATTGCCTTCATAGAAGTAGACGGGATTCTGTCTTCGAGGATGAGGGGGCTAAAAAATAGAGGCGGGCTGCCAGCTTCGGGAGTGGAAAGACTTCCCGAAACCGGCTGCCCGCTGGACCCTGAACCGGGTCTGGGTGGTATCTTTAGTCTAGGCTTGTTATGAAGAAAATCAAGCGTTATTTGGGGAGAAATTCCCCGTTCGTGACCGCAGTCACCGCACTGTGGTGACATGGCTCTGTTTGCGTTGACTTGCGGCATTTCCCCTGATACAAAAAAGTGTTCCACCCGCGACAGAAATCACACTGACCGCCTGGATTACCGGTACCGGAATGCAAGAAATCATTCAACAAATCGGGGCCTTGCTGCTCGGCTCTGTGCCTACTTCCCTGCTGTTTATCGTGCTGGTGGTGGCCTACCAGTTTCTGGTGCAGAAGCCTTTGACCGCCACGCTGAAGGAGCGCCGCGCCCGCACGGAAGGTGCGGTTGAGGACGCGCATAACGCCATCGGCCGGGCTGAGGCGAGGGCTGCGGAGTACGCTGCCAGGCTGCGGCAGGCGCGCGCGGAGATTTACAGGGCGCGCGAGCAGCGCATCAAGCAGTGGACCGCCGAGCGCGATGCGGCTCTGGATGCTGCGCGCAAGGCCGCAGGGCTGAGGGTGGGCCAGGCCAAGGCCGAACTGGAGACAGAGGCTGCCCATGCACGGCAGGCGATTCAGGGCTCTGTCGCGGAACTGGCTGGTCAGGTGGTCAGGGCAGTTCTGCCGCTGGCTGCCGGGGGTTCCCGTTGAGAGATTTGATTGTGCGTTCGCTTGTTTTCAAAAGAGTTCTCTGGTTCGTTTGCTTCGTGGTTTTGGCGGCCGGGGTCATGGTTCTGCCTGTCCGTACTGGGGCACAGGAGGCGGCAGCGGCGCCCGCCGCAACCACTTCCGCGCCGGCAACAGGCGGCGCTGCCAGCGCAGAGAAGGCCGGGAAGTCCGAGCAGGCGGAGATGGATGTCTACCGGCATGCTCCCGTGGTGCAGACGATCGCCAGAATGATTCACCTGCCGCTGGAGACCACGGCGCGGCTCTTTGAACTGATCAACTTCGCCATCATTGCGCTGGCCATCCTGATTCCCCTGGTGAAGATTCTGCCCAGGGTTCTCCATAACCGTTCGAGGACGCTGAACCAGAACCTTGCTTCGGCGCGCAAGATGACCGAGGATGCCAACTCGCGGTTGAGCGCGGTCGAGGCTCAAATGGCGAAGCTGGACGAGGAGATTGCCGCGATTCGCGCCCGCGTGGAAGAGGAAAGCAAGCAGGACGAAGTGCGGATCAAGGCTGCGATTGAAGAAGAGAGTGCCCGCATCATCTCCGCCTCGGAGCAGGAGATTACCGCGGCCGCGGCGCATGCGAAGCGCGGGATCAGGCACTTTGCCGCCGATCTGGCGATCGAGCAGGCCGCCAAGCAACTGGTGCTTACGGCGGAGGCCGACAGCGCCCTGATTGCCGACTTTGTACGCGAGACGGCCAAGGGAGGGCAGAACTAAATGGCCGCATTCGTTTCCCGCTACGCGCAGGCTTTTATCGACGTGATTACAGACGCCGGGCTGGATACAGCCGCCATCGACCGGCAATTGAATGACTTTCTTGGCACATGGGATGGCAGCGCAGAGTTGCGCGATCTGTTTGCAAACCCGGCCGTGGCCGCCGCGCAAAAGGTGGCCATTCTGGATAAGCTCAATGCCAAGCTCGGGCTGCAGAAGGAACTGCGCAACCTGCTGGCCGTGCTCATCAACAACGACCGCATTGGCCAGGTGCATGAGGTGGCAGCGGCCTATCGCGCGGCTCTGCAGGAGCGGCAAGGCATCCGGCAGGCGGAGATTGTGACGGCGCGGGAACTGAGCGAGTCGGAACGCAGCGCGCTGCTGGAGAGCGTGGGCAAACTGGCCGGAACAAAGGTTGAAGCAAGTTTCAAGCTCGACACGGCGATCCTGGGCGGCACGGTGGTGCGCATCGGCTCCACGGTGTTCGATGGCTCGGTGCGCGGGCGGCTGGAGCGGCTGAAGGAAACATTGATCGCCGGGTAGTTTTTCCGGCAAAGGATTTACCTCAAGGTTCTAAAGGATAGGAAGAGCAGAGATGGCTCAGATCAAGGCAGACGAGATAACGCAGCTTCTTCGCGAGCAGATCGCGAACTATGACTCGAAGGTCCAGGTGGACGAAGTGGGAACGATCACGTCCCTGGGCGACGGCATTGCCCGCCTTCACGGGCTCGACAAGGTGATGGCCGGCGAGCTGCTTAGCTTTCCGCACGGCATCGCCGGACTGGCGCTGAGCCTGGAAGAAGACCAGGTGGGCGCGGTGGTGCTGGGCGACTACACCGAGATTCGCGAAGGCGACGAGGTGAAGCGCACCGGCAGAATTTTGAGCGTGCCGGTGGGCGAGGGCATGATTGGCCGCGTGGTGAACGCGCTTGGCGCGCCCATTGACGACAAGGGACCCATTGCCACGTCGGCGACGCTTCCTGTGGAGCGCCTGGCGCCGGGCATCATTGACCGCCAGCCCGTGCGCGAGCCCATGGCCACCGGCCTGAAGGCCATTGACGCCATGATTCCCATTGGTCGCGGCCAGCGCGAACTGATTATCGGCGACCGGCAGACGGGCAAGACTGCCGTGCTGCTGGACACGATCATCAACAACGCCAAGAACGACCTGATCTGCATCTACTGCGCCATCGGCCAGAAGCGGTCTTCGATTGCCCAGGTGGTGCAGACGCTGACGGAAGCGGGCGCGATGGGGCACACAATCATCGTGGCCGCTTCGGCCTCAGAGCCCGCGCCGATGCTGTATCTGGCTCCCTATGCGGCCACGGCCATCGGCGAGTACTTCCGCGACTCGGGCCGGCACGCGCTGGTGATGTATGACGATCTCTCCAAGCACGCCATGGCGTACCGCGAGATTTCGTTGCTGCTGCGCCGTCCGCCGGGCCGCGAAGCGTATCCGGGCGATGTGTTCTATCTCCACTCGCGCCTGCTGGAGCGCTCGTCCAAGATGAGCGACAAGAAGGGCGGCGGCTCACTGACGGCGTTGCCGGTGATTGAGACGCAGGCTGGCGACGTTTCGGCATACATTCCGACGAACGTGATTTCGATTACGGATGGGCAGATCTTCCTGGAGACGGACCTGTTCAACTCCGGCGTGCGTCCGGCGGTGAACGTGGGCCTTTCGGTTTCGCGCGTGGGCTTCTCGGCGGCCATCAAGGCGGTGAAGCAGGTGGGTTCCACGCTGAAGCTGGACCTGGCGCAGTATCGCGAACTGGCGGCGTTTGCGCAGTTCGGCTCGGACCTCGATCCACTGACGCAGAAGCAGCTGAACCGCGGCCAGCGGCTGACTGAACTGCTGAAGCAGCAGCAGTTCCGCCCGCTGAGCTGGCAGCAGCAGGCAGTGGTGCTCTTCGCCGGAACACAGGGCTATCTGGATGACTTGCAGATCTCGCAGATCCGCGCCTTCGAGGATGGCCTGCACACGTACTTTGAGAACGCGCAGGCTGATTTGATGGCGGACCTGACCAAGAAGAAGTCGCTGGACGACGACCTACGCAACCGGCTCCACGCAGCGCTCAAGGAATACAAGGCTGGATTCGTGGCCGAGGCTGCTGCGGCGGTAACGGCGTAAAGAGGGTTCAGGTTTCAGGGATCTTCAAGACCGATTGCAGAAGGAACACTAAGAAACGAGGGATCAGGAATCAGAGAGCAGTGAACAAAGGAAACTGGATACGCAATCATGCGGGTATCCGACCCTGAACTCTGATCCCTGACACTGGAAAGACTTATGGCAAACGTCCTCGATCTACGGCGGCGCATCCGCAGCGTGAAGAACACGCGGCAGATCACCAAGGCCATGAAGATGGTCTCGGCGGCGAAGCTGCGCCGCGCGCAGGAGCGGGCGCTGGCTGCCCGGCCGTATGCCCGGATGATCACCAGCGTGCTCCAATCGCTCATCGGGCGCATTGACATTTTTGACCCTGAGACTGGCAATCTGCGGCATCCGCTGTTTGCCACGCGGCCTGAGAAGCGTGTTCTGCTGATTCTGATCAGCGGCGACAAGGGATTTGCCGGGGCCTTCAACGCCAACATTCTCAAGACGGCTTATCAGTTCATCGAGGCCAATCCTGACAAGGAAATCGACATTGAGGCCGTGGGCCGCAAGGGCCGCGACCAGATGCGCCGTCGCTATCCTGCCGCAGTCTACACGGAGCAGACGGATGCGGACGGCAATTCCCGCATGGTGCGCGAGCGCAAGGCTCCGGTCGAGGTAACAGGCGACCATCCGGGCATGCTGCTCAAGCTGGAGGCGGGGCGCGTCTTCGAGCTGGCGCAGGAGATTATTGGGCGCTACATTCACCAGGAAATCGACGCGGCATACATTGTGTACAACGAGTTCAAATCGGTGATCCAGCAGCGCCTTGTGGTGGAGCGCCTGTTGCCGCTGATCGAATTGGGCCGTCAGCAGATTACCGGCGCCGTGGAGCCCACGATGGCCGAGCGCGAGCGCGCCGCGGAGGCCGCCATCAGCGCAGGCATCGAGCTGGAACCGGTGGACACCCGCGAGGCCGACGAGGAAGCGCGCAAGTTCGGCACCGCACAGGTGGACTACATCTATGAGCAGCCGTCGGAGGAGCTTTTCGCTGGGCTGATTCCACAATACGTTTCTTCGATTCTGTATCACGCCATGACGGAGTCGGTTGCCGCGGAGCACGCGGCGCGCATGACGGCGATGGATTCGGCAACCAACAACGCCTCGGATATGATCGACGCGCTCACGCTGCATATGAATCGCGTGCGCCAGGCGGCCATTACCAAGGAGATTATCGAGATTGTTTCCGGCGCAGCGGCGCTGTGAGGCAAGAGGCAGACTTTATGGCAGAGAACTTCGGCAAGGTAATTCAGATTTCCGGTCCCGCGGTGGACGTGCAGTTTGAAGAAGCGACAATGCCGCCGATTTATCAGGCGTTGCGCGTCACCAGCGAGGGCTTCAAGGTGCCCGCGCCCATCAGCGTGGTGCTTGAGGTGCAGCAGCACCTGGGCGAGGGCCGCGTGCGCACGGTGGCCATGGAAGCCACGGACGGCATGGTTCGCGGCATGAAGGCCATCGACCTTGGCGGCCCCATCCGCGTACCGGTGGGCAAGGAGACGCTGGGCCGCGTCATCAACGTCATCGGCGAGCCAGTGGACGAGCTTGGACCGGTGGGCGAAAAGGTGCGCATGCCCATTCACCGCCCCGCGCCGCTCTTTGACGAGCAGTCAACGCGCGAGGAGATGTTCGAGACCGGCATCAAGGTCATTGACCTGATCCAGCCATTTTTGAAGGGCGGCAAGATCGGCCTGTTCGGCGGCGCGGGCGTGGGCAAGACCGTCGTCATCATGGAACTGATCAACAACGTGGCCAAGAACCACGGCGGCTACTCGGTATTTGCCGGCGTGGGCGAACGCACGCGCGAGGGCAACGACCTGTGGCTTGAGATGAGCGAGTCCGGCGTGATCAAGCCGGGCGACTGGGCCAACTCAAAGTGCGCCCTGGTCTACGGCCAGATGACCGAACCGCCGGGTGCGCGTCTGCGTGTGGCGCTGACGGGGCTGACGGTTGCCGAGCATTTCCGCGACGAAGAAGGCGCGGACACGCTGCTGTTTATCGATAACATTTTCCGCTTTACGCAGGCTGGGTCTGAGGTGTCCACGCTGCTGGGCCGCATGCCTTCGGCCGTGGGCTACCAGCCGAACCTGGCTACGGAAATGGGTGAGTTGCAGGAGCGCATCACCTCCACCAACAAGGGATCGGTGACCAGCGTGCAGGCAGTTTACGTGCCTGCCGACGACTTGACCGACCCGGCCCCGGCAACCACGTTTGCCCACCTGGATGCGACGACGGTGTTGAGCCGTCCGCTGTCGGAACTGGGCATTTATCCGGCCGTTGATCCGCTGGCATCGAACTCGCGCATTTTGACCGCGCGGGTGGTGGGCCAGGAGCACTACGACGTGGCCCAGGGCGTGAAGCGCATTCTGCAGCGGTACAAGGACCTGCAGGACATCATTGCGATTCTGGGTATTGACGAGCTGTCAGAAGAGGACAAGCTGACCGTGGCGCGCGCCCGCAAGGTGCAGAAGTTCCTGTCGCAGCCCTTCCACGTGGCCGAGCAGTTCACGGGCATCCCTGGGGCGTATGTGAAGGTCGCGGATACGGTTCGCAGCTTCAAGGAGATTATCGCGGGCAAGTACGACGACATCCCCGAGCAGGCTTTCTATATGAAGGGCGCGATTGAGGAAGTGCTTGAGACGGCCGAGAAACTGAAAGCAACGGTGTAACCAAGCTGACAGCAGTAAGCTATCCTGAAAGGAGCGCATGGCAGAGGAAACAAATCAACTGCGGGTCCGGCTGGTCACTCCGGCGCGTGTGCTCTTCGAGCACATGGCGAGCTCCGTCGAATTGCCGTCGAAGTCGGGATACCTCGAGGTGCTTTATGGACATGCGCCGCTGGTGGCCGAACTGGGCGCTGGCGACGTGACCCTGCACGACGGGCCGGAGGGCGACGAGCGCTACAACGTGAACTGGGGCTTTGTGGAGGTGCTGCCGGATCGGGTGACGATTCTGGCCTCCGACGCGCTGAAGCCGGAAGAGATCGACGTGGCCCGCGCCGAGCAGCAACTGGACCGCGGCCTGCAACTTTGGAAAGAAGCCGGCGAGAGCGAAGAAAAATACAATGAAGCTCTGCGCGTGATTGCCGAAGGCGAAGCGAAGATTGCATCGGCAGCGGAGAAGCACTGACGCAGTCACTCCATCCGTTTTTCAAAACCCAAGGCCCTGCTTCTGTGAGCGGGGCCTTTGATTTTGGTATTGAAACGCTGGGGATTCTTAGTGGCTGTCGCCGTCGTGGTCAACATCGGCGGAATGAACGGCCTGTTGCCCGGCGGGACTGATGGTTGCTGTGTCCTGTGCGGTGGCGCGGCTGGTTGCGGCAGAGGCTGCGGGGGCAGACGCCGGGGAGGGTGTTGCAGCGGCTGGGGTGGTTGCCGCCACGTTGGCTGAGATTGCTGTCAACATGGTTGTGTGGTTCTCCTTTGAACCGTATTCCCCTTATCGGCACCAATTCGCTGAACGTGATTTGGATCACGTCGCGATGGATGTCTGGATATTTCAGCGCAGGGTACATTTCCGCAACCGGATCGAGGCGCAGGTGGGAAAGCGCTCGCGATGGCATACAATCTCTGAGGGAACGCCATGTCCAAATCGAAGGAAACCACGTTTGAGGTAGCCTGTCCGGATTGCGGGGCGATGATCAAGGTCGATGCGACCACGGGTCTGGTGGTGACCCATACGCCGGCTCCGCGCAAGCGGCTGTTCGAGGATCTTGAGTCCGCGGCCCAGCACATGCGCGACCAGGACGATCGCAAGGAATCGATTTTCCGGCAGTCGGTTGAGGCGGAAAAGAACAAGACCGACCTGCTTGAGAAGAAATTTGCGGAGGCTCTGCGCAAGGCCAAGGATGCGCCCGAGGGCAGGCCGCTGCGCGATTTTGACCTGGAATAGCGCAGTTTACTGGATGAGCCAGAGCGCATTGAGCAAGGATTGTGATGATTGCGCCGAGTATTTAGTTTGTGCTACACCAAAGCTTCCATAACCGCGGTAGAGATGATGAATACAAAAGGAGGGAGCATGTTGGCGACAGCTCGCAGAGAACGGGGAACTGCTCCAACCAGGCTGCAGGGTGATTCGACGGATTGGATCAAGGTTGCAGCGGGTGCATCGCTGATTGCGGGAGGTCTGCTGCTGCTGACCGGCAAGCGCCGGGCAGGAATGGCCGCTGCCGCCACAGGCACAACCCTGGCCCTGCTTGACCAGCAGGATCTGCTGCGTACCTGGTGGGGTCAATTGCCCGGTTATGTGGACCATATCCAGAACATGATTGGCCAGGTGCAGAGCACGGTGGAGGACTTCACGGCAAAGCGCGAGTCTCTGCGGCAGGTGCTGACGAAGGATGAAGCAGATGTGGTCACAGAGGCCGAAGCCAAGGCGGAAGCCGAGTCCTAAAGCGCCAACTGCCTGCGCCCTGCTTCGCTGATGCGGTGGGGCGTCCACCTGGGTTCCCACACCAGGTCCACCTCGACCTTGCTGATGTCTGGAATGCCCGCGAGGCGGTTATTAACCTGTTCAAAGATGAGGCCGCTGGCGGGGCATTGCGGGGTGGTCAGGGTCATGGTCACCTTGACCCACTGGCGCGGCCAGGCCGGGGTTGAGTCCGGATCGGGGCCGGTGGCGACGTCATAAATGAGTCCCAGATCGACAAGGTTCAGTTTGACCTCTGGGTCGAAGCAGTCGCGCAGTGCGTTCACAATGTCGGATTCAGACAACATACCCTAATTTTTCCGCTCGACGAGGTAGCGCGCGACGGATTTGAGTCCATCCGCCCGGCCGCCGTAGGGAGCGAGCGCGGCAAAGGCCTCGTCAATGAGGCTTGCGGCGTCGCGCTGGCTCTGTTCAATGCCGAAGACGGCTGGCCAGGTGGCCTTTTGAGTGGCCTGATCCTTGCCTGCGGTCTTGCCCAGATGGGCGGAGTCCACGGTCATATCGAGCACATCGTCGACGATCTGAAAGGCCAGGCCGGCCTTGCGGCCGAAGGTGTCAAGGCGGGCCACATCGTCCGGGGTGGCTCCGGCGTAGACTCCTCCGGCGACGACGCTGACACGAATGAGGGCGCCGGTCTTGGCGCGGTGAATGGCTTCCACCAGTTCCGGTGTGGGCTTGAGGTGCTCACTCTCGAGATCCAGCACCTGGCCGCCAATCATGCCCTCCACGGTGCCGACGGCGTTGGCGACGAGCCCGATAATCTGCACGGTGGCGGCGGGCGGTAATTCCAGGCCAGCCAGCACCTCAAAAGCGCGCGTCTGCAGCGCGTCGCCAGCAAGGATGGCGATGGCTTCGCCAAAGGCGACGTGGCAGGTGGGCTTGCCGCGGCGCAGGTCGTCGTTGTCCAGGGCGGGCAGGTCGTCGTGGATGAGCGAGTAGGTGTGGAGCATTTCGAGAGCCGCCCCCAGCTTCTCGATGCCCTTGGGCGGTGCGCCTGCAATGGTGACTGCGGCCTGCATGGCCAGCACCGGCCTGAGGCGCTTGCCTCCGGCAAAGGTGGAGTGGCGCATGGCGCCGTGAATCGACGCAGGGACGGTTTCGACGCTGGGGATGAGCGCCTCAAGCGCCCTGTCGGTCAGCTCCGCGCCTTCCTGAATCAGCGATTTCACGTCGGTTGACATGGACATCATGATAAATGAGGCGAGGGGGACTTTCGCTCCAGCCAGAACAGGGTAGCCAGCAGAGCGAGTCCCAGCAGGCTCAGCCACCGCCCCAGGATGACATCGCCGGTGGTGGTCCAGTCCACGGCCAGCTTGACAGTCCCTTGCGGGACGGGCACGGCGATCAGGCCGTCTTCGCGCTCGGGCAGGGAGTGGAGAATCTGTCCGTTGAGGCGGACGCTCCATGCGGGATAGGCGCGCAAACGCAGAATGAGATAACCGGCGTGGCCTGTGACGGCATTGATGCGCAGGTGCTCTGGTGATTGCTTGCCGGGGCTCGGTGCAGCGTTCAATGAGGTGTCGCAAGTGCCCTGCGAGGAAGACCAGTCCAGCGTTGTATCGTCTCCGATCTCGCCGAGCACCGTGGTGGGAGATGCAGAGAGGCAGGCGTCGGGCAGGTCCATTGCCAGCAGCTCGTTCGTGGCGCGGGGTGGCGCGTACTCATCCTCGCCCTCGAACCCCGTGCCGGCGTGATACGTGTTCAGCATCGCCACGACGGCGTCTTCATCGTCGCATTGCTGGAAGAAAAAGAGGCCATCGGCGGTCGCAATCGACAGGAACAGAGCCGTGCCCGCGCAGGCAACGAGGACGGCTGTGCGCCAATGCCTGCTGATTGTCCAGACAGCGGCGGCAAAAAAGATGGCGAGCGGCGCCTCGGTGACCACGAGCCAGCGCCAGGGGAATTGGAGGAAGCGCAGCTTGGGCAGCACATTCCAGACCGGCAGGGAGATGGGCAGGAGGAGAAACAGCACGGCGAGCGGAATGAGCGCCAGGGCGATCCAGGTGCGTCGCTCACGCGGGATGCCGCCACGGATCCAACTGACCGCCAGACCCGCCACGGCCAAGGCAATCATGGAGAGCGCGATGTACGACGCTTTGAGTAATTCCACGTCGTGCAGCATGAGGGCGGGGTCAGCGTGGTGGCCGAAGAGCCAACTGTTTTCAATCAGCATGCCGGGCTCGTCCGTGGCCTCGCGGACTGCCACCCAGCGCTGCTCCACGGCGGCTGGCACCAGGAAAAAGGCAGCCAGGCCCAATCCCACGGCGAAGCTTGCAGATGCGCGCAGCACAGGAGCCAGTGAGCGCCGCAGCAAGGCCACAGCGAGAGCAAAAGCAGCGAGCAGGTAGCTGGCCATTACGCCCAGCGGCACATCACTGAGCCACACGCCCGCCGCCATCAGCGCCAGCAGCGCGGCGGAGCCGTCGAAGGCCCTCTGGCGCGCATTGCCCGCGGCGTTGCGGTCGCGCAAAACCAGCAGAAGGAGCAGGGGGATCCAGAAGCCGCCGGTCAGTTCGCCAAAGGCCGAGCGCTCGTACGCAACGAACAGCGTATAGCCGGAGAAGATCGCTACGCATCCGGCCAGCGTTGCCGGGCCATCGCTGAGCAGATAGCGGGCAAGCGCGCGCGTGGCCAGGCCGATGCCGGCCAGCAGCAGAAAGGTCAGGATGGTTGGAACGGCCTTCCACGGGAATACGGCACCCAGCGCAGCGCCCAGCATCCATGTCAGCGGCGGATAGAAGACGAAGCGCGGTTCGCCGGCACCGTAGTTGGCGCTCGGCGCCCAGTGCGGATAGAGAATCCCCTGCTGCCAACTGTGCAGGGCGTCAAGCCAGGAGACGAGGTGGAAGTCGAAGTCGTGGCCGCAGGAGGCGCCGCGCAGCAGTTGCGGCGCAGTGGCAAGCGCCGCGGCAATCAGGACGATGATCGTGCCGGCAAAGCGGGCGGGCAGAGCCGGGGCAGGCAGCCTCATGGCAGCAGGCGCAGCGTATGCCGCGTTTGGGCAGCGACGGCCGCCGGGGTGAAGGGAAGCGCGAAGGTCGTTCCACCGTACCAGTCGTTCCACTGGTCGCGGAAATAAGGGCTGAACGGGTTGCCGCTCTCGCCGAGCACGATGTTCTCCGTGGAGCCGTCGATGTTGCTCCAGTCCATGGTGAAGCGCTGCGAGGGTCCAAAGTCGCGGCCCACCTGCTTGACCGTGGTGGTGTCACCGCTCATGGGCTGCGGCCCGGTGCCCGCAATGCGGCCGACAAGCGGCAAAAAGCCTGCCAGCGGATGCTCGATATCGATGGTATGCCAATTGCCGTAGGCCCACGCGCCGAGGTTGGCGGGCGCCTTGCCCTGCTCGATGCCGCGACGGACGGCCTCGGTCAGCAGGTCATCCCAGTTTGCAAAGCCCGGTGGCAGCCAGTCTGGATTGGCGTGCATCACGATTTCTTCTTCAGCAAAGTTCGACTCGGACCAGACGTATTCTTGAGCGTCCTTGCCGAGTTTCGGCTCAAGGATCAGCGGCCAGAGCGCCTTGCGTGTCTGCGTCACCAGCGAGGCGGCGGGTGAGTCGATGGTGAGCCGTCCATCCCAACTGCGCATGAGGTCGGCGGCGTTGCGCAGGCGGTCGTCGGCTCGGGAAGCGTGGTCAATGGCGTAGGCGAACCGTTGCGCCATTTCCTGATCCACTTCGCTGTAAATGTCGGTCTGAACGGCGATCATGTCCTGCGGCTTGAGCTGGTCGCGTACCTGAAGAGCTTTGTAGATGCGCTGGGCGCGGTAGGGGTCGGCCCACTCCAGCGACAGCGGGTTGGGCGAATTGTCGGTGGTGACGCGTGAGTTGGCAGTGGCGAGAAAACCGGAAGGTGGATCGACCGCGCTGGGCAGGGCGTCAAAGGGAATGTAGCCTTGCCACTCATGCGCGAGATCCTGAATCGGCACACCCGCCAGTCCACCGGGCCGCTGCGGAATGCGGCCGACGGCGTGGTAGGCGATGTGTCCCTGGTCGTCGGAGTAGACCACATTCTGTGTTGGCCAGCACCATTGCGCCAGAGCCGCGGAGAACTCCGTCCAGTTCGATGCCACATTCATGGGATAGAGCGGGAGCGTGTTGAGCGTGGTGTCATAGAGCGTCCACTTGAGGGCGAGGGGCCGGGTTTCATTTTTGAAGAGCGGGTTCAGCAGCGGGCCATGGTCGGTGGACAGCACATCCACCGTGACGTCCCGGCCGCCGCGTACATGAATGACCTCGTGGCCCACTGCGAGCGGCTTCCAACTGCCGGGCAAGGTTCCAATGCCTGCCTGGTAGTAGTTGCGCTTTCCATCGAGCTTCTCCACGTAGAGGTCCTGCACGTCGGCGTAGAGCGCGGTAAAGCCCCATGCGACGTGCTCGTTGTGGCCTGCGACGACAAACGGCATTCCGGGCAGCGTAACCCCGGCGGCATGATAGCCGGGCGCGCGCAGGTCGGCGATGAACCAGATGCCGGGCTCGCTGAAGGCGAGGTGCATGTCATTGGAGAGCAGCGGCTTGCCGCTGGCGGTGTGCAGGCCTGCAATGACCCAGTTATTTGATCCTGGCGTGCAGCCAGCGCAGGTGGGCAGTCCCAACAGAGCGTGCAAGGCGCGCACGTCTTCATGCGCCAGCGGGTTGCGCTGCGGCGCGGCCAGTGTCTGGGTGCGATCGTCGTCTTCGTCGTCGCTGGATGCGGGCGGCTCGGGGTGCGGCTGGCTCAGGTCCAGCAGCACTCCGGTGGGCGGATGATCGCGCCACGAGCCGACGGGATACAGATCGGCCTCTAGTTTGGGGTTGTGCAGGTCTTCAGCGATGCGCTCCCGCGCCAGCTTGACGTCCCAGTGGGTGTCCAGTATCTGCACCATCATCATGCCGATGCTCAGGGAGTCGGTGCCGCTCCAGGGCTGGGGGCGGTAGTGCAGGAGCTTGAACTCCGGCGGGAGAGTGTCCTGATGCTGGCTGATGTAGAGGTTCACGCCGCGCGCGTAGTCGTCGAGGTATGCGCGCTCTCCGGCAGGCAGATTGGCATAGACGCGCCGCGCCGTATTGCGAAATTGCAGGACGCGCTGCGCCCTGTCGTGCTTCACAAGCGAGGGGCCGAGAATCTCAGCCAGCTCACCGTTGGCGTTGCGGCGAAAGATGTCCATCTGCCACAAGCGTTCCTGCGCGGTGAGGTAGCCCTGAGCAGTAAAAAGGTCGTCCTGCGTCGCTGCGTCCAGGTGGGGTACGCCGTGGGCGTCGCGGCGCACCGTTACGGGCGCAGAGAGCCCGGCGACGTGCAGATCACCATCCAAGACGGCCAGGCTGTTTTTGGTGACAGCGCGCAGCCACAAGAGGCCCGCGCCGGCCGCCAGCAGCAGAAAAGCGGACATGCCGCTGATGAACCAGAGCATCCTGCGCACCCAGCAGCGTTTGCGGCTGCGCGGTTTGGAGATCGGAATGCACTTGCTGTCTTGAGTTGTGGGGTCAGGGTTGGCCATGGGTCAGGAACAGGATACCGCCGCACCTGATTCATCACCATGCACGGCGGGTAGCGCGATCAAGGAAAAACAACTGTTGCTCATTCTTTGGTGACCATTGCAGGCGCGGAAAGGCCGGGCTGCGCGGCGTTTCTGCGGCCATAGATCACAAGGAGCACGACAAGCAGCAGGAGAATGACGGGCAGGACCAGAATGCTGCCTTCAGGGCCGTCGGCGCCGCCGCTCCACAGCGCCTGACCGGCCGGGCTGGTGGTGAGATAGTGTCCGGCGGCGACATTGCCGCTGTCCGCGGTGCCGAAGAAGAAAGTCTCCGCCCAGTCCCAGGCCGCGTGGCAGCCGATAGCCCACCAGGCCGAGCCGGTGACCCACACGCTGACGCAGAAGACAAAGCCGATGACCGCGGCGGCGAAGATGCCGATCCAGTTTTCGCCGTTGTTGCCGGTGTGTACGAATCCGAAGAGAGTGGAACTGACCCAGGCGGCTTGCCAGAAGCCGGAACTGGCGGCTTTGCTCTGATGCAGCAGCCAGCAGGGAACCAGGCCGAGCAGCGCCATGCAATACACGCCCCATACGCCATTGCCCTTGCCGATGAAGAGCAGAATCACGCAGAGCAGGGCCTCAATGCCCAGCGCCCACCAGAAATTAATGCCGCGCGTGAGGGTGAATTGCAGGTAGCAGCGAAACATGCCCTCCTCCACGCAGCCCACCAGCAGAAAAGCGACGGCCCACAGCACGCCAAACTTGAGAATGGCAGCCCCGGAGAGCGCGGTTGGCCCAAAATGCAACCAATGTCCCCAGTTCAGGGCGCCGACGAGGGCTGCGAGCGCGATGAATCCGGCTGCCAGGCCGCTGATGAAGCGCGCCAGAGGGTGCGGGCCGGTGAGGTTGTAGTCCAGGATGCGGCGGCGCTCGATGAAGGCCACAATCGTGATGGCGCCGATCATGCCCAGGAACGGGGCGAGTTCAGCGAACAGCGCCGAGTTAGGCGTGAAGCTGTTCCTGGGGCCGATGAGGTGAGCCTTTGAAAAGGCCATACCGACAAGCGCTGAAAACAGGATCATCAGCAGGGTAAAGAGCGGTACCGACCAGCCGGTACGCAGGCCATGAGGTCCGAAAAAGGCCCAGCGCAGGCCACGATATTCCTGTTCGTGCGGTGCGGGGGCGGAGGGAGTCGAAGAATCGAGCCGCTGCTGCCCATCGACTGCGATGGTGAGCGGCGCAGTCTCCGGCGTCGGGGTCTGGTGTTCTGGCTCCATGAAAACTCCTTTGATTTCTTGCGAATTTCCGGCGTGAAGAATTCTACTCAAGAATTGCTACGGCAGGGGGCTCGATATAGTTCCCGGGCAGAATTCATCCCATTTCCCCGACCGGAAAGCGCCTTGACACAATCGGCCCAGCCCTTGATGCTTAACATTCCGGCTTTTTTCGAACTTTATCAAAGGGAGTAGCGGGTTTTGCGGGTTCGCGTCTTTTATCACGACAAATGTTTTGACGGAGCCTGCTCGGCCTCGCTATTTACGCGATTCCACCGCGAATGCATTGCTGCGGGCGCCAGCTATGAGTATCACGGGCTGGTGCATCGCGCGGGCGCGCTTTTTGACGAGGGCGAGTTTACAGGGGACGAGAATGCGATTGTCGACTTCAAATACTCGGCTTCGCCCAGAATTACCTGGTGGTTCGATCATCATCAATCGGCATTCCTGACGCCGCAGGACCATGCGCACTTTCTGGCCTGCCAGCGCGACCCGGGGTGCGCCGCGCGCAAGTTCTTTGATCCCAAATACACTTCGTGCACCAGCTTTCTGGCGCATATTGGCTCAACGCGCTTCGGGTTTGATACTGCGCCCGTGGCCGAGATGATTCACTGGGCCAACATCGTGGATGGCGCACTGTACGAGAGCCCTGAGGCGGCGGTTGCGATGGCCGCACCCGCGATGAAACTGACGCTCATCATCGAGTCCACGCAGGATCCGGAGTTCATTCCGCGCCTCATCCCACTGCTGACGGAGATGCCGCTGGCCGAGGTGCTTGCCCAGCCCTTTGTTGCCAGCCTGTTGCCGCCGCTGATGGAGCGGCACGAGCAGGCCATTGAGCTGATTCGCGAGCGCAGCGAAGAGCGCGACGGCACAATCTTCTTTGACATCACCGACCACCTGCTCGAAGGCTTCAACAAGTTCATCCCGTACTATCTGCATCCGAACGCCACGTACTCGATTGGCTTGTCGAAGTCGAGCTTCCGCACGAAGGTGGCTGTGGGCTCAAATCCCTGGACCAAGGCCGACCCGGCGAAGATGGTGAACCTGGCCCAGGTGTGCGAGCGCTACGGCGGCGGCGGTCACGCGCGCGTCGGCGCCATCAGCTTCCCGCCCGATCAAGCGGACAAGGCTCGCGTGGCGGCGGCAGAGATTGTGGCGGAACTCAGGGCAAAGAATCCGCTGCCCTGAGGCCATTTCCCAGCGACAAGTCAGGCTGCTTCAGCGGGCCAGCATTTCCGCGGCTTTCAGAAACCATGCCGGCAGCGGCTTTTTGCCTTCTACGACTACATCGAGCGGGGTTGTGACAAGTTGGCCTTTGGATGTGCCCACGAGCACCCCCGCGTTGCCCGCAATGATTTCTTCAGCGGCTGCCGAGCCCAGCCAGGTGCCCAGCAGCCGGTCTGAGCAGGTGGGCGCTGCGCCACGCTGCACATAGCCCAGCACGGTGGAACGAAATTCAAATCCCACCAGCAGGCCGTGCTCCCTGAAGTACTGGCACAGCCCTTCGGCGTTGTAGCGGGCACCCTCAGCCACGACAACGATGGCGTGCGGCTTGCCGCGCTGATAGCTGTCCTGGATGCGCTCCGCAATCGCCTCGGGGGCTACCTCCACTTCAGGCAGAGCGATGGCTTCGGCTCCGCCCGCGATGCCCGCCATCAGCGCCAGGTAGCCGCACTTTCTGCCCATGACCTCGACCAGCAGTGCGCGTCGATGCGAGGAGGCGGTCACTTTCAGGTTGTCGATTGCGTTCAAGGCCACATTGAGGGCGGTATCCACTCCGATGGTGATATCCGAGCCATAGAGATCGTTGTCAATGGTTGAGGCCACCCCCACCACGGGAAATCCCATCCTGTACAGGGCCTCGGCTCCGGTCTGCGAACCGTTGCCTCCAATCACGATCAGGCCGTCGATGCCCGCGCCGTGCAGTCTGCGGATGGCCAGTTCGCGGCCTTCCTCCGTCTGAAACTCGGGACATCTTGCGGAGCCCAGCACGGTGCCGCCACGCTGGATGATGCTGCCCATGTCGCGCGCGCCGAGCCGCTTGAAGTTTCCTTCAATGAGTCCCGAGTACCCCTGGTAGACGCCCCACACGTTGAGCCCATGCGAAAGCCCGGTTCTTACGGCGGCGCGAATCGCCGCGTTCATGCCGGGAGCATCCCCGCCACTTGTCAAGACAGCCAAATTTCTCATGCATTGTCCTTTGGGCCGATCTAATGAAGAACTTCGGAGCGAGGCGTTGGTGGAGGTGATCCAAATCACAAACTGAGCGCGCTGCCCACTCCTTGCTGATCACATAGATGGAGCGCAGGCGCGGTGGGTTGGCCTGGCTTGTCGGCACAGGCGCAGCAGTGGGCTTTGAGGAGCAGGAATCAGGCTTTTGTGCGCGTGCTTGGCCAGTCAGCGCGGCGGCGATGCAGAAACGCCTGCACACCTTCCTTGAAGTCCTCAGTGGAGCGCTGCTGGGCGTTGGCTTCAATGGCGTCTGCAATCTCTTCGTCCAGCCGGCGGCTCGCGTGCCGGGCCAGGAGGCGCTTCACGGACTGCATGGCTTGCGGACTGTTCAGCAGCAGCGACTGGGCGAGGGCCTGCGCGGTCCTCATCAGCTCCTCTTTGGCGACAACCTGGGTTACCAGGCCCAGCTGATGCGCCTCCTGTGCCTGGAGGAGCCGGCCGGTGAGCAGCAGGTCGCGGGTATGCTTTTCGCCCACCTGGCGCAGCAGGAACGAAGCCACAATGGCGGGCACAAAGCCCACGCGCACCTCGGTGTAACCGAACTTGGCCTCAGGAACCGCCAGGGTGAAATCGGGGATGGTGGCCAGGGCCATGCCTGCGGCCATAGCCGGACCGTTGACCGCGGCGATGACCGGCTTGGGGAAGTCATAGAGCGCACGCAGCACCCGCGCCATGTTCTCTGAGTCACGACGGCTTTCTTCGGCAGTATGTGCGGTCATTGTTTCCAGATGTTCGAGGTCGAGGCCGGCGCAGAAGGCTGGTCCCGCACCCGTGAGAATGACCACGCCGCAACTGCAGGATTCCGCCTCGTGCAGGGCCAATGTGAGCTCCTGGATGAGCGAGGGCGTGAGCGCATTCCGCTTGTCGGGACGGTTGAGGGTAATCGTCATAACGCCGTTGGCCGACTCGGCGAGGATGTAGTTGAAGCGGCTCATGTGCACCTCACGCAGCAATCGCGCGGCATGCTGCGAAAGCGGCGGAACTGCCTATCGTAGCGCAAAACGCCCCTGGTCTGGCGCGGGATGGTGCATGGGGGCTGCCGCACGCGCTAAAGCCCGAGCATTGCTGACCGTTTCTTCATCGCCTCAAGGCAGAAGGCAATGTGTGCGTCGAGGTCAACGCCGAGCTCGGCAGCGCCCTGGATCACATCCTCCCGGTTGACGCCTCGCGCAAAGGCTTTGTCTTTCATCTTTTTGCGCACGCCGGGCACTTCGACATCGGCGATGGCTTTGGTGGGTTTGACCAGGGCGCATGCGGTGAGGAAGCCGGCGAGTTCGTCGCAGGCAAAGAGCGCCTTGGCAAGATGCGTGACGCGCGGCACTCCCGAATATTGCGCATGGCCGAGGATGGCGGTGCGCAGCTCCGCAGGCCAGCCGAGCCGCTCCAGCTCGCGCACGCCTACAAAGGGGTGCTCCTCTGCGGAGGGATGCCGCTCGTAATCGAAGTCGTGCAGCAGGGCCGTGGTGGCGTAGAGCTCAACGAAGGCTGCGCGTTCGTCGCCGGCGATCGCCAGCCTGTCCGCCTCGGCCTCTCCGCAGGCCGTCACGCAGGCCTCGACGGCGAGCGCGTGCTTGCGCAGGTTCTCGCTCTGGGTCCACTCAATGAGCAAATGCCAAGCCTCCGCGCGCCCGAATTTTGTCGCGCCGTGCGTACCGGAACTCATTCTTTCAGCCTCCCTGTTGCTGCATATGGTTCGTGATTCTTAGGGTTTTTCAGGGTATGATAGGAGAAATTTAGGGTTGACCCTAAGTTTCTACTTGACAATTATGGTTCATTCCCCCGACAGTAGCATATATCGTGGTGCGAAGAAGCACCCCGGAGGCCCCGCTCTGGCACTCCGCACACAGACCATGGCGACCACTCTCGTAAGTGTGGAAACCCGTGAGGTAGTACGCTGCGACTATTGCAGCCTGGTGCAATATCGGACCAGCAACTCCCTCTGCAGAAAGTGTCACAGGCCCCTGGACGTTGAGGAGCCTGCTCATCAAGTTCCTCAACTGGTGGCAGCACAGCCTGCGGCGGCCTCGGCCGAGGCGGGTTTGCAGGTGGCCGGACAGGTGCGTGAGATTCGTCGCTCGCGCCACCTGAGCCAGCGCCAACTTGCCAGCCGGATGCAGGTGCCCCGCACATACATTTCCAAGATTGAGAACGGCAAGGCGATTCCGACACTGGGATCACTTGAGAGGCTTGCCTCAGCTCTTGAAGTGGAATTGTGCCAGCTTGTGCGGGACTCGCGCAGCCGTCGCGATGAAGAGGTGGCTGCGATTCTGGCGGATCCTTTTCTGGCCGAGATCGCGGCGATTCTGCCGCATCTTGACTCGCTACATCGCACACTGATTTATGGTTCGTTGCGCGATATGGCGACGGGTCGCCGCCGCACCGCATAGGGGTTTTTGGGGCAGCGCCGGTTCCCTTGCAGGGGTGCTGCCGCAGGTCTCACACTTCTGTGCTCTGCAAAGGCTTTGGAGCATTTGCGGCGCATGGGCGCTTGTGCTAGGTTCGATGTTGCCGCAAATTATCTTCGGCCGCCGCGGCCGGGTGCTTTGCGCGAGGAATTAACAGGCCTTCCATCGGGACCGGGGGCAAGACTGCCGGGCTGCAACTGCCGATGCTTCCCGCGCGCCGGCCTGGAAGCCGCACAAGGATTGTCGAGGCCATCCATTGCATTCATCTGGCACGCTGCGCATTCATGAACTGACTGCCGAGGAGCGCGCCGTCTATGCAACCCTGAAGCCCGAGCGTCTTCCTGAGCATGTGGCGATCATCATGGATGGCAACGGCCGCTGGGCCGGTCGCCGTTCTCTCAAGCGCTTCCTGGGCCACCAGCAGGGAGCAAAGAGCGTGCAGTTGGTTACGGAGACGGCCTCTCGCATTGGCCTACCCTGGCTTACGCTCTATGCTTTTTCACTTGAAAACAAGCTGCGTCGCCCGCGCGCCGAAGTCAACTTTCTCATGCGCCTGCTCAAGAGTTACCTGGAGACCAATGTGCAGCGGATGATGGACAACAATGTGCGCATGCGCTACATCGGGCGAACGTTTGAGCTGCCGCCCGAGGTGCAGGACAAGATGCGCTGGGCCGAGGAAACCACGGCGGGCAACACCGGCACCACGCTGACGCTGGCGTTGAACTATGGCGCTCGCTCCGAGATGGTGGATGCTTTTCGCGCGCTGGCGGCGGAGATGCAGCGCAAGCATTTGAACCCCGACCACATCGACGAAGAAGACATTCGCCGCCATCTCTACACGGCGCACATGCCGGATCCCGATCTGCTGATTCGCACGTCAGGAGAGATGCGCATCTCAAATTTTCTTCTGTGGCAGATTGCGTACGCCGAGATCTTTGTGACCGAGCGCCTGTGGCCCGATTTTCGTGGAGTTCACCTGCTGGAGGCGATTGCCAATTTTCAATGCCGCGAACGCCGCTACGGCGGACTGGGCGAGAGTTGCGGCGCAGTGGAAGAAGACCCCGAGCGGATCAAGATCGCCGCGGGGTAAATTGCCGCCGTTCCGGCATCTGACATTGACCTACTTTGACGGTGTATTCTCATCCCTGAATGAAACGTGTAGTGACCGCTCTGATTCTGGCGCCTGTGGTGCTGGCCCTGGTGTTTCTGGGGCCCAAGTGGCTGATCGCATCGGCGGTCGCTTCGGTGGCAGTGCTGGCCGGCTGGGAGTTTGTCGGGCTGGCTGAACGGTGTGCCGCAAAGCCTCCGCGCGTGGCCATGGTGGTGGCCATCGTGGCGCTTTTTGTGGGCAACTTTCAGTGGCCGGATCAGACCGCCTCCATTTTCGGCTTTCTCTGTCTGGGCCTGCTGGTCTATTGCACGTTCAACTCCCCGCTTGAGCGCATGCTTGCCGATGCCGCGTCGGCCATCTTCGGCTTTTTCTATGTGGCCCTTACACTGCTGTCGCTGCCCATGCTTCGCGAGCAGGCGAATGGAGCAACGCTGGTGGTCTTTCTGTTCTGCGTCGTGTGGTCCGGCGACATTGCGGCCATGTACGTGGGGCGTGCGTGGGGCAGGCGCAAACTGGCTCCGCATCTCAGCCCTAACAAGACGTGGGAAGGCGCGGTTGGTTCGGTGGCCGGCAGTCTGCTTGTTACCGGAGTTCTGCTCTGGCTGGGCTCTCAGCTTTCGCAATGGAACTATGCCAAGCTCTCGTTCTCTGACGGAGTGTGGTGGTACTGGCTGCTCCTTGCGGTGGTGGTGAATGTGTCCGCCCAGGTAGGCGACCTGGCGGAGTCGGCATTGAAGCGTTCGGCGGGAGTGAAGGACTCAGGAACGCTGTTGCCGGGTCACGGCGGCGTGCTGGACCGCATCGACGCCCTGCTGCTTGCCGCGCCGGTGCTGTGGTACGCTCAATTTATCCGCTAGCGTCTCCTAACGACTTGTTTACACGGCTTTTAACGCGGGTTCAGTTGAGGCCCCGGACTTTGCAGACACCTTGAAACGACTTGCCATTCTCGGTTCCACGGGCTCCATCGGGCAGAGCACTCTTTCCATTGTCGAGCAGTTTCCTGAGCGCTACTCGGTTGCTTCGCTGGCAGCCGGGCGCAACCTCGAGGAGGCATTGGCTCAGACGGTGCGCTGGCGGCCCAGGATGGTCTCACTGGCCACGGAAGAGCTGGCCGGGGAGCTGAGCAAGCGTCTGCGCCAGGCCGGAGTGGCGGGCGTTGACGTGGTGTACGGAACCGAAGGCACGGTGGCCTGCTCCACGCTCGACGATGCGGATTTTGTTGTTTCGGCGATCGTGGGGGTATCGGGACTTGAAGCCACCCATGCCGCCATTCTTGCGGGCAAACCTGTTGGATTGGCCAACAAGGAGTGTATGGTCGCCGCCGGGGAAATCCTCACCCGTGCCGCGCGCGAACGCAACGTGCCCATTCTGCCCATCGACAGCGAGCATAATGCGGTGCACCAGTGCATGAGGGTGGGTGCGCACGCTGAGGTGAAAACCATCTGGCTGACGGCCTCGGGCGGCCCGTTCCGGCAGCTTCCGCTAGATCAGTTTGCCAGCATTACCCCGGAGCAGGCACTGAAGCATCCCACGTGGGTGATGGGCCGCCGGATCACCATCGATTCGGCCACCATGTTGAACAAAGGGCTGGAGATCATCGAGGCGTGCCGCCTCTTTGATGTGCCGCCGAGCCAGGTGCGGGTTACGGTCCACCCGCAGTCCACGGTGCACTCGCTGGTGGAGTTTGTGGACGGGTCAATTCTGGCGCAGATTTCCGTCACGGACATGCGGCTGCCGATCTTGTATGCGCTTGCCTATCCGGAGCGGCCCGCCTCGAAGCTTACGTTTGACCTTGGCGCGCTGCGCCACCTGGACTTCGAACAGCCCGATTTTGAACGCTTTCCCTGCCTGCGGCTGGCTTATGAGGCGGCGGAAAAGGGCGGGGCACACGCCATTGCGCTGAACGCGGCGGACGAGGTAGCCGTGGAGGCATTCCTCGAACGTAGCATTCCTTTCACGGGAATCCCGCGTACAATTGAAGCAGTACTCGCATCGACGCCCGAGGCGCATCCTGCCACGATTGCGGAGGTGCTCGCGGCGGACCAGTTGGCGCGTCAAATGGCCAGGGCATTTGTGGCCTGAGTTGGCGTTGAGGCTGCTCGGCGCGGATTGCTTGACCGAGGGTTAGACTGCAGATCTATGCATGATTTTTTAGTTTCCACCATCGCCTTTATCATCCTGATCGGGATAATGGTTGTGGTTCACGAGTTTGGGCACTTTGCGGTGGCCAAGCTCTGCGGCGTTCGTGTCGAGGCATTCTCCATCGGCTTTGGACCGCGTCTGTTCGGCATCAAGCGCGGCGACACGGATTACAAGGTCTGCCTGCTGCCCCTGGGCGGCTATGTGAAGATGACCGGCGAAAATCCCGGCGAAGTGCAGCCGGTGGAAGACCCTGCTGCATTTTCGTCTCATCCTCGTTGGCAGCGAATCCTGATTGGTCTGGCGGGTCCGGCGGCGAATTTTGTCCTGGCCTTTGCCGCGATGGCAATCTATTTCGGCTGGATCAATGAGGTTCCGGCTCACGATGTGAAGACCACGACCATCGAGTGGGTTGTGCCTGGATCCTCCGCGGCGCAGGCAGGATTCTTGCCCGGCGACGTGATCGGCCGCTTTGACAACCTGGACAATCCCTCCTGGGAACAGGTGTTTTCCACCATTGCGCTGGACCCGAACCAGATCGTTCCCGTGACGGTTGAGCGCGGCGGCAAGACGGTGCAACTGTCGATGCGCGTGCCCAGCAAACTGGATGACGATGATCTGGCGGGCATCCTGCCGCAGTACCTGTCCGGCCCCATCGGCATTCAGGCCATATCGCCGGGGACTCCGGCTGAACAGGCAGGCTTGCGCGCCGGCGACTCGATTGTTTCGGTCGATGGCCACCCCTTCCACACGGTCAGCTCGCTGCTGGCTTATATGCAGGCTGGGCAGGGTAAGCCTATTTCGCTGATTGTGTCGCGTGGCGGCGCAACGCTGGACCCCATCGTGGCCCGGCCCGCGAAACTCGACAATGGCTGGAAGCTCGGTTTCATGGCCGTTCCGCCCCCCATACGCAATGCGCCTATGCCCATGAACAAGGCATTGGCCAAATCGGCACAATTCTGTGTGGATAACTCCACGTTGATTGTGCAGATGGTGGAGCGGATTGCGGCCCGCAGGGTTCCCGCCAACCAACTTGCAGGTCCCGTGGGCATTGCCCGGATGGCCGGTGATGCGGCGGAGACAAAGAGCTGGTATGCCAAGTTTTATCTGGGTGGGGTGATCAGCCTCAATCTGGCCATTCTGAATCTGATGCCGTTTCCGATTCTCGATGGCGGCCTGATTATGCTGCTGCTGATTGAGAGCGCAATGCGCCACGATATCAGCATTAACGTGAAGGAACGCATCTACCAGGCAGCCTTTGTGGTGCTGATTATGTTTTCCGTTTTCGTCATCTTCAACGACGTGACCAAGCTGCCGATCTTTACCAAATTGAAGCCCTAGATCTTCAGCATTAAGAGAGTCTGCCGGATGCCAGTCAACACGTACCAGGTAAGGGTGCGTTACGCCGAAACCGACCAGATGGGCATCGTCTACTATGCCAACTACCTGGTCTGGTTTGAACTGGGGCGCGTGGAACTGCTGCGCTCCCTGGGCCTTGCGTACAGCCAGCTGGAGAAAGAGCACGAGTGCATTCTGCCGGTGGTGGAAGCCACCTGCCGCTATCGTGCTCCCGCGCGCTACGACGATGAGATTCTGATCGAGACGCGACCGGCCATGCTGCGCGGATCCGTGCTGAAGTTCGCATACCGGATTTTGCGCAAGGCTCCTGAGGGCGAGAAACACCAGCTCTTAGCGGAAGGCGAGACGGTACACGTGGTCTGCGACGACCAATTGTGCAAGAAGCCCCTGCCGGAGCACTATGCCGAAGCGTTGCGCGCGTTGATGGTTGAGCCATAAAAGGCTGCAAGATAGTCAGCCAAGCACCACCGCCACCGCAAAGCCGTCATGTCCCTTGATCCCGACCGTCTGCAGCACCGTTGCGCGCAGGCTCGGTTCGCTTGCCAGCTTCTCTGTGAAGCGCCTTACGCCCTGCACGTCGGGGTCGGTGCTGCCTGCCTGAATCACCTTTCCATTGCGCACCACGTTGTCAGCGACGATGACCGTGCCGGGGCGCGCCAGCTTCAGCGCCCAATCCAGGTATTCGGGATAGCCTGATTTATCCGCATCAATGAAGATCATGTCGAAGGGCTCGACTCCGGCCGCGAGCAGCGCGGCCAGGCTGTCCATTGCGCGGCCCACCCGCAGGTCTACCCGCTCCAGCACTCCAGCCTTGCGCAGGTTGGCGCGAGCCACTTTGGCATGGCGCGGGTTCAGTTCCAGTGAGACGACCTGCCCGCCCTCGGGCAGCGCGCGGGCCAGCCAGATGGTGCTATAGCCGCCGAGAGTGCCGATTTCGAGAATGCGCCGCGCCGCGGCAATGCGTGCCAGGACTTCAAGAAATCTGCCCAGCAGCGGGGAGACGTCAATGGCGGGCAGCCCGGCATCCTGATTGTGCTGGAGGGCAGCATCGAGTCCCTCGTCGTGCCGGGCCAGTTGATCGCTGAAATAGTCATCCACCGCGATCCACTGCCTGGTTCCCGAGCCGCGTGGAGGCATTTACTTTTCCCGCGCCACCACGAAATCCGGCACCCAGAGCAGGGCACGCTTGAAGTCGGAGTCAGGGAAGTGGGCAAGAGCCTGACGGCCCTGCTCGGCGTAGCGATCGGCGAGGGCCATGGCGTACTCGACGGAGCCGTTGCGGACCAGAATTTCCTGAATTTCGCTGCGGCTCACGTGCTCAAAGCTGCGGTCGTCGAGCACCCGCTGAATAGCCTGCCGATCACGGGCAGTGCCGTGGTCAATGGAGTGGATGACGGCGAGGGTGGCCTTGCCTTCGCGCAGGTCACTGGCAACCGGCTTGCCCAGCACCTCTTCCGTGGCGGTCAGGTCCAGCACGTCGTCGACAATCTGGAACGCGAGGCCAACGGCGCGGCCGTAGGTAGCCAGGCTATCCTCCTGCGCTTCGCTGGCACCGGCGAGCACCGCACCGAGCCGCATGGAAACCGAGAACAGGCAGGCTGTTTTGCGGAAGATCAGGTCGTAGTACTCGGCTTCAGAGACGGCTTTGCCCAGTTTTTGAATCTGCAGGAGCTCGCCTTCGACCATCTGCTGGGTGAGGCCGATGAGCAGCTCAAGCACGCGCAGGTTCTTCTCTTCAAGCGCGACGCGGAAGGCCTGCATGTAGAGCCAGTCGCCAGCGAGCACACACTTCTCATTGCCCCAGGTGGTGTTGGGCGAAGGACGCCCGCGGCGCATGTCGGCGCCGTCGATGATGTCGTCATGGACGAGGGTGGCGGTGTGAACCATCTCCACGACCGCACCGAGCCGGACGGCGCCCTGGCCGGAGTAGCCCAGCAGGTGCGCAGCAAGCAGAAGCAGCGAGGGGCGGATGCGCTTGCCGCCTCCCTCGCGGAGGTACTCGGCAATCTCAGTGATGGTGCTTACGCTGGAGGCGGCATCGCGGCCCAGCTCCTGCTCGATCGCCACGAGATCTTCCCGCAGCAGATCGAAAACTTCTCTCGCTGTCGCTATTGCCAAGGTGCTCAATGGTCTCCGCTGCCCGCTCTTTCTGTTCCCTGACGGACTGGATTGTCCGACGTCCCATCTTGGATGCGCCTGTGCTCTCCAGGCAATCTTTAATTTGTGCGGTAGTTCGTAAACTGCAAATCGACGCCCAGATCTTTTCCCCGCAACAAAGCGATAATCGCCTGCAGTTCGTCACGATCTTTGCTGGACACTCTCACAGTATCGCCCTGAATGCTGGCTTGCGCCTTCTTTTTTGAGTCCTTGACCAGGCGGACAATCTCTTTGGCCTTGTCCGTGGGGATTCCCTGCTGCAGGCTGATCTTCTGGCGAACGCTCTGGCCGGCGGCCGGTTCCAGCTTGCCATAGGTCAGGTTCTTCAGCGAAACGCCGCGCTTGACAAGCTTCTGGCCAAGGATTTCCTTGACGGCCTCCAGCTTGTACTCGCCCGCCGAGGCAAGTTGAATGGTTTCATCGCCTTCCAGGGTAATCTCCGAGTGCGAATCCTTCAGGTCAAAGCGCTGGCGAATCTCCTTCAGCGCCTGATCAATGGCGTTGCGGACCTCCTGGATATCCACTTTGCTGACAATGTCGAATGAATTTTCCTGAGCCATATCTTCCCCAATGCGCCGGCCAGGCGGCCGGGCTTCACATTACCAGTTTCCCATGCCGGGCTGCACATGAAACAGCCGTGCGAAGTTTTTCGTGGTGGCCTCGGCGATTTTCTCTGCATCCTCCCCCAAAAGCCCGGCCAGCGTCTGAGCCGTGCGGGTGACCCAGGCGGACTCATTGCGTTTGCCGCGATCTGGCACAGGAGCCAGCCAGGGGGCGTCGGTCTCCACCAGCACGCCATCCAGCGGCATGCGGGCGGCAACATCGCGGAGCGGCTGCGCCTTGGGATAGGTGATATTGCCCGCAAAGGAGACCAGAAAACCAAGGTCAAGCGAGCGCCGCGCCTGCTCCCATCCGCCGCCGAAGCAGTGCATGATGCCGCCGAGACCGGTGTGCCGCCAATAGGTATCGAGGGTCAGGAAGAGGTGATCCCAGGCGTCCGTTTCTCCGTCTTTGGGGCGGCAATGGATAAGAATGGGCCGCTTGCGCGCGGCGGCCACTTCAAGCTGGCGGATGAGTCCCGCGCGCTGCACGTCATGCGGGGCGCCCTCGTGGTAGTAGTCGAGGCCGATTTCGCCGCAGGCGATGACTTCGGGTTCGGCCAGCAGGGCGTCGAGGCGGGTAATGACGGTGTCGTCGATCTCGGGCGTCGTGTGCGGGTAGACTCCGGCGCTTGCGAAGAGGCGCGGCATGCCGGGCTGGCCGTTGAACTGGCGGCAGAGGTCGAGGGCCTGGTGCATCTCCGAGGGACCTTCGCCGATGCCGATGGAGAGCACCGCGCCCACGCCTGCGTCAAAAGTGCGGCGGAGCATGGCCTCGCGGTCGTCGGCGTAGCGCGGGCTGTCCAGGTGGGCGTGGGAGTCGATCAGCAATGTTCAACCTCGAACTGGGGATGTCATACTGCACCAATGAGAAGGTCTGAAGTGGAATGCTTGCTAACGCCAAACTTCAAGACGCCTTACGTCTTCCAACTCACCGCTGAACATTCCCATGTGTCCATGCCTGTTCGCTACAAATCGAGCGGTGCAGATCACATACCGGTCGTTAACAGCTTTGATTTGGGCCGGAGAGATGTCTTTTGGAAGGTTGATCCAAATAGAGTTCTCATAGATCGCATGTTCGAAGTCATCACTGTGAAAATAGATCGCGTTTCCTTCGAACTGAAGGTTCAGGTAACCAATTACGCGCACAAGCTTATGGTCATAGGACTGCGGATTCGCGATGAGCTGTACCAAGCTGACTTGCTGCGCTTCGTCCGGGCCATTGCTCGAATGGTAGCCAGCTTGCTGTGCTAGAGCTGCTGGCATTATGGTGAAAACGGCGCAGAGCAGACCTATCACAAATCGTTGCATAATTTAGCCTCCACTTGTCACGAGACCTTAGCTCTTGGCGGTCACGTTTACTTCAGCCGCGCGCCGAGCGGGACTTCTTCGAGGAATCCGGCGAGCACGGGTGCTCCGTCCGGCAGGGAAGCGGCGAGCAGCATGCCGTTGGACTCGAGGCCACGCATCTTGCGCGGGGCGAGATTGGCGACGATGACGATCTTGCGGCCGATGAGCTTTTCCGGCTCGTAGTATTGCGCGATTCCAGCGAGGATTTGCCGCTTCTCATAGCCGAGGTCGACTTCAAGACGCAGCAGCTTGTCTGCCTTGGGGATGCGCTCGGCGACGAGCACCTGCGCGACGCGCAGCTCCACCTTGGCGAAGTCGTCGATTGTGATGTGCTGCGGTGAGGCCCCCTGCGGTGGGACTGACTCTTGCGCCGCCGGCGCAGCCTGAACAGGTGCGGCGGCAGCGGGCTCGGCGGCTGGTTCCGGTGCGGGTGTGGGCTTGGTCTCTTCCATCGGTCTCTTTTCTGCCTTCTTCTTCGATTCGGGTACTTGCGGCGTGGCTGGCTGCGCCTTGGGCGTGGGCTGCTCGGGAGCTGCGACGCCACCGGCGGCTTCGATTACAGATTTGCTGTTCTCTTCTTCGATTTTCACCATGCGCTCGACGGCGTCTTTTTCCGCGCGGGGAAAGAGCGGCGCGGGCTCAAGGAACTTTGTCCCGGGTGTCAAACCGCCCCACGCGAGATGCGTAAGAAATCCCTGCTTCGCGGCATCGGCAATCTCGCCCTGCCCCAGTTGCCGCCACACCTTTGCGGCGGACTCGGGGAGGATGGGATACGCGAGCGCGGTGATGATGCGAATGGCTTCGGCGGCTGTGGCCAGTACGCGCGCCTGGAGCGCGGTGTGGTCGGCGTCTGAGCGGTCTGCGGGCTTTTTCCAGGGCGCGTTGGCAGTGAGGTAGCCGTCGGTTTCGGCAACGAGCGACCAGAGGCTCTTAAGCGCATCGGAGAAATTGAGCGCGTCAAACTCTTTGCTGAATGCGGAGATGGCTGTTTCGGCACTTGCGTGCAGAGTTGCCTCGGCGGGCGTTTGCGTGCCGCACTCCGGCACGACGCCGCCGAAGTACTTGTGCACCATGTTGACCACGCGGCTGACGAGGTTGCCGTAGCCGTTGGCGAGGTCGCCGTTATAGCGCTGCACGAGCGCATCGAAGCTGAAGTTGCCGTCCTGGCCGAAGGGAATCTCGCGCAGCAGGAAGTAGCGCAGAGCATCGGCGCCGAGCACCTCATGCACGGTTTCAGCGCGCACGATGTTGCCGCGGGACTTGGACATCTTGCCCTGGTCAAAGAGCAGCCAGCCGTTGGCCTTGACGGAGCGCGGCAGCGGAATGCCCGCGGCCATGAGAAATGCAGGCCAGTAGACGCAGTGGAAACGGCTGATTTCCTTGCCGATGAGGTGCATGTCCGCGGGCCAGAATTTTGCGAAGCGCGCCTGGTCGGCGGGATCGTCTGATCCATACCCCAGCGCAGTGATGTAGTTGGCCAGCGCGTCGAGCCAGACGTAGACGACGTGCTTCTCGTCGCCGGGAACCGGGATGCCCCAGGAGAAACTGGTGCGGCTGACGGACAAGTCCTTCAGTCCGCCGCGCACAAAGGAGATGACCTCGCGGCGCGTGGACTCCGGGCCCATGAAGTCGGGGTTGGCCTCGTAGAACTCCAGGAGTTTGCGCTCAAAGGCCGAGAGCTTGAAGAAGTAGTTTTCCTCGCTCACCGTTTCAGTAACGCGGCCGCAGTCGGGGCAGGGCGTTCCTGGAGGGCCGTCCACGTAGAGTTCGTCGAAGACGCAATACTGGCCGGAGTAGGAGCCCTTGTAGATGTAGCCGCGGTCTCGCAGCGTGGCGAAGAGATGCTGCACGCCGCGCTTGTGGCGGTCTTCCGTGGTGCGGATGAAGTCGTCGTAGGTGAGGTCGAGCCGGTCCCAAAGGCCGCGAAACTCAGCGGCGATGGCGGTGGCGAACTCATGGGGCGTGCGCCCGGCCAGTTTGGCGGAGCGCTCAATCTTCTGCCCGTGCTCGTCGGTGCCGGTGAGGAACCAGGTGTCAATGCCCAGCGCCCGCTTGCGGCGCGCAATGGCGTCGCAGACGATGGTGGAGTAAGCGTGGCCGAGGTGCGGGCGCGCATTTACGTAGTAGATGGGCGTGGTGAGGTAATAGCGCTCAGGGCTGTTGGCAGAATTGGTCATGACGTGTACGCGCAGGTCGATCGCCCTGTTCCGTAAAGCAGAACGCAAACTGCTGTCACGCTCTATCTTACGGCATCGTCGCGCATGCACTTTCAAAAGTTGGCCGGCGCGCGAGATGAGCGCCAACACCTGTCCAGCGCAGGCGGTCTGTTAGAATCGCCCTTGAAAATCAAGGATTTTACGGCGTTTTCAAGAAGCGCCAGCGAGGCTCTGCGACGTGGTTCTGGAAATGAAGAAGCGGCTTGAGGCGCACCTGCGGGGCGTGTTGCAGGCCAAGTACGAGATTCAACCCGAGAGTATTCCCATGGAGACGCCGCCCGACCTACGCATGGGCGAGCTGGCGACGCCGATTGCATTTGAACTTGCGCGCAAGCTGCGCAAGGCACCGAAGATGATTGCGCAGGAGATTGTGGCCGCGCTGGGCTCGCTCGAAGGGTTTGCGTCGTTTGAAGTTGCAGGTGCGGGTTACATCAACGCGCGGCTGGACCGTGCGGCCGGCGTGCGCATGGCCGCCAGCGGCGAAAGTCTGGCGGTGACCGCCAGCGGCCTGCATTCTCTCGTCGAGCACACCAGCATCAATCCCAACAAGGCCGCGCACATCGGCCATCTGCGCAATGCGATTCTGGGCGACACGTTTGTGCGTCTTCTGCGCGCCGCGGGGCAGAAGGTGGATGTGCAGAACTACATCGACAACACCGGCGTGCAGGTGGCGGATGTGGTGGTGGGCTTTCTGCATGTGGAAGGGAAGTCGGCGGGCGATGTGCGGGCGTTGCTTGAGGAGTTGAAGAGCAAGGGCGAGCGCATCGATTTTTACTGCTGGGATCTCTATGCGAAGACGTCGCAGTGGTACACCAGCGGGACGGATACGGAGAATGAAGCGCGCAAGAAGCTGCGCTATGCGACGCTGCACGAGATTGAGCACGGCGGCAATGAGACTGCCGAAATCGCCGAGGTGATTTCGACGGTGGTGCTGCGGCGGCATCTGGAGACGATGTTGCGGCTGGGCATCGAGTACGATTTTCTTCCGCGCGAAAGCGAAATTCTTCATCTCAAGTTTTGGGAGGCCGCTTTTGAGCAGTTGAAGAAGAGCGGTGTTCTGTACTTTGAGAACGAGGGCAAGAACAAGGGCTGCTGGGTGATGACGCGGCCCGGCGCGGAGACGGCGGATGGCGTGACGGATGAGGATGCCAAGGTGATTGTCCGTTCCAACGGCACGGTGACCTATGTGGGCAAGGACATCGCGTATCACCTGTGGAAGTTTGGCCTGCTGGGGCGCGACTTTGGCTATAAGCCATTCTTCAAATATCCGGGTCATGCATGTTGGATTTCGGCGGAGAAGGGCGAGGAGCCGCATCCGCACTTTGGCGGGGCACAGGCGATTTACAACGTCATTGACGCGCGGCAGAGCGATCCGCAGGCCAACGTGATTCAGGCGCTGCGCGGCATGGGCCACACGGAGCAGGCGGACCGCTATACGCACTTCAGTTATGAGATGGTCGCGCTCACTCCGCGCTGTGCGGTCGAGCTGGGCTATGAGGTTTCGCCGGAGGATTTGAATCGGCCTTACATTGAAGTGAGCGGGCGCAAGGGCTTTGGCGTGAAGGCCGATGACCTGATCGACAAGCTCATTGCCGCCACGCGCGCCGAGGTGGATGCGCGCCAGACCGGCCGCGATGAAGCCGAGCGCCAGCGCATTGCAGAGCAGATTGCCATCGGCGCGCTGCGCTACTTCATGCTGAAGTACACGCGCAACTCGGTTATCGCGTTCGACTTCAAGGATGCGCTGAGCTTTGAGGGTGAGACGGGGCCCTACATTCAATATGCCGTGGTGCGCATCCGCAACATCTTCCGCAAGGGAGAGACGAGCCCCGATGCGGTCCTTGCGGAGTTTGCGAAGCTGGCGGAGTTGGGTACGTATCTGTCCGGCGCGGAGAACGAAGACATCTGGGCGCTGTGGCTACGCGCCGGGCGTCGCACGATGGTGCTGGAGCAGTGCATTGCGACATCCGAACCTGCGCATCTGGCCAAGCATGCTTTCCAGCTTGCGCAGGAGTTCAACAACTTCTACCACAAGCACCACATCCTCACCGAGGAGGATCCGGCGCGGAAGACGTTCTTGCTGGCCACGGCGGCGGTGGCGCTGCGGGAACTGGTGGAAGCGCTGGCCTGGCTGGGCATCGAGAGCCCTGAAGCCATGTAGGGAGCGATGTGACGCGCGCAAAAAAAGGGGATGACGGCAGCGCCGCCATCCCCTTTTATCTGACCGGAATCAGAAGGTGCGCACCCACTCCACAACGGACCGTACGGCAATGCCGCTGGGGCCTTTAGCGATGTAGGGCTTGTTCTCTTCCATCCATGCCACGCCGGCAATGTCGAGGTGAATCCACGGCGTGTCTTCGGCAAAGGTGTGCAGGAACTCGGCGGCGGTGATGGCTCCGCCCCAGCGTCCGCCGGTGTTCTTGATGTCGCCGATGTCGGACTTGATCATGTCCACGTACTCCTCGCCGAGCGGCAGCCGCCAGAATTTCTCCCCAGATGTGGCGAGGGCAGCGTTGAACCTCTCATAGGCTGCGTCGTCGTTTGAAAAGACTCCGGCGTTGACCATTCCCAGGGCCACGACACAGGCGCCGGTGAGGGTGGCTGCGTCAATCAGGTGGGTTGCGCCCAACTGCTTTGCGTAGGCAAGGCCGTCGGCCAGCACCAGGCGGCCCTCGGCATCGGTATTAATAATCTCGATGGTCTTGCCGGACATGGCGGTCTGCACGTCGCCGGGCTTTTGCGCCTTGCCGTCGGGCATGTTCTCGGCGGCGCAGACGATGGCGATGACACGCACCTTGGGCTTGAGCAGGGCGATAGCGCGCATGGCACCGAGCATGGCTGCCCCACCGGCCATGTCGTACTTCATTTTCTCCATGTTGTCGGCGGGCTTGATGGAGATGCCGCCCGTGTCGAATGTAATGCCCTTGCCGACCAGGCCCAGCACGGGGCCGTCCTTGACGCCCTCGGGCTCATAGCGCAGGACAATGAGCGCGGGTGGCTCCGGCGAGCCCTGGGAGACGCTCCAGAAGGCTCCCATCTTGAGCTCGTGCAGCTTGTCGGTGGAGTAGACGCCCCAGCCGAGGCCTACTTCCTGTGCCATCTGAGCGGCACGCTGGCCGAGGATCGTGGGGGTAAGCTTGTTGCCGGGCTCATTGACCAGGGAGCGGGCAAAGTTCTGGCTTTCGCCGATAATCACGCCTTCGGCAAAGGCTGCGCGGATGGCGCGCTCATCGACCGGCTCCGCTGCGGGCTGGGATTCCGGCCTGCTCGCGCTGGTCTCATAGCCGAATGGCTCGGTTGATTCTTCCTCGTTGGCTGGCGGCCTGGTGGCCACGATAGCCGTAAACGACTGAATGCTCAGGTCTTTGCGGTCGCTTCTGTAGGTGTCGGGGTCAAAGTCGCCCACAAAGGCACCCTCGACAGCCGCGCGTGCGCACGGCGCGGTGGGCAGAGATTCCGACTCGGGCAGCGCGAAGACCATTTCGCGGATGCCGCGCGGCTTGGCGAAGCGTGCGGCTGTTCCGGCGGCGTTGCGCACGCTGTTTACGGTGGCCTTGGCCTGCTTGCCGAGGCCCACAATCAGCAGGCGCCTGGCTGCCAGACCCGCCGGGGCGTGCAGCAGCAGGGTCTCATTGGCGCCGGCCTTGTATTCTCCGCTGGAAAGCACGGCGGCAGCGGCGGTCTTGACGGCCTCGTCCGCGGTCAGCAGTACGGGATAGGGTTTGGCCTCGGGGCCTTTAGCGGTTTGGGCGTCAACGGCCAGCACGGCCAGCAAATCCGTCTCGGTGCTGGCGAGATTCGCGAAAGACAGCTGAGTCTTCATGGTTTCCTCGTTCGTGCCTGGTTTTCTGTGGCCGTCAGCGTCCCGTGCGATGCTTGCTGGCATTGACGGCAGCGCGAGCTTCGCGGTCGGCCTCGCGCCGCCGCTCGGTTTCGCGCTTGTCCCAGTCCTGTTTACCTTTGGCCAGAGCCAGTTCGCACTTGACCCGTCCATTTCGAAAGTAAAGGCGTGTGGGGATGAGCGTGTGGCCTTTGATCTGCGTCTTGGAGAGTAGCTTGCGAACTTCATCGCGGTGCATCAGCAGTTTGCGCGTGCGCAAGGCGTCGTGATTGGCTATATTCCCATGCGAGTAAGGCCCGATATGAGCGTTGAGCAAATACGCCTCGCCGTCCTTGATGAGGCCATAGGAGTCTTTCAGGTTGGCTTTGCCCTCGCGGATCGATTTCACCTCAGTTCCGCGCAGGGCCACGCCTGCCTCGAAC
Organism: Acidobacteriota bacterium; assembly: GCA_021780075.1. Taxonomy (GTDB): domain Bacteria; phylum Acidobacteriota; class Terriglobia; order Terriglobales; family Acidobacteriaceae; genus Telmatobacter. The sequence goes on from JAJXZL010000050.1 coordinate 47,866, forward strand.
TTCTCCAGGAGGAAGTAGTTATGGCTGGCGGCGCGGTTTTGCGTGGCATCCCGCTCGCCACTGGCCACGGGGTCGCGCGGCCGGGCGGGCTTCTGGGGTCCGGAACGGTCGGGCTGAACGATAACGTGGCTGGTCTGACGAGCCATAGGGGAGTTTCCTTGAGTCTTCATCGTAGCATCGGTGCTGGTTGGGCCGCCTGCACAAACCGCACCGATGCCATGGGGGTGGACGTTACGAAAGGCCCTCCAGAATACTGTTGCAACAGGGCTTTGCTAAAATGAGGCATCGTTGGATGGGAAGCGCCAGAAAAAGAGATTGCGTCATGGGCGGCCAAGGCAGCCCGCAGGAGCCCGGAGCGGAAACCGGTCCGGCGAAGACGCATGGGAGTACGATGAACCACCGTGCCGGCACTCCGGCTGCCACCAGATTCGTATTCTGGGTAGCATTTTTTGCTGTTCTGGCCGTGCTGGGTCCCGGCTCAGTGGCTTTGCACGCGGATGCGGGCAGCTCCTACTACAAGCGCGGGCAGGCCGCTGAGGCGAGCGAGGACTACGATGCCGCGTATTTGAATTACCAGAGAGCTTATGCGGCGGCTCCCAAAAATCTGCACTACCGCGCTTCTCTTTACCGTGTGCGGCTTTCGGCCTCTGCCCTGCATGTGACGAAAGGGCGCAAGCTGATGAACGCCGGCGACGAACAGGGCGCGCTGGTGGAATTTCTGCGCGCGTCGGAAATCGATCCTGGGAATGAGGCCGCACAGCAGGAAATAGCCAAAGTACGTAACCGGTACGCGCAGCAGGCTCAGGTTCAGGCGTCCGGAGCGAATTTATCCGCAACACCAGGGCAGCAGTCGGGGATCGACACCATTGCCTCGCCAACCGATCTCAGACCCATGTCCAGCGAACCCCTGACGCTCCACATGGTGGAGGACAGCAAGGTTGTGTACCAGGCGGTGGGCAAGGCCGCAGGCGTGAATGTGCTGTTCGATCCGGACTACATCGGCAAGCGCATTCAGGTGGATCTGAACAACGTGTCTCTGCTGGATGCGCTGCGCATCGTGGGCACCCTTTCCAACACATTCTGGCGGCCGGTGACCAGCAACACGATTTTTGTTGCAGCGAACACGCGCGCGAAGCGTACGGAGATGGAGGAGCAGGCTGTACAGACCTTCTACCTTACAAACGCCTGGCAAGCAAACGACATGAATGAAGTGCAGACCGCCCTGCGCAATGTGCTGCCCAGCGCCAAGGTGTACGGCGTGGCCAGCCAGAACGCCATCGTGATGCGGGCGACGCCGGATGAACTGCTGCTGGCGCAGAAGCTTATCAACGATCTGGACAAGGCCCGGCCCGAAGTGGTGGTTGACATCTCGGTGCTGGAAGTGGCCAAGAACTGGGAGCAGACGCTGGGCATCGCCTGGCCGCAGAGCATTGGTGTGACGCTTCAATCTTCCACCGCGAACACGTCAACCTCCACGAGCACAACCACCACCGGCACGACAACGACGACGACGCCGACGGTGTATGACCTGGCGCATTTGAAGGCGTCTGATTTTGCGGTGACCATTGGCTCGGCGACAGCCAACATGCTGCTGACCGATTCCAATACAAAGATTCTGCAGAATCCGCGCATCCGGTCCACGGACGCGCAAAAGGCGACGCTGAAGATTGGCCAGCGCATCCCGATTGCCACCGGATCGTTCCAGTCGGGCGTTGGCGTGGCGGCTGCGATCAGCCCGATGGCGGAAACGCAGTTCCAGTACATCGACGTGGGCGTGAATATCGATATGACGCCGACGGTGCACTACGACGGCGATGTGACCCTGAAGATGAAGATTGATGTCAGCTCACAGAGCGGCAATGTCACCATCAGCGGTGTCACGGAGCCCATCATCGCGCAGAAGACCAGTGAGCAGACCATCCGTCTGCGCGAGGGCGAGGCCAGCATTCTGGGCGGCATTCTCGACCAGCAGGAGCAGGAGAGCTGGACGGGCATTCCAGGGCTGAGCTCAATTCCGATTCTCAAGTACCTTTTTGGATCAAAAGATCACACGAAGACTGACGATGAGATCGTCTTTCTGCTGGTGCCGCACATTGTCAGGTCGCCCGTGCTGACGCCGGCAAACCTGCGCTCCATTGATACGGGCGTGGGACAGGCAATTGAGTTGCGCCATGTTTCCGACCAGGGTGCCGGCGCCATGCCCGTGACTCCGATTCCGCTCGCGCGTCCGTCTGCCGCGGCGTCTGACAGCGGGATAGTTCCCGGCCAGACGGCGGAAGCGGCCGGTCCTGCAGCGCTCGCCCAGTTGCGCGCCGCAGCTCAAGGGACCGGGAGCGCCACGGCCCAGGCCGCACAGCCGCCGCCCGCTCCTCCGCCTGCCGCGCATTTGAGCTACTCGTTTGTTGCGCCGCACGCGCCGGTTGTCAGCGGGTCGACCTTCCAGGTTCCGGTGGTGATCGCAGGCGCAGTGGATATTTCGGCGGTTCCGTTGCAGATTCAGTACGATCCGGCAAAGCTGTCGCTGGTGAATGTGGATAACGGAGATTTTCTGGGCCGCAGCGGGCAGGCCGTGGCGCTGGTGCATCGCGACGACGGACCGGGGAACATCACGCTCAACGCGTCACTGCCGCCGGGAACGCCTGGCGTGAACGGTGCGGGCGTGGTCTGCATGTTGACGTTCCAGGCGAAAGCGCCGGGGGATGCCGCGATTTCCATTACTCGCCCCGGAGCGATGACCAGCGCCCAGAAGTCTGTGCAAGCCCAGGGAGCGCAGATTACCGTGGCGGTGAAGTAGGATGCAGATCCGGTGAACAGGAACAGGCCAATCCGGAGACGCACGGAGCGCGGCCTAACGCTGGTCGAACTGATTGTGACCGTGGCCATTCTAGGCATTCTGGCTTCGGCGGCGGTTCCGATTGCCCGCTTTAAGGTCAAGCGGGAAAAGGAGCGGGAACTGCGCCGCGACCTGTGGGAGATGCGCGACGCCATCGATCACTACAAGGATGCCGCCGACAAGGGAGCTTTCCAGACCAAGGTGGACAGCCAGAACTATCCGCCCGACCTGGAGACGCTGGTTAACGGCGTGGACGTGCAGGGCAAGAAAGTGAAGTTTCTGCGCCGCATTCCGGTGGACCCCATGACGGGCAAGGCCGAGTGGGGGATGCACTCCATGCAGGACGATCCGACATCGGACTCCTTTGGCGGGCAGAGCGTCTTCGATGTGTACTCAAAGTCCCAGGGCACGGCCCTGGACGGCACCAAATATTCTGACTGGTAGAGACTTCATGCGCGGGATTCGCAAACAGGACGCGGGCTTTACGCTGATGGAACTGATGATCGTGATGGCCATCATCAGCGTGCTGGCGACGCTGGCGGTGCCCAGTTTTATCGGCGCCATCAAGTCAGCCAGGGAAGCTGTGCTGAAGGAAGATCTGCACGTGATGCGGGCGGCTATTGATTCCTATACGATGGATAAACAGAAAGCCCCGCAGTCGCTCGACGACCTTATCCAGGACGGCTATCTGCGGAGCATCCCCGACGATCCGATGACCAAGAGCAAGGACACCTGGGTGACCGATACCAGCGATGCGTTGTATTCTCTTGACCAGACTGAGCCCGGCATTGCAGACGTTCACTCCGGCTCGGATGAAATCGGCTCGGACGGGCAACCCTACTCCGCCTGGTAGACGAAGAGGAGAATATGGTTCGACGTGCTTATCGCGGACTTGTGCTGCCGGTGTTGATCGTCGCGCTTGGCGGCTTTCTGCACGCGCAAATCGGCAAGAAGATCACGATCCGGGTCGTCGATGGCAGGACGGGAGAGGCCATCCAGCCCTCGAACGTTCAGGTCAGCCTTGACCGCAGGGAGTCCTCGCAGAATGAGTGGGTGCGGCAGAATGACGATGGGACGGCGGACCTCACGGTTCCAGCGGGCACGGCGGAGATTTCGGTTCACGCCACCTACGATAACTCCACGGAATATTACATCAATTGCGATTCCGCGAAGCTGAAGAATACCTCAATACCACACTGGTACGCGGTGTCAGAGATATTGACCGCAGGCGTTGTGACGCCGAATGGCTGCGCCAAGCCGAAGGATGTCGAGAAGCTCAAGCTTGATCCCAAGCCCGGCGAGTTTGTTCTGTTTGTCAGAAAGCGCAACTGGCGCGAACAAAACTAGAAGCACGCCACACGCCGCACCCCCGGCGGCAGACTGGACTGCGGAGACAACTCTTTCTTGGCGCTCGATCCCATATCCTCGACCGCATTCGACTTTATTGCCCAGGTAGAGAAAGCCTACGCAGGCCTGATGAAGGCTGGGTACACAGGGCATTGTGCCGCTGCCAGCGAGGAGCCTGGCCTTGGAGGCAAGCTCCTTTATGCGGGTGGACTCGACGCGGCGCGCAGTGCGCTGGTGGTGGCGGGGAACGTTGCCGGAGCGGCCTCACTGGCCGCAACCGCCGACCCGACCGCACAAAAGCAGGCCATTCGCGATGGCGTGGTGGACTTCCTTGTGACCTCGCTCGACGAGGCCCTGCGCATCCTGAAGAACGAGATTCGCAAGCGCGAGACCGTGAGCGTTTGCGTCGGCGCGGCGTGCGAGGCCGTGGAACGAGAGATGCTGGAGCGCGGCGTATTGCCCGACCTGCTGGCGTCGGGTACAGAACACAATCCGGCTTATGCAGAGTGGCTGCGCCAGGGAGCGCATGGCGTGGAGTTCGACAGCGCTGAGGGGAGTGCCGTCCTGGTTGCCTGGCGGGTTGCCGCCGCACAGGCACTGTGGCTGCCGAGGCTGGATGCCATTGCTCTCGACTGCATTGAACCGGATGCGTACGCTGCCCGCCGCTGGTTGCGCCTGGCGCCGCGTTATCTGGGAAGGCTGGCGCAGGGCGTGCGCCTGCTGCGCTGCGACGAAACGCTGGCGACGAGACTGCTGGAACTGGTACGGGAGCGGGTTGCGCACGGGGAGATTGCGGTTCCGGTGGAGATACAGATCAGCAGCCGGGGCGAGTCGCAATTGCATTTGCTTTCGCCGCCAGGAAGCGCGGTGGGCCGCGGCTGACTGCGGGCTTATTCGGCTCCAGCGGCCTCAATGCGTGCCCAGAGTTCCTTCACGCCGTAGCCGGTTTTGGAAGAGACCGGCAGAACCTCGTCCAACTGGAGGCCTTTCTTCAGGGCCAGGAGGTTGCGGGTGCGCGCGTTGCCACTGAGGCGGTCTATTTTTGTGGCCACAACGGCAAAGTCGCGTCCGGCGTGGCGGAGCCAGTCGATGAGCTGCCGATCACTCTGTTGAGGGGGCACATTCGAGTCCACCAGGCAGATGCACAGGCCAAGCGTCGCGCGTTCAGCCAGGTATGGCTCAATAAACGCAGGCCATCCTGCCGAAATGGACTTTGAGATCTTGGCGTAGCCGTAGCCGGGCAGATCGGCAAAGACGAGCCTGTGCCGCTGGCTCTGATCGAGAAGTGCAAAGAAGTTGATGGCGCGCGTGCGGCCCGGCGTTTGCGAGACTTTGGCCGCCTTTTCGCCCACGAGCGCGTTCAGGAGGCTGGACTTGCCGACGTTGGAGCGGCCCAGAAAGGCAATCTCAGGCACGCCGGGCGCGGGAAACTGCGCCGCCGCCAGGGCTGAAAGCAGAAATTGTGTCGTATAGCGCATGGAATGTTGAGGATAGCGAGTCAGCAGGCCAGCGAGTCAGCGCATGAGCGGGCAAACCATCTGACCCAAGGATACAGGACTTGGGCATTCGCTGCTGAAACGGGTGCCCTACCTTCGCCGCGAAGAAACTGCGTCGAATGTCGGGCACCCGTCTTTGCTGCTTTTCCAGTGATTATCACTGACGCGCGGGCAGATTGCTGCCCATCTCCGCAGGCTGGACGGCGGCCAGCACCTCAGTCTCTGGCGGCACGGGCTTGGGCAACGGGCTTTCAAGAGCGAGCGCTAGCACCTCGTCCATTGTGTCCACAAAGTGCAGCTTCATGGAGTTCTTGATGTTGTCCGGCAGCTCGGCGATGTCCTTCTCATTGGCGCGGGGCAGGATGGTCTCAAAGATGCCCGCGCGCAGGGCGGCGAGCAGCTTTTCCTTCAGTCCGCCGATGGCCAGCACCTTGCCGCGCAGCGTGATTTCGCCGGTCATGGCGATGTCGCGGCGTACGGGAATCTTCGCCAGGGCGCTGGCCAGCGCGGTGGCGATGGTGATGCCCGCCGAGGGCCCGTCCTTGGGAATGGCGCCCTCGGGCACGTGCAGGTGGATGTCCACGTTGCGATAGAACTCCCGGCTGAGCCCCAGCGACTGCGCCTTGCCGCGGATGTAGCTGAGCGCTGCCTGAGCCGACTCCTGCATCACGTCGCCCAACTGGCCGGTGATGGTGAGCTTGCCCTTGCCGTCGAGCACCTGCACCTCAGTGGTGAGAATGCTGCCGCCCACTTCAGTCCATGCCAGCCCGGTTACCAGGCCGACCTCGCTCTTTTCATGTACCTCGGAGTCGCGGAAGCGGGGCACGCCGAGAAACTCATTGATATTAGCGGCAGTGATTTCTTCCTTGTGCTGCGCACCCTTCTTGACCACGCGGCGGGCCACCTTGCGGCAGACGTTGCCGAGCTCGCGCTCGAGGTTGCGGACGCCGGCTTCGCGCGTGTAATAGCGGATGATTTCCAGGATGGCGTCGTCCTGGAAGGTGATGTTCTTTTCGCTCAAGCCGGTCTGCTCGCGTTGTTTTTTGACGAGATATTGGCGGGCGATTTCAAGCTTTTCCTGCTCAGTGTAGCCCTGGAGCCGCAGCACTTCCATGCGGTCCTGCAGCGCTGCCGGGATGGTGTGCATCACGTTCGCCGTGGCTACGAACAGCACCTGCGACAGGTCATAATCCACGTCAAGATAGTGGTCCTGGAAGGTGGTGTTCTGCTCGGGATCGAGGACTTCGAGCAGGGCCGAGGCGGGGTCGCCGCGGAAGTCCGACGCCATCTTGTCCACTTCGTCCAGCAGGAAGACCGGGTTCTTGGTTCCGGCGCGCTTCATGTGCTGGATAATCTGGCCCGGCATGGCTCCGATATACGTCCGCCGGTGTCCGCGAATCTCGGCCTCATCGCGCACGCCGCCGAGAGAGAGGCGCACGAACTTGCGGCCAGTGGCCTTGGCGATGGACATGCCAAGCGAAGTCTTGCCCACGCCCGGAGGCCCGACAAAGCACAAAATTGAGCCCTTGGGATTCTTTACAAGCTGGCGGACGGCGAGAAACTCAAGGATGCGCTCCTTGATTTTCTCCAGGCCGTAGTGGTCTTCGTTGAGCACCTTTTCCGCGTAGTCGATGGAGCGGGTTTCCTTGGAGCGCTTCTTCCACGGCACGGCCAGCAGCCAGTCAATGTAGTTGCGGCTGACCGTAGACTCGGCGGACATGGGCGGCATGGCCTCAAGCTTCTTGAGCTCCTGGATCGCCTTGTCCAGCACATCCTTTGGCATACCGGCCGACTCGATCTTCTTGCGCAGTTCGTCGAACTCGCTTTTCTCGCCGCGGCCGAGTTCCTTCTGGATGGCTTTGATCTTTTCGTTGAGGTAGTACTCCTTCTGGGCGCGCTCCATCTGCCGCTTGACGCGCGACTGGATGTTGCGGTCCAGGTCCAGCTTCTCAATCTCAATGTCCAGCACATCGGCAATGCGTGCCAGCCGCGCCGCGGGGTCAAAGATGGCCAGCAGCTCCTGCTTTTCTTCAATGCCCATTTGCAGATTGGCGGCAATGGTGTCAGACAGCTTGGCCGGCTCGTCCATGCGCGCTGAAGCGATGATCGTTTCGTAGTTCAGCGACTGCTGGAGCTTTACGTACTGCTCAAAGAGGCCGGTGACGCGCTGCATGAGCTGCTCCACCGCAGCGGTCATCTCAAACTCCGCCTTGCCGGTCCGCACCGTGGCCACAAAAAAGCCGTCCCGATCTGTCACCTCGGTGGACTTGGCGCGCTCGACGCCCTCCACCAGAACTTTGATGTTGCCGTCGGGCATCTTTACGCTCTGCACAATGTTGCAGATGCACCCTACCTGATAGATTTCTTTGGCTTTAGGCTCGTCGATGGAGGCGTCATGCTGGGTTGCCAGAAAGATCTTGCGGTCGCCATTCAGCGCCTCTTCCAGAGCGCGTACGCTCGACAGGCGACCCACCACAAAGGGCGTCATCATATAGGGAAAAATCACCATGTCCCGAATGGGCATCATGGGCAGTTTCACAGGCGCTGTCTTTTCGCGGGGAACAGTCATAGGAATACCTTTACAGATTAGACGCGCCAATTCCCCTCCGGCTTCAGAGCAGATTGGGCAGGTCTTTTAGGGATTGTACAGCGGAACAGGTCTCAGAACGGGATTTTTGGGAGCGGGCGCGACTCCACAGAGATGTAGAGAGCGAACTGGAACGCCGCATGGGTGATGGAGGAAGCGCGGAAATAGCTCACCGTGGATATGGAAATCCCGGGGCAGCGATGAGCCTGCGTTCAGAATGGGGTGTCGGAGACGAGGTTCTGGCGTGGCTCCTCACTTGCCCAGGTCCGGGGATTCGGACCTGGGCCCCGGGCGATTTTTTGATGCGCTTAACGACGGCAGCGCAACCCAATCCAAGTGAACAGGCCTCCGGACAGGACTCCAGCGGCGAAGGCGATGCCCAGAGACTCGAACGGCTTCTGCCTGACGGTGTGCTTCACATCGTGGATTGCGTCCTCGGCGGCATGGCGCGTTTGCCGGATGGCCTGGTTTGCCGAACGCACGCCATCTTCCACCGCGTCGCTGACCGCAGTCTTCATTTTGGATACGGTCCGATACGCATCCTCAAGTGCTGGCGCTTTTTCTAACACGTTTGCCGGCATGGCTTCGTCCCCCTTGCCTGCAAGCATGGCCTGAATTTGGGTTGCAGTGCAGTGATGCAGGGCCTACTGAGATGTGATCGAATTCACGATTGTGCGGGTGGATGTGCCTTTTAGGACAGCCGCAGAGCTGTGCAGAGCGGGCGGAGAGTTTGCGCATGCGCCGGGAGTTACGGGAAAGCGGGACGGCGCCCACCCACTTTCCCATTCTGAATCAGCAATCGAGCTGGGGCCCTTTCTGTGTTTTTTGCGGGAGGGGTGGACACCGAGCAGGGTGGTCTCGATGTCCACTCCGCAAGCTGTTATTGCCTTCCGACCTGGAGGAGTGCTCGGAGTCCGGCATGGTCAGAGGGCCACATGCCATCAACTTTGTCTTGCTTGTCGTCTCCTGCCAGGCGCGCCGTGCGGGCATTGACGAGGCCGCGGTAAAAGACGAAGTCGATGCGCTGGGATGCGGTGTCCAGGTTGGTTGCATTATCGAGCGGCCAGGTGAGTCCGGGGCGCGGCGGATTGCGGTCAAGCCAGGCGTCACCGAAGCCCAGATTCAGCATCTCCTGATAGGTCGTGTTGGACGGGTCGGTGAGCTCGTTCGCGATGGCGTTGAAGTCTCCCACAAGGATGACGGGAAGAGATGTGTTGGCCGGAACGTCGCTGAGTTCTTTGGCCTGTGCCTGCTGTATCAAGTAAGTCGCAGGAATCTGCGGGATGGGGTTCTCAAGGTGCGTGATGATAAAGCGGAAGGACTGGCCATGGAATTGAGCGTCCACGGAACTCCACCCGCGGGTGATGGTCAACGGGCCAAGAAGGGTAGGAAGCTGGAGCAACACGCTGAAATTGGCTTTCTGCGGGTTGGAAAGCTGGAGGTCGAGTTCATCGGAGCGGGCCAGCAGGACATTCCTGCCGCTTGCGCGGAGGTAATTCACGAGGTCGGGCAGAGGGCCCTGAAGCTCGTACTCGTCCTCCACCACGACAGCGGAGTAGTGCTGGCCCTCCGCATTGAGCGCGTCGAGCAACTCCTGGAGGGGGTCATACAAAACCGTTGTCGGGTTCGGTCCCGGGCCTTTGCGCCATAACGTGGCCTCCTGCAATCCGACCAGGTCGGGCGCGGTGATTGCGATCTGATGGGCGATGGCCTGCATGCGCGCGGGCAGATTGCTGGCGATAACGTCGTCGAGTGTGGCCTGGGTAGCCGCCAGAAACTGCAACGGCGACTGAGCGGAAAGCACCTCGGTGAAGTCCGTGCCCTGGAAAAGGTTGTAGGTCATCACCTTGACGGTGGACACGGACGCATCCGGGGCGCCCTGTGAATGTGCCATTGGGAATGCAAGGAGCGCGGCGAACAGAGCGGTGGAACTGAACGTGAAGAGCTTCTTGAGAGACTTCAGCATAGCTTCCTCCCCTTCGAAATGGTGAGGGTGCTATCGGAATGCATAGGAGAAACTGCGCTGGTTGCGATTCATGCCCCGTGGAGACAGCACTCATCACCAAGGGCCGAAGTGTGCGACTGCGCGCGATGCTTGTCTGTACCCAGGATCACTTATTGCTGTGACGCGATCGCAGGCCATGCCTGGCGGGTGGGTTGGGCGGGGCGCATAAAAAATCCTGCGTGACTTTGCGTCACGCAGGATTGTGTACAGTCCAGATGCCGTTTGGCTTAGCCGGCTTTTTCGAGCAGGCAGAGCGACAGGTCGCGGCGCTCGACCATTTCGCGGGTGATTTCGAGGTCGCGGACGCGCTTGTTGGAGGGCAGGTGGTACATGAGGTCGAGCATGAGCTCCTCGAGGATCATGCGCAGGCCGCGCGCGCCGACCTTGCGTGCAAGGGCTTCGCGGGCGACGGCGCTGACGGCCTCCTGCGTGAAGTGCAGGCGAACGTTCTCGTATTCGAGGAGGCGCTGGTACTGCTTCATGATGGCGTTGCGCGGCTTGGTGAGGATTTCGATGAGCGCGGCTTCGTCCAACTCGTCGAGGATGCCCATGACGGGCAGGCGACCGACGAACTCGGGGATGAGGCCGTACTTGATGAGGTCCTGGGGCTCGGTTTTGCGAAGCAGTTCGGTATCGCGGTGCGAGCGGACGGTTGCTGCATCGGCTTCAGCCTCATTTGCCTTGAATCCAAGGGCCTTTTTGCCGATGCGGCGGCCGACAACGCGCTCAAGACCGACGAAGGCGCCACCGCAGATGAAGAGGATGTTGGTGGTATCGACGGCGGTGAACTCTTGGTGCGGGTGCTTGCGTCCGCCCTGCGGGGGAACATTGGCCACGGTGCCTTCGAGAATCTTCAAGAGCGCCTGCTGCACGCCCTCGCCGGAGACATCGCGTGTGATGGAGGGGTTCTCGTCCTTGCGGCCAATCTTGTCGATTTCGTCGATGTAGATGATGCCTTGCTGTGCGCGGGTCACGTCGCCGTCGGCGGCCTGGAGCAGCTTGAGGATGATGTTCTCGACATCCTCGCCCACATAGCCGGCCTCAGTGAGCGTGGTGGCGTCGACGATGGCGAAGGGCACGTCGAGCATCTTGGCCAGGGTGTGCGCGAGGAGAGTTTTGCCGGAGCCGGTGGGGCCGATGAGCAGGATGTTGGACTTGGCCAGCTCAACCTCATTGTTGCGCATGCGGTTCATCTGGATGCGCTTGTAGTGGTTGTAGACGGCAACGGCGAGCTTTTTCTTGGTCTGATCCTGTCCGATGACGAAGTCGTCCAGGAAGCTTTTGACTTCCTGCGGCTTGGGCAAGTGTCCGGCGGCAGCGGCTGGATGGGCGGCGTCGCCGCCACGGTCGTCCTCGAGGATCGAGTTACAGACAGCAACGCACTCGTCGCAGATGTATGCGCGAGGATAGTCGCTGGGCGACGAGATCAACTTGGCCACGGCGTCCTGCGACTTGTGGCAGAACGAACAGCGTAGCGCTTCTTCGGGTCCCGTGCGCGTTTTCATTTCGTTGCTCCCTTTGGACGAGCCTGATACATGGTACCGCTGGTTTTGGACCGGCCGCTAGGTGCGGGGCCGGTCAATGATTTCGTCTATGATGCCGTATTCCTTTGCCTGTTGCGAGTTCATGATGAAGTCGCGCTCGACGTCGCGTTCGATGCGGTCGAGGGGTTGGCCGGTGTGTTTGGCCATCAGATTGTTCGTAATTTCGCGGATGCGGAGGATTTCGCGGGCATGAATATCGATGTCCGTGGCCTGGCCGCTGAGACCGCCCATGGAGGGCTGATGAATGAGAATGCGCGAGTTGGGCAGTGCGAAGCGCTTGCCCTTGGTGCCGGCGAGGAGGAGGAACGCTCCCATGCTGGCGGCCTGACCGATGCAGTAGGTGACGACGTTGTTCTTGATGAACTGCATGGTGTCGTAGATGGCGAGGCCCGCGGTGATGGAGCCGCCGGGCGAGTTGATGTAGAGCTGGACGTCCTTCTCAGGGTCTTCGCCGGAGAGGAAGAGCATCTGCGCAACGATGAGATTGGCCACCTGATCGTCAATGGGCGTGCCAAGAAAGATGATGTTGTCGCGTAGCAGACGGGAGTAAATGTCGTAGGCGCGCTCGCCCCGGCTCGTCTGCTCAACCACCATGGGAACCAATGCCATTGAGTGCTCTTCTCGCTCTTACTTCGTGAATGGTCTTGCCATTTTATCTGATGGCTACGCGGGCCGGTATGGTGCAAAAACCGGTCCGCGCGCCATATATTCGCCGCGTCAAAGACAGTTACGCGGGCAGCCTTTCGTACAGCAGATTCGCGGTCTTTTCGCGCTTCATTTGTTCACGGATTCTAGCTAGCCCGCCGTCCTCAGTCAAACGCTGGCGGAGGGTGTCAACGGGCTCACGGGATTGGAGGGCGGCGAGATGGACCTCACGGTCCACTTCTTCGTCGCTTACGGTGATGCCTTCAGCCTCGGCAATGCGGTCCATGAGGATGTAGGCCTTGACTTCTGCAATGGCACCGTCGCGCTGGGCTGTGCGCAGGCGGGCGAAGTCCAGCTTGCGCATCTGCTCGGTGTCCATGCCCTGGGCTGCAAGTGCGCGCAGTCCGCGGTCGAGCCTTGTGTCGATCTGGTCCTGAACCAGCGATTCAGGGACAGGGAAGGAGTAACGCTCAGTGAGTGCGGCGAAGAGCTTGTCCTTGGTTTCGGCTTCGACGCTGCGGCGCTTGCGATTGGCCATGTGCTCGCGGACGCGGTTCTTGAGCTCGTCCAGGCTTTCGTAGTGGCCCATTTCCTTGGCGAAGTCGTCGTTCAGCTCGGGAACTGTGCGCTTTTTGATGGCCTTGACGGTGACATCGTAGGCAACGGTTTTGCCGGCCAGCTTGGCGTCAGGGTACTCGGCGGGATAGCTGACCTCGGCTTTCAACTCCTGGCCGGGTTTGGCGCCGCGCAGAACGGAGGTGAAGGCTTCGACGGTGTCCTTGCCGCCGATTTCGACAAGCGTGTCCTCGCCAGCAACGGGGGAGGCTTCGGGCTCCTCGGTAATCAGGCCGGCGTAGGAGATCTGCGCCCAGTCGCCATCGACCAGGGCGCGGTCTTCCTCGACGGGCTCGATGGTGGCGCGTGACTCGCGCAGCTCCTCCATTTCGTGCTGGAACTCGTCGTCGGTGATTTCGACGGAGGGCTTTTCGACGGTCACATCCTTGTAGCCCTCGATGGAGAAGTCGGCAATGTATTCAAAGACTGCCTTGACGTGGAGCGGCTGGCCGTCTTCAATGTTCAGCTCAGTCACCTGCGGCTGCCCGACGGGCTTGATGCCGAGATCGCGGACTCCCTGGTTGAAGCGCTCGGGGAGCAGGCCATCAATGACTTCCTTGCGAATCTCTGTGGCATAGCGGCGGCGTATGACCGACTCCGGGACTTTGCCGGGGCGGAAGCCGGGGATGCGCGCGTATTTCTGATAATTGCGGACGACGGTGCGGAAGGCCTTGGAGACTTCGTCGGCAGGAACGTCCAGCACCAGTTCACGGGTGCACTCGGGGTTCAGAACCGGGCCGTGGTGATGCTCGTGCGCGTGCTCATGTTCGTGGCCTTCGTGGGCGTGTTCATGCGCGCTATCGGCTGCTTGCGGTTGGGGGTTGTTTTCGAGGGTGTCGGTAGAACTCAACGTTTTGCCTTCCAGGCGCGACGGGCGCCAAACAAACTGCCAAAGCTAGCTGCCGCTCCTGGCGGAGCGGTGCCCTGTGGCGGGGGAATACCTATTTCATGGTAAGAGGGATTGCGGGCATGGTCAAACTGGCGGGGGGCCGGAAAGGGCATGTCGCACCGTGGAAGGCACGTGACTGCCCAGTGACCCCCGGGGCGTGCTAACCGGGTTTGGACCCAGCATGGGAGGAGCGCGCAGGAGAATGCGCGCCGTGCGCAGGTTTCTAGAAGCGGAAGACGAGGCCAGTGGTAAAGCGGGCATGCGTGCCGTTCCCTGGCGACTGCGTGGGTGCGGAGATGCGGTCACCCTGGATGCGCCATGCGAAGAAGGGTGCAATGGGGATGTCAGCGCCTGCGCCGAGGGCGTAGGCGAATGTACCGCCGGAGATCCTTACCGGGCCGCTGCTGTTGGCAGAGTGCTCGCCGCCGATGAGTCCGTGCGCGAAGAGCTTGAAACCCAGAGCGCCGACGGTGACGCGGGGTCCGAGGAGGATGGTGGTAGTGCGCGGGACGACGGAACTGGCTCCCATACCGTAGTGGGCCACGTCGCCCTCAAACCCGATGAAAGGCCTGACCTTGAAATGTGCTGTGGCTTCCCAGCCATTGAGGCCACCTACGTTGGGATAAAAGGCGTCTGAGCCGAGGCGGCTGTACCCGAAAAAGAGGTCGCCTTTGGGTATCTGGGCAAGGGCGGAAGCGCAGGAGAGCAATAGGACGACGGACACAAATATGGAGAAGACGCGCGAAAGCCTTTGGGGGGTCGGCATGGAGGAGTATTCCCTTCTGACCGCGCATTGAACGGTCTTTGGATAACTGATGGTGGCATAATGCAGGCCGGTTGCCTCGCGGTTGATGGATGGGGAACCCTGAAGATTACGTTCCTTTGGTCAGCGTAGTATGGTGGCCAAGGAGGCCGCTGAGCAAAATGCGCCAATTCAATCTTTGTTTCTCTTCCCGCCTGAGCTGCATGTTGTTGGTGGGATTTCTTGTAGCCCTGCCTGGAGTGGCGTGGTCCCAGGCTGCGACTGCGCCGCTACGCGTAGGCATTGTGGGCCTGGTTCACGGGCATGTCGAGGGCTTTCTGGGGCAGTTGCCCCAGCATCACGATGTCGAACTGGTGGGCATCGCGGAGGCGGACCCCGCGCTGGTGGCCCGGTACGGGAAGAAGTACGCGCTGCCGGCGAACCTCTTCTATAAGGACACGGCGAGCCTGATCGCGGCGCAGCACCCGCAGGCCGTGCTGGTCTATACGGCAATCGAGGACCACAGGAAGGTGATTGAGATTGCGGCGGCGGATGGGGTTTCAGTGATGGTGGAGAAGCCGTTGACCATCTCGCTGGACGATGCTCTGGCCATTCGCAAGGTGGCGCGGGAGCACCACATTCAAGTGTTGGTGAACTATGAGACGACCTGGTATGCGAGCAATTGGGCAGCCTATGAGGAGTTGGCGGCAGGGCGGCTGGGGCCTGTGCGGCGGGTGGTGGTGCATGACGGGCACGAGGGTCCGAAGGAGATTGGGGTTCAGCCGGAGTTTCTGGGCTGGTTGACGGACCCGGCGCAGAATGGTGCGGGCGCGCTGTATGACTTTGGCTGTTATGGCGTGGACCTGATGACGTGGCTGATGCACGGGGAGACTCCGCTGACCGTGACGGCGGTGGTGACGCACGACAAGCCGGCGATCTATCCCAAGGTGGATGATGACTCGACGATTGTGCTGACGTATCCGCATGCGCAGGCGGTGATTATGGGTTCGTGGAACTGGCCTTTTTCGCGGAAGGATATGGAGGTCTACGGGGCTACCGGCTATGCGATTACCGTGGCCGCGGACCATATGCGCGTGCGGCATGCGCATGATGCGAATGAGCGGCTGGTGACGCCTGCGCCGCTGACGGGGCCGGAGAATAACTCTCTAAGCTACCTTGCGGCGGTGCTGCGAGGGCAACTGAAGCCGAAGGGCGACCTGACGGCGCTGGATACGAACGTGATTGTGATGCAGATTCTGGATGCGGCGCGGGAGTCGGCGCGGACGGGGAAGACGGTGCGGTTGACGAAGCTTGAGCAGTAGGGATTGCGGCGGCCTGGTTTGGAATCAGGCCGCCGAGCTGGGACGATTTACGGGACGAAGACGCGCAGGCGGACGTTCCATTTGGTGCTCTGTCCGGGCTGGAGCGTGACCATGCCGGTGTCCATCTTGCCCCACTCCTTACCGAAGGGGTCGGCGAAATTGAACTGATCTTCGATGGCGACGAACTGCATGGCTGGCGGAGCGTACATCTGGATGGTCTTGATCTCTGGGGAGAGGCCCTGAATCTTGACGCCGTAGTGCGCGGCGGGGTCAATCACCTTGATGGTGACGGCACCGTTTTTCCAGTCAAGCTTGCTCCAGTTGTCGTCATAGAAGTTTTTGGCGAGTGACACGCCCCCCGTGGCGCGGAGATCGTATTGCCCCGAGACGGGCAGAAGCTTGCCGGTGGGGAAGACGTTGTCGTAGTTGTCGACCTGGGCCAGCTCGGAGCCTGGAATCTGGATGCGCACCTGCGTGCGATCGCCGGAGGGCAGGTTGAAGTAAGGGTGCCAGCCGATGGCGATGGGCTCGGCGTGCTGGCCGACGTTGCGGGCGACGATGCTGGCATCGACGGCGTCGGCGGTGAGAGTGATGGTGAAGTCAAGATCAGTCTTCGAGAACCAGTGGCCGCCGAAGTCGCCGGCGTGGATGACGCCGGTGACCTGCTGACCGCCGGGGACGTTCTTGACGCGCACGTCCTCTGTTTTGGCCTTGAGGATGAGGCCGTGCATGGCGTGGCGCTCGGCGGCGGGGTTCTTTCCGATGTTGTTGGCGGGGAGGGTGATGGTGTGACCCTGCCATGCGGTGGTGAGGGTTTTGCCGTCGGCAGAGAGCTTGCCGCGAATGCGGTTGGGATAAGGAACGAGGAAGGCCGCGCCGAGCCGGTAGCCAAGGTCGCCGAATGCGTTATCTTTGACATCGAGCATCTGTTTTGCTTCGGAGAGGTTGGGCGAGGCGAGCACGTTGACGCTGCCCTTGCCGGGGAAGTTGGCGGTGATCTGGATCAGTTCCATGCCGCGACCGGGAGCGAGGGTGATGCTGGTGAACTCGGGCTTGGTTTTGTTGGTGACGGCGCGGGTGAGCGTCACGAGCTTCTCGCCGCCGATTTCGGTGACGGCCTGGGCGTGGCTGGGCATGCTGGCGGCACCGGCAAGGAAAACCGGCAGGGCAGTCAGAAGAGCGGCGGGGAGAGCGGCAAGAGTACGCAACAGAGGCTTCATCTCAATCCATTCCTGAGGATACGTCTGGATTTTCCGGCGCCAGGCGGCATTTGCGGCTTGTGAAAGCGTATTCCGGAAGCGGCTCTCATTCTACGCCAACCGGCGGGCAGTGTAGCGGAGTTTTGCAGTATGTAAAGAGCATCCAGTGGGGATTGGAGGCGGCGGGCGGGTTGGGAAACAGAGAAAATGCGGCAATGCGCTGCGCCGGTATTGCGGATGTTCTTGCTTTTGTCGTTGCCGTTGCTTCTTAGGCTGCGATGGTCTGCCGGACGGATGCCTTCGACGCTTCACGGCTCGGCTCCGCGCGGCTGGTTATCGTGTCAAGGCTTCAAACCTCACCATCGGCTTCCGCTGCAGGTCGCACAGACTAATCCACGCATCGCGCAGAGAGGCGGTCACTCCTTCATGACGAGCCATCAAGAGCATCAGCATCAGTGCGTCGCTGTTCTACCGTGCAAAATCCTCCGGCTTGTCCCGTTGCCAGTCACGCAGGGCCTCGTCCAGGCTGTATTGCCATGTGTAGCCCATCTCGTGCAGGGTATGCGGGGCAATGTACGTTGAGCGCAACAGCTTGCGTACCCGCACCGGGCTCACCGCTTGCCGAATCCCAAAGGTCCGTGCGACCACGTCAATCAGGTATGAGGCACCCAGCAGCAGCCAGCGCGGAACCGACACCGGCTTGCGCGTGATGCCCGCAACGCGCCGAATCGCATCCACGTACTCCTCCAGCGTGGGCGGAGGATCCATCCCGAAGTTCAGCAGCATCACTGCCTCGCCGGTGCGGTCCTGATGCTCCAGTGCGAAATCGATTACGCGGCACAACTCCTTTACATAGCCGCCCGCCTTGCGCGTCTGCCAGTTGCCCGTGTAGGCAAAGTAGCCCTTGACAAGGCTGCGCACCAGCCGCGTCACGTTTCCTCCCTCGCCCGCGCCAAACACCACGCCCGGCCGCAGAATCAGCAGCTTCCGTTCCGGCCCGGCCTTCTGCCATGCGCGATGCATCGCCTCCGCTTGCAGCTTTGATTTGCCATACGGTGTCTCCGGCGCGGCCTCGGAGCGCTCGTCCTTGCGCTCTTCCGAGGGACCATAGGGCGCGATGCTGCTGGTGAAAACTATCCTGTGGCACTTCACGGCCGAGGCGTACGCGCAGACATTCTCTGCTCCGCGAAGATTGGTCTCAAAGTATTCCGCGGCCGTGTGTCCGGGCTCGCGGTGAATGGCAGCGAGATTGACGACCAGATCGGCGCTGCCCGGCAACTGCGCCTCCCGTGCCGGTTCGCGCACATCCCAGCGGATGAACTCCACTGTGCCCGTGCGCAAGCCTTCCTGCAGCCGCGCCGTCCACGGTTCATCCCGCGGCGGAACGATGTCGGCCAGAACGATTTTTCGCGCTGCTCGCCGCTCAAGCAGATTTTGCGTCAGATGCGTTCCTATGAACCCTGTCCCGCCAAAAAGAACGACCGTTTCCGCTGTCTTCATAGCTTCCAGTGCAAGTCCTTCGGCGTCTTACGTGTTCGGGGAGTCCACGAGGCAGACCGGGAAACGGCGCGCGCGGGCTGCCTTGTTCCTGTTCTTTGCTCCGCGCCTTCTGCAAAAACGCGCAGAAATTGGTCCGCAATCATCTCGATGGCAAAGGTCTGCTCCGCATACCTTCGCGCGGCGCTTCCAAACTGCGCGCACAGCGCGGGGTCGGCCAGCAATTGCATCGCAGCCTCTATCATGGGCTCCGCGCCATCCGGCGAAACCACGATGCCCGCCTTGGCCCGCGCCACCACCCGCGCCGCCTCATTCTCCTCGGGAGCGGCGATGATGATCGGCCGTCCTGCGCACAGATAGGCAAACGTCTTCGAGGGCACCGCAAAATTTCCCGCTTCCGCATCCAGCAGCGCAATCAGCACGTCTGCCGCGCCCAGCACTTCTGGCACGCGCTCGTACGCTTGATACGGAAGCAGTGTGAGCACATCCGGACTCACTTCCTCTTTGTGTTCCGCCAGCCAGTCCGCACCTGCGCCTTCGGCCACCACGACCAGCCGCGCATCGCCGCGTGCTTCCATCTTCTTCGCCAGGGCCAGCAGCAGTTCCGGCCTGTGCTTCATTCCCAACGTGCCGGAGTACACAAAACAGAAACGGTTTGCTACGCCCATTTCCCGCGCCCAGGCATTGTCCTTCGGCGTCGGCACAATCTCCTTCATCGGCGCCCAGTTGGAAATCACCGAAACGCGCGGTCCTGCAATGCCCCACCGAGCCAGCTGCTCTGCAAAGGCCGGCGCGATGCACACAATCGCATCGGACTTCCTCAGCAAATTCTTCTCGACACGCTCGTAATACCAGCCCGCAATCCCCGCAAGCAGCGGAGCCTTCCTGCGCAGCACAAACCGCACTGCCGTGCTGTACACATCCTGAAGCCAGAACACGAAGCATGCATTTGCATGGCGCGTTGCGTTCTGCAGAATACGCTGGCCGTCCAGCGGCATGTTTGCCGAAATCACCACATCCGGGCCAAAACTCATTGCCTCAGCGGCCACCGCATGGCCGTAGTCCATATCGGCTGCGCGCCTGCTCAACAGTCCGTGCTTGGCGAATGCGCGCCGAATGTGGAGTCCCTTGATGGTCAGCGTGGAAAGATTATCGGCAGCCGAGATCGAGCCCTTGGGAGTGCTCGTGTTATCGGCGAAATAGGTATGCAGAACCGTGTGCCCGCACCGCGCCAGTTCCCGGCTTAGTTCCATGCCGAAAGGATGACCGCAGAACTCGTTCACCAGAATGCGCACCGTTGACCTCAACCAATCGCACGCCGCACGATCCGTAACCGCAGCGTACGAATCCCTACTGCCCCAGAACCGCCCGCTGCGCCGCGAAGATTGACTTCAGCCCCGCCTCAGCGAGATCGATAAGCTCGTTCAGCTGCGTGCGGGAAAAGCTACCCTTCTCCGCTGTGGCCTGCGTCTCTACCAACCCGCCGTCGGCGGTCATCACCACGTTCATGTCCACCTCGGCCTGCGAATCTTCCTCATAGCAGAGGTCGAGCAGCGGAGTGCCGTCCAGAATTCCCACTGACGTGGCGGCCACGAGTTGCTTCATCGGCGACTGCTTGAGCGTACCCGCTGCAACGAGCGCATTCAGCGCCAGGGCCAGCGCCAGCGCCGCCCCCGTAATCGCCGCCGTGCGCGTGCCGCCGTCGGCCTGAATCACATCGCAGTCCAGAATGACGGTTCGTTCGCCCAGCGCCTGCATGTCCACCACCGAACGGAGGCTCCGGCCGATCAGGCGCTGAATCTCATGCGTGCGTCCGCCGATCTTGCCGCGCTCGCTCTCGCGCGGCGTGCGGGTGACAGTGGAGCGCGGCAGCATCGCATATTCCGCCGTGACCCAGCCGCGGCCCGAGTGGCGCAGCCACCCCGGCACCCCCTGCTCAATGGTGGCGTTGGCCAGCACCCTTGTATTGCCCAGCGAAACCAGCACCGAGCCTTCGGCGGTCTGCACAAAGCCGGGCGAGAAAGAGAGCGGGCGCAACTCAGAAGGCGTCCGTCCGCCTGGTCGAAAGAAAGGCGTTAAGCCATCGTCATTCATAGAGGGATTGTACGGGATGCGCGGAGCTGCTGGTGTTCCGCTACGGAAATGGTCCCAGTTTCAGAATGGGAATCGGCCCGTACAGACCCATAAGGGGAATATCGGCATAACTTATTGGGAATCAGCGCGATACAGGCACTACAGCGGCTGGCCATTCCCATTTTGAAATGCGGCATCGAGATGCGCCCCGCGCAAAGTTGTACTAGAGCGACGCTAAACGTTTGTATTTGAGCTACTTAATTAAACTGTCCGGATTTGGCACGCCGCGTGTAAGAGAAAGAGACAAATCCCAGGCGCAGATTGAGCAATGGGGAGCGCCCGGGCCCAGAAACCTGCAATGAAAGGTAGTGGAATGCCGCAGATTGACCAGACCGTGGAGCGGAACACGACGGATCGGATGCGTTTGGAGGCGGTGGTGGAAACCCTCGCCAGCCTGCGCGAGGGGGGCGAGAGTCTCGCGGAAGTGGTCCATGACGCCCGCAATATGCTGGCGGCCCTGGGGCTTTACTGCGATTTGCTGGAAGAACCGGGGGTGCTGGCAGCGCCGTTTCAGCATTACGGAATCGAGTTGCGGCTGGTGGCCTCTGCCAGCCGGAGGCTTGTGCACAAGCTCACAGCCCTGAACGGACACGGGCATGCTGAATCGCGTACTGCGGATAGCGCTGCGGGCGATGCAGATGCCCCGCTGTGGGCTGAGTCGGTTTGCAAGCCGCAGCCACCGTTGCAGCACTGGGAACTGCCCCCTTCATCGCCCATCGAAAATTTAGCCGCGGAGCTGCTGGCCAGCCAGAATTTGCTGGCCGCGCTTGCCGGGCCCGCGATCAGACTGACCGTTGACACCTCAGGCGGAGCACGGCCAGTGCGCATGGCCGGCGAGGATCTGACTCGGATTCTCGTCAACGTAGTGAAAAATGCCGCAGAGGCGATGACCGGCGGCGGCAGCATCCGCCTGAGCCTGCGCGAGAGCCCCACCAAACCGGGAGCCACGCGGTGGGTGACGCTGACCATTGAAGACAACGGCCCCGGACTTCCTCAGACAGCGATTGAGAAAGTCTTCCTGCCGGGCTTTACGACCCGGCCAAAGGTCTCCACTGTGCGCGGCCGTCGGGCAGGGCTGGGCGCGCAGCGCGGGCTGGGGCTTTCCATCACACGCGCCATCGTGCAAGCTGCCGGCGGACGGATTCGCGCCGCCAACCGTGACCCATCAGGCGCCTGCTTTCAGATTGATCTTCCGGCCAGAAGCCGCTGAGGCGAAAACGGAAACGGCCGCAACCCCACCTTACCCAATCCCACGCGAGGCGAATACAATGCTCGAAACTGTTCTTTCATCAAGGGCCATGGAATTCATCCCCCAGGTAACAGAGCCGGCGGCGAAGCTTTATCTTCTGGTTGTGGACGCGGATCCGGCGGCGCGGTCGGCCTGTTCGGAGATTGCGGCCAGCCTGGGCTACGCCGTGGAAAGCACGGGCGACATGGGCCAGGCACGCGATATGCTGCACGGCCATGTAGCCGACATCCTGCTGGTGAACATGCCTTACGGCAGCAACCAGGGTCTTGAACTGGTCTCCGAGGTCAAGCTGCTCTACCCCGAAATGTCGGTTATCGTCATGACGGCCTCCGGTACCGTGAATGCAGCCGTGGAGGCGATGCGCCGCGGGGCTTCCGACTATCTCTCCAAGCCCTTTGCCGTCGATGAGCTTTCGACGGTACTAGAGCGCGCGGCTGCGAGCCACATGACGGACACCGCGAGCCGCCAGCTTCGTGAGCGCCTGCGCGTCTCGCAAGGCCTGGGCGCGATGATCGGGCATTCGTCCGAGATGGAAAAGCTTTACAGGATTCTCTCCAAGGTGGCGCAAAGCTCGCATCCGGTGCTGATTCTGGGCGAGAGCGGCACGGGCAAGGAACTGGTGGCGCGCACCATTCACGCCTACGGCCCCAACGCTCAAAAGCCCTTTCTGCCCGTGGATTGCGGCTCGCTGGTGCCCACGCTGATTGAGAGCGAACTGTTCGGCTACGTCAAGGGAGCCTTCACAGGCGCCAACCGCTCCAAGGACGGACTGCTGGTGTCGGCCGAGGGCGGAACGGCTTTTCTGGATGAGGTGGGCGAGCTTTCGCTGGACCTGCAGGCCAAGCTGCTGCGGGCCCTGCAGGAGCGCGAAGTGCGGCCTGTGGGCGCCAACCATCGCGTGCCCATCAAGGCGCGTATTGTGGCGGCCACCAACCGCGATCTGGCGGCGATGGTGGAAAAGGGCACCTTTCGCAAGGATCTGTTTTACCGGCTCAACGTGGTGAACTTGCGGCTTCCGTCGCTGCGTAATCGCCGCGAGGACATCCCGCCTTTGGCAGCGCACTTTCTTGACCGCATCAGCCGTGAGCGCGGCATCAAGTTCACGCTGAGTGACGAGGCCCTGCGCACAATGATGCGCTACGACTGGCCGGGCAATGTGCGCGAGCTGGAAAACGCTGTGCAGCGTGCCTGCGCGCTTTCCTCGGGCCCGGTGCTGCACCTGGGCGACCTGCCAACGCAGTTGCAGCAGCATGGTCTGGAAGCGCATCGCGCAGCAGCCCTTGGCGCAGCAGGCAACACTGGCGAAGCGCCGCGGGTAAGGCCTCTTGTCGAACTGGAGCGCGAGGCCATTCTGAACGCCATCCGCGCGCTGAACGGCGACAAGATACAGGCCGCAAAGCTGCTGGGCATCGGCAAAACCACTCTCTACCGCAAGCTCAAGGAGTTTGGCATCTCCGACCCGCTCCCGGATGAGTAGGGCAGCTTTGCTGCCGACGCCCAGCAGCTTTGCGGCAACTTTGTGGCGCCGCGCAAAAACCAGTGCTCTCGACAAGCATGCAGACAAGTCCCGCGGCTGAAAGGCCTGGGCAACGCAAGAGGTTCTGAATGAGCATTCTGATGGTGACTGGAATTGAAGGTGCCCGCAACTGCGCTGCCGTGGTGGCCTCGCAACTGGGCATGGACGTGGAAGTGGCCGAAGGACGCAAGAGCGCGCTGGCCGCACTGCGCAAGCGGGAATTTGCCGCCGTGGTGGTGGATGAAACGCTGGCGGAGTGCGATCCCGCCGCAGCCGAGGCGATTTGGGAGCGCGCCGCGCTGGCCATTCCCCTGCAGATCAACTTCGCGCTCTCCGGCACGGCCCGGCTCGTGCGCGAGATTCGCGCTGCGCTGCACCGCCGCGAACGGGAACAGAAACTGGCGCATCGCGCTGCGGCCTCGGCCATTGAAACTGAGCTGAAGACCACGGTTGCCGGCCTGTTGCTGCATGCGCAGTTGGCGCTCTCCGGCGGCGAAGTGCCTGACCCGCTGGCCGAAAGACTGCGCGTTGTGGCCGACCTTGCCGGCAGCCTCAGGCAGCAGCTGAGCGCGCCCTTGCAGGCGCGTGGCAGCACCGTCGCATGAAAACATCCAGCAGCACGCAGGCAGCCTGCTTTGGATGAGCATCGCCGGGGCCTCGCACGCCCCGGCTTTTTTGCGCGCCGGGAACAACCGCGCACGATGCCTTAATCTGGAAGAAGCATGCGAGATACAGCCGTTCTGCTGATGGATTGCCCGGACCGCAAAGGACTGGTGGCCCGCGTCTCTGGGCTGCTCTACGAATGGGGCGCCAACATTCTGCACGCCGACCAGCACCAGGACCACGACCTGGGCCTGTTCTTCATGCGCGTGGAGTGGGCGCTGAACGGCGACAATTCCGGCGCGGAAGGTTCCCAGCGCTTCGACCTTGCTGGATTTGAGAAGGCCTTCGCGCCGCTTGCCGCGGAACTCGACATGCACTGGAAGCTGAGCGCGAGCGCCCAACGACCCCGGGTGGCGCTGTTCTGCTCGCAGTATCTGCACTGCATGGCTGACCTGCTGCACCGCTGGCGCTCTGGCGAGCTGGACTGCGAGATTCCCGTCATCGTGTCGAATCATCGCGAGGTCGAGAACCTGGCCGCGTTTTACGGCATTCCTTTTGAGCATGTTTCCGTGACTGCTGCGACGCGCGCCGAGGCAGAAGCCCGGCAGCTTGCGCTGCTCGCGCAGCACAAGGTGGATCTGGTGGTGCTGGCGCGCTACATGCAGATCCTTACTCCCGGCTTTGTGGCCCGCTATCCCGCCGCCATCATCAACGTGCATCACTCCTTTTTGCCCGCATTCACCGGGGCCCGGCCGTACCATGCCGCTCATGCGCGCGGCGTGAAGCTCATTGGCGCCACCAGCCACTACGTCACTGAAGTGCTGGACGATGGTCCCATCATCGAGCAGGACGTGGCCCGCATTTCGCACCGCGACCAGGTGGAAGACCTCGTGGCACGCGGCCGCGATCTTGAACGCCTGGTTCTCTCCCGCGCCGTGCGTTGGCACCTGGACCGCCGCATCCTTTGCTACGGCAACAAGACCGTGGTCTTCGACTAACGCCTGTTCAGGCGCTCCCGCCGCGCCGCCGCTTGCCTTGACAGCAGACCGCCCGGTGAATACTGATGGAGAACGCCCAGTCTTCTCGATGGCGGCAGATGTTCTGCGGCCCATGCTCCGCCTGGAAGAAGCTGGAGATTCTCGCCGGCCCGGTTGCCGGCCCTGCAGGACAATCAGATGAGACGCACAAAACTTTCTCCGCTGCCTGCCGTCATCGCGATTGCCCTCGCATGCGCGTTTGTGCCGCCTCAACTGCATGCCGCTGCCGGCACTGCAAACTCGGCACCTCTCAAGGTTGACCGGCTCGATCCAGCGATCGATCAGATCATTCCCGCCGGCGCCGTTCTTGAGCGCGTCGCCACGGGATTCAAATGGCTCGAAGGCCCCGTGTGGACAAACGGCAGCCTCTACTTCGCCGATATACCGGGCAACAGTATCCGCAAGTGGACGCCGGGCAAAGGCGTGACCACGCTGCTGACGCCCAGCGGGTACAAGGGCTCCGCTCCCTACGGTGGCCCTGAATCCGGCTCGAACGGAATGACTCTCGACGCGCATGGCCGGCTCACCGTCGCGGGACATGCGCAGCGCGACGTCTACCGGCTGGAGTCGCTGCAACCCGGCTCGCCGATTACCATTCTCGCGGACACCTATCAGGGCAAGCGGCTCAACAGCCCAAACGATCTGGTCTACAGATCCGATGGCTCGCTCTACTTCACCGATCCGCCTTACGGCTTGCGGACGCAGCAGGACAGCGACCCGGAAAAGCAGCTCAAGGCCAACGGCGTTTATCGCATTCCGCACGCGCTTGAGCAGAAGCCCGGCGCCGCACCCTCGTCCGCCGCATTGCAGCAGCTCGTCACTGACCTTCCCCGGCCGAACGGCATTGCTTTCTCACCCGATGAAAGATATCTCTACGTCAATAACTCCGAGCCGCAGAAGATATGGATGCGCTACCGCGTGCTGCCGGATGGAACATTGACCGAGGGCAAGGTCATCTGCGACGCCACATCGGACGCGCGCCCCGGCGGCCCGGATGGAATGAAGGTGGACCAGCAGGGAAACATCTATAGCGCAGGCCCCGGCGGCGTGTGGATTCTTTCACCCGAGGGCAAGCACCTGGGCACAATCGTCATGCCGGAAAGAACCGCGAACGTGGCCTGGGGCGGAGCCGACCGCAAGACGCTCTACATCACGGCCAGCAGCAGCGTCTATCGCGTACACCTCAAGATTGCGGGTGCGCCTCTTACGCGAAGCCGGTAGCGCATATTCAATATCACTTTGAAAAAACGAGGGCCATCCGCGCCGTATGACGTGGATGGCCCTTGCGCTTTGCCGCTTTGAAGCAGACAAACCAGCCCGCGTTACGCCTCCACCAGCGCGTCGGCAATGCCAAGGTGCCGGTCAAAAGCATCAATGCCCAGGTCCAGCTCTTCCTTCGTCACAATCAGCGGCGGAGCGATGACGAAGTGGCTGATCCATGACTGCTGCGCCACGCCATCGGCCATCATCTTCGCGGCAATCTGGTCCACCACCGTTGGCTTGCCATCTGCCTTGTCGCGCATGGTGTTGAAGGGCTCCTTCGTCGCACGATTCTTCACCAGCTCAATCGCAAAAAACAGACCGATGCCGCGCACGTCGCCGATGGATGGATGCTTCGCCTTCAGTGCTTCGAGCTTTTCGCGCACATAGGATTCCAGTTCCGCTGCGCGCTCCACAAGCTTGAGCCGCTGCATTTCCTCGATGGTGGCCGTGGCCGGGCCGAGCGTGATGGGGTGCGCCTCGTAGGTGTGCCCGTGCGAGAAGTAGCGATCCTCAAAGTAGTCGGCAATTTTGGTTGTAGTGGCGCACAGGCCCAGCGGCACATAAGCTGACGTAATGCCCTTGGCGGTGACCAGGATGTCCGGCTTCACGCCCCAGTGATCCACGGCAAACCACTTGCCGGTGCGGCCCCAGCCAGTCATCACTTCATCGGCAATCAGCAGCACGCCGTGACGGTCGCAGATTTCGCGGATGCGCGGGAAGTACTCCGGCGGCGGAATCAGCACGCCGTTGGTGCCCACGACAGGCTCCAGAAGAATGGCCGCCACATCGCTCTCATTGCGAATCATGTGCTCGATGTAATCCGCGCAGGCCACGTTGCAGCCGGGATATGTGTGCCGGATGGGGCAGTTGTAGCAGTTGGTCTCCGGAGCAAAAATGAAGCCGTGCCCCTTGCCGGCCGGTTCCATCGCCCAGCGACGCGGGTCGCCGGTGGCTGCAATCGAGCCCATCGTTGATCCGTGATACGAGCGATAGCGCGAGATGATCTTGCTCTTGCCCGTGACCATGCGCGCGATCTTAAAGGCGGCTTCGTTGGCATCGGTTCCGCTGGTGCCGAAGAAGAACTTGTTCAGCCCCGCGGGCAATACTTCAAGCAGCTTCGCGCTCAGTCTCGCGCGGGCTTCGGTGGCGTACGCCGGGCCCACAAAGGCCAGCGCGCGTGCCTGCTCGCCAATCGACTCAATCACGCGCGGATTCTTGTGGCCAAGGTTTACGCACATGAGCTGCGAGCTGAAGTCGAGATACCGCTTGCCGGCGCTGTCAGTGAACCAGCAGCCCTCGGCATCGGTAATATGCAGCGGCTTCCAAGTCTTCTGGACGCGCCAGGTGCCGTAGTTGGTCTCGCGTGTGATTTGGGAGATTTCTTCCGAAGTGAGAGGGCCGGGCCGGGAAAATTCATTCATGATGTCGCTCTTTGCTACGTATATTCAGCCATCCTACCACCGGCGGGCACAGCCTTGGAGTCCGCGCAAACAAAAGCCTCCGGCGGGTTGGCCGGGGGCATCTTTGCAGTCCTCAAAAGAATCAGTTGCTGTAGAGCAGAATCCCTGCCGCCTTCTCCTCGCTGGCGCTCTCGTCTGAGCTGACCGGGCGATAGAAGAGCTGGTTCTGGTCCAGATAGACCTCGAGGAAAGCTGGCCGCGCAGTAATCTGCCCAGCGATCAGCGCCTCCGACAGGGGGTCTTCGACGTAGCGCTGCAGCGCGCGGCGCAACGGACGCGCACCATAGTTGCGGTCCACCAGCGTCTTTTCGAGAATCCACTTCTTGGCTTCCTCGGTGACCGAGATGGTGATGGCCTTCTGCGCCAGGTTGGCGTTGAGCTGCTGCACCAGCAGTTCGACAATCTGCAACAGATCGCCGTCCGACAGCGACTGGAAGAGAATGACTTCGTCGAGGCGGTTGAGGAACTCAGGATTGAAGGTCTTCTTCACTTCCTGCTTGACCAGTTCCTCCACCTTTTCTGTCACCAGGTCTTCGCGTTCGCTCTGGAAGCCGAGCCCCTGCTTCTTCTGCAGGTGCCGCGCGCCAATGTTGGAGGTCATGATGATGATGGTGTTCTTGAAGTCGACGGTATTGCCAAGGCCGTCGGTCAACTGACCATCCTCAAAGACCTGCAACAGCAGATTGAACACATCCGGATGCGCCTTCTCGATTTCGTCCAGCAGCACGACAGAGTAGGGCGAGCGCTTGACGCGCTCTGTCAACTGGCCGCCCTCCTCGTAGCCCACGTAGCCCGGAGGCGAACCGATCAGCTTGGAGACCGAGTGCTTCTCCATGAACTCCGACATATCGAAGCGGATAAGCGCCTTGTCTGACCCGAAGAGGAACTGGGCCAACGTGCGCGCCATTTCCGTTTTGCCCACGCCCGTGGGGCCAAGGAACAGGAAGCTGCCGATGGGCCTGTTGGGCGATTTGAGCCCGGCGCGCGAGCGGCGAATGGCGCGAGCCAGCGCGCTGATCGCCTTCTCCTGCGAGATGACGCGCTTGTGCAGCTCTTCTTCCACGCGCAGCAGTTTCTGCGTCTCTTCTTCCTTGATGCTGGTGACGGGCACACCGGTCCAGCGGCTCACCACATCCTCAATATCCTCACGGCCCACGATGCCGGCGGCCGAGTCGTCGAGGTGGTACTTATCGCGCAGGGCGCGCAGGTTCTCGCGCTCCTTGCGCTCCTCGTCGGAGTAGAAGCGCGCCTTCTCAAATTCATGATTGGCAATCGCCGAGTCCATGCGGTGCACGATGAACTTGATGCGCTTCTGCACCTCGGTAATCTCTTCGGGCAGCGAGGTCTGGCGCAGCTTCACGCGCGCGCCCGCCTCGTCGATCAGGTCGATGGCCTTGTCCGGCAGAAAGCGATCCGGAATGTAGCGGTTCGAGTGCGACACCGCAAACTCGATCGCGGCATCGGTGTAACTGACCGCGTGGAACTTCTCGTAGCGGTCCTTGATGCCGTTGATGATCTTGATCGCGTCCGCCTCGTTCGGCGGTGGAACCTTCACCGCCTGGAAGCGCCGCTCCAGCGAGCGGTCCTTCTCAATCGACTTGCGGTACTCGGCCGGTGTGGTGGCGCCGATGCACTGAATCTCGCCGCGGCTGAGCGCCGGCTTCAGAATGTTCGCCGCATCCAGCGAACCCTCGGCCGAGCCAGCTCCCACCAGCGTGTGCAACTCGTCAATGAAGATGATGGAGTTCTGGTTTTCCATCAGCTCCTTCATGATCGTTTTGAGCCGCTCTTCAAACTGGCCGCGGTACTTGGTTCCGGCCACGATCAGCGACAGGTCCAGAGCCAGAACGCGCTTGTCCGCCAGAAACGTGGGAACTTCGCCGTCTGCAATGCGCTGCGCAAGGCCTTCGACAATGGCCGTCTTGCCCACGCCCGGCTCACCGATCAGCACAGGATTGTTCTTCGTGCGGCGGCAGAGAATCTGCACCACACGCTCCAGTTCGCTGTCGCGGCCCACGAGCGGATCAAGCTGCCCGTCCATGGCCGCCTGCGTGAGGTCGCGGCTGAACTCGGCGAGCAGGCTGCTCTCGCGCTGGCGCTGTGTCTGCGGAGCCTTTTCCTGTGTCACGCGGGCCAGCTCGTCGCGAATCTGCGCCAGCTTCAGGCCGCGCTCCTGCAGAATCTCAGAGGCAAAGCACTTCTCCTCGCGCAGCAGGCCCAGCAAAAGATGTTCGGTGCCAATGTGCTTGTGGCCAAGCCGCTCGGCTTCCTCAGCCGCATAAGCCAGTACGCGTTTGCACTCATTGGAAAGCGGCAGGTCCACGGACGTGGAGACCTTCTCGCGAATGGTGGTGTGGGCCTCGATTTGCTTGCGGATCGATTCCACCGAAGCATGCGAGCGCAGGAAGCGGTTGGTTAACGCCTTGTCCTCGCGCAACAGGCCAAGCAGCAGGTGCTCGGTCTCGATATAGGGCGAGCCGAACTGGCTAGCCTCATACCGCGCGAAGAAGATCACGCGCCGTGCCTTCTCCGTATAGCGTTCGAACATTGTGTTCTCCCTTACAGCAGGCTTTCGTAGGAAGTAGCCGTCCGGTACTTTCGCCGGCTTCAGCCCAACCCGCACGCGCCCTTCTCTTAACTACGCCGCCGGAGGCACCCTTTGGAAAATCCCATTCCTGCCCCGAACAGCTCTTTGGGATGGTTGCGAACCCTGTTCGGTCCGATTGTCCCCGGCGCTCCTGCTGCCAGCGGACTTCCATCCTGCCCTCGTCGGCCTGGAGGGGGAAAACACACCGCCGTACCCAGACCTCTTACTTCAATCAGACTCAAAATCGCCCGGAACGGTGCATTTTCATCATGCTTTGCCGGGGTTAAGTCCAGCCGGAGCGTGTGCCCCTGCCACAGTAAGACGCCCGCTCTCCAGGCGCAGAGTCCGCGTACAGCGCGCGGCCAGATCCGGGTTATGGGTCACCACAATCGAAGTGAGCCCGTGGGAACCATGCAGCCGTTCCAGCAGGCCGAAGACCTTGCCCGCCGTCATTTCGTCCAGGTCGCCTGTCGGCTCGTCGGCAAGCAGCAGTCGCGGAGCGCCCACCAGCGCCCGAGCCAGCGCCACGCGCTGCTGCTCGCCGCCAGAGAGTTCGCCCGGTCGATGCTCGCCTCGATCCTCCAAGTCAACCTCCTTCAACCACGTCGCTGCCGCCGTCAGCGCGTCGCGTCTGCTTAACCCACGCGCCAGCAACGGCATAGCCACATTCTCCAGCGCCGTAAACTCCGGCAGCAGGTAATGGAACTGCCACACATAGCCAATCTCACGGTTGCGAAAAGCTGCCGCCTCCCGCTGCGACAGATGGGCCACATTGGTTGACGCGCAGTGTACAGTCCCCGCGGTAGGAGCATCAAGAGCACCGAGGATGTGCAAAAGTGTGCTCTTTCCCGCGCCGGACTGGCCCACAATGGCCACCAGTTCGCCGGGAAAAATCTCTAAATCCAATCCGTGGAAGAGGGTAAGAGCGCCGCGCGCCGTGCGGTAGGTCTTTTCCAGACCCCGAACCTGAATGATCGGAGCGCCCTCCGGCGCCCGCAACTCTGAGCCCCGCGTGGAGCGGGAGGCCTGGCTGGCAGCCGCTGAGGAGGTTTGGTTCATCCGGTTCCCTCTATTTTAACGTGACACAGGCCGGTTCTGTTCTGGCAATAGCGCGGGAGTTGTAACGGCATCCGCGCTTGCCCCTCAAGGCTTGACGGCTGGCCGCGACACGGACCCCGGCGCAATGGCGCCCGGATTGAGCCGCGCAATCCGCCCATTCGGCCCCACGACAAACGGCAGCGAGAGCGCGTTCCAGTTGCCGTCATCCAGCGGCTGCCAGGTCTTGCCGTCGTCACGGCTGATGTCCGAGCCATTGGTGCCCACCGTAATCCACGCCTTCAGACTCCCGCTCCACTGCACCGCGGAGCGGTAGCCATGGGGCGGCTTTGTTGCTGCGGCCCAATGCTCGCCGCCATCAGATGACCACGCAGCGGTGCCAGTAGAATCGTTGGGCTTGGTGTAGTCCCCGCCGACGGCAATTCCCTTCTTCCGGTCCATGAACCAAAGGGAAAAGATGCCTGCGGACTCAGTTCCACCTGCCATCGGAACCGAAACTCTTCCACATGGATCATTCGGAATACCTGATACCAGAAGCGGAGACACGAGAACTGAAGCGCCGGCCTTGCCCCCGACACCAAGAATGTAGCGGCGCGAACCGAAGATGAAAACGGACGTATTACTGGCGGCAAACGCTGCTTGCCCTTCCTGCGCTACACACCCGCCGTCATCGATAAACCAGCCATGCCCAAGAATCATCACAAAGGTTTGAAATCGGTCCTTGACGGGATCGCCAATAACAACTCCCGTGTGCTCATCGCCGATCGCAAATCCGAAGTCCCCGTGCTGGAAAACAACTGCATCCCAGAACCCGTCCTTTTCAGAATTCGCTAGAGCGAGCTTCCACGTCCTGCACCCATCCTCCGTTTTGTACAAGCGGCTCTTGTCCCCCGGCCCTGACGCCATCACAATCGCCGTCTGCGCATCCCACGCCTGCACGCCGCGAAAATCCAGCGTCGCCCCGTCCTTGTCCGCATCCGGCGTGGCGCAGCGTGTCCAGTGCGCGCCGCCATCCGTAGTCCGTAGCACCGTGCCGCCCGTGCCGCTGGCCCACGCCACCGTGCTATCCACCGAATCAATCCCGCGCAGCCCTGCCGTCGTGCCCGACTCCTGCATCTGCCACACCGGCCCCGTCTGCGCCGCGCCCTGCGCAGCTAGCCCGGCCACCACCGCCACAACCAGCGCTCCTGCTCGCATCCCTAACATGCCCCGCAGTATAGCCCACCGTTCACACTTGCAGTACGCAAGAGCCCGCGCGCCCGGCAATTCACGCCTCCGCCTGAAAAATCGATATCGTGGCGCGCATCACAGAGCTGCCCGCGACCCTTCCGCTATAACCGGAATCGATCGTGAATCTTTTAAGAACCCTTGCATCTCTGGCCCTGGCCGCTGCCAGTGTGGCGGGCGCGTGTGCCGCACAGGCGCAGCAGTCCTACTACGCGCAGTTCCGTACGCACAACGCCGAGATGGCAGCCGTGCAGCCGATGTGGATGGCACCCCTGATCCAGCCTGATGCGCGCCTGTCGCAAGCCGCGCGGTTCTCCGTCGCCAATCAGCACGCCGCCGGCGAGCACATCTTTATCTACGGCAACGATCATGGCGTATCGACGATCATCGGCAATCGCGTTCAATGGGA
The DNA here is from genome assembly GCA_021780075.1 of Acidobacteriota bacterium. Classification (GTDB taxonomy): domain Bacteria; phylum Acidobacteriota; class Terriglobia; order Terriglobales; family Acidobacteriaceae; genus Telmatobacter. The sequence continues at coordinate 81,127 of JAJXZL010000050.1, forward strand.
TCTCGATCCGCCATCCTTCTTTCGCAACCACTCCTCCACATTCAAGGACGGCTTTGGCAACGCCGGTACGCAGTTGAAGTACCGCATTGCCTCAGGCAACGCCGAGCACGGCAACTTCGCAGTGACGGCGATTACGAGTTATGGCTTTGCGCCGCGCGCTTACCAGAACTTCATGCTCACGAGCTACTTTGATCCTAAAATTGCGGCGGGCATTGCACGCGGCAGATTCAATGTACAATCCACCTTCGGCGGCTTGCTGCCCACGGGCAAGATTGCGCAGCAGGGAAGACTCATCGAGTGGAATGGGACGGCGCAGGTGCATCCCACGGCGCACCTCTGGTTCGATGTGGAAGACAACGCTGCCTGGGTGAAGGGCAGCATCTACGACGGCCAGATGCAGAATTTCATGACGCCCGCGGTCTTTTACATGATCCGGAGAAAGAACTGGGAATCAATGCATCCGGTCCTGGTGCTCGACGGCGGAATGCAGATTGCCACGTCGCACTTCTCCTTCTACAACCACAACCTCATCACCGAGGCTCGCATCCTCTTCTAGGCACGGCCTCGGCGTACGCGGCAATTGCCAAGCAGCGAATATCAATATTCAATCTTGTCCGGCGACGCAATCCACGCGGCAAAGCTGACCCACGCCTGATCTCCAAGCATCTGTGTTGTGGGCAGCGAGCGCCCGCCGCGGTCTCTGCGAAGTTCCTCGTACAGAAACGCATCGTCAAAGCCGGCGCGTGCGGCGTCGGCGGCGCTGCAGCCGTAATAGATGGCATCGATGCGCGCCCAATACGATGCGGTCAGGCACATCGGGCAGGGCTCGCAGCTTGTGTAAAGCTCGCAGCCGGTGAGCGTAAACGTGGCCAGCGCTCGGCAGGCTGCGCGGATGGCGTTTACCTCGCCGTGTGCCGTGGGGTCCAGCGCCGCGGTCACTGAATTCACGCCCTCGCTGATGATTTTTCCGTTACGCACAATGATTGCAGCAAAAGGTCCACCCTTTCCGCTCACCACGTTTTCCGTGGCAAGTGCGATGGCGCGACGCATGAATTCAGGACTTGGTTTATGAAGCATCAGGTATTGCTCACAGCCTCCCGAGCGGCGAAAGTAAACACAGTATGGCACACGCATTGCGCTCAATCTGCGCTCACACGCCGCGGGGACTCAAGCCTGCAACTCTCGTCGTGCAAGATGAGCGTTGCAGGCGTGCGAGCTACACGGCTAGATCGTGGCCACCATCGAATGCTCGCATCTATTTCAGTTGATTCAGGTCGGCGGGCAAGTCGATGTCCACTTCGCCGCCGTCAAACGGCAGTGCAATCACCCGGCAGCGCGGCTCAACCAGCAAGGCGCGCGCGCCTTTGTCACCACGCAACTCGAGCAATGCCGGAAAAAGTACACGCGGAATTATGGTCGGAACGCCCTGAACGCCCGCGTAGACGGACGTAACAATGCAGGGCTCGTCCTCTCCGGCGAATGCTGCCAGCAGCGTGCGCAGATGTTCGGCACTCAGCAGCACCTGATCGCAATTCATCAATAGAACACCGGAGGCCTGCGACGCATGCACATCAAGCGCGTCCAGGCCCGCGTGAATGGAGCTGGCGATTCCTTGTTCCCAGTGCTGATTGAAAACTTGTATGGCGTCGTCGAGCCGAGTGGCTGCACGAATGATTTGAAGATTTGCGCCAAGCACAACGAGCACCGGCACGGCGCCAGACTCCTTGGCCAACCGGATTGCGCGCTCAAGCAGGGTCTCGCCCTGATAGGCAACGAGTTGTTTGGGCTGACCAAGCCGGCGGCTGGCGCCCGCGGCAAGGATGATGGCTGCAACTGGCATTGGCACAAGTGTAGCGCGCTGCGTCTTTACTGGGGATACAAGACAAAAACCGCGCGATATGCGAACAGCAGGGCAAGACCGACCCGAGAGTGAATGGGCGCGCGCCACAGACGAAGCGCGCAGGAGTGCTACGGTCCCTGCGCGGGAGCGTCCGACTGATCGGGGCTCTTGCGTAGCCGGTCTTGGCCTTGGCGCTCTCGTGCTACATTCGAATGCGAATGAAGTGCCTGTTCTGCGTCGGAGAAAAACTTGCAGCGCGCCGGCCTGCGCTGCCGCGCAATGCCATGGCGGAATTGCACATGACCACGAGGGCCAAAAAATTATGAAAGAACACACTCTCTCTGCCGCGCAGACTCACTCCGTGTGGGACCGTTCACTGCAGCCTCGACTCCGCATCGATTCGGGTGACGTGGTGCACATTGAGTGCGTGGATGCAAGCGGCAGCCAGGTAAAGGCTGGCATGTCGACCGCAGAGTATCTCAGCATTGATCGCACACGCATTCATGCGCTTACCGGACCTATCTGGATTGAAGGCGCGGAGACGGGCGACGTGCTGCAGGTGGATGTTCTGACAACCATGCATGCCGGTTGGGGTTGGACAAGCGTTGTTGAAGGATTGGGTTTTTTGAAAGAGCGCTTTCGCGAGCCGTACCTCTTCCACTGGCTGCTCGAGGGCGAGTCAACACGTTCGCTTGTGCCAGCGGTCGTTCCAGTGAGGCCATTTCTTGGCGTAATGGGTGTGGCACGCGCCGACGATGGTGCCTTCCGTACGCGACCGCCGGGGCCGTTCGGCGGCAATCTCGATGTGCGCGAACTCTGCGCTGGCTCCACGCTCTATCTGCCGGTCTACAACCGGGGCGCACTTTTCAGTTGCGGCGATGGCCATGCAGCGCAAGGCGATGGCGAGGTGTGCATCAACGGCATTGAGTGTCCGCTGGACGTGACGCTGAGCTTCAACCTGCACAAGCGCCAGCCGCTTGCAGGCCCGCTCGTCGAGGCCAGCGAGACGGTCGCACCGGACTCCGTTGCCGACGCATGGGTTGTGGTGGAGACGGGTACGGATCTGGCCGCAGCGGCACGCGCCGCCACCAGCCGTATCGTCGACCTGTTAAGCAGCCGCTGGGGCTTCAGCGAAATTCACGCATATCTGCTTTGCAGCGTGGCGCTCAAACTGCGCCTCAGCCAGGTTGTCAACGAGCCCGTGTATACGGTGAGCGCCGCTCTCAGCAAGCAAATTCTTCCCGCACGGAAGTTGTTTCCGATTCGATGACCGCAAGCGGCCTTGAGGCTGCGGCTGAAGTGTGCGGAAAATATGCGATCCGACTTTATGTCTTGCCAGGCGGCCCACCTACAATCGTCTCTATGACTGATGTGCCGTGGACGTTGGCCAATCTCCGTCACGCGCTCGCAATCGGGTCTGTGACTCCCGCCGGGCTCGCAGAGCAGGCGCTTGGCCGAAGCAACCGCAATGCCGGTCGCAATACCTATCTCTGGCAGGACCGCGCATGGACCCTCGCCGAAGCGGCTCGCGCTGAAGCCATGCCGCGCGGCGGGAACGGCATGTTTGGCGATGGCCGCGATCCGCTCTGGGGCCTGCCCGTTTCAGTAAAAGATTGTTTTGATCTGGCGGGCGCGCCGACCTCTTGCGGCGTGCGTTTCTATCGTGACTTGAACGGCATTGCGACGCGCGATGCGTGGCTCGTGGAGCAGCTACGCGCCACAGGCGCAGTGATTACCGGCAAAACGCACCTGCATCCGCTGGCCTACGGCATCACGGGCGAGAATCCCGAATTTGGCGATTGCGTGCAGCCGGGCAACCCTGGTGCGCTCACCGGCGGCTCGTCCAGCGGCGCAGCGGCCAGCGTGCTTGAGGGCTCCGCCGTTGCCGCCATCGGGACGGATACAGGAGGCTCCATTCGCGTCCCCGCCGCCCTTTGCGGCCTGGCCGGCTACCGTGCCTCGCTCGGCCGTGGCGATTGGCGCGGCGGCGCGCACCTGGCACAATCATTCGACACCCTCGGCTGGCTCTTCCGCGATCTCGAAGATGCGCCGCTTCTCGCGGGTCTTTTTGCTCCAGAAACAATTCCCGCGGCACAGCGCTTTACCCGCTTCGCCGTTGTGGAAGACAGCTTTCTGCACGACTGCGAGCCTGCTGTCGCTGCCAGCCTGCACAATACAGTTGCAGAGTTGCAAGCCCTCGGCCTGCGCGCCAGCAAATTCAATCCCGCCTGGTGGAAGGACGCATTTGAAATTTTCGCGCCCATTCAGGCATGGGAGGCCGCGCGCATACACGCCGGCCACCACGCTCAGTTTGAGTCCTCCATTCGCGAGCGGCTTGAGTGGGGCGCGCGCATCACTCAAAGTGAGATCGACGCGCTCCGCCTTCGCCACGCAGAGTTTCGCGCACGCATGGATGACCTGTTCGCCACGCATGAACTCTTGCTGCTGCCAGCCGCTCCCGTTGCGCGCCTCGACGCCGGGGGGGGATCACAGCCAGACGCGCAGACGCCTGCTTCGTTACACCATGCCCTTCAGCCTTGCGGGCGTGCCCGCTGTCACCATCCCCTGTGTCGCGGGAGGCATGCAACTGGCTGCCGCGCATGGCCAGGATGAGTCGCTGCTGCGGCTCGCGGCGCAACTGGGGGCGCAAAGGCGCATGGCGGTTTGAGTGCACCCGGCATGACAGCCCGCGCTGCGGGACTTCCGCGAATCCGCCAGAGGCAGCATTGCGGGTCAGCCCGCGGGCTGAGTGGCCGGCGCGCCGCGCGGCATTCCGGCTACTCTTCCCCGATGTCTTCGTTCCACACTTCAGGGTGCTCGGCGATGTAGCCCTCGAGCAGCTCGCGGCACTCGCGGCTGTCGAGGTCGATGACCTCAACTCCGTTGTCGCGCAGCCAGTCGAGTCCGCCGGAGAAAGTCCGGCTTTCCCCCACCACGACGGTGCCGATGTGGAACTGCCGCACCAGCCCGCTGCAGTACCAGCATGGCGCCAGCGTGGTCACCATCACCAGGTCGCGATAGCTCTTCTGCCGCCCGGCGCGGCGAAAGGCGTCGGTCTCCCCGTGCAAGCTCGGGTCGCCCTGCTGAACTCGCCGGTTGTGGCCCCGGCTCACCAGGACACCGGCGCGCGTAAACAGTGCCGCCCCAATGGGAATGCCGCCCTCGACGCGGCCGTAACGCGCTTCTTCCAATGCCACCGCCAGCATCCGCTCGTAGATCTCCTGCTCAGCCATAACGTCCCTCACAGGAGCAGGATAAGCCATGCGTGCCGCACGCTGTGTCCACCGATGCGGTCGTCGGCTTCCCACCGCCCCTCTGGCAGCCTTGACTTTGAGCGCGCTCGAAGATGTACGGTGTTTGTATGCGGGATGCTGGCTTCACAATTAGAAACATGGCAGAGCGGTGCGGGATGACCGCGCATACGCTGCGCTACTACGAGCGTGTGGGACTCATTCAGCCGGTAGGGCGCGCGCGCAATGGTCATCGCCGCTACTCCCTGGCCGACGAGGCCTGGCTTCATTTCCTCCACTGCATGCGGGCTACCAGTATGCCCATCCGCGCGATGCAGCGCTACGCTGAGCTGCGCGAACTGGGCGACTCCACATCGCTGGAGCGGCGCAAGATTCTCGAGGATCACCAGGCCGCCATTGCCGCGCAGATTGATGAACTGCAAAAGGCGCACTCCCTGCTGACCCACAAGATCGCCAACTACAGGAAGATTGAGCAGCGCATTCGCATTGGGGGACCGCAGACCGCCGAGCCGGAAGTCGATTGCACGCTGGCCTCCGCCAGCTGAAAGCTTCGCCGGCTCTACAAGGAAAACGGAATGAAGACTCGCAGATTGGGCACGAACGGTCCCTCTGTCTCGGCCATCGGGCTGGGCTGCATGGGCATGAGCGACTTTTACGCGGGCCGCGACGACGCCGAGTCGCTGGCGACCATCGATCGCGCCCTCGACCTGGGCATCAATTTCCTTGACACCTCAGACGCATACGGCCCGCACACCAATGAGGTGCTGGTGGGCAAGGCGCTCAAAGGCCGGCGCGACAAATTCTTCGTTGCTACCAAGTTCGGCATTGTGCGCGACCCCGCCAACCCGGAAAGTCGCGGCGTAGATGGCAGCCCGGCCTACGTCCGCAAATGCGTCGAGGGCAGCCTCAGGCGACTGGGCATCGAATCCATCGACCTGTATTACCAGCACCGCGTTGACCCGAAAATCCCCATCGAAGAAACCGTCGGCGCCATGTCGCGTCTCATCGAGGAAGGCAAGGTGCGCTTTCTCGGGCTCTCCGAGGCCGCGCCCGCGACAGTGGAGCGCGCCCATCGCGTGCATTCCATCACGGCGCTGCAAACGGAGTACTCGCTTTGGACGCGCGATCCCGAACCCGAGGTGCTGCCCATCTGCCGCCGTCTGGGCATTGCCTTTGTGGCCTACAGCCCGCTGGGCCGCGGATTTCTTACCGGTGCTTTCAAGACCCCCGATGATCTCGCACCCGATGATTACCGGCGCGTCAGCCCGCGCTTTCAGGGTGAGAACTTTACGCGCAACATCGACCTGGTGGAGAAGGTCAAGCGGAAGGCTGCGGAAGCCGGCCTTACCGCGAGCCAGCTTGCGCTGGCGTGGGTGCTGGCGCAGGGCGAGGACATCGTGCCGATTCCCGGCACCAAGCGCTGCAAGTACCTTGAGGAGAATGCCGCGGCCGTGGATGTGATCCTGAGCGGCTCGTTGCTTGAGAGCCTGCAAAATGAATTTCCGCCCGACGCGGCGGCGGGAGACCGGTATGTTCCGGCAATGAAGGCTCTGATCAACTTGTAGGATTTCCACGCGGATGAAGATGCCCCGCTCAATCCGCATTCATAAGCCGCGCGGACCATTTACCGCCCTCGCGGAAACTGAAACCCTGCCCGTGCAGTCTATCGGGTAGGATAGCGAAACGGACTACTCGCGATTCCCTGATGCGCGCAGTGCAAACTCACCGCGCCGTCGCGCCAGCATGTCCATCTGAATTGAAGAACGAACTGTCCCGAGGAGGTCACCTGTGGCAGACGCGCCTGATCTGCGCTCGAAGCAGCATCGCTCACCATCACCCCACGCATCCGGCCCGGAGCTCAGACCGGACCAGCAAGCCCTCGACCTGGAGCCGCTGACGCAGCCCGAATCTCAGGCCAATGGCAGCAGCCGCTTCAGCCGTCGCTCGTTCCTCTCCGGTCTGGGCGCAACGGGCCTGCTGGCAGGCGCGGCGCCGCTGGTCGTAACCGCTCCGGCAACAGGCGCCGCAGCCGAAGACACTTCGGGCGGCGGCACATTCACTCTGCGAGTCAACGGCAAGGACCACGCGCTGCGCGACCTCGACGCGCGGGCCACGCTGCTGGACACTCTGCGCGAGCGGCTCCACATGACCGGCACCAAGAAAGGCTGCGATCACGGACAGTGCGGAGCATGCACCGTGCATGTGAACGGGCGGCGCGTCAATAGCTGTCTCTCTTTCGCCGTGATGCACGAGGGTGACGAAATCACCACCATTGAGGGCGTGGGCCAGCCCGGCAGTCTGCACCCCATGCAGGCCGCTTTTGTTGAGCACGATGGCTACCAGTGCGGCTATTGCACCAGCGGGCAGATCATGAGCGCCGTTGCGCTGCTCAAGGAACCCATCGGCCCCACCGACGACGACATCAAGAGCGCTATGGCGGGCAACATTTGCCGCTGTGGCGCTTACACCAACATCGTTGCTGCCGTGCGCCAGGTGCGCGCGCGGGCCTGACCGGAGAGAGACGACCATGCAGACTTTCAGTTATGTAAAGGCCGCAAGCATTGATAAGGCGCTGGCTGGCGTGGGTTCAGGCAAGTTCATCGCCGGAGGCACCACGCTGGTTGATCTGATGAAGCTCAACGTCGAGCAACCCTCTGCGCTGGTGGACATCAACACCCTGCCGCTCGACAAAGTCGAGAAGCTTCCCACAGGCGGACTGCGCATTGGCGCGCTGGTGCGCAACTCCGACCTTGCCTGGAACGACGACGTAAAGACCTCCTACGCCGTCCTTTCACAGGCGCTGCTGTCCGGCGCTTCGCCGCAGTTGCGGAACATGGCCACTACCGGCGGCAACCTGCTGCAGCGTACCCGTTGCGCCTACTTCCGCGAGCCCGGCGCAGGCACACCCGGCGGCTACGGATGCAACAAGCGCACGCCCGGCACAGGCTGCGCCGCGCTCGAGGGCTTCAACCGCTCGCACGCTGTTCTCGGCACCAGCGACCACTGCATCGCCACTCATCCTTCAGACATGTGTGTGGCCATGGCTGCTCTCGAAGCCGTGATTCACGTCGAAGGCCCGAAGGGAAAGCGCGCCATCCCCTTCGCCGACTTTCACAAGCTGCCAGGGGAAACGCCGCACATTGAAAACGCTCTTGAGCCCGGCGAGCTGGTCACATATGTTGAGTTGCCCAAGCCCATCGAGGGCAGCCGCAGCGTGTACCTCAAGCTGCGTGACCGCGCCAGCTACGAGTTCGCGCTGGCCTCTGCCGCCGTTGTAGTGAAGATGGACGGCGGCCACATCCGCTATGTGCGCGTGGCCATGGGCGGCGTCGGCACAAAGCCCTGGCGCTCCCACGAGGCTGAAGCAGCGCTCACCGGCAAGCCCGCCCATGCAGCTACCTTCCGCGCCGCATCTGAGGCCGCGCTTGCCGGCGCAAAAACGCGCACCGACAACGCATTCAAAGTGGAACTGGCAAAGCGCTGCCTGACGCGCGCGCTCAAGCTCGCAACCTCATAGAGCCCATACGAAGGAGATACCTATGGCGACCGATACACTTTCCCAGGCAGCCGGCATCATTGGCGCGGCGGTACCTCGCATCGACGGCCCGTTGAAGACCACCGGGACTGCCCGCTACGCAGTCGATCATGATTTCCCGGGCCTCGTGCACGCGGTTGCCGTGCAGGCCATCATCGGCAAAGGACGCATTCGCTCCCTCGACGCCTCCGCTGCCGAAAAGATGCCCGGCGTGTTGCTCGTACTGCATCACGGCAACATGAACGGCGTCTATCGCACCTTCCCGCACCAGGATGACGCGACTATCAGCGAAGTGCGCCCTCCGTTTGAGGACGACAGGATCTACTACTGGGGACAGTTCGTGGCCCTCGTCGTGGCAGAAACACTCGAGCAGGCCACCGCCGGGGCCGCCGCTGTTCGCATCGAGTACGAGACAGAAACGCCCGACGTGCGCACCGACCTGAGCACCTACACCGGCCCGCGCGAGAGCAGTTGGAAGCGCGGCGACCCCGACAAGGCTCTTGCCTCCGCTCCGGTTGTCGTGGACGAAACCTACTCCACGCCTGTCGAAACGCATAATCCCATGGAGATGCACGGCACCGTCGCCGCGTGGGACGGCGATGCTCTCACCCTCTACGAGTGTTCGCAGGGCGTGGTCAATCACCGCGTCGTCATGGCTGAGGTGCTCGGCATTCCGCGCGAGAATGTCCGCGTCATCTCGCGCTTCATCGGCTCCGGCTTCGGCGGCAAGCTTTTTCCCTGGCCGCAGTCCACGCTGGCTGCGGTTTCGGCACGCCAACTCAAGCGCCCGGTCAAGCTCAGCGTGGACCGCCGCATGATGTTCTCCAACGTCGGCCACCGCCCCCGCACCCAGCAGCGAATCCGCCTGGGAGCCACGCCGGATGGCAAGCTCACCGCCATCCGCCACGACTTCTTCACCGAGACCTCCATGCTCGATGACTTCGTTGAGCACTGCGGCGAGCAGACGCCTTTCCTGTATAGCTGCCCTAATCTCGAAGTCACCACCGGCATGGTGCGCCGCAATGTAGGCGCACCCGCACCCATGCGCGGACCCGGCGCCGTGCCCGGCCTCTTCGCGCTGGAGTCGGCAATGGACGAGCTGGCCATCAAGCTCAACATGGACCCGCTCGAATTGCGCCTGAAGAACGATGCCGAGCGCGACGAAGGCACCAATCGCCCCTTTTCCTCGCGCCATCTCAAGGAGTGCTACCTGACCGGCGCGGAGAAGATCGGCTGGAAGAGCCGCACGCCCGAGCCCGGCTCCATGCGCCGCGATGGCAAATTCATCGGTATGGGCCTCGCTGGCGCGTCCTGGGCTGCCGCGCGCATCCCCGCCACCGCCAGCGTCGAGCTTCGCCCCAACGGCCGTATTGCCGTGCGTTCTGCCACGCAGGACATCGGCACCGGCACCTACACCATCTTCGCCCAGGTGATGCACGCGCGGACCGGTGTGCCGATGGACCGTATCGATGTCTTCCTCGGCGACACCTCGCTGCCCGAAGGACCCATGTCCGGCGGCTCCATGGTCACCAGCGCCGTGCTGCCTGCCGCGACCAGCGCCGTCAATCAAGCCATCTCGCGGCTGCTTAATATTGCCACGCTGACCCAGGAATCACCTTTTCATGGAGCAAAGCCCGACACCCTCACCTTGTCAGAAGCGCGCATCCACGCGAAGGACAAGCCGGCCTCCAGCGGTATTCCTTTTGAGGAAGTGATTCGCATGGCCGACATGAGCGGCATCACCGCGACAGGAAGAACCAGCCCCTCTTGGGAAGACCCCAAGGCCAATCAATACTCCCTGCACTCCTTCGGCGCGCACTTTGCCGAGGTGGAGTGGGAGCCGGAGATTGCTCGCCTGCGCGTCAGCCGCATTTTCTCCGTTTTTGATTGCGGGCGCATCATCAACAAGGGAGCCGGCGGTAATCAGATCCTTGGCGCAGCCGTCATGGGCCTGAGCATGGCCCTGCTTGAGGAGACAATCCACGACCCGCGCACCGGCCAGCCCATCAACGGCAACTTTGCCGACTACCTCGTCGCCACCTGCGCCGACCTTCCCGATCTCGACGTCACATTCCTCGATTATCCAGACCTGATCGTGAACGAGTATGGCGCGCGCGGCATCGGCGAAATCGGCATGGCAGGCGTGGCCGCGGCCATTGCCTCGGCGACGCATCACGCTACTGGCGTGCGCGTGCGCGAACTGCCCATTCGTATCGAGGATCTGCTCCAGTCGAAAATTCTTGAGGCTTGAGCGACAATAGGAGTCGATGACTGACTTGGAACGCATTCTGCCCCTGTGGCGCGAGCTGGAAGCCGCCGGGGCAGACTACGTCCTTGCGACCGTAGTCGCCGTTGAGGGCTCCAGCTATCGCAAGCCTGGCGCACGCATGCTCATCGCCCAGGATGGCCGCCGCGCCGGCACCGTGAGCGGCGGATGCCTCGAAGCTGAGGTCGCGCAGCGCGCCTGGTGGCTCACCTCATCCGGCCCTGTCGTCGAGCGCTACTCCACCTTGGCCGATGACGGCGACATGCCCTACGGCTCCGGCTGCGGCGGCGTGGTCTACATCCTGCTGGAACGCCGCCAGACGGCGCGCCCGCTGCTCGTCGCGCTCGAAGCCGCCTTCCACGCGCGCACTTCGCTCGCCATCGCAACAATTCTCGAAGGTGAAGACATTGGCCGCCGCGCCTTTGCGGGCGCCACTGCCGAGCTGGGCCACTCCGACCTGCACGATCTTGCCCGCCTTGCCCTCGAGAAGCGCAAGATAGCGGAAAGCGCCGTGCCGCTCGACGGCGTACCGACCCGCGTCTGGACCGACTATCGTCCCGCTCGTCCCGGACTCTGGATCTTCGGCGCAGGCGATGACGCAAAGCCGCTTCTGAGCATCGCGCGCGAACTTGGCTGGTTTGTGGCCGTCGCCGATGGACGCGTTCATCTCGCCACGCGCGAGCGCTTCGCAGCCGCCGATGAGGTCCACGCCCTGCCCATCACGGCGCTTCCCGCAGCCGCCCCGCAGCACTTCCAGCCGCATCCCACCGATGCAGCCATCGTCATGAGCCACAGCTTCGAGCAGGACTCTCACATACTGGCCTCGTTGCTGGCCCTCGACTTGCCACTCGCTTATCTCGGCGTACTCGGCCCGCAGCGCCGCACCCGTGATTTGCTCGCGGAAGCCGCGCGCCTGCTCGATCTTTCCAAGGTCGAGGAGCGCGTCGACATCTGGCTACAGCACTTGCACGCGCCCACCGGCCTAGACCTAGGCTCGGAGACGCCAGCTACCGTCGCGCTCTCGATTCTCGCGGAGGTGCAGCAGGCGCTTACCGCAGCCACAGCCCTGCCGCTGCGCCAGGTGCGCTGTTACACCGGCAGTCTCACCACCGCAAAGCACTAGGGCCCCGCCTGCTCGCCGGCTATCTCATCAACTCTGCTCACCCTCAAGAGAAGCAAAGTGCTGGTCCAGCACATCAAGAAACTTTCCCAGCCATGCCGGATGCGCTGTCCAGGCAGGCCCAGTTACGAGCTTCCCATCCACTACCGCATCTGAGAAATCCACCGCCACAAACGTGCCCCCGGCCAACTCCACCTCAGGCGCGCATGCGGGATAGCAGTTCAGCTTTCTGCCCTTCAGCACGTTCGCCGCCGCCAGCAACTGCGCTCCATGGCACAGGGAGGCAATCGGCTTGCCCGCCTTGTCAAAGTGCCGCACAATGTCCAGCACGTTTGCGTTCAGCCGCAGATACTCTGGTGCGCGCCCGCCCGGAATCACCAGCGCGTCGTAACTGGTAGCGTCAATCTCGTCAAAGGTCGCGTTCAGCGTAAAGTTGTGCCCGCGCTTCTCCGTATATGTCTGGTCACCCTCAAAGTCATGAATCGCCGTCCGCACCTGGTCGCCCTTCTTCTTGCCGGGACACACCGCATGCACCGTGTGGCCCACCATCTGCAGTGCCTGAAACGGAACCATAACCTCGTAGTCCTCAACAAAATCGCCTGCCAGCATCAACAGCTTTGCCTGTCTCATCCCATCGTCTCCATTCAGAAAAATCACCGTGCAGCTTCGGCGCAATGTGCCAACACGTCTTTCGATGCCATTCTCACCCAATCGGCTCATCCGGCACCAATCCGTATTGAGAACGCACTCAAATTCTGCCGCAATATTTGCAGTCTCGTACAATCTCCTCATGCCCGCTTCCCCCGCCACCCTCGATGCCCTCAACGCAAGCATCGCGGCTTGCGAGCGATGCCCTCGCCTCCGCACATACTGTGATGAGGTTGCGCGCGTGCGCCGTCGCGCCTACTTGGACTGGGAGTACTGGGGCAAGCCTGTTCCCTCCTTCGGTGACCCGCAGGCGCAGGTCCTTGCGCTCGGTCTTGCCCCCGGGGCACACGGATCCAACCGCACCGGACGCCCTTTCACCGGCGATGGCTCAGGCGACTTTCTCTATCCCGTGCTCCACGAAACCGGCTTCGCCTCACAGCCCACCGCCACATCGCTCCACGACGGCCTCAAGCTCACTAATCTCTGGATTACCTCCGTCGTCCGCTGTGCCCCGCCCGGCAACAAACCAACTCCCCAGGAACTCCGCAACTGCGCCCTCTGGCTTGATGAAGAAATGCGCCTTCTCCGCAATCTCCGCGTCGTCGTCTGCCTCGGCCGCATCGCCTTTGACGGCCTTCTTGCCCACGCTCTGCGCACCGGCCACCTCACATCGCGCTCCGGTCTCACCTTTGCCCACGCAGCCGAGCACGCACTGCCCAACGGTCTTCGTGTCATCACCAGCTTTCACCCCTCGCTGCAGAACACCAACACCGGACGCCTCACCCGCGCCATGTTTCTCGCCGTATTTCTGCGCGCCAGGCAACTCGCCGCCCTGCCTGTGGGCTGACAGCCGCATAAAGGCATGGACCAGCAATCCGCCGCTCGTCTACGATGGTGCGCACCATGTTCAAGCTCTCCAAAACCATTGTCCCCACTGCCTGCCTCCTGCTCTGCATCGGCGCAAGTCCACAAGCCGTAAAATTGGACCACTGGTCTCACGCGCAGCTCATGGAGCGCGCTCAGCATCTGCGGCAGTTGGCAGCACACGGTAAAGGCGTAGCCAGCGAAACCCTGGAGAAGTATCCGGGCCACTTCACCATGCTCGCCTTTCGCGAACGCACCGGCGGCGCGGAAGAGCACCAGAACTTCGCAGACATCTTCTACATACTCGACGGTCATGCGACCGAGCTGACAGGAGGCGAAATTGTCGGCCAGAAGATGAGCGCACCGGGCGAAATGAGCGGCACATCCGTCAATGGCGGCTCCGCGCAGGAACTCAACACAGGCGATATCGTGCACATTCCCGCAGGCGTACCGCATCAGATGCTCGTGCCCGAAGGCGGCACCATCACTTACTTCGTCGTCAAGGTTCAGGAGACGCGCTGAGAAAGCGAAATACGCGCTGCGCCGGCGCAAATCATGGAGCGGGAGACCGGGATCGAACCGGCGACATTCAGCTTGGGAAGCTGACGTTCTACCACTGAACTACTCCCGCCCTTTAAAATCAATAATTTAACTCTAAAATCTTTGTGGTGTCCGTTTTGGTGTCCGAAATGATACCCTAAGGTCGAATCCGGCAGAACAAAAGCACCACTGAGAAGCGACGAAGACACGACATGGACACCACGGATACCAAAAGTCATCGAGTCAACCTTACGCAGAAACGCAAAACGGAAACCGGTCAGTGGCAATTCTATCCGGTCCAGCGTTCTGGAAACAAGCCAGACCCGCGTCTCATCCTCATTGACGGAGAGCCAGCCTCCTGGAAGGGCGGAGGCGCGTTCTATTTGGACTGGAGAGAGGATGGGAAGCGAACCCGCAAAAAAGCTGGGAAGGCGCCGCGAGAGGCCCTGGATGCGTGGCGAAAAGCTGCAGGTGTGGCGAATGGTTCAATTCCCGCTGATGAGACCGAGAAGAATGAGGGAACCGAGGGGAAGACATCCATTTCGATTCAGGACGGCGTCAAACAATACCTTGAAGCGGTAGCGGCTACGAAGGGAGCCGAAACTCACCGTTCTTACAAGACGTGCTTAAGGTGGGCGGAGCAGCACATCACCAAGCACCTCGTCTATCGGCTTGACCGTAAGGATCTGCTTGGCTTATTCGCTGCAGGCCGTGAAGAGGAGTTGAATCAGAAGACAATCAACAAGCGCGTAACCGTAGTCCTCAACATGGTCAGGCACAACGACCACGACATCAAACTCAAGAAGGGCGACTGGCCGAAGACCACGGAAAAACCGATTGAGGTCTATACAGAAGAAGAGATGCAGAAATTCTTCGCCGCCTGCGCCGAAGATGAGCGTTTGTTGTTTCAGGTGTTCCTGTGCACTGGCTTCCGCGATAAGGAGGTCGCGCACCTTATGTGGTCTGATATTGATTATCGACTCTCGAAGATCATGGTGACTGCCAAGGCTGAGCATGAGTTCAGCCCGAAATCATACGAAATTCGCTCCGTCAATGTGCCCCGGTCATTGCTCGACTCGCTCAAGAAGCGCCAGAAAAGCAGTCAAAGCCTGCTAGTGTTCCCATCTGCTCCACATCCCACGCGGAAAGCGTATGGCGGCGGGATCGACAAGCACATGCTTGAGACGTGTAAAGAGATTGCGCTTCGCGCGGGTCTCAACTGCGGCCACTGCTCCGGTACGTACACCGTAAAAAGGAGCAAAACGAGAAAGGAAAAAGTCCTCTTTTCGTGCAAGACTGACCCGCGCTGTGAACGGTGGTACCTGCACAAGTGGCGTCACACTTACGCATCGCACATGATTGGAGTACTTGGCCTAAAGGGGTTGCAGTTGGCAATGGGGCACAAAGACATTGCGACAACTAGCAAATACCTCCACTTCCTTGGCGGCGACGGCGTCAAGGAAAAAGTGGAGGCTTCGGACCTGGCGAAGTTAATCCGCTAGTTCTTAAAATGCCGCAGGAATTCCTCTTGAGCTTCCCGATTCTCCTTCAGAAGTTGCCGGTAGGCTTTTGCAATGTTGGGGTCCTTACTCGCAACCCACATAGCCAGAGCGGACGGGTCATAGACCCATGTTCCACCCAGCAATGCAGAGGGAATCTGCTTGGACTCGCTCATCCTGTAGACCTTGGTCTTCGAAAAGCCAAAGACATCGACTACGTCCTCTACTTTGAGAGGTCGGTCGAACGAATTCAGCTTGGCGATCAGGTTGAACACTGTCCAATTCGCCTCAAATGCCGTTGGTTCCTGTGCGGCGAGTCACATCGTTGATCCACAGTTTCCGTTTATGATTGCCTTCGAGATGATGTCGGGCAACAAGCACTGCAGCCTCGATGGCTTCATCTTCTAGGTCGGCTCTGAATCAAGTGCCCGATTCAAGTACAGCAACTTCAGAATAGAGATCCCTCTATTTATCTCCTATACCTCCGGGAACAAAATCTTTGCTATTTCCGGCCACACATGTTTCGTGACATGCCAGGGCATGAACTTGAGCGGCAAGTCAAGTCTTCGCGAGCAAACATGAGGGCAAAATCTATACGGGCGGCCTTCTTTTTGGGGCGATGCAGGGAGATCCGATCCGGACGGAGATTTCTATAGTGCGCTGAAGATCGACGGGCATGTCTCTATAGCAGAAGCCTCCAACGAGAGTCGGCAAAGGACAATCGCGGGAGTCCGTCTCGTCGTCAAATGCGTACATGCAGGGGCTCAGACGCGCGTTCGACGAAGAGTACGCGAATGCCGGCTTCACTTGGGGCGAGGTAAAAGCCGCGCTCAATGGAGTGTTTGATCATCTCCACATCTACGTCATCAACAGCAGCAGTGACGAGGTGCTCGACTACGCGAAATACGAAAGAGAGGGTGTTGGGCTCACCGCTATCGCGGTAGGGGGTTTAAGCCTGTCACGCGGATTCAGTGGCCGACTGAGAGAGAGCTATATCGTCTCAACCGATACTGATTTGAACGACAGGAACTTCGACCTGATCTCTGAGCATTGGCGCAACGGATTCGGAGGGCGGTCAGAGGAACCCATCAACGTATCGTCGCTCTTCGTGCAGCGGGCCAAACCATCAAACGCACCGCCGAGTTGGCCGGTTGTAGCAGTAGCCAGGTGAAACGCATCTGGGCGAAGCATCGATCCGCAGACTGAATGAGAACGGCAAGCCACCTTTGCGACTCCAGATGGCAGTTGCGACCGAATAAGCCTGGGAAACGCGGGCTCGACAAGGTAGGTTCGAATCTCACTGACAACAAAGCGCGGTTCGTCGTAGTCAGGAAGTGGTGCATACCCTTGTGCAGCCAGCTTGCGGTCGAATGCCACGACCGCATCCACGTCGTCGAGCCTGTTTTCAACCATGGCGACAACACTGTTCAGTGAACATGCAGTGTTCGCGTCTGGCAAGCTGCTAAGCCGGTATAGACGGAGAAAAAGGCTATCATTCAAGGATTCAAGCTGGTCTTCGGAAGAAATGCGAACGGCGCTGCGCTCGGAACCCGATAACGCCTTAATCTCGACTGCTGTATTACCACAAATGAAGTCCTGATGCGACCTTTCGGGCCCAAGCCAAGCTCCCACGGCGTCGGGAACCGATGTTCCGCTGTCGATCATTTCCAACAAGAAAGTGAGTTCGGCGAAAAGTCCGCGGACCTCTTCCGGCGATAGGCGAGGGCCGCCGCGGCCGGAGAGGAAAGCCTTCCATCGGCGGATGTGGGCTAATGCGACCCCTAGAGAACTCGTGGAATCGGTCGCATGTCCCAGAGCCGAAGCGAGCGTGCGACAGAGTCCTTCGAACAAATCCCGGTCGACCTGTTTGTCGAGGGTTAGAACGAGGCGCTGCTGACCAGGATTGCCATGTCCGGCGATCGACCTGCATATTTGCCCGCCTGCTTGGCAAGGTCAACTCCCTGACGTTGGCGTTCTCGGCGCGTTTCATAGTCGTCTCGAGCCATTTGTAAAGCTAATTTCAGGAGGAGTTCTTGCACTGACTCCAGGACAATTCTTGCGACACCATCAGCTGCGGCTGCAAAGTCCGACAGATCGACTAAGCCCGGCACTGCCAGCTTTGCACCTTTGCCCCGAATAGAGGCGACAAGTTGCTCGGCTTCCGCAAGAGGCAATCTGCTCAATCTGTCGAGCCGCTCGCAAACCACCACCTCTTCTGGTTGCAAATCTCGAATCATCCGTAGCAGCTCAGGTCGGTCGGCTCGTGCACCTGACGCCTTCTCTCTGTAAATACCAGCGACGTAGTACCCCGCCGCTCGCGTGCTCTGTTCGATTTGATCCTGCCGCGTCAGGTCCTGCTCGTCGGTGCTGACGCGAAGGTAAAGGCGGGCAATTCTTACTTTGGGTTGGTCAGCTTGGGTAGGCTGTACATGACAGCGGGGGGAACGGCTTCCGGAACAGAAAATGAAGGATCTGCAGAAGGTCGAGTACTTTTTAGTGACTATCTATCCTTGGGCTCTTGGCTCCGGCGTGATCGGGGATGAGTCCCGTTCCCTGATTGCATCAGGAAGCCAGGAAAACAATCGTCGATTCGGACGCCTCTGAGACAGACCATGCCGTGCGGCATCCCGGCGGTCGCGAGCACGCAATTTCAGGTCATCAAACTCAGGGGGGCGAGAGACTATTAATCCCATTCCCAATCGGCGTCATCGAGCTTGAACTCGTCGCCTTCATCCAGCCTCGGTAATCACCCAAAAGCGGCCATAGGTTATCACCTCAAAAGCGGCCATAGCGAAGGGGCCTGAGACATTAGCTCCGGCAGGGGAAATTAGCCTCTGTTGGCATGGGTAATGTCTTGGAAAAA
>JAJXZL010000051.1 GCA_021780075.1 Acidobacteriota bacterium
GCGACCCCGTGCTGAGCCGCAGCATCTGGAGCTACCGGCACACGGTGCTGGGCGCGGTGGGCATCTTTCTGTATGTGGGCGTGGAAGTGGGCCTGGCTGCGATCGCCGTGAACTACTTCCTTTTGCAGGGTGTGAACGACGGAATGGGCGTCCGGGTGGCGCACTTCCTGTCGACGCTCGGTGGCTTCGGAAATCTGATCACACGGGTCTTTGGTACGTGGACCGGAGTTGGCATTGCAGCGATTCTGGTGTCGCTCTACTGGTTTGGCGCGCTGGTTGGCCGCCTGCTCGGATCGTGGGTGCTGACCAAGATCAAGTCAGGCAGGCTGCTGGGCGGCTTTGGATTTGCCGCGGCGCTTCTGCTGGCCGTCTCCATGATCAGCAGCGGGCAGGTGGCGATCTGGACGCTGGTGCTGTGCGGCTTCTTCAACTCGATCATGTTCCCCAACATCTTTGCACTGGGCATCGCCGGTCTGGGGCCGATGACGAGCAAAGGCTCAGGGCTCATTATGACGGCGGTTGTGGGCGGAGCGGTGATTCCTTTCCTGATCGGCGCGGCGGCCGACAAGGTTGGCATTCAGCAATCCTTCGTCATTCCCATCGCCTGCTATCTCTTCATTGCCTACTACGGCCTTTGGGGGTCTAAACCTGCGCGGACTGTCACAACGTAGGCAGGTTTCCAGTACGCAATTGATTGAATGGCCCTCCAGCCACAAGCCGGGGGGCCTTCATCTTGGAGCCTGGGAGAGCCTTCTGCCGCTTTTTTATGCTTTTAAAGGCTCGATTTGGCGGTTCTGTGCATCCCCAAGCGCCGCATTTCGTCTAATGAAATGAGTGTCACCGGCATTGTTTTTAAAGGCCTTACCATGTCGGATCCACTTTGCGCGGATACGAGTGCGGTCGTGTGCTGTGCGAAGAAGGTATCCTCAGAGCATGGGCCTTGTTTGCCGCCACGGCGAGAAAGGCTTGGAGGAAATTTTTGCGTTTTTATTTAGCGTTTGCACTCATCGTGGCGGGAGCCTCCGCGTTTGCCCAGCAGGGCAGCGCTCCTTCGGCCCAGCCATCAGCACCAGCCGCCCAGACAGTTCCAACGGATGCACAGAATCCGCCGGAAAATCCGCGGACGGCTCAACCGGGTACAGCGGGCCTGCCCAATGCGCCGGGCCAGGCGACCGGCACGACCCCGGCTACGGCGCAACCCGCAATCCCCGCATCGCAGCAACAACCCAAGCGCATTCTTGGCTTCATGCCAAACTACCGCGCGGTGAGCGCGGGAGCCATTCCGCCGCCGCCCACGCCGAAAGAAGCATTCAAGCTGGCCGCGCAAAACAGTTTTGATTATTCGTCTTTTCTCTTTGTGGGTCTCACGTCACTGCTGGCCAAGGGAACGGATGCGCATCCTCAGCTGGGAAAGGGTCCGGCAGGGCTGTGGGCCTACACCTGGCGCGGATTTATCGATAAGACCGACGGCAACTACCTGGTCCTCTTCGCACTGCCAACAGTGTTCCACGAGGACGAGCGCTACTTTGCCAGGGGCCAGGGCGGCATCTGGAAACGCGGCATCTATGCGGGCTCCCGCGTACTGATCACGCCGAACTACCATGGGCGCAACACCTTCAATACCTCTGAGATCCTGGGGCGCGGCATCGCGCAGGGCATCTCGCTGGCCTATTATCCAAGTGCGGACCAGAACCTTGGAGATCTCTCAGAAAAATTCGGATACGCCATTGGGCGCGATGCGCTCACCAATGTCTTTCGCGAGTTCTGGCCCGATATCGCCACCCACGTGCTGCACAGGCATCCGTAGCTCCTGAACCGGGTTGTTTCAGCCAAGGCAAGAGCGTCCGCTGCGATCCTGCTGCGCGAAGGACATCGCCTCATTTTTGTTGCACATGGGGATAGCCTGTTTGCGACGCCGCACCCAACTGTGTGCTCTGCTGGGTGCGGCGTTTCTGTTGCTTACCACTGCACACCGGGGTAAAGACTCGGTAATCGGCTCACGTGGAACTGATCTGCGCCCGCAGTGGAGCCCTGCCACACAACGTGCAAGGCCTGGGAATCCAACTCCTGGACGATCGCCCCGGTGTGTGGCGCACAGAAATCAACGTGGATATCGCCGTTCTTCAGCAGGTCAGCATTGCCACCGAAGAAGCTGTAATAGCTTGGCGGAGGCACATAGTGCGTGACCATGGTGGCCGTCATGTCCGTCTCGTTCAATTGCAGCAAGGGCATGGTTGAGTAGCATTGCACCGAGGGCGTGGCAGACGGACGGCAATACACCTGCCCGGTGGGTGGGGGGAAGGTGCGGTCATTCCCGTTGTCCATCAGGCCTATTCGGAAAATGCCCGTCGTGTTGGGCGTGAAGTAGCTCATGCCATGCTGCGCATAGAACCAGTCTGTGGGATCGGTGGCGCCGACCAGTTTGAAGTCGCCCTGATAGCCCAGGTGCCACAGAATATTGCCAGAGCCCGTGCCGTCAAGATACTCGATTTTGATGATCCAGTTCTGGTGGCGCATGGAGAGCAGAAGGTTGTGATCGTCGCTCGAATACAGCATGTCATTCGAGTGCGTCCAGTCTGGGAAATTCATCGGATGACGATTGACATCCAGATGATCGAAGGTGTTCCACACCCACACAGGATTGGAGTTCTGATCCACATCCACGAGCGCATCCCCTGTGACCGTGGTGGTTCCGGGATACCCCGGAAGGTTGGTGTAGTCTCTCGTGTAGCTGGCCAGCAGAATCCAATGCCCGTTGGGCAAGGCGAGCACGCTATGGTGAAAGCTCTTGAGCTGGTAGAGATTGCCTTGCGCATCGCGCAGGTTGGCCGCTGCGAGTTTCTGGTTCAGGCCGTCCATGGTGACGGAGCGGACGGTGTCGCCCATCAGGTTGATTTCCCGCACCTCATTGATGAGGCCGGGGATTTGTCCGACCGTCAGCGAGGACAGGTACGAAATGACCATGAGGAAATCGCCGTTGGGCAGCAACTGGATTCCCTGCAGCAGGTCCTGGCTTGTGCCCTGGTAGGTATAGGTCCAGATCACGTTCCCGCTGAGGTCCGTTGCGAATGCCGGCGCCACAGTTTGCGGGATGAGGGTATTCCACATCTCGATTCCCGGCTGCGGCGTTGCTCCGCCGGTGGTGGCGACAACAGTGGCAGAAGTCGGCGGCGGCGTTCCCGTGGTGCAGGTTTGATCGACATCGGTATACGTTGCGCCGTTATCGAGCGTGACCTGCGCGCGCATGTGATAGAGGGTCTGCGCCAACATGCCGGCAACGAAGATCTCTATGTCTCCGCCATCGGTCGTAGGCGCGGCAACCTGCCAGGTGTTCAACCCGTAATTGGTCGTTTTACCGAACTCGATATAAGCCTTTCCGGGTGTTGGCAGGTAGATTTTGTAGAGCGCGACCTGGGGATTCTTTGTGACGCCGGGGCAGAATGCGAAGCCGGGAACAATAATCGACACCACGGCCGTGGCGTAGTTTTTTTGTGGCGACGAAATAAGGACCGCGCTCACCGTTACGTTTTCACTCTGCGTGATGGTAGCCGGGGCGGTGTAATTTCCATTACCGTCCACGGTGCCGATGGTGGCGTTTCCTCCGGCAACTCTGTTCACGAACCAGATGACCGCGCCTCCGCCGGTGACCGTCGCGGTGAACTTCACTTTCTGGCCGGGGGCAATGGCGACATATTCGGGCGTAATGGTGACAGACCCGCTCTGGGTTGCGACGGGCGGCCCATTCGTGGGCGGCTGTTGGGGCGCAAAGAGGCCCGGCTCAGGCGTAAAGCCGCAGCCCTGCAACAGGAGTACGGCAGCAAGGCTGAAGAACCCGGCTAGACGGACCGCCACCGAGTGGCACGCAGGAGACATTTCCGGAGTCAGCCGCCGCTGCGGTTGACGAACAATACCGAGGGAACAGCTCATCAGGCACTCTCAACGCACGTGAGGCAACTGCAAGTAAGGCAAGTGAGAAGGGCGTCTGTCTTGCGCCGCGCGAAGGAGAACCGCCGGCTGACGCCATTTTGTCTAGAGCCGGCCCCATGCAGCCCGGTCCTGAATCGATCCACAAATAGGACTTTGCGCAGTGGATTTGCGCCAGTTTTCAGCCCGCCCTGCACATTGGGCGGATCAGGGGACAAAAACACGCGCTGAGCCAGCGACCGTTTCATTCCTGAGCACGAGATACTGCAACTTCCATAGCGCTCTTTCGCTGACCTGCGCGATAACGAGCTATGGGTCATGCTAATATGCGCCACCCGCACAGGGCAATCGGGGAGGCTCAGTTGAGATGCCGGACCCTGTTGGCCTCAAAACCGGTACCCCGGCTTGAGCTCACAACGGTAGACCGAGGACTTCAGCGCTTCATTGTTGGTTCTGACAATGCATGTGGCCCAGCTCAGGTAAAGCTCCGGGCTAAGAGGAAAGACCATGGGCGCACCATCAATCTCCGCCTCGATGCTCACGCCTTCCTCTGTGACAGGGAGGGTAAAGTTCAGTGTCCGGTCGTAAATGACGGGATAGGACTTGCGCACGTTTGAGCTGATCGCAGTGCGAAAGACCTCGGCCTCAAGCAAAAACGTCGTGGTGCCTGACCAGTCCAGTGCCGAAGCCGTGACGGTGCGACCGCCGCCCTGGAAACCGCTCGCATCAATCCGCGTAAAGGGACAGGGGCCGGCGATGCATGAGGCTCTTACGTTGCGATATTCATTGCCGACGCCTGCGTCCATTGTGATGGAGGCGCTGGCGGCCTTCCAACTGCCGTCAGGGGAACACGGGGACTGGCCATTGCAGGGCACATTCCCCTGATTGACAACCTGAAAAACCTTGACCGCACTGCCGATGTTCACCTCACTCTGGGAGTTGACCGTGTATCGGATCCGGATGTTGGAGACGACCGACGCCGGCTGGCCGGTATTGCTGCTTTCGGGGGACGCGATTGGCTCCATGGCCGCCACATACAGCTTTGTCTCAGCTTTGCGAAGGCCGATTTCCGTTTGCAGGTTGAGGGGCCGGTATTCCGGATGGCTAAAGCTGATATTGACCATCTGCTTCGGCCATACGCCCGCCTTCAGGTTGAGGCTGAAGTATCCTGAAGCGTCGGACCGGGTGGAGACACTGGTCACGCCATCCGACGCGGTGACCACTGCGTCCGAAATCGGCACCTGCCTGCGCGCGTCGCCATCGCGGCGAATCACCGCGCCCTGAATGGTGATTACCCTCGGCTGCCAGCGGTTTGTGCGCATCAGGAACACGGCCAGCAGAACCATAGCGATTGCCCCGATGCCGGCCCAGTTACCAACCATCTTCCAATTCATTGAATTTCCATCCACTGTATTCTATTTTGACGCGTCCGGGGCCCGTTCGGCGCCGGGCCGTTGCTATCGTATTGCGATTTTTGCGTCTAAAATTGATGACGGTTGAGGTCTTTTCGGGACGTGCTCAAGTACGACCGCTAGGATATAAGCTGTGAATCTCACTCCACGAGCAAAGCGGCATGCACATCCGAAAACTTAGCAGGCTGGCCGAAGAGAACCGTTCGCGCCGCCAAATGCTGCGCCAGATGGCGTATCTCTCCCTCGGCCTCCCACTGTCTCAGGCGTCGGCCTTTCCGCTGGTCAATGGAAGCGGCGGAAGCGGCTCCGCAGCGCTGGATCTGAACCAGCACATGAATCCCGCGGCGGCCCCTCCTGTACCAACCGCGCTTTCGCCCGAAGACGACCAGTTTCTGAATGAGCTTGAACAAGCCAATTTCCTCTTCTTCTGGGAACAGGCCGGCCCCCATACGGGGCTGATCAAAGACCGCTGCAATGTCCGCAATCACGACACCAGCGTCGTGGGCAGCATCGCATCGACAGGCTTTGGCCTGACAGCCATCTGCATTGCGCAGAAGCGGGGCTTCATCAGCTACGCTGAAGCGCGGCTGCGCGTGATCTCCACGCTTTCATTCCTGTGGCACGAGCTGCCGACTCATCGTGGGTTCTACTACCACTTTGCCAACATCAACACGGGCGAACGGATATGGGACTCCGAAGCGTCCTCAGTGGATACGGCGATGCTGCTGTGCGGCGTTTTGACATGCCGCCAGCACTTCCATGACAGCGACATCACGCAACTTGCGACGGCGATTTTTGACCGCGTGGACTGGACGTGGCTGTCAGAGGATACGCGGCTTCTGGCGCAGGGATGGACACCCGAGTCTGGCTTTCTGCCTTCCAAATGGGACTACTACAGCGAGCTGATGATGATGTACCTGCTGGGCATGGGCTCGGCCACGCATCCGCTGCATCCCGAAGCATGGTTTGCCTGGCAGCGAACGACGTTTGAGTACGATGGACTGCGCTATATCGGCTCGTTTGCGCCGCTCTTTGTGCATCAGTACTCCCAGGCATGGTTTGACTTCCGCAACAAGCGCGACCGCTATGCGGACTACTTCCAGAACTCGGTCATCGCCACCGATGTGCATCGTCGCTTTTGCGTGGAAATGAATGAGAAATTTCCCGACTACAGCAACGCTCTCTGGGGCATCACTGCATCGGATTCAGCGAAGGGCTACGTGATCTGGGGCGGTCCTCCGGCCATGGGGCCGATTGACGGAACCATCGTTCCCGCCGCGGCGGGGGGCTCGCTGCCATTTCTGCCGCAGGCAACCATGCGGGTTCTGCGCACCGTTCACGACCACTACCCCAATGCGTGGTGCCGCTACGGCTTTGTGGATGCCTTCAATCCGCTGACAGACTGGTACGACACAGACGTGGTTGGCATTGACACGGGCATCACCATGCTGATGGCCGAGAATGCGCGTACAAGCTTTGTGTGGGATACCTTCATGAAGAATCCTGAGGCGCAACGCGGCATGGAAAAAGCCGGCTTCAAGTCCTACCGTCCCGATAAAAAATAACAGCCTCGCCCAGTCCATCATTGACTGAGGCCGCAGACCGCGCACAATCAGAGCGAGCGGCATGCAGCGTTCAGCGCGATAAACACATATAGTAAGATGAAGTGCTGAATTTAGATTTAGCATGGCAAGACGCCGCAGCCAGCAGAGCGTCGCAAACACCTTGGTTCAGGATTCCAGCGCAGCGCGCCTGCCACATCTCCATATTGCTGTGATTGCTCCAAGGAGTTTATGTCCTCAACCATGAAGGATGCGCAAGTCACCGGCGAGTCCAGGAAAAAGCAGCCCGGCGAATCGCAGAGCCCCGGCAACGCCTGGGGAGACAGGCTGCGCGCACTCAAGAACGTTCCGCCGGTACTCCACTTTGTGTGGGAGTCGGGCCCCGCGGTTGTCTTCTGGAATATTACGATTCGCATCGTGGTTGCCTTTCTGCCTGTTGGAATCGGCATTATCGGCCGCTTCATTATTGATGGCGTCAACCGCATTCGCCTGCATCTGGCGCTGCCCCAGTACTTCTGGTGGCTAGTGGCCGCGGAGATGGCTCTTGCGGTCGTCACAGGCATCCTGTCGCGCACAGTCGACTTTTTCGACAGTCTGCTTGCCGACCGCTACACACATCACGTCAGCGTCGAGGTCATGCGCAAGGCTGCCGCTCTCGACGTGACTGTGTACGAAGATCCGGTCTTTTACGATCGACTGGAGCGCGCGCGTGTGCAGGCCACCGACCGGCTGGCCATGATCCAGCAGATGGGCCGCCTGATCCAGCAGACTGTTACAGCGATCGCCTTCTCGGCCGTGCTCATCCGCTATTCTCCATGGCTGCTGCTGCTGCTGATTGCAGGCATTATTCCTGCCTTCCTCGGGGAGAGCCACTTCGCCTTCCTGACCTACGCGAAGAATTTCCGCCAAACTCCGCTGCGCCGCCAGATGGATTACCTGCGGCAGGTGGGTGGCAGCAAAGAGGCCGCGAAAGAGCTGAAGCTTTTCAACCTGAGCGGCTATCTGACCGATCGCTTCAGGTCTCTCTCGCAACAAATCTACGAAGAGAATGTGAGCCTCAACCGCCGCCGTCTGTTCTGGGGCGGACTGCTTTCAATACTGGGCCAGCTCGGGTATTACGGCGCCTACGCCTACAGCATTTACCGCACCGTACAGGGCCGCTACACCATTGGCGATCTCACACTGATTACGACCGCCATCATGCAGGCTATGGCCAATATCCAAATGGCCTTCTCGACTGCTTCCGGAGTGGCAGACCAGGCGCTATTCCTTACCGACCTACTGGCATTCTTTGAAATGAAGCCGCGCGTCGAATCCAAAGCGAATGGCCTGCGCACGCCGCGTCCGATCAGGACCGGATTTGAATTTCGCGATGTGTCGTTCGCTTATCCCGGCACCAGCAGGCGCGTTCTCAGCAACTTCAACTTCTCGCTTCGCCCTGGCGAGCGCGTGGCTTTGATTGGCGAGAATGGCCAGGGAAAAACCACGATCGTCAAGCTGATCACGCGGCTCTACGACCCCACCGATGGCCAGATTCTGCTTGATGGCGTGGACCTGCGCGAGTACGACCTGGCAGATTTGCATTCCGAGATCGGCGTCATCTTCCAGGACTTCATGCGCTACGAAATGACCGCGAAAGAGAACATCGCCGTGGGACGCATCGAAGTGCCGCACGCGGAGGGAGAGATTGAGCACGCCGCGGAGAAAAGCCTGGCGGCGGGCGTTGTGGCCAAGCTGCAGGGCGGCTACGACCAGATGCTTGGCCGCCGATTCGAGGGCGGAGTGGATCTTTCAGGCGGCGAGTGGCAGAAGCTCGCGCTGGCCCGCGCGTATCTTCGCGATGCACAGTTGCTGATTCTTGATGAGCCGACAGCAGCGCTGGATGCGCGCAGTGAATTCGAAGTCTTCGAGCGCTTTGCCGAACTGACCCACGGCAAAATGGCGCTGCTGATCTCTCATCGCTTCTCCACAGTGCGCATGGCAGATCGCATCGTGGTTCTTGAAGCTGGGCGGCTTGTGGAAGAAGGAAGCCACACACAACTGATGGCGCTTGGCGGCCGCTACGCCGCCATGTTTGAAATGCAAGCAGCAAGTTATCGTTGAGGACCAATGACAGATACCGCTCCTTCTCAGGACTCGCAACAACTTCTAGCTGCGCAGGTTCGCAATCATCTTCACAACGCGGCGCGCGCCACCAATGCGTGGGATGTGGTGTACCGGCCTGACACTCCATGCCCGTTCCCTGCACGCGCGCGCGCAGTGCGCCTCGCGCTGAGGCAGTTGGAGAGCGAACTTACGCAGACACGCGCGGCCACTACGACGGATGATCCTGCACAAAAGCTGCTACGCGCAGCACTGCTCGACCTGCAATCAAACATACGACTGCTGCGCTCGGCTGTAGTGGGCGTATCAGAAAATCCACGGGACGTGGCCCGTCTTCCGCGCGTCGATCTGCATTCTCCAGGCGAGGAGCCGCGCATTGTCGCAGAGGCCGCCATCTATCTACGAGCAGTTGAAGGAACATTCTCCGCAACAACATTCTCCATTTTCATTCAGGAGTTGCAGACAAGCGAACTCCTCACCGTGAACGAGCTATGGAACCTGCCGGCCTTTCTTCAGTTTGCCCTGCTGGAATTGCTGCTCGATGAGGCTCGCTCACTGCTTCATTCACAAGACACAGCTGCCGCCGCACGGATACAAGTTCAGCTTAAAAGTCTCCGCACAATTGGGCATACGGACTGGGCCTCCCTGATTGAGCCGCTCATCCTCTTTGACGCCTCATTGCGCAAGGACCCGGCGGCAGCCTACACATCCATGGATTTCGAGAGTCGCGAGGCCTACCGCAGGCGCGTCGCCTACATCGCCCGCCACTCAGACTGCTCAGAGTTCAGGGTTGCTCAGATCGCGCTTGAACTTGCGCAACAAAGCGCTCTGCATGCGACCGATGAATCGCGTGTGCAGTTGCGCCGTGCTCATATCGGCTACTACCTGATCGACAAGGGATTTACCCAACTGGCGAATCGCATCGGCTTTCACCCTCCATTGATTGATCGGATGCGCACATTTATTCGCGCTCATGCTGACGATTTCTACATCTCAGGCACCCAGTTGCTTACCATCCTCTTTATCGCCACGGTCATCTTTCCTCTTCTGCCCCACGCTTCGGAGCTCACGGGACTCATCATCGCCTTTCTTCTGCTGCTGCTGCCCGCGACGCAGGATGCCGTCGAGCTGGTCAACAGTTCCGTCACCGCACTCTTTGACCCCGAGCCTCTGCCCAAGCTTGACTTCAGTAGTGCGATTCCCTCTTCATGCACCACTCTGGTGGCTGTTCCTTCACTGCTGCTGAGCGAGAAGCAGGTGCGTGGACTCGTGACCGACCTTGAGATTCGCTTTCTTGCCAATCGCGATCCGCACCTGCACTTCGCACTGCTGACCGACCTGCCAGACTCAGTAAGCAAGCCGCACGAAAACGATTCACATCCGCTCGTTGAAATGGCCATCCAGCTGATTGACGAGCTCAACGAAAGATACGCGTCTCATGGGGATGGATGCTTTCTGCTTCTGCATCGGCACCGCACCTTCAACCGGCGCCAGGGTGTGTGGATGGGCTGGGAGCGCAAGCGCGGCAAGCTGCTCGACCTGAACAAACTTCTTACCGGAGACTACGACGCGTTCCCGATCAAGACGGGCAAGCTTGAGGCGCTCCATCAGGTGCGCTATATTCTTACTCTCGACTCAGACTCGCAGCTTCCTCGCGGCGCCGCGGCCAAGCTGATTGGCGCAATAGCGCACCCGCTGAATCAAGCAGTCATCGATCCCAAGTCGCGCATTGTCACGGCGGGATATGGCATTCTGCAGCCGCGGGTGGGCATCGCGGTTCAGTCCGTTTCGCGCTCGCGGCTTGCCTCCATCTACTCCGGACAAACTGGCTTTGATATCTATGCGCGCGCCGTTTCTGACGCATATCAGGATCTGTTTGGCGAAGGAATATTTACCGGCAAAGGCATTTATGAAGTCGAAACTCTTCATGCCGTGCTCAATCGCAGGTTTCCACGCAATGCGCTGCTGAGCCACGACCTGATTGAAGGCGCGTACGCGCGTGCCGGCCTGGCCACCGACATCGAACTCATCGACGATTATCCATCGCACTACAGCGCGTACAGCCGCCGCAAGCATCGCTGGGTGCGCGGAGACTGGCAGATCGTGCAATGGATTTTTTCGCGCGTTCCTGAAGAATCCGGCCGCCGTGTGCGGAATCCAATCTCAGACATTTCGCGCTGGAAGGTATTTGACAATTTGCGCCGTTCGCTTGTGGACCCATTTCTCTTCGCCTTGTTTATTGCGGGATGGATGTGGCTGCCCGGCGGGCCGCTCTACTGGACAATCGTCTCGCTGATCCTCCTGATTTTTCCCACGCTGGTCCAACTGGGATTCGGCCTGGGCCGTACGTTCGCCGCAGGCAGCAAGGGCAGCGCTGGCGAGGCGTTCGCCGGTTTTGGACACGCCCTGCTGGTTGTGCTGCTGAATTTTGTTTTCCTTCCGCACCAGACCTTGCTCGCGATCGATGCCGTCGCTCGTTCGCTCGTGCGGCGCTACATTACAGGCGAGCGGCTGCTTGAATGGGAGACTGCTGCACAGGCAGAGAGTCAGTCTTCAAGGCGCACACCGGTCGATCGCTATCTCGCCCTCACGCCGCTTGTGGCTGCGGGCCTTGCCGCGCTGGTCTACTTTTTTGCGCGGCGGCCTGAAGCGATATTCTTCGCCGCGCCGATTCTTCTGCTTTGGGGCCTTGCGCTGGTTGTGACCGCGTGGCTCAACAGGCCGCCGCGCAACCAGAGGAAACACCTTGGAGCGGGCGACACGGCTTATCTGCTCTCTCACGCTCTTCGCATCTGGCGCTACTTTTATCAGTTCAGCGCGGAGCGTCACAATTACCTGATTCCGGACAACGTTGAAGAAGATGGCCTGTATGAGGCATCGCGAGTTTCGCCAACCAACGTGGGCCTGTTGTTGAATGCCCGGCAGGCCGCATGTGAACTTGGATTCCTGACCACACCGGAGTTTGTTGCGCTCACGCAGCATAGCCTGGCGACCATCGCACGCCTGGAAAAGTTCCACGGGCACCTGTACAACTGGTACGACACGCGAACGCTCAGGCCTCTTGATGCCGCGCCTTTTGTCTCATCCGTGGACAGCGGAAATCTGGTCGCTTCACTTTACACGCTTCATGCTGGCGCGCAGGAACTAGTCAAGAAGCCGTTGCTCACAGGCCAGCTTTTTGACGGCTTGCGCGCGCATTGGCAACAAATGCGGGCAGAGGATGGAAGGCTCACCCTGCTCAATGAAGTCGTACCACCTTCTTCTTCCGCCACGATGACGGAATGGATTGCATGGCTTCCTGCCGCGGAAGCTGCCCTTTCGAAGGCGTCAGTCGAAGCAGATGAAGAGCCTGGCAGCAGGTGGTGGCTTTTCGAGACGCACCGGCGTGTTTCATCCATTCTGGATTTGCTGCGCGATTACATTCCGTGGATGCTGCCCGAATATGCTCCGCTTCGTACGATGCTTCAGCCAGCTGTCGATGAGGCTGAGATACCTTCGCTCGAAGAAGCCATCCCATTTGCCGAGGCTCTGGACGCCCGCCTGAGGCGCGCCTGGGCCGCCATCACAGAGAGGATGCCTCATCACGCGCTGGGCGAGCAGCTCCGCGCATCCCTGCCCGTTGCCCAGCAGAATCTGCGTAGTCTTGCGGCCCGTCTAGGCGCGATTGCCGAGGATGCCGAGCACATTGCAGAAGAAACAAATTTTACTTTTCTGATCGATCCCAACCGCCACATACTCTCCATTGGTTTTGACACGGGCGCGCAAAAGCTGCACGACTCCTGTTATGACATGCTCGCCTCTGAAGCCCGCATCGCAACGTTTCTAGCCATTGCGCGCGGCGATCTTCCACAACAAAGCTGGTTCAAGCTGGCGCGCCAACATGCGCACGCCTTTGGCCGCTTCGTTTTGCTTTCGTGGACCGGGACCATGTTTGAATACCTGATGCCGGCATTGTGGATGCGTAGCTATCCAGAAACTCTTGTTGCACGCACACAAACCGCCTGCGTTGATGTGCAGCGCGCATTTGCGCACGCGCTCAGCATTCCATGGGGCATTTCCGAATCGGGATCTTCGCACAAAGACGATGCGGGGCATTACAGCTACTACGCTTATGGCATTCCCCAGACCGCGTTATTTTTTGAGGCAACTGCCGGCCCTGTTGTTTCGCCGTACTCTACTTTTCTTGCGCTGAATGTTGACGCGGGCGAGGCACTGCGCAATCTGCGTCATATGGAAACAGCTGGCTGGGTAGGCTCCTACAGCTTTTATGAAGCGGCGGACTACACCGCTTCGCGCGGCAACGCTGTTCTTGTGCGCGAGTGGATGGCTCACCACCAGGGAATGTCCCTGCTAGCACTCGTGAACCTGCTGCAGGACAACGCAGTGCAGCGCTGGTTTCACGCGAATCCGCTGGTTCAAGCTACCGAACTTCTGCTGCATGAGATACCTGTTCGCAAGGCCGTGCTTAAAGCTGCGGAGAAAGAGTTCGCGCCCCTCGCCGTGCAGTCAAATCTGCAGTAGGTCACTCGCGGAATCTATCGTGCGGGATCTGCTTGCGGCTGTATGAATTCCAGCCGCAAGATTCGCGAGCATGACGAGGACTTCATGCTTCGTATTGGGTGCGTGGATATTTCGTGAGGCGATGCCACGTTCTTTACGCGCCCTGTAACACATGAAGAGACGGCGCGCGCTTGACGGGCTGCGAGGATTGCACATAGCCGCGCGGAATATAGGAGCAGCAAGGTTCCTCCGCAAATGCATTCCCCGTCAACGCATACGCGCGCGCCCGCGAACCTCCGCAGATCTGCTTGAACTCGCACGCACCGCACTTGCCTTCGAGCTTGTCCGTATCGCGCAACGCAAGAAACAAAGGCGAGTTGCGATAGATGTCTGCCAAAGGCGCTTGACGAATGTTGCCAGCCGATTGCGGCAGA
Organism: Acidobacteriota bacterium; assembly: GCA_021780075.1. GTDB lineage: Bacteria > Acidobacteriota > Terriglobia > Terriglobales > Acidobacteriaceae > Telmatobacter. The sequence continues at coordinate 13,936 of JAJXZL010000051.1, forward strand.
AACCCGCTGGGGTAGACCTCGCCCGTATGCGAGATGAAGACAAAGCCCTTGCCGTCATTGAGCCCGCGCGGCGCTCTGCCAATGGAGTCGGGCGTCTTTTCGTGCGTGGCATCCGGGCTGCCTGCCTTGCGCGCAGCCGTGCGCTGCTGCAAGAGATAGCGGCGGTAATGTTGCGCCTCAGTGGTTTTAATGTCGAAGGGAGCAGTGGCGGAGAGGCTGTGGAGCTTTGCGAATACCTGCTCGAACTCGTCCGCATTCAAGAGATCGTCGAGTTTGCCGCGGCCTGTTGGGACCAGAAAAAATACGCTCCATAGTGTGATTTTCAGGCGTGCGACCAGGGCCACGATTTCGTCGATTTCACCAATGTTTCTGCGGCTGAACGTGGTGTTGATCTGCACGGGCAGCCCGGCCTCATTGGCCCAGCGAATCGCGTCGAGCGTGCGGGCAAACGAGCCCGCCATGCCACGAAATCCGTCGTGCGTCTCAGTACGCGCGCCGTCCATGCTGACGGCAAGCCGGGCCAGGCCGGCATCCTTGAGGCGGAAGACAATCTCCCTTGTAAGCAACGGCGTGGCGCTCGGCGTGAGCGACACGCGCACATCCATCTGGCGCGCGTAATCGATCAGCTCAAACAGGTCGGGCCGCTTGATTGGATCGCCACCGGTGAGGACGAAGACAGGGACGCGCAACGCGGCGATCTGGTCAATGAGTTGCTTGCCCTCGGGCGTGCTCAGTTCCATGGGATGACGTTGCGGCTGTGCAGATGCCCTGCAATGAACGCAGGCAAGGTCGCAGGCCTGCGTCACTTCCCAGATTGCGATGAATGGGCGCTCGTCAAAATCGGTCGTGTTGATCTGCGGGTTCATATGCATGATGGAAACGCACTGGGATCATGCTGCGCAGTGACTAAAGTCGCGCTGTTACAATTTTTGCGTGAGTGCTGAGCGCATTGATCTTGCCGGAGTTCTGCAGAAGACTGGGCTGCTCTCCAGTCTGACGTCACCCGAAGTGCAACTGCTTGCCGCCCGCACCGTTCGCAAGCTGTTCAAGGCTGGGGAGTTGCTGTTCTGCGAGGGCGAGCCCTGCACCGGTTTGCATATTGTTGCGAGGGGCAAGGTGCGCATCTTCAAAACCTCAATGAGTGGCCGCGAGCAGGTGCTTGCTGTGGAGGGGCCTGGAAGCTCCGTTGCCGAGTTACCGGTCTTCGACGGCGGCCCTTATCCCGCATCGGTGGTGGCCATTGAGGACTCAGAGATTGCTTTTATTTCACGCCGCGATTTCCACGCCTACTGCATGGAGCATCCGGATGTGGCGCTGAAGGTTCTTGCAGTGGTTGGCGCACGTTTGCGCCGCCTGGTGGGAATCATTGAGGAGCTGTCTTTCACGACGATTCGCCAGAGGCTGGTGTCAACCCTGCTCAAGCTTGCGCAGGCCGAGGGTAAAAAGACCACGCTCGGCGTTGAATTCCATCTTCCGTATAGTCACCAGGAAATTGCCAATCAGCTTGGGACCGTGCGCGAGCTGATCTCGCGCAACCTGATGCGCCTGCAGGCAGAGGGCCTGCTTGACGTGGAGGCGCGGCACATCGTGATCAAGGATATGAAAGGGCTGGCGGCTCTGCTTGAAGCCTCTGCATAATCTCTTCGTTTCCCTTCGCCCTGCCTGATAATCCGCGCCCTGCACATCCACCTGGCTTCTGCGCACAGCCCGTGTGACTAAAGTCCCTGCATCGCGCTTGTTCCCGCTCTACTGTGGCAACAGCAGCGGTTTGGAAGTCTCCTCCGCTGCGAAGCGAGGGAAAGCAATGTCATACAAGCGGTACTGGCTTGTTCTAGCTATCGTCATTCTTGGATCATTTGCCGTGCTGGGAGGTGTGGGGCGGAAAATGATCAGTCAGGCCCCTCCAATCCCGGATGTCTACACCACGGATGGGCAACTTCTTTTCACGGGCTCTTCAATCACCGATGGCCAGGGTGTGTGGCAGTCCATCGGCGGCCAGGAAATCGGTACGGTCTGGGGACATGGGGCCTATGTCGCGCCCGACTGGAGCGCGGATTGGCTGCATCGCGAGTCTGGCATTGTGCTGGATCGCTGGGCGCAGAAGCAGGGTGCAGCCAACTTCGCAACTCTCAATGCGGATCAGCAGGCTGTGCTGCAGGCACGCCTGATCCGCGAGATGCGCACAAACACCTATGACGCGGCGACCAACCGCGTTGTCATCGACAACGATCGCGCCGCAGCATATCACCAGCTTGCGGCCTATTATGCTGACGTGTTCGCCGCTGGCCGCAAGGAATACGCGATTCCGCAGGGAGCGCTCACCGACGCAGGCAAACAGAAGCAGCTTGCCAACTTCTTCTGGTGGAGCTCGTGGGTGGCAAGCACAGAACGCCCCGGCTCGACTGTCACGTATACAAACAACTGGCCGCATGAGCCGCTGATTGCGAATGAAGCAACTCCCGGCGCAGTCTTGTGGAGCATCGTGAGCTTCGTCGGTTTGCTTGGCGGCATCGGCGCACTCGTCTGGTGGTATGCATCGCAGGAAAAGGAGATTGTGCATGGCCCTTATCCTGAGCGCGATCCCTTTGTCGGATTGCGGCCAACGCCATCGCAACGTGCCACGATCAAATACTTCGTCGTCGTCGTGATTCTCTGGGCAGTCCAGATCCTGATGGGCGTGATCACCGCACATTACGGGGTGGAGGGCCAGGGCTTTTACGGCTTTCCGCTGGACCGCTATCTGCCCTACGCCATCACGCGCACGTGGCATCTGCAGCTCGCCATCTTCTGGATTGCAACGTCATGGCTGGCCACGGGCCTCTATGTCGGCCCCGCCGTCAGCGGGCACGAACCGCGCTTCCAACGGCTGGGCGTGAACGTATTGTTCATTGCGCTGGTGCTGGTGGTGGGCGGCTCGCTCGCGGGCGAGTGGCTTGGCATTCAGCAACGGCTGGGCAATCTGTGGTTCTGGTTTGGCAGCCAGGGCTTTGAGTATGTGGACCTTGGCCGCTTCTGGCAGATTCTGCTCTTCATCGGCCTGGTGCTGTGGCTTGTCCTGATGATTGCTTCACTCAAGCCTGCACTGCAGCGCAAGAGCGAAGACCGCTCACTGCTGTCGCTCTTCCTGCTTTCAAGCGTCGCCATTCCGCTGTTCTATGCAGCAGGCCTGATGTACGGTCAGCGGAGCCACCTGGTCACCGCCGAATACTGGCGCTGGTGGGTTGTGCACCTCTGGGTTGAGGGATTCTTTGAAGTCTTCGCCACTGTCGTGATTGCGTTCCTCTTTACCAGGCTCGGACTGTTGGGGATTCGCAACGCCACGCGCACGGTGCTGTTCTCCACTTCCATCTTTCTCGCCGGCGGTATCATTGGCACCTTCCATCACCTGTACTTCTCGGGATCGTCGGCGGCTGTGATTGCTTTTGGCGCTGTTTTCAGCGCATTGGAAGTTGTGCCGCTGACTCTGATCGGCTACGAGGCATGGGAGAATCTGCGCCTGGCTCGCCCGACAGAGAGATCGCCGTGGATCGCCAACTACAAATGGCCAATTTACTTCTTTGTGGCCGTCGCCTTCTGGAACATGGTTGGCGCGGGCCTCTTTGGCTTCCTGATCAACCCACCCATCGCTCTTTACTACATGCAGGGATTGAACCTGACGCCCGTACACGGACACACGGCGCTCTTCGGCGTCTATGGCATGCTGGGGCTCGGGCTTACGTTGTTCTGCCTGCGCGTTCTGCAACCGAGCCGTCCGTGGAAGCAGGGCGTTCTGAAAACGTCGTTCTGGTGCCTCAACATTGGACTGGTCTTCATGGTCGTCCTGAGCATGCTGCCCGTCGGACTGCTGCAAGCATTGGCATCTGTCGAGTACGGCACATGGTACGCACGATCGGCGGAGTTCCTGCAATCCCCAACGATGCAGACGCTGCGCTGGATGCGTGTTCCGGGTGACATTGTTTTTGCACTTGGAGCAGCGCTTCTGGGCTGGTTTGTGCTGGGATTGCTGACGGGACATTCCTTTAGCGAGGAAGACCCCGGAGCCGATGCGGCTTCGCTGCACGCGTCTCGCGGAAAATCTGAGCGCGTTCTGATCGGCCGTTGATCGAACAACCTGCGGGCCTCCAGTCGCTTTGCAACAGGACTGAGGGCCCGCATCTTACCGTTGTCGCGTAGTGTGATGAGGACAGGGATTATGAATTACGCATTTGTTGCCAACCTCCCCGATGAAATTACCGTGCCCGAGAAAGGAATCTTGAGCAGGATAGTCCACCGGGACGAATACACGAGCGTTACCGCATTCGGATTCTCTGCAGGAGAAGAACTATCGGCTCACTCCGCTTCGACTCCCGCAGCGCTCTATTTTCTTGAGGGGCAGGCAGAGGTTCTGCTCGGAGAGGATAAGGTGCTGGCTCAACCCGGCTCATTCATTTACATGCCACCGATGCTCGTGCATGGCATAACGACAAAATCCTCTGTCAAGATGCTGCTTATCCAGATTAAAAAGGGGGCAAGTGGCGCATCATAGTGAGGGATGCAACAAGCCAGCGAGGACACGCCATGATTCAACTAAAGCGCGTCTACGACAAGCCGAGCGACCACGATGGCGCGCGGTTTCTTGTTGAACGGCTCTGGCCGCGAGGCGTAAAAAAGTCTGCGCTCACGATGCAGGCATGGCTGAAGGATGTGGCACCGAGCACCGAGCTGCGGCAATGGTTTGGACACGATCCAGCGCGATGGAATGAATTTCGGCAGCGCTACTTTGCAGAGTTGAACGAGCATCCTGATGCCTGGCACGCCATTCTCCAGTCTGCACGGCATGACGCAGTGACGCTTCTCTATAGCTCGCACGATACGGAGCATAACAACGCCGTTGCACTGAAGGAGTTTTTAGAGAAGCGATTGCGCTCTACACTGCCTTAAATTACGCATCGCAGCTTTTCAAGCATCAGTCGCGGCGGGGACTGGAATTGCGACGCGCTTTGAACTCGTCGCCGATTTCGCCAAGGACCTGCTGGCTGAAGAGAGCAGCCGCGCGGGGAAAGACGATCTCCTCTTCAATGCGGATGTGCTCTGCATAGAGTTGCTGCAATTGCTCAGTGCGATGCAGCAGGAGGCTCTGATCCCGGGCACTAAGGTTGCCATCCGCAATCCACTTTGAGTAGAGCAGCGCCACCTCATCATGATACGCAGCCGCCTCGTGGTGCTCCGCCTCCAGCCGCTGAACGTCTTCCAGTGGCGCTGCTGAATGGCTGGCGCGCAGCCGCGGAAAAACGGACTTCTCTTCATCCTCGTTGTGGCGCGGACCTGACTGGGCGAAATAGTGAAGAGCATTCTCAACCGCCTGCCGTTCCTCATCGTTCAGGGCTCGCCCTTGCGCCCTTCGGCATACCTGATACTGAACACCGAGGAAGCGCTCAATCCTGCGATGGCAATCCTTCAGCATTCCGATCGGGTCGTCGAATCCGCTGTCTGGCCTTGCGCCGATGACTACTGGCATCACTCAGCTCCTTCGCATCTGCCGTGCTGAACCTGCAGGGCAACTGCACTCTAGATTGTATGAAACCAAGGGGAGATCTTCTGCGCAGTGACTAAAGTCGCGCTGCGGGGATGCTTTTGCCGGCTCTGTTCGTCGCTGCGTGGTGGCTTGTTATCAACGATATGAGCGACGCACAAGGGCCTCGGAATCGTCGGCGCAATATTCTTCCCGGCTGGTGACATAAGTTACTGTCGCACAGTTGCGCTGCGTCTACTTTGGTGATGGAGAGTGCACTATGAGCATCACCAACTTGCCACTGCGCGAAATTGCCACAGACTATCCGGCGGCGATTTCGATCTTTGAACAATTTGAGATCGACCTCTGCGCCTGGGGCGACAAGTCCCTCAGCGAGGCGTGTGCCAGCTTGCGACTGTCAGCGGATCAGGTGCAGGAAAAGCTGGATGGGTTGATGATTGCGGAAGGCGCTGCGCGTGATTCGGCAAACCTTTCTCTTACCCAGTTGATCCAGCGCATTGTGCGTGTGCATCATCGGCGCATCCGGCAGGATTTACCCGCACTCGCGCGCATGGCAGTGAGGCTGGCCGGCAGGCACTCGCACCACAGCGCTTCCATCGCATCTCTTGCGCATTGCATACAGGCTCTGCACACCGACTTGCTGTCGCATATCGAGAAAGAAGAGCAGGTGCTTTTTCCGTTTATCGCAACCATGGAAGAGGTGGGCGATATGCGTTATAGTGCAGGGCATGCATGCATTCCGTCGGTCCGTCAGCCAATAGCGAAAATGATCCAGGAACACGAAGCCACGAATAAAGCGTTCGACGAGTTGCGCGAGCGCACTTGTAACTTTTCGCCTTCCGCCGATGCATGCGCTACGCAGCGCGCGCTCTACGGAGGCCTGCGCAACTTTGAAGATGACCTGCGCGAACATCTGCATCTTGAAAATGACATCTTGTTTCCGCGCACCATCGGAGAGGAGTTGGAGCTCCGGAGCAGGAGGCAGCCATGACAATAGAAGAATCCATCCACACCGCACAACAGCCCGATGCTCTGATTCTTCCGATTCTCCTCCGCGAGAAGAAGAAAAGCCTTATGCTGCGGGCATGGATCATGGGCGGTCTGTTCTTTATGGCGCTGCCGGGAACGCTGCTTGGATTCTCAAATCTGATGGCCATCAGCGCGGGGCACGGTCTTGGAACGCTGCCCGCGGCGTGGCTTCAAGGGCACGGCCATGCGCAGATGTTTGGCTGGATTGGCAGCTTTGTGTTGGGGATCGGATTCTACTCCCAGCCGGGCAAGGAACGCACCGCGCTTCGTCGGCAATTTATCTGCTTCGTGCTGTGGACACTGGGCGTGGCTTTGCGCTGGCTCGCCAGCATCTATGGATGGCATTGGGAAATTATGCTTCCGGTTTCCGCGGGCATGGAGCTTGTTGCCATTCTGCTGTTTCTGCAGGCGGCGGCGCAGCACAAGCTTCCAGCGGCGGACCAGCCCCACGCGGAAAAGCCAAAGATGGAACTGTGGATGCTCTCTGTATTGTTGGGAACGGCAGGTTTGGCGGCTGGAGTCATTTTTAATTTTGTGGAATGCCTGATTCTTGGTCTGCGTGGTCAGGACCGCGCCTTTCCACACGGTTTGGATCAACGCTACCTGGTGCTGCTGGGATGGGGTTTTCTGGCGCCCATGGTGTGGGGCTTTTCCGCGCGCTGGCTGCATGCGTTTCTTTCGATTCCACGGCCCAGTGCGCGGCTTCTGAAGCTGGCGCTGGCGCTGGACATAGCGGGCGTGCTGTGCGGCGTTGCCGGGTTTGCCACCGTTGCCTCCATTCTGCTGACGGCGGGGGCGGTCGTCATCGCGTTCGCGCTTCAGGTTACGCGCGCTGCACAGGGCTCGCCCAAGGTGCAAGGCATTCATTCCAGCTTTCCGTTCTTTGTTCGCATCACGTATGCGTGGCTGGTGATTGCGGCGAGCATGAGTCTATGGGCCTCTGTTGCAGATCAACACGGCGGCATCTGGGGAGCGGCGCGTCATGCGCTTACGGTGGGCTTTGCGGCCACCATGGTCTTCTCCATCGGACCGCGCATTCTGCCGCACTTTGCAGGCGTGCGCGCGCTGTTCAGCAAGCGCCTCATGCTGTTGAGCCTGCTGTTGCTGCAGATTGGCTGCACGTTGCGCGTCAGCTCAGAGCCGCTCGCCTATGAGGGGATTCTGCAATTTGCGTGGAAGACGCTGCCCATCTCTGGAATGCTCGAGCTGAGCGGGGTGATCGTGTTCGCCATCAATATCGCATTGACGCTGCTGGCCGGGAAGTCTGCATTTGCTCAGCCTGCAGGAAATCGTCCGGCGATGCCCGCTGCGTGATGCGCTGACTTCGCCGGAGGCCATCCCTCACAGAAATGCAGGGTGAAAAGTTTTCCGGATTTACTCCTCACTTACCGCATTGGGTGCAAGGCCGCGCGCCTCAACAGGCGCCAGGTTATATCCCCAAAAGGCATACAGCGCAACGCAGATGTAGCACAACAGCGGCACCACCATCGCCGCAGCCATGCTCTTTGTGTTTTGAAATACGAGACCGATCACCGGCGTAAATACCGCGCCGCCGATGATTGCCATCACGAGCAGCGAGGCTCCGGATTTCGTGTTTGGGCCGAGATCCCTCAAACCCAGGACAAAGATCGTAGGGTACATCAGCGACATGAAGAAGCTGGTAAGAAAGATAGCCCACAATCCTACCCAGCCGGGGAAAAGGATGCCGATGGTAACAAGCACGATGTTGGCAAGCGAAAAGAGCCCCATCATCATGTTGGCGCGCATGAACCTCATCCAGTGGCTCGCGCCGAAGCGGCCCACTCCAAAGCCCACGAGGGTCCCAGTGAGGAAGTAGCCAGCGGTTTTTTCCGGCAGGTGCGTATAGTCCTGCACATACTGGATAAAGTAACTCCAGGTGCCAACCTGCGCGCCGATATAACAGAACTGCGCGACCACTGCGAGAAGAAAATGAGGATAGCGAAGTAACTCCCGGTAACTTGGCTGGCGTTCATCGGAACTGGATGACCGCCCCGCGGCAATTGCAGGAAAAGGCGTGCGCAGAATGAGAAGCGTCCACAAAAGAACCACAATGCCAAGCACCATATACGGCGCAATTACGCGCATGGTTTCATGCTGTAGATATGCATCGTAAGTTCCGGCGAGCTTGAGCTTCACAACATCTGTAGCCTTCAGCTCAACTCCGGAAAAGATGAACAGTGTGCCGATCAGGACGCCGGTGATGGCTCCGATAGGGTTGAACGCCTGTGAAAAATTAAGCCGCCGCACCGCGCTGCCAGCGTGGCCCAACTGCGCAATTAACGGATTGGCTCCCGTCTCAAGAAATCCAAGGCCGCTGGCGATGACAAAGAGCGCCAGCAGAAACAGCGAATAGCTGCGCGCTTCAGCAGCGGGCAAAAAGAGAAAAGTGCCCACGCAGTAGAGCAGGAGGCCAATGATGAGCCCGACCTTGTAGCCGTGACGCCGCATCACCAGAGCCGCCGGCACTGAGAACAGGAAGTATCCGGTATAGAAGGCCGACTGCACCAGCCCAGCCTGCAGCCGCGTAATCTCAAACGACTTCATGAACTGGCGAATGAGCACGTCGTTCAGATTGTTTGGGATTCCCCACAGAAAGAACAGCCCCGTAACCAGGACAAAGGCGGTTGCATTCTGTGCCGGGAATAGCGGCGCGCTATCGTTCTGATCGGACTTGGGCGGAGCCATCGCAAACGCCATCAACTACTCCTTTTGGGGGCGGATCAAGACTTTGCCTCACCTGCCATAGACCATTCGTGCATGAAGCCTGCTCACCAGCGCGGGGGGAATACATTGTTGTTGCGCAGCCGCTGTCTACTGCCGAAAAGTCCACACCCGTTCTACACCATTGGCTGTCACTGTGTCTCTTATTTGTGCCAAGGCGTCAGAATTGGAGACCTGGAGTGCTGCGGATGTGCTGCAACGGCTGTCATCGCCCCGCCCAGGCATTACGCCGCCCACAGCGGACCTGAGAGGACCCGGCACAAAGTCAACATTGACCCTGGCGAGCATGATCTCTGGGACACAACTCTTCTGGCGTTTCGCGGAACGATTGCTGAGGGGGATTCCGATTCGATCATGTGCTTTTGCAACGCCGCGGAGAATGTGCCCGCCTGCGCAAGCAAGATACTGCTCGACAACATAACCGCGAAATTTGGAACCGGACACGGGCTCTACGCCGAAGGCTCGCCCCGCACTCTGGGCGGCGGGTTCCGGGGCCATGCACGCTCTTGCGCGCGAAGCACGCGCGCAATGCAGGCGACAATGCACTTGAGGCGGAAAAGGATACGCTGCAAAGGAAAGGCGATTCCGCCCATGGCGCATCGCACTGCACTGCGGCCCGCGAAAGAGTGCCTTCATAAAAACAAAACGGGCAGCCCGCGTAAAAATGCACGGGCTGCCCGCTTGATTCTTGCTTATTGCTGCGTTGTAGTGGCGGCGGACTTGTGGTGCTTTTGAGGCAGCGCTTTGCGTGCCTCCGGCTTCACTGTCGTCTCATCCACCGGGGTGGTACCTTGCACGTCGTTCGCAAAATTCGCGCCTGACGGCACCAGGTAGTTGTCAACTTTCTTTCCATCGCTGGTACCGGTTGCTGCGGTGACGCGTGAAGGATCGATCCCCTTCTCCTTGACCAGGTAATCCTTGGCGTTGACCGCGCGCTGGCCGGCGATGTCCTTCGGCTTGGCGTTCTTGCGATGGTGCTTCGGCAGAGCCTTTTCATCGGCGGTTGAATTGCCCACCACAACGGCCTTGGCGTCGGGCTGCTTCTGCATTTCGAGCGAGATCTCATCCAGGCAGGCCTTGGCTTCGTTGTCCACGCGGGTTGGGCGCTTCTTGTCCATCTCAAAGGAGACAACGCAAAGAGTCTCGACATGCACAACCGGCGGAGGCGGCGGAGCCACGATGGTTACGCTGGTGCCTGCACTTGCATTGTGCCCCTTATCGTCTGACACGTTACAAGTAACCTCGACGGGGCCGGTCGGTGCGCCGGTCGACGAGAATGAGGCCGTGTTTCCGCTGCCGCTGATGGTGCCGGCTGCAGCCGAATAGCTGTAGGTCAGCGGGCGGTTCTGTGGGCTAACGGCCGAGGCGGTAATTGTGCTGCCGTCACCCGGCTTGAGTGTGCTGGGGCTGGCCGAGCAGCTGATCGTCGGCGGCTCGAATTCCTTGACCGTGAAGTTGGCCGAGCATTCAGCGGATTGGCCAGGCTTCAGCCCTTCCTTGCCCTTCTTGCCTTCCTTTACCTCGCCCTTCACCGTATAGCTGCCTGGATTGAGCGAACCTGTGGCCACCGTGGCCGTTGTCCCGCTGCCCGTGACTCCGGTCCCCGACCAGCTGTAAATCACATTCACGTTCTTCTTGGTGCTCAAAGAGCCTGCAGTTGCGGTCACTGTGACCGGCTCACCCGCAAAAATCGCGGGAGGTGCGGCGTTGCATGCCAATGTTACCGGCGGGGCCTTTTTGCACCCCATGGGCAAAAAGGTCAAACACGCCGAGGCCATAACCAGACAAACAGACTTCGATCTTGCTGAAATCATAACTTCCCCTCCGTAATCGAAGTAAACACATGCACGAAAGCAACCCATTTGAGTGAAGCTGCACGTTCACCCGGGAAATTTTCCCGAAATCGATTCGTCTGAATTCTAGCGCGTTTCACCAGTATTGAAACCCGGCATCACGTCATTGAGCGTAAATTTTCTCATTTATTGCATTTCTTGCGCCGCTGCTGCTCGGGAGCGGCTCTACGGCTTGCCGCGTTGCATCCGTACCCCCCTTGATCAAGAGGGAAACCAGCCTTTCGTACTGTTGACAGCCAGCCTCAAAGCAGCTAAATTGCCGATTCGCCGCGCTCGTCATTGCGGATGCGGATGGCTTCTTCGATCTGGCTGATGAAGATCTTACCGTCGCCGATGCGCCCGGTGCGAGCAGCGCCCAGAATGGCTTGCACAACCTTATCTTTCAGGTCGTCGTTGATTACCAGCTCGATTTTGATTTTGGGGTTGAGATCGATGGTGTACTCACGACCGCGATAGAACTCCGTGTGGCCTCTCTGGCGGCCGTGGCCGCGGGCCTCCAGAATGGTCATGCCGTCAACGTTGATGGCGATAAGCGCTTCCTTGACTGCATCCAGCTTTGCGGGTTGGATTACCGCTTCAATCTTCAACATAGGCAGGCCTCGCATGACAGCCTAACAGGTGAGAGATGTGGCATAGGAAGTCTCCCGTCAAAGTCCAGCAGGCGCAAAGAGCCAGACGGCCTTCTCTTATGGAGCCTGAGGCGGGTCAATTTGCGGCTCGCGCGTTGGGATATCCCTGCCAGATATATTCCAATGCCTCGGGCAGGGTCTGGAGTTTCACGGCGTGATCAACGTGGCCCGCGTTGCGCGCAAACACGAATTGGTAATGATAGCCTTTCGCGGCCAGAACTTTGGCCATGTTCTCGTTGGCTACCACCCAATCGTGCATTCCATCGCGCATGACGTTGGGATTCAGCAGGTCTCTGTCGCCCACCTCCATCCAGATGCGGAGCGGCTTGGCCGGGCTGCTGGGAATGAGGTGCTCGTGAAACTCCCATGCGCCATGAGGAGTCTGCGGATTCGATGGCCACTGCTGGTTCACGTAGGTGCCCGAATAGGTAAGAACACGGTGGTACAGCTCAGGGTGATACCAGGCCATGATCAAGGCGCACGATCCGCCGGAACTGCCGCCCATGGTCGCGCGGCCGTCGGGATCCCGGGTCAACTTCACATGATATTTTTCCTCCACAATGGGCAGCACTTCCTGCTCAACGAACTCGGCATACCGGCCGGACATCGTATCGTATTCCAGACCGCGCTCGCTGCCCTGCGCGTCTCCCCCGCCGTTGCCGATGGAGATGGCGATCATCACGGGCACCCGGTGCTCGGCGATCAGATTATCGAGAGCTGTGAACAACGCTGGGTCGGGCCCGTCGGCTCCCACAATAAACGGCGCAATGGTGCCAGGAACATATTGCCTGGGCACATAAACCGCTACGCGACGAGTGTACGGAGCGGGATGGCTCGTGGTCACCAGCAGTTTGGCAGGATTGGCGGCATCGACTGTGCCAAACGTATTCGCCTGCCGCGCAATGCCGGGATAAATCCTGCTGTCAGCCGAATGCATGGTGAATTCGTACACCGTGCCCTGGGGAACGCCGGCCTGCACTGCCATCTCAGGCGCGGGACTGTACGTGGGCCCGATGATGAAATTGCCATCGGCATGCGCCGGAGCATTTGTGCCGTCGGGCAGTTCCTTGGCCGTGACATAACCGGACGTGTGAGGATCGCGCGTGGGCGGCGTTGGACGAACCTGCGGCGGCGCGGCAGACACCCCCTGGGCAATTGCCTGACCGATACCGGCCAGCACGATGACAAAGCTCGCAAGACGAATCAACGGGGCATCTCCTCTAGGGCCTGTTCAGGCTTGTTGCAATCCGATCATTGTAGACTTAGAAATCACATCCGCCGCAACAGGAATTAGACCGTAGCAAAGGGGTTCTCGACGATGACAGGGCCGGCCGTGAGTTTATCCAACATGGTTTCCGCCGCGGACTCCAGCGGGAAGCGCGGATACAACGCCTTTCT